>NZ_BJYJ01000102.1 GCF_007991455.1 Chryseobacterium hagamense | reverse complement strand
TTACCTTTTTTATTTATGTTAATAAAGTTTATTTAAAATAGTAGCTATATTTACAGCTACACAGACCATTTGGGAAATGTACGCCTGAGTTATTTTAAAAACGCCGGTGGCAGCGCAGAAGTTCTTGAAGAAAACAATTTTTACCCGTTCGGGCTGAAGCATGAAGGCTACAATGCCCAAGCCGGGAATCCATCCTACAATTACCAGTACAACGGTAAAGAACTACAGAAGGAAACCGGCTGGAGCGATTACGGGGCCAGGGTGTATATGAGCGATATCGGAAGATGGGGCGTTATTGATCCGCTTTCTGAAACATCGAGAAGATTTACGCCGTATAATTATGCTTATAATAACCCGATACGGTTTATTGATCCGGATGGCCGGAAGGCGCAGTCGCCTGAAGAATTTACGAATTACACCATTGGACCAAATTCTTTCTGGGAATTAAGCCCAGGAGGCCGTCGTGCCATTACTCCCTTTATCGGAGGACAAGATTTCTTGGGACAAATGTTCGATCTTGTGGATATGGCTACCACAAGAATTGCGCAGGAAACTGGCGGTGGGGG
>NZ_BJYJ01000101.1 GCF_007991455.1 Chryseobacterium hagamense | reverse complement strand
CCCTCGGTAAACGGGGGTTAGGGCTTTACCCATACTTATCCACAATGAGGAAAAAAGCCTAGGTCAGGCTAAAGACTCTCCCTGAGACCGGCGTGAAATGGGGGTTAGAGTGTCGGAGGGTTAGAGTGTTGGAGTGTCGGAGCGTTGGAGGGTTGGAGGGTTTTTAATAAGACCACCGCCCTAGCCCGGATAGGAACGGCATCCTTTTTTGTTTTTTTACTGATGCTGATGATCAATCCGAAAGCTGTAAAACAAAAAAGATAGAGTGGATAGCCGGATTAAGCTCCTAAAAAAATGAGGGCGTTTTAGAATTGGAGGATATTAGACTTTTATAGGAATTGGAGTTTGAAATTAAGGATTAAATTGAAAAAAAAGTGAAAGGAATTCGATTTATGAATTTACAGCTATTAATCAACGGTCTTATCTGTAGAGTTGATATCGGAATATTTAATTAAAAGGAAGATATATCCGGAAAATAATTTAAAAATGATAAAGATTTATATTTGGAGTAACTAAATTTTTGCCAGTCCCTAATTTTTGGATCAGCCTGTTAATTCCCGAGCTTGATTCCTCAAAAATC
>NZ_BJYJ01000100.1 GCF_007991455.1 Chryseobacterium hagamense | reverse complement strand
TATTGATTGCTTTTTTCATTTTTTAAAATTTAAATTTCCGTTTTGCTTGATTTAAATCAGTCAGGACAGGCCTGGTTTTCCATGCAGTACCATCCGTAGGTGGTTCCGTTGTCCTTTGTGGTATACACTTTAAGGCAGTTGTTGGTCGTATCGTAAGCCATCATCCCTTCCACGAAATTGGCTGAAGCGATCCCTATGGGGTTCCCGGTATTGTCGAAAGCCACCCGGTTGACCACCATTCCTTTGGTTTTGGCTTCCAGGGCGGTCCAGGCCCCTTTCCTTACCATCGGCCAGTTGTCTCCGCTGGTTCCTGCCCTTCCCAGTGCCGAAATACCGGCATTGGTATTCAGGGTCGTTCCGGAAGTCACCGACGGCTTGTAGCAGCTTGAACATCCCGGTGGCTGAATACCGCTGTTCTGGGAAGTTCCGATGCCCTGGCCCTGGTCACCACCGATATCGGCAGCTCCTCCGGCATTTACTACATTCGGCACTCCCGATGCATTCACACAGGTGGAAGAGGCACAGAGATTTTTGTTCGGAGCGGTAGATCCCGTTCCGGACGTTACATTCCCTCCGGCAAAAACA
>NZ_BJYJ01000099.1 GCF_007991455.1 Chryseobacterium hagamense | reverse complement strand
TATTCTCTATAATAATAACCATGGAGGGCTTGTCCATTTTTATAAAAAACAATAAGTCCATTTCCATCTCCTGCGCCTTGCTGTCTACTAATATTTTTAATACCTTTTACGTCTAAATCATATTCTACAAACCCTCTAAAACCTATAACTGTAACATTGGGATGTGCTTTAGATATTTGTTTTGCCATAGATCCATTATTTCCAACATCGGAAGCTGAAAGACAAGCAAATAAAATTAAAGTAGGGTTCTTATATTTATCAATATTTGCCCAGTTCTTATTTTTTGCTAACATGGCTTTATCAAAATCTTTTGCACTAAAAAGTCTTTCATCTTCATTCCATAGCATATTTAAATTTCCATGTCCATATACTCTAAAAATACCATCTCCTTTGGTATTTTTTAAAAGATCATGCATTTCTTTAAATTTTTTATGAAAGACGGATTTATCATTCTTTCCAAAAAAATTAACAGGCTCTTCATCACTAATATTACCAAACTGCGAAAAATCATATTTAGAGAAGTCTGGCTCAGAAGAAGCAGGCTCAGCAAGATACGCCATGATGTTTTTATACCACTGAGTTTCCCCAAAA
>NZ_BJYJ01000098.1 GCF_007991455.1 Chryseobacterium hagamense | reverse complement strand
CGAAGAACTGTACATCTGCAAAAAATTAGATCTTCAGGAATTGGAACACCTTGAAAATCATGGAATGATTGATTTGTTTTATGCAGATGAAAGTCATGTAAGCAGCCAGGGCTATGTTCCTTACGGATGGCAGTTCCCCGGTGAAGAAGTGGCTGTCTATGTAGAAAAAGGCTATAAAACAAACATTTTTGGAATGATCAACCGCTCCAATGTATGCCATTGGAAGATGAGCGAGCAAAACATCAACAGTGAATTTGTAGTCAATTTTCTGGAAGATTTATCCTTTGAGATACAGAAAAAAACGGTAGTGGCTTTGGATAATGCTTCTGTTCATCGGTCAAGACTAGTAAAGCAGAATAGAGCCCGTTGGGAACAGAGAGGACTATTTATCTTCTTTCTGCCACCTTATTCTCCCCATCTGAACATTGCAGAAACGCTCTGGCGCAAGCTGAAAACAGAATGGCTATATCCTGAAGATTATCTTGAAAAAGATACTTTATTCTATTCCGTAAACAGATGCATGGCAAATATAGGAACACATTTAAATATTCGTTTTTCAAAATTTAATGTAAACTAATTGTGACCTAGTACTT
>NZ_BJYJ01000097.1 GCF_007991455.1 Chryseobacterium hagamense | reverse complement strand
TTTTTATGTATTTTATTGAAAGGACAAAGGGTTAGTATCCGGAAACCACATCCCATTTCCCGCCGCCCAGATACATAATGGTGGCTGATGTACCGGCATTCAAAATATTGTAGCTGGTGTTGCGGATGGCAGAAGCCGGTGCAAACCCTATCCCGTCGCTTCCGATCAGTGAGATGTAGTATTTTTTACCCACTGCAATTCCGGAAGTCGGAAGGGTGAGAGTCCTTACCGCTGTGGTATTGAAGAGGATGATGTCGTCGGAAGCCAGCGCCGTATAGTTGGCATCGAGTTCTGCCGTAACGTTTACCGATGAAGCCGTTGTGGAAGCGCCCATCTTGATCCAGTTGGTCCCGTCATTGTAATAAAAGCCTACCGCATCTGCATATTGGGTGGATCCGGTCTGGGTTCCGTTGGAAACATCATTGATGTAGACCAGGGTAGACACCGGTACGGAGACCATGCTTTGGGCACGCTCACGGCTTACCCTCGGGATCAGGATCCCGTCTACTCTGGTAGTGGTACCGGTGGCATTTTTGGCTACGATGTCCAGGCTTGCTGCCGGTGCCGTCGTGTTGATTCCGACCTGTCCGTAGGCC
>NZ_BJYJ01000096.1 GCF_007991455.1 Chryseobacterium hagamense | reverse complement strand
TGCGACGGCAGCAGACTACAATTCGGACCAGACCGTTACCAAAGCCAACTCTCTGAAAGTGACGTCAACAAAAAACTTTAATGTCAAAGTAAAAGCAGGAGGTGCTAATTTCATGAACGGAACCAACCTGATCCCTGTCAATGTTCTGACCATCAAAGCCGCAGCAGCTTCCGGAACTATGGGCGGAACAAAAAGCGCCGTTGTTTTATCGGCAACGGACCAGACTCTGGTAACCAACGCTCCGCTTGGAAGCGCATTAACTCTGAACCTGGACTACACCATCCCGGCAGCGAAATCATCTTCTTCAGACATCTTAGGGAAACCGGCCGGAACGTATACGCAGACAGTAACGTACACTGCGACAGCTTTATAAAAAACACAGCAATATATAGGTCGTCCTCAGCACTTGGAAGTGCTGAGGGCTTTTTAATTTAATGCGAATCCGATTATATTTAATAGTCAGTTAGTTATAAAAAATAGAGTAAAAAAGCCAGGTTTCCGGATAAGGATTTGAACAAAGCTCTCTCTGAAAAAATGATATTTTTTTCATCTGATGATCAGTACTTTTTAAGTAAAACCGGCACTTCCATCGTCCGGCTTCCCTCTCCCAGCCT
>NZ_BJYJ01000095.1 GCF_007991455.1 Chryseobacterium hagamense | reverse complement strand
TATTTTCTTTACTGTTGTTTACATCGGGGTTTTCCCAGGTAGCTATCGGTAAAACATCGGTGAGCAACGCATCGGTTTCTTTGGAGTTCGGCAGCGGGAACAGAGGGATTATTTTGCCCTGGGTTACTTCTGCCGCTTCGGTAACCGGAGCTGTGGACGGGACAATGATTTATGACATCACGGATAAAAAAGTGAAATACCTGAAATCGGGGGCCTGGTATGATCTGAGCGTGGATGCTACCGGAGTTGTGGATGCCTCTCTTCAGACTTCCAAAGCGGAGATTCCGGGGGCCAAGGTAGTCATCGGTACGGGAGGAGCTTCGGACACCACCCCGGGAATCCTTGTCCTGAAGGATGCCAACAAAGCCATGGTTCTGCCGAAGGTAGCCAGCCCGCACCTGAATATCATTAACCCTACTGCCGGGATGATGGTGTATGATACGGTAAAGCATCAGCTTGCAGTATTCAACGGAACGGTATGGTCGTTCTGGAAACCTTTATAATACCGGATATTCCTTCTCACAACCTGTAAAATTTCCTGCTAAAAAAATAAAAGCCAAAGCAGGTTGTGGCTACGGATCTTCCGTAAAATAATAATTGATATCAGACTAAAGC
>NZ_BJYJ01000094.1 GCF_007991455.1 Chryseobacterium hagamense | reverse complement strand
TAATCCGGATTTTTCAGCTCTACATTATCCGAAGCATGTTTTTTGTCTTTATAATATTCTACCGTGACGTAGAATTCCAGTTCTTTGGGATCCCTTTCACCCTGTGCCGCTTTCTGCATCAAAGCTTTGGTGAGAATAAATTCAGCGGTTGCCGTTCCCGTTCTGCCGACGACGGCCTGCCTGCTGTCCACGAATTTGTTCTTGCTGTTGTGGCCTTCACCCGCAGCATCGTCTTCCCAAAGTGTGAAAAGCAGTTTTTCGCCGGTAAGGTTGACACAATGCGCAACGGCCACCATCTTTTCGGTGTAGCTGAAAACCGTTCCGGGAGAATCGTCCACATAGCGGAGCTCCACCTTGCTGATCTTCGGAATCCCTGCCGGCTGCGGGGTAATGTCAATAGTCGTGGGGCCGCTTCCTTCCGGCTCATGAAGATAAGCTTCGAGGCGGTAGGTATTTTTTGAGGCCACTTCCCCGAAAGTAAAGCTTCCGTCGCCCTTCTTTTTAATATTGGTCGTCGTAAAGCTGCCGTTGGAGCGCTTTTTAAAAAGTTCCCACGTTACGGCAGCGGGATTTCTTTCACCGGCCGGCGTGTCGGGGTACCAGTCGGTTACCATATACATGGTC
>NZ_BJYJ01000093.1 GCF_007991455.1 Chryseobacterium hagamense | reverse complement strand
AATCTCAGTTCGGTAAATGTCTCTTCAGATCCGGGAACAACGGTTACTTATTTTACCAATGCAGCTTTAACAGGAACCCCGATTGCCAATCCGGCTGCTTATACCGGTCCGGCAGGAATTATCTATGCCAAAGTAACTTCCCAGTACGGATGTTCAAAGACCGCCCAGATTACATTAACCGTCACTCCGGCACCGAATGCTAACAATACCACATTGACAGCCTGTGCAGGGACCAACGGAAACGGTACTTTTAACCTGACCGCAGCCAATATTTCTTCCGATCCCGGAGTTACGGTTAATTACTTCACCAATTCAAACCTAACCGGACAGATCACCAATCCTGCTGCCTATTCCGGACCTTCCGGGATTATCTATACCAATGTAACCTCACCGGCAGGATGTTCAAAAACCGCGCAGATTACTTTAACGGTGAATCCCATGCCGAATGTAAACAACGGATCTCTGACGGTCTGTGCCGGAACGAACGGAAACGGAACCTTTAACCTGACTTCAGTAAATCTTTCCGCCGATCCTGGAGTAACGGTAACTTATTTCACCAATTCAAACCTGACGGGACCGATTACCAATCCGGCAGCCTATTCGTCACCTTCGGGCATCGTTTATG
>NZ_BJYJ01000092.1 GCF_007991455.1 Chryseobacterium hagamense | reverse complement strand
TTAAACAAGTAAACATTCAAGACCAACTCAATTTTAAGAAGCCCAATATAATCATTCGGCAGAGCTTGCAGAAAAACCCCGGGTGAATAACAAAAGCCTTTCCCGCTACGAGCCGGGAAGCAGCATTCCCCCTGCCGATGCGCTTAAAAATATTGCCGATGCTTTAGGGGTTTCCAGCGATGCTCTGCTGAATGATGATACTGTTTCTATTAAAGATAAAGAACTTCTGAAAAAATTTCAAGCCATACAGAATATGAGCGAAGAAGACAAAAGCTCTGGTAACAAGGTTTCTTGATCTTACCATAAGGGATTTTAATGCAAGAAAAGCCTATAAGTAAATCATACCGAACTGTAAAACACAAAAACCTCGCAAATTGCGAGGTTTTTTATTCTCTGATCACGGACTGAAAATCTGTGAAATGGGGATTGTCACTAATTCTGATACATGACTAAAAAATTATCTGCCATTTTTTGAAGGCGCCTTTTCAGAGCAATAAACTGAAGATGAGCGTGGAATCGGTTTTCCTTTTTCAGTATAAACATAATTCATTGATGATTTTGCGCCTCTTTGTCCTAATTCATATGCTTTTAATATTGAATAATTACCATATTTACTTTTATATTTACC
>NZ_BJYJ01000091.1 GCF_007991455.1 Chryseobacterium hagamense | reverse complement strand
ATGTCCAGAACAAGAATTGTACAGGGAGCTTACCATAAGATCACCGGTGGCGACCATAATATGTCGTCGGAAGGGAAAATCATATCCGGTGCCGGTAATCAGGTGCGGGAAATGGGAACTGACCGGGGTGTTGTCTACGGCAATTTTGAAAGGAAGGGAAGTACGGTGAATGAGGATTTCGAGATTTCATTTTCATTAAAAAAAGACAGCGGCTGTTCAACGGTAGTGCCATTCGGCATACTGGATTTCGAAGGGAATTATGAAAATGCGAATTTTGTTTTTAATTATTCGTTAATGCTCAGCAATATCGATTCCCTGGAGTTTAAGGTACTGAATGAAGACGGGAGTACGCTGTATGCCATCACCAATCTTCCTGAAATTGTGGTCACGGCCAGGCGTCTGCCTCTGCTGGGTGAAGACCTGATGAAGAACAAACCGGAACACCGGCCTGCAGATCCTGTTAAGGTATGGGATTGGAAAAGCGTGTTCGATCCTTACAACATCTCCTCTTCAGACTATACGAAGATCGGTTCGTATGTTATCTTCTGGGATGGTTTTGATAACAATGGTATTTATGACAGTTCGCTTTTCAACAATAAAAAGCTGAAGGCCGTGATTACGGCTACCAAAAATGGTGTCCAAAAAACAAAGGAAGCAGAATTTACGACCCAATATGCTGAAGTCGACTGGGTGGATGTAAAGATTGACAAGACTAACAAAAGGATTGACA
>NZ_BJYJ01000090.1 GCF_007991455.1 Chryseobacterium hagamense | reverse complement strand
GTTTGAGTTAAATTTTCTTAGCTAATCTTCTGATGTTCGCTATGATCATATAAGCATTGGCATTTTCAACTTTTCTTTCATAATCTTTGGAACACCGTCTGTTGTTAAGCGTCCAGGCAATAGTTCTTTCAACAATCCAGCGTTTTTCATGAATTTCAACTTTACCCTTTTGAGCGATCGGAATTATGGGTATTTCTACTTCAATCTCGTATTTTGTTTTCATTTCTTCGCGAAAAGTGCCTCCAAATGTTCCGTCAGCATAAATACGCTGTATATTTCCCAACAATTCATTTTCAGAGTATATTCTTTTCCAATGTTTTATGGCGGTGGTTCCATCATATGAATTGGCAGGAACTACAAAACTGTCCAAAAGGTTTCCCAATGTATCTACCACGTAGAAACGCTTTCTGCCCTTGATCAGCTTCCCTCCGTCAACACCGATATTTTCTGTACTTGTAGAGGTATTTTTAGTAGTCTGGCTATCAATGATTGATGTTGTGGGCTGCCATTGCTTGTCTTCCATCACACGGTTGTTTGCAATCAGTAATCTGTTGATATTATCCCAGGTGCCGTCCTTAACCCATTTTCGATAATACCAGTAAACCGTTTGCCAGGGCGGGAACTCTCCCGGGATATCCCGCCACACACAGCCATTTTTAGTAAGATAAAAGATGGCATTCACTATTTCAGGCAAATTCCATTTACTTTTTCTTTTTACAGGTAGGATATTTTTTATAACTTGCCAGCTCCTGGCAGAAAGGTCTGAACTATATGTTTTTATTCGCATTTAAACAATATAAAACCTTTCTGCCTTTTTTCAAAAAAATAACTCAAACAGC
>NZ_BJYJ01000089.1 GCF_007991455.1 Chryseobacterium hagamense | reverse complement strand
AAGAAGCTGTTTGAATTAAATTTTATTAGCTAGTCTTCTGATGTTTGCGATGACAATATAGGCATTGGCATTTTCAGTTTTTCTTTCATAATCTTTGCAGCACCTTCTGTTATTAAGTGTCCAGGCAATAGTCCTTTCAACAATCCAACGCTTTTCATGAATTTCAACTTTACCCTTTTGAGCGATCGGAATAATGGGTATTTCTACTTCGATCTCATATTTTCTTTTCATTTCTTCGCGAAAAGTGCCTCCAAAAGTTCCATCGGCATAAATAAGTTTTATGTTTTCCAACAATTCGTTTTCCGAGTACTTTGCATACCAACGTTTTATGGCTGTGGTTCCATCATATGAATTAGCCGCAACCACA
Organism: Chryseobacterium hagamense; assembly: GCF_007991455.1. Taxonomy (GTDB): domain Bacteria; phylum Bacteroidota; class Bacteroidia; order Flavobacteriales; family Weeksellaceae; genus Chryseobacterium; species Chryseobacterium hagamense. The sequence goes on along the minus strand of NZ_BJYJ01000089.1, from coordinate 486 downwards.
AAGCTGTCCAAAAGGTTTCCCAGAGTATCTACAATATAGAATCGCTTTCTCCCTTTAACAAGTTTTCCTCCGTCAATACCGATATTCTCTGTACTTGTAGAAGAGTTTTTAGTAGTCTGGCTATCAATTATTGCTGTGGTGGGCTGCCAGTCCTTGTTTTCCATCAAGCGATTATTTGCTATCAATAACCGGTTAATGTTATCCCACGTTCCATCTTTTACCCATTTTCGATAATACCAGTAAACCGTTTGCCAGGGCGGAAACTCTCCCGGAATATCCCGCCATACACAGCCGTTTTTAGTGAGATAAAACAGGGCATTGATTATTTCATACAAATCCCATTTGCTTTTTCTTTTTACCGGTAAGATATTTTTTATAACTTTCCAGCTCCTGGCAGAAAGGTCTGAACTATATGTTTTTATTCGCATTTAAACAATATAATTCCTTTCTGCCTATTTTCAAAAAAATAATTCAAACAGCTTCTAA
>NZ_BJYJ01000088.1 GCF_007991455.1 Chryseobacterium hagamense | reverse complement strand
TTTAAGAGCATGTTTAAAAAAGATTTCTAATACTTATTTGATTTTATTGAGGATAATTTGACAATTCTGCCATAATATCCAATATTCCTGACTTTCAGGTGTCTTTTCATGGTCTTTATCCAGCCGTCTGAAGAAATTAAAGGTTCCAAAAGTCCTTTCGGTAACCCATCTCCACTTTAAAGGGACAAATCCTTTTTCTGAGGGAGGAGTAGAAGAAATCTCAATTTCCAATCCTATGACATGCTCCTTGACCCAATCAATAAATCCTTTTTTATAGGCCTGGTCACCCAATATTTTTTTCATCCGGTCAAGATAGCCCAGCAAAGGCTCAATAACATCCTGTGCTGCGTATCCGTCCGGCTGATGTGCCGGACCTACCTTTACTCCCCAGATCAGCCCTAAGGTATCGGTAATCACATGACGTTTCCTTCCGTTAATTTTCTTATTGCCGTCAACCCCTTTCTCCATACTGGTAAAAGGACCTGACTTAATACTCTGGCTGTCAATAGAAAAAAGACTCGGGGTCCGGTGTTTCCCCTGACGTTTTCTCTCCATTTTATTAAGCTTCGCGTTTAGTCTATTCAAAGTACCGTCTTTACCCCATTTACGGAAATGATAATACACACTTTCCCATTTTGGGAAGTTTTCAGGAAGATTACGCCATTGGCAGCCTGTACGGAGAATCCATAGGATCGCATCAATTAAATCACGCAAGGCATAATGACCTTTTGTTTTAACAGGTAAAAAATTTTTTATAACTTGCCACTGCCCGTCAGTCAGGCGAAGATATTTCTTTGTCATGAACTCTGATTTTGTGGTGAAATACAAAGTTCCGACTGACCGGCTTATTTTACAAATTATTTCTAAATTTCTTTTTTAAACAAGCTCT
>NZ_BJYJ01000087.1 GCF_007991455.1 Chryseobacterium hagamense | reverse complement strand
TACCTTTTACAAATGGAAGAGCAAATATGGCGGTTTGGATGTTCAGCAACTCACAAAGATGAAAGAACTTGAAAAGGAACTTTCGCAATACAAAAAAATCGTGGCGGAACTTACCCTGGAAAATGTGGTGATGAAAGATGTGATTGCAAAAAAGCTCTGACACCTTCCGAGAAACGGGAACTGGTTGTTTATTCCGGATCACAGCAAGGGATAAGCACTCGGAATGCGTGTAAACTTTTCATCATAAACAGTTCGGTATTTTATTACAAAAAGAGAAAAAACAATGAAGACGATAAGATCCGGGAGGAGTTGGTTTCGCTTGCAAACCATCATCAAACCTGGGGATTCTGGACGATGCACCACCGCTTGAGGAATTTAGGGTTTGGATGGAACCACAAACGGGTTTACAGGATCTACAAATCGATGAAGCTGAACTTAAGAAGCAAACGAAAGAAGCGGCTTCCTGCAAGGGTGAAAGAGCCTTTGCTTCGTCCTGTATATCCCAATGTAACGTGGAGTATGGACTTTATGCATGACAGTCTGGAAAATGGCAAAAGTGTTAGGAGTCTGAATATTATTGATGACTTTAATCGTGAGGTTTTGAACATTACAATTGATACGGGTTTGCCATCATCAAAGGTAATTACAGAACTTGAACAGCTCATTGACTGGCGGGGAAAACCCGAAAAGATAAGAGTGGACAACGGTCCGGAGTTTATAGCTGAAAAGCTAAAAGACTGGTGCAATAAAAATGAGATCTTACTTCATTATATCCAGCCGGGAAAGCCTACGCAAAACGCTCTGGTAGAAAGATTTAACAGGACTTTTCGGACAGAATTTTTAGATGTTTATCTTTTTGAGAACATCAGACAGATGAGAAATTATTCGGAGATCTGGATGTGGATGTATAACAATGAGCGGCCACATAGTGCTTTGCAATACCTCAC
>NZ_BJYJ01000086.1 GCF_007991455.1 Chryseobacterium hagamense | reverse complement strand
TAACTACACGTCTTATTATTTAATAAAAAAGCCCCAACACTTTCTAAGCGTTAAGGACTCTTGAAAAATAATTTCATAATAAAAAAATTAGAAATAAATGCGATTAAAATTTATATTTCTTTTTTGAAGACCAGCCCTATTTCTTCAGTAAATTTCTTTCAGAGTTTATTACTTTAAAATATCTCCAGGTCATCAGTTACTTCTTTGATTACAAATTTCAATCTTTCATCTGTAACTTTATCAAATTCTTGCTGTATTTCTTTTCTCTTTAATAATTTCTTGTAGATTCTCGCAACATCTCCTACTCCGTAAATTGCAGCTCGAGCAGTTGCAAAATCTTTATTAAGTATATATCTGATGCACATGTCTTCTAACCACTCCTGATCATCTATTCCGTTTATAGCACCGATAATAATTTCTACAACATTTTGATCATTTGCCAACATCTCTGTTACATCAAATTTATCAGTATAGTTATAATTTTTATATTCCATAGTTTTAGTAATAACTTCAGAGTTTCATGAACTTTGAAAAAAAGGCGTCTATCCAGACAATTAAATACAAATCCTCCAGGGACAGTTTTACCGGTTTATCACTTCGGTGGCTACAATGCGGATAATTCTATGCATGGATGATGCGGATTCAAAAGATAGACAAGTTATGGGACCAGCTTGTTTCTCTCAACAGTGTTGAGACTGTGAAAATTCTCTGTAAGACCCATAAAACGGCTTCATTCTCCAAAGATTTTTGTTTGAAAATCCTTTGATTTCAGGTTCATTGGTCTGAATATATTGCCCCATTCACTTAGTTCCGCCTTCCTGCCGATATATCTGAATTTACAGCTTTTATGACTTTACTTCAAGCATCCTTAATAATTTGAAGGATATCAGAAAATTGGTCTTTCATAAAATATACTGCATTTAAAAACAAAAGTACTGATTCTGAATTTTCTCTGTACCGGTATCAATATATACAAAATCGAAGGCTTACCGCAGG
>NZ_BJYJ01000085.1 GCF_007991455.1 Chryseobacterium hagamense | reverse complement strand
AGTACAAAAAAATTGTGGCTGAACTTACGTTAGAAAATGTGGTGATGAAAGATGTGATCGCAAAAAAGCTTTAACACCTTCCGAGAAGCGGGAACTGGTTGTTTATTCCGTATCGCAGCATGGAGTAAGCATTCGGAATGCGTGTAAACTTTTTATCATAAACAGTTCGTTATTTTACTACAAAAAGAAGAAAAACAATGAAGATGACAAGATCCGGGAGGAGCTGGTTTTGCTTGCAGAACAGCATCAGACCTGGGGATTCTGGACGATGCACCACCGTTTGAGAAACTTGGGTTTTGGATGGAATCACAAACGGGTTTACAGGATTTACAAATCGATGAAGCTGAACTTAAGAAGCAAACGAAAGAAACGCCTTCCGGCAAGGGTGAAAGAGCCTTTGCTTCGTCCTGTTTATCCCAATGTAACATGGAGTATGGATTTTATGCACGATACTCTGGAGAATGGCAAAAGCGTGAGAAGCTTAAATATCATTGATGATTTTAATAGAGAGATTTTGAATATTACCATCGACACCAGTTTACCATCTGCAAGAGTGGTTTCCGAACTGGAACAACTGATCGACTGGCGTGGAAAACCGGAAAAGATAAGAGTGGACAACGGTCCTGAGTTTATTGGTGAAAAACTAAAAGGCTGGTGCGACAAAAATGAGATTGCGCTTCATTATATCCAACCTGGAAAACCAACGCAAAACTCTCTGGTAGAAAGATTCAACAGGACTTTTCGGACAGAATTTTTAGATGTTTATTTATTTGAGAACATCAGGCAGATGAGAAATTATTCAGAAATCTGGATGTGGATGTATAATAATGAGCGCCCGCACAGTGCGCTACAATACCTTACACCTCGGGACTTTTTGTTGAAATATGGAAAAATCAAAACACAAAGCGCAGAAGATTTTCCCACATTCCAACAAAGTTTTAACAGCAATAACAAGAAATTATTAACCAAAAACTCTACTTTTGAGTATGCCTAAAGCTGGGAAGATTAC
>NZ_BJYJ01000084.1 GCF_007991455.1 Chryseobacterium hagamense | reverse complement strand
AAATCATATCTTCTAGTAATGTTTTTTGCTATCAAATAATTTTCTATTTTATTTTCAAGATCTTCTATTCCTTTTATTTCACCAATATTTTTAGCATTTCTTATGTCATCAATAAATACATCATTTAATTCAGGTTCCATCAGTTTGATAGTTGGTCCGCCAATATCATTGAGATATAACGCTGGGTTTTCCCCTAACATAGGAATTTTTCCCTGACTAAAAGGAACATTTTCAGAAGTAGAATCCTTTTCTAATTTTCCGTTTTCATACTTTAAGTACGTCATTGACACTATCCATTTTTTCGGAAAATGCTGTATATCTTCATGTTCTCCATTCCACCATTCAGTTACTTTTGTCTCATAACTTAAAATGACACTTTTATCTTTAATGGCATTTTTAGCTTTGCTTTCTATTTCAGTTTCCATTCTTGTATTAACTCCTGAACGAATAGGAACCAAATTCCAGTCTTCACCAGGACCATGTAACTTTTCACTTAATAAATGTCCTCGCACCCAGTCTTTATCTGTTGAATGCACACGCAGTTGTTGAGCGTAATTCCAACCCGGTGGACTTGCATTTCCAGGATCTGAGCCAACGAAATTTCCTTCTAGCCATGTTAATGGATTAGCTATTACATGCCCTTTTCCTTTTTTAATCACTACAGTTGGTATCTCATCTCTATCATTATGATCTAATCTTATTCGCTCAAACAAATCCACCATTTTCTTACGTGCTTTTCGCAGCTCTTTAGCTCTTTTATCAGCAAGAGAACTATTTTCAGGTCCTTTTAAATCATTCAATTCATTTTCTAATTTTAATATTTTTTGATTATAGTATTCTTGTGCTGTAAAAATATTTGCCTCTTCATTTCCATCTTTAGATTCTTTAGAAATTTTCTTACGCTCTTCAAGCTTTTCCAATATAGGTTTAGGATTTTTACTAGCAACATATAATTGGAAATCATTTCCTTTTTTCTTATAGTACATTTCATGATTACCACCATCTTTAGATTTGAAATCATCAACACCATTACTCCAATCCAGATAACCATCAGCTTCTTTATCTTTACTTTTCTCTTTCTTCCCAACTCCAATTTTCCTCAACAAACCTTTCGCC
>NZ_BJYJ01000083.1 GCF_007991455.1 Chryseobacterium hagamense | reverse complement strand
TGCTCTTTAATTTGATTGAATCGCATCTTTAGATTGTACCCGATCCCTGCTAACAAGGCATTATGAATATCTCCGGCTACTCCTTTCAGGAAGTTTAATCCTAAGGAGTGGTTTCTTTTTAAATGCGATATACAAGGTTCTATTGCTGCTCTTGCCCGGAATCGTAATCTGGCTACCTGCTGCCCATGTTTTGTTTTCTCTTTTTTTGAGGGAAGTACAACCGCTGTTCCTTCTACTTCTTTTATTCCCCTAAATCCCCGGTCTGCAGTGGCTTTAGCAGGTCTTGTCCCACCAACGGATTTTCTTACCCGTTCACTTTGTGCTAAGGATTCTTCCAGCGTTTTGCTATCGTGGGGATTACCTGAAAATCTCTTTACCGAAGTGATGATGCCTGTTTTCCGACCTCTTACTACCGCTACTTTTGCCCCAAACCCGTATGCTTTTCCCGATTTTCCTTTCGCAATACAGGCAACCTGTGGTTCGTGAAGACTGTAAATTTTATCTTTTGTACTGCGTTCCTGGGTGAGTGCTTTAAGGTAAATTTTAAAAACCTTTTCGTAGTCTTTCAAAACATCTTTAGAAAGTTTCCTTTCCAGTTCCCGAAGCAACCTTTTACCAATTGTTCTGAGTTTTTTCCTCGCCATTTTAGCCTTCTTCTGTCTTCTCGGGTGATGCCCGAAGTAAGCGTCCCGCAATAATTGTTTGCTCACTCTTTTGTAGCTTTGTCTTTGTACAACACCTTCTTTGACGGCTATTTTAGCGCAATGATCAATTACTTTTTTTGCCAGCTTGGCATCAGTGGGAAACGTAATATTTTTCTCCTGAACAGTAGTGTCAATCTGAACCTCATTCTCTGTTTTGGCTTTGGGATGAAGCGAAACGCTTTGTCCCAAAAGAAATTCCAAACCCTTTTCGCCAATTCTTTTTCTGAAGTGTACAAAATTGCTCGGATCAAAAGGCTGATCGGTCTGAAAAAAGGTTTCTCCGGTGAAATATTGCCAGTAAGCATTCTCAATCCATCTTTCTACAACGCTCTCATCGCTTTCTTTAAACATCTCTTTGAGCAAAAGCATTCCTGCTATTTTACGAATCGCAATAGAAGGTCTTCCGCCTTCTGAAAATAAACTTTCAAACTCTGACTCCATTGTATCCCAGGAAATCTCCTGAGCCAATTTCACCAAAGGATGCTCCATATTAATAAGCTCGGTAAGTCTGGTCTTAAACAAATTTTGCTGTAAATCCGGTTTTATTTTCCCTAACATTTTGCCACTTTTTATACCCTAAAAATAGGA
>NZ_BJYJ01000082.1 GCF_007991455.1 Chryseobacterium hagamense | reverse complement strand
CCACGCTCCGGGTTAACCTGAAAGACGGCGGAGCGGAAGGGCTGGAATGTTCGTCCCATCTTGCCGGTGCCAGAGATGAAACCCGGTGGGTGGAAAGCTGCCCGTGGGATAAGATTCCGAAAAAAGCTTTAGTTGCGGGAAAACAACCTATTAAAGTAAGAACTAAAAGTTTTGTAGAATTAAAAAATATTGTATTTGATGGCTTGTCAAAGTATTGGGGAAGAAATAAAACAAGAATACATGGAGATGGAGTTAACATAGTTAGTGACAGGTTTGAGGTGTTTATAAAGCCTTTTGATACTAAAGATAATGCAATGAATTCATTACCATTAATCTATAATACAAATAATGATTGGATGCGTTCAGGTAATCCAGGAGGAAGTTATTCTGATGGTAACTTAGATGACAATGCTATGGATCTTTTTCCTGACACAGGAGTTATTCAAAGGTTATCTTATAATGCAGGTTATATTAAACATGGTTGGAAAAATGATCCCAAAGCTGGCTGGAGATATTATGATGAGCTAGATATAAATAATGCTTATGATGCAATATCAGAGTTTAAAGAAACTGCTGCCCATGAACTGGGTCATGAGTTTTTACAGGCTTATGGAGGAACTATTTATTCTTGGCAACACAAGGGAAGTTCTTATTATTTACCACAAGATACAAAGCCCATTAAGGGTAATGAGACTGCTTGGGAAAAAATAACCCATTGGGATGAGATGGAAAGTGATGGTGAGAATTATCCTTTGTATGGAGAAATTGATATAATGAAATATTATAATAACGAACCTAATCCTAAAGATATTTCTAGACTTATTGCAGCAGAGAAAGATGTGCTTGGATTAATATGGTTAACAAAATTAAAAATAAAATGAGAAAATTAATTATTATTTTTTTAATAAGCATTATAACATCCTCTTGCCATCATGAATGGATAATAAGACCTGAAATAAAAGGCCGCGTTATAAGTAAACAAAATAAACAGATAGTAGCAAGAGTAATAACTTTACCAGTAGAAGGAGAGGAATACGAAGTTGCTGTAAATAAAAATGAAGGCAAGTTCTATTTCCCAAGACAAACCATTAAAGAATGGACATTTTTAGGAATGGAAAAGCCCAAGGGGCCGCCAACAACAAACAAGATAATTGTTAGTGCACAAGGGTATAAGGCAGACACTTTAGATTATACAAACTATAACGCTCGTAATAATATTGTTGATTTGGGCAATATTATTTTAAATGAAGAAAACTAAACAGTATTTATTAAAGATTATATCTGTCATTCTTTAATGCAGGTGCAGAATAACAGTGGCGAAAAAAGTAAAAATTACTGATT
>NZ_BJYJ01000081.1 GCF_007991455.1 Chryseobacterium hagamense | reverse complement strand
TTACACTGATTTTAAAGGTATTCATCACCTGGTTTACCCATCCGCTGTTCTGGCTCTTAAGCTCTGCTATCCGCGCATCAATGCTTGTTATATTATCGCATATTTTTTAGCCAATATCTCAATAAGTGCCTCTTTTTTGCTGTTTACACTTTCTTCAAGGGCCCTGAATTTAGTTTGGATCTCGGCAATCGCTTCTTTTCCGATCTTACGGAGGCTCAGCGACAGGCTATTTACATAAGTCTGTATGTCTTTCCTGCCTGCGGCAATCCTGGTTTTTGCGGCATTAAGTTGGGGTAATATGATGGGAGAGAATATACTAATAAAAAACCATACGAAAGGATTCGTGTGGCAGCGGGAGATTTTTGGGTTTGATGTCGGCAAACCGGTCTTTGACATGTTCCCAAAGCATGGAAGACCGTCTTTACGAACTGCCTGTTTTATCGTAACATTTAAGTATATAATCGAAAAAAAGCGAAGCTTCCAAATAGAAACTTCGCTTTTATCTCTATCGTAATTACAACAAATAAGGTTTTGCCTTTTTCTTTATTTGCTCAAGCCGATCTTGATGATAACTAAAATCTTTTTCAGGAAAAAGTATTGGTAAATTTTTCGTTATTATTTCCAATTCATTTATCAAATACTTCAATCTTGGATTGTCTAAGTCTTTGTCTTCAATTGGATTATTAATTAATATGCCATCCCTTAATAACATTTCTTGATTTTGGTTGATGATTTCATCTATATCCACATAAAAATACTGCCAGTAACTAACCGCACAACTATCTATCAAAGCTTGAACATAATCTTCTAGCGATATATTCATTTTAATACGTATACCTTCATCAAAAAAATAAATATCCAACGGCCATTTAGCATATTCTCGATAGAAACAACCCCTTCCTCGCTGGGACATATGCTTACGCATTTCACTGTCATTAAATGAATATAAATTTTCCACTAATTTTTGTGGATGATTAAGTGGATTTTCCTTAAGCCACTCATCTTGAATTCCACAGAGAGAATTATATATTAGAAAAGATGTTCCTCCATTGATGTTTTCTTTTACTTTAGGAATAAATTTATTATTCCATTTTATTGAAAGAGAAGTTAAACCTAATATTCTTATATCATCATCATTAAATTCAATACCAGCTTCATCAGAAATCTTTTTTTGATACTTCTGAAGAAATCTCTCTGTTAAATTAAATTCTTGCGGAAAAAGAGATTCTTCATGTAATTCTATTAAACCATTTGAACTTAATTCATTAAAAAAAGTTACTAATTTTTTAAATAAATTTTCCATATTTTAAAACTTAATTTTTTTACTTTTTGCCAAGATATCAATATTTTTA
>NZ_BJYJ01000080.1 GCF_007991455.1 Chryseobacterium hagamense | reverse complement strand
AAAAGTTGGGGAGAAAAGATATAATGTTTTATTTTTGTTGAATGTCTGGTGAGAACGAACTTTTAAAATTACTGCTTCCCGAATATTTAATTTCTTATTTCGAGATTGTCCGCTTTGAAGAGAAAGACAACCTGTTGCATATTTACTTTGAAGAAAAAAGTACCGTGCCGAAAGAATTCTCGTCGCTTCATTTACAGTCCAAAGGCTTCCATGATGAAATCACGGTGGATGATTTTCCTTTGCGCGGTAAATCCGTAAAGCTTCATATTAAACGCCGCCGGTGGACCGATGTAAAATCCGGTAAAATTCTTCAGAGAGACTGGAAGCTTATTGCCAAAGGAACCCGAATGACTCAGGATTTTGCTGGGTTCTTAAAAAAAATCTGCCGATACTAACGCCCTTTCCTGCAGAACCATCGGTGATCTGTATGGGGTTGACGGAAGGAAATTCCAGAAACAGTACAAAAAGAAACTCAGCGATTTTAAGGACTGGGAACAAAGGCCCCATGCAGAAGAATGGATTCTTTATCCTGAGAACCTTTCAGGGCAGCTTTCCCTGGATGAAGTGGCTTTATCCGATGGCGAGCTCTATACGGTCCTTACCTCAAAGCAGGCAAAAGGCAGAAAAGCAGGCATCGTAGCTATTGTAAAAGGGACGCAAAGTGATTCGGTTATTTCCCATCTTTTAAAAATCAAAAGAAAGCGACGAATGACGGTAAAAGAGATTACCCTGGATATGGCGGGCTCGATGAAACGGATTGCTAAAAAATGTTTCCCCTGTGCGGATCAGGTGATTGATCGTTTCCATGTGCAGAAGCTGGCTATAGAAGCCCTTCAGGAAATCCGGATCAGACACCGCTGGGAAGCTATTGAAATGGAAAACAAAGAAATGGAAGGAGCGGATAAAAACAAAAAACCAACCACCGAACTATTTGAAAACGGGGATTCCCGCAAACAACTTTTGGCAAGAAGCAGGTACTTGCTTTATAAAAGCCGTGAAAAATGGACGCTCTCCCAAAGCCAAAGAGCTTCTATCCTGTTTTCACAATATCCGGATCTGGAAAAAGCCTATCAACTGGTCGACGGGCTTCGAAAAATCTACAACCGGAATATTCCAAAATCTTTGGCCATGACCCAGCTTGCATGTTGGTTTAACGAAGTTGAGCAGTCAGGCTTTGAATCTTTTTCCACCTTGAGAAAAACAATAAAGAATCATTACCGGGATATTTTAAACTATTTTGATCACAGAAGCACCAATGCAGCTGCCGAGTCCTTCAATGCCAAAATCAAAAACTTCAGGATGCAGCTCCGGGGAGTAAAAGACCGGACTTTCTTCCTGTTCAGATTGACCAAACTTTTTGCCTAGTCCCCAACTTTTGCGCGTGA
>NZ_BJYJ01000079.1 GCF_007991455.1 Chryseobacterium hagamense | reverse complement strand
AAGTAGTGCTACTGGAGCTACAGCTATAAACATTATCATTAACTTCTTGAGAGGAGATGCAGGCAACCTTGGAAATTTTGTGAATAGCGATTTTGAAGCCAACGGATGGCATATTATTGATGCTTCTAGCCTTGCAAATGCTTTAACGAAGTTAACTAAATACTTAGGAAATAATCAGGCTGATAATATTTATATTAATGCTCATGGTTTAGTAGGCAAACGTTATACTTTTGGTGAAAACGGAGAGGCTCTTCGTAATCCACAAACGGGTGAATATATACTGACAGATGATACAGGTTTTTACACTAACCTTGAAACTGAAAAAATATATGGAACAGATATTCAGCAGTATATTGCTGATTCGGGTAAGTTAACTGCTGATAAAAAAAGCAGTATAGATAGTCTTGTTGGGATTGGTAATTATGTTAGAGATGGGAAGAATCTAATCATAGGAGCTTGTTTCTCAGCAAATGATACACTTTTTGGTACAGGAGTTTCTTCTTTAGTAAAATCCAGAGATATTTTTGCAAACAGGGATTTTTCAAGCTTATTTCCCATTGGAGGAAAAATAAGATTTCAGGATTTCATTGGCTTTAATCAAACTTCTCAAAAACGATATGAACATGGGTGGGTTTGGTATAAAGATGGAGTAGCTACTCAAACAAATTTTAATATAATCATGACAAAATATGGAGTCAAAACAATTAAATAAAATAATAATACTAATAGTCCTAACTTTTTATATGAATGTTTTTTCTCAAATGAAAATGGCAGGCATAGAGAATAAAAAATTTTCGGTTAATTTAACTACTGAAAAGAAGGATATTATAAAAATATTAGATAATAACTCATACAGTGTATTTTATATTTTAGATAGAAGAGGGCTTGACTTTGGTGAAGGTGTGGGAACTGTTGATATGGCAAATCTTATCTTTTTTTCTAAAAAATATAATAAAGGCGTTGTTACCATATTTAAACAAAGTATTGAACATGATAAAAAATCTGTTTATAATATTAAACTATTTACGGGATCTCATGATAAATATATGTTTTTACCCTCGATGATTATTGTTGACAAAGATTTTAATTATGAGTATTTAATGGAATATTATTATATGCCTCCTCCTCCTCCAAAAAAAGGCGATTATACGTCATGGATTACTTTACAGGATACAAAAAATTATTGTAATATAATACATGTTGACCTAAAAGGAAATGTTATTTATGAAAATATAGATGATATCTTAAGTAAAATTCCTAAGAAAAATATAAATGAAAATAAATCTAAAGAATGTAATCCTATAATTTCAGATGAAGATTTAAAATATTTTTTTCCAAAGAAAATAGTTAAATGATATAGTGGTGGAGGAAGTGGTATTACCAGTAATACGGTGGAGGAAGTGTAGCTACC
>NZ_BJYJ01000078.1 GCF_007991455.1 Chryseobacterium hagamense | reverse complement strand
GGTAATGGAAGTTATTATGTAAGAGGACACTTATTAAACGAGCATATGCATGGTGAAGGTATTTTAATAAACTTAACGCCTTTGTCACAACAAGGAAATAAAAACCATTTGCGTGTAGCAGAGGAACCTATAAAAATTGCGGTTTTGGGAGGAGCCATTGTTGAATACACTTTACTTGTAAAATATGGTCAGTCTATTCCAGAAGTAAGTGATACTGAATTAGAGCAAGCAGGTTTTGAAAGTGATGAAGATAAAGAAAAAGTTCGAAAAATCCGAAAGGCAGAGCAACATGTACCAAAAGGGTTAACATTAAGATCTAATTATCTTAAAAAAGAGGGTGATAAATATGTAAAAGATAAATTATTGGTAGTTAATAATTCGATATTAAACCCTGTAGATTTTGATATTAAAAGCTATCAAATTAATAAGGTTAAAAAAGAAAAAGTTAGTATATTGCATTCGTCTGTGGAAGATATGGAAAAGCAGACAGGTATTGCTATTGAATATTTAGAACGAATTAAAGAAGCCGTTTTAAAGATAAAAGGAAGAATAACTGTAAACAACATTAAAATGGAATTGTCTAAAACAGAAAAAGATGAAAGGATGCTAACTAGATTAAATAGAACGGTTGATCAATTGAAAAATATGAATAATGTAACCTTAACTACTGAAATAAAATAATATGAATTATACATTTTTTTTTGATGACGACTTATTCGATTTATTATCAGAGGCAAAAGAAGATAAAAAGATTAAAAACTTTGAATCTTGGAACAACTCTTCATTAAAAGTTAAATTGGAAGATTTGAACAGATTAGACATTGTTCATAATGGAATAAAAAAATATTATGAAAAAAGAAGCGACGGTTATGAATTAGAGTGGTATTCTGACAAAAAAAAAGCTATTGGTGGCAAGATGAAATTGGCAGAGACCAAATATTTATTCTCGGAAGAAAATTATTTATTGTATGATGAGGAAGATGAAGAAGATCTTAAATATTTTCGCCCTTTAGATTATCCAACGCCAGAGACTTATGTGGGATTTATAATAAAACCAGATGTTATATACAATTCGCTTTACTATATGAGTGTAAGTAATTATGAATTAAACAATTTAGACTTGGATTATGAAGGCTATACTCAAATGGCGGTTGAAGCACGTGTATTCAATCATTGGCAACGAGTTTTATTACATTATATGAACGGAGAAGGTATTGGTTCTGTGGAAACAGAAACCTTTAAAACAGAAATGCCAAAAATATTCCCGGATTGGACATGGGAAAATTTTATTGCTAAGTTTGAGAGTCTTAGGCTTTCTAATAAAAAATAAATAAAATTTTTAAGAATTTTAAAGCGGAGCTTCTAATCAGGAGTTCCGTTTTTTTATTAAAATAATTAGGATTTTATGATAAGGT
>NZ_BJYJ01000077.1 GCF_007991455.1 Chryseobacterium hagamense | reverse complement strand
CTAAGACCGCGAAGTCTTTTCCAGGCAGAACAGTTTATGTTATTTGAATCATTAAGGAAAATAAAGGTTTTAAGCTCGGATTAAAGTAAAATCAAAGATTTTATTTAGCGGTATGCTTAAAGCAAAGCTCACCTTAATTGTTCTAAACCCCTTCACAAACCTTAATGGTTCAATTCTCTTCACGATTAAATAAATCTGCGTCATCTGCAGAATCTGCGTGGGATATTATTTTATTTAAAAATCAAAATAATTCTTCGCATTATGATAACAGATATCGGAGATGATTTTCCCGATGTGCTCCATATCTTCCGGCAGCTCCCCTTTTTGGATCTCTTCTCCGAAAAGGTTGCAGAGTACCCTTCTGAAATATTCATGTCTCGGGAAGGAAAGGAAGCTTCTGGAATCCGTCAGCATCCCGACAAAACAGCTGATCAGCCCCATATTGGAAAGGGCGTTCATCTGTTTGATCATCCCGTCTTTCTGGTCTAGGAACCACCAGCCGGATCCAAACTGTACTTTCCCTTTGATGCTCCCGTCGTTGAAATTCCCGATCATGGTGGCAAAAATCTCGTTGTCGGCAGGGTTCAAGTTATACAGAATCGTTTTGGTGAGCCTGTCTTTTCCGTCTAAAGCGTTCAACAATCTGGACAGGGTTTCGGCCTGGACAAAATCCCCGATGGAATCCCAGCCGGTGTCGGGCCCTAAAAGATGGAGCATTCTATGGTTGTTGTTACGGAGGGCACCTAAATGGAACTGCTGCACCCAGCCGAAGCGGTGATACGTTTCGCCTAAGAAAAGTAAAATGGCCGTCTTGAACTGGTTCACCTGCTTCTCAGCAATGACTTTCCCGGCCAGCTTATCCCTAAAAATGGCATTCACCTCAGCTTCTGAAGCTTCCTCGAAAGAGATATTGTTCAGTCCGTGGTCGCACAAACGGCAGCCGTTTTCATGGAAGTATCCGATCCTTTTTAAAAGGGCATCGCAAAGCGACTGGTAAGAACTAATCTCAACGCCGGCCGATTCGCCCAATTTTGAAATATAATCCGCAAAGTTGTGGTTTTCGATCAGAATCGCTTTGTCCGGACGGAAGGCGGTGGTAACTTTCACTTTCCACCCGCTTGTGGATAGGTCCCGGTGGTAATTCAACGTATCCAGCGGATCTTCCGTGGTGCAGAGCGATTCCACGTTCATCAGTTCCAGAAGGCCCCTGGTGGATTTTTCCGGGGTCTGCAGCTGGGCGGTGATGTTTTCGTAGATCTCCGAAGCGTTGTTTTCATTTAAAAGCTCATCAATCCCGAAATACCTTTTCAGCTCCAGGTGCGTCCAGTGATAAAGCGGGTTCCTTAATGTATAGGGCACCGTTTTGGCCCAGGCCTCAAATTTTTCCTTATCGGAAGAATCTCCCGTGATGAATTTTTCGTTGATGCCCAGTGTTCTCATCGCCCGCCATTTGTAATGGTCGCCCGCGATCCACACCTTCGAGATATTCTCAAAGACCGTGTTCTCAGCCATATCCTTCGGGATCAGATGGTTGTGGTAATCGATGATCGGCTGCTTCTCAGCATAATTGAAATACAGCTCCTCAGCAAAAGAATTCTGTAATAAAAAACTATCGGTAATAAAAGATTTCATTGGT
>NZ_BJYJ01000076.1 GCF_007991455.1 Chryseobacterium hagamense | reverse complement strand
GTAGCTGCACTTCCCCCACCGCCACTGTTATAAATGGCATAGAAATTACCTAGCATATCTTCCTGCCCCAGGAATTTCAGGATATTCGCAGTACTACCTTTTCCGCCATGGGCATAATAATCCATCATCCCTCCCTGAACCATAGGCGGGGGTACCGAATCGGGGCTGCCGGTTGGCGCCATCATCTTCCTGCCATCGGGATCGATAAAGTTGATCGGGTTATTGCCTACATAATTGTAAGGCGTCAGCCTCCGGTACTGTTCCGATAGAGGATCGATCACGCCCCATCTCCCGATATCGCTCATATACATCCGCGCTCCGTAATCGCCCCAGCCCGTTTCCTCCTGCAGTTCCTTACCGTTATACTGGTAGACTTAAAAAACTAAAACAAGAGGAGAAAAAGTCTCCTCTTGTTGAAAATTAATCCTTTATATACTCATTCTTAGTATTTAATATCATCTTTGGTGGGTAACTTTTAAAATATATACTGTATCTATAGTTTTGTATTTTTTCTTTTATTTCAATGTAATATTGAATTTTCCTATCTTTTTCATATTCTATAACTACGTAGTATGCAGACGATTTGTTAGGTACCCATTTTTCAGGAATAAATTTTACATAGATTATATTGTTTATTCCAAATATCGGAACTTCATTAAAAAAATTATCTCCTGCTCCACCGTTTCCTATAACATTTAAATTATTATCAACTGAAATTGTTGTAAAAAACTCTCTTGTAAAATATGCATCTTTTTTATTTTTTAAAAAGAAAGAATATTTATAATTTCTTACTCTCAATCCAAATTTTTTATTACTTGTTGACAATGTTGTGTCAATTATGATTTTTTCACTCCCATAAATTCTAGAATTCATAAAAAAATCTTCAAATTTTTTATACTGGTATTGATAATGAATATATGCTCCTGCAATAAAAAGTAGTCCGGAAAGTAATAGACTGTATAATATTATTTTTTTCATTATTATTTCTTTTTTAATTGATAATTATAGTCAACTGTCTGAATTGGGGGTCCTAGAAATTCAAATTTAGTAAATGGGATGTACCGAATACCTTCCGCAATCATTAAGGCACTCAAATTATATGCTTTGTAATTAGTTGGATGACCAAATTTTAGAGATATACTTCCATTATTTTCTATAACATTAAAAGGATAAGAAACAGTCAATAATGCTGTATGTGAGTCTTTAATATTAACTTTTCCGTCTATATTGCCTATTTTTCTTTCTACTATTTGCTCATTATTAGTAATTTGGAATTGTATATTTAAAAAACCTTTTCCTTTGCCTGAATAAGTAATGGTAGCATCTCCATCTGCAGCTGCATCATAAGCACTGCTATTAAATGCAATATTTGCAGGCTTTGGAGTAATACCATATTCCCCATTTGGCAGCTTCACAATTGTTATACTTATATTTAGACCTGCAATAATATTATTTATCTTTTTAAATTCGGCTGTGTTAAAATATTTGTTATTATAAGGATTATTATGTAACATGGATTCAGAAGCGAATTCAGCTCCTTTTGTTCCTTTCATCATTCCATTTTTCTCTGTATACAGATAATCCCATTCGCCAAATTGAAATATATAATTTAATGTTGTAATTAATTGCAATAATGAAGGAGTACCACCCGGTCTTCCGGATCCACCGCCT
>NZ_BJYJ01000075.1 GCF_007991455.1 Chryseobacterium hagamense | reverse complement strand
CGATTAAATATGAACAAAATGTGAACGGGATTTGGAGGATTGGGAAAGAGTTTCTATCTTTGCCCCACTGAAAACGAGAGTAGATCAGTCAAGCGCAGAAGAGCTTTTAGATAAGCGGGATACATTTTAAAGAGAACGACTTCATATAAAGGATAGGGGGCTGTTTTTATTTTAGGGAAAGTTATTTCTCTTAAGGTAACGATAGTGTTTTATTTACTTATATAGGATACGCTGAAGCGGATTTAATTTCCGGAAACTTTTTTTTTAAAAAAGGTTGCGGGATTAAAAAAGATCAGTATCTTTGCAGTCCCGATTGGGGGAGCGCAGGAGTAGAGGACTTGAAGGTTTGGAAAGAGGTTAAGGTTAAGAAAAAAAACTTTAAATTATTTTTCAGAAACATTTGGTCAGTTCAAAATAAATTATTACTTTTGCACTCGCAAATACGAAACAAAAACTGACAGAGAAAATAGTTTTGTAGGAAGCGGAAGATAAAGAAGATCATTGACATACAATATAACAACCAAGTAAGGAAAAACTAAAGCGTAAAATAACTTTGAGTGAGTCAAGAACAAACATACAATGGAGAGTTTGATCCTGGCTCAGGATGAACGCTAGCGGGAGGCCTAACACATGCAAGCTGAGCGGTATTTGTCTTTCGGGACAGAGAGAGCGGCGTACGGGTGCGGAACACGTGTGCAACCTGCCTTTATCTGGGGGATAGCCTTTCGAAAGGAAGATTAATACCCCATAACATATTGAGTGGCATCACTTGATATTGAAAACTCCGGTGGATAGAGATGGGCACGCGCAAGATTAGATAGTTGGTGAGGTAACGGCTCACCAAGTCGATGATCTTTAGGGGGCCTGAGAGGGTGATCCCCCACACTGGTACTGAGACACGGACCAGACTCCTACGGGAGGCAGCAGTGAGGAATATTGGACAATGGGTTAGCGCCTGATCCAGCCATCCCGCGTGAAGGACGACGGCCCTATGGGTTGTAAACTTCTTTTGTACAGGGATAAACCTACCCTCGTGAGGGTAGCTGAAGGTACTGTACGAATAAGCACCGGCTAACTCCGTGCCAGCAGCCGCGGTAATACGGAGGGTGCAAGCGTTATCCGGATTTATTGGGTTTAAAGGGTCCGTAGGCGGATCTGTAAGTCAGTGGTGAAATCTCACAGCTTAACTGTGAAACTGCCATTGATACTGCAGGTCTTGAGTAAGGTAGAAGTGGCTGGAATAAGTAGTGTAGCGGTGAAATGCATAGATATTACTTAGAACACCAATTGCGAAGGCAGGTCACTATGTCTTAACTGACGCTGATGGACGAAAGCGTGGGGAGCGAACAGGATTAGATACCCTGGTAGTCCACGCCGTAAACGATGCTAACTCGTTTTTGGGCTTTAGGGTTCAGAGACTAAGCGAAAGTGATAAGTTAGCCACCTGGGGAGTACGTTCGCAAGAATGAAACTCAAAGGAATTGACGGGGGCCCGCACAAGCGGTGGATTATGTGGTTTAATTCGATGATACGCGAGGAACCTTACCAAGGCTTAAATGGGAATTGATTGGTTTAGAAATAGACCGTCCTTCGGGCAATTTTCAAGGTGCTGCATGGTTGTCGTCAGCTCGTGCCGTGAGGTGTTAGGTTAAGTCCTGCAACGAGCGCAACCCCTGTTACTAGTTGCTACCATTAAGTTGAGGACTCTAGTAAGACTGCCTACGCAAGTAGAGAGGAAGGTGGGGATGACGTCAAATCATCACGGCCCTTACGCCTTGGGCCACACACGTAATACAATGGCCGGTACAGAGGGCAGCTACCTAGCGATAGGATGCGAATCTCGAAAGCCGGTCTCAGTTCGGATTGGAGTCTGCAACTCGACTCTATGAAGCTGGAATCGCTAGTAATCGCGCATCAGCCATGGCGCGGTGAATACGTTCCCGGGCCTTGTACACACCGCCCGTCAAGCCATGGAAGTCTGGGGTACCTGAAGTCGGTGACCGTAAAAGGAGCTGCCTAGGGTAAAACAGGTAACTAGGGCTAAGTCGTAACAAGGTAGCCGTACCGGAAGGTGCGGCTGGAACATCTCATTTTAGAGTCTCGTTTTTACGAGAATAAACAAAATCAGTATTGTCGAAAGACGGTACATTTGAACTTACTTTAAAGTTTAAGCTTTAGTTTTTTATTGGTTGCTTATATTAAAAATACAAACCCACTAGAAATTAGTATAAGGGATAAGAGA
>NZ_BJYJ01000074.1 GCF_007991455.1 Chryseobacterium hagamense | reverse complement strand
AAAGTAGCTCAGGCATATATTTCTGTGTAGCTGTAAATATAGCTACTATTTTAAATAAACTTTATTAACATAAATAAAAAAAAGGTAATTAAACATTCAAGACTAACTCTATTTTAAGAAGCCCTTTATAATCATTCGGCAGAGCTTGCAGAAAAACCCCGGGTGAGTAACAAAAGCCTTTCCCGCTATGAGCCGGGAAGCAGCATTCCCCCTGCCGATGCGCTTAAAATACCGCCAATGCTTTAGGATCTCAAGTGCTGCTTTGCTCAATGATGATACCGTGGCTATTAAAGGCAAAGACCTGCTGAAAAAGTTTGAAGCCATACAGGAAATGAATGAAGAAGACAAAGCACTCTTTTACCAGGTTTCTTGATCTTATCATCCGGGATTTTAATGCCAGAAAAGCCTATAAGTAAGTTTTGCTTTACTATAAAACACAAACACCACCGCAAAGCGATGAGATTATTACTAAAGATTATAGATCCAAATGATCGGAATATTAACCCTGCCAGTTAAGATGATGTTGATTAATAAAGGAAACCAACATCTGGATCGTTACCCTAAATAATTAATTATTAGTCCAACAATTATAGCTATAGGTATCAAAAATAAGCCAGCCATATTATTTTTGGCTCCTTCTTTTTCTATATTAGAGTTATATGCTTCAGCCATTTTTTTTGAATTAAATTTATATACAAAAATCCATCTTATAAAAACTCCAAATCCTCCAAATACAAAATCTATCATAATATTACTATTTTGGTCCTAGTTGATATATGCCTTTTTTAACTGCTGTTTTCATGCCTGTATTAACTCCCCAATTGCCAACAGCATTTCCTACTGTGCCCAACTGAGTGAATGGTTTAAATCTAAAACCAATACCAATTGTCATTGCTTCAATAGCTGGAATAGATATTTTTCTAAATTTCTCCTTTTCACTCATTATTGTAGTCCCATCTTTATAATTTAATGTTTGGCCAAATACTCCATCTTTAAAACCCCATAAGGTCATATCCATTTTTACATGCATATCACCAGCCTTTCCTTGTTTAATCATTTCTTTTGGAACAAGATAAAAACTTCCATAAAAAAGATATCCTACAACTTGAATACCTTCTACCGGTTTTGAAATAATACCATCTGCTAAAAAGTTCCATGCTTTTCGGGTAATAGATATACTACTTCCTGGTGGATCATCAGTTCCAAACTGCGAAAAATCAAATTTAGAGAAGTCTGGCTCAGAAGAATCAGGCTCAGCAAGATACGCCATGATATCTTTATAAAGCTGAGTTTCCCCAAAGGTAGCTGCACTTCCCCCACCGCCGCCAAGGCCATCAATCCTGGACTTCATGAATTCATCATCACGGCCGAGAAAAGACAGAATGCTTTGCGAGTCTCCCCTTCCCAGGTAAGACAATATTCCCCTGCCGTTTCCAAAGCCTACCGAGTGCTCATCCATTTCTGTGGAAGCCATCGGTTTCCTTCCATCCGGATCGATAAACATCACCGGGTTGTTCAGAGCATAATTATACGGACTTACCCTGGTTGTGCTTTCCGCAAGGGGATCCACGACGCCCCATCTCCCGATATCGCTCATATACATCCTGGCCCCATAATCGCTCCAGCCCGTTTCTTTCTGTAATTCCTTACTGTTGTACCGGTATTTATATGCCGGATTGGCTACTTCCAGAACATTAAAACCATGATTCAGTCCGACCTCATAATAGCGAACTGCTGCGCTGCCAACTTTGCCTTTTTAGTTTAATCTTATAGATATGTATATGTGTAAATATAGTCACTATTCTCAATAGAATGTATTAAGATAAAATAAAAGAGGAAATCAATTGATAACCTCTTTTTTATTTATTAATATTGTGATAAAAAGTTGAAATGTATTAATTCTTTATAAATTTAGAAAGTTCTACTGGAATTGGAGGAAGCTTATTACTATCTTTAATGAATATTCCTTTTTTACCATCTACAATAAATACATTAGTTTCTTGATAATCTGCATTGTAAAACCATATTTCTCCCTTATCATCAATATAGATAGTCCACTTCATGTGATTACTTATTGAATTATTAATATCTCTCTGGTACAATAATTTACTGTGAAGATCAAAAAGGCCATAGACAATTGTACCTTCTTTAAATTCTTTTACTAATATATCAATATCTTTAAAATAATATAATCCAGGTGAATTTATAAATGTATTTTTTTTAACATACACACCTGACTTTTTATCATTATTGTCTCTTGCAAAATTGGAATTCTTATCACAACTGATAAGTAGAAATAATGCTATAATTAATGTAATCTTTCCCATTCTTTATTTTTTATTATAATTGTTTGAGTCCATTGAATTGTTATCCAATAATCTTTTGGATGACCGACCTTTCTGGCAATATAGTTAAACCATTTATCCGCTGTGACGGAACTATTATGATTTATCTGATCTGTCCATTTCAAATTAAATTTAAATATATATGAATCACTTGATTTATCATATCTTCCATTCGCTACATAACTCAAATAGTTGGTTCCATGTAACATTTTATATCCAGTATTATACCCATTATCAATTTCAAAGTGAAAGTTTCCCGAAGTTTCAGAATATTTAGTTTTTCCTTCAGAATTCATAGAATAACTTCTTGCACGTGCTATTCTCTGTAACCTATCTGATAAGATTTCATTACCTTTCATATAATCGCTCCAACTTTTATCATATGAGAAATTCAAATTTTTTCCTGAACCTCCAAGCCAATGATTCATCAATTCTTCACCTTTCTTATCAAAAATCCAAAATGCTGGTGGATCATCATGGCCGTATCCTGAAAAATCAAACTTAGAAAAGTCCGGCTCAGGAGAAGCAGATTCGGCAAGATACGCCATGATATCTTTATACAACTGGGTTTCTCCGAAAGGAGTACTTCCCCCACCACCGCCACCACC
>NZ_BJYJ01000073.1 GCF_007991455.1 Chryseobacterium hagamense | reverse complement strand
TTCTCCCCTACTTTCGGAGCAGGGTTTCCCGAAATTTTTGAAACTCCTTTTTTAGACATGGAAGATGTGTTTTTTTGATTGATTTAATAAGTATCAATTTCAATTTACTGGATATTTAATCAACTATTATGAGTTTTTTAATGCAGTGTTTAATATAGCTGTAAGAGCTTTAAATAAGAAATTTTTATCCCTGAACAGAAGTATTTCAGCAGATTCACCTATACGGATTTAATTCTGTTCCGATAGACATAGCCTTCTTTTCCGTCTTTCGTTCTTACGAAAAACCAATCTCCGCTATTATCAAGGACTTCTACAGGATCACCGGATTTTATTTTCTCCAACACTTCAGAAGCTATGGATTTGCCTTTTCTTAAATTTGTATAGCCATCAGGATCCTGAATTTTATTCATTCTGTACTGCTGGCGTAAAAACGATGAAATCAGATTAATCCTGGAATTGCCTGCAATATAGCTTTCATAACCGTCAGTTTTGTTCTCTTTTAACTTTTCCTGAGCTTCATTTTCTGTATCGGCAGCATTAACAAGATCTTTTTTAGAAATGATATATCCATGTTTCACCAATATTTTAACTGCGTTAAAATCCTCCTGCCTAATGGCAAGTGCCATAAGATCTTCAAGCCCTGAAGCATCAATCTTATATTTTTGTATAAAATATTCAAGCCAACTGCTGTCGGTGTAATATTGCAGATCAAAAAAAGTCTCATTATTAATTAAAGCAGATAGATTTTTAATATCAAAATCAGCGATGACCGGATTCTGTTCTTCGAAGAGCTGAAGCTTTTTCTTAAATTCCTGAATGTCACTATTGCTCTTGTTAATCAAATCATTTGGCGTAAACTTTATTATTGTTCCTTCGTTGAACAAATCGGTGAAACTAATTTTTTCCATACTTTTTTTTTCATTTTTTTTTCCTAATGATCTCCACTGGCTCAATGACATCAAATCTCCACTGACGGTATCATAATAGTACACCGAACAGTCGCTTTTATCGACATAAAAAATATTCCAGACACTATTGCTGAATTCACCTTCCTGTTCTTCTTTAATGATGTAATATTTTTTATTTTTATAATCTCCTTCATCAACAGTGAAGATGATCCGGTGCTTACCTGTTTTATAGGTATTAACCGCTTTTGAAACCTCAGGTATCTGAGTAATCTTGTTATAGGCATTCTCTTTACTGCAATTTTCTTTCTCCTGACTTTTGCCCTGGCAGCTCAACAGCTGGAAAGCCAATATAAAAACAACAATTCCTCTCATTTTAACTGTTTTAAAAGTTCAATATCTTTTTTAATTTCTGCCTTCTCTTTTTCATCTTTCGATTTACAAAGTTTACATGCCAATATATTCTTATAGTCATTTAGAGTTGAATTGAAATTATCCTTAACCGCTTTTTTATATTGCTGTGTACCGGTTAAGCCATTTTTAGGTTCTCCGGTAGCATAGGCACCCTTCAGTCCGGTATCTTCAAGCCCTGCTACAAAATCATCTATGCTTTTTGAATTGTCCGTAAGTGCATGATGTGCATCCGGAAAGTTTTTTTTAAGAAGTTCAATATATCCGTCAAAACCAGCTTCTTCCGAAGTAAAGTTCGCAAAACTTTCTACGCGTGCCTCATATTTTCCATTGTAGGTTTCATGGGTAGACATGCTCTTTTTTCCTGCATCTCCGGATCCTTTGATATTCATAGGATTATTAAGCGGAGTCTTCAAGCTGAATCCGTTTTCCTGTCTTCTTTGAGCGATCATGTATAATCCTTTGAATTTATTAGCTGAAGTATGAGAAGAAACATGGCTGATTACTTTGGTTCCGAATGAATCGTAATATTCTTTCCGGCCATCCTTTTTTACTTTATCACAATTGCAGTTATCAATTTCCGGCAGCGGATCTACCAAGGCAAAAACTTTAATTTCTTCTTCATAGGCAGAGGCACTAACTGCTATTTTACCGTTGCTTGAATAGCCGCGTCTTCCATACACTCCGGTGAGCTCAGGTATAACGGATTCCAGATAATTATTCAACGCATGATATACGAACTTATAATTGGCAGCACTTAAATCCTTGATTTCAGTAGCATAACTCGAATGATTTTCTCCATCTGAACTTCTTACTCCCACACATCCTATCAGATCCTTTGATTTCCACGGGTCAATTGAAATAGACCCTCTGCTTCCTAATGTCATCGCGCCACTTGAAACTTCATCTTTTAGATCTTTTACAACTTTCAGGTTAGCTGCATTGTTATCTACAAACCGGTATCTGAAGCTTTCTTTATTGGCATGGTTCCTCGCTTGCATATACCTGATCCGGTAAAGAGAATCAACAGTATTCGGCGGGATCGGGCCACTTGACCCATAATTTTTATTATTGGTCTGTGCATGTCTTGCAACCGTCAATACAGTCGCTTCTGCATTTTCATGGGTCTTAAACTTCAGATCCTGTTTTAATTTCTTAACGGCCTCCCCTACTTTATTTCCTCTGTAGATGTACATTTTGTAAAGAGGGAAAGCACTTTTGGAAGATGAAATCTTTTTGGAAAATATTTTATTATCTTCTTTATATTCCTCCATTCCGTTATAGCCGCCGTAATCAGGATACGAAATTAGTTTGCCGGCTTTATCAACTTTTATCTCCGTAGCAATTTCACTGGATATATAAAGAACGGCTTCTTTTCCGGGACCTGTTACTTTAGAAAATACTTCTTTCGGAGTTTGATCCACCACACTCGTCGTTTTCCCTTCCGGCTTCGGCGGCGTGGCTTTTTTATCCGGTTTTACGGTGCCTTTGGACTCAGCCCAGTCCCAGAGTTCGTTCCATTTGTTTCTTACGCTTTCGGTAATGGCATCGAGGATGCCGCTTTCTTCTTTCTGGGACGCAGGTTTGGAGGCAGCGGGTGAGCCGGCAGCTTTTGGCGGGGATTGAGTTGGCGCTTTTGGAGTGGCAGCCGGGGTTGAAGCACTGTTCTTTGTAGGAGCAGACGGCTTTTGTGGTGGCACCGGCGGTTGA
>NZ_BJYJ01000072.1 GCF_007991455.1 Chryseobacterium hagamense | reverse complement strand
AAAAGTGCCGTTTCCATTGGGATCTGCACATGAACTTAAAGCACCGTTAGCCGTTTGAAGAACATGGGTATTGATAATAATCTTGAAATACTCAAAATCAGCAGGATTTCCGTTTCCCTGCACATAATAAATGAAGGTATCCGTAGTATCAGCCGTCAGTCCCGGGTTCGGCGTATAGGTAATCTGGCCGGTAGCCGGATTTATCGCAGCCGTTCCTGAAGTCGGTGCCAGAATAATGCTGGTATTGGACGGAACGATGGCCTGCGTAGAATTTGAAAATGCAGGAGAAATTACTTTCGTGCTGCAGGATCCTATATTATAAGTTGTCGTTGTAATGGGGGGACAAAGGGTATAAGTATACGAATTCGTCGCAACGCTTCCGCAATTGTTTTTTGTTACGGTACAGGTGTAATTTCCGGCACCGTAGGTTTCCGGATTTATTGAATAGGACGTTGCTCCCGGAATAAGAGTTCCGTTAAGATACCACTGATAGGTGTCGTAAGAGTTATCCACCTGCAGTACGACTCCTGTATAGCAGTCCCCGGTTTTTGAAATAACGGGAACCGATGAAAAGCCGGCAAAATAGCCTCCGTAACCCACGGCTCCGCTTCCTGCGGCAATCCCTGCCGTTACCGATTTTGTAGAATTTACGGTGACGGTGCCTGTGACATTAAGGACAGTATAGGTTACCCAATTCGGGTTTCCGCTTACCGGGAAAGGGCCGTTTGCTGCTGCGACCGGGTTGCCGTTTAAAGTAACAGTGGCTCCGGTCTGGGTAATGATGTTTAATCTCGTGTTAAACGTCTGGCTCCCGATTTTATTAATAAAGCCGATTTCATCTACCTTATTCGGCATGTAGCAGCTTAACGGAGGGATAAAATTCATTCCGCCGGTGGCATACTCGTTTCCGTTGAGACTGGAAACCCCTGCAAGAAGCTGATAGACATAAATATTATTGTTGGACGAAATTCCCATATTGAAATTATCCCCGGTTCCGTGCTGAATATAGCTTGTGCTCGGAACCATATAATATTGTCCTGCATTCAGGGTAATTCCCGAAGGAACACCGTTAATGGTGATATTCGTTCCGTTTTGCGTAGCGACAATCAGTGCCGTTTCCATTTCGGAGGCTACGGTTCCGTTTCCTTTTACAACCACGAATTCTTTGCCCAGGCGGTCAACCGGTACGGCCTGGTCCATCAGGATATCATTGTTGGTGTAATTTAAATTGGTATAAATTCCGTTAAAGTTACCGTTTGTCACCGAAACTGGCTTGGTCGACTGGATCTTTGCGCCTATAAGTCCGTCAAGATTAAATGGCGAATCGGTGCTTAAAGCATCCATAATATACGATTCCCCCTTGTTTAGCGTAAACGTTTTGGTAGGGCTGGAGCTACCGTCGGAGAAAACCACATTGGGATTATAGCCGGATACCACAACGGAAGTATTGTCTTCAGTCGCGGTAACCCCTATTGTGGAATTGACGTAAAGGGCAGTACCGGTAATAGGAGCCATCCCTACATAAAAAGTAGTTCCGAGGCCTGCCAGCCCCTTGGATGTAATGATCTCTGCGTGATTGGGAAGGGAAAACCTATAATTGGCAAAAAACTTCTTGCTGCCTTTCAGATATACCCCCATCGGATTAGGCGAAAAAAGGTCGGACGGATTATCCGTAATTAAAAAATTATTGGGAATACTTACCTGTGCGGGATTTCCTTTACTTACCTGTACTGTCGTAAAAAGGGAATTGCTGTTGTAGATCTGTACGGAAAAAGGAGTCGTCTCATTCGTAGACAGATACAAAAATCCCTGCAGATTGGCAGTCCCTGCCTTGGAAGCCATCGGCGCAAACCAATGATTCGTGTCAAGCTGTGCATTGAATAATAAACAAAGAAAAGTACAAATGGTTAGTAAAAGTTTTTTCATATTTCTCAATAGGGATGCAAATGTAAATATTAAAAATCAAATTTTTACATAAAATTTAATTAGTAATTTCTATAATGTGGAATATTATTGAATTTTTAATATATTTTTAATATTCTGAGATATTCCATAAACGGGGAAATAAAATCCCGATGATTTTCTGTCATCGGGATTGTTATGCTGTGTTTTTTTAAATAACTATTCTCTGTTTTTAACCAAGACCCATCCGGAATAGGAGACCGGCAGTTGGGTATCAGGCTCGGTCCATTTCAGGATATACCAGTAGGTTCCGGTAGGAAGGGTGCGGCCGCCGGATTTTCCGTCCCAGGTATAGATGTGGTCTGAAGATTTGTGAACGAAAGCCCCGTAACGGTCAGAAATTTCAATGGATACATTTTTTTTTATCCTCAAATCCGAATAATTCAGAACATCATTAATCCCGTCGCCGTTCGGGGTAATGGCATTAATCAGATTCAATACTAAAAATTCCTTAACGACCGGTGAACAGCCGTCCTTTCCTAAAACATAAACCGTATGGATCCCTCTCGTAAGCCCCGTAAAAGTATTGGAAACCTGATAATCGATCCCATTTAAAGAATACTGATAGGGCGGAGTTCCGCCGGAGACCTGTATTGCAGCGCCCGATCCGGTAACATTGATGCCGGTAATGTCCGGAGCCTGGGAAACCGTAACATTTACATACTGGCGGTACATACAGCCGTTTGAGCCAAGGTCTACGTAATAGCTTCCGGCACCTGCCTGGATGGTCTGTGAGGTTGCTCCGGTGCTCCATGCATAGGAAGTGAATTCTGGTCCTGCATCCAGCAGTACCTTTTCATTGGAACAAACGACACGGTCTTTTAAATTGTCTGATTTTTTAGGGGTTTTCAGAGTGATGGTCATCATTCCCGTATTGGCGCATTCCGTTGGGCTGACAAACCGCAGATAAAAGGTTTTCGGTACCGTAACCGTCTGGGTAGCGGAGATGGTATTTGTACCGTTTTGGGCATCTGCCAGGGTTGCATGGAAAGTTGCCGTAACGGCAGGATTGGTGGTAAATGCATTTTTATAATCGTTCAGATTGATATTTTCATAACCGTTTAAGTCACTGTCACAAACCTCTGTACTGATGGTATTGGCAACTAAAGTCATCCGGTTACCGATTTTAAAGGCGATCTGTCCGAAT
>NZ_BJYJ01000071.1 GCF_007991455.1 Chryseobacterium hagamense | reverse complement strand
TGAAACCCCGGCAATCAGATTTGACAAAATCCGATCGGATCCGTGATGATCGCCTGGATGGCATCGATAACCCCGGATAATAAGCCGGCAAGGGTGTCTTTAATTTCAATAATAACTGCAAAAACGCTGGTTTTAAGGGTATTTAGTGCCTGGTTTACCCGTCCGCTGTTCTGGGTCTTAAGCTCTGCAATCCGTGCATCAATACTTGCAATATTATCGGCATATTTTTTAGCTAATACCTCAATAAGCGCCTCTTTTTTACTGTTTACACTTTCTTCTAGGGCACTGAACTTAGTCTGGATCTCCGCAATCGCTTCATTTCCGATCTTACGGAGGCTCGGCGACAGGCTGTTTACATAAGTCTGTATGTCTTTCCTGCCTGTGGCAATCCTGGTCTTCGCTGCATTATGTTGGGGGTTAATATGATGGGAGAGAATATACTAATAAAAAACCATACGAAAGGATTCATGCGGCAGCGGGAGGACTGATTTCAAATAAAAAGCGAGATTTCTGTTTAGAAACCTCGCTTTTTTATTATTATTTATTTCATTCTGCATCATAATCTGCCAAACTATGGGCTTCCTCCGGAGCCTGGTATTTTTCAGCAGCAATAAGTTTGCCCGGATCTTTTACCTGATTTATTTTTAAATCATGCGAATGACGCCATCCTGGCTCTTTAACTCCAAAAGTTAAATCATAAATTATTTTCAATCCTTCATTTGTTTCAGCTACATAAAACAGTTTGTTATAACTCAGTTCTCTTCCCGTATTTTCTGTATAACTTGTATAGCAGGCAAAAAGCTCGTCATTAACCAACCATCTCAATAAACCTTCTCCTAATTTTGGATTTTTGTATTGCTTGATTTGAAATAAAGTGCGGGGAACAGCTCTTTCTTCATTTTGATAATATAATTCTTTCATTTTGGCGTCTAAGTCTTTAACATCTTCTTCTTCCAATCCTCTCCAATATTCTTGTTTATTTGCATCATGAAAATAGTCTTTTACTTTATGTCTCATTTTCTCATAACCATCATCTGAAATTGAAAAATCATAATTTGCCTTATTACAAATATATTCATCCTTAATAAAGGAGCTAATAAAATTTTTAATCTCTTCCATCTATTTTTATTTTGTTCCTAATAATAAGTCTGACTCTTTTATTTCAAAGATTGCAAAATCAATTTCTACTTTGCTACTATCGTAAAGAAATACATTGTAAATTACTTCTTGAAGCCTTTTTTGGCTAGTTTCACATAAATTTTCTAAAATTCCAGTTTTTATTTCTTCATCATTTAATTGATGTCGTTTATCATTAGTTGATGCATATTCCGCTAACTGTGTTCTTACCTCAGACATTTTAAATATAGTATTATCTTCAGAATATTTTATCTAATTTATTTTATCAATAAAATGCATAAAAAAGCGGGACTTCTTTTGAAATCCCGCATTAATTTTAATTATTGATTGTTTTACTCTGCATTATAATCAGCTAAACTATTAGCTTCTTCCGGAGCCTGGTATTTTTCAGCAGCAATGAGTTTGCCCGGATCTTTTACCTGATTTATTTTTAAATCATGCGAATGACGCCATCCTGGCTCTTTAACTCCAAAAGTTAAATCATAAATTATTTT
>NZ_BJYJ01000070.1 GCF_007991455.1 Chryseobacterium hagamense | reverse complement strand
ACGTAAAACAATTTGTTATAACCCAGTTCTCTTCCCGTATTTTCTGTATAACTCGTATAGCAGGCAAAAAGCTCGTCATTAACCAACCATCTCGGTAAACCTTCTCCTAATTTTGGATTTTTGTATTGCTTGATTTGGAATAAGGTGCGGGGAACAGCATCCGTTACATTTTTTCTATACAAATCCTGATAAATTTCTTCATCGTTTAATAATTCTTCTTGACTCATTCCTCTGCCATAAGAATTAGGAACTAAAGAATGAAAATAATTTTGTGTCTTATTTTTTAGATTTTCATAATCACTATCCGTAATAGTAACATCTGTTTTAGCTTTATTACAGTTAAATTCGTCTTTTATGAATGATAAAATAAATTTTTTGATTTTTTCCATTGTTTATTTCTATTTAGTTCCAAATAATAAATCTGACTCAATGATCTCAAAAGGTTGACGTTTTAATAATCTATTTTGATCATCAAAAAGAGTTACAATATATTTTACCTCTTTCATTCTCTCCTGAGTGGTTTGGTTCAGATTTTGTAAAATTCTTGTTTTTAAATCTTCGTCTTTCAACATGTTTCGTTCATCATCGGTTTTGGCATAATCTGCTAATTGTTTTCTTAATTCAGACATTTCAAATATACTGCTATCTTCAGAATACTGCAAACTGACTTCTAAAGTAAAATGACTGACATTTGCAGTTTGTTCAACAAAATCTCTGATTTGATCTTCTCTTCTTCTCATTACAATCTGATTGTATTCAGCACTTGTTGCCACAATATTTTGAGCTTTTTTGTATCCGCTTCCTCCAAACATATTGGCAATAACATGAGCCGAATCCATCCCTGCATTTTTAAGTTTCCCTTCAGGATCTTGCGTAAATCCTCGTCCTAAATCATGCAAAGTAAGCTGATCTCCTACTACTTTAATTGGATACCTATTTGGTGCTAAATCTACGGTAAACTTTTGTTTACCTTCTGCGTACTTATAGGTTATTCTTTTCCCTCCATTCGGTAATAATTTCTCTTCAATATCAATTGGATAAAATTTGTTATGCTCTTTCTTTTTCTTTTTTGAAGTCAAGTCATTTAACTTAAATTTCTCACCAAAGTCGTGAACATTTTTACTTAAGCTATCAAACTCGGCTTGTGCATTTTCTATTTTCTTAGATTTATCTGGATTTGTATCTACAAGCTTATTGGCATTGGTTAATGATTTTTTTATCCTTTCATTTTTTATTTGTAATTCATTGATCTCGTTTAAAATTTCAGATCCTTTTCCTTCAAATTCATCAGCATCACTGTTTTTACTTATATAATTTTTAAATCTAGTAAGCTTATTTGTTAAAATTCCCTTCTCACTCGCCATGTAAATTTCACCGTCCTCAAAAGTCAATGTATGCCTTTCTCCGTTCATTGTAAATAGTTCCGGAGCAATTTCAGAATCCATGTTTTTGATATGCTTATCATCAGCCTTATCTTTCTTCTTACCAAGCTTTCCAATTCCGACTTTACTTAATAGTTTAGCAGC
>NZ_BJYJ01000069.1 GCF_007991455.1 Chryseobacterium hagamense | reverse complement strand
GGCTCCGAAATTGGTGATTCCTTGCGAAACTCCTGCGATAAGATTTTTGAACAATCTGATCGGAGACTTTGCGCAACGTGAGAAAGTATTGTACATAAAAAGCCACACGAATCCTTTCGTGTGGCTGTGGGGGAAACCCTAATCGATTTCGCTTATGAAAAGTTTTTAATTGCTTTGTTAAATATCTCTATTATACTGTTCTATACCCCAATCATCATTTACTGGTTCTAAATATCGTTCAATAGAAAGCAATTTTCCTAGTTTATACATTTTTAATTCTCCATCCCCTCCTACAAAGGCCCATTTTCCTGTATCTCTATCTGGATTAAATTGAGCAATAATCTTTAAGTCCTCATCTATCGATGCAACTATAAAACATGAATGTAATATTTTTGTTTGTCCTGTTCCTGGATTATCAACAGATACATAACAAGCCCATAAATCTCCATAGTCTCTATTTTGATAATGGCTTATTTTATAAAGATGACGAGGGGTAATAGGATCATCAAATTCTTTTATTTCTTTATAAAATCTCTCAGAATATGGTAGTGTTTCATGCAATCTCATTAAAGGTGGCATTTCATTTACCACGTTTTTATTTAATTCTTTAACTACACTATTATACTCATCTAGTTTTTCTTTGTATCCGCTATAATAAATTGCTTCTTTTTCTTTTTCAAATAGACTTCTAAAAAATTCTTCTATACGTTTCATATTTTACTTTTTAAATAAATCATTTAACCATTTGTCGGCGTTTGCCGTTTCTGCTTGTAATGGTCTTCCTTCTCTCTTACCATCTATAAACATATAAGCTTCATATGATACTTTTTCACAACGTCTTGGATCTTGCTTTTCGTTTAATTTTCTCAGCGTTGCTTTCAAAGCGTTATCATCATTATTCAATTCGGGTTTTACCTTTTTTAATGTTTCTATCAACTTATCGTCTGGTAAAACTTCAAAAGTTGCCGTAACAGTCATGTCAAAAGTAACAATTTTATTTTGATTGTCATTTTGAATTGTTCTTATCTTATCTTTAATAGAATCTTCAGCTTTTTTCATTGTTTGTTTATTAAATGGACCTGAAGTAACTAGTAAATTAAGTGCACTTTTATATCCCGAACCTAAAAACTGGTCTGCCAAAATATGTACTGAATCTAAATCTAATCCATACTTTTCCCGAGCTAATTGTCCGGCACTCACATGATAACCCCTGTCCTTTCCTTCTGGTTTTAATGCCAAATTATTTCCATCAACTGTTTGGGTAACTTTTCTGCCATCAACAGAGTTTAAATCAATTGTTACTGTAAAGTTTTGTTTACCGTTCTCATGAGCTTCTTTATCATATTCATAGGTTACTGCTACCTTGTGATCACCAACTACTCTTATTTCAATATTTTTAGGCGTATATTCTGAATGTTTTTTCTTTTTCTTTTTGACTTTTTCGCCTTTCTTTTCAGGATTTACTTTACCATAAATATATAAGACTTCTTCATCTTTCTCTACTTTGTCAGTAACAATTTTAAGCTCCTGCAAATTGTAGTGATCTTCCAAAACTTCAAGACGTTTCTGCATCTCTTTTTTATCAAGATTTTCGTCTTTTAATAATCGGGTTCCTTCTTTAACGCCGACATCCAAATCATGTTCTTTTTCAGCCGATGTACGTTGGTACGTTGTTTTTGCATCTTTCTTATTCTTCTTACCATCAACTCCAATTTTACTCAACAGCTTCCCTGCCTTCCCCTTCACGAAATTCCAGAACTTCACAATGGCATTCTCAATACGCTGTTTGATTTTACGGATCACACCTAAGACCTTATCTGCCAATCCGCCAATTCCCAATAACGAAGCTAAAAAGCCAATCAGTACAGGAACAGCTCTTCCCAATGCGTTTTCTATTGATTTGGCTACCGCACCTACATTTCCGCTGGCAATGGCTTTTATTTCAAATAAAAAAGCGAAACTTCAATTGAAATTTCGCCCTACATTATTACAAGTTTTTCAAATATTCAAAGTTTTCTAAATCTTCAGTATAACCTACTTTTAATAAATCATCTTTTATATTTTTTAAAAGCTTATGCCATTCAGATATAAAGACATCAGTATTAACGGTTATCGGAAAATTAGCTTCTCTAACATTTTGTACGAATAAATTTGTTTCTCTATCTTTCAATCCGGCAGAGATCCATTTAGGTGTAATTGTGATTAAATTTTCTTCTTTTTTGAAATTCCAATATACAGTAAAACCACTACTTAAAAAACTCATTTGAAATTCATTTTCATTTTCATTCAAGTCTTTAAGCATATATATAATGTCGTTGTACATACCAGCTATATCTCCTCTTTTATCTAAATAAATAAGGTAATTCCCAAAAGTGATAATTACATTTTCGTCATAATTAGGATATATAGACCAAATTGCTTCACTTACTGAAATATCTTCATTGTCTATTATACCTAATTTTTTTGTTACATTAAATTTTATTTCAAACATAATATTATAATTTTTAATATATTGGTTCTGCTGTTTTACTATCTATTGGGAAACCATGGAAGGTTTTATTATCCTTATTTCTTCTTAACCTGATTCTATCAGGCTTAGATTCTGATCCATCTACATAATATACTGTACTAGTACTTCCAGGCATAATGGGAAAATCTTTAAAGCCATCAGCAATTTTTAGTGTTGCTGCGAGCTTACCAGCATAATCTAAATCTTTTTTACTACCCCATTTTCCAAGTGGAAAACTCTTTCCTTTATCTCTTAAATCTTTTTTAAATTCTTGTATAACATCAGATTTTTGCCATGTTATACCATGCTTCTTACCTCTTTTATAGTCATTTTCAGGTTGTAATGGTTTAAGATTAAATAAATCAATAATCTTTATTGTAAATTTAGATAATTCTTTTAGTTTTTCAGCAATCTCTTGCTTATCCTTTTCATTATCAGCAGAATCTATTAATGCATCCAGTCTTTTCGCAATGATTAAAGCTTTATCTTTGTCATCCTTATTTTCTACAGTTGTTTCAATTTGATTAATAAAATCAGAATAAAAAGTAGGAGTACTCTCCATTATCAGGCTATAACCTTTCTTCTCTTTTCTCAGATAAAGAGTATGATTACCATCGGTTTTAGTTGGTACTGAGATTCTTAAAGTAGTCAAATCAATTGCTTTATCATCAATATCTTTTTTACCTTTTTTATCCTTCTTATCTTTCTTACCAACACCAATTTTGCTTAGCAACTTCCCTGCC
>NZ_BJYJ01000068.1 GCF_007991455.1 Chryseobacterium hagamense | reverse complement strand
TTCTTCCATCTGTGAAAGGGAGATGTTGATATTTTCAAGATTCTGCTGAGCCTGCAGGAATTTTATTTTCTCATTTTCAAGTTCCATAGAGGCAATAACTCCCTGGTTATATAATTCCTGTGAACGTTGATAATTTTTTCTTGTAATTTCATATTTTGCCTGTTCGAGTTTTTTCTGCTGTTTTGTTGTCGCAATTCTCAGGCGGTATTCAGAAAGGCTTTGGTTAGCTGCCAGGTTTTCCGGGGCATAAGGTTGTAGTCTCGTAAATAAAGTTTCGTCCTGAAATGCTTTCGCAAAGCTATTGTAATCACTTTGAAGTTCTCCCAATTTGAAATGGGAAACTTTGCTCAATGGAAATGACAGTAACTGATCCGGTGCTGTTGAATCCACTATATTCTTAAGCTTTAATACGTCTTCATAATTTGCCGTTGACTGCAACACCATCAAAACCTGGTCTTTTTTAACCTGCTGATGTTCTTTGATAAAGATTTTTTCAATTTTAGCATTAGATCTGGCTTCGAGTTTTTCAGGCGGATTCTGAGAAGTAACGATAATCGGGGCCGGAATAAATTCGGGATACCGGATAACGTAGCTCATGATTAAGATGAGTACCAGAATTAATAGGATCATGGTATTTCCCCAACGGATCATCCAGTGGGGTGGTTGTGTAAGAATATCCTGAACGCTTTCCGAGCGAAGTTCAATATTGTCTAAGACGTCTTTTTCCATATTTTAGATATAAGCAATCTTCAAAAAAATTGAAGATTGCTGTTTCATACATTAGATCGAATCAAAATCTATTCATCATTACAAGCCGTCATTACAGACCTGTGAAGAGAACATATTCCTGTGAATGCACGATCCTCTTTTTTCGCACCATAGGAGATTGCTGCATCCGCAATCGAAAGGCTCGCCCGGAAGTGGCGGTTCTGTCGGAAAATAAGCCCCGCACAAACCGGCGCCTCCTCCGTTTAACGATTTTAGATGCTCTCTGGATAGTTTTTTCAGATTTTTCATAGTAATTTGATTTGGTTAATTTAATTCCTACTCTGTAAGCTTTTCGGATTCCGCTTGATCTTATGATCTATGATTAATTTCCAAGTTCCAGCTGGTTTTTTACCAGTCTGTAATATTCGCCTCTTAATGCGACCAGTTCGGCATGGCTTCCTTCCTCCACTAATTTACCCTTGTCTAAAACAATGATTTTATCCGCATGTTTTACAGTTGACAGTCTATGGGCAATTACAATTGCCGTTTTTCCTTTAAAAAACTGCTCCAGGTTTTCCATAATCACTTTTTCATTATTGGCATCCAATGCAGAAGTGGCTTCATCAAATAAGATGTATTCGGGAGATTTGTAGACGGCTCTTGCAATAAAAAGTCTTTGCTTCTGCCCACCGCTTACCCCAAGACCTTCATTCCCGATTTTGGTATTGTAACTTAAAGGAAGTTCTTCAATAAAATCTTTAATGTTTGCGATTTCCACTGCACGTCTGAGTTTATTCTTGTCAACATAATCTTCTCCGACCGCGACATTATTGGCTATGGTATCATTGAATACATAACCTTCCTGCATCACCACCCCGCAATGGTCTCTCCAGAACCGGGGAGAAATATTTTTAAGCTTTGTATTTCCAAGCCGGATTTCACCTTCAGACGGTTCATAAAATTTCATCAGTAATTTTAACAGTGTTGTCTTTCCGCTTCCGCTGGCCCCTACAATAGCGGTTGTTTTCTGATAGGGAATGGTCAGGCTTAAATTTTCAAAAACGGGAACATCAGAACCGGTATACCGGAAAGACAGATTTTCAATTTCAATATCCTTTCCAGGCAGTTCATGGCTGTATTGTTCATCCTTGTTCTCTTCGTCTTCTTTATCATGAATCTCACCCAGTCTCTCCAGAGAAATTTTGGCATCCTGGGTCTGTTTGATGAAATCAATCAGCTGAAGTAACGGACTGTTCAGCTGCCCGATGATGTACTGAACGGAAAGCATCATCCCCAGGGTCAGATTACCCTCCAGAACCAGCTTAGCCGATAAAAAGCTTACCAGAATATCTTTCATCTGGTTGATAAAGTTTCCACCTACCGATTGCCATTGTTCTAACGATAGCGATTTTATCCTTATTTTAAACAGTTTCACCTGCAGAAATTCCCAGTCCCACCGTTTCTGTTTTTCAGCATTGTGCATTTTAATTTCCTGCATCCCGTTGATAAGCTCGATGACCTTGCTCTGTTCCTGGGAAACCTGGGAAAATCTTTTATAATCCAGTTCTTTTCTCCTGCCCAGAAAGAAGCTGATCCATCCGATGTAAGCTGCTGCTCCGAAAAGGTAGACAATAAACAGTCTGTAGTCATAAAACAAAAGGACAATACTGAATATAATCAGGTTAACCAATGAAAACAGGGTGTTTAGTGACGAACTTGTTAAAAGCTGCTCGATCCGGTGATGGTCGTTGATCCTCTGCATGATATCCCCCGTCATTCTCGTGTCAAAGAAACTAATGGGGAGTTTCATCAGTTTGATGAAGAAATCTGAAATAATGGAAATATTGATTCTTGCCGAAAGGTGTAACAAAATCCAGCTCCTGATCATTTCAATTCCCATTCTTCCCATAAACAGCATAATCTGTGCAAGAAGGACCAGATAAATGAAATTAAGATCCTGGTTCTGAATTCCGACATCAACAATACTTTGGGTAAGGAAAGGAAAAATTAAGGAAAGTAAACTTCCTGCCAAAAGTCCTACAGCAAGTTGTATAACAAGTGACTTGTATTTTAATAAATATTTGGAAAGAAAAGAAAAGCTGGCTTTGCTTTCCTGATCATCAAATTCGGTCTGGAAAAATGCGGGAGTTGTTTCCAGGATCAGAACAATTCCTTCCTCTGTTTTCTCATTTGCATTTTCGCCAATCCACAGTTTGATAAATTCCTCTCTTGTGTAGGTTATTAAACCGTAACCGGGATCGGAAACGTATACTTTGTTATGTTTATCGATTTTGTAAACAACGACAAAGTGATTTTTGTTCCAGTGTACAATGCAGGGAAGGGGGACTTCATCAGCCAGAGACTCAAAATTGATCTGAACCCCCAAAGAGCGGAATCCCAAGTCTTCAGCGGCATCGCTCAAGCCGAGCAGGCTGCTGCCTTCGCGGGTTGTTTCTGAGAGGTTACGAATCTGTTGCAGGGAAATGCTTTTTCCGTAATGTTTGCTTACGATACGGAGGCATGTAGGACCACAGTCTTTAGAATCCGGCTGGCGGT
Organism: Chryseobacterium hagamense; assembly: GCF_007991455.1. GTDB lineage: Bacteria > Bacteroidota > Bacteroidia > Flavobacteriales > Weeksellaceae > Chryseobacterium > Chryseobacterium hagamense. Next base: position 10 of record NZ_BJYJ01000068.1, on the reverse strand, counting down.
AGAAAGGAAA
>NZ_BJYJ01000067.1 GCF_007991455.1 Chryseobacterium hagamense | reverse complement strand
GTCTCGTAGCTCAGCTGGTTAGAGCGCTACACTGATAATGTAGAGGTCGGCAGTTCGAGCCTGCCCGAGACTACTAATTTTGAGTAAGAGATTTTTAGAGTATGAGAGAAGATGAGTTTAATGCTCAAACTCTCCAACACTATTACTTATACACTCAACTAGAGGGGGAATTAGCTCAGCTGGCTAGAGCGCCTGCCTTGCACGCAGGAGGTCAAGGGTTCGACTCCCTTATTCTCCACAGTTTTGGAAGTTTGATTTAAAAGTTACGGATGGAGCCAAAAACAACATCTGTTCATCAGACGGAAGAGAAGACATTAAGATCATTGACATTAACGGTAAAGACATCACAAAGAGAAAACCGAGCACTTATAAGTGCTTGAGTAACCTAAAAATAGGAAAGAAATCGTTAAGGGCGTATGGCGGATGCCTAGGCTTTCAGAGGCGAAGAAGGACGTGGTAAGCTGCGAAAAGCTCGGGGGATTGGCACACACGAATAGATCCCGAGATGTCCGAATGGGGCAACCCGGCATGTTGAAGACATGTCATCTTGATGTTTACATTGAGAAGCAAACCCGGAGAACTGAAACATCTAAGTACCCGGAGGAAAAGAAATCGAAGAGATTCCGTAAGTAGTGGCGAGCGAAAGCGGATTAGCCCAAAAGTCTTTATATGTTTAAAAGAACGTACTGGAAAGTGCGGCCGTAGAGGGTGATAGCCCCGTATTTGAAAGGCATATTAAGATGATAAATGAGTAGGGCGGGACACGTGAAATCCTGTCTGAATATGGGGGGACCATCCTCCAAGGCTAAATACTCCTGAAAGACCGATAGTGAACAAGTACTGTGAAGGAAAGGTGAAAAGCACTTCGAATAGAAGGGTGAAATAGAACCTGAAACCGTACGCCTACAAGCGGTCGGAGCTGGCAGGTCCAGTGACGGCGTGCCTTTTGCATAATGAGCCTACGAGTTAATTTTACTAGCGAGGTTAAGGACTTCAGGTCCGGAGCCGGAGCGAAAGCGAGTCTGAACAGGGCGCATAGTTAGTAGGATTAGACGCGAAACCTTGTGATCTACCCATGGGCAGGTTGAAGCTTTGGTAACACAAAGTGGAGGACCGAACCGGTTGACGTTGAAAAGTCTTCGGATGACCTGTGGGTAGGGGTGAAAGGCCAATCAAACTGGGAGATAGCTCGTACTCTCCGAAATGCATTTAGGTGCAGCGTCGATTTATAGTTTATTAGAGGTAGAGCGACTGATTGGATGCGGGGGAGTCAAATCCTACCAATTCCTGACAAACTCCGAATGCTAATAAATGATGGTCGGCAGTGAGGGCATGGGTGCTAAGGTCCATGTCCGAGAGGGAAAGAACCCAGACCAACAGCTAAGGTCCCCAAATTTCTGTTAAGTTGAAGCAACGCGGTTGGACTGCATTGACAGCTAGGATGTTGGCTTGGAAGCAGCCATTCATTTAAAGAGTGCGTAACAGCTCACTAGTCGAGCGGTCCGGCATGGATAATAATCGGGCATAAACAGAATACCGAAGCTATGGATTTATAATTAATTATATCTGGTAGGAGAGCATTCTATCGGCGTAGAAGCTGAGTCGTGAGGCTTGGTGGAGCTTATAGAAAAGAAAATGTAGGCATAAGTAACGATAAAGGGGGCGAGAAACCCCCTCACCGAAAGACTAAGGTTTCCTCAGCCATGCTAATCAGCTGAGGGTTAGTCGGGACCTAACGCGAACCCGAAAGGGGTAGTGGATGGACAATGGGTTAATATTCCCATACTTGCTCACACTAAAAAGGGGACGGTTCGATGTAGCTACTAAAGACGGACGGAAGTGTCAAGGCCTAGCCTTCGGGCGAAGCTGCTGTAGTGTAATCGGATCCAAGAAAAGCCGAAGTGAAGCAACCCGTACCAAAACCGACACAGGTGGTCGAGGAGAGAATCCTAAGGTGCTCGAGTGAGTCGTGGCTAAGGAACTAGGCAAAATAGTCTCGTAACTTCGGAAGAAGAGACGCCAGCAGCAATGCTGGCCGCAGTGAAGAGGCCCAGGCGACTGTTTATCAAAAACACAGGACTCTGCTAAATCGAAAGATGCTGTATAGGGTCTGACACCTGCCCGGTGCTGGAAGGTTAAGGAAGGGCGTTAGCGTAAGCGAAGCGTTTGACTGAAGCCCCAGTAAACGGCGGCCGTAACTATAACGGTCCTAAGGTAGCGAAATTCCTTGTCGGGTAAGTTCCGACCTGCACGAATGGTGTAACGATCTGGGCACTGTCTCAGCCACGAGCTCGGTGAAATTGTAGTATCGGTGAAGATGCCGATTACCCGCAATGGGACGAAAAGACCCTGTGAACCTTTACTATAACTTCGTATTGACTTTGAGTAAGTAATGTGTAGGATAGGTGGGAGGCTTTGAAGCAGGCACGCCAGTGTTTGTGGAGCCAACGTTGAAATACCACCCTTTACTTACTTGGAGCCTAACTTCTTTTGAGAAGGACATTGCGTGGTGGGTAGTTTGACTGGGGTGGTCGCCTCCAAAAGAGTAACGGAGGCTTTCAAAGGTACCCTCAGCACGCTTGGTAACCGTGCGTAGAGTGTAATGGCATAAGGGTGCTTGACTGTGAGACCTACAAGTCGATCAGGTGCGAAAGCAGGACATAGTGATCCGGTGGTTCCGTATGGAAGGGCCATCGCTCATAGGATAAAAGGTACTCCGGGGATAACAGGCTAGTCTCCCCCAAGAGCTCACATCGACGGGGAGGTTCGGCACCTCGATGTCGGCTCGTCACATCCTGGGGCTGGAGAAGGTCCCAAGGGTTGGGCTGTTCGCCCATTAAAGTGGCACGCGAGCTGGGTTCAGAACGTCGTGAGACAGTTCGGTCTCTATCTATTGCGGGCGTTAGATGTTTGAGAGGGCTTGATTCTAGTACGAGAGGACCGAATTGAACAAACCTCTGGTGTATCAGTTGTACCGCCAGGTGCACCGCTGAGTAGCTACGTTTGGAAGAGATAAACACTGAAAGCATATAAGTGTGAAACTCGCCTCAAGATGAGACATCTTTTAAGGGTCGTGGGAGATGACCACGTTGATAGGCTACAGGTGTAAAGTTGGTAACAGCATAGCCGAGTAGTACTAATTACCCGTAGATTTATAGCCTATTGGTTCTCAGTAAAAGCCTTATAAGTGCACCCAAGGTTTTGCCTTTGTGATGATATTTACCGATAAATTATGTAACATGTACAAAAGTACAATGTATCAAAGTAAAATACTTTGTACATTATACAACAATACATCCTACATTATATACAACCTTTAGGGTGGTTTTAGCGGTGGGGCTCACCTGTTCCCATTCCGAACACAGAAGTTAAGCCCACCAGCGCCGATGGTACTGCGAATAGCGGGAGAGTAGGTCGCCGCCAGTTTTTATTAAAAACCTCACACAGTCATGTGTGAGGTTTTTTTTTATGCCCCTGCCTTAACCAAAATCCTGAACCGTATCTGGCTGATGGCTGATGGCTGG
>NZ_BJYJ01000066.1 GCF_007991455.1 Chryseobacterium hagamense | reverse complement strand
CCGATGGAGAAAATGATCATGTAGCCTTTGTCAATCCCGTCAACTACCACGGCCCCTGATGTTTTCAGGTCTTCAAAAAAGCCTTCCGGCAGCCGTTCGTTGATGTACTGCGGGTATTTTTCCAATAGCGGTACGCCGTTTACCGTAGTCCAGGCCTTGTGGGCATGATCGAAGAGTACCCCTGAGGATTTGTTGATGATAAAGGAACCGATCCCCCCGGCCATGCCGCCGATTCCGGTGATGGTGGCAATTGCTTTTTTAGGGAACATATCGCCCACCGTGGAGAAGATGTTTGCCGACCAGGCCTGGTGCGCCGCTCCGGCAATCCCGATGATCAGGACCGGGATCCAGTAGGTGACTGAGCCCAGAGGCTGCGCCAGTAAGGCCAGCAATGGGAAAAAGGCGAAGATCAGCATCGCTTTCATCCTTCCCGAGTAGGCATTCATCCCCTTCTTCTCCACAAAGTATTTCGGAAGCCAGCCCCCGATAATCGAGAGCAGGGTAATCACATACAGGACAAATAAAGGAAAGGCACTCTGGGTGGAATCCATCTGGTAGACCGAGCTTAAGTAAGCCGGGGTCCAGAACAGGAAAAACCACCATACCCCGTCGGTCATGAACTTCCCGAAGGCAAATGCCCAGGTCTGGCGGTGGCTGAAGCATTCCCTGTAGGAAAACTTCTTTTCAGGAACCGAAGCGTCCTGAGCCAGGATTTCTTCATGGTCCTGGTTGATATAGGCCAGCTCGTGCTTATTGACTTTATGATGCTCATGTGGTTTTTTGTAATAAAATACCCAAAGCCCCATCCACAGAAAGCCTAGGGCCCCGATGATGATAAAGGCCCACTCCCAGCCCATCGCCCTGGCAATAAAAGGAATGGTAACCGGCGCCGCCAGGGCCCCCACCGTTGCTCCCGCATTCCAGATGCTGGTGGAAAAGGCGCGGTCCTTTTTCGGGAAATACTCCGCAGTGGTCTTGATCGCTGCCGGAAAGTTCCCCGCTTCCCCGATGGCCAGCACAAAACGGGCAAAGACAAACAACGTCACGCTGGTGCTGATGATCGCTGAGGTATCGGATACTTTTGCAATCAGTTCCTTCGAGCCGTGAAAACCGGCCAGCCAGTTTCCGGTAAGAATTCCCGAAGTCGCCACTCCGCAGAAAGCGTGCAACACCGCCCCCACCGACCAGATCGCAATGGCCCATAGAAAGCCTTTTTTGGTATCCATCCAGTCGACGAACTTTCCGGCGAAAAGCATCCCCACGGCATAAAAAATGGAAAACAGGGCGGTGATGTTCCCGTAATCGCTGTTGTTCCAGTGGAATTCCGGGGCGATGAAATCCTTCCAGGTCAGAGACAGCACCTGGCGGTCCAGGTAATTGATCGTGGTGGCCACAAACAGCAGCACACAGATGGTCCACCGGAAGCTGCTCGGTTTAAGAGAGGTAACTGAACCCATACTTTATTTTAGAATTTAGTTAGTTTTTTGTTTTTTACTATTCTTGTTTAACGCAAAGTCTGTAAACATTTTTCTTTTTTGACATGCATTAAGCCGTCTCTTCAGGACTTAAATATGACAAACTATTTTTAACGCAAAGTCCGCGAAGTTTTCTTTTACTACTAAACTTTTTTAAGTTCGCAAAGGCGTTTCACTTAGCCAAGACCACAAAGTCTTTTTTATCTGCATTATATTTAATCATTATTTATTTGAATATCTATGATATACAAACAGATTTATTGATTATCAATAGCGTCGGGCTTTAGCCCGATGGCATTATTGCGGCTTAGGATCCGGCTTCAGCCAAAATTTACCGTACGTTTCGGCTAAAGCCGGTTATCGGTATCCTCATGTAAATGGACTGAAGTCCATTCCTATTGATACCATTTATGTTTCTATTGAACTCACGTTATTTTAACTCCCGGATCAGTTCCATTACTTTCCGGGTTTCTTTTTCAATGGTTCCGTAATCTTTGGCCTGCATCAGTTCTTTGCTGATGAGCTTACTGCCCATGCCCACGGCCGATACGCCTGCTTTAAACCAGCTTCCGATGCTTTCTTTGGTGGTATCCACGCCACCCGTTGGCATGAATTTCAGATTTGGAAATACATCTTTGACTGCGCTCATAAATCCGGCGCCCAGGACATTTCCCGGAAATAATTTGATGAAGGTTACCCCCGCCTTCTCAGCGGCGATGATTTCCGTGGGGGTCATGCACCCCGGACTGTACAACAGATCTTTCGGGATTAAATACTCCGCCACTTCCGGTACAAAACCCGGACTGATGAAAAAATCGGCCCCGGCCCGGTGGTATTCCTCCGCCTGCTGAAGGCTTTTGATCGTCCCGATGCCTAAAAGCATCTCCGGCATTTCGGCAGTGCGGATCTCTACCATTTTGGTAAAATTGCCCAATGCCGCCCCGCCCCGGCTGGTGTATTCCACCGCGCGGATCCCGGCACGGTACAGCGATCTTAAAATATCTAAGCTAACCGACTCCTCCGCATGGTAATACAAAGGCAGAACACCCTGGCTGATAATGGTATCGGTGGTTGATTGAATGGTTCTCATTTTTAATTTTATTTTATAATCCTGGTTTTTAACGCAAAGTCCGCAAAGTTTTTATGAATACTAACTGCTTTTAAGTTCGCAAAGGCGTTTCACTTAGCTAAGTCCGCAAAGTTTTCTTTTACTACTAATTGTTTGTAAGGTTCACAAAGCTACTTCGACAGGCTCAGCATAAACTCATGCTTATAAAAGCCCACTAAGTTTTGTATTATATTCTAGCTTTGTAGAAGCATTATTAAGCAAATTGCCAAAAGCCATCTGCCAGCAGCTAGTCGCTACCGCTTTATTCTTCCCCCGGAATCGCCGTTCATCACGTCCAGGATATCTTCGGCGCTGCTGTAACTGATGTCGCCTAAAATCGTGTGCTTGACCGCGCACGCCGCGTTGGCAAAATGGAGCGCTTTTTCATCATCGAAATGCTGCAAACCGTAGATCAGCCCTGCGGCGAAGGCATCCCCCGTCCCGATCCGGTCTACCACGGGACTAACTTCCAACAGCCCGGTTTCAAAATAGTTGCCCCCGGAAAGGGCCCTTCCCTGGGTCTGCTGCGAACTGGCCGTTACCCCGATCCTTACTTTATCGAAAATCTTATGGATGGAAGGAATCTGCCGCTTCAATTCATCACAGGCTTTAAAAAAACCCTCTTTGTCCGATGAAAATGCAGTTCCCAGGATCTCGTTGATCTCATTCACCCCGCCGATAAAAATCGTGGAATACCCCACCAGCTCCTTCAACACCTCTTTCCCGCTTTTCCCGTACTTCCAAAGGTTGGAACGGTAGGCCGGATCGGCAGTCACCTCGATTCCCATGTCGCGGGCAGTCCGAAGACCTTCTTTTAAGGCCTCATAAGCGGATTTGGAAATGCCCGGACTGATGCCCGTCCAGTGGAAATAGCTGCAGTCTCCGAGCGCTTTTCTCCAGTCAGTTTTACCGGGTTCGATGTTGGCGAAGGAACCGTTCAACCGGTTGTAGGCAATCCGGCTTGCACGGACCGATGCGCCCGTTTCCAGGAAATACAGCCCCAAAGGATGATCATTTCTGGTGATAAAAGAAGCATCGATTCCGAAGCTTTTCACAAAAGCCAAAGCCGATTCCCCTACAAAATCATCGGATACGCAGCCCACATGCCTGACCCCGCAACCCATCGTTGCCAGGGATGCCGCCACGTTGAGCTCCGTCCCGCCGAAGAAAAACTCCAGCTCATGGCTCTGCTTCATCGTCCGGTGGCCGGGCGGTGAAAGGCGAAGGATGATTTCTCCGAAAGTAAGTATTTTGTTATTCATTGTTTTTATGATGGCTGTTTTAATAATGCCTTTTTTTTAATAATGGCTGCTTTTATTTAAACGCAAAGGCCGCAAAGA
>NZ_BJYJ01000065.1 GCF_007991455.1 Chryseobacterium hagamense | reverse complement strand
TAAAATGTTTACAAAGTATGATATAAATACTTGTAAGAGAAAGATACATTTTATTGGTCAAATGTATTTAGAAACAATTTATTTTCGCTATACTTATGAAAGTAGAAAAGAAGTGCCGAAAAACTATAAAGGAGGTGTTCCATTTCAAGGGAGAGGTATGAAACAAATAACTCATGATTTTAACTATTTATCATATTATGATTATGTAAATGGCACCGATTTTTACAAAATATATCAAAAGTATTCAAGAAAAGATAAAAAAGGAAATATTATAGAAGGTGTTGGAGAATGCATAAAAAATAGTGAAAAAGCAAATACTGAAGGCCTTGATAATTTATTTTATGAAAAACTTAAAAATTTTTCTAAAAAACTTTCACAAGATTTATTTCATGCATTCAATTCTGGAGGCTGGTACTCTACTGTAAGACAAAGGAAAACTTTAGATGCAATGGATGAAGGATTCTCAGATGAAATAATAAAGAAAGTAAGCAAAGCCATAAATGGAGGGCTAAATGGTATAGATGAAAGAATAAACTTTACAAACTGGACAAAAGAATATTTTAAATATGACGAAAAATGTATAAACAAATAATTATTATTTTATTAATATTAAGCTATAACTTTAATAAATCTCAGCAGTTAGTGTACAGAAATGATACTATTATTGGGAAATTGCACCAAAATGCAGTTATAAAGTGTGATGATTGCTATAATTATTCTGAAGAAAATATTTTAAGAAAAGCAATATTGCTTAAACTACCTGTAGAAATAACCTGCGACAATAAAAATAATTGTAATTATGAGTTGATTTATAATTATGAGTTAAGTAGAGTTGATTCAAAAAGGGCTATAATAAAGTTCAATTCATATTCTAATGGCGACAGTTATTGGCTATATTTAAAAAATATTGATCAAAATATTTATATATATAAGAAAATTTTATATAAAAATGGTATATATAAAAAGAGAATTAAAAGTAATGATTATGACTATTTACCTGCGACTGAGGTGTGTTTTGAAAATCTTAATATTAAAGTTGTCAAATATATATCTTTTGAAGATCATTTTAATTCTGTAGTATTTAAAAATTGTTATAAATGTCCAATTCAAGTAAAGGTGGAGAATTGTATAAAGAATCAAAGAATAAACTATAAATGGTAATAATATTGGTTGTCTGAAATAGGCAACCTTTTTTATACATTTACGCAGAAATGGTAGAAGATACTTCCGTATTTTTAAATGATAGTAAAAATGAGGATTTCTTAGTTGTAAAAGAAAGTGGAACTGAAGAAATACACGGAGAACAATCAATAGCACAGGTGGAAAAAAAGTTCCAAGCATTCCCTTAGAGCCATTTATAGCACTTGGTAAAAGCGAAATATATCAATCAAAACAGATTGATGATTTTATATCAAGATTAAGAGTTTGTTTAGAGGAAAAAGTGGTTAAAAAATACCATAAAGATAAAGGCACTCGAATCAAAGATGAAGAATATACATTTAAAATTAAAGATGTTTTCTTATCTAAATTAGGAAGAGTTACCGTCCTTGACCAAAGTGTTAATAGACCATCTTTGGTAAAATTTAATATTGGAGAATCAATAAATCGTTTTTTTTCTAAGCATCCAAATGTACCCAAGAATCCAAAAGAATGGGGAAGTAAGCATTCTGAATATGAAATGGAAATAATAGAAGATTATGGTAATAAAAGAGAAGGGACTGATATGAAGGTGAGATTCTTAAAAATGAAATCCAATAACTTATTAAAATGATAATAAAAAATATAATTACATTAATTCTGTGCTGTTTTATAAATTGTTTTAATGCGCAGAAATCTTTGAAATGTGATAACTATGAATTTGTTAAAGAGAAAAATAAAAGTGTTTGGCAAAAAATCAGATATAAGAATGTTGAATTAAAACAAATCAATAAAGGAAATAATTTTTTTCTGATACCTGATTGTAACAGTGTAAGTATAAGTAGTGATACTAAATTTTTAATGGTAAGACAAATAATATCAGATAAAATTCCAAAGGATTCTCTAGAATATTTAAGTACTTATGATGCTCCTTATGTAATAATTAATTCTGATTCAGATTTATTTTCTCCTGATTTTGTAGCGGTTGAAGATAAAAAACTAATATTCTTTTCTAATAGTCAGGGAATCGGAGAGTTTATTAATAATCATGATCTATTTTATAAGAACAATACGTATTATAATATTGATGATTTTCTACTAAGAATTCCAGATTTTATAAAGAAGAAAAAAGTTATATTGGAAATTAATTCTCTTAAAGAATTAATTTCCAATGATCCAATTACAGATAAAAATTTAAGTCAATATCATAAAATAGCTTCACTTTTGTATGCTAAAGAATCTATAATTATTTTAAAGAAAATTATTGAAAAATATCCTTCAAATATTGTGACATGGCTCAGTCTCGCGGATGCACAATGGAAACTTAACCAGAAAGAAGGAGCAAAAATATCTTACCGAAAATATCTTTTTTTAATAAAAGAACAGAAAAATGATTTTAAGAAAATTCCTAAAAGAGTTTATGAAAGGAGTAAATAATATGAATTATGAAATAACTTTTAAAGAATAAAATATCACAAAAACGAATTTTTAGCATTTACAAAAGTAGAAACAAAATCTAATACATTTGATATTCTATTGAATAATCTCTCCGCTCCTCTAACTGCCGCACTAAAAGGATTCGTGCGGTATTTTCTTTAAACATTATTCAACGTACTTCAGGCACAGTCGATCGGGCTGAATGTTACCAAAGCATTGCCTTTTGATGATAACCTTTCCGACTACGAAGATCCGGCCAAAGTTCCGCAGTCTTCTCAGATTGTTCCAACTGATGCACAGATGGGAGGAAGTGATGAACAAAAGACAGGATCAATTTCCGGTCATATAGAAGGTTTACAAGGGCTTTTACCGGAAATCATGCTTAAAAACAAAGATAAATCGCCTGTAGATTTTACCAATCCGGATGATAAAGGAGATTTCTGGATGGAAAATATTCCTGTGGGTAAATATGAGCTTTGTCTTGATGAAAATGATGATTTTGATAATCAGTACTCTATCCTTAAAGGAAAAGTAACCAGAATTGTTGAGGTAAAAGAAAGTTCTACTACTACAGTTTATCTGGAAGTAAAAAAAATCTAATGTTTAACCTATTTTGACTGATAGCGGTTGATTTTATCAGCCGCTGTTAGTCAAATTTTAATCTGATAAAAATGAATTTACCAACAATAACCGATATAAAGATTAAGAATAGCTCCGGAAACAAAAACTTTAACAGAATATTAATTAGCACCAGAGAATTTGATCCAAATACACACCGGATTATCCTAAGAGTTAATAATAAATTTTATGATGATCTAAAATATTATACTAAGGAGCTCGTAATAGATCAGGGCAGTTCTCAATTTCAGCTTCCGGGAATGAATAAAAGCCTGACCATCTATGCTCAGCTTTATGATTATAAAAATGACCGTATAGTCTGTACTAAAGAGAAAGATTTTGTAAAAACCTTAGGCTCATGGGAGTTAGCTTTGGGAGATCGTATTATAAGTATAAGTAATGATTATTTTAATCTTTTTTGGAATAGCAATAGAAAAGTAGTAAAGGTCAACGGCCCTTTTGATAAGGATGGGAAATTACAGGCAGAGGTTAAGCCAGGAGAAAGATATTATTTTACAGCGCAACCTAATCAGAATTTGCATGATGTAGAATTATTATCAGTTAAATGGTCTTACCGGTACGATGATGGAGAACTAATCAAGTTTAAAAACCATAATGAAATCATTAGCAATGGTTTTAATATGATGGATTGTATTTTCCATAATGAACCAAAAAAAATAAAGGTTTATGCTTATTTTTTCAATCCCAGTGACAAAGTAATGGTGGAATTTTCTAATTTTGAAAAACCACAAGATATGATCGATGGAAATGATTTAACTGAAGAAGAAACTGAAAAATCAAAAGTGACACAAATCAAGCAATTCAAGAAAAATTAAATACTGATATATCTGTTGAAGAAGCAATGGTAAGAGCATTTATGAGAATGTTACGGAAAGGAGAGGGTACAAATTCAGATAGTGGATATTCTAAACAATATAGTGGGATACATTTTAAAAATTTTAAAACTCATCCTGAAAAGGTTATAAAAGCAGGTAATTATTCATCATCAGCTGCTGGTGCCTACCAAATAATGAGGTATACTTGGTGGTGGTTAAATGGTGAAGAGTTAACTGAGGATAACAAGAAAGCAGGTATATACAATGAAGACCATGATTATGTTAAAAGATATAAAATTCCAGATTTTTCTCCAGAGTCTCAAGATAAGTTATGTATAATTTTATTAAAACATAAGAAAACTAAAAAGTTTTTGGATTTAATTATAATTAATCATTCCTTAAAAAGCCATTTTTTTATTTTGAAAATTATATTTGTGTAAAAAGATTTTGAAAACCATTTCAAGCCAAAGAAGGATG
>NZ_BJYJ01000064.1 GCF_007991455.1 Chryseobacterium hagamense | reverse complement strand
AAGAGTATTAAACCTATCCAAAATTAAAATAATATTTTTACATAGGATTTTAAAACAATGATGAAAACTAGTTGTATTTTTTTGTTAGCGCTATTTTCTTGTGTAATATCTGCACAAAAAAACTTTATTGATTCTCTAAAGAACTATTCATATTCTGATTTAGAAACAAAATATTATGGATATAATAGTACAAACGAAATAAAAAAAGCAAATTTTATTAGTCACTATTATCTTCAAAAAGCTAAAAGAGAAAACAACAATGAAAAGATTGTAGAAGGATATGTTCTTATGCATTTTAATGAGTCATTTATTAAAGCATTAAAATATCTTGACAGCGTACAAGTTTTAACAAAGAATACCAAAAAAGAAGGTTACCCAGCTCGCATTTATTTATTAAAAGGAAACTTATTCTTTCGTTATGATCACCAAAAAGAAGCATTAAATAATTATGTAATCGGACTTAAATATGCTAAGGAAAAAGGTAACAAACGACAAGTTGCTTTTGCTGAAACGAGTATTGCATATTTAAACAACTATATTGGCAAACATTATGATGCTGCGAAAAAATTAAGATATTATCTGTATAATGCTCCTTATCTTAGCGAAAATGAGCTTGCTAATATTCATTTGAATTTAGCAAGTACTTATTTAGATATCGAAAAGATTGATTCTGCAAAAATTCTTATCATAGAAGGTTTGGAATTAAATAAAAGAAATAATATTTATCGGTATCACGAATATTTATCTTTATTGGGTTTATATGATTTAAAACAAAAAAATTATGATAAAGCTATTGCCAATCTAAATAAAACAAAAAAATATTTCATTGATTCTCAATCAGATGAATTAAGTATAAATTATGCTATATTATATCTTGGGCAGGCTTATATAGGTGCTGGACAAAAAGAAAAAGCCGTAAAAAGTTTTATTTCAATAGATTCTATTGTCAAAAAAAATAACAATACATTCCCTGAACTTCGGGAAGTATATTCTTATCTCATAGAGTATTATAAGGAAAAAAACGAAAAGGAACAGCAGCTATATTATATTGATAGGTTTTTAAAAATAGATAAACAGCTTGATTCTCAGTTCAGATATATATCGAGAGAGCTTCCTAGAAGATATGATGCACCCAATCTTATAAGTGAGAAAGCAAAAATTATATCTGAACTTGAAGATAGAAAAATTGTTTTATATTTCTCAATATGTTGTTTAGTTCTGATTCTATTTATAGTTCTTTTTTTATATTATAAATCTGAGAAGAAATATAAAAAAATTGCTCAAAAATTGCTTCAATCAGTATATAACAAAGTCAATGTTCATACTATTATAGATGAAAAAAATAGTGATATTTCATCTGAGACTGCAAGCCTTGAAAATAAAGAATCTAAGACAATTAGAGTTACTTCTGAAGATGTTGCACAAAATATACTAAAAGAGCTACATTCTTTTGAAGCAAAAGAACTCTTTCTTCAAAATGGAGTTACATTAAATAGTGTAGCAAAAAAGGCAAAAACAAATACTCGATATTTGTCAGAAATCATTAATATTTATAAGAAAAAAAACTTTGCAACGTATTTAAATGATCTTCGCATAGATTATGCAATAAATAGATTAGCGATTGATAGAAAATTTAGGTCTTATAAAATACCCTTCATTGCAGAAGAATTAGGATATAATAATGAGCAAGCTTTCACTTTAGCGTTCAAAAAAAGAACAGGAACTACTCTTTCTATCTATTTAAAAGAAATTGAAACACAAGAAGTGAAAAGTATATAATTGATTAATTTTCAATTATTTAATTTTAATATATTCTTGAATTTATGGGTCTAAATTCAAGAATGTATAAAGAGATTACTTGCATAATTATTTCTTTTTGACCCATCTTTGTCTCGACAAAAAACACAAACTTTTATTTTTGTATGTGCGCAGTACAATGTAAATATGAAATGTTGATTGACAGACCCATGTCAGGGATGGTATGACAAAAAGTAAATATTAAATTTAAAAAATTAAACAAAATGAAAAATCTTAAAAAACTTTCAAGAGAGGAGTTAAAAATTGTAGATGGTGGAAAACTACCTGGGAAATATGCTTGTTGTATACCTGGAGTTGGATGTAGCACGGTTGTTTATGGAGACTCTAATGACTTATACTGTGAAAAAGGATTTTTAACTCCAATGCCATAAGTTAATATCGTCTAATTAAAAAGGTTACTATTTTAGTAGCCTTTTTAAATTCAAACATTAAAAAATATGATTTTATCAGTTACAAAATTGAAATTTTATAAATTCATTGCTTTTAATTAATCGATTGTATTATATTACAAGTTAAAATAGGCCAATCTAAAAATGATTAAATAAATCCTAACCTATATAAACTATACTATCTGAAAATATGAAAATTTTTACTTTTTTTTTGTTTTGTTTGCCTTTGTCGTTTTTTTCTCAAAATATGAGGTTTACCTATAATTATAAAGTTGTTTCAGACACTTTGAAAAAGAATGTTGTTTCGAATGAAATTGTGGTATTAGATTTCTATAATAAAGATCAACGGTCGGTTTTCACAGGGCTAAAACATATCATATCTGATTCTACGATGACCGAAGACTCAAAAAAAGGGATTATGTCATTTCCAGATGCTTCAGCAAAAGTAAGATATGTAGTAGAAAAAATAAGTAATAGAAATTTAATATATTTCTACACACCTAATCATATGCAAGATGCAGTTCTAAAAGTGAACGATGAAAGAAAAATGAAATGGGAAATCACAAATGAACATGAAAATATATTAGGGTATCAAACTCAGAAAGCAACAACTTTTTTTGCTGGAAGGCAATGGACAGCTTGGTTTACCAATGAAATTTCTATTCCCGACGGACCCTACAAATTTCATGGATTACCGGGCCTCATATTAAAGATTTCGGATAGAACAAATACTCATTCATTTGAAATTATATCTGTTCAAAAACAGAAATCCAATTATTTTATTTTGAATGATGAGACTTATAAAGATGCAAAAAAGATAACCTTGAAAGAGTACGAAAAAATACCGAAGAATCCTTTTGAACAATTTAAAATAAAACTGTTAAGGGATGGTGTTTTTCATAGTAATGAGGAGAGACAAAAGTTTCTCAAAGACATAGATGCTCAAATAGAAGAAAGTAAAATCCATGATAATAATCCTATTGAAT
Source organism: Chryseobacterium hagamense (assembly GCF_007991455.1). Lineage (GTDB taxonomy): Bacteria > Bacteroidota > Bacteroidia > Flavobacteriales > Weeksellaceae > Chryseobacterium > Chryseobacterium hagamense. The sequence continues at coordinate 2,023 of NZ_BJYJ01000064.1, read as the reverse complement.
TTTATATAAAAAATGATGAAATTTGAACAGATTATTTCAAAGTTGGGCGTTAATTTTAAGAATTTAATTTTCAGTAAGCATACATCTAAATTATCCTTCAGCATTAGCATTAAGCGATGCTATCAATTTTATGGACGTAAGAGATGATTCATATGATTTAGATAAAGAATACTGGGTGAAGAATTTATTATAATTGTTGACAATATTTTTTTTAAAATCCTGCCCTCATTATTTAATACATTCTGATAAAACAAAAATTTTAGATAAGAAAGAACTTTTCAAAAAGTCAACACATTTTGTCCTTCTTTTTAAAAAGAGCAGATATAACAAAAAACAGCAATAAGCTGCAAACCTTTCATCTATTTAGTTTTTGTGATCATTTTATTATATTCTCTTTTGAATAAGGGTTGTTGTGCAGCTATTTATCGGAATAGTATTTTTTAAACACATTATTTTTAACCGCAAAACTTCATTATTGATTCTTATTTTATGGAATACTTCTTTTAATTAGTTTATATTTAGATAATATACTCAATGAAAGGGAAAGTTTACAGAATTTGAATATTAAGAACTCAAGCATTAAATCAACTATGATTTTAGATTACTGGTTTGAAGCGAAAAATGAATCTAAAATAAGTACTCAGACATAAATAGATTACATTATTTCTTACCTTTATAAAATGGGTAGGGGAAACACACCGGAATTAAGTAATGAGTCGATAGAAGAGCTGGAATTATTGCAGGTTACTTCAACTAATGCGAGTTTACGCAAACGCTGTCAACTTATTCTTTTAAAATCGGATGGACGCAGTTCAAAAGATGTGGGAAGTATTTTGCGAATAAGCCATGTCAGTGTAAACAGCTGGGTGAAGCGATATAAGGAAGAAGGGATACTTGGTTTGTCTATCAAGCCGGGCAGGGGCAAAAAATCCTCATTTAATTTTGAGCAGGATAAGGAGTTGGTTTTGGAATCTATAAAAAAGCATCGTCAAAAGGTATGTTCTGCCCAGGCAGAATGGGAGTTGGCAAGTGGAAAAAAAGTGAGCGAAAAAACGTTCAAGCGATTTTTAAAAAGCTTGGTGGAAGATATAAACGGATAAGAAAACGTCCGAAAGGCAAGTGTAGTGCAGAGCTATATATCTGCAAAAAAGCAGATTTACAGGAATTGGAAAACCTTGAAAATCATGGAATGATTGATTTGTTTTATGCAGGTGAAAGTCATGTAAGCAGCCAGGGCTATGTTCCTTACGGATGGCAGTTCCCCGGTGAAGAAATGGCTGTTTATGTAAAAAAGGCTATAAAACAAACATTTTCGGAATGATCAACCGCTCCAATGTATGCCATTGGAAGATGAGCGAGCAAAATATTAACAGTGAATTTGTGCCCAATTTTCTGGAAGATTTATCTTTTAAAATACAGAAAAAAACGGTGGTGGCTTTGGATAATGCTTCTGTTCACCGGTCAAGACTAGTAAAGCAGAATAGAGCCCATTGGGAACAAAGAGGACTATTTATCTTCTTTCTGCCACCTTATTCCCCGCATCTGAACATGGCAGAAGCCCTCTGGCGAAAGCTGAAAACAGAATGACTATATCCTGAAAATTATCTTGAAAAGGATACTTTATTCTATTCTGTAAACAGATGCATGGCAAATATAGGAAAACATTTAAATATTCGTTTCTCGAAATTTAATGCAAACTAATTGTGACCTAGTATTTAAGATAAAAAAACAGGAACTACAATCAGTAATGAAGACTTAATACTTTTTGTTGAAATGTCGATGAGAAATAAAAATGCCGGTCTTAATTTTACGCCAATTATTTTAATCAACGGATATCAGTTTCCTAATAAATATGATCGTTATAATATTTATTATTTTATTTATGAACTGATTGAGGATGAAGAAATACAAAAGTTATGCAACAAATGCGATCGTTAAGAAATTATTATTTTAAAAAATAAAAAGTTGCCATCCTTTTTTCATAATAACTTATTTATAAATAAAAAAATAATCATTGAAATCC
>NZ_BJYJ01000063.1 GCF_007991455.1 Chryseobacterium hagamense | reverse complement strand
AAGCACAGGCCAAACGCAGGCGTGAGGAGTAGCAGTGGATAGCGGGATCAAGCTCCTGAAAAAAAATCTCTGTTCTGGTAATTATTCTAAATGTCAAAAACTAAAATAGACGAAATCTTTAGTACATTCCTGTATTTATATCGTAACTTTAGGATATGAAAGAGCATATTGTGAAAGGTTTCAGGTTTGAAACGTATAAGGCACCGGAATTATCGGTGTTCGACAGGCTGCTGGAAATCTTTACCGATCTGTTGACCCATACTTCGGGAGATTTTGATGAAGCGATCGAATGGCTCCGGATGCTGGATGAGGAATATCAGCTGACAACCCCGGAATATACCATTGACAATTTTATAGAAGACCTTAAAAAGAAAGGTTATATCCGTGAAGAAGTTGATCCTAACGGCAGCAGCAGCGGGGTGAAGCTCAGTTCAAAAATGGAGCAGAATATCCGTAAGCAGGCCCTGAATCAGATTTTCGGGAATCTGGCCAAGAGCGGATCCGGAAATCATAAAACAAAAAAAAGCGGATCCGGCGAAGACACTACCGGTGAGTTCAGGAATTACAACTTCGGAGATGCCGTCGAGAAAATATCCATCACGGAAAGTTTGAAGAATGCGCAGATCAATAACGGGATCGGGGATTTTCATCTGACGGAAAATGACCTTGTTGTGGAAGACAGTGTTCATCAGTCACAAATGAGTACCGTACTGATGATTGACATCAGCCACAGTATGATCCTGTATGGGGAAGACCGGATTACTCCTGCTAAAAAGGTAGCCATGGCACTTGCTGAACTTATTACCACCCGTTATCCGAAAGATACGCTGGATATTATTGTTTTTGGTGATGATGCCTGGCCGGTCAAGATCAAAGAGCTTCCTTATCTTCAGGTGGGGCCCTATCATACCAATACGGTGGCGGGACTGCAGTTGGCAATGGATATTTTAAGAAGGAAAAGAAATACTAATAAGCAGATCTTCATGATCACCGACGGAAAACCCAGCTGTGTACGGGAACCCGACGGTACCTATTATATGAATTCTTACGGTCTGGATGAATATGTGGTTCAGAAATGCTACAACATGGCGGCACAGGCCCGCAGGCTGCATATTCCGGTGACCACCTTCATGATTGCCCAGGATCCTTACCTTCAGCATTTCGTAAGCGAATTTACTGAAGCCAACCAGGGAAAAGCCTTTTATACGGGGCTTAACGGACTTGGACAAATGATTTTTGAAGATTATGAAGCCAACCGCAAGAAAAAAATACGTTAACTACTAACTGTTGAAGCTTAACAGTATCAATCAACTATTATCAATCACATATTACATACAATGACTGCAAAGCCAGATATAAAGACTTTAGGTTCGTTAAAAGCGTCAGGATACCAAACCAAAAGCATTAAAGACGAACTTAGGGATAATTTAAGAAGTAAAATCAAAAATAAGGAGTCGGTATTTGAAGGGATTTTCGGCTATGAGAACACGGTAATTCCTCAACTGGAACAGGCCATACTGAGCCGGCATAACATTAACCTGTTAGGTTTGAGAGGACAGGCCAAAACGAGATTGGCCAGAATGATGACGTCGCTGCTGAATGAATGGATTCCGTTCATACAGGGAAGCGAAATCAATGACGATCCTTTAAACCCGATTTCCCGCTATGCCAAAGAGTTGATCCAAACTGAAGGAGACCAGACGCCGATCGAATGGCTGCACCGTGATGAAAGGTTTTTCGAAAAGCTGGCCACGCCGGATGTTACGGTAGCCGATCTGATCGGGGATGTGGATCCTATTAAAGCGGCAAACCTGAAACTTTCCTATGCGGATGACCGCGTGATCCATTTCGGGATGATTCCCAGGGCCAACCGATGTATCTTTGTGATCAATGAGTTACCCGATCTTCAGGCGAGGATCCAGGTTTCTCTGTTCAATATCCTTCAGGAAGGAGATGTGCAGATCCGTGGGTTTAAAGTGAGGATGCCGCTGGATATCCAGTTTGTATTTACGGCTAACCCGGAGGATTATACCAACAGGGGAAGCATTGTAACGCCGTTGAAAGACCGGATCGGATCCCAGATTTTAACGCACTACCCTGAAAACATCCATATTGCAAAAGAAATCACCAGCTATGAATCCAGTCTGGACAGCCGTCAGCACAATGGTGTCTATGTTCCGGATCTGGCGAAAGACCTTTTGGAGCAGATTGGATTTGAAGCGCGGGAGAGCGAATATGTAGATGCGAAAAGCGGAGTAAGCGCACGGATGAGCATCACGGCTTTCGAAAACCTTTTAAGTACTGCAGAACGTAGGGCTCTGTTGACCGGGGAAGAAGCTACATCGGTTCGGCTGAGTGATTTCGTGGGGGTAATCCCTGCAATTACCGGAAAAGTGGAGCTGGTATATGAAGGAGAGCAGGAGGGTGCCGAAGCCGTGGCGCAGATGCTGTTGGACAATGCGGTGAAAACCCTGTTTATGACGTATTTCCCGAAAGTTGAAAAGCTGGAAAAAAAGAATACCGACGGACCGTTCAGCCAGATTACCGATTGGTTCCTGGAAGACGACGGGTCTTTGGAAATCACCGATGAATCATCTGACGAAATCTATTCTAAAAATCTGAACCGGATCAGTCCGCTGGATAAGATCATCGAAAAATACCAGCCCGATACAAAGCCGGAAGATATTTTATTCTTAAAAGAATTTATTCTTTGGGGATTGGCCGTGAATAAAAAATTAAATAAAGAAAGGTTCAGAACCGGGGTGTTCTTTTCCTGATTTTAAAATAATAAAGATTAATAAGGCTTGGATTGAAAATCTGGCTCCTTTTATGGGCTTTGAAATTTGTACTGGTTTTCAAAATTTTTTCATCATCAGGTAAATTATAAGGAGACCTAACAATGACAATATTTCTCAAAGAGCATATTTGGAAATCATAACCCGATTAATATTTCAAAGAAGTTTAATTAAATAAGATAACTGTTTCGATTGTGAAGCAGTTATTTTTAATTTCACCGACCAATACGGTTTCGTGAAGGCTTATCTCAAAGAAAGTTTTAGAAAATTATTACCTATTGCATAAAAAAAATATTATGCTCAGATTCAATTAATAAAGACTACCATAAAATTCACCAGGTTTGGAAAATTTATTATTTTTGAAAAAGCGTAATCCGAAAAGCTTCAAAAGAGTAGGAAAAAATTAAAACTAAACAAGTATGAAAAATCTGGCAAAGATTTCAAGAGAGCGTTTAAAATCATTAAAGGGAAGCGGAGGCCCAGCATGTCCGGATGATCCGGCATTTAGAATATGTTACCCTCCGGGATGGCCAAACGGAATTTGTATGACTTACTATCAATGTTGCATCAGAATCGGTATTGATGAACAAACCTGTAAAGAGGAATATGGCTTTTAAAAGCAAGATGGCTGTTTCAATTATGAAGCAGCTGTTTTTATTCTTTACAAGCAATAAATATAATTTAATGAAAGTTATATAAAAAAAATACAGGACCTGTATGTCTTAAAGAATTTCAACTTAGGATGTGTTTTATTCAGGATACCTTAATGGAATTTCACTAATTTTGTATGCAACTTGGTGGACCAAAAGAATTCTATCAAGAGGAATTTAGTAAGTAATTGATTATATCATATAATTAAAATATAAACAAACCCTACTTTTCAAATTGAAACAGTAGGGTTTATTTTTTTATTATCAATGATCAAACCTGAATAACCCCCAGGTTAAATTTCTCGGTAATCGGCGAATGGTTGGCTGCCTCGATACCCATAGAGATCCATTTTCTGGTATCTACCGGATTGATGATGGCATCCGTCCAGAGCCTTGCTGCAGCATACGTAGATTCGGTCTGCTTCTGGTATTTTTTTGAGATGGTATCTAAAATTTCATTGTGTTCTTCTTCCGTAATTTCCTTACCCTGTTTCTTCAGGGTGGATTCCTGGATCTGGGCCAGTACTTTGGCTGCCTGGGCACCGCCCATCACCGCAAGGTCTGCCCATGGCCATGCTACAATCAGTCTCGGATCGTAGGCTTTTCCGCACATGGCATAATTTCCCGCTCCATATGAATTTCCTGTAATAATGGTAAATTTCGGCACTACCGAATTGGAAACGGCATTCACCATCTTTGCCCCATCTTTGATGATGCCTCCGTGTTCGGATTTTGAACCCACCATAAATCCGGTAACATCCTGCAGGAAGACCAACGGAATCTTTCTCTGGTTGCAGTTGGCAATAAAACGGGTGGCCTTATCCGCAGAATCGGAATAGATAACACCGCCGAACTGCATTTCGCCTTTTCCGCTTTTCACCAGTTTTCTCTGGTTGGCCACAATTCCTACGGACCAGCCGTCGATTCTCGCCGTAGCACAAATAATGCTTTTGCCATAATCGGCTTTGTATTCATCATATTCCGAGTTATCTACCAGGCATTTGATAATTTCATAGGTATCGTATTGTTCTGCTCTGGAAACCGGCATGATTCCGAAAATATTTTCCGGCTTTTCTTTAGGCAGGACACTCTCTATCCTGTCGAAACCAGCTCTTTCCGTGCTTCCGGTTGATTTCATGATGGTCCGGATCCTGTTCAGGGCATCTTTATCGTCCTTGGCTTTATAATCGGTAACCCCGGAAATCGAGCAATGGGTAGTTGCTCCGCCCAGCGTTTCATTGTCGATGCTTTCTCCGATCGCCGCTTTTACAAGATAGCTGCCGGCTAAAAAGATTGAACCTGTTCCTTCAACGATCATCGCTTCGTCGCTCATAATCGGAAGGTAGGCCCCTCCGGCTACACAACTTCCCATGACGGCAGAAATCTGGATGATTCCTGCAGCACTCATTTTGGCATTGTTCCTGAAAATTCTTCCGAACATTTCCTTATCCGGGAAAATTTCATCCTGCATTGGCAGATAGACCCCTGCGGAATCTACGAGATAAATGATCGGAAGCCTGTTTTCCATGGCAATTTCCTGAGCACGCAGGTTTTTCTTACCCGTAATCGGGAACCAGGCGCCGGCTTTTACTGAAGCATCATTGGCCACAATGATACATTGTCTTCCGGAAACATAGCCCATCACGACGACAACACCGCCGCTTGGGCATCCTCCGTGCTCTTCATACATATCATAGCCGGCAAAAGCACCGATCTCTATGGAGTCTGAATTTTTATCGAGAAGATATTCTATTCTTTCCCTGGCCGTCATTTTACCTTCGTCACGAAGTTTCTGAAGCCTCTTTTCACCTCCTCCTTTCTTTATTTCCGAAAGCAGGCGATTGATCTCGGATAATTTTAATCTGTTCTGATCTTCTCTCTTGTTGAATTCGATGTCCATAAAATTTCAATTTTTTCCGTTTAAAGATACTATTTTTTAAGTGGAATGAAAATTGATGTAAACAATTGTTTAATAAATTGGTTTTCAGAAATTTATGAAATATTTAACAAAAAATATATTTTTTATGGTTCGTTATTTGCTAACTTTACCATAGAGAAAGTAAGAGTGATATCTTACCCTTCTCTAGTTCCTAGTTTATTTTTTTAATAGTTTATTATTTGAAGGCCCTGAAAGTTGAATAAATTTTCAGGGTTTTTTTATTACGCTCTTAG
>NZ_BJYJ01000062.1 GCF_007991455.1 Chryseobacterium hagamense | reverse complement strand
TTTCCTGCAGTCTTTTACAACATTTTTTTACGATTATTGAATATATAAAAATGTATATCAAATGGTTATTACATTTCTAAGGATTGACTAGTTAGTTTCCCACATTCCAACAAAGTTTAATAGCGACAAAAAAAAATTATTTACAAAAAATCTTTTTTTGAATGTAATCTTCTGTTTTATAGTATTTTACTAAATAATCATAAATAACCATTTCAAATAACCGCTGATTAGAAGCAAAAAGCCTGTTGATATTCATATGGAATATACTTTGAAAGAAACTTTGCAAAGAGAATCCTAAAGATTGATTTTCATCGTGGTAAATAATATTTTGTAATGCCAGATCACCTTTTTCAATATTAAAAAAAATCGCATTTTTCTCTTCAAAAAATTCATCTGAATTTATGAAATCTGAATATTTTAGTTTGAATAATTTATATTTTTTATTCAGTTGTGAGTTAAGTCTTTTATCTGCGTTAAACTCGTTTTTAAATGCATTATTATAACTCTTGATCCATTTCAATTTGCCATAAGTAGAAAGCCCGAGCTTGTTTAAAACTTGATTAATATAGAAAAGACTAACCATGATCTTTTCTTCATCTTCATAATCTAAGCAATGCAAAATAAATTCACTATTTATGTAAAACAATGTTTCCGCTTCTTCAATGGTATTTTGCCCATACCGTTCAATTTCTTGGTTGTAAGTATCAACTAGCATGTTTGATATTTCACCACTCTCAATATATTGTTGAAATACATTATTTATCTTATTTAAAACTTCATTATAATATTTATTATTACTTAATTTAAATCTTAGTCTTAAATGGGATTTCGGATCATTATACCGAATAAAAAACCATTTTGAAATGTAGTTGTCTCGTTTAAAACATTCTATTAGAGGATGTATTGCTTCCTCTAAAATAATATCTGCAGTTTTTACTCCAGTATAAATTTTAAGGTATAGCCACTCGCTTCCGACAGGAAATATTCTTTTCGTCATGATATGTTTTCTATTTTACCTTATATAGTAGGAAGATAAACTCACGCTTGAAATCATCATTTTCATTGTGTAAAAATTCTTCAACGATAATCGATTTTTCTTTTTTAGTGATTTGAATAAACATGTCTATCATATCATAATTTTTTAAGTTCAAGGTCAAAGCATGGTCATTCCTTGTCCATTGTATCCATTGAGGAATTCTTCTTTTTTTTCTCCAATTTTTAAATTGAATTAAAAATTTTTCTCGGTCATTTACTTGCGGAATTTCATTACTATCAATCTTCCATTGTGCCTTAGAAAAAATTATATTTTCATATTCTATCCTAGGAAAAAAAATATATAGATGTTTCAAATCTCCCCAATCAAATTGTAAACCTGATCTGATATTTTGAGAATAGAGATCACATAAAAAATGATATACAGGAAGCGAGTTTGATGCATAATTATGTGCATTGGTTAAATATGGCTTTATCTCTTTATTTAATTTTCTAGAACGTAGAATAATTCTATCATTTTTTAAAGATATATATAAATCATCTGCTTGTATTTGATTTTCATTTGGTAGGACAGATTGTGCAAGGTAAGGAATTTCATAACTGCGCAATGTCGGACGTCTTATAATATTTCCTATTCTGGCCTCTGGTAAATGAAGTATTTCTGCTAAAATATAATCGGAATTTAGTTCAAGTTCTTTTTCTGTGATTTTTTTAGCTATTTTTTGTATCTCAGATTTTTCTGAGCAAAATCTTGCTAAAAGATTGGCTGCACTACTTCTTTTTCCCCCTTGTATTATAAGTTTTTCTTTTTCATTTTCTAAAACAATTTCTGACATAAAAGAAATTGTGTCCGGCAGGTTCTCCCAGTTCTCAACGTAGCCATTAAGATCTTCTTCAATTAATTTAATAACTGTTGTATTTTCCAATTGAGCATTCTGTAATTTTCTATTTAATAAATATTGTACAGAATTTATTTTTATTTGAAACTCCAAAGGTTTATTAAGCGGTGAAAATTTAAAATCATCAAGATAGGAATGTATTCCTTTTGCCATAAGGTCCTGTCTGTAACCAATTCCTATTTCTGTATCTAATGCATAGAGTAAAGAAACCTCTTCCTCGTTAAATCGTTCTGAAAATGCTTTTTTGAATTTATTCAAAAAAGTTTCTTTATTATATAATGTAATTTTATTTAAAAAACTAATTCCTTTTTTCAGTTCTTTTTTCCATTGAAAAGGAATTTCTATCTTATTTTGGTAATATAAATCTGTTTGAAAAAGAAATTTAGAATCATATTTTATTGGAAAAGCTTTGATTAAGCTCTCTATTTCGTGATACGCTGAAATAGAGTTGAAAATATTTTTATCAAGCTCTTCAATTTTTTTTGTATCAAAACCAATCTTTCATGTTCTTTCTCTATTCCTTTATTTTTTAGTAAAGAAATTAGAGTAGGTAAGAAATCTCCACCGGAAACATGGGGTTCTAATTCACTTATTAATATTTGATTATCTATAAGCTCATCTATGAATTTTTTTGCTTCATGTATACTGACATTTTCATTTGTAAGAATTTGTAAAAGTTGCTGTATTGTTTTACCATGGGCAGAAAATTCTAATATTTGTTCTAATTCAGTAGAAAGTAATATTGATGAATTAATATAATCTCTTTTCCCATTATTATATTCATATTCAATATATCGGATTTTATTTCCGGATTTATAAATGCTTGTATTTGGTGAAAATAATAATTGTTCCTTAATTTTAGGAACGGTAGATAAATATTGAGATAATGATACCAGAAAATGCATATCTAATTTAGTATCTCGAATTTTTTTATTATCAGAAATATTTATAGCAGTATTAGAGAAGTTATTATTGAATTTTCCTAGATGTATTCCGGCGAACAAGCCAAAAGGAGTACAACGAGAACTTATACGACTATAATATTTAAGCAAAGCATTTTTTAGTCTACATTGATCTTTTGAAGAAAGTTCTTTCTCTGAAAGAAACCATTTTTTCAGTTCTTCATATAAATATGGGGAAGCAAGATAAATTGCCTCCTGAAAAAAAGTATCAGAATATATTTCTTTAAGTTTAGAATCTGAAATATTATCCTTATTTAAAGACTCTATAAATGTTTTATATGAAAATAATGGAGTGCGAATTACAAACTCTTCAAAAAATCGATAAGGGAAATGTGGCATTATTTTATAATATTTTCTTTGGGCTGGTAATTCGGATGTCCTAATTGCCAAAGAGCAAAAGCAAAGATTTCACTTAAACTAGTATATCTTTTTAATACGGTAATATCCCCACCATGACCTCCTTCATAATCAATATTTAATAAAATAGGCTTTTCAGATGTATTACTTATCAAAGTTTTTGCAGCAAACTTGCTTGATTGCCAAGTGGCGACTCTTGGATCATTGATTCCACTGGTGATTAACATAGCGGGATATTGAATTCTTTTTTTAACATTTTGATAAGTGTCCATTTCCAGTAAACCTTTAAACTCTATGGAATCATTCGGATTACCATACTCCTTAATACTAGTTCCACCGTTTCCGCTTTTTTCCACTCTAAGCGGATTCAAAACCCCAGATTCTACAATAGCGGCCCCAAATAAATCAGGTCTTTCAGTAATTGCCCGACCAACTAATATTCCGCCAGCACTGGCTCCCCAAATTGCAATTTTTTTACTTGAAGTATATCTTTCTTTTATTAGATATTCTGTACAGGCAATCAAGTCTTTCCATGAATTGGGTTTTTTTAGTTTTTTGCCATCAATATGCCATTGTTCTCCTTTTTCTCCGCCTCCACGTACATGAGGTATAGCTACAATACCACCTTGATTTGCCCATGACAAATAGCTGATAGCAAAAAATGGAGAATAAGATTCTCCAAAAGCACCGTAACATTGCATAAGCACAGGAGCTGAACTATTTTTTTTGATATTCTTACTATAAATTAAAGACAACGGAACTTCTGTTCCATCATAAGATTTTACAGACAATTCTTCTACTATAATATCTTTGAATTCGGGATATTCTATAACCGGAGCAAGATTTTCTTTACTAAAAATATCTTTATCTAATATATACCTATATCGTTGTTCTACATTAGCCCATCCAGAACATTTTATCCAAATATCAGAAGAGTTTTTTCCTTTTGATATTAGATCAACATTTCCTGATGTAAAAGGTAGTTTTATTGGATTCTCCTTGCTGTTTTTATATAAATATAGCTTGGCTTCAACACCATTTTTAGTGGTGTTATAATAAATTCCGTCTTTTGTAATCGTATAACCTTTTATTACTTCATCTTTCTTTTCAGGTACGAGTATTTCGGGATTTTTGAAGTCTGGATTTAATAGATTTGTTCTGCATAATTTGTAATTAGAGGAATTTAATCCTGACAAAAAGTAAATTTCATCACCAATCATACGCAAATTGAAAACTTTACTATCCTTATCATATAAAGTTTTCCAGTTTTTTTTACCAGACAATAAATCATTTTTGTTAATTATAAATGTTTTTCTATAATCTTCTGCGTCAACCAAAATTCCAATATAATATTTATCATCAGAATTAAAAACTAATATAGACGGATATACTTCTTTTGTAATATTTAAATCTTGATTGTTAAAATTAGAAAAAACAACTTTCCGATTATTTGAATCTTCTCCTATTCTGTAAAGCATTGTTTGAGTATTTTTTGCGAACAAAGGTGATTTTAGATCAATTTCCGGATAATAAACATAGAAAAAACCAGAGTTATCCTCCAACCACTTAATGCTACCTATATTAGATGGATTTAATTGCGTAATTATCTCAGGATGAATGGATTTTGTTTTAACATCCATTATTATAACCTCAGAAAATTCTTTTCCCTTTTCCGAAAGTGATATAGCTAATCTGCCACCGTCCCAACTTGGACTTATTAAATTGATTATATATTCATGAGATGCATTTGATGAGGTTTCTGTACTGGAAACAAAACTAGCAGGATCGTACAGTAATTCTTCCTGTCCTTTGTATCCTTCTCTATAATATACTTTTGCTGTTCTCTCTCCAGCATTTCTTTTTAAATAGAAATATTTATCATTACTCGTTATTCTCAGATCAGATACAGAATAACCTTGTTTTTTATCCAATTCTGATCTAAGATTTAAATAATTATCCCAATTAGGAATTTTTCTCAATATAGAATTTGTATAATCCGTTTGAGACTTCATCCATTGTTGAGTTGAAGCATTATTTAGATCTTCAAGATTTCTATAATCATCAGTAATCATAATCCCAAAATGCTCTTCTGTAACTGGTATAGAAGGAGCTAAATTTGTTTTTTGCGATTGAAGAAAAATTGATAAAAAAATAGTAATGATAAATATTTTGCTCTTCATAAAAATCTGTACAAATTATAGAGTAGTATTTTTAATACCATCATCAACTGGTTTACTTTTGTCTTCCGGAAATATGCAATCACCATCTCCACCATCAAATTGACCCTGCTTAAGCCCTCCATGAATATTTGACATGTTACTAATCTTTGAAAGTTGTATTTTTTTCAAAGATAATTTTTTTCCGTTTTGATCTTGTTTTTTCATTGCTAATTATTTAATAAGTAATATGTGGCTGCAAATAAAGTGAAAGTTAATTATAAAGATTTAATTTAACATATATAAATTCAAGAATTTATATATGTTAAATTAAATACAAATATTTTATATACAGTTATTTAAGCTGCGTTTTTAAAAAAAAC
>NZ_BJYJ01000061.1 GCF_007991455.1 Chryseobacterium hagamense | reverse complement strand
TAACTACAGGGCGATATCAAATTAAAAAGCCCTCAACACCTGAAGGTGCTGAGGGCTTATATAAAATGGCTGCTTGCTCTATTATAAAGCTGTAGCAGTATAAGTTACCATCTGCGTATAGGTCCCCTTAGGTTTTCCCAGGAGTACCTTTGATGCTTTTTCCGCTGAAATGGAATAAGCAATATTTAAAGATTGTTTTGAACCTGAATTTGCATTACTTACCAGGGCCTGATCGGTTGGGGATAAAGTAACCTCATTCATGGTTCCCGTTAAACTTCCGCCCGGTATTGCTTTTACCTGCAATATATCTACAGGAATCAGGTTTGCACCGCTTACAAAGTTTGCGCCTTCAGATTTTACTTTTACATCGAAATTTTTGGAGGAAATGATAACCAAACTATTCGGTACCGTCACATTTTTTGAAGAATTATAGTCGGTTGTATTCAAATAATTAAAATCTACAGTGCCTCCTGAAGCAACAGTTCCTACATCCATGGAAAGCACATCTGCCAAAACAATGTTGACGGAGGTAGTGGCCTGTCCGGAATTTTGTGCCAGAGCCTTGTGGGTTCCTAAAACAGTTGCTGCCAGAAACACTGCCGCTATAAAGATTTGTTTTTTCATGATAAGGTAAATTTAAAGTGTTAAAATGCTGTCATTCAAATTAAGTTATACAAATATCATTATAATCAAATCTAAAACCATTATCTGATGTAACCAAGCCTTTATTGTCATAAATTAAACGATTGTCAGGATATCCTGATAATAGGATTGTTCTTTTTTCAACTATTGGCATTCTCACTTCTTTCTGTTACAGCACCTTCGTCAAGGTCAGAACAAGAAATCGGATTTAAATAATTGCTTCATCAGCTAATAATATTATCGATTATTTTATAAATTTTGTTTATGATTAATAATACAAATATAAAATAAATATCATAGGTGTGAATTATAAATTTAAAATAAATCACACTGACCAGAAAAAATAAGATTCTTTTTCCGGAAATCCCGGAAAATTAAATTGGGAATCCGGATGTTGTAAATTTTTCCCCGGTACCGGATGATTGGACGATACACTGAAAAGACCGCGCGATTTGTTAAAGCGGATCCGAATGGAATAAAAATCCGTTGATTATGCGAATGGTCATCTTCAAATTTCCTAAAAAGGATCATAAAGCAAGCAGGATGAATGGCCGGTCAATATCTGTGGTAAATGGCTGAGAAGCACTCTGTCTTATTTGGATATTGATAATTCAAGATGGAATACTGATCTTGGTAATACCCAGATGAAATTTATAATTAAACCAAAGAATAAAAATAAAATTATAAGAAACAAACATGCTTCCAAATTATTTCTATCTGCATTTAAGTTTCTGATAAACAAAATGAAGTATGCTTTATGATATATTATAATTTATCACACATTTTTGAGTTTAATACATGAGTTTTAAAAAAATATTTATAACTTTATAAAATAATAACCATATGAAATTAAAGCAATTTTTTTTGTTGCTGCTATTTGTTTTTTAACCTCTTGCAGCAATGAAATGACGACTGTTAACGCATTGGAAAATCATAAGTCTCCAGAGGTGCTGAACTTTGAAAAGGCAATCAAAAGTTTATCAAATCCCGAAAATCTTCCCTCTGAAGAAGAACTGAGGAATCAAAAATCTCTTAAATTAAGTGACAGAAGAAAGGATATCTTGATCCCTTCTGCTCTTGAACTTATTAAGTCATCAGGAGCATCTGAAAGGCAAATACGGAATCAGGCTAAAGGTGACAGGGAATTGATTCTGAAGTGGGCTGTAAAGATTTACAATGAGAAACGTGCTAAAAACAATCAAACTCTTTAATTTAAACCATGAAAAAAAATTTTACATTTCTAGCAGCAATAGGAAGTTTATATTCTTCTGCACAAAACGGTGGAGGAAACCTTCATATTTTTAATGATAATACAAATCATTCTTTGGATTTATATTTTACTTTATTTACAATAGTTCCTTCGACCTGTAGCACAAGTATCCAAGGTATTCCCTCCGGATTACCACTTCCTGCAGGAGGATTCGCAGATTACACCACCTATGCTGCTGCTGCTTCGACAGCAACTCCACCTAATTCTTATCCTTTTGATACTTGGTACACAGGCACAGCATATATTACAGCAAGTGGAATTCCACCGTTTGTACAGGCACAGTCGAGATGGCAGTATATGAAATTTGAGTTGAAAGATCCTAGCAATCCTGGGACTATAACACCTACCTTAGGTGGCTCCGTAGGATTTTATCCTGCCTGTGGCGGTACTCCCGCAAATATTAGTGGAAGCGGGACATTAGGTGCTACGACTTATAATTTCAGCGCAAATGCATTTACATTTGGCGGCGATCTGTGGATAACCGTACAATAAATTTTATGTTATGAGATCAATCAAATACCTGTTTTTTTTGTTTGTGGCGGTATCAGCTACCGCCCAGACATTTAATTATGAAAGAGTCTGGGGAACGTATCTCGGAGGCATTGATACAAGACCGCTTCAGTTCTATGAAAACAATCAGCAACAGGTAATTGTCGACGGACTGAGCGGAAGCACGTATCCATCAGCGACCGCATCATATTACAATCAGTTCATCACCTTAGGGTCCCAGGGCTTTCAAAGCAACATCAATGCGTTAAACACAAATAATTTTACAGCGATTATTAATCCGACAGCATCATTGCAGAAGTTTGAGTACAGAACGGTAAAGAAGATAGTCCATCGTGAGAAGAACGGTAATTATTTCGCAATGGCAAACACGGGAACACCCACTCCCGGAGCGTGGTTGGGTAATCCTGTGGAACCGGCTAATAACGCTAATATCAGAAATATGATGCTTGAAAAATATTCTGATGACGGCATTCTTTTATGGCGAACGTATGTTCCAAATCTTCCTTATCATGAAGAGTCTTACCTTAAGAGTATAGCAACGGATGCATCCGGTAATATTTATATCTGCGGACAAACATTATGGCAGACCTTAGCAGATGCAGGAACTGCATTTTCAGCTTTTACTACGGTAAACACCCCGGGGAATACCAACCTGACCAATGTCTATGTTGCGAAATTAAACGCCCAGGGTCAGAAGATTTGGGCAACCTATTTGCCCGCTTTCGGTCCTGCAATGATCTCCGTATATGAGAATGACCTTTACGTAGCGGCCAATTCTGACATTAATGCTAACCAGTCGCTTTTGGCTACTCAGGGATCCTATCAGCAGACCAAAGCTTATATGTCGGTTACAAAACTAAATACAGCCAATGGAACCAGACAATGGGGAACCTATTATGGGGATCCGATGGTTCAGAATAATTCTCCACAGTCCATCGTGGCAGCATCTGACGGACTTTACGTGTTAGGCGGGATTTTTAATCTGCTAGGCAATACAAATGGTTATTTTGCAAGTGCAGGAGCATTCCAGGCCCAAAGTATGGGCGGAGAATCTGATCTCTTCTTAGCAAAATTTGATCCTCAATCGGGAAACCGGGTCTGGGGAACTTATTATGGAACTCCCGGCGATGATCTGCCTGCATTCGGCGCTTTTTCCAATATAGACGTAAAGCAGGGTAAAATACTTGTTACGAATGTCCATAACGGAAGTACCAATTTTTCAACACCCGGAGCATTGGTATCTGCAAAACCAAACAATCAGTCAGTGTATGATCTTGTTTTTTCCATGTTTGATGCATTTACCGGTGGGCGGATCTTCACTTCTTACTATGGCGGCATCCATTCTAATCCTAACCTTACGTCTGCCGGTATGAGCGGTAAGTTTTCTGATGTCGGGGATTCATTTTACTTGTATGGCTTTACCTCATCGCAGGCGGGGTATACCGAATCCAATGCTTTTCAGCCCAATATTATATTTCCTGCTGCGGTAACGAACGGAATGGCTGGTTTTCTGGCTAAATTTTCGTCAAAAACACTGGGTACATCTGAGACAACTTTGGCTGACGATCTCCAATTATTTGATAATCCTAATAATGGAAATTTTACAATTCGGGGAAAAATACTGGAAAAGGAAAAATGCAGTTTTAAGTTGTATGACAGTGCAGGAAGATTTATAAGTCAGGAAAATATAAAACAGCAAAACAGGCAGAACTTCAATTATTACGGAAAGTTACCGGCAGGCATTTATATTTTATCGGTTATCAATGCCGGAAACAATATTGAAAAAAGTTTTAAGATGATGGTAAGATAAGCTGAAGATCAAACCTGATTAAAGCCGTTACCAAATCTCGGAAGACTGAATTCTGATCTTAAAAATCCTCATTCTGGATTTTAATGCTTCTGAGAGTACTTCCCACCCTTCTGCATCCTGCTTTTTTTTTCAATGACGATAGCAGCGGCCATCAAAGGAACATCCCCGAAAGATCAGATGCAGCTCACGGCCATCATCATCGGAGGAATTTCCTTCGCACAGGTTACCCTGATTCCCATAAGCACTTTCGTGGCAAGCATTTACTCATGGATGTCCACCTACGTTATCCAGGGGCTTGTAATAGGTGTCACCCTCCTGATGATCATCAGATATTTACCGTCTTTACCGAATGATCAGCCACGTACCTTTAAACACCAGCTTTCAATATTGACGCAGCCCCGTTCTCTGCTGAATCTGTTATTAATTACCGTATGGTTCTGCTCTTACGGGTATTTTGCGGATTATCTGACAAAAGAAAAAGCACATGATTGAGAAAGAGATCAGTATATTACTGCTGCTCTTCGGCACTATGGGGGGTGGTTATGCATCAGGCAGATCATTAGGCAAAAATATGTTCCGTACGACTTTATTTTTTATCACCGGAGTCTTGATGGTACCTTTTGCACTCAGGTATACGGATGATTCTTTTTTACGGGCTTTTGGGGATTTATGTACGGACCTTGTTTCCTGATCGGGGTAGGGTATATGATTTCTGCGGCACCCAAAGCAAAGCAATTTGCCAACAGCCTTCAGACCTCATTCGGAAATTCGGGAGTGTCTTCAGGAATAGCCTTCGGAGGATTTTTTATCAGCCGGTACGGCATATCAATTACTCCGTGGCTCGGAATCACATTTGGTGTTTTAGCCATTTTCGTGATATTTTGGCGTTCTTATCTGGATAGATTTCACGAGAAGGAAAACGAGTCTCTGTAAGCGGGCTGCTGCTTATCAATCTAATCAATTATCTCACCAAGCAGGGTGTTAAAAATTTGCTTACTGAATGATTTTCAATAAATTAATATAAAATAGCAGATCACATCTTTATTTCGATATATTTGCCGAAATTTTGTATCGAATGAAAACTGAGATGATTACCGGGGTTTTATGCCTCTTTTCTGTATCCGCATTTGGGCAAGTGGGTATCAATACCCAGACTCCGGCGGCAACGCTGGATGTGGCTGCCCGTACCACCGGCACATCAACTACCACTGCAGAAGGCTTGATTGCTCCACGGCTTACCCTTGCCGATCTGAATGCAAAAGCTGCTGCTTACGGAGCATCTCAGGCCGGATCCCTGATCTATGTGACGGATGCAGCCAACGGTTCTCCGGCCGGGCAGACCGCCAACATCAATGCCGCGGGTTATTACTTTTTTGACGGAACGGCTTGGCTGAAAGTGACCACAGGAAATGCCGGAGGTAGCGTAAGCAGCAATGATATTTATAATGGTGACGGTGCTTTAACGGCCAACCGTACCGTAGCCATGTCAGATAAAACTTTGGCGTTCAGTGCAAATCCTACCGGCGGCACCAGCCATTTTACGGTGGATGATACTACGTTATCAGTAGATGCGCTGAATAACAGAGTAGGAATCGGTACCAATGCGCCATCAGAGAAATTACAGGTAGACGGCGGAAATATGTTCATGCATCATGACAGTCCCACGCTTTATTTTCAGTCTACGATACCGAATAATTCTTCAAATTCGAATAGCAATAATGGTTCTGTTGTGTTCTATGAAGGCACAAATTCCACTGCTGAAGGTATGTATATGAGACATGTCAATAATCCAACTAATTATTCTGGAAGAAATTTTCTTCAGTTTGGTTCTATTGACAATGGAACATATAATCCTATTATGAATATTGCTAATTTATCACAACAGGTCCTTATTAACAGTCCTACTGTAGTAGGATTTGACGGTACTATTTTTCCTAAGCTGTCAATAAATAGTAATGTGGCGAACGGAGCGATTCAGATTGTAGATGGGACCCAAGGTAACAATAAAGTTTTGACGAGTGATGCCAGTGGAAAAGCATCTTGGAAAACAGGAATATTGGCTGCACCCTCCACAACCTATACCTGGGATAATTCCGGAGCCAGTGGTACTTTAGGGTATTATCAAAATTATGTATACGGACCGTATACTGTAGGTAAGACAGGATGGTATGAAATCCAATCAAAATGGCGCTATATTCAGAGTCCATCGTCGGTTAGTGGAGGTGACCAGGGAGTTGGTAGCGTATGGATGCAGATCAATACTTCCGGTAACAACAATATGTATGCCCTAACAGACGCCCCTCTTTCTGAACAGCCTATCGATGAAACCATTGTAGCCAATCAATTATTTAGTACGGTAATGCTGTCCGGCCGGATGTTGTACCTGACCTCCGGTAAAAACTATTTTATACATATCATAGGTGCTTACGTAGATGTAGTTGGATCACAAAATTTTATATTAAACTATGTACAATAAACTATAGCTGATTACAAAAACTGATATTTCATACAACTTTTCCAGTTATTAAAGTTTTTGTAAATATAATTTATAATCGAAATTACTTATAAAGTTTCATTAGGCGGTACGCAGATTTTGATTTGCCATGTCATCGGCCAAAAGGATCGGAGAAATCATTGATGATTGTTATGATCGCTGTAGTGTGGGGTTACAAAGCAGGTGATTTTGCAGATCAGAGCATGAAAGCCATCAATGTTTTAATTACGGATTAAATTGTCTCAATAATTTTTTATTAAACAGTTTAAATAGACTCAATAGGGTATTTAGGACTTGCATTAAAATAAAAAAAGACTAAAGTTCAGGATCGCTCCTTT
>NZ_BJYJ01000060.1 GCF_007991455.1 Chryseobacterium hagamense | reverse complement strand
GCTTCCCGCATCGATCGAGATCACATCGTTCAGGGTAATGTTTACCGTTGTGGTAGCGGTGGTATTCTGGGCCTTGGCATTGCCGGTTCCTAAGATAAATGCTCCGATGGTTAAGGCTGCGATGGCGATTTGTCTGGTCATGATCGTATTATTTTATTTTTAATTCTTTATTAATTGTCCTCTTTTGACATTACAAATCTACGGCAGCGGTAAAAGTTTCCCTGTAGTGGAAGATGGAAGTTCATGTAGTAAAATAACTACACGTATTAGTTAACAGAAAAAAACCTCAACACTTGGAAGTATTGAGGGTGTATATAAATTGCTGTTATTTCTATTATAAAGCTGTTGCGCTATGAAGCACCGTTTGCGTATAACTTATCTTTAGTTTTTTTTTAAAAAAGTATTTACAGGCTATAATAATTCCAGAAGTGCCTTCCCTCTTCAAGTTGTGCCTAGGAAATTGATAATTATTATTTGAGAGGGATGAAGAAATGGTGAAACATCTAAATTCCGATTACTTCTGAGTATTTTTTTTAAGCCATTCCATGTATTTTTCCTTTAAAAATACATTTCCGTCTTTTCTGTATTCCGGAGTAGATGCTGTAAAATGATCTCCGGGATAGTAAGCAAATTTAAAATCCGAATTCAGTTTTTTCATTTCCATTTCTAAAGCATGAACAGATTTATCTAAAAAGAAGTTGTCCTGATTACCCACTGCAACCCTTACCTTACCGTCTAAATCATTCTTAAGGGATGCCCAGTTTTCCTTTAAAAAGGCTGTGATATCATATTTTTTCCAGTTTTCAAATACAGGCTTATCGATATTTCCTGTAATCGGATCACATAATCTTTCAGGCAATCCGTCCTTCCCCTTCTTACTGAAAACAGAATTAAAGGAATTGAGCTGTTCACCGCGATAAATTACATTTTCAAGTTGAAAAATATCTTTCATTTTCATCCAGGGAATATTACCTGCAACGGAAGACAATAACCTCGGGGTAAGATCATTCTGATAAAACATATTTGTATCACTGTATAAATTTATCAGTTGAAAATTTTCGAAATTTACAGGATCCGGCGAACTGGAGAAACAGGCAGCAAATGTCTTTGGGTAATGGGTCTGGAGCCATAAGGAAGACCAACCGCCACTGCTGTGACCGGTAAGCAACCGTGCACCGTTACATCTGTAGTTCTTTTCCAAAATGGGGATAAATTCTTTTACCAGGGCTTCTCCCCAGGGTCCGTTGTTATCGCTGTCAGCATATACAGAATGCCCTGATCTGCAATTGCCGTCCAGAAAAACTTTGATAACCGGAACATCTTCAAGCGGGGCCGTTGGTAAATTGTTTCCGGAAAAGTAATGGTAATCTGCCCCATAACCGAAAATTGTAAATAAGACCGGGAATCTGCGGTTTGGTTCTGTAAAATATTCCACAGGTAAGGCCACCGCGGCATCTATTGTTACCGGTATTTTTTGGAAATTGCTCAGTAAAACAGATGGCGCCTTCAGTTCTTTCACATATTGGGTATTGGCAAAAGTCTTCTCCGGAACAATCTCCGTAGCACTGATTTTAATGATTTCAGAATCATTTTTGGTCAATGTGATCTTTCTGCTTTTACTAAATAAATTTCCCGCACTTTCTGAAATCTGCCTCCCCCCAAGATTTCTGTCCCAGACAATTTGTACATAGTATTCTCCACGCTCAATGTCTGAAAGAATTTTAGGATAAGAAACGGCATCATCGCCGATTAAAAAAGAATCTCCAGCTTTCAGGTTTTTAACCGATTTTCGAAAACAGGGAAATAAATCAACCCCGACAGCCCCGTTTTTGGGTTCCTGATTATCTTTTGAAAGATAGACAATAACATTCCCGGTAAAGTTATCAGGATATATTGACGGTGAATAACTTACTTCAAATGTTTGTGCAAAACTTTGTGCGAAGCAAAAGCTAAAAATAAAAATCAGTAATAATTTTTCTATCGGTTCCGGTTTAATATTTGGCATGAAACACACATTTTAGTTAGATGATTTAAATTTAAGACAATCATCAAACTAAAATCATTACATCCCTCTGGATTTATACTTTTATACATTCTATTGTAACGTTCCTCACTTTATCTGCTCTGTTTCCTTTACTATCACTACTATTCCCAAAATGTCGATAATTTATGCCGGGCTCCAGGTAGTCAATGATTAATAATTCATTTGTGTCGGCATCATACACACTACATTCAATAGTATAATCTGCTTTTGTCATGTCTGCATTGTAACTGAAGTATAAATAATCCCATTGGTCATAATGAGCAGTTATGGTATTTTCTTTCCTGTAGATATCACGCCAATTGGTACTCTGGGATTTATATTCAATAGGAATATCTGTTTTATTAATGAACTTAATATTGGTATGCAGTACGTTTAATTCTTTTCCAAAATTTTGTTTTGAAATGTAAAAATGAAAGCTCCTTCCATCCAGTCTGCCAAATTCAAAACCATTGAAAGCAGTTGGTAATTTGTGTCCAATCAGTCTATCGATGCTGTCATACAGACTTGTTTCATAATACAGATAATAGTACTCATTGGCTTGTAACTGTTCGCTTTCAAATTCTTTTATAGCAACGGTATAAGGTCCGTTACCTACAAAGTACTGTTTTCTTACATCGCCCTTATCATGGATGCCGCACCTGATCTCTATCTCTTGATTTTCCAGATTTTCCTGAGCTATATTCAATTTAATCAATGAATTGCCCATATTACCAAAATAGTATTCAACAAATCCATTGTCAATAGTTGCTATACGATTCGCTATTGATACTATTTCCCGGTCGGTGAGAAGAAGGCCGTTAGTGTCGTTTTGATGCTTGAAGGAATCTATCAGATCTGCAAATTGATTTTGCGAAGGAACGTCTCCTGTTTCAAAAAATGTTTTTAACGTATTTTTATCTCTTATAGCCATATTATTGTTTTTGTATTGGTTTATAAATTTATTTTAGTTTCATGGTTTTTTTGGAACGGCCATATTATTCGTGTTTTTCAGAGTTCAAAACTCATTATTTTTGTCTGAATTAAAAGTTTTTTGATCGGGCTACTTTATAGTTGAAGAAACTTATATTTTTCAAGACCAGATGATTTATTCTAAATTTCAGAGTCAAAATTCATACTTTTTTTATTCTTACAAAAGTTTTCTGAGCTCTCCGGTCTGTAGTTGCAGTAGCTTTATTTCATTAAAAATCAATTGATTTACGGTTTGGCCTCAAGGCCGAAATTCATTCTTTTTTTATTCTTGTGAAAGTTTTCAGCCTTCTCTATCCGGTAGTTGCAGTAACTTAATGCAAGAGTATTGAAATGACAACACCTGTTTCAAACTATGATATTTTACCCGGTAATGTCAATTACTAAAGAAAATAATAATTTACAATACGAAGCTTAGCAGAATTTTGCGATTTATTTTGGTAAAGTTGATAAAAATTAAACTTCTGATTAAATTACGAAGGTATTAGAAGCAAGATAAAATGTTAAGGAATTAATGGTTATCAGGTATTTTCATTTGGATAAAACCTCTCAGATCATCAGAAGACGGCTCTTCAAATACTTCCAAGTCAAAATAACGAATGGCCGCAAAAAGGTGGTCAAAGATATCAGACATGGTATCTTCGTAAAAGACCCAGTCCGTTCCATTGGTAAACATGTACAACTCAAGGGGAAGACCTTTAGAGGTGGAAGGTAATTGTCTGACCATTAAAGTCATTTCTTGATTCACATCGGGATTGCTTTTAGAAAAGAAAGTGATGTATTTTCTGAAGAGGCCGATGTTTGTCATTCTTCTTCCATTAACCTTTATATCAGTATCAAAATTATGTTGCGAATTATATTCTCTGATTTGCTGTTCCCGTTCTTCAATAAATGAATTCAGTAAGGCAATTTTTTTTAGTTCTGAAATATCTGCCTCCTCAAGATATCGAATGGTGGAAATTTTTACATGTATTGCTCTCTTAAGACGCCTGCCACCAGTGTCCTGCATCCCCCGGTAATTTTTGAAAGAATCACTTAGCAGCGTATAAGTCGGAATCGTCACAATGGTTTTATCGAAGTTTTGTACTCTGACATTATTTAGATTAATCTCAAGAATATCTCCATCTACGCCATACTTTGGCATTTCGATCCAGTCTCCTACCCGCACAGAGTCATTTGCTGAAACCTGTATGCTTGCAACAAATCCTAAAATAGTATCTTTAAACACCAACATCAGGACCGCTGAAGCAGCTCCCAGTGAGACAAGGAAAGACCATGGCGAGCTCCCCGTAAATATTGAAACAGTAAGGGTAATTAAAATAAAAATCAGAAATATCTGTAGTACCTGAAGATAGCTGTCAACAGGTTTGTTGGCAAATGCCTTACCCGTTCTTAAAATATCCCTTCCCGTTTTTAGAAGACCGTTTAATAATTTAAAGAGAAAGAATAGAATCAGTACGCTGAGAATTTTATAAAGCAGGCTGTTGAACGACGGAAAGCCGTTGAAAATAACCGGAATAAGCTGTTGCGTGACTGCTGTAAGGATTAACCTCGTTAAATAAGTTAATATTTTATTTTGAACCAGATAATTTCCCCATTGGTCATTTGTTTTCCGGATAAATTGAAGAAGCATCGAGTTCAAAAAAAAACGGAGCATATAATCAACCAGTAAGAGAAAAAAGAGTAATGAAATCAGCAGAATGAACACTGTGCTTATTTGTGCGGCCTGGTTGTTAAGTCCTGCTGATTTTGAAAGATCTAGTGTCCAATCGTAAATTGTGCTGGTCTGTTCGTTAATGCTAAGCATAATAAATTTTTAGAATTAACAAGCTAACTTACAAAAAATCAAATTTTTACACTTTATTCAACTTTATGACAGCACTAATCAAATTGATAAATCTTTTAACATTCTATTGATTGAATTGCTATAATTGAAAAATATCTACATTAGATACCTAAGTTATATTTATTATCACAATTTTCCCATCGTTTTTGAGATCTGATAACTTTAAAAAGGATATGAAACGTTTAACAAATCTACTGATGTGTGGGGATGTATCAATTGGATTTAAATGTCCAAAAACCCAGATCCTGCCTTACCGATGACCAATACTTATTTCCGGATCTTGAGTTTTCTCTATACCCCGGTGTCAATATATACAAAATCGAAGGCTTACCGCAGGAAGCCTTCGAAACACCAAATCACAAAATATTAATATGAAGAAAATTTATTTATAAAGCTGTTGCTGTATAAGTTACCGTTTGAGTATACGTTCCGGCCGGTTTCCCCAAGATGTCGGAAGAAGATGATTTCGCTGCCGGGATGGTGTAATCCAGGTTCAGGGTCAATGCACTTCCAAGCGGAGCGTTGGTTACCAGAGTCTGATCCGTTGCCGATAGAACGACCGCACTTTTGGTTCCACCCATGGTTCCTGAAGCTGCCGCTGCTTTGATGGTCAGAACATTGACAGGAATGAGGTTAACGCCGTTCATAAAATTCGCGCCTCCTGCTTTCACTTTCACATTGAAGTTCTTCGTTGAAGTTACTTTCAGAGAGTTGGCTTTGGTAACCGTCTGATCTGAG
>NZ_BJYJ01000059.1 GCF_007991455.1 Chryseobacterium hagamense | reverse complement strand
TTTGTTTTGTCATGATCGTATTGTTTTATTTTTTATTCTTAATTAATTGTCCTCTTTTGACATTACAAATCTACGGCGGTAGTAAAATTTTCCCTGTAGTGGAACATGGAAGTTGGTGTAGTAAAATAACTACACGTATTAGTCAAGAGAAAAGCTTCCGCACTTATAAAGCTTTGGAGGCTTTTAATTCAGTAGCTGTATACGTTATTTTTTGAATGTAACTTTCCTAAATTTGCTCTCGGCGGAGGTAAAATACAAAACAAAGCTTAAGGGGTAATAAATCCCGTTAAGGGTAAGATGATATTAGGTTCTCGTTTAACTGATGTTCTAGAGAATAATTTTTTGGGCAGCCTCAGCCGTTATACATGAACGAAAACATTTTTCAAATGCCATATCAGAATGTTTCAGGAGAATAACTATATCAGTAATCTGCATACAGGGAAGCGGCTAGTTGACAGGAACAATGGAAAAAGAAGGATCTATTTATTTGAAAAATGTCTCAACATTAATTTAAAGCTATGAAGAATTTTTTTTACTGCCTTTTTGTTTTCCGTTTACCTTTTATTCAAGTCAAATTAAAGTGAATAAGGGAAAAGATATTGATATCATTTTCCCATTGAAAAGTATCAATACCCAAGCAACCGGACCAGCCACAGAGGAAACTATAAAAAACAACATCAACAACACCTTTATTATTGATCCTCAGGGTTTTTATGGTAAATCATATATATTGGAAAATGGGAAAGTATTAGAATCCTATTTATATTTTAAAAAGGGTTATTATTCCAGAGATGCAGGACTGTGCCGGGAAGATTTAATTGTTTTACAACCATTTCAGACAATACATCATTCCATAAATTTTAATAAAAATAACCGAGCTGTTTATCAATATGCGGCACCTAATCGATATGAAGAAATCATCAATCTTCTCATAACAAATATAACGCAACTATTTTAGGCTGTGATGATTATATTAAGGAGTTGGAGTATAAAGGTTATAAAGTTCTAGAAAATAGTATAATGACCAGAATCCCTTTGAATCCCTAAAAACTTAATTGGTTCCGTCTAAGGTATTATTTAAAGTGAATCAAAAAATAGATCAGGTAATAAGCTGGATAGAGAAGGCAGATGCCGAAAGTGCCTTTATCAAAGAAAATCACAGATATGGATAGTCAAATAAAATCGTTTGTCATTCCATTAAAGGGGAATCTATTGAAATCCCACTCCCCAACCGTATTTTTTCTTCAATGCTTCTGAATAATTCTTTATTGACCGCTTCGCTTGCATCATCTGCTTTATACAGACCTTGAAAATACTAAAAATCCTTCCGGTATTTCCAGAAGGATTAACCAAAAAAAAAATTTAAGGTGGTCAAAATATATTTTGGGGAGTAAACCGGATCTGCTAAAACTCTTTATCAGTTTAGGGATAGCAAATAAATCTGACACTACAGATATTCCCAGAAATCGTATCGGCTGTGGCTGTGGGCGATATTCCCAACGACCATGGCCAGATCTGGGCTTCGGCCAGCCAGAGCGGTGCCAACCTTCTGACAACAGCCGTTGACTTAGG
>NZ_BJYJ01000058.1 GCF_007991455.1 Chryseobacterium hagamense | reverse complement strand
AAAAGTTCTGGATGCTGTACCTGGACCAGAACGGCAACGAGCAGTGGCGAAAGCACGTCAAGGGAGAATCGAGTAAGAGGGAAGAACGGCTTTCGGACATTAAGCTGAACCGCGACGGCTCGATCATCCTGGCCGGAACCAGTGCCGAGGAACTGGGCAAAGAAAACTGGAAGATCATCAAGCTGGGCGATAAGCAGATTGATCAATTAGTCGAGAAGCAGGATATTAAGATCTACCCGAATCCGGTGAGTGATTATGCGTATGTGGAAATTAATATGGATAAGAGCCCTTCGAGAGCCTCAGGGACCGGCTTTTCCGCGGAGATTACGGTGTATGACATGGGCGGAAGGCAGCTGCAGAGCATTAAAACAAAAAACAAAATAACGAAGATTAACACGCAGCCGCTGATTCAGGGGGCTTACCTGGTGTCGGTGAAGACGGATAACGGGAAAACGGCAAGTGCGAAACTGATTAAAAAATAAAAAGATGATAAAAACTTACCAAGATTACATAAAATACATAATGGCATTCCCTTTATTTTTTTTATGTATTTTAATTGTAGAAGCTCAGTCTTTAGAGCTACCTAAAAACATACAGTCTCCAAATGCATCTTCTCTAGGGAAATATGGTGATATTCCTATGGATCTAAACACTGGAAGAGCTAATATAAACATACCTTTATATTCTTTAAATGAAGGAAATATCCCGCTGCATATTACAATGAATTATGATACGGGTGGAGTAAGAGTTAATGATGTTCCGGGTTGGGTAGGGCAGAACTGGACATTAAATGCAGGAGGTATAATTACTAGAAGCCAGAGAGGAAAAGGATTTGATGAAGGAAAAACATGTTCAGCTTTCTCGGGAAATCCTGATTCCAATTGGGGATATATGTATTATAGGAATGATCTGCAATCTAATGATTTAAATAACGCCGGCAGTATTTCAAATTTAGTACATAATTATAACAACTCTTGGGGAAACCCTAAAGATTATGAGCCTGATATTTTTACATTCAACTTTATGGGTAAAACAGGTAAATTTTTCTTAGGAGAAGATGGTGGATGGAAAGTTTCATCAAAATATAATTTAAAGGTTGAAATTAACGAAAGTGATTATTTTCTACCCTTTAATATTAACAATTTTGGTGGCCAAACCGCAAACATGTGGAAAAGATGTCCATCAATAGGTACAATAAAAATATCTGATGACGAAGGGAATTATTATATTTTTGGTAAATCTCAAAATGACATTGAATATACAATTAATTCGTATGACCATCAGTCGGAACTAGCATTGTACTCTAGTGCTTGGTATTTATCAGAAGTATATAATAAGTTTGGAACTAAAATTTATTCTTTTCAATACGAAAGAGGAGATGATCAGGGGCAGTTGTATGTATACGCTGGAGGAAAATTTTTACGAAGAGATGCATGTGGAATGTACGGAGCATGTGCGCAAACAATTTCTAGTCAATTTGAAGCTATTGTAGCAGGCAACCTTGTTAAACCCTGCTATCTTACTAAAATAACATCTAACAAAGGTATTACTGTAAATCTTTCTTCTGTCAATCATAATTCTCTTAAATATAAAGCAGACGACCCGATTATATATAAAACAAATTATAGACAAAGCGAATACTATAATAATCTCATTTCTATAGGACAGGCTTATCAAGCATGGTACATGTTTAATTATTATTTCTGGTATTCAATTCATACACCTATGAATAATGGTGATCCGATGACAGAAAATCCAATTTATCAGACAGGAAGTTATTTAGAAAGTTTAGGTAAAATAATTACAGAATGGAAATGGAGAAAATTGAATACTCTAACTATTAAAGATGAAAATAATGCATTACTTAAAACAATAAACTTTAATTTCAATGATGATTCTAATAAAAGGTTAAAACTACAGAAGATTACTATTGATAATCAATTTAAATATTCGTTTGATTATAATAATTTTGATTCTTTACCTACTTTTTGCTCTCAGGCTTTTGACCATATGGGTTATTATAATGGCAACAATTATAATGTAAATGTAGTTGATGCAGTGAATCATTATTCAAATAGGCAAACAAATGCAAATTATTCATCTTATGGTACTTTACATAAAATAACATATCCACTAGGAGGATACACTACTTTCGAATATGAACCGCATAGTTATAATTCATATGTTTCTGATGATAAGACATCTCTTATAAACGAATCAGGAATTATAGGGGGTGTAAGAATAAAAAAGTCTATCGACTATAGTGATCCTAACAATAAAATTATAAAAGAATATTTTTATCAAGATGATCTTTCAAATAATATATCAAATGGAATATTATTATTAAAAAATGTATACAGAATTATCGATTTTCCGGGAAAAACAGACTGTGGATCAAATTTTTATGAAAGTAGCTTTAGTATGAATAGTATTGTTCCTTTATCTAATTTTTCAGGAACACATATAGAATATCCAGTTGTTATTGAAAAAAGATCCGGTAGTAATGGAAATTCCATAGGCTATATAAAAAATAATTACACATCTTATATAGACTATAAAGATTCTCGTCTAAATACAATTCAATTGTCATTTAGTATTTTTGATCCAAAAACTGATTTTAGTTTCAAAAGGGGGCAATTAAAGAAAAAATCTGTATATGATGTAAATAATATTCTTAAACAAGAAGAAGAATTTATCTATGATGTGACAGGAATTAAGAAGGTTAAGGCTCTTTCATATGATATATTTGGAACCTGTCATTTGACAGGAATGCCGGGCATTCCAGATGGAATGCCAGATGGAAATCCTGGACTTAAGGGAACCGGTTATGAAATTTATTATTCAGATTTTAACTTGGTGACAAAAAAAACACGTACTTATAGTAATAATCAAGTATTTGAAACTATTGAAAATAGCAATTATATTGATTATGGAAATTTTGGAGATAATATTCTAAAGAGTAAAAATTTTGTTGATAGTAACGGAAAAATTATATCAGAAAATTATATATATTCTTTTGATAAAAACGGCTTCCAACCTTATACATCATTAACAAATAAAAGAGAATTTCCTATTATAGAAACAACTAAAAGTTCAAATCAGGAGATCTTAAAAAAAACAAAGATAGATTATGCTGTAATGCCTACTCTTGACACTTATGGAAATCCTACCATCCCTCAAATATTTCCACAAAAAATCTCAGAGTCAAAGGGTAACAATATACCGGATGAAAAACTGATAATTGATAAGTATGATATTGAAGGACATATTTTAAAAGCTCACAAAGCCGATGGGAATTTTGTCTATTATTATTATGGTTATAATAACAGATATCCTATTCTAAAAGTAGAGGGTCCAGAAATTTCTAACGAATATGCTCTATTAAATAGTTTAAACTCTTTAAGATTATTATTAACTGCTACTAATCCTGACTACACGCAAATTAAACAGCAGCAATCTAATATTATTAATCAATTACCAAACCACATTTGTTTATTATATACTTTCAAACCAAATTATGGTATAAGCAGTACGATGAATTCTTCAGGAATCGTAGAATATTACAATTACGATAATATAGGTAGGTTAATTAATATTAAAGATCAAAATGGAAAACTAATAAAAAGTTATAGCTATGAAATTAAAAACCAATAATGACATGAAGTTGATTTCTAAATTTATAAACTATTTTTTGAGCATTATTTTTTTATTTTCCGTCTCAATGTTAAAAGGTCAGTATTCTAACCATTCTAAATATTATAATTGGGATGTATTTGCACAAAATATTACTAGCGGAGGTGGTGGTGTAACACTAAATATAAATAATAATATATTAAGTCTTACCTTTAGCGGCGGATTTGTTGAAACGTATTTAAAACAGGGTAAAATAGCTGGTACGGATTATCCAGGTATTCTTCCTAATGTGGAAATACCTGTTCCATCCGGAAACTTTTTTTCAAACAAAGGTTATAGATTTTTCATTATAGATAATAAAGTTGCAATATATCATGAAAATTCTATCAGTATAACTACTTTTGGTGGAACTATAAGTGTAGACTTAACTTCTGCTATTCCCGTTACTGGAGATATTGCTGAATACTTATCTAATTGGACATCTCAAAATAAAGTAACTGAAATCAATTATCTATCTGATCAGGGAAATTCAGGTGATAAAAAAATTTCTATATCATATTATGATGGGTTAGGTAGGGAGTTACAAAATGTAGCTAAAGCAGCAACTCCGTTTGGTAAGGATTTAATAATTCCTTTTGAATATGATGATTATGGAAGAAAGGTAAAGGATTTCTTGCCTGTTCCTACCACACAGAATAATGGCTTATTTGTAAATGAGAATACTGTTAATAGCCTTGCGTTTTCTTATTACAATGGCGAACCAGCATACTCAGAGAAAGTTTTTGAAATATCACCTTTAGATAGAATTTCTATGCAAGCTGCGCCAGGCACCTCTTGGAAAAAAAGTAGTGGTCATGAAATAAAATATGACTATCAAATAAATAATACCAGTGATAATATTAAAAAATATGATATCTCTTTACTGTCTGTTAACGATCTATATGAGCCGACATTATGGATTACATCAGTTTATGATAATGGAATGTTAATAAAAAAGATTGTTAAGGATGAAGAGTGGACAATTTCCAGTGGAACTAATAATACCACCGAAGAATTTACTGATAAAAACGGGAGAAATATTTTACAAAGAAAATATATCAACAGTATTATAGCAGATACTTATTATATTTATGATGTTTATGGTAATCTAACGTATATTATACCTCCGTTAGCTTCAGATACCGTTAAAAACTTAGCAGCAGGCATATTTCCAGATTCTGTCTTAAATAACCTTTGTTATCAGTATAAATATGATAAAAAAAATAGACTTGTAGCAAAAAAACTTCCCGGAAAAGGCTGGGAGTATATGGTATATGACAAGGCGGACCGATTGGTGGCAACACAGGATGCCAATCTGAAACTTTTAAACAAATGGCTTTTTACAAAGTATGATAGGTTTGGGCGAGTTTTATATACGGGTATTTCGATTGATAACGGAGATCGTAACGCAGTACAGACATGGATTACAAATACTTATGGTGTAAATACGGAGACCTTCGGAACCTATACTCAGAGTGGATTACAGATCTATTATGCCAATACGGCATACCCTCAAAATATAGAAAGCATATTGTCTGTGAATTACTATGACACCTATCCTCCGGGAACCCCTGCAATCCCTGCTCAGGTTTTAGGGCAGGACGTTTTACCGCAGGATACTCAGAATTCTCCCGTCAGCACCAAAAGCTTACCGGTGGCCTCGTATGTTAAAAATATTGAAGATGACAACTGGACCAAAAACTATATCTGGTACGATAAAAAAGGAAGGACTATCGGTACTCACTCCATTAACCATCTTGGCGGATATACCAGGACCGAAACCGAGCTTGATTTCGCGGGTATACCTAAAAGGACCAACACCTATCATTTAAGAAAGCAGGGCGAGATCGGGGTAACGCTTCAGGAGAGGTTCGTTTATGATGGCCAGAACAGGTTGCTGCAGCATTATCATAAAGTAGATGACAATACCGAAGTGCTTCTGGCTGAAAATACCTATAATGAACTTTCCCAACTTACGAATAAAAAAGTAGGAAATAATCTTCAAAGCATCGATTATGCTTACAACATCCGTGGCTGGTTGACCGGGATCAACCGGGACCAGATGGCGGTTCCTGACCTCGGCGGAAAGCTTTTTTCCTATAAGATCAAAT
This sequence comes from Chryseobacterium hagamense, assembly GCF_007991455.1. Classification (GTDB taxonomy): domain Bacteria; phylum Bacteroidota; class Bacteroidia; order Flavobacteriales; family Weeksellaceae; genus Chryseobacterium; species Chryseobacterium hagamense. The sequence goes on along the minus strand of NZ_BJYJ01000058.1, from coordinate 2,869 downwards.
ACAATGAAAAGGAAGGAATTACCAGTCCAAATGCTGCGCAGTTCCCGGGCAAGGAGGTAATGGCAAAATACAACGGGAATATTGCCGAAGTGGACTGGCGAAGTGTGGAGAACATTGGAAACAATCCTTCTATAACGCCGAAACGCTACGGCTATGTGTATGACAGGCTCAATAGGCTGACGGCAGGGTTTTATCAGACCCCGAATAATGCGAGCATAGGAGAAAACACGGAATCTTTAGAATATGACCTGAACGGAAACATAACCAAGCTCTTCAGGACCTCTGTTTTAGAATACGGGAGTACTACGCCGACAAAGATCGACGATCTCGAATACATTTATGATGCTCAGAATAAGAGCAACAAATTGATTACATTAAATGACAATTCTTTTAATCCTACCGGTTATGAAGGCGGAGGGTTGGAAATAAAGTATGATGACAATGGCAACATGACCGAGATGCCGGATAAAGGGATCAATAAGATTGATTATAATTACATGAATTTACCCAATAAGGTAAATTACAGTAAAAGCGGTAATGAATCGGTAATCGTCAATACGAGATATGGCGCAGGCGGAGAAAAGCTTCAGAAAGAAAATACGACAACGACTTTTGGAATTAATGGGTACACAACATCCCGAAGAATCACCGATTATCTGGACGGGTTTCAGTATCTAGCTATAATAACTACAACCCCACCACCATCAGGAGGAGGATCTGAATCCATGATGGCGGCTAATTCTGAAACGGGAAGGGCACTTGAGAGACAGGCTTATTCAATTGATAACGATTCGTCTTTTAGCTTAAACACCTTAACGCTTAAAAATAAGGATCTTCAGTTTTTCCCGACGGCGGAAGGTTTTTATGATTATAAAAAAGATCAGTATATTTACCAGTATAAAGATCACTTGGGAAATTCAAGGATTAGTTTCGCAAGAAACACTTCAGGAAATTTAGAACTTGTAGATGTAAATGACTATTATCCTTTTGGAATGAACCATCTGAAGAGTGGAGCTTCTTTCTTTGGGGTAAGTTCATATAAGAATTATAAGTACAACGGGAAGGAGCTACAGGAGACGGGTATGTATGATTACGGAGCAAGGTTCTATATGTCGGATATTGGGAAGTTTGGAACACACGACCCTTTAAGCGATGCTACTTTTCAACCATATAATTACGCAAACAATAATCCTATTTTCTACAATGACCCAACAGGTATGGTTGGAGAAGCATTTGCAAGTACGGATGTAGTTAGGCAGAAAGACGGTTCTTATAAGGTTGTCGGAGCATATGACGACGGAGATACAAATATCTATGTTGTTAATAACGAAAAGGATAAAAAAAGAACAGGCGAGGTAATAGGACAAACAATGACTCCAGTTGATTTTATGTCTGCAAATAATAAAGACGGGTCTTTATATTTTGATAAAAATGAGACAGGAGTTACATTTAATTTAAATAATCTTACAGTTTCAGGGACGGCAAAAGATAAAAAAGGAAGAAGCGCAGAATTGGAGGATTTAGATGCCGCAGGTCTCTTACAATGGATTAAGCAATACTATATGAATACCATAAATGGAGATATGCCAGGAACTCCATACGGTTGGCTTCAGGTTCTTAGAGAATTATCTGCAAATGGGTCAATTTTAGATGTAAAAGTAAGTATGGGACTGCATCCTTATACTGCAATTGGAAATGGGAAAAATTCTAGAGGTAAGCCCATAATCACAACACTTAGAGCAATGGGAAATATGGGATTTGGAGCAAATATGCTTCTTTCAAAACCTCCGATTGTCGGAAAGGATTATTGGTATGGTGTTATTATGAATAAGGCAGGGCAATATAATCAGTCTCAAAATGGGGGTAATGGGTATAACGCACATTATCCATATTTTGGGGAGCATTCCTATTCAGGAAGCTACATTTACTTTGGTTACTACAGACAATTTTATAAAAAATGAAAAAGTATTTAATTTTATTTTTCAGTCTTATATTCTTTATTGGATGCAAAGACAAAGAGATAGATAAAAAGAACCGTCTTTATTTAAAAGAAATATCTGCGAATGGTAAAACAATTGAGTGGTTCTATTACTCATTAATTGGAGATGTAACAGCCGATTATGTATTACTTTATGACCCATTAAACAATAAAAATGATACTATTGTGAATTCTACCAATATAAAAAATGTAAGTTTTTCTAACAATGAGATTATTTTATCTTTTTATGGAAAGCCCAAAATTTATCAAAACTCTATATCTTTAAAAAAGAATATAGCAGGATTAAATATTAAGGTAGACACAACAGCAGTATCTTCTGGTCCTACAGTGAGAAAATTTTATCAAAAGAAATAAAACAAAATCCACCGCAATTGCGGTGGGTTTTTGTTTTACATAATGCTTTGCAATTTAGTTTGTTTTAGGAAAGCATCAAGGAGAGCGAAGACGTGTTGTCTGTCGTTCCCCCTGCTGGCGCGAGCGTCTCGCTCGTGCCGGTTGATAACATGAGACCTACTGCAATTGCGGTGGGTTTTGTGTTATTTAATTGAAATATAGATTACTGCTAAAAACTAACTTCTATTTAGGCGGTTACACCAACACGGAAACCGAGCTGGATTTTGCGGGGGTAACTAAGCTTTCCAAAACCTATCATAAAAGGCTCAGTGCGGATACGGAAAAGTGATTACCGAAACCTTTGCCTACGACAGCCAGAACCGTCTTCTGGTGCATAAACATAAGGTGGATAACAACACGGAAGAAATTTTAGCCCAGAATACTTATAACGACCTTTCGCAGCTTACGAACAAAAAAGTGGGCGGTACGGTGGCTTCCTCTCCGCTTCAGAGCATCGATTATCTGTACAACATCCGG
>NZ_BJYJ01000057.1 GCF_007991455.1 Chryseobacterium hagamense | reverse complement strand
TTCTTAGTTATAAAATCTGAAATTTAATTCACCTGTACGTGGTTATATTTGAGTATATTAACGTCTTAATTTAATGTCTGTGCAAAATGATCAGAAAAGGAATAGTTATACTCAGTTTTTCAATTTCCGTATTTTGTTTTAGCCAAAAATACAACTTTACGTATGCATACACCTATAAGCCCGATTCGTTAAATTTAGAAAAAACCGAAACCGAACTGATGGGGCTGTTTATCGATAAAAACGGATCCACTTATTTCAGCCTGGCAAAAGTGAAAAGAGATTCTGCCATTGCACAGAAGATGGAGCCGGACGGGATGCCTCCGGATAGGGCGGTTTCAACAAGTGTTTTTCCGCAAGGGAAAATTCGGGGTATCATTCGGAAAGACTGGCGATCCAACGAAGTAATATCTTACCTTCCGGTGAATACAGACCGGTTTAAAATCACTCAACACCTTACCCTGAATTGGCAGATCGGAACAGAAACTGATCTGATACAGGGAAAAAAATGCCAGCGGGCAACGGTAGAATATAAAGGACGAAAGTACAATGCATGGTTTACCAATGAAATTCCCGTTTCCGAAGGTCCTTATAAATTTTCGGGACTTCCGGGATTGATCGTAAAGATCGAAGACAGCCAAAAACAGCATATCTGGGAATTGAAAGGAATTGAAAAGTTCAGAAATGTAAAACTTAATTTATCTGCCTACATTCCGGTGACAGAAAGCCGGTATAAAAAAGCCCTTGAAGATTATAAGAGAGATCCGATGAGCAGAATGAGAGAACTTAAGCAAAGGTATAATATTACCAGCTTAACATCAACGATGCCTGACGGGACTTCATACTCAGATATGGAATATGAAAAAATGAGAACCAGGAAAATCCAGGAATATTTTAAGGAAAATAACAATTCCATCGAACTTGACTGAACATACATCCTCATCTAAAAAAATAAACAATTTAATCATGGACAAAAAATTAAAAATATTTCTGATCAGATCCGTCGTTGTTCTAAGCGTAATCCACCTGGCTTATTTTACCTATGGATACTTTAAGTTTGAAGGAATTCATCAGGTTGATATCTACACGGAGTTTTACCGGTTTAAATTTTATGATGACGTTTCTATTTCCCACGTTTTTATTACCGGCCTTTTTCTGTTTTGCTTTTTCATTTTACTATTGAGAAACCATTCCAAGAAAAGATATAATATTGCGGGTAAAGTGAAAATTGGTGCTTCTTTACTGCTGATTTCCTTTCTCTCACTGACTTTTTTTATCAGCTACAGCTTTGGGTTGAATGCCAAAATGAGAACGGAGCTGCCTGAAAAAGATTTTAACAAAGACAAGACTTTGCTCAATGTTTTAAATCCGTTCTTATACAATTATACTTCCTACAGTTCCGATAAATTATTCAATCCGGAAAATATTTTATATCCTGAGCCTTATCCGGTAATCGCGGAGAAAGACACTACTTTTTATGATCCCGGTAATCCTGAATATTATTCCGTCCAGACAAACTATTACAGTATAGATACGTTGAAAGTACTGAGTTCCGATTACAAAAACCTAAGTTCCGGAATCCTGTCGGGAATGGGTGATCTTGGAATTGAACCCGAAACCTTTACCAGAAGAATTATGTCGAAAAAAACAATCGGGGACAGTACGGAAATTATATTCAAAGGGGTTGAGGCCTATCCGGAAAATGATGAAAACGTCTGTATCTTTACGGAAAATAAGATGCTATACACTCCCGTTCATCAGGTTTCCCAAGCCGGACAACAGTATCAGAATGCAGTAATGAGATACAAACTGCTCTACAAATATGACCGGGACTCGCTGCTTCATTCACTTCAAAACTTCACGGCTTTGCTTAAGAAATACAAAATAGAATCGCAGATCGTTCCCAAGGACCTGACCCATGATGTCTTTTATTACCGCGATCATACCCGTGAGCCCCTCAATGGAATCCGGAATACTTTCGACAGGGATAAGTTAAAGGAAAGATTTGCAGTCATCGAGCGTCTTTTTTATCAACCCAATTACCTTCATCCCTCAATACAGATTATTTTCATAACCGTCGTCCTGAGTGTATGGCTCGCTGTCTTTCTGCTGTACCTGATCTGGAATTATGTGAAAACAAGAAATCTCAGGATTTCTGCAGAAGATAATGGATCTTATCGATGACATGACAATTGATATATTACTATGGACTCGCAAAAAGAAGCCGGATTAACATGCTGGAAGATGGATGCGGGAAGTTTCCCTGGTCAAAAATACAATCAGAAGTCTTGATGATCAAATGAAAAGTGTGAATCTTTTATTCATTCTAAACGAGGGAGAATTCTGTTAAAACCCTGACTGAATCAGTTTAAATTTAAATAATTGGATACAAGCTAAATACGGTCGGATTCGCGTTGTATTATATTCTTGAAATTAAAAAGCGTCGTCAGGTTCCGGAATGTAAAACTTGACGACGCCGTACGCAAAAGCGGACGAAAAAATTACCGGCGGATGGTTACTCCTCCGTCAACCGACAAGTAGGAACCCGAGATGTAGGATGCTTCGTCTGAAGCCAGGAACACGATAGCATTGGCGATTTCTTCAGCTTCTCCGATCCGTTTCAGGGGAACCGCAGCAGCAATGGCATCTTTGATATCTTCCGGCGTCTGCTGGTTCATCGGGGTATCCGTTAATCCCGGGGCAACGGTATTAACGCGGATTTTCCGGTCTGCCAGTTCGATGGCCGCCGTACGTGCGATGGCATCCACAGCGCTTTTTGTTGCGGCGTAAGCGCCCATCTGTGCATATCCGCTCACGGAAACCCCGGACGAAATAAGAATAATGGAAGCCCCTTCTGCCAAGTGGGGAATGAGTTTCTGTAAAGTGAAGAACAGTCCTTTTACATTGATGTTGAAGAGGTCGTCAAATACTTCTTCGGTAGTTTCTTCTATTGAAAATTGTTTTGCAATTCCTGCATTCAGTACCAGGACATCAATTTTTTTTCCGCTTTCCGAAACCTCTTTTTCCAATGCCCCGATATCTTCGAGTTTAGAGATGTCAGAGGCTAAAGTTTTAAACTTAGAGCTGTTGATGGTTGCTGATGCCTGATCCAGTGTAGCCTTATTTCTTCCGGTTACCAGAACGTCCGCGCCTTTTGAAATAAACGTTTTTGCGGTGGCTAACCCGATTCCTGCGCTTCCGCCGGTAATGATTACATTTTTATCCGTGAAATTCATTTTTTTAAATTTTAAATGATGAAATTAATTTTGTCTGAGACTTTTAAATGATTTGTTGCTTAAATCGATTTCTTTAACGGGACAAATTTAAGATGAATAAATTTATTTTAGTAACTTTGTAACTAAAAGTAACAGTAACTTTTGAGTAACAAGGTAACTTATGCAGGAAATAAAATGCCCGGACAGCGATACCAACATAAAACAGATCAGGGCTGTTCATGATGCCATGGACGTTTTAAACGGTAAATGGAAAATTTCAATCATTTCATCCGTCTGTTATTACAACAAACGGCGTTTTTCTGATATTCTGAACGATGTAAAAGGCATTTCCAACAAAATGCTCAGCAAAGAGCTGAAAGAACTGGAGATGAACCAGCTCGTAAAGAGGATCGTGCTCGATACGCAACCCGTAACGGTACAGTATCAGCTCACAGAATACGGCCTGACTTTAAAAAAGATCATTGATACCCTGGCCGACTGGGGAACGGAACACCGGAAAGTAATCGTTGGGAAATGAAAAAGGCGGTATGTACTTCAGTAAAAAACAATGCGCAAGTGCGGTATTTATCTGAGCCTTAATCAAGGCAGGCAGCAGGCGGCAATAAAATCCGATAAAACATCAGGAAACGCTGCCGGATAACCTTTAAATTCGTAACTTCACATCTTAAAATTATTCAAAAAATGACTTCAAAGGAAAAAGTAGCTGCGCTTCGTGAAGAGATGCAGAAAAATAATGTTGATGCATTTATAGTATATTCCGCCGATCCGCACATGAGCGAATACCTGCCTCAGGAGTGGCAGGAAAGGGCCTGGCTGTCGGGCTTTTTAGGTTCCGCAGGATTTGTGGTAATCACCAGGGATAAAGCAGGCCTCTGGACCGACGGACGGTACTTTACCCAGGCTCCGATCGAACTGGAAGGATCCGGGATTGATCTTTTCAAGGACGGGATGGAAGGTACGCCGAACTATATCGACTGGATCATCTCTGAAATTCCGGAAAACGGAAAAGTAGCGGTGAATGCCCAGGCCACTTCCCACGCCAACTGGGAACTGCTGACGGAAAAACTGAACACTAAAAATATGACCCTGGCCGATCTTCCTTTGCTAAAGGAAATCTGGAAGGACCGGGGAACCCCTTCTAAAAATCCAATCTTCGTACACCCTGTGGAAAGAGCCGGGAAATCGGTGATTGATAAAATTGCAGCCATCCGCCAGAAAATGGAGGAGCAGTGTGCCACCATCCATATTATTTCAAGCCTCGATGATGTGGCCTGGACGTTAAACCTCCGGGGCAGCGACGTTGAAAGCAATCCTGTATTTTTAGGATATCTGGTGATTACAAAAAACGATGCGAAGCTTTTCACCGATCTGGATAAACTGGATGTGGAATCAAGACGGCAGATGGATGAAGCCTGGGTGAAAATGATGCCGTACGAAGAATTCTACAACTGCCTGAAAGACTTCAGCAATGAGAAAGTATTGGTTTCGCCGAACAGCAACCAGTCGATTTTCGAAGCGCTGAAACCGGACAACGAATTTATTAAAGCAGCGGTTCCGGGAAATCTGATGAAAGCCCAGAAGAATGAAACGGAGCTGGAAGGTTTCAGGAAAGTAATGGTGCGTGACGGTGTGGCCATGGTGAAATTCCTGTACTGGCTGACGCACCATGCCGGAAAAGAAACGATGAACGAATATTCCATCGGTGAAAAGCTGAGAGGTTTTCGGGCTGAAGGAGAGAACTTCGTAGGGGAGAGCTTCGGAAGCATTGTCGGATACAAAGATAACGGAGCCATCATGCATTACTCTGCGAAAAAGGAAGGCAGCAAGGAAGTGACCAACGAGGCCAGCATCCTGGTGGATTCGGGAGGCCAGTATCTTGAAGGAACTACGGATATCACAAGGACCTTGGCTTTAGGCAGGGTTTCCGAGGAATTCAAGAGAAACTCAACACTGGTTCTTCAGGGACTGATCCGTCTGTCGATGGTGAAATTCCCGAAAGGGACCAAAGGGGTTCAGCTGGATGCCATTGCAAGACTGCCGTTGTGGATGGAAGGCAAAGACTACAACCACGGGACCGGCCATGGGGTGGGAAGCTTTATGAATGTACACGAGGGCCCTCAGAATATCCGTAAAGATATGAATCCGCAGGAGCTGATGGCCGGAATGGTGTGTTCTAACGAGCCGGGATATTACCTGGAGGGCGCATACGGCATCCGTCACGAAAACCTGATCGCGGTAAAAGAATCTGAAACGACCATTCATGGCATTTTCTACGAGTTTGAAACGCTGACGTTCTGCCCGTTCTTCAAAGATACCATTGTTAAAGAGATCCTTTCAGAAGACGAAATTTCGTGGCTGAATGCTTATCACAAAACCTGTGAAGAAAAACTTGTACCGTTCCTGGAAGGGGAGGTTAAGGAATGGTTCCTTGAATTGGTAAGCCCGCTTTAGAAGATATGAAGGCTGGAAAAGGAAGCAGGATGGTGGAAGTTTTTTCGGTGAACATCCATGTTAAAGTCAAGACCGGCTTAAAATGTTAAGATACATCAATCGTCCTGCAAATCCTGCAGGACGATTTTTTTTAAAAGACGGTACCGTATTTTTACGGTGTTGTTTCAGGGTTTTCCCTGAATCTGCCGAAGCCTGCCGGTCTTATCTTTGTCTCAACAAACATCATTCATATCTTCAATAGTAAATTCAAAACAGGCAAATCATCTCAATCTTTGAGGTGATTTTTTTTATTTTAATATGTTGACTCAAAGAAGATCGGGTTAAAAGGCTGGAAGAGGGATGCCGGATGCGGGAAGTTTCCTGTGTTAAAAACAGGGGCAAAGGTTCTGCTGGCCAAACGAAATCTTTTATCATCCTGTCAAAGAAGGTTCTTGCTTAAAACCCTGAATGAATAGACTTGGGTTTATTCTTTCATTAAATAAAGAAGCAAACATCAGCTAAATAAGGTTGAACTTACATTGTTTTAACTTCCGAAGGGTAGTTTTCTACAGGATAGAATAAAATCCGGTCAGAAGCGTAAACGCTTTATTGATTTAAAAGAACTCTATTTAGAATCCTGACTGAATTAACCTAGGTTTTTTTAAATGAAGCAAACGAATGAACAGGAGTTTGATAAAGTCAAATCCACATTAAACAGACGGTAATCCATTGTTTTTGAATTCCTTTTCATTGAAGGAGGATCAGAAATCAGGAGTTTTTTTCGGGGTGGTTTAAAAGGTGATCAGTCAACGGTGAATTTTCCTTTGCAAGTGGATGGTCAATCTGATGTACTGAAAAAATTGATGAGCAAAGTGTATGGACGATTCAGCATCGACGTCCGTTACTACAGGAGGAATTTTGCCCGGGCCGGTCAATATCCGGTTAACAGTGATTATCCATCGGTAAACCTTGGCCATTGGTTGTTTCATTTACTACTGCCTAGCCCGGATAGTAACGGATACCCCGCAGCAAGCGATGGGAGCGGTGGCCAGAGCGCAGGCCGGAAAGGCGTGAGGAGTATGAGTGGATAGCCGGAAAAAGCTCCTGAAAAAATACCGGTTTAGTCGATGGCGAAGTCTGTGTTTCATCTGAATGGTGAACCTTGAGGTGTTGAAAATTGAACGTAAAGGGCAGTGGTGAGTTTTAGTATGCAGGTGAATGGTAAATCTTTACTGAAAATTGACGGGCACAGCGGATTGACCATTCATTATTCACCTTCCAATAGAGGCAATAGACAAACGGTATGGCGGTTTGCGATTAAATTCCGTAAATTTGCGGCATGAATAACGATACGATTTGTGCGCTGGCTACGGCCAACGGTGTAGGGGCCCTGGGGATTATCCGTGTTTCAGGAAATGAATCTCTGGCGGTGGTTCAGAGATCATTTCCGGGGAAAAACCTGGCCAGACAGAAGTCGCATACCATCCATTACGGTTACTTTATGGACGGGGAAGAAGCAATCGATGAGGTGATGCTTTCGATTTTCCTGGCGCCGAAAAGCTTTACGACCGAAAATTCCGTGGAAATTGCTTTTCACGGGTCGCCGCATATCGGAAAACGTATTCTGGAAACTTTAATGAAGAACGGCGCGCGGATGGCCAAAGCCGGTGAATTTACCCTGCGGGCTTTCATCAACGGCCGGATCGACCTTTCCCAGGCCGAAGCCATTGCCGATGTCATTGCCTCCGAAAATGAAGCATCGCGGAAAGTCGCCATCAGCCAGCTGAAAGGAGGGATCACCAATGAAATTTCGTTTCTGAGAACGGACCTCCTGAACTTTGTTTCGCTGATCGAACTGGAGCTTGATTTTGCGGAGGAAGATGTGGAATTTGCAGACCGCACCGCCCTGAACCAGCTGCTGGATAAGATCACCCTGAAATTGAATTCCCTGATCGAAAGTTTCCAGTACGGAAATGCGATCAAAAACGGAACAGCCGTCGCCATCATCGGAAAACCGAATGCCGGGAAATCGACGCTGCTGAATGCGCTTTTAAAGGAAGAGCGTGCAATTGTCAGCAACATCGCCGGGACAACGCGCGATACCATTGAAGAAGTACTGCATATCAAGGGGCACGCCTTCCGACTAATCGATACGGCCGGATTACGTGAAACGATGGACGAAATCGAAGCCATCGGGGTAAAAAAAGCCAGGGAAAAAGTAGCCAATGCCAACATTCTGGTTTACCTGGCCGATGCCGGAACCGCCGATTTCTCGGAAGATATTGAAATGATCAGATCCCTGCTGAGGGACGACCTGAAACTGATCATCTGCGCCACGAAAATCGATGAAGTCATTCCTACCCAATACGAAAGAGCAGAGGAGACCTTCCGGCAGGCAATTACCCACGAATTTGATTTCATTAAAATTTCTGCCGTCGAAAACCAGAACATCCAGGATCTCAAAAACGAACTGTCTTCCTACGTCGAACAGCTGAAAGCCTCCGAAAACAACATAGTCATCACCAACCAGCGCCACTTTGAAGCCTTACGGAAATCCCTCGAAGCTGTCGATAAAGTCAAAGAAGCCATCACCTTCCGGATTTCCACCGAACTCCTGGCCTACGAACTGCGCAATGCTCTCGAACATCTCGGTGAGATCTCAGGGGAAGTAACGAATGATGAGGTGCTGGGGAATATTTTTTCCAAGTTTTGTATCGGGAAATAGACCGGTTTTATATGCTATGAAGACTGCAATTGTAATGCACTGTTTCAGCAGCCATCACCGGATCGCGGAATAAAGCTTTTATGGGAAGCAGATATTATTGAAGTCCGGTTTTTAATTTATGCAAATAGCATAAACGATCGCAAAATCAGGAGCCTGAATTTAAAAGCTCATTGCTTTTTGGAGCATGTTTTACTCATTCACAATCTGTTATATTTTCATCAGGTATTTCGTACACAGTCCGGGAATTTAAGTTGTTTTTTTGCAACTACAATATCTTCCAAATATAAAAGTTTAAGTGACTCCGATATTTTAATTCCAAAAACGTTCAAATAATTGAGGACAAAGTTTTTTCATGCTTTCAGGATGTTCTTCTTTCCAGTCAAATTCAAACTGAGGATAATTCCCTTCGGTTGTTTTAAAATGTTCGTAGTCGATAAAATCATATAGGTTTTTTCCTGTCTTTTTCGTAAATGCTTCCAAGGCAACATACCAAAAACTTTCAAAGTCAAACATTTCATCCTCGCCATTCTCTTTCTGACTGATAAGGGTGTCTGGATTTTCTTTTGCTTTATCATAGACATCTTTTCCTCTTGAAATGACCCAATTCCTAAAATATTCAAATCCATCATCCGAACATCCGTCATTCATAATATAGGCGGCACACCACATTTTTGAATTATATGTATCATACAGCAATTGATCTGTTCTTAAACGAAAGCCAATCATTTCTTCGGGGGTTAATTTCTAAATGTCATTGATTAAAAAAGCCTCTTGCTCTGTTTGATTATCCGTACTTTTTAATGAATGATCAATTATATTCCAAAAAATATTTTCATCCAGTATTTCAGCGGTTTTTTGAATATTGCTAAAATTAGGTTGACCGGATATTTTTTTTCCGGCTTGTGATTTTCCAAAAAGTTTTCCGAATAGTCCCATAGAATTATTAAATTTTTATCAATACGAATATAGTGCAATTGTATTAAATCACAAAAGTTAGAATAATGTTGGTTATAAATTTGTAGTTAAGTTACATAAACGGTGGTTTTATGAGATTCGGTTTTAAATTTTACTCTCTGCAGCTAGGTCGCTGCGAGCATCTGGAACCGACGACAATTTCTCATTTGCCTATCGTCTTATAGACATCCGGATCGCATTGTACAAAGACTGCATCAGATACAGGTTTTTATCTTTCCAATTAATGTTTTTC
>NZ_BJYJ01000056.1 GCF_007991455.1 Chryseobacterium hagamense | reverse complement strand
CTAATAACTAATAACTAATAACTAATAACTAATAACTAATAACTAATAACTAATAACTAATAACTAATAACTAATAACTAATAACTAATAACTAACTTCTATCAACAAGCTTCTCCGCTTTCTCCACCGCCTTTTTCAGGGCATTCAGCTTGTTGTTTACTTCCTGGAGTTCGCTTTCGGGGTTGGATTTAGCGACTAATCCGGCACCGGCCTGGTAATACAGGGTGTTGTTCTTGCTTAAAAAAGTACGGATCATAATGGCCTGGTTGCATTCGCCGTCGAGACCGATCATTCCGATACAGCCGCCGTAATAGCCGCGGGAATCTTTTTCATATTTATCAATGAGCTGCAGGGCTTTATGTTTCGGGGCGCCGCTTAAAGTTCCCTGAGGGAAAGTGGTTGCCACCATTTCGAAAGGATTCGTCTGCTCCGCCAGATCGGCTGTTACTTCGCTCACCATGTGGATGACGTGGGAAAAAAGCTGGATTTCCTTCAATTTCGTTACTGTTACGTTTTTTCCGAGTTTTCCAAGATCGTTTCTGGCCAGATCTACCAGCATCGTGTGTTCTGCATTTTCCTTTTCATCATTTTTCAGGGCTTCGATCGACTGAAGATCGGTTTCAAGATGCCCTGTTCTTTTAAAGGTTCCCGCAATCGGGTGGATAACGGCCTTGTTGTTTTTAATGATCAGCTGGCTTTCCGGACTGGAGCCGAAGAGTTTATAGTTTCCGTAATCGAAGAAGAAAAGGTAGGGCGAAGGGTTGATGTTTCTCAGGGCACGGTATACGTTGAATTCGTCTCCTTTGAATTTCTGCTCAAACCTTCTGCTTAAAACCAGCTGGAACACATCACCCCGCATACAGTGCTTCTGTGCCGTCTTTACCAACTCTATGTATTCTTCATCCGTGACGTTTGAAGTTTCCCCGCCGTCCTTTTCAAAAGGGTAGATCACGGAATTGTGGTTTTTAATCAAGCTTTCCAATACATAAAGTTCCGGTTTTACGCCTTCCATGCGGTTTTCGATGATGTGCATTTCATCATTATAATGGTTGATGGCAATGACGTACTGATACAACCGGTACCTTAGAACTGGGATTTCTACTTCTGGGCTCTGGGGTTTAAAGCTCAGGTTCTCAAAAAACTGGACGGCTTCAAAACTGGTATATCCGAAAAGGCTCTGTGCCGTTTTCTCAATCGGATCATTGGTGCTTTCACATTCGAACACATGGGAAAAATCCTGCAGTATTTCGGTAATGTTCCGGTTGCCGATGGATTGCTTTACCGGTTCCCGGCCGGGAAGCTTCACTTCAAAATCCGTTAAGGTTTTAATCTCGATTCCGGCAATGGCATTAACGGCAATAAACGAGAAATTGTTATCGATATTTTTAGAATCCGAACTTTCCAGCAGGATGGTATCCCTGAACTGATCGCGGATCTGGAGATAAATGGTCATCGGCGTCCGGAGATCGCCCAGGGTTTTTCTTGAAACGGTTTTTACTTTTATTTTCTTACTGAACATCTGCAGTTTATTTTTAAATAGGGTTAAATGAAAAAGACTTCAACGGTATCCGTCAAAGTCTCTTTGTATATTGTTTTATTATTGATGCGTTAAGATGGATTAACAGCACGACAACAGCCTCAGACCCGACGAAGAGTTTGAATGCCACCACCAAATATTGTTGCTGTTACTAAACATGGTACAAATGTATATATTTTTTTGATATGAAAAATAAAATGATCAAAATAAATCTCAAAGCTTATAACAAATCCTGTTCCTTTTCTGTAGTTTGTTAAAATTTTCTACTCCGTGATCTAAAAGCCTGTTCAAATTTTAATTCAGAAATTTTTAGTCCTCTCTCTTCATCTTAATTTTCTGAATTAAAATAAACTTTGTTTATTCTTAACCTTTACCGCTGCAAAATTTTTGCCTAAAAAACTCAAATTTAATGGTTAAAAATGGTACGGATCAAAATTGGCTTTTTAAGCTAAAATATCTTAACTGCTTAATGGTGAAGATAAAACCTGAAACTTAAACGGGCTGTTAATGTTGAAATTCAAATCAGCTTTTCAATAAAGGCTTCAACTTAAAGTTCTAAAAAGATCTGTTTTCAAACTGCTTAAGTTTTTCCCGGTATTCAGGATCGTCATATTGTTTCAGATAGTTTCGGAGGGCAGAGCGGTATTCACGGATAAATTCAGGATTTCCGGGATCGGCCTCATATTGTATCCTGGCTTTTTCAACGGGAGAACGTTTTTCATACTTCAACAGCATCTTTCCTTCATCAGACTGGTTGTAAAGAATCACGATATTTCTTTCATAGCCGGGAATGAATTTGACGGGAAACGGTTTTTCTTTCTGCGGAATCCGGATAGCATTTTCAATAGGGTAGAGGGCTGCCGTTGTCGTGGAAAAGAAAGTGTTGACATAGCTGCCGTCCTGTTTCTTTACAATGGCTTCGTAATCGTGGATGTACTGTTCGTTGAGGGTAGAATTGGTCTCCACGTCGGAGGTAATGATGGCCGTGCTTTCCGTACCGTAGGTATTTAAAAACCAGGCATTGAGGAACTGTCCTGCGATAACATTTCCGATGGACAGGATAAAGGCGATGACCAGCAGCAGCCATTTTTTCGTAAGAGCAGATAACGCCCCGAAAATTACAAATAAAACAATCACCGTCAGAAAGCCGTGGTGGCTCGTAAAAAAGAGAACTTTTGAAATGAAAACCATGCCCTAAATTTAGAAATGAATCCTAAATATAATCATTCCTGAATTTAATCTTCCGTAAAATATCTTTAAAATGGACATTTATCATAAGTTTGAACGTTTATTTTTTATACTTTTGTCTAAATTTTTATAGGAAAAAATAATGAAAAAAGTATTAGCAATCGCGTTTATCGGAGGTTTAGTAGCGGCAAGCTGCTCAAAAAAGCCAAATCATGACTTACAGGACAGCAACACGATGTTGCCTGAGCCGGATGCCCCTACCGTAGTGGATTCCACTGCCAGAAAAACAGAGAATTCCCAGGTAAATGCAGCGGAATCTTTACCGGCCAACCAGGTAAAAGCAGATACGGCTACGGCTGCCAAAAAATAAGTACGGGAATGATGAGAAATCTGTTTTTAGCGGGAGGTGTGGCCATGCTGATGTTTTCCTGTTCTAAAAAAGAAACCCCTTCTGCCGATTCCGGTGCGGAAACAGCACATGCTTCTAATCCCGGAAACAGCAATCTCTCCGGAGATAAGATAATGGAGGCGCTGGACTGTTCCGGCTGCCATGCCGTGAACGAAAAGATGATCGGTCCATCGTATCAGCAGATTGCAGATAAATATTCTGAAAAAGATACGGAGCTGCTGGCTTCCAAGATCATTGAAGGCGGCAGCGGAGTCTGGGGCGGGGTCCCGATGTCTCCTCATCCTCAGGTGTCTAAAGAAGATGCCAAAAAAATGGTGCAGTATATTTTAAGCCTGAAAAAATAAGGCATGGCTGAAAAGTCCAACCTGCATCCCAGGAATCCCCACCGTGATCCGTACGATTTCGATCAGCTGATTGCCGGTGTACCCGAACTGAAACCTTATGTTTTTGTGAACGCTTATGAAAGTGTAACGATCGATTTCAGCCTCCCGAAGGCCGTTAAGCTCCTGAACAAAGCTTTGTTGTTACACTTTTATAGGGTTCAGCACTGGGATATTCCCGATGCCAACCTCTGTCCACCGATTCCCGGCAGGGCAGATTACATTCATTACATAGCCGATCTGCTGGCGGAATCTTCCGGCAAGCTTCCGGAGGGGCAACAGGTATACGGGCTCGATATCGGAACGGGTGCCAATCTGGTATATCCATTAATTGCGCACCGGTCATATGGCTGGACCCTGCTCGGAACCGATATCAATGACGATTCTTTACACAATGCAGGTCAGATCCTGGATCACAATCCGGACCTGTTGCCGGCTATCCGCCTGAAGAAACAGCCGCACGCGGATCACATTTTTAAAAATATCATTGGACCTGAAGACCGGTTTGCCTTCTCCATGTGCAATCCTCCGTTCCATGATTCCGAAGCTTCAGCTTTAAAGGGAAACCTGAGAAAAACAAAAAACCTGAGCAAATCCAAAGTGCGTAAACCGGTCCTGAATTTCGGCGGGCAGCAGTCTGAGCTCTGGTGTGAAGGCGGGGAGCCGGCATTTATTACCAAAATGATTCAGGAAAGTGCGCTGTATCCTTCGCAGGTCCTGTGGTTTACCTGTCTGGTTTCAAAAAAAGACCATCTCTTTAAACTGACCGCTCTTCTAAAGAAAGCAAAGGTAGCCGAGTTCCGGGTAACCGAAATGGCGCAGGGCAATAAAATAAGCAGGATGCTGGCATGGACGTTTGTTCCGCAGCACCAGCAAAAGGACTGGCCGGATTTTAATCAAAAATAAACACCTTACCGGTCGTAAGGTGCTGAGAATTGTGTTTCTAGAATCATACTCAAATCAGGTTTCTGTACAGAGATATTCCTTAACAATAACCTTCGCGTATTAAGTTATTCCGGCAGACTGATCCGGTAATTATTAAATCCGGGAAAACAAAGTCATTGTTTTTCATCCTTTATTTATTTTTGATTTGCGGTGTAACCCAAAGATAATGAATTTTCACCATTTTTAATTCATTATTAAGTGATATTTTTAATTTAATTTAAAATTTTCATAATTAAGTGGTATGTTGTTGATTATTTACTTGAATATTGACAATTTGATGGATATAATATTTGATCCAAGTTTTAAACTTAATTTTATAAATAATCACTAAATTTGTACGCTTTTAGAAAAATAAGAAATGCAATTATCAGAACAGGAAATCATTAGAAGAGAAAAGCTGAATAAGCTTGTTGAAATGGGGATCAACGCATTCCCTGCGGATGAATACGTTATTACGGATACCACAGAATCCATAAAACGGGATTTCGCAGAAAGTAAACAGGTGAAGATTGCTGGAAGACTGATGTCCAGAAGAATTCAGGGGAAAGCTTCTTTTGCTGAATTGCAGGATTCTACGGGCCGTATACAGGTGTATTTCAACAGGGACGAGATCTGCACGGGTGAGGACAAAACATTGTACAATGAAGTCTACAAGCACCTTTTGGATATAGGCGATATCATTGGGGTGGAAGGAGAGCTTTTCACCACGCAGGTAGGCGAGAAAACCGTTTTGGTAAAGAACTTTACCCTTCTTACCAAGTCTCTGAGACCGCTGCCACAGCCGAGAACCGATGAAAACGGCGTGATCTATGATGCTTTCAACGATCCGGAAATGAGATACAGACAGCGGTATGTGGATCTAACGGTAAACCCTCAGGTAAAGGAAGTTTTTGTAAAGAGAACGAAACTTTTCAATGCCATGAGAACGTTCTTCAACGATGCCGGCTATTTTGAAGTGGAAACACCAATTTTACAGTCGATTCCCGGAGGAGCTGCAGCCAGGCCTTTCATTACCCATCATAACGCCCTGGACATTCCGTTATATTTAAGAATTGCCAACGAATTATACCTGAAAAGGCTGATCGTAGGCGGATTCGACGGGGTATACGAATTCTCCAAAAACTTCAGGAATGAAGGAATGGACCGTACCCACAACCCGGAATTTACCGCTATGGAAATTTATGTAGCCTACAAAGATTACAACTGGATGATGGATTTCACCGAGAAGTTGCTGGAATTCTGTGCCGTTCAGGTAAACGGAACCACCAAAGCGACTTTCGGGGAATATGAGGTAGATTTCAAAGCACCTTACGAAAGGGTTTCTATGACGGATGCGATCCTTAAATTCACAGGTTTCGATATTACCGGTAAAACGGAGCAGGAATTATTCGACTTTGCCAAATCAATCGGCATCGAGGTGAATGAAACCATGGGGAAAGGGAAACTGATCGATGAAATCTTCGGTGAGAAATGTGAAGGAAACTTCATCCAGCCGACTTTTATTACCGATTACCCGATCGAAATGTCACCTTTAACCAAAAAACACAGAAGCAAGGAAGGCCTTACGGAGCGTTTCGAATTAATGGTCTGCGGTAAAGAAATCGCCAATGCCTATTCCGAGCTTAACGACCCGATCGATCAGAGAGAGCGTTTTGAAGACCAGCTGAAATTGGCTGAAAAAGGAGATGATGAAGCAGGTCAGTTTATCGACGAGGATTTCCTGAGAGCCCTGGAATACGGAATGCCGCCGACTTCAGGATTGGGAATCGGGATGGACCGGCTGATTATGTTCCTTACCAATAATGCCTCCATCCAGGAAGTGCTGTTCTTCCCTCAGATGAGGCCAGAAAAAGCCGTGCCGCAGATTGAGCTCGGAGAAGATGAAAAGGTGATCCTTGAAATCCTAAACTCCCGTGAAGAAGCATTCTCACTGGCCGAAGTAAAAGAAAGAAGCCAGCTGTCCGGTAAAAAATGGGATAAAGCTTCCAAAACCTTAACGAAAAACAACCTCGTGAAAGTGGAAAAGACTGATGAGTATGTTTTGATGAGGTTGGTGTAGTAACTTTATGTACCACAGATAGATATAAGCAGGCATTTATTGCCTGCTTTTTCATTTTTGTGTGAAAAAAAATAGTATTTTTGGAAAACACCTACAAACAAAATATTATGAAAAAATCTTTTATCACCGCGTTGGCGTTGGTGGCTGCACTGGCCAATGCCCAACTTAACCTCATACCGGATTCCGGTTTCGGTAATAACAGTATCGTCAATCTGGATCCCGGCCTCAGCGGATTCCTGTCTTACCATTTTGTGAATAATAAAATAATCGTTCAGAACTTTGATATGTCAACCGCCAGTCTCACGGATTCCAGAATTACCATGCTCAGGACGGATGGCAGCGTGGATTCCACTTTCGGGACTGCGGGCTCATTCGGCTGTCCGCTGGCCTACGGTACGGCAGGGACTGACGATTTCGTTCACAAATCCGGTACTGCCGATGTGATGATGTTTTCGGGTAAGAAATTCCACTACAACGGCACTTTGGACCTGAGTTACGGCACCGGAGGACAGGGCGAAGTCCTTACCGACGAGATTTACCGGAAGGTGCTGCCGAATGGGAATCTGCTGGTCAGGACGACCAACCGTATTTATCAGCTCAATCCTTCAGGACAGCTTGATCCTTCTTTTGGGGTCAACGGAGCCATGGACTGCAACAGCACTTTATCCGGTTCCGGAAACACTCTTTTCAGCGGGCATGAAAAATTCGTAGCTTTCCATGCCGGCAATTCCATTATGGAATATGAATCAAATAATTCATCCCTCAGAAAGATGAGTTATACGACGGGGAATTACGATACCGGCTTTGGAATCAACGGAAATGCACAATACCAAACGGGATCTTCATCCACCCTAATGAAATTTTGCATGACGGATGATAACTCATTGGTTAATTATTTGTTCGATGATTATTCATCGGTAAAATTTCTTACGAAAACACGTTCTACCGGTATGCTCGATACTTCATTCGGCTCCGGCGGAAGAATCGATCTCCCGGACAACCTCAACGGAAAAGAGCTTTTATATGTCCAGGATTTCGCGGTAATAAACAATCAGGCAGTAATACCGGTTTTGGATGACAGTTATCCCAGAAAGCTGTTTCTTTTGAGTACGGACGGTCATACTTTAAGCACAATTAACGGGCAGACCCTTTTAGATACGGGAATTACCACGCAGATGATGAATCCCGATGATAAAATCTCCGTTTCAGCGAAAGATAACTATCTCTATCTGATGATCAGCCCGAGAATTATTAAGAGGTATGTGATCTCAAATAATGTTCTTGCCGTTAAGGAAAACGGCATGGAGGCAGACGTTCAGTTTGTTAATCCCTTTCAGGACGAGCTGGATCTGATCACCGGTGAAGAAATAAAATCGGTGGAAATTTTTGATAAAGGCGGACGGTTGATCATGGAAACCAGATCCTCTAAAAATATCAATACTTCCAGCCTTCAGAAAGATGTTTATATTATAAAAATTACCACTGAAAAAGATAGGGTAATTTCTAAAAAAGGGATGAAACGCTAAACTTTTAACCTCATTAGAATACAGACTCCGGATTTCGTCCGGGGTTTTTTATTTGGAGATCATTTTTAAAAGATAAACTTATCCACAACCTGTTACAGTTCAGATAATAGATTATTGCTGTTTTAAAAATACAGCATGGGTTCCGAACTTCTTTTTTCACCATCCGTAACAAGAAATTATCACTTAGTTAGATTTTTATTAAAAATTTCCGGCGTGTATATCATGGGATTTAAAAATATTGTATCTTTGTCTTATTAAAAAACACGTTTTTATGAAACAAATTATTACCTTTCTGGGGTTGGCATGTACGATGGCCAATGCGCAGGTCACGATTACAAAAGACAATTCATTCGGAACCAACGGAACGGTTACCATTCCGGGCGTGGGATCAAATAATTATCCGCTGCTCATTCCCAACATCCATTCTACATTTCAGGGAAATAAGATTTTTGTGAGCTATCCTTCAGCAACCAGCAGCGAGACCCAGTTTATCCGGCTGAACAGCGACGGTTCGCCGGACAATACTTTCGGAACCAACGGAAATATACTGATCCCTTATTTTGAAGCTTATTATTTTTATGCGAACAACGACTTTTTCCTGACCACCGGAAATAAGAAATACCTTTCAGACGGCCAGCCGGACACCAGCTTCTCAGAGGCAGCCATGCAGGCAACCAACTGGCAATATAAAATTGGACTTTCAGACGGAAAGATTTTCTTCCGTGATGATACCGGCTTTTATAAATTCCTCTCAGACGGTACTCCTGACTCTTCTTATGGCACAAACGGTGCGATGGCCATCAATGCTGCCGTAGCAGGCGATCCGAATGGAAACAGCACTTATGAATTCTTTTTCAATAAAGGCAATGCGCTTTACGAATACATTTATCCTTCGGCTGGACAGTCCAATATCCGGAAAGTCGACATCAATACCGGAAATCTTGATGCTTCCTACGGGCAGGGAGGGTATGCCCAGATAACCAATTCAAACGTTCCTTCAGGAGCATCCCACGGATACAGTGTACAGGCTTCACAAAATGATGGCTCGATGATCAATATCCTTAACGACAGCAATAATATTTATTTTACAAAAACCAATACCCAAGGAAATTTAGATCTTTCCATAGGAGCCAACGGTGTGATTACGGGCAGCAAATCTTTTAGTTATAATGGTAGTTCTTATGAGGTAGGAGATGACCAGCTTCTCCCTTACAGTAACCTTCTTTTCGTTCCGGCAGAAAATTCAGCACAGGAACTGGGAATTGCCTGTTATTCTCTCACCGGGAATAATGTTACTATTAATAACAATACTTTTTATCCGCTTGCCGGAACTTCATTTACCTCCCAGAGATATGTCTTTGTAAAGGATAATTATATTTATGTGATCCACGACAACAACATTTCAAGATTTGTGATCCAGCAGCAGGTTCTTTCTGCAAAGGAAATATCCGATAAAAATACGAATGTCCATGTTACAAATCCTTTCAAGGACACAATTTCTATACATGCGGACGAGCCGGTGAAAGAAATTGAAATTGCGGATATGAACGGAAAGATCCTGGTGAAAGGCAAAGCATTGAGTCTTGACACTTCATCACTTTTAATAGGGACTTATTTTATAAAAATCCATATGGAATCAGGAAAAGTGGTTTCAAAAAAAGTGCTTAAAAACTAATAGGACGGTAGATTATTTTTTTCATCCGTTATATTCAGATCTTTATATTTAGGTTAAAAGTTTATTTTCAGTTCCGGCGGAGGCTTGCTTCCGCCGGAATTTTTATCTCCGGATTGTTTAAAGCATTTTTTCGAATAATTCGGTGTATCCGCTAAGACAGGTTTTTTTAAAATTTAAACAGACGAAAGTCAGAAGTTCTATGCACAGGCACTTAAAACGATCCTTACCTTCACTGGTATAAAAATATATCAGTAACCGTATTCAGTCTAAAAACTCTAAATGAAAGAAATTCTTTAACCGGAATTTTAAAAAACAGGATAAACTATTTTTTGCTATTTTCCG
>NZ_BJYJ01000055.1 GCF_007991455.1 Chryseobacterium hagamense | reverse complement strand
CCCTTCCAAAAGAGGGGAATTTTTATCGGAGCAATTTTCATTTATGAATCCGGTAATGGTTTATACTTTCCACTTACCAAAAAAAACTTAAATTAGTCCAAAATTAAACACAAATGTCAGAAAAACAAATGCTCACCCATATACAGGGCATCATTATTTACCGCAATTTTGTTGAAAACTTACCTTATAACCCTCATCTCAAACCTTTAATAAAGGAAAAGAGAAAATTAGGTATTTTATCGGAAGTCTTGTTTTGGAAACAGGTCCGAAATAAAAACTTTCACCATATTGATTTTGACAGACAAAGAATAATTGGTAATTATATTGTTGATTTTTATGTAAAATCATTAGGTCTGGTTGTTGAAATTGATGGGGTTAGTCACGATTTCAAGCATGAATATGATTTAGAAAGGGCAAAGTTTCTGGAGAATCTGGGTTTGAGAATTTTTAGAATCACCGATTTCGATGTGAAGCAAAACCTCTCAGTAGCAATGACTGCTCTCGAGAATTTTATTATTGAACACTACAGTTCTTAAATAATAAGTGGTTTTTAGAAGGGGTGGTTTGGATGAAACCGGCATAAACCACCCCGTCAAAATTTTTTAAATTTTGCTACCCTCCAAAGGAGGGGAATTTTATTAAAAAAGGCTTTCATCCACAAAATTAGGGAGCGTCACCTTCAGTTTCGGTTCGGCTTCCATGGCTCTTTTGATGGCGAATACGGCGCCTTCGTTTCTAGCCCAGCTTCTGCGGGAGATTCCGTTGTTGACGTCCCAGAAGAGCATGGATTTTAATCTGCGGTCGGCATCGTCGCTGCCGTCGAGCAGCATTCCGAAACCGCCGTTGATCACTTCGCCCCAGCCTACCCCGCCGCCATTGTGGATGGATACCCAGGTAGCGCCGCGGAAACTGTCGCCAATCACGTTGTGGATGGCCATATCTGCGGTAAAACGCGAACCGTCATAAATATTGGAGGTCTCGCGGTACGGCGAATCGGTTCCGGAAACATCGTGGTGGTCACGGCCCAGGACTACCGGTCCGATCTCGCCGTTCCGGATGGCTTTGTTGAATGCTCCGGCAATCTTCATTCTTCCTTCGGCATCGGCATACAGGATCCTCGCCTGCGAACCGACTACCAATTTGTTTTCCTGAGCGCCTTTGATCCACCGGATGTTGTCTTTCATCTGCTGCTGGATCTCTTCAGGGGAATTCTGCTGGATTTCCTCCAATACCGCACAGGCGATCGCATCGGTCTTCTGCAGGTCCTCCGGATTTCCGCTGGCACAGACCCAACGGAACGGGCCGAAGCCGTAATCGAAGCACATCGGCCCCATGATATCCTGAACATAAGAAGGGAATTTGAATTCCCTGCCGAGCGCCGGATGATCCGCCATCACATCGGCTCCGGCCCGGGAGGCTTCCAACAGGAAGGCGTTTCCATAGTCGAAGAAATAAGTTCCTTTTTCCGTATGCTTATTAATGGCTTCGGCATGCCTTCTCAGGGTTTCCTGGACTTTCTCTTTAAAAAGTTCCGGATCTTCCGCCATCATCCGGTTGGATTCCTCAAAGCTTTGCCCGGCAGGGTAATAACCGCCCGCCCAAGGATTGTGGAGCGAAGTCTGATCCGAACCGATATCGATTCTTAAATTCTCCTGATCGAATTTCTCCCAAACCTCAACGATATTTCCGAGATACGCCAGGGAAACCGTTTCCTTATTTTCCTGTGCGGTTTTTACCCGGGCCACCAGTTCATCCAGGTTTTCGTGAATCTCGTTCACCCATTTCTGTTCGTGGCGGATTCTGGTAATCTTCGGATTCACTTCCGCACAGACCGTTACGCAACCGGCAATATTACCGGCTTTCGGCTGAGCACCGGACATCCCGCCCAATCCTGAAGTGACGAACAGACCGCCCTTCGGTTCTTTATTGATTTTCCTGAAAGCATTCAGGACAGTAATGGTTGTTCCGTGTACGATGCCCTGCGGACCGATGTACATATAGCTGCCCGCTGTCATCTGCCCGTATTGCGTTACACCCAAAGCATTGAACTTTTCCCAGTCGTCCGGCTTGGAGTAATTCGGGATCATCATCCCGTTGGTCACCACCACCCTCGGTGCGTCTTTATGCGACGGGAACAATCCCATCGGGTGACCGGAATACATCACGAGCGTCTGCTCATCCGTCATCTCCGACAGGTATTTCATGGTTAAAAGATACTGGGCCCAGTTGGAGAACACCGCGCCATTCCCGCCGTAAGTGATCAGTTCGTGGGGATGCTGCGCCACCGCATAATCCAGGTTGTTCTGGATCATCAGCATGATGGCTTTGGCCTGTTCTGATTTTCCCGGGTATTCTGAAATCGGTCTTGCCTTCATCTCATAATCGGGACGGAAGCGGTACATGTAGATCCTTCCGTATTGTTCCAGCTCTTCCCTGAATTCCGGCAGCAGTTCCGCATGAAACTGAGGTTCGAAATAACGCAGCGCATTTTTCAACGCTAATTTTTTCTCTTCTTCCCCTAAAATCTCCTTCCGCTTCGGCGCGTGATTGATCTGTGTTTCGTAAGGTTTCGGCTGCGGCAATGTGCCCGGAATGCCCTGCTGTATCTGTTCCTGGAATGTCATATCGTTTTGATCGTTGTTTATTTTTGTGGTTTTAAAGATATTCAAATTAGAAAATCCGTGCAACCTTTGTCATCAAGTTCTGTCCAATCCGAAAAGAGAATAATGGTTAAATACTAAAAAGACAGGTAGGATCAGCTAAATAAGTCGACACGACAGACATTCCCTCTGGTGCGGAGGGATAGCGAAAATTCACAGAATTTTTGACGGCTGGTTTCGTGCTTTGCCTTGGTTTAACCTAGACTCTTTCTCTGCAACCACCCCGTCTCCGGCCTTCGGCCGGAGCCACCCCTCCAGAGGATGGGAATTGCGGTAAAGGGTAGAAAAAGCGGTGCGATATTGTTTTTTCGTGTTTTTAAAAGTCATTTTGCCGGAAATATTATCACTTCTTTAAACAAAAAACCCCACTGGAAATTCAGTGAGGTTTATGAAGATCTGCTCTTTCAGATTTAATTGTTGTTTTTAACCAGGATCCAGCCGGTAAAGGTTCTTCCGTCCGGAAGGGTAATCACATACCAATAGCTGGAGGTTGGGATGGCTCTGCCTTTGAGGGTTCCGTCCCAAAAGAATTCGGTGTTGGAGCTCTGTTCAAAGATCAGGGCCTGATAGCGGTCGAATATCTTAACGTTCGACATTCTGTTTCCGAAGACCTGAAGGTTCTTAACGATCCAGTGGTCATTCATTCCGTCTCCGTTCGGCGTGATGGCATTTTTTATATCCAGTACAACGCCCTGTTGTTTGACGATACAATCGCTGCCTGTAAACCTTACATAGAAGGTTGTAACCCCGTTCGGAAGGTTGTAGAACATGTTGGATGCCTGCCAGGTAATCCCGTCGATCGAGTACTCCATCGGTTTTGTTCCGGTAGCCTGTACCGTTGCCGTGTTGCCGTTGAACTGAAGATTTTCGATTACCGGAACCTCGTAATGCTTTATTTCAAAGGTATCG
This sequence comes from Chryseobacterium hagamense, assembly GCF_007991455.1. Classification (GTDB taxonomy): domain Bacteria; phylum Bacteroidota; class Bacteroidia; order Flavobacteriales; family Weeksellaceae; genus Chryseobacterium; species Chryseobacterium hagamense. Next base: position 6,626 of record NZ_BJYJ01000055.1, on the reverse strand, counting down.
GTGTAGGAGCATCCGTTGCTGGCCGTCACCGTCAGCGTGTAGGTTCCTACTATTTTGATTCCTGTGATGGTATCGGTCGTTGAAATGACCTGTCCTGCCGGATTCGTCCAGGTGTAGCTTACGATGGTAAACCCTTCGATTTTCACTTTATAATCCAGAGATCCTTCCGGACAGAAATACAGAGTCGGAATATCAAATACCGGCGTATTCTTCAGCGAAAGCTTGATCTGCACCACATTCGGGCATGAGCCGGGAGCACTTACTTTTACATATACAGTGTCTGAACCCGCACCCTGGGTATAAGTAAAGTTAGCCGGTGTTGCAATAGCGTTGGTTCCTGCATTAAGGTCAGCCAAAGACGGATAATAGGTAAAAGTCCCATTTGTTCCTGTATAGATCTGATTCTGGAACTGGGTCAGGTCTACATTTTCCGTACCATTGTTTCCGGTATCACAGGCAGCAAGCTGGAACGGACCGCTGTTCTGCAGGGTCAGTTTATTTCCCAGGACGAAGCTGACTGTAGCAATATCCTGGCATCCCGGAATATTCTGCACCCTCACCCAAATTTGCGCAGGGAAAGGATTGGCTGTGAAATCGGAAGGATTCGAGATGGCATTTGTATTGTTCTGGGCATCCTGCTGGGTAAGATAGAAGGTAAATACATTGGCCGGATTCGGAAGATCCACCATTTGCCCGGTAAAGTTTACAAGATTGACTTCATAGCTTCCGTCCAGGTTTTCATCACATACCGTAATCGTGGAATTGATGGCTTTCGGCGGGAAATAGGTATTCAGCTGAATAGGAGCTACTGAATAACATCCGGTGGTTTTAGACTGGAATCTCGCCCATACCTGAACCGAAGAAACATTGGTGGTCACGGTGCTCCCGATCTGGGTGGCAGGAGCCCCGGCATTGGCTTCGGCCGCAGTATTGTAATACGTAATGGTTATATCAGATAACGCATAAGTATTTTGTGAGGCCAAGAACATCTGGGAAGTAGCATCGCCCAGCTGGAAGGTTTCACTCAGGTTGAAATCTTCGTCACAACGGTTCAACGTCGCATTATTCAGCACCACTGCCGGTAAAAAGGTCATGCTGATGTTCAGCTTTGATACCGAAAAGCATTCGTTATTGTTAAATTTAACCTTGACGTAAACCGTTGCACTTCCTCCGGAAACGGCAAACTGGTTTGGATTTGTAATTTCATTGGAAAAAGTCTGGGTAGCCGCATTGTAATTCAAATAATACGTAAAACTTACATTCGGACTGGAAGTAATCTGGCTCTGTGCGCTGGTCAGGTTATAGTTTTCAACACCGTCGTTGTTATTGTCACAGATGTTGGTTAAATCAATATTGACCTGCGCATTAACCACCGGGGTCGACGTTAAGCTTACCGTAAACGGATAGACCTGCTGGCAGTTATAAGAATTGATCTTAACAAAAAACTGCTTGGTTCCGTTCAGCGTATAGGCATTTACCGGATTTGTGCCCGCCCCCGCATCGGCAGCCGTAAGATAGAAGGTGGTAGTAGCATTCTGATTCCCGATGATCGCTGAAGAAAACTGGGACAATTGTATATTTTCCGAATTGTCATTATTAAAATCGCAAACCGTAAAGCCGGACTGAACAATTACCGGATGCACCAGATTTACATTGATAGGCCGTATGGTATAGCAGTCGTCCGAGATCTCGAAACGGACATAATACGTCTGTGTTACAAAATTACCGTCCGTCGTGATGGTCTGGTTCGGACTGATCGGGGCGGTTCCGAGCGTTGCCGCAACAAAGGTGGAATAAAATTCAGTAACCGGAACGGTAGCCGGTGACAGCAACATGCCGGTGGAAAGGGTATTTAAATTGATACTGACATCATCGGTTCCGTTGAAACAGATATACTCCGTTTTTTCATTAGCCAGGATTTTTGTAAAAGTGATGTTCATATTCACCGCAGCCACGGCAAAACATCCGTTCGGGATCTGAACCCTGATGTAAACGGTATAGGTCCCTTCTTTAATGGTATTCAGGACGGTGCCGGTTCCGCTGAAAGCTTCATCATAGGTGCCATAAGCCGCAAAGGTGGCTCCCTGGGTGGTCGTAATCAAAGGGCCGATCGTCAATGGAAAATCGAACGGCTCCTGATTGTCTGCATTGATATCACATTTCGTCAACGGAAAACTGACCGGTGAATTCATGTTGACGCCCGGCCTGAACTGGAAGTTTACCGGTCCTAAAATATAGGTACAGCTTCCGTCTGCCAGTCTTACCCAAATCTGAGTGTTGGCGGTAATTGTTGCAGCGGTAATGGGATTGGTATTATTCTGTGCATTCGACTGGGTGGCAAAATAGGTAATCCCGGTAGTTCCCGGAGCAAAAAGTTCCGTATTCAACAAATTTAAATTATAATTGGGTTCTGTTCCGTCATTATTGGTATCGCAGACCTGTACGGTACTTTTCAGCAGATTTTTGGTAAGGAAATTCAACGTGAGAACCGCCACTCGGTAACAGTTCGGAACGTTCGGATTCTGGATCCTTACATATAAAACGGTGTTGGCACTTAATGTATAATTATTCGGTAAGGCCCCTATATTGTTCTGGGCGTTCTGCAGGCTCGTATGGAAACTGAACGTAAAGTTCGCCGGATTCTGGGTCGTTACATTGGCCTGAAAGCTGTTCAGGGTAAGACTGACCGGCGTATTTCCACAGAAATTCTGGGTATAATTTTTAGCGGCCGGATAAGTGGCATCGAAAGTCAGCGGGAAATCATCCGTTAGCGTAAGATTACTGGTCCCGCAGCTGTTGAAGACCACATTTGCCGTAAAAACATCGCTCTGGGTCGGGCATATCGTGGTCTGAATACCTGTTCCGACAGTGTTCCCTGAAGAATCGGTCCAGGTTACCTGCGGCTCAATCACATTACCCAGCGGATTGAACTTCCAGCCTTCCTGCAGAGCCTGCCAGGTTCCTGTATTTCTGCTGGCAGGAGATACCCCCTGGCTGCCATCACTGTTCAGTACGCCGATCAGGGCATTCGGAAACTTTCTGGTCGGACATGGCGTAAGCTTTTTATCCACAAAAACCTCGATGATATTCGTTGTTTCGTGCAGGACGATCTGTGATGAAGAACGCTCGGTACATCCCGCTACCCTTCCTTCATAAAAGCTGATGACGAACTTCCTGAAAGGAGCAGTACCGGTGGTGGCATAGTAAATCTCCGATGCATCATTCGCCGAAAAAACCATATCGTGATAGACTCCGAAAATTGAATTTTTCGGCAAGCTGGCACTCGGATTCGGCCACTGCACATTCGGATAGTTGATGTTTCCCAACTGACTGAGATCAAAAGTGACCATGCCATTCGAGCCTACCACCAAAGCTTCGAAATATTGGTTGTAAAAACAGAACTTAAAAGGCAGGTCGAGCTTCACGGCAAAAAGATCATCATAGTTCGCATTCAGCGAAGTCCCCTGATTCATTGGTAGCGGCGGACTGTAAGGTTCAGCAGCCACCTCATATCCCGTAGTCTGCCGGATTACCGGATATTCCGTGTGAAGCGTGATGCAACCATTGGCATCAAGACCGTTTGTACAGGTTACATTGAGACTTTCATTCCCAAGATTATCTTTCACTTTTACCCCCGCAGGCGCCTGTGAAAATCCGTAAGCACTGATAAGTACTGATAAAAAACGTAAAATTTTCCCCATAACTGTATGTTTATTTCTCCCCTTTTAGATATAAATTTAGTAATTTTTATGATATAATTTTCAATCATAACTATTTATTTATATAAAATTAATACCATAAAAGCATATAAAATTGTATTTCAATAATTTACATAATAAAAGCTTCATAAAAAAAACCTTACTTCGTAAAGTAAGGTTCATATTATCGTTAAGTAAGCAGTCTTAGGTTAACGTGAGTTTGACTGTAGTGACAGTCGGTTATTTGATTCAAAAAAAATAAAGCTCATTTAGTCGGAATTTTAAATAGTACTCATCTTATTACCACAAATAAAAGAAAGCAACAGCAAAGTGAGTCTGCTCCGGAGGGGTATCACGATTATAGCCCCGCATGGAGCCCGGGATTAAAAATCGAACGGCAGGCCAAGCCCCGGATGAGCGCAACCTTTTTTACAGAAACAAAAATAGATCTAATACCGCAGGCAGATCAGAACAACAATCTGTGTTTAATGATGACGCCCTTGCAGGGCTGAAGTCTCCTATAAATCATTTAACCCCGGGCCTTGCCGGGGTTATTGGTATTGCCCTCTCAGGGCTGAGTTATTTATATCTCGGATTTAAATTACTGAAAGTAGGCTAGATGCGATCGAACTCACGTTAGGTTAAGACATCATCATTCTGTTCTTCATGATCATCATCGTTATCGCTTATGCTCCAGTAATTGTTTTCCTCATCTTCGGAACCTGTCTCTTCCATGGCATCGTCATCTTCCACACCCGGAATATCAAGACCTTTATCGATCTTGTCTTCTTCTGCTTCCTCTTTTTCATTATAGACAGGCTTTCCGTTGCCATCCAGAGGAATATGCTCCTCCTGATTGAAAATATCTTCACTGGGCGTGTAATCTCTTTGCTCCAGTCTTCTTTCCTGTTCCTGTTCGCTGTTCTCAGATATCATAATGCTTTTGTTTTAGTGTGGATTAATGGAAACAAAAATAATTCCAAGATTTCGAATAAATTAAGAATATACTTCCGGATTGATACAGGCGGGCATCGGTTCCCGTTTTGAAAATGCGATCAGGTTTTCTGCTGCCACCTTTGCCATTCCGGTCCTTGCCTCCACCGTAGCCGACCCGATATGGGGAAGCACACAGACATTGGAAAGTTCTAGAATAGGATCTTCTTTAAAAATCGGTTCCGGATTTGTCACATCGAGACCGGCACCCCAGATTTTATGTTCCGCCAGTGCATCATACAGGTCTTTTTGGTTGTGGAAGCCGCCTCTTGCGGTATTGATGAAAATAGAATTTTCCTTCATCCGTTCAAAAACCCCGGCACTGAAAAGTTCTTTCTGCTCCGGTTTAAAGTTGGCATGAATGCTGAGGACATCCGACTGGGTAATCAGTTCATCAAAAGATACATATTTTGCCCCCAGTTCTTTTTCTGCTTCTTCATTGTGGCTTCGGTTATGGTAGATGATCTCCATTCCGAAAGCAGCCTTCGATTTCCTGGCCATCTCCATTCCGATCCTTCCCAACCCGAAGATTCCCAGCGTTTTCCCGTACAGCTCCTGCCCCAGCGCATGAAGCGGATCAAAATCGCCCCAGTTGCCCGATTTTACTTTCTCAAAGTTGTAACTGGCCCTTCTCGCCACCGACTGCATCAGTAAAAATGCGACATCGGAAGTGGCTTTGCTTAAAACATCCGGGGTATTGCCTACCGGAATCCCTTTTTCAACAGCTGCTTTTACATCCACATGGTCGAAACCTACGGAATATAAAGCAATGGCTTTTAAATCGGGACATTCATTGAAAAAGTCTTTATCGTATCTGAATTCGCCGCCCACACTCAGGATCAGATCGGTGCTTTTGCAGTAATTCAGCCATTCTTCGTGTGATAAATTTTCGTGCTCCGGAATAAAAATTTCCAATCCCGCTTCTTTCAGCATACGGATTCCTTCTTCAGGGATTCTTTTGGTGATAAACACTTTCATACTTAATTATTTTATCGGATTTACTTTTCTTTAAAAGTTTTGAATCAACAAAAAGCAAACCACAAACGTTCTTCTTCAACAAAGCAAAACCTCATTCCCATGATCCGGAATAAGGTTTTGTTCTATCGTTTTTCTGTTAACCTTCTGATATGGAAACAGAATAAATTGTATATCTTTTACCTCTTTACTGGTTGGTGTTTCCGAGCATCGGAACAAATTTATAGGCTCCGAATTCCTCTTTTTCAAATTCGGTCGGGGAAGCTTTGCTGAAGCGGTAAAGCACCTGTTCATCAGTCGGTCCCAAAGGAATTACCATTTTACCGCCAACCTTCAATTGTTTCAGCAGTTCTGTCGGTAAAACGGAAGCCCCGCAGGTAACTATAATCTTATCGAAGGGCGCAAAGGTAGGCAGTCCGGCAAAACCGTCGCCGAAGCTTTGGAACTTAGGGTACAGATTCATCTCACGCAGCTTTTTCTTTGAGAAATCAAAAAGGTCTTTCTGTCTTTCCACCGTGTATACATGGGCTTTCATGGCCAGCAGAACCGCCGTCTGGTATCCGCATCCTGTTCCGATCTCCAGTACTTTTTCACCCGGTTTTACCTGCAGCAGCTCCGACTGTTCCGCGACTGTGGAAGGATGGGAAATCGTCTGGTGCGCCAGAATGGGAAATGCCCGGTCTTCATAAGCAAAATCTTCAAAAATACTTTCGATAAAAAGATGCCTCGGAACTTCATTCATAGCGGCGAGTACCCGCTCATCGGAGATTCCGATCCTGTTCCGCAGATAATCTACCAAAATCTTTCTTTTTCCTTTATGTACAAATGAGTCCTGCATCATGGGCGCTGTTAGGTTACGGAGTAATTTCCACAAAAATATAAAAACATTCACTACCTGTCAAGTCCGGGAGCCATAGGAGTATATTAAATTATACGGGTACGGTCGAAATTTAAGAAGCT
>NZ_BJYJ01000054.1 GCF_007991455.1 Chryseobacterium hagamense | reverse complement strand
TATATCTTTGTCCCCTGATAAAGACGGCAATTATTATGTAGATATTATCCTTCCGAAAGGACTCAGGACAAGCTACAACAAAACCCTTACTTTCGACAAAGAGCTTAAAGGCAGCGCTGAAATTGTAACGGAAGATTTAAGATTAATCGAAAGATTCTTTTATCAAATGAGAAAATTATTAGGTTATCAAAATTGATATTGAATATTTTAGATCAGGTATATAGGTAAACTTGACAGCAATTTAAATAATATATGATTGATTTAATGATGACACTGTTTTTGCTAATAATGGATTTTTTAACTAGTTTATTTTAAATATTATATCAAAAGTTATTAATCTTAATTCAAACTGTTTTTTATTGTGCGATTCTTCAAAAGTTTTTGCAGTTTGCAAAGCATGATCCGATAAGATTCTGCCAATCTAATTTTTTAGAAACTATTTTACAAACAGAAAACTCTAAAACCGGATCTGGAATTATAAATTCGCTTGATAATAAATACCAGATTATCATTATAAATTCGGGTGAAAAAGAATTACTACATGAAAAATTCTAAGTAATAACTTAATATCAATCCAAAAAAACATTCACCCTCTTCAGCCGTTCCGTCATCATTTTCGTCCGGTCGTTGCCGTTGGAATCAAATACTTTCAGATTACCGTTGTACATCGACGGGTTTTCAATATAGTTTTTCCGTGCTTCCAGGAACTGCTGTTTCGATTTGGTCTTCACATCATTCCCGTAGTTCAAAGGTTCGATCAATTCATCGGATTTTTTAATATCGGTGGCGTAGATTTCAATCGTCTTGTTTTTATTGTAGACTTCGAGGATCAATCCGGAAAGGCCTTTGAAGCGGAAAGGTCCGTCGGGGATGGTAATATCGTTGGTGAACCAGGCAAAATACGTGTCGCCGGTATCGGTGGTGGTTTTGGCCAACCGGGTTTTGAAGCCTTTGAGGTCTTTGGTTTCGTTCAGGATTTCCCATTTCAGCTGGGGTTCTTCGTAAGTGAAGATGTATTTGCCCACGGGAAGCGAAGCCCATAGTTTTTCTTTCGTTCTGTAAACACTGCCGACCGATTTCGGATATTTGGGGATGGCGCCCGCACTGGTGCTGATGGTTGCTGTGGAAAATCCTTTGTAATAGGCCTGCGCTTCCCGGCTGAAGTAAACGGATTCTACATTGTTGCACAGAAGAGTAGACGCATACACACTAACCTTATCCCGGTTCAGGCTGTCGGAAATCATTCTGGTTTCATAATTCACCTCCATGACCGCTTTGTCCTGTGCTGAAATCGCCAGGATATCGGATACAAGCCATGCTGCAAAGAGAATCTTCTTCATAACTATCAGCGTTAACGATCCCAATAATACGAAAATAATGCAAGAAAAATCAATACCTGTATTAATATCCAAGACAGGACCGGCAAATCTTATTTTTTCATCACTTAACAGTCGTAAACCTTTTTAGCCGGAAAAACAAAAAATCCCCATCCAGAAACTGAACAGGGATTATCATACTAAGAATACATGAAAGTACTCAGCTGCAAAAGTACATCAATTAATGAAGAATTCAAAGAGAGCCTGCAATAAAAAATCAGGGTTGGCGTCGGAAACTTTGGCCGTTTATAAAGTATCATTTTAAAAACAGGCGCGGCAATCAAATCATCAGAATAAATTTTAGATCAGCGGCAAAATAGCCTGATCCAGGTTGGATAAACCGGATAAAATAATCAGGGACTTTTGGAAGACGGGGTAGGTTTTTCAGGACAAATAGCCCTATCTTTGCAGGCTGTCCAAAATGGATTTGGCGATTCAGCAATATGTCAGAACAAGAAGTTACGTATCCGGTTTATTCGCCCGCATCGGTGATCGGGATTTTCAGCAATGCGCTGAAGATCAGTGCTACTGTTAACCTGATCTATCTAAAGGGCAGGTATTCTTTCGGGGGAGGGAAGGCTTACGGGAACTATTATTATGACCATCTGTTTTCGGAAAGTGACCACGCATCGATCGGCATCAGGATTTCTTCCCTGTTGCGAAGCAAAATCGCCAATAATGAAATCTATACCTTACGCGGATTCATTGAAAAAAGCATTAAAAATTCGTCGATCGAGCTGCGTTTTGTGGTGGATGAGATTATTCAGCAGGAAGAAAAATCCATTTCGGAAGAAGAGCTTCACAGGTATGAATTGGTACAGCAGAAGCTGGAAAAAGGGACAAAGGATCTTGAAGCCTTTATCCGGGAGAAAATGCTGAAGGATGAAAAAATCCGGGTAGCCAATATCTATGGGAATAATGCCATCGTCCAGAAGGATTTTGCAGAAGGCCTGGACGTTTCGTCTTCCCGTTTTGAAATCAGCAGTTACCATTGCAATATCACTTCTCCGACAGCCATCCTATCGATGCTGAAGGAGCTTGCTTCGGAAAACTATGAGGTGGTCGGCCTGGTAAGGGGAGGCGGAGACCGCCAGAGCATGGAGGTCTTTAATGATCTTGATCTTTCGGAATATTTCATCGGGATGGAAGCGATTACGGTAACGGCCATCGGCCATACGGTAGATGAAACCCTGCTGGACCGTCTGGCAGACAGGCGCTTTCACCTGCCGCACGACTATGGGGCCGGGCTGCACGCCATTGCCGAAAAGCTTTCGCAGGAACGCGTAAACTCCCGGGCACTTCTGATCGATGAGGTAAAAAAGGATATCAGGAAACAGTTTTCGGAGCAGGTGGAAACCCTGGAGAAACAGCTGAAAACGAAGAACGAAGAATTCACGGAAGCGCAGAAAACTTACAAAGAGCAGATGGAGACTCACTCCAGGACCTTTGCCGACCAGATGAAGGTCCGCAACGAGGAATTCCTGAAACTGCAGGCCAACTCGGTGAAGCAGCTGGAAGACCTGCAGAAAAACTTTCAGGACCAGCAGAACCAACGGACAAATGAACTGAATACCTACAAAGCAGAAATGGCCGCCCTGCATGAAAACAACCTACGGTCAGCGGTCAATGAAAAGACAGCTTCCCTGCAGGCCAGTCTGGAAAATGTGAGGCAGGACAACATCCGGCTGAAAGACGAGGCGCAAAAAGGGAAAACCAATTACACGGCCCTGCTGATTACCTTTATCATCGCTTTGATTATCGGCCTGGTTTTGGCTAAAATAACATGAATTCGATAATATCTGATTTCTTTTCAGTAATTTAACGTGGATTTGACCGTATCAACATCATATTCAGCCGATTATTTAATTCAAAAATAAAATTGAGACTGATCCAGCCGGGATTTTAAATCATACTCATCTTGCCGGAACAAATACACGGTTTATACTTCTGACAGGATTTTATCCTGTCCTGTACCAAGCCGTCCTTTAAGGACTTTAAAACAAGAGAAATCCGTCCCGGATTGAAAAAAAAGCCGGTTCTTCAGGATTGAATAAGAACTCCTCTGATAAAACGATAACCTATTCAGTTTGATGATCAGGACCTTCGATGCTATGTCTGACAAGAGAAACTTCCGGTATCCGGCATCCCTCTTCCTGCTTTTTTTGCTGAATGTCCAAAATCCGGTGTTCCGGAACGGTATTGTCTATCCTCTTCTTTTCCGGGAATATAACCATCCGCTGAAATCCCGGAAACAGACGATGCCCTGCCTTGTCTACCTATAGTTTAAGCCTACAAACCGCATAATTTTAGGTATATTTGAAAAAATTAAGATCATGAAACTAAAGCTTTTACTTGTATTAGCCGCAATCGGACTCGGGCAGTTCAGCCAGGCGCAGTCTTTTCCTTACGAGCGGACCTGGGGAACTTACGTAGGAGGCTCCAATACCTATCTGGATGAATTTTCTTTGGTCGGCACCTGTTTCTTTAAAGATTCACAGAACAATATCTATGTGAATGGTAAAACAATCTTTGACAGCGGCTATAGCGCTTCCTACTACAACCAGTTTGTTTCGGGAGGCGGGAATCCTGTGGTGTTTACGGAAAATTCAAACTATTATTCGGCAACGTTTTCCCCGGGCGGCCAGATGACAAAAGGAGATTATACCGGAATTATCAGCAATTATGAAAGGATAGTCGGTATAGATGCCTCGGACAATAGGTATACGCTGAAGCAGGTACCGGGACAGGTACCCGGCCTGGCGAGCCCCGGCGTATGGCTTACCCAGAATATGGATCCTTCCAACAACATCACCCGGATTCTTACCAAGCGGGATTCCGGTAACAATGTGGTCTGGACAACTTACCTTCCGAACGGTACCGGGAGTGAAGCCATGACCTTAAGGTTCGATTCCGGTCAGAACGTTTACCTGCTGGGGAATACAAAAAATGACATTCCGGGATTGGGAACCCCCGGTGTTTTTCAGGAAACTTACATGCCTTTCACAGTTTCAGGACTTGCTCAGGATACTTCCTACCTTGTCAGGCTGAACGCTTCGGGACAAAAAGTATGGGGTACTTTTTCAACGGCGGGAATTCTAGATTTTAACCTCTATAATAACGAATTGTATCTTGCCGCCAATTATTCTCCCCTAATCCCCGGAAGTTATACCGATCCCGGCACTTTTCAGCCCGCTTCGGCAGCCTCGAATATCATTATGAAATGGAATGCGGATACCGGTGCAAAAATCTGGGGTACTTATTACGGACCCCCGTTTAACGCTGCAACCTATACCGGATCAGGCATTAGCTCCATTCAGGTCAATGCCTCGGGGATCTACGTAAGCGGACAAACGGAAGACGAGGATTATCCTTCCTATTTTGCAACGTCAGGGGCTTTCAAAAGCCAGATGGATGGCGGCGACCTCTTTTTAAGCAAGTTCGACTTCACCGGAAACCGGGTCTGGAGTACCTATTTCGGCAGCAGCGGCTATGACCTTATCAACGGGTTTCATAATTTAACCGTCCTTAATAACAGAATTGTCATTACCGGTTCCCATTACGGCGCGTCCGGGAACGTTTCGACTCCGGGAGCTTTTCTCACGACCGTTCCCAATACTTCCCCCGCACTCACCAATATGTACTTTGCGGAATTCGATGATGCCGGAAACAGGCAGTGGGCTTCTTACTACGGAGGAACCGGCAGCAATTATTTCGGAGAATTCATCAATGCCCAGTTTTTAGACAACGGTGCGCTGATGTTATGGGGTATTACCGGATCGCCCACAGGTATTGGAACCGTTGGAGCAGCCTATCCGGACATGACCAATCCTTATCCGCAGTCGCCCTTCGGTTTTATCGCCAGGTTCAGCTTAAAAGGCGAGCAGCAGATGTCCGTCTCTGATGAGGCTGTTAAAAACAACGGCCTGCAGTTGTATGACAATCCCAATAATGGTAATTTTGCCGTTTCCGGAAATCTCCTCGAAAAGCAGAAAGCAAATCTTTCGGTGTATGACCGGTCTGGGAAGCTGGTGTACCAGGCACCTTTTGAAAAAAAGAAGGTCAATTCCTTTCATCTGGCAGGGAAGCTGGTCACGGGGAATTACCTGCTGGAAGTTTTGTCCGAAAACAAAGAAAAGATCGCGGTTTTTAAAATGACGGTCAAATAATAAAAAAGACACAATATCCCGGATGAAGACAAAAGAAATTAACAACAGGTTGTACCGGCAAAGGTGGTCCTGTTATCCGCTTAATACAAATTGAAACGCAAAACTGATGACAGAAAAGTTCCCTGTACTAAACAGTACCCTTGCACCCGCTGCCCTGGGTAGTCTTATCCGACAGCAGTACGGACTGAGCGATAAAATAGAATGCCGTATCTTCCGCCTGGCGATGAATCATTTGTATATTGTTCATGACGGCGGAGAAAAATATGTTTTCAGGGTATATACCCACCAATGGCGGACCAGACCGGAAGTTGAGGAAGAGCTGAGGCTCCTCACCCTGCTGAAAGAAGCGGACCGGCCGGTGGCTTTTCCAATTGCGGATCGGTCAGGTGCTTGCATCCAGGAAATTGAAGCGCCGGAAGGGACGAGGTACGGAGTCCTGTTTTCGTATGCCAAAGGAATCAAAACCGCCGGATTTTCACCGGAAACCAGTTTCCTGATCGGGCAGGCCCTGGCAAAAGTCCATCAGTCGACGGAAAACCTCGGACTGAAAAGGATATCGTATACCATCGAAACCCTGCTCCGGACCCCGGTTTCACGTACAAAGGCATTCTATCATCAGAACATCAGCGAGACCGGATTCCTGGAAAGTCTTTCCAGTTTTTTAGCGGTGAAAATGGAAGCAGTTGATCCGGGATCCATGCGGTACGGCGCCGTGCATCTCGATGTCTGGTTCGACAACCTGCACATTGATGATGAAAAAGACGTCACTTTCTTTGATTTCGATTTCTGCGGCAACGGTTATCTGTGCTTCGACATTTCGTATTTCCTTTTCCAGCTGTTTGCCACTCACCCGAATGAAGCGGATTATGAGGCCAAAGCAGCCGGCTTCATCAAAGGGTACGAGACGGTAACTGTAATCAGCGAAGAGGAGAAAAAGTTTTTACCTTACGCGTGCCTGGCCATCATGACCTACTACATCAGCGTCCAGTGCGACCGGTTTGATTACTGGACCAATATTTTCCTGAATGAAGACCATCTGAAAAGAATGACCGGAAACCTGAAAAGGTGGATGGCTTACCAGAAGATTGAGATTGAGTAAAAGTCTGATAAAAGCCTGTCAGAAATTCTGAGTAAAATAAATTCAGGATTTTTTCTTAGGAGCAGGGGGCGCTGCTTTACCGGGTGCAGTGGGGTTATTGCCTCTTTTGTCTCCGGAAGGATTTCCTGTCTTGCTGGGGCCATTAGGTACGGGTTTCTTTCATTTTAATGCTTTTTCGTTTGCCTATCACTTTTAACGTCATTTTTGGGCTTATTTAGACCATTTGAACAAAACGAAAAACATGCCGTATTTTAACTTTTTTTAACATTTTATAAGCCTTGATTGCAAGTAGTAGTGGAAGGATCATTAAGGCAAGCCCTATCGATACTCAGGATGTATGATATCTATGAAACAATCTCTGAAAAAGGCCGCTTCCTCCGAAGAAAGCGGCCTTTTGAAAAAATAATTTGCAAGGAGTGAATGAATACCTTCCAAAGGTAAAGTCTTTTAGCTTCGGTTCTTATGATGTGATTCATAACTCAGAAAAACAAATGGAGCTATTTTTTAAGAGCTCTAGCTGTACATTTTATACATTTTCCTTTACCGGTTTGTTTTAATCCTGATATCATCTTATCCGGATTTTTACCAAATGTTATTCTGATAAATAAAAAAAATAAAGTACTGAAAAACAGAATGATAAAATTTATTTTAATTTTTTTTTACCTGTTTTCCAACGTTTCTTTCCGTTTCCGCATCTATATCAGTAAAGACATTTGCCAACAACAAAAAGATCATCCATGAAAAATTTATATCTACACCTCCTGTTATTTCTTCCGGTATTCAGCCTGGCGCAGGTACCGGTGGTAGAAACTGCCGACGGAAAAGGCGGCTACCAGAAAAACAATGACGTGGTTCTGCAGAAGCTGAATATTGAAACCCGGATCACCGGAAGGATTTCCACCAATACCGTAACCATGGTTTTCAGGAACAATTCCAGCCGGCTGAGAGAAGGACGGGTTACCTTTCCGCTGCCTGAAGGCGTAAGTGCCGGCGGTTATGCCCTCGACATCAACGGGAAACTCCGGAATGCCGTTCCGGTAGAAAAGGAAAAGGCCCGGGAGGTCTACGAAACCATTAAAAAAAGGAATGTGGATCCCGGCATCCTCGAAAAAGTGGAAGGGAATAATTTCAGGACCACGGTTTATCCGATTGCTGCCCATGGCGGGGAAAGAACGGTTCAGATTACCTATAACTACGAACTGAAAAAATCAGGGAACGTTTATCAGTATTTTCTTCCTCTGAGCGGGACGGCCGGGATTCCTGAATTTACCCTGAAAACCACCGTTTTTCAAAGTGCCGGTGTTCCGCAGCTGGAAGAAAAACCCGACGGCGGCTTCGATTTCGTAAAAAACGGGAATGTATGGGTAGCGGAAACCCGTAAGGTCAATTTTAAACCGGCAAATAACATCAGGATCAATCTTCCCCAGCATGAAGGAGGCCAGACAGTACTGATGCAGAAAGCCTCCGGGAACACATCCTATTTCCTGGCCGGAATCACGATCAATCCGGGAGAACGGGCGAAAAAACTGCCGGAAAGGCTGGCGGTGGTCTGGGATAATTCCTTAAGCGGCAAAAAACGGGATCATTCAAAGGAATGGGCTCTGCTGGGCGCCTATTTTAAAACCAACAAAAACCTTACGGTAAAAGTCTATTTCCTTAACAATACCTTTGAAGAAGGGCAGGTTTTTAAAATCAGCAACGGAAACTGGGCGGCGCTGAAGGACTTCCTGTTGCGGACCATCTATGACGGCGGTACGGATTTCGGGCAGCTGAAGCCGGTAAAAGAAGAAGAAATCCTGTTTTTTACGGACGGACTGTCCTCTTTCGGGGAACTGAAATTAAACGGGAATACCAACAGGCCTATTTATTCCATATCGTCTTCAGCTATGGTGAATACTGCCCAACTGAAATTCATCAGCAATACCACCGGCGGTGAATTTCTGAACCTGAACGAAAACAATCCCGCAAAAGAAGTAAAAAAACTCCTGGTCCAGCCTTTGAAATTTTTAGGGCTTGAGCAAAACAATACCCTTTCCGAAACTTATCCTTCGCTGCCACAAACCATTTCCCAAGATTTTGTGCTAACCGGGATTCTGAAGGGAAACCGGTCTTCGGTTATAGCCAGATTCGGGTACGGAAATGAAACCACGGAAACCCGCGCCATCTCCCTGGATGCAGAAGAGCAGACCGTGAAAGACTGGGAAATTTCGAAATTCTGGGCCCAGAAAAAACTGGGCGAACTGGAAATTTTTGAAAAGGAAAATAAGGGCGAGATTAAAGACATCAGCCGCCAGTTCGGGTTGGTCAGCAACAACATGAGCCTGATGGTGCTGGAAAATGTGGAAGATTACGTCCGGTATGAGATTCCGCCGCCGGCAGAGCTGAAAAGTGAATACGACCGGATGGTAAAAAACAATAGCGTCCGCAAAGACGAACGGGTAAAAGGCCTGATGGCCGATGCCGAAAGAATGACCGTACAGCTGAAAGAATGGTGGAAAAAAGATTTTACTCCAAAGGCAAAACCAAAACGATATCCCCAGCCGGATCGCAATGGAATCCGGGATTCTGCCACCGGGAGAAATATGGAAATCGAAGAGGTAGTGATGATAGGAGCTCCGGGTGCGGCAGCTAATGCATCAGCAGCCCGGGAGATTGAAGCTCAGCAAGATGATGAGGCGGTGGATATCATTGGTTCTAAAGACAAAGATATTCAGGAAGTGGTGGTGACGGCAGCGCTGGGTATGAGAAAAAGATCGGAGATGGTAGCTTCCGTGAATTCCATGCAGACTCTTGAAGGCCGGGTGGCCGGCGTATCAGTAAGCAGGGCTTCGGGAACACAGTCCGATAGCATAAAGACCGAGGACTTTTCAGAGGTAATCAATTCCGGGAGAATCAATGTGATCGATGTAAAATCCGATGCGGAATACATGAAGCTTTTTCAAAAGGCTAAAGATGCGGAAACTATTTATCAGGTCTATCTGGACAACAGGGAAAAATATGAGGGAATGCCTGAGTACTATTTTGATGTCGCCCAACTGCTGCTTAACTTTAGAGATAGAAAATCAGGAGTAAAAGTACTGAGCTCGATTGCGGATCTCGATATAGAAAATGAGGAGCTGTACAAGCTTTTGGCCTATAAGCTGAAACAGGCGGAAATCTATGACAAGGAACTGTTTATCACCCGGAAAGTCCTGGATTGGCGGCCTTTTGATCCGCAGAGCTACAGGGATTATGCCCTGGCGCTGGAAGACAACGGACAGTATCAGCAGGCCCTGGACAACCTGTATTCGATTTTAATGCAGTCGTACACCAGAGAACTGGCCGACCGTGATGACGGCATCGAAGAAACGGTGCTTATGGAGATCAACGGACTGATCAGCAGGTATGGGAAGAAGCTGGACCTTAAAAACATCAATCCTAAGATTATCGCCGATCTTCCGGTCAACATCCGGGTGGTGCTCAACTGGAATAAAGACGATACCGATATCGACCTTTGGGTAACGGATCCGGATAACGAACGCTGCTATTACAGAAATCCACAAACCGCAATAGGCGGAAGGCTGAGCAATGATTTCACCGGAGGTTTCGGCCCCGAGCAGTTTCTGCTTAAAAAAGCGGTGAAAGGAAAATATAAAATCCAGACCAACTTCTTTGGGGAAAGACAGGTGGGTATTGCCGGACCAACGGCGATCATGGCGGAAGTATATATCAATTACGCTACGGGCCGGCAGGAAAGAAAGATCGTGGTGTTCCAGAATCAGAAAGACGGCAAGAGCCATGATGATGGAATTCTGATTGGAGCGTTTGAATTTTAATAGTGAGTCTGAAGTAGCCCGGAGATTGTGGTTTTTTAAGGATATATCAGGTGATTCCGCAGGTGGACCAATCCGTTTCAGTCAATACCGATGAATGGAATTAACTGAACAATTCAGTGCAGCCTGCGGAATTTTAAAAAGCAAGGTGAAAACACAATAGAATGGGGTATGTGAATGTTAATGATGGAGTCAAAAGTATCATGAAGAAGACTGAGACAGTAGCGTCTGCGTAACAGCAGACGCTTTTTTGTTTTCGATAATGATAGTTAAAATATATTTAATAATAAACAGGTTTTATTTAAATATTAATAATTTGTCTTTTAAAATGAAAATGAATTCTTTCATTATGGTAATAAAGGGTTTTCTTTCCGGAAAATTTTATCTCATAATTGATGGGTTATCATAAATTATAATATAAGGGTATGGGAGCAACCATTTGCCTGTCTGGCAAAATATTTTATGTCTTTTCATGAAATTTTTAAATTTTCATCGATTTTTATTATTTAATAATCATTAAAATTTAATCGTTTAAAATGATAAATAGATATTTATTCAAGAGAATTGGTGTTTAATTGTTATTAAATGCTTAAATAGTTTATTTTAGAGTCAGCAGCTTGAAAATCGGAAACTGACGGTCTTTTTCGGATAAGATCAAATTGTTTTTTCTATCTGATTTATTTTAATTTTTTTAACTTTTTAAATGTTAATTAATTTGTTATCATTGAGTTATGATTTGAGATAAAATTTTGTTGAGGCAATTGGATATTAATGATATATTTAAAAACACGCGTGTTTATTCATGACTTTTTTTGATACGGTTTTACATCATTGATAGCCGAATCCGAAAAAAATTGAAAAATTAATAAAAGAATAAGTGCCTGTGAAAAATCAGAATTATTGATCCGGCAGGAAGTAATTTCTGATTGAATGATTATTAATGAGAGACAGACCCTTAAATGT
>NZ_BJYJ01000053.1 GCF_007991455.1 Chryseobacterium hagamense | reverse complement strand
AAGGTTCTAGGGTTATTCATTCGCAGGTTTCCCGATGGTTGCCAGAATCCCGCCGTCTACATAAATAATTTGTCCGTTGATGAACCGGCTGGCATCTGAAGCCAGGAAAATTGCGGTTCCGGCAAGGTCTTCCGGATTGCCCCATCTTCCTTCCGGAGTGCGGCTGATGATAAATTCATTGAAAGGGTTTCCGTCTACGCGGATCGGTTCGGTCTGTGAAGTGGCAAAATAGCCAGGGCCGATTCCGTTCACCTGGATGTTGTGTTTCGCCCATTCGGTGGCCAGGTTTTTGGTCAGCATCTTCAGTCCGCCTTTTGCCGAAGCATAGGCCACCACGTTATCACGTCCGAGTTCACTCATCATCGAACAGATGTTGATGATCTTTCCGGATCTTCTTTTGATCATGTATTTTCCGATCAGTTTAGACATTATAAAGGGCCCGGTAAGATCTACGTCGATCACTTTCCTGAAATCTTCTATTTCCATATCGATGGCAGGAATTCTCTTGATGATTCCGGCGTTGTTCACCAGGATGTCTATTTTCCCGTGGGTCGCTTCCATCAGGGCCACTTTCTGGGCGGCTTCCCGCTCATCGGTTACATCAAAAATATACCCGGTGGCCTGATATCCTTTAGACCGGTAATATTCCAGAGCTTCTTCTAATTTCGAAGGCGTTGTGCTGGTAATGGCCAGTTCGGCCCCTGCAGCAGCAAGGCCTTCTGCCATGGCCATTCCCAATCCGTGGGTTCCGCCGGTAACGACGGCTACCTTCCCGGATAAATCGAATAAATTCATGTAAAAGTTACTTTAGTTCGTTTGTTTTAACAGCGTCCATATCACCGTAATCCATATTTTCCCCTGCCATTCCCCAAATGAAGGTGTAATTGGACGTTCCTACTCCTGAATGGATCGACCATTCGGGAGAAAGTACCGCTTCATTGTTTTTCATAAAGACATGACGGGTCTCGTGGGGCTGGCCAAGAAAATGGCTCACCGCCTGCCCTTCTTCCAGATCGAAATAGAAATAGGCTTCCATCCTTCTCGTATGGGTGTGGGACGGCATAGTGTTCCAGACACTTCCTTCGTGCAGTTCCGTCATCCCCATCTGTAGCTGGCAGGTTTCCAGTACACTGTTGACGATCAGCTTGTTGATGGTTCGCCGGTTGGCGTATCTGTTTTCACCCAGTTCTACAATTTCAGCCTCATTTTTCGTGATTTTTTTTGTAGGATAGGTATGGTGTGCCGGTGCCGAATTGAAGTAGAACAAAGCCTGTCCTTCGGATCCGTTTTCGAAAACAATATCCTTTGATCCTTTGCCGATGTATAAAGCCTCTTTGTGATTCAGTTCGAAAGCTTCACCGTCAACGGTGATTTTCCCGGCTGCCCCTACATTGATAATTCCCAGCTCTCTCCGGTCGAGGAAATGTTCTGCTTTCAGATCGTCCGTCGGTTCTAGCTTTAATACCGTATTTACAGGCATGGCTCCTCCGACGATCATTCTGTCATACATGGAATAGGTTACTTTGATCTGATCTTCATTAAATAAATCACGGATCAGAAACTCCCTTCTCAGGTCTTCGGTGGTATATTTTTTTACATCGTCCGGATGATGGGCGTAGCGAAACTCTGATTTTGTCATACTCCTTTACTCTCTTTTTTATGGTTTTTAAAAACCCGGTTTAACATTGTGTAATCGATTGCATAAAACTACACTCAAATGACGTAGAAATACTCTTGGGTTAAATATAGAATTATTATTTAATCCATTAACAATAATTTAATTTAAATTTTTAAATCACTGAAAAACAAATATTTAAAAACATAAACAGAATTTAAATATAACCTAAAATGTAAATTTAACCCTATTTTTTTTACCGAAACCGGTATGTGATTCCGGAATTATCATTGGATCACCGGAAAATATAATATTTGCTTTTAAATAAATATTTGATAAAAATAACCTCGTAATTCTTTATAAGTAACAACAAAACATCATAAAAAACAGTGATTAAGAAACAGAATGAAATTTTAAGCAAAAAAAGCTGACAAAAATCAGTTAAATGACCCTGTTTTTAATTTTAAGCATCGGTTTCGGGAATTTTTTCATTTAAAAAAAGGTAAATTTTAAGGAATTTTTAAGCTTTTTGTAACTGGCAGAAAAATTTTTCCCAATAATTACGACTATCCTTCATTTTAAAATTAAATTTATTAAATATTTAAAAATCAGTTATTTAATTATTATTTTTAAATTTATATTTTAATTAAATTCATATTGGCGGACATCGAATTAATGAAAAAATAATATTTTTTTCTTTGCGTATTAAAAAATAATATTAGTTTAGAAGCCAGGATATTTGATATGAAAAATTACGCAATCGATTGCACTCCGGAAAGCGTATTGTTCTTAAAAATATTTTGCCACTAAAAACCCAGTAGAATACTTCCAGATCCAACAAAAACAAAGATTGAAAAATTTTTCAACCCAAACTAAAACTATTAAGGATACAAAATGGATAAAAGAGTACAATCCGTAAAGTGGTTATATTTAACTTTCTTTCTGCTTCCTGTCCTGGCCATGGCCCAGGAAAAAGAAACCAAAAAGGAGAAGGAGACCAATATCGATGAAGTGGTATTGGTAGGCTATACCCGGGTTTCCAAAAAGGACGTTACCAACGCCGTTTCTTCAGTAAAGGCAGAAGCCATCAAAGATATGCCTTCAACCAACGCTGCAGAAGCCATCCAGGGAAGAATGGCCGGGGTGCAGGTTTCGCTGAGCGAAGGTTCGCCGGGTGCCGATGTAGACATTGTGATAAGAGGAGGAAACTCCATTACAGGCAGCAATGCACCGCTGTATATCGTGGACGGCGTCCAGATGGACAATGCACTGTCTATCCTGTCGCCCAAGGAAATCCAGTCGATCGAAGTTTTAAAAGATGCTTCCTCCACCAGCATTTACGGAGCCAGAGGAGCTAACGGTGTGGTGCTGATTACCACGAAAGGAGGGCGCAAAAGAGCCAAGACTTCCATTAACTACAACGGGTTTTTAGGAGTAAGAAGCATACAGAACACCATCGATGTCCTCGATCCGTATCAATACGTTCTTTACCAATATGAACTTTACAACAGAGGCGGTGTACAGACTGATATCGATCTGTTCAAAAACCGGTACGGTACCTATGCCGATCTGGAAAAATACAAGACCATCAAACGTAGGGACTGGCAGGACGAAGTTTTCGGGAGGGAGGCCTTTAACTTTACGCATAACCTTTCAGTGACCGGAGGTTCGGACAATTCTTCTTTCTCGCTATCCCTTAATAATGTTCAGGAAGACGGCATCATGATCGGTTCCGGGTTTAAGAGGAATATGGCCAACTTTAAGTATGACTACGACTTATCCAAGAAAGTAAGCATGACCCTGAATGCCCGCTACAGCCGGCAGACCATTTTCGGTGCCGGAACCTCCTCAACGGGTTCCCAGAGTACCAACCGGCTGAGAAATGCCGTCAGGTACCAGCCGTTTGAAGGCGGATCCACTGTAAACGTGGATGATTTCGATCCTTTGTTCGCCAATGAGACCAATCTGGTAAACCCGGTGCTGCTGGCCAACAATGAGGTAAAGGAAAACGGCAGGAATGACCTTCTTCTCAACGGAACCCTTGAATACAAAATTACTAAAGACCTTACCTTCAGGAGTGTCATCGGTTATGTTCAGCGGGACGAGTTCGTCAACCAGTTCTCCGGTCCGATCACCAGCCTTGCCAGGCAGAACAACGACCAGCCGGTGGTTTTTCTCAGCAAGACACAGTCCAGAAGAATTACCAACACCAATACTTTAAACTACAGAAAAACGTTCGGAAGCCACAAGCTGGATTTACTGGCCGGACAGGAAATCGTAAAAACCGATGCCGAATCGCTGACGATGAACATCAAATGGTTCCCGAAATCCATCAGTGCCGAGGAAGCATTTGCCAACATTCAGGCGGCTTCCCCTCCTTCCGGACAGGTGCAGGATATTCCGCGGACGAATGTTTTGCCGGACCGTCTGGTTTCCTTCTTCGGAAGAGCCAACTATATCTTCCGGAACAAATATATCGTTACGGCTTCCATGAGGGCCGACGGTTCCAGTGTCTTCGGTCCCGGAAACCAGTGGGGCTACTTCCCTGCCGCGTCCGTCGCCTGGAAGATCAATGAAGAGAATTTCCTGAAAGACAGCAGAACCATCAGTGAGCTGAAGCTTCGTGCCGGCTACGGGATGTCCGGAAACAACAGGATCGCTGCATTTTTATACAATACTTTTTTCACGACCTCATCCGATTACGGCTATGCCTTCGGAAGCAACGTAACACCGGGAGCCACAACCGGAAACATCATGTCCAATCCCGGCGTGAAATGGGAATCGTCAGCTTCAAAAAATGCAGGACTTGATTTCGGCTTCTTTAAAGGAAGGCTATACGGTACGCTTGATGTTTACCAGACCGATACCAAAGACCTTCTGCTTTTGGCTAAAATTCCGCAGACTTCAGGATACGAATACCAGTACCAGAACTCAGGCAGCACGACAAATAAAGGAATTGAATTTTCCGTAGGAGCTTCGGTGATCAATAAGGAAAACTTCAAATGGAACATCGATGCCAATATCTCCTCTAATAAGAATATGATTAAAAGTCTTGGGAACAGCGCTTCGGCAAGTGCCAACTTTTACTACTACCCTTCGGGATGGCAGAACAACCTGAACGATTTCCTCGTGCAGGTAGGCAAGCCCGTCGGAACCTACTGGGGATATGTGACTGCCGGAAGATATGAGATCAGCGATTTTAATTATAATGCCACCACGCAGACCTATACCTTAAAGTCAGGAGTGCCGAGTTCAGCCGCCGCAGCCAACGGAGCCAAAGCCGTACAGCCCGGTGACCTCAAGCTTCAGGATCTTAACGGTGACGGCGTGATCGACAACAATGACATGACGGATCTCGGAAATGCACAGCCCAAATTCTACGGAGGGTTCAACCAGACGTTCCGCTACAAAAACTGGGACATGAGCGTACTGTTCAACTTCTCCGTCGGCAACAAGGTTTACAATGCCAATAAGATCGAATATTCTACCCAGTACCTGTACCGCGATAACAACATGCTGGCCGAAGTAGCCGACCGGTGGAGATGGTTTGACGATGCCGGGAATAAAGTGAATGATCCAACCGCACTGGCTGCACTGAATGCCAATACGACGATGTGGACACCACCTGCCGGAGCCTACTTCCTGCACTCCTACGCCATCGAGGACGGATCTTTTTTAAGACTGAATAACCTGACGATCGGCTATTCCCTGAATAAAGATTTTGCCAAACAGCTGGGACTTTCCAATTTCAGGCTGTATTTTACCATGAACAATGTATTTACCATTACCGGATATTCGGGATACGACCCGGAAGCCAATACGAGAAGAAATCCTCTGACCCCGGGTGTGGATTATGCCGCTTATCCGCGAAGCAGATTCATTTTATCGGGTGTTGATATTACTTTTTAAATCTAATCCTATGAAAAAAAATAAATTTTTAGCCATCCTTTTCTCAGTTTCAGGACTGCTTTCCGTAAGCTCCTGCGGCGATTACCTGGATGTGGAAAGCTTATCCAATACTTCGGAAGCACAGCAGTTCGACTCCGCTTCCGACACGTTTTCTGCCCTGGTGGGCGTCTATAATGCGACGATGGGCGACAATACCTACGGCCAGCGGATGAACCTGATCCTTTCACAATCCGGAGACGATCTGAGGACGTCCGGAGACTATAATGCCAATGACCGGCGGGGCATCAGCTGCTTCGGAGCCATCCCGACGAATACCGAATTGCTGAGGCCCTTCCTGGATACCTATGCCGGAATTGAAAGAGCCAATCTGGTGATTAAGAACATCCCGATCTCGCCGGTTTACAAGACGGGTTCGGATGCCGACAAAAAATTAATGGACCGATACCTGGGTGAAGCGCTGACACTCAGAGCGCATTTCTACCATGATCTGATCAAAAACTGGGGCGACGTACCCTTCCAGGATGTTCCGTCTTCGGACCTTCCGAGTGTCTATGTTGCAAAAACGGACCGTGATGTGATTTACGATAAAATCCTTGATGATCTGCTGAGAGCGGAAAGCCTCGTGCCCTGGAGATCCGAAGGGAGCACCACCGCCCAGAGAATTTCCAAAGCCGCCGTGAAGGGCCTGAGGGCAAGAATTGCCCTGGCAAGAGCCGGCTACTCGCTGAGAAGAAGCCCGCAGATGATGATGCAGGGCTCCAATCCGCAGAAATATTACCAGATCGCTTACCAGGAATGTAAAGACATCATCAATTCCGGGCAGCACCAGCTGAATCCGAGCTATGAAGGCTTGTTCAGGTCGCTGCATACCAACACACCGGATGCCACCAATGAGATCATCTACGCGATCGGTGCATTCGGAGGAAACTCAAGAACCGACAGCAAGATCGGCTATTACAACGGGCTCAGACATGATGATACCGACTGGAAATCTTCCGGAGGGATCAGTGCCATTCCCGTATACTTCTACGAATTTACCAAATATGACCTGAGACGGGATATCAACATTGCGATCTTCAGGGTGAATACATCAAAACAGGAGGAACTTCAGACGTCCATTAACTGGAACGACGGAAAATTCAGAAAATCCTGGACTTCCATCACGGGAACTTCCCAGAATCTGGGAATCGACTGGCCTTTGCTGAGGTATTCCGATATCCTGCTGATGTTTGCCGAAGCCGACAACGAGATCCATAACGGGCCGTCGCAGGAAGCGATCAATGCCGTAATGGCCGTAAGACAACGGGCCTATGCCGGAAACCTGGGACAGGTGGGAACCATCCCGACCGACAAACCCGGATTCTTTAATTATATCGTAAAAGAAAGGCAGCTGGAATTCGGAGGCGAAGGAATCAGGAAATACGATCTCATCCGGTGGAACCTTCTTGAAACGAAGATCAATGAGACGAGAGCCAAGCTGACCCAGTTTATGAACGGTACCGGCGCTTACGCCAATGTTCCGGAATACATTTTTTATAAAAAAGTAGCGTACAACAAAGACAAAACCGCCCAGCAGAATGTTTCGGACATCGATTTCTACACGACAACCGGAACAGCGAAAGCAGACATCTTCTACAGCCCGAACCAGAGTGTGGCCACGCCTTCCGGTTATACAAAAGTCAACTGGAGATTAGCCATGACCCAGCCGTATATCAGCGGCGATCCGGTGAAAAGCTATGCGTATTATTTCCAGGCTAACCGAAAGGAACTGCTGCCGATTGCACTGGATGTCATCAACTCCAATTACAATTTAACCCAGGACTACGGATACTAGATTCATTTTACATTCATATCAGAAATACAGGCTTCCTCTCAAAAAGAGAAGTCTGTATTTAATTAAAAAAAATTCAATGAAAGCTTCTGTTTTTCTTAAAAAGATAATTTTTTTTTCGATATTCTCGATTGGATGGCTGAGCCTGCTTTCTTTTAAAACGAACGATAAGACCATCGTGGTTTCAAAAGACGGAACAGGCAATTTCACAACAGTACAGCAAGCCATCGACGCCGTTGAAAACAACGTTTTCACAAGAACGAAGATTTTAATAAAAACCGGAACTTACAAAGAAAAAATTACCATTCCTGCAGAAAAAGGTCCTTTAGTACTGGAAGGGGAAAACTCTGAGAGGACGATAATTACCTATGACGATTTTGCATCTAAAAAGAATGTTGAAGGAAAAGAAATCGGGACCACCAACTCTGCCACTGTTTTTATTTATTCCAATCAATTCACGGCGAAGAATATTTCCTTTGAAAACAGCTCGGGACGCGTGGGACAGGCGGTTGCCGTACTCACGGCGGGAGACCGGATGGTATTTGAAAACTGCAGGTTTCTGGGAAACCAGGACACCCTTTATCTGAAAGGCGTTCAGGATTCCCCGGATAAAACCCGGCCTTCCAGAAACTATTTTAAAAACTGCTACATCGAAGGCACCACCGATTATATTTTCGGAGCCGGAACTGCCGTTTTTGAAGACTGTATCATTTATTCAAAAGAAACGGCAAGCTACGTAACGGCTGCTTCTACCCCGCAGGAAAACGAATTCGGTTTTGTGTTCATCAATTCTGAAATTGTCGGAAATGCGAAGGAAAATTCCGTCTACCTGGGCAGGCCCTGGAGGCCTTTTGCAAAAACGGTTTTTGTGGATTGTGAAATAAACGCAACCATAAAACCGGAAGGCTGGCATAACTGGAGCAAACCGGATGCTGAAAAGACTACTTTTTATGCAGAGCTGAATTCAAAAGGTAGCGGAGCGGATGCTTCAAAACGGGTCTCCTGGTCCTACCAACTGAAGAAATCAGACAGGAAAAAATATACCGCAGAAAATATCCTGAAGGGAAAAGACAATTGGAACTTTAAAGAACGTTTAAAATAAGATCCTTTAACACATGAGCCGCATGAGATTTAGTTTAAAGTATTGAGCCTGTTTTAAAGCATATAAGATAAAAAAATCAAAGATTTTCATAGATATTATGCTTAACCGGTGTTTGGTAGCTGAGGAACCCGAAACCACTTGTAACTTTCACTTATGATTAACTATAAATGAGCATTTTTCAGTCATGAAGAAAAAATTAACCCAACTTTTAACGGCCGGAATACTCTGCAGCATTTCAAATGTTGCGGCAGCGCAGGAAGTACCCGGTTTCCCGGGTGCCGAAGGGTTTGGGAAATATACTTCGGGAGGACGCGGCGGAAAAGTTTATACGGTAACCAAATTATCGGATGACGGCTCGGAAGGAACACTGCGGTATGCTTTAAATCAGAAGGGCCCGAGGTATATTGTATTTAAAACCGGCGGAACCATTTATCTGGAATCCCCGCTGAAAATAAAGGAAGGCCACGTAACAATCGCCGGGCAAACTGCTCCGGGAGACGGAATTACCGTTGCTAATTATGAAACTTTTATCGCTGCAGACGATGTTATTATCCGTTATCTCCGGTTCAGAATGGGCAACCTGAAAAAATTCGAGGGAGATGCGTTGGGTGCTCGGTTTGTTAAAAACCTGATGATCGATCACTGCTCGATGAGCTGGTCTACCGACGAAACGGTTTCCCTGTATGCGAATGAAAATACAACGCTTCAGTGGTGCATTATTTCGGAAAGCCTGAGAAACTCGGTACATCAGAAAGGCAGTCATGGCTACGGAGGCATCGCGGGAGGGAAAAATGCTTCTTTCCATCATAACCTGTATGCCCATCACGACAGCCGGAATCCCCGTCTGGGGGAATATGCAGGCAGCAGGTTTGCCCTCACCGACCTTACCGATTTCAGGAACAATGTGATCTACAACTGGGGCCACAACAGCCTGTATGGCGGTGAAGGCATGAACGTCAACATCATCAGCAATTATTACAAGCCTGGCCCCGCTACCAGAACAGAACAACGCATCGTTGCCATCGATAAAAATGAAAACCCTGAAGCCGAAGTTTATAACCAGTGGGGAAAATATTATATTCATGGAAACCTTATCAAAGGAAACCCGGAAATTTCAGAAGATAACTGGACGCAAGGGGTTTTTGCCCAGATGAAACCGTCCTACAATCTGACGGAAAAAGATAAAAATTCAATACGGATGAGCAGTCCGCATGATATCCAAAATAACGTATACACAGATTCTCCGGAAAAGGCTTACGAAAAAATGCTGCAGATCGGCGGCGCAAGTCTGGTAAGGGATGCCGTTGATCTTCAAGTACTGAAAGATGTAAAAAGCGGAAATTATGCCCATAAAGGTTCAAACGGAAGTACCCGCGGAATCATCGATTCCCAAAACGATGCCGGCGGATTTCCGGAGCTCAGGCAGGGAAACCCGCTTTCCGACTCCGATAATGACGGTATGCCGGATGAATGGGAAATCAGGAACCGGTTGAATCCCAACATCTCTGATGCCATCGGGCGGGATTTAGATAAAAATTACGACAATATTGAAGTTTATTTTAATGAACTTGTGAAAAAAATTACCGATCGTCAATAAACTCATGACCATGAAAACTTTTTAAATAAAAATGATCCAATCAAAATAATATGAAGCGGAATGTATTTAAAATCATCTGTACCGGGGCTTTACTGGGCAACGTTCTGGTAACGGCTCAGACTTCGGTTATCGAAAATATTAAAAAGAACCCGAAGGCTCCGTTTTCTTATGCCGAACTTTCGGTAAAGGAAGGCGGAAAATGGGAAGGCGACAAATACGTCGGCGGAACCTTTAAAAACATTCAGGAACTCACCCTTCCGGAATCTCACACCGACCATTCCACTTTTATCCGTTACGAAGGAATCGGACTGGAAAACAACAGGATCGGCTACAGGCTGTACCTCGACTGGCGAAATGCCACCGATATTTTCGGGAAAAAAGTAAATACTTTGGTTCTGCCGGAAGTCGGACAGGACGGTTTCGAGTCGTACCATCATGATGCACCCTGGGGGCAGGACATCCTGAAATCCGGCTGGACCATCGGCATCGGTTCTTACGGAAGGTATGATGAACAGAATGATTATGTAGAAACTTTTAAAACCGTAAAAAGCACGACGGCTAAAGTAGTCAACGAAAAAGAACTTTCTTATGCCAACATTCATTACAGAGGCTGGAAAACCTGGGGCGACGCCATCGATCTGGATTCTAAACTGACGATCTTCAACAGGGACCGTTTCGTAAAAGTGGATTTAAACCTGAGCGATCCCATTTCAGGATTATGTACCGGAATGGTAGCCTTTCAAAACATCCCGGCAAAACAGGGCCTCAGCAAAAATAAAAAATGGGCGTATCTTGCCACGTACGGCAACCAGACCGAAACCAGGAAAGACGATAACCTCGGCATGGCAGTCTTCTATCCGCTTGATGCTTTCGCTCAATATGTAAAGACCAAATCCACCCACACCATCGTTTTTAAGAAAACGAAAAAGGCAGCCTATTATTTTCTGGCCGCCTGGTCTATGGAACCCGGCGGACTGACTACGGAAGAAGCTTTTTACCGGGACCTCGACCAAAAACTGGAAACTTTGGACAACAACAATTCACTTTAAAATCAGGCGATATGAATTTCATCAGTCACCCCATCAAATTACTCGCGTTTGCGGCTTTAGGTTCGGGAATCTTCCTGTCCTGTGCCCAATCAAAACTGGCCTCTCAGGCAAAAACGGAAACCACAGGACAGCCATCCGGAAAAGTTGTTCCTGCCAACCTGAAATGGTCCGAAAGAATGATGCTTTCCGAAATGTACCGTTTCCCGGAAGCCTGGATGCTCGATTTCAGCAAAAGTCCGAAATGGACCTACCCTACCGCCATTGTCCTCGACGGTGCCGAACTTTTATATGCTAAAACAGGCAAAAAAGAATATTATCAGTACATCAGCGATTTTGGTGACAAACTGGTAAAGTTAGACGGAACCATCCTGACCTACGAGCTTGAAAAATACAACATCGATCTTCTCAACAGCGGAAACGTCCTACTCTACCTTTACGAAAAAGAGAAAAAGGAAAAATACCTGAAAGCCCTGCAGACGCTCCGGCGGCAGATCGACGGACAGCCGAGGACCCAAGAAGGTTCTTTCTGGCACAAAAAGATATATCCGTATCAGGTCTGGCTGGACGGGCTTTATATGGGAATGCCTTTCTATACCCATTATACCTCCGATTTCAGCAAAGGTGCCGAAGCCACAAAAGCATACGATGACATCGTTTTCCAGTTCGATTCGGTGCAGAAGAATTTACGGGATAAAAAAACGGGCCTTCTCTACCACGCCTGGGACGAAAGCAGGACCGAAGCATGGGCGGATAAGCAGACCGGGCTTTCCCCGAATTTCTGGGGAAGATCCATGGGCTGGTACGGTATGGCCATGGTGGATGTGCTCGATTACCTGCCGCAGAACCATCCGGGAAGGGCTAGGCTGATTTCCTACCTGCGGTCCTATGCGGATGCGATCATCAAAGTTCAGGATAAAAACAACGGGCTGTGGTATCAGGTGCTGGATCAACCGCTGGAAAAAGGAAATTATACCGAAGCAACGGCCTCAGCGATGTTTGTCTACACCATGATCAAATCGGTGAATAAAGGTTATCTGCCGAAATCCTATAAAACCTATGCCCAAAAAGGCTATGATGGAATTATTAAAAACCTGATCACTGTAGATCCCAACGGCGTGGTGAACTTAAATAAATGCTGTGCCGTTGCAGGCCTGGGCGGAAAACCTTACCGCGACGGTTCCTACGAATATTACGTCAATGAAGAAATCCGTTCCAACGACGCCAAAGGAACAGGACCGTTCATCCTGGCCAGCCTGGAGTTTGAAAAACATCAGTATAAACGGCAAGGCATACAGGAAAAAAATTGAACCGTTAAGGTTTGTAAGGAGGTTTAGAGAAATTAAGGTGAGCTTTGCTTTAAGCGTACCGCTAAATAAAATCTTTGATTTTTCCTTAATCCGATCTTAAAACCTTCATTCTCCTTAATGGTTCAAATAACATGAACTGTTCTGCCTGG
>NZ_BJYJ01000052.1 GCF_007991455.1 Chryseobacterium hagamense | reverse complement strand
AGAAATTATAAGAATTATAAATAATCATGTTAACAGATCGGGAAATGCTAGCCATAGCAGAACGTTATTTAGAGAGTAAAGCACAACATTTTGGAGGATCGGATATTGAAGTCGTAATACTGACTGACTTGACGATCAAAAAACCGTATGGTAATATTTACGATTATCAGTCGAAAGAATATGTATTAACAGGCAATTTTAATAAATCTTTGGCAGGGCATTCTCCTTTTTTAGTAGAAAAAAACTCTGGGAGGGTAGTTGGTTTTGGTACGGCAGGTTCTTTAGAAAGTTATATAGAGGATTATGAAAATGGTGCATTAGTACCAGCATTAACTCGTTACTGGTATCCAGATGAAGACCGTTTCGATTATAAGTAATTCATTCCTTTCCTGTTTCAAAGCTTTAAAACTCTCCTAAATCTCTCAATACCTGAAATACATCAACCCCACAATCCATTCTGCAATCCAACTTTTACCCTACCTTTGAATCATGAAAAAATTGGAATCGAGAGAAGATATTGAGCTTTTGGTGAATTCGTTCTACGGTAAAGTCATTAAGGATGAAGAGATCGGTCTTTTCTTCAATGAGATTGCCCGGGTAGATTGGGCCAAACATTTGCCGAAGATGTATGCATTCTGGGAATCGGTTTTGTTTGGGCAGATGTCGTATAAGGGAAACCCGATGGGTGCGCATTTCCCGATCAATGAGATCCGGGCAATGGAGCAGAAGCATTTCGACCGCTGGCTGAAGCTTTGGACGGCCACCGTCGAGGAGCATTTCGCCGGAGAGGATGCGGATCAGGCGATTTATAAAGCCGAAAACATCGCTAAGCTGATGGCTTTCAAAATGGACCTTGCCAGAAGGCTGTAGGGTTTAAGGTTTAGCGTTATAAGTTTAAAGTTCAGAATTGAATATAAAAATTCGGTTCTAAGTTGTTACTAGAGCAAATTGAGCTCGATGATATTTATGATGTCAAGTTTTACGAAATAAGAGCTGCGAATAGCTCAGGATCTAAACAGATTGACTTTAACAAAAAACACCTTTAATAATAGTTTTGTCAAAACCTTCCCGCATCCGGGATCCCTCTTCCAGCCCGTTCTCTCATTTGTACCTAAAGCTCCCATTATTTAAGACTGCCGGTAATATTTAAACGGAAAACTTCCGGCATCCGGCACCCAGCTTCCCTCTCAAGGCACAATCACCGTGAAAATATAGGCGGCCAGGTTCACCAGTAATACCGTTCCATAGAGGATATTCGTTTTTCCGCGGCTTAACGAAAGCATGACGATGAATACCGAAAGGGAGAGCAGGATCACATCTTTTTTATCCAGTCCGAGAACTAACGGAATATCGTAAAGGATACAGACCACGGAAACGGCGGGAATCGTTAAGCCGATGCTTGCCAGTGCAGAACCCAACGCGAGGTTAAGGCTCGACTGGATCTGGTTGCTGCGCGCCGCCCGGATTGCTGCAACTCCTTCCGGAAGCAATACGACCGCCGCAATGATAACACCGACCAACGATTTCGGAGCGCCGAAGCTCTGCACCATGTCTTCAATGGTGGAGGAAAGCCCTTTGGCCATCACCACCACAATAGCCAGGCAGATCACTAAAAAGACAAAGCTGATAGTAGTCTTTTTTACCGAAGGGGCATAATGCTCCTCAGGATGTTCTTCCGGTGCAATGAAATAATTCCGGTGCCGGATCGTCTGCACCATCAGGAAAACTCCGTAAATCACCAGGCAGGCAATTGATACGAAGATCAGCTGGGCCTGGTTGTAAAAAGGTCCGTTGACACTTGATGTGAAATTCGGCAGCACCAAAGTTAAAATCAGGATCGAAACGATACTTACCAGATAAGTGGTGGCGGAAGTCCTCGCAAAGAACTGTTCGTAATATTTTACCCCGCCTACCAGGATGCAGATGCCGAGGATCCCGTTCAGGATCAGCATCACCGCTGCAAAAACGGTATCCCTCGCCAGGGTAATCGCCTGGTCTCCGCCGGCAACCATCAGGGAAATGATCAGCGCCACTTCAAGGATGGTGATACAGAGGGCCAGGATGATTGTCCCGAAAGGTTCCCCGACTTTATGCGCAACCACCTCAGCATGATGAACCGCCGAAAGCACGCTGCCCGTCAGTAAAATGCCTGCGATGAGGTCAAATACCACGCCCGTTCCCATCAGCCCGGAAAAATAATACCCCACGGCCAGAACCGGGAAAATATACGTATAATGTAAAAGTTCTTTTAATTTCATAAGCCTTCGTAAAATACGAAAAATCGACGGTTTTTAAAATATCCAAAGGAAATATTCATAAAAACTTATTTAGATTTCTTTCAACCGTAAAAGTCTCAGGATGTTTATTCTGTGAATTCAAAATCACAAAAATCATAACCAATAAAAATCAAAGATTTTTACAAAACTTTTATCTACTTTTCGGATTGTCACTGACGGCCTTTATCAAGCAGATTAAAATCTTTTGTGACTTGTGTGGTAAAATTTTGAAGATTCAGCTTTTATCAATGATTCCATAGATAAAAATCCTGCAGGTCCGTCAGCATGTGGAACAGCAGCCCGATCCCGATAATCCTGATATTTCCTTTAAAAAACAGCATCAAAAAATACACCGCTATGGCATAATAGGAATGCAGGAAATGAAATCCCACACTGGCCCGGTCCGGATCGAAAACAGGATGGGCAAAAAGATGATCCAGATCCACCAGCATGGTCGCCAGGAGGATGAGGTAAACTTTCTTCCAGTGTTTCCGGTAGAACGTTAGGGCAATGAACGCCGGAAAAATGAAGTGAAGGAAATAGTGGGTAAAAGTTTTAAGCAAAGCAAGGTGTGAAGAATCCATAATCCGAATCTGTTCAAATGAGTGATAAATTTAAGTATAAAGAAATAAAGGTGATGAGCTTACCGTATGAGCAGATTCTCTAACCGGAAAGTCCATAAAAAGGAAGATCAGAGATTTTGACAGTGTGTTGTGCTGAACCAAAGTCTTTGCTGTATCCTTTCATATTAAATATGATCTCATAATTCAGACCGATTTCCGGTCCAGCAGGACCATCCGGCTGTTGTAACGGGTTTAGATCCGGCCTTTCAGATAATCCTGCCGCAGGGCTTCATCCAGCTTTTCAATGGCATATCTCAGGCAGGTTCTGGGCATTTCCTGGTAGTACCGGTTCAAATAATCAATAAGTTCCTGCTGGTTTTTCTGCCCCATTTCCCGGAGCAGCCAGCCGTTGGCCTTATGCATCAGATCGTGAGGATGTTTTAAATTCCGGGTAACGAATTCTTTCGTCAGCTCAAAGGACCCTTTCTTTACGTAATGCATGGTTCCGACAACAGCTATTCTCTTATGCCACATCATATCGGAATGGGAAAGGTTTCGGAGCAGATCCTCATGTTGGTTTTCAAAGCAGTAGCGGCCCAGTATTTTATAGCAGCTTGAATCCACCAGATCCCAGTTGTTGATGTACTGAAGATGGTTCAGGTAAAATTCAACAAGGGTTTCCTGTACTGTTCCGTCTTTCGTTTTTTCAAACTTAAAAGTTAAAATAAAAAGGGCGGTCAGGCGGTGCTCATGATATCCGGATGAAAGAAGAAGGCTTAGCTCCTGCAGTGAAATTTTTTCATAATATTCTTTTGCCACCAGCCGCTGGTCCGGAACTTTTACGCCTATAAACAGATCGCCTTCGCCGTATTCGCCTTTGCCCGTTTTAAAAAACTTCGGAAAAAACTCCGCTTTTTCAGAAACCGCAAGTGCAGTTAACGCCTCTTTTATTTCTTTAACGGCAGAATATTCAGGGGGAGAATGCATGAGATTAAATTAGGTGTTCTCTTTTAAAGCAACATTTTCCAGTTTCTCTTCCTCAATGGCAATTTTATTCGGATTGGCAACTTTTCCAATGGTAAGCCCCTGAACGATAATGGAAAACACGACTACACAATAGGTAATACTTAAAATAATCTCACTGTATTCGTTTTTGGGAACAGACATTGCCAAAGCAATGGAAACCCCGCCGCGGATTCCGCCCCAGACCAGAACCTTAACGGTCTGCGGACTGAAGGTCCGTTTCATAAATTTCGTAGGCCCCCAGATAGAAATGACTCTGGCCAGCAGCACGATAACAATAGCCACCAGTCCCGGAATGATAAAATGCCTTAAATCTTTAATCATCAACAGCTCAAAGCCGATAAAAAGAAATAGCACCGCATTAAGGATTTCATCGATCAGTTCCCAGAATTTGATCAGATAGTCCTGGGTGATGGATTTCATTTTGAATTTAAGACTGAAATTACCCATAAAAAGCCCAGCGGCGACCATCGTCAGTGGCCCCGAAATATGCAGCTGCCTGGCAATAAGATAACCTCCCATCACCACGGAAAGAGTAACCAGCACGGAAATAATATAATCATCCACTTCACGCATCAGCCTGGAAGTGATCCAGCCCAGAATAATCCCCAGCAAAAGCCCTCCGCCGGCTTCCTTCAGCAGCAGCATTCCGATACTCTCAAGTCCTAAGTCCACCTGCTCGCCAATGGCAAGCTGAAGGACTACCGAGAAAATTACCACAGCCATACCGTCATTAAAAAGCGATTCTCCGGCGACTTTTGTTTCCAGTGATTTCGATACCTTGGCCTGCTTCAGAATACTGAGAACAGCTACTGGATCCGTAGGGGAAATCAAAGCCCCGAACAGAAGGCAGTATATAAAAGGCAGTTGAATGCCTAAAAAGGGCAGCAGGTAAAACATACCGAATCCTACAACAACAGTGGAAATAAGCACGCCTACCGTGGAAAAAATCAGGACCGGCCGGAACTGTTCCTTGAGGTCGTCCAGATTGATGTGGATCCCTCCTGCAAAAAGCAGGAAATTAAGCATGGCGCCCATCAGGACTTCGGTAAAATCGATGCCCGTCATCAGATTGTGAAGGTGCCCGTAGGTTTTCGGTAAAACCGCTTCCCCGAAAGAAACCAGAAAAATGGAAACCACAATGGCAATCACCATGATTCCGATGGTGCTCGGAAGTTTAAGGAACCGGTAATTGAGATATGAAAAGATGGATGCCAGAACGATAAGGGCTGAAAATGAATAATATAATTCCACTAAGGTGTTTTTTAATTTAAATTTTTAATAATCAATATAAAGTACTTTAATATAAACTTTGTTGCTGTCTTTTTCCCAGATGTCGAGAATCCCGTCTTTTACGGATTTTGAACCTCTTGTATAATCCTGTCCTAAATTCAGGATATTCAGCAGGATGTATTCATCGCCCACGGAATTGACCAGGTAGGGTGTTTTTTCGGTTCTGCCGTCGCCGGAAGATTTCATGCCGTCCGTTAAAGCCCTGAACTGGCTCAGGTGGTACATGAAATTATCACCGTCTTTTTGGTAGTCGTAGGCTTTCAGAAGGATCAGAAGGATATCCAGGTTGGTCGGGTCTTTATCATAAAGGATCTTTCCCTGCCGGATACAGTCCTGGAAATTATTGGCTTTGAAAGCTTCCGTTAAACTTTTAAAATCCGGATCGGTAGTAAGGACGGGGTCTTTCTTAAAATTCCTCCCGTAGTAGAGATACCGTGCTTCAACAGTGTCCAGCGACCTCGGATAAGCTTTGTATTTAAAAATAAGCTTCTCGTAATTGTACGCGGACTTTTCGTTTTTAAGAACTTTCTCAATTGTTTTAAGGTCGGTTTTCGGCTTCTGACTGAAACCGAAAACCGAAATGAAAACCAGGAATAGGAAAAAGGGATATTTCATCTATTCTTTTTGGATTTCTTCTTCCTCATCGTTATCGAAATATTCGAAAAGGAAATCGTTATAAGGAAATCTTGAGATATGGA
Organism: Chryseobacterium hagamense; assembly: GCF_007991455.1. Classification (GTDB taxonomy): domain Bacteria; phylum Bacteroidota; class Bacteroidia; order Flavobacteriales; family Weeksellaceae; genus Chryseobacterium; species Chryseobacterium hagamense. Next base: position 7,697 of record NZ_BJYJ01000052.1, on the reverse strand, counting down.
TCTTCATGACCTCGTCGTAGATCAGCTTCTTCATTTCCGGGAAGTTTTCTTTCGTCAGTGCCGAAATGAAGACCGTCGGATATTTGGATTTGGCCATCCAGGTGTTTTTCCATTCTTCCAGGGAAATGTTTTTTCTTGTGGAAGGGGTTAAATCATCTTCGTCTTTTTTCTGATAGCTGAAATCGTCGATCTTATTGAAAACCATGATCATCGGCTTCTGATGAGCATTGATTTCCATTAAAATCTGATTCACGGAATCGATATGGTCTTCAAAGCTTTCGTGGGAAATATCCACCACGTGGATCAGAAGATCCGCCTCACGGACCTCATCCAGGGTAGACTTGAAGGATTCCACCAGCTGGGTCGGTAATTTCCTGATAAATCCTACGGTATCCGTTAGAAGGAAAGGAAGATTCCCGATGACCACTTTTCTCACTGTCGTATCCAACGTTGCAAACAATTTATTTTCGGCAAAAACTTCAGATTTCGATAAAGCGTTCATCAGGGTAGATTTTCCAACATTGGTATAGCCTACCAGGGCAGCTCTTACCACTTTTCCGCGGTTATTCCTTTGGGTCGCCATTTGCTTGTCAATGGTTTTCAGCTTTTCTTTCAGCAGGGAGATCCGGTCGCGGATAATACGCCGGTCGGTTTCGATCTCCGTTTCCCCCGGACCTCTCATCCCGATTCCCCCTTTCTGACGCTCAAGGTGGGTCCACATCCGGGTCAGCCGCGGTAAAAGGTATTGGTACTGGGCCAGTTCCACCTGTGTCCTTGCATAGGAAGTCGTTGCTCTCTGGGCAAAAATATCCAGGATCAGGTTGGTCCGGTCAAGGATCTTCACTTCCATTTCCCGTTCCAGGTTTTTCAGCTGGGAAGGGGAGAGCTCGTCATCAAAAATAACGGTGCCAATGGCGTTCTCTTTGACGTATTCTTTTATTTCCTGTGCCTTTCCGCTTCCGATAAAAGTCTTGGAATCCGGCTGTGTTAATTTCTGGGTAAAACGACGGTCTACGGTAGCACCGGCCGTAAAGGCTAAAAACTCAAGCTCGTCCATATATTCCTGAAGCTTGTCTTCATCCTGGTGCTGCGTTACCACACCCACCAAAACGGCCTTTTCGTAATTATGTTCTTTCTTTTCTAGCATTAAATTCTATCTGTATTGGTAAGATTTACAAGATACTATTTTTCAGGAAAAAAAACAAGACGATTTTTTGGACACGGATTGATAAGGTATCAGGCTTTAATTTAACGTGAACTCGATGAAGGATCTGGATTAAGAGGTTGGAAGCAGGATGCCGGAAGTTTCTCTTACCAGACACCGGATCTAAGATATTGATTATCAAATTGAACAGGTCATCGCTTTATCAAACGAATTCTTATTAAATCCTGAATAACCGGGCTTAGTTCTTCAAGCGGGGACGGATTTATATCATTTTAAAGTCCTAGATGGATGGCTTAGTACAGGATAGGATGAAGTCCTGTCAGAACCGTGAACCATTTATTTGTTCCGGCAAGATAACGATATCCAAAACCCTGACTGAGTCAGTCTCATTTTTATTTTTGAATTCAATAATTGACTGAATATGATAGCACTAAGGTTGAACTCACGTTAATTTAAATTGCGTTGGTATAAAACATTAGAGGAGAAAATTCCGGCGTCCTTATTCCTGCTTTCCAGCGAAATGTGTTTTTGATTCAACATTAATTGAAGGTTTTTATAATATTGATTTATAGAAATTTAATACCTTTACCACATAGTTGAACCTAACTGTTTACGTTTTATAATTTAAACTGATATTCCGATGACAGGCAGCATCCGATGTATGATTATCGAAGACGACGAGCTGGACCGGCTTGTCCTTCAGCAGCAGATCAGGCAGTTTGAAAATATGGTGCTGGTCGGCTCCTTTGACGCTGCGGAGAAAGCGCTGCCGCATCTGCATCTTCCGGTTGATCTTCTGATCCTGGATATCGATCTTCCCGGAATGAGCGGAATTGAGTTCCGGAAAATAAGCCGGAAGGTCCCGGCCTGTATTTTTGTAAGTTCCCATCCCGAATATGCTATCGATACCTTTGAGGTCGATACGTTTGATTTCCTTACCAAACCTTTGAAATCGGAACGTTTCCGGCACTCCATGCAGAAGCTTTTTGATTTTTTCGAAATGAAAGAGAAATCTGAAAACTTTGATATGCTGATCGGGGAGAATACCATCAAAATAAAGGAAGGCGGCCATATCTCACAGATAAAAATCAGCGACATCCTTTACCTGGAAGCCCTGAAGGATTACACGAGGGTTGTAACTTCCGAAAAGAGGTACTGCATCCTGGATTCCATCGGAAGTATGCTGAATAAAAGCCATTTCGGCTCTTTCGTCAGGATCCACCGGAGCTATGCGGTTCCGCGCCACCTCATCAGGAGCAGGCATGCCCATGAAGTAGAGCTGGTACATCAGGTAAAGCTTCCGGTCGGGAGGGCATATAAAAGCAATCTAGACTTTTTCGGAACTTAAAATGAGCGTGCTGCCTCTGTTCTTTTCCGTTTTTACTTCAATTTCCATCCCGATGGCCTTTGAGAGGTCGCGAATCAGATGAAGCCCCAGCCCTTTTTTGGTCCCGATGGTGACGCTGTCGTCAAATAAAGCCCTGAACTTTTCCGTGGAAGCACCCTCGCCGTTGTCGGTGATGCTGAGGAAATTTTTTTCTCCGTCCGAATAGGCCTTCCACAGAATAATTTTTTCACCTTCTTTCTGCTCCAGGACCTTGACGGCATTATTGGTTAAATTCCGGATAATGGTTTTAAGGTATTCTATATCGGTCAGCAGGACCATACTTTCAGGAAAATCAAACTGGAAACGGACGTTTTCCACCCAGGAAAAATTCTTTTCAATGTCTTTAAAAACGGTACCTATCTGGACTGCTTTCATTTCAGGCGCAAAATGTTCCATTTGTCCTTTGCTCCAGAGGAGGAGATCTTCCATCTGTTGCAACAGGTTTTCAGATGCGGTAATTACTTTGTTTTCAAGGCGCTTTTGGGTTTCGGCATCCATAAGGCCGGGGGCTTCTTTCTGCAGGTGGAGGAAATGGATCAGTCCGGCTACCGGGCTCCGGAGGTCATGGTTCAGGATTCCGAAGAATTTCATTTTCGTTTTATTGGCTTTATCAAGTTCGGCATTCAGCTTTTCAAGCCGGTTGCTGTTCCTTGTTGATTGCCGGTACAGGAAAAACATCAGGATCCCGATAATCAGAAACGCCAGAAGCCCGAGAAGGTAGTACAGCTTTTCCTTTTCTTTGTTTCTGATGATGAGTTTGTTAAGGGCAATTTCCTTGTTTTTCTGTTCAACCACTTTCTGGCTTTCCAGTTTAGCCATTTCGTTCTTCCGGCTCTGGGAGTAAATAGAGTCTCTGGTATTGTAATATTGCTGGAAGTTCTCGGCAAAGCCATCCAGATCTCCTTCAAGCCTGCTGAGTTCCGACAAGCCTCCGTAATTGAACATCACCCACTGCTTATTGTTGTTGCCGGCAGCAATTTTTTTACTGATGGCAAATTCCTTCCGGGCTTCTTTTAAGAGCTGCCCTTTTCTCCAGGGTAACTGACTTCTGTATTTTTCATACTGCTTGTAAAATTCCAGATAGGAAAAGGCCATATTGTAATGGTTGGCAACCGACATATAATGATGGGGCGAAATTTTATCCCACATCTTCTGGGCTTCCTGCTGCATTTTAAAACCTCTCGCCAAATGGTCCACATCCAGTAAAGACCAGTTGGTGAGCAGCCACGCCTGTCCGAATTCGTTTTCCGTATTTTTAAAATATTCATAGGCTTTGGTAAAATGTACCTGTGCTTCTCTGGGTTTCCCGAGGCTTCTTTCCATTTCTGCCAGCACACCGTGGCAAAATCCGAGAGCTTCCTGAGAATGGGATTCTCCGGCGATTTTCAGGGCTTTGCCGATGTTTTCATAGGCCTTTTCTTTATTGGATTCATCCAGATATAAAAAAGCAAGGCTCCGGTAAGCGGAATTCACGATCCAGAGGTTCCTGCTTTTCGTTCCCAGGTCCACGGTCTTCAGATAATTTCTTACCGCCTCTGCATGCTCTCCTTTCTGATGCGCCAGCCGGCCGGATAGATAATAGTTGTCGGCAAGGCTGTAAAGATCTTTGTTTGTTGTATTGAGGGCAGCCGATTCTTTATTGTACCGGTATGCCTGGCCGGTATTGTTTTTTTCAGTGTAATAACTGACAAGCCCCAGCAGGGTTTTCCCCTTTTTAACATTCCAGTGGTTCTTACGGATCAGGAAAAGATTCTTCTGTGTATAGGCAAAACAGCTGTCGGGATTGTAAATCCGGTAAATATCGATAAGGTTCTGCTGCAGGGCAAAACGTCTTTCTTCAGAAATATTTTTTCTCAGTTCCGATTTAAAATATTCCAGCTTTGAAAATTCCTGCGATGCCAGGGTAAGCGGCAGGAATAAGATGAAAAGAAGGGATCTCGTAACCATAATGTGTTATTTCTCACGAAGATAATATTTTATCAAATGTCATTTGTCGATTTTTCGCGTCGTTCGTCTATTTTAAAAAGATCCGTTTGCATTATAGGGTAATTTAGCCGCATCAACGCTTTTATCTATCTAAAACATGTAACCACAAAAACAGATTTATATGAATAGAACATCCATTCAATGCTTCTTTCTGATATCGTTTTTCGTCCCTGTTTCCATGCTCAAGGCACAGTCAGCAGTGATGACGGCGGGAATGAACACTACAGGAGGCAACGGCTCGGTTTCTTACAGCGTGGGCCAGGCCGCTTACCTTGCGAAAGGCAGCAACGGGCAGGTATCCGAAGGGGTACAGCAGGTATACGAAATCATTACGCTGGCTACCGGAGAAGCTACCGATTCATCTGCAGAAGGAATTTTACTGTATCCGAATCCGGTTAAAGATTTCCTGTATCTGGATTTTACCACCCGGGATTTTAAAGGCTCGGAATATCAGCTGTTCGATGCACAGGGCAAACTGATCAGAACGGAAAAGATCACAGAGCCGAAGTCGGAATTTAATTTTTCGTCGCTGCCTTCGGCTATGTATCTGGTCAGGATCAATCAGAAAAGCAAAAACATCAAAACATTTAAAATCATTAAAAAATAATCATCATGAAAAAAATATTACTGGCAGCGGGCCTCATGCTGGGTACAACGCTTACTTTTGCGCAGGCTCCCGAAAAAATGAGCTATCAGGCCATTATCCGGAATGCGTCCGGGCAGGTTTTAGTCAATCAGAACGTCGGAGTCCGGGTAAGTGTCTTACAGGGCTCGCCATCTGGTACGCTGGTATATTCTGAACGACTTACAGGCAGCACCAATGCAAACGGACTGTTAACGGTGGAGCTTGGAACGGGAACGGTGCTTTCAGGAACGTTTAATACCATCAACTGGCCTTCAGGAAGCTACTATCTGAAGACGGAGACCGATCCGGCGGGCGGAACCGCCTATACCATCACCGGAACCAGCCAGCTGCTGAGTGTGCCTTATGCCCTGTTTGCCAAATCGGCAGGCGGAGTAAGCGGTGGAACTGCTTTTACTGTACCCTATACCAACACTTCTACAAATGCGGGTGCTTTATTCTCTTTAACTAATAACGGGGACGGAATTTCTCTTGAAGGCATAAACACGACGACGACTTCAAATGTTGCTGCTGTAAGGGGAACAATTACCAATACGTCTCCGGGAGGATTCTCTTCTGCCGTAAAGGGAATGAACAACGGAACCGGTGGCTTGGGAATCGGGGTATACGGAAGCCAGGACGGATCCGGATGGGGGAGCTATGGCGTAACGCCTTCCGGAATCGGCGTGTACGGAAACTCAACGGGCTCCGGGTACGGACTGTATGGCAACAGCAGTACCGGAACAGGCCTTAATGCTACCAGTGTAAGCGGCATTGCAGCCAGTGTCTCCATTTTTAATACTGCCAATAACAACAATGCCCTTAATGCCAATACGGTAGGAAACGGAAATGTAATCAACGCCTCAACCACAGGTACCGGTAAAGGAATTTACAGCACATCAGGCGCCGGTTTTGCCATTCACGGAGTAACCTCGGTACAGACCTCGGCCGGACTTGTAGGCGATAATAACGGAGCAGGAGAGGCTATTGTGGGAAGGAACACCAGTGACATTGCCGGAGCCGTGGTCGGAAGAAATGACGGCGGAGGATATGGTGTTCGCGGTTTTATAGCAACCAACACTTCCGGTAACGGAATCGGCGTCTACGGCCAGGTCGGTATTAATAACAGTACCGGAAGAGCCGGAAAATTCGAAAACCTGAACAGCGACAACACGTCAACCACGCTTGAGGTATCCAGCGTAGGAAACGGAAATGCCGGTGACTTTACGGTAAACAATACCAACGGTACTTCTGCAGCGGTACATGGCAAAGTGAATTCTATTTTTGCTAATTTCGGGACTGCCGGGGTATACGGCGAGTCGGTAGGAACGGGAGGCTTCGGCGGATTATTTTACCAGAGAAGTGCTTCCGGGACAGGACCTGCCGTACTGGCCGTCAGTGAAGGCAGTGGCAACGGAATTACCTCTAATGCCGGAGGTATCGGTAATGGGGTAGAAGCAACTGTAGATGGCAGCGGAAATGCAATCTATGGATGGATTCCAAGTTTCGGTACGGGGAAAGCCGGAAGGTTCTCCAACACAAATCCGAACAACGGAAACCCTACAGTTCATGTCTCCACCAACGGGACGGGAAACGTTCTGTTGGTCAACCATACCGGATCTTCAGGGAATCTTGCTGTATTTCAGAGTGGAAATACCAACGTAGCCCGGATCAATAAATCGGGAACGGCATTTTTCAATGGAGGAACACAGAACAGTGGGGCAGACGTGGCTGAAGCTTTTGATGTGGAAGGCAATGCTTCCGGCTATGAACCGGGAGACATCCTGGTCATCTCCACCGATGCCGACCGCACCGTCGGGAAATCTTCAAAACCCTACTCCAATTTAATAGCCGGCGTATACGCCACAAAGCCGGGGGTTCTTTTAACGGAAGAAAATATTGATTCGGAACTGTCGGGCAAAGTTCCGATGGGCGTGATCGGCGTCATTCCTGCCAAAGTTTGCCTGGAAGGCGGCATAATTAAAAGAGGAGACCTTCTGGTAACGTCTTCACAACCCGGCGTTGCCATGAAAGCAAATCCTGAGAAAGTAAAAATAGGGCAGGTCATCGGAAAAGCCCTGCAGGACTATGATCAAAAAGAAACCGGTAAAATAAAAGTATTAGTAAGCATTAAATAAAATATTATGAAATCACTATACATCACCCTGTTCCTGGCCTGTGGCCTTCATGCCTACGCTCAGGAAAACAGAAAAGATTCCGAAACCCAGGTTCAGGAAGCCGTTAATTACAAAGAAGCCAAAGCATTTGAAGCTGAAATGATAACAGAAGCGCAACAGCGTACCTCCGAAAAACCATCTGTAGTGAAGCTTGCATCAGAACAAGGGCTTGCGGTAAAGCCACAAACGATATCCCATGCCCCGCAGGACCACAAGGAAAAATTGCTTTCAAGCCGCAACCTGACCATTCAGGAAATCAGGAAAACCATTCCGAAAGATTGATGAGGTACCTTTAAAAATAAGTTTCTTTATATATATGAAGTCTTTGCAGTTTTATCTGTAAAGGCTTTTATATTGTCC
>NZ_BJYJ01000051.1 GCF_007991455.1 Chryseobacterium hagamense | reverse complement strand
GGATGAAATGAAAGCAAATAATGTTGCTGCCATTAATAACTGTTTTCTCATAACTGTTTTTTATGTTTTATTGCATTACGCGCATAGAATAACCGTGCTTCCGGTCTGAAGCAGGTCTGTCGGGGAGCGATGGTCGTATCCGACCCCCCGTTTTTCATTCATCTTTTTACCTGTTCGGGATCCTACAGGATCACATGATGTGGCGGAGGCCGGCAGGAGGATGTGTGAAAGCTCTTTTTCAGAAGACCGGAGTCGGGATAGGTCAGGATGTCCTTTCCGGAACAGAGAGGCCCTGATCTCCTGTCCTTTCCTTTGCGGATCAATGAACATCCAATACTCCGCTGTTTCTGTACAAATAAATGATGATTCGCCGGATAATATGGCTGTCGGCCTGTCTTCCGGCTGCTGAGCGGTCTCTGCAAAAAATCACTGGATATTCCGATGCATTCCCCTATAATGGTCGCGGGTTGCCGTGAAAACGGAACATCATACACCGCCCTGAAGTAATTTTTCAGAAAAAGAAAATTTACAAAAAGTATAAAACCGCCATTTATCCCAGTGTATATCATAAAATCTGTTCAGTTTCTATGCAGTGAATTGCATGAATATTTAAAAACAAATAACGGCGCAAAGATACTTCATGAAAATGGTTGGCAAGGGATTAAATCTGTCTTATTTTTTAGACATCATTTGATGATTTTTTAGACCTCTATAAAAAGATTTTCTGTGTTAGAATTCCGGATATGGCTGCTTAAAAAAAGCTGCCCTAACGTTTAGGGCAGCCTTAAAAATATCAATGTAAGTATGAATGTTTCAGGTAGGTAAAGACCTTATTGAATAAAGATAAACATCCGTGTTAATGGGGTTTTTCAGGAGCACCCAGATAACTCGGATGCTGATCATCAGGGTTTACGATAATACGCTCCAGGACAATCTCCGGATCGACCATGTAAACCTTCAGGGTATGTATCCCCGTTGTTTTTACATCAAGCGAAACATCCAGCCAGCGCTGGTTATCGAAGACTTCGGTACGCCGGGGCTTTCCACGGGAAGTAAGGGCATATCCGGGACCTGGATCAGGAAGCGGTTTCAGGGTTTTGGAGCGCATCAGGTTGGCCGGTGTATATTCTTTAAATTCATCATGATACCCTTTTCTGGCATCGAGCACCACCGGATCCTGACCATCAATTGCAACGGCTATTCTCAATCCCCTGGCCGGATTAACGTCCTGGGTAGGTAAAATTCCGAGCAGGACTTTCGCAGGACCGGCTTCCGGCAGAAAAATCCTGTATTCCAGCCGCGGGGCTTTCTCAGGTGCTGAACCTGGTGCCGTAGTAGGGTTGATTCCCATGCAAGTCTCTGCCCTTCCGAGTCCCGGCAAAACGATCCATTCGGCATTATCTCCGGAGATTTTGGCACTGAATTTATCTGCCGGGATCGAAAATTCACCGGAATATCCGCCATAATAAGGTGTCCTGCTTATTGGTGCTGCTTTTTTCAGTGTATTGACCGTTATTGGCACCCTGGTATTGCCCTGGGCAATCTCGATCAATCCCCCGCCCCTTCCGGCAGGCGCTTTTTTCCAGTCGATGTCTACATACAGCCGCTGTTCCGTTGCGGTTGTTCCTTTGGTATCACTTAACCTGATCCAGGGTTTATCTGCTTTGGCCGTAAATTTCAGTGAACCGGTTCCGCGGTTGAAAATATCAATATAATACCGTTGCTTATCCAGCACATCAAATTGCGGGAGCACTGCTGTTTTTTCTGCGCCGGGCCAGGCTTCGGTATTGCCTTCTACTGCTACTCCGAGTGCTGGCGAGGGTAACGGGGTTACTTCATTAAGGGGAGGCAGCGCGTTCTGAGCCGGCATCGACCAGTGTTTGTAACCGATGTGCACATCGCTCATCATATTCTTCCATTTGCCGCCGGCCACGGAATCGTTGTAGCGGGCTGTCAGTTTTTTATCCAGCTCAAAAAGGGTACGCGCACGATCAGCATAGGTATTGGCATTTATCCTGCCCTGTTTAGCGTAAAGATTATTGCGGCCGGCTGCTAAATAGATCTCCGCCACACCGGCCGACGCTTTGGTAGGATACAGCACCAGTTGGTAATAAGCGTCCAATGCCTGTTCAGGCATTTTCTTTTCTAAAGCTTCCGCTCTTGCAGCAAGATCCTGCCAGCGTTTCTGTACGCGCTCTGCTTCGTGGTAATTCACGAAACTGAAAATTTCCGGATCCTGTACTTCCGGTTTCCGCATCAGATTATACTGTGAATATTTGGATACGATATCCGCGATTTCGGCAGCATGTTCCTTTCCGAAAATTCCTGTGGCCCAGTCGGTCATATAATCCGAAGTCTGAGTGGCGGAAATTGCATCGGGGTTCCAGGCATAGCGCATGATAAAATCGATGGGCATCTCTTTTGGTTTGAGATCGCCTACATTGACGATCCAGATCCGGTCGATGCCGCTTTTGTACGCGAGGCTGAACTGCTCCCGCAGTTTCGGTACGGTGGTAGTGTTGATCCACCGGTCGTTCCACGGGCCGCCGTTCATATCGATATGGTAATACAGGCCCATCCCGCCTTTACGTTTTAATTCGCTGGCCGGTGCCGTACGGCGGATGTAGCCCCAATTGTTGTCGCAGAACAGCAAAGTGACATCCTCCGGGACATTCATGCCGGCATCATAATAACGCTGCACTTCGGTGAAAATCGCCCAAAGCTGGGGTACCTGGTCCGGATCCTTACCGTAGACTTTTTGTATAATCTCCCGCTGATCGGCCACCACCTTCCTGAGGGTGCTGATATTCTCGGCATCATCCCCTTTGCCCATGGCGACGTCGCCGTCGCCCCGCATGCTCATGGTGATCAGGTTATCGTAATTTTTATTCCGTTCCAGGCCCTCGGTCCAGAATTTTTTAAGATTTTCTGCATTCGTAACATAATCCCACGGACCGATCTGATCTTTGCGTTTGGTATATTCTTTCTGTGAACGCATCATCGGTTCGTGGTGCGACGTCCCCATTACAATGCCATATTCGTCGGCAAGAACGGGACTCATCGGGTCGTCTTCATTAAAGGCATTGCCCCACATGGCCGGCCATAAATAATTGGCTTTCAGGCGGAGCAGCAGTTCAAAAATATGCACGTAGGCTTTGGAGTTGATGCCGCCGAAGCTTTTACCCGCCCATCCGGAGAACGAAGGGCTTTCATCGTTGATGAAGATGCCGCGGTATTTTACCTTCGGGGACTCCTGCAGATAGCGCCCTGCCTTCACATATAAGTCACGGCTTTTCTTTACCGGCGCATCCGCCCAGTAATACCATGGGGATACTCCCATTTTTTCTGACACATCGTAAATTCCATAAATGGTTCCGCGCTTATCACTGCCGGCAATGACCAGATTGTCTCCTACGGTCTGGATCACGAAAGATTCCCATTTTCCTTTTAAATCCTCTACATTCAGCTTTCCACTGGAAATCAGCCGGTCGATCAGCTTACTTCTGCCGATGGTCCCTACAATGATTGCCCCGGGTACAGGGTTTGTGCCCGTAAGTACCGGTGCAGCGGCATCCGTTACTTTATGCACATCATCACCCAGGTCATTGGCTGCGCGGAGTACCCCTTTCCAGTCATCCGGATCTGCCATAATCTTTGCCGCATTCCCGGAAGCAGCAATTTTAAATGCACCGGCTGAAGCGGTATGCTGTACGTAATCCGGCAGCAGGCTCAAAATATTATTCTGCAGGGTTTGTGCGTGCTCCAATATGCCGGCCAATAACAAAGCGATATAAACCAATTGTTTAAGCATAAACTGATAATTTTAAATTGGTGTTAAGGTTTTACCCGAAAATTTCATACGGATGTCTAAATATATAAAAATAAATGTACTTTTTACAATTAATAATCATCCTATTTTTGCGACCTTTTACTATAATCCAAGCATATCTGATTATTGTGGTACCCAATCCCTTTGATGAGGAACTGCCGTTTGTTCAGAATCCTGCAGTCTTATCATATTGACTTATGATATTAAAATAATGCAAGACCTTTTAATAAGAAGATCATGCTTATCCATATCATTATTTCAATTACAAAACCCTTGTCAACCCTTTATTTTATTAATGATTTTTCTTTTTTTTAAATAAAAAAAAACTTAGTTTTAAAATTCTTATGGCTAAGAAAGGTCAATGAATAAAATTATTTTTTAATTATTTCTTCCCGGATTTAACCGGAAGCCGATCAGAAAAATCAAATTTTCACCTCATACGGACCTCCGGTATTTAATACTGTTTTATTATGAAAAATTATTTAACCTTATTCCTGCTGCTGCTATCTTTTCATTTGTCTGCGATCGATCATAAAGGCATCGTTTCGGGTGAACTGAAGCCGGGTAACTTTCCGCTGATCCAAAACGGCATTCCCGAAAAAATACTCATGGATCAGAATGACGATGCAGCCGTAAAGATTGCCGTTGCCAATCTTCAGAAAGATTTTGAGCGGGTGTCCGGTCAAGAGGCATCAGTGATGTTTCAGCCCCAGGCCAAAAGACTGATCATGATCGGCAGCCTGGGCAGCCAATACATCCGGCAGCTCATTAAAAACGGAAAGATCGACGAGAAGGATCTGAAGGGTAAAAATGAAAAATACATCATTACGGTTGTCAGCAATCCTATGCCGGGCGTAGAGGAAGCTTTGGTTATTGCAGGAAGCGACCGGCGCGGAACGGTGTACGGAACCTATGAGCTTTCGGAGCAGATCGGGGTATCGCCCTGGTACGACTGGGCGGATGTTCCCGTGAAAAAACAGCAGAACCTGTCCATTCAGAAAGGGAAATACACAGCGGGAGAACCGGCAGTAAAGTACCGCGGGATTTTCTTAAACGACGAAGCTCCGTGCCTGACCACCTGGGTACAAAATACCTACGGAACCAAGTATGGGGATCACCGGTTTTACGCCAGAGTCTTTGAACTGATGCTCCGGTTACGGGCCAACTATCTGTGGCCGGCGATGTGGAGCTGGAGCTTTTATGCCGATGACCCTGAAAACAGTGATACGGCTAATAAAATGGGGATTATCATCGGGACTTCCCATCATGAGCCCATGGCCAGGAACCACCAGGAATGGGTCCGCAAAAGAAAGGAAAACGGAGAATGGGACTATAGAACCAACCAAAAGAATATCGATCAGTTTTTCAGGGAAGGTATTCAAAGGGCTGCCAAAACCGAAGATCTGATTACCATCGGGATGCGCGGCGATGGCGATACGCCGATGGGCGGAAAAGAAGGGGAAGACCACAATCTGATTCCCAATGATGCAGACAACATCAGGCTGCTGGAAAAGATCATTCAGAACCAGAGAAAAATCATAAAAGAGGTGACGGGAAAGCCGGCCAGCAAAACACCGCAGATGTGGGCCCTGTACAAAGAAGTCCAGAAATATTATGACCAGGGACTGAAACCGCCGGATGACGTCATTATATTGCTGAGCGATGATAACTGGGGCGATCTGCGCCGCCTTCCCAGAGGAAAAGAAAAGAACCATCCCGGAGGATGGGGCATGTATTACCACGTCGATTATGTGGGGGCGCCGAGAAATTCAAAGACCATCAACGTCAGTCCGATCCAGAATATCTGGGAACAAACCCAGCTGGCCTACGATTACGGCGTGGATAAAATATGGATTGTGAATGTAGGAGATCTGAAACCGATGGAATATCCCATTTCGCTGTTTATGGACATGGCATGGAATCCCGAAAGTTACACCAATGAAAATCTGCTGCAGCACACCCGGGATTTCTGTGCCCAGCAGTTCGGAGACAACCAGGCCGATGAAGCCGCACGCATCATTAATTTATACAGCAAGTACAATGGTCGGGTAACACCGGAAATGCTGGATGCCGGAACTTATAATACCGAAAGCGGCGAGTGGAAGCAGGTATCGGATGAGTATCTCAAACTCGAAGCAGAGGCCCTGCGCCAGTACATCAGCCTCAGTCCCGAATACAGGGACGCCTACAAACAACTGATCCTTTACCCGGTTCAGATGATGGCCAACCTGTACGAGATGTATTATGCCCAGGCCATGAATCATAAATTGTATAAAGAAAATAATCCGGCTGCCAATTCCTGGGCAGACCTGGTGGAAAAAACCTTTAAAAGGGATACCGATCTGAGCTACGATTACAACCATGTGATGTCCGGCGGAAAATGGAACGGCATGATGATCCAGAAAAAAATCGGCTATACTTCATGGAATGATAATTTCCCGAAAGACACCCTGCCGGAAATTTACCGGATTGAAAAGGGTAAAATACAGGGAGGCTATGTATTTGATGCAAAAGACCAGGTAGTTGTCATGGAAGCCGAGCATTATTTTGAGTCCAAAAACTCCCCGTCAGCCACCTGGACCACCATTCCGTATATGGGCAGAACATTAAGCGGTGTCGCACTGATGCCCTACAGCAAAGAAGTGACGGATGCTTCACTGTCTTATAAAATGAATATTCCGAAGGACGTTAAAAAAGTGAAAGTTCATATCGTGGTCAAGTCTACCCTTGCCTTCCACGATCCGAAAGGCCACCGGTACAGCATAGGATTTTCCGGAACCGAAGAAGAAACCATCAACTTCAATCAGAACCTGAATGAAGATCCGGCCAACATTTATGCGGTCTTCTACCCTACCGTGGCAAGACGCATCGTACACAGCGAAGTTGAATTGCCACTGCCGGAAACCGCAGACGGACAACAGACTCTGATCATCAAACCTCTCGATCCCGGAATCGTCTTCGAGAAAATCATCGTCGATTTCGGCGGGTATGAGAAAACTTATCTTTTTATGGATGAATCTCCGGTTAAAAGAATGCCTTAGGCTGTTTTAAAGATGAAGGCGTTCGTAAAGATTAACCTTCCGAGCAAATTTTTGACAGGAGGAACTTAGGAGATCCGCCTTAATACCTGATTTCAGGATCATCTTTCTCGCAGGATGAATGCTGTGCTGGACAGTCGTCCTTTCGGGATTTTTAAATAATGGATTTTTTTTCCTGATTTAATAAATTCCGAACAATTTCCAGCTAAATACGCAACAGGCTGTTATAAAATTTAAAAACTATAAAAACAAAAACCGGAGCAGAAAAATTTCTGCTCCGGTTTAATGATTCATTTTGGTCCTTAGATCTTTATCATCCGGTCAGGACTGTTGTAAATTTTCGTTCAGTAAATAACGTGAATTCGACCGTATCAACATCATATTCAGCTTATTATTTAATTCAAAAATAAAAATGAGACTGATTCACTCGGGATTTTTAAATAATACTTATCTTGCCGGAGCAAATACACGGTTTATAGATAGGATTTTATCCTATCCTTTACTAAGCCGTCCTTTCAGGACTTTAAACAAGAGAAATCTGTCCCTGATTCAAAAAAAAACCGGTTATTCAGGATTGAATAAGAACTTCTCTCATAAAGCAATAACCTATTCAGTTTGATGATCAAGATTTTTGGTCCTGTGTCTGAGAAGAGAAACTTCCGGCATCCAGCTTCCCTCTTCCAGCCTTTATATTACGGTTTGTATCTCGAATTCACGTTATATTACGGTTTGTAACTCGAATTCACGTTAAATAAGTAATACAACTTATCATCATTTATGAATTTCTTCTGTTTGAACCTCGATTTCAATTTCTTCAAAATCATCCGGGTTTTCCTGAATCGGTTTTTCGAGCCTTATTCCGTCAAGATAGTAGGTAGTACCCAAATAGACTTCATCACCGAAAACGACCCCGTCTATTTTTCTTCTAAAACATTTTCCCGGCTCTGCCTTAATTATATTGTCTGTCTGTTTCATAATTTTATTATTACGTTATCGGATAAATTTTTGATGCAAAATAACTCCAGTTTGTTGCAGCCTTATAGGCAGAAACACTTGCAGCGGGTACATGAATTTCGACTTTATCTATTATTATCCCGTCAGCAACAAGATTAGTCCCGACCAAAACAGGAGGTGTCGTGGCCAATACTTTTATGATTACTCTTGTTACGCCTTGCTGTCCTACACTTGCACCAATTGGCAGGCAGTAATTCTCCAAGTAATTAATCGAAGCAGG
Organism: Chryseobacterium hagamense; assembly: GCF_007991455.1. Lineage (GTDB taxonomy): Bacteria > Bacteroidota > Bacteroidia > Flavobacteriales > Weeksellaceae > Chryseobacterium > Chryseobacterium hagamense. The sequence goes on along the minus strand of NZ_BJYJ01000051.1, from coordinate 5,718 downwards.
AAGAATAATCGTAGCTTCAGTTTCATCAGATCGTAAGCTGGTATACAATCCATATGAATCAATTCTTTCTAAACTCGTACAACCAGATAAATCGACATGATTTGAAACAAGCTCTTCAACAGTATAATTATCTACATTATTGGACAGCATATTTTGAAAAATTCTTGTGATATACGGAAGGCTATACTTACCAGCCCGAGGATACACCCAAATAAATGAAAATCTATCATAAATCTTAACATTTTTAAATAAGTTAATATCTAAATATTTTCCCATAATTGGGGAAATTCCCAACTCTTCAACTTTATCAAGGTTGCCATTTATAACAGTTCTATTTGATAATTGAAAAGCATTCCTTCCTATTTTCTTAATATTAGGCGGAAAAGTTATACTTGACAATGTGTTATTGTCAAATGCATGATCTCCCACAGTTTCTACATTTGTAAAAAATCTAAATTCATCAAAACTTCCACCTAAATATGTTCCTGGAGTAGAATAAGGATTAAAAGTATCAGCAGGTATATCAGTAACAGCTCTTGCTTCTGCAAAGCTCAATTCCCCGTCACCATTGGTATCATACACTGACAATAAAGTAGCTTTCCTGGTCACATCCGAAATCTGAATAAAATTGGTAATACTTTTATACGTAAAATGAAAGTCCGGCCAATAGGCTTCCATAAAGGTTTTATCGTCTTCATATATGGTAGTAAAGTCCCATGTCCCTTCAACGATAGAGTTAGGCACTGTATTGCCTGAATCATCAACTCCTTTAGCATTTATAAGTGGGAAGAAATTTTCACTAGAAGAACTGCTGCCATTTAGATTACTAACTCTAACTCTGCTTAAATTTTTCAGAGTTAAAACAATGTCATTTACATTCATCAAAGGACAGTCCTTAATAACAAGGGTTTTAATTGAACTTGCTGTAAAAGTTAAGTTAGCATTGGTAATAAATTTTTGGTTGTCCAAAATCAGGGTATTTGCTGTAGAAGGAAGCGTTAAAGATACAAGCAAACCACCTTTGGGCAGTAATACCGATGATATTCCTGTACCTGCAGCAGAAACCCTCTTAATACTCGTACAGCCTGTTAAATCTATTGACTGTTTCAGATTGGGACAATTCGTTACATCCAATTCTTCCAGAATCGTATTATTGCCGATAAACAGGTTCCTCAGATTTTGATTTGAATAACCCGAAATCTGACTTCCGATTCTTAATCTTGATAAATTCAAAGCCTTTGATACATCAAGCGTTCCCAGATACTTTCCGGACAAATCCCCAAGATCTTTAATTGCAGATGCACCATAGATAATGGTTTCCGTGTCGTTAAAAGTAGTAGCCGGAGCCTGGACCAGGGAGGCCACATTTTTTCGCAATCGTGCCCTGCTGATGTAAGAACCGAACTTAATTTTCGTATACCCATCTTTCTGAGCCGTCAATAAAAAACTGGCATTTGGCGGAACTGCAGGCGTGCCCGAAGGTGTATAAAGCCTCATGGTAATATAGTCCGAAGAGAAAGTAGAGGTGTCATATTTCCCATCCATATACCGGAAACGGTTCAATAACCAATAATTCCGGTGTGATTTTCTTGAGCCCTGAGCGGTGTATAAGTAACTTCCGTTCCCGGCTACAACCAGGGGATCTATATATTTATATTTCGCATCTTCATTAAAAATACTTTCCGCCCATTGGTCAGATCCTAAGGTGTTAAAATAAGTGTTGCACTTATCATAAGTCAGAATCCCTGAAGTTCTCATTTGCTGATACAAAGCCGTAATCTCCGTATCAAAAGCAGCTTCAACCAATTTCCACAGCTCTGAAAGCGCGCCGTTCCATACAAAACCGCTACCTACCTGATCGTGGGCTTCTACCCAGTAATCATAGACATTGTGCCCTTCGTTATTAAGGCCTAAAACCGTGTCGTTATCATAAAATATAAGATACCAGCGCCTGTTTCCTTCAGTGTCCGGGTACATCGCAAACATCATATTTTTCGCCCGCTGATCCACCATCGCGAAAAACTCCGTGAAAACATAGTAAAAGAGTAAAAATTGAATATTAAAATGATCCTGAGCCTCGCTTTTGAATTTTGCAGGATTATTTTTGCAACTCACGATCCATGTATGCAAAGCTTCAAGATTTGAAGTATCTTCATTGTCTTCCGGATATCTTGCCTCAAAATCATTTTTCCACAAATGCTTACCGTTTCCGTCTACACCTTGAAAATCCGTAGCAATAAATAAGGTATTATCTGAGGTATTGTTTAAAAACTCCCAGCATTCCTGGCCTTCTGTAAAACCTGTCGTTGCTTCATTCGACTTATCATTGTTGAAATTATATTTCCCTAAGAAAATACGCTCCGAGTCCGGTGTCGCCCTGTGAAATATAAGCATGGGAAACCCGTCCATCGTCGTACGGATATCAGGGTTGGTTAATTGTGGCGGAACTAAATAGCCCAGTTGATTTAAAGAATCCTGTGCAAGCCTTGCCAGACCGATGTTGTGAGAACCTGAAGATTCCATGAAGTCAGCTTTAAAAGTAAATGTCTTTTCAGCCAATGAATTATCGCGAAGCTTATACCGTGAAGCAACCGATTCGCCACTTTTAAAGCCTCCGTTAAATTTGATTTTAAAGTTTTTCCGTGGGTAATATTGAGAAGACGTTCCCTGAACATCAATACTCGCATTGACATAGGAAAACGATTTTGCAGGATCCTGGGCATTTTCATATTCTCCAACAATTGTTTTTTTATCACCCTTATAAGTTGGCAGATCCCCTACAATGGTTAAGCATGGAATGGATTGTAAACATTTATCATAGGACAAATTTCCGAACGCATCGTAAAGTTTATTTCTTTCGTAAATGCTGACTTTTTCAACTAGATTATCCATGTCGGCAATGAAATTCGACAACATCTGATCGGCGTTCAGATTGTTATTGTAAACCCTGATGTTGTATAAATCAATATTGCAGTCACTGCTTCCAATGGTAATATTCTGGGGAGTTTGCTGTAAAAAGCTGTCTAATGAATTATACTGATATAATGAAGATATAATTCCATTGATATACACAAACACCAGTCTTTGGTCTGCAACCTTTGTAACGACCACACTTACACGGATTCTTTCATCTTCCTTAAAGAATATGGAGGTACCGTCCTGCTCGGAACTGAACGAAAAAGAATTTGAGGTCGCAACAAATCCGACATTCCCATTTTTGCATGAAAGGATAGTGCTGTCACTGTTTTTTATATCTGAAGTTGAAAATTCAAATTCTAATGTTTTACCACCGGTTTTAAAATCGTTATCGAATATTTTGAAAGGAATCGAAACCCTTGCATTTCCGCTGACTCTAAGCGCTACGGAACCCTTGGAGTCCTGAATCCACCCATTGGTACTGAAATCAAAATCAGTAAGGGTACATGACAGGTTTTTGTATTTCCACTCGTTTTTGTTAATCTCTGAATTGCTTCTGTTCCGGCTGCTCAAAAATAATTCCAGGCCTAACGTTTCGGCTTCGACCTGTATATCAAAAGCTGTTACGACCACTGACGTATTTTTCGTAACATTGCCACATTTAAAAGTCACAGTGTGCGTACCCGAATCCGTAAATGTATACGTGAATTTTTGTAAACTTCTATTGACCAGTAATTCAGAAACCTTTTCTCCATCGACCAAAATCTCCACATCGCTGTAATTTGACGATGGTGAATACACCAGATATTCAATGGAAGCCGGAGCGTACTGATTAGCAACAATATGATTTGCTGAAGATACCAGAGGCGTTACGTTACCGGCAACAACACAGATGATATCTGTAAATAAATGATTGCTTTCAATGATTTCTCCTGACAGATCTGCGGTCATATAACCCTCTAAAATAGGTACACCATGAGGCTGTACAGGGATTTCATACAACAATTCTTTGTTATTAACTGAAGTCACCACTGGCGGAAGATCCAATCCGTTTAATTTGAAATGGATTGTCTTCTCAACATTTCCTGTTGGAATATACCGGAAAATTATTGGTCCCGAATTAATAGTGGTTTTATCATAGGTCGTACTTAAAGCAAGTGCTATTGTTTGAATATGATATTTTAATTGTCGGTTATTTCCGTAACTGTCGGTTATACTGAGAGTAACGCTATTGTCTCCCGCCAAAATAAATGACGTGATATCGATCTCATTGACCCCCTGATCAATATTTTTATTAAAAAGAATTGTGTTTCCTTTTAAAATACTCGCTGTTCCTCCACCGGTTTCACGACCATCAATGCTGTCTATGGATGACCACGAAAACACGATTTTAACTTCGCTTCCAAATGATTTTACGAATGATGCAGGTATTTCAGATTTTGCGCGAAACACAATTCCATTGGCTCCTCCGTTTCCACCACCGATTCCGTACTCGCTTTCTGACTTTTCTCCTGAAGCTGAATAGGCAATCTGTTTAATAATTTTTCCCTCATCGTTTTTAATGAAAAACATGACGGGATAGATGAAATTTTTTGCAACTTCTTCATCTGATCTTTCATAATTTGTGAAATAAATTCTTCCTGTATTTCTCATTTTAATCTTCTTGTGTTAAATCAATAAAACCATCTGTTCCACCTCCGGGCATACTCATTTCAAGAACAGACCAGACAAAACCGTCAAAGGAAATTATTCCGAAATTCTCAATCGTAACTCCTGAAGCATTTTCGTAGACTCCACTCCCTGCCCAAAACCATTTTGCTGACCCGGGCTTAACCGTAATATGATCAGCAGGCCTTAAGATTCCTCCAAAGGAAGAATTTGTTCCTGAACCTTTAAGCAATTCGATCTGCTCTCTGTTTTCTTTAATATAGTCTACGATTTCATGAAGTTCATCAAGACGATCATCATTAGAATCCAGTATTTTGTTGATTTTCTCAATCAGCTGCAGCATTTCATTATCCTTTGCCTGAAGTATATTTACAATTACTTCGATTTGCTCCTTTGTATAGACATTTCCGCTCTCGTCACCATCGTCTATTGTGGCTGCCAGTTTAATCTTTAATTTCTCTTTCCATTCTTCTACATTCCTGGCAGTAAGATTGGAGGCATTCAATTTTGCGAGCACTAAATGATGTGCGCTTTCATCTTGCAGATGGTTTGTAAAAGTTGTGCTGGATACCGTTTTTTGAAAAGTTTCATTTAAACCCATTATTTCATCCATCCTGATATTATCATCTAAATGACGGAATGAAGAAAAGGTCTGCTGAAACTGATTTTCTGTGGGCATATCACCCTTTTCAAACCAGCTGAAAATTGTTTTTAATGGTACTTTCATTATTGTTGTTGAAAATTAGTTTTTATAAATTGATAAGTTGAGGGAAAGACTATTCCTGACAGAATTATTGCATTTAAACAGAATTCTACGTTTTTTTGAGCAATTATTGATTCCCGCCCAATTTTATCGTATGATCAATGGGTGAATTATTAATAGGGAATACCTTGGAAAACATATATTTTTCGCAATGATTATTTATATCATTTTAAATAAACTACATTCTTGTCCATTTCTTTCCTATAATGTTTTCCCGCTATATTTTTTGACTCCCATGAGCATTCGCATTTTTCAGGGTTCAAATTTCATTGTTTTCTGGCTCTTATAAAAGTTTTTAAACCTTGCTGTACTGTAGTTGCAGTAACAAATATTGTTAACAGAAATAAGACGGTATAAACTAAAAATCAATT
>NZ_BJYJ01000050.1 GCF_007991455.1 Chryseobacterium hagamense | reverse complement strand
TAAACTAATAAAAATAACAAATACAGCAGAAAATTTCTGCTGTATTTGTTTGTACAGATTATATATGATTATTTATAATCGAAACGATCTTCATCCGGATACCAATAACGGGTTAAGTTTTTTCCTAATGTTCCATTTTCATAGGCTTTTATATAGTCTTCTAAATCCATTGCAGTACCCAAACCAACCACCCTGCCTGCTTTTTTTCCACCAGAAAAGGAGCATTACCTGCCAAGTGTTTATTAAAATCCCTTGTCATAAGAAATTCTTTAGACTGATAATAATAAATATTACCATACGGTTTTTTAATAGTTTCCTCATGTAATATTATGGGTTCAATGCTTTCATGTACTTTTCTTCGTATGAATTTTTCTGCTATTTTTAGCATTTCTTGATCTGTTAACATATCTTTTTACTTTTTTATTTTACCTACTCTTGTATACATAAACTTTATATAATTCCTTTGTATGAAATTTCTATATTGTTTTTTGTTTGGTCCACTAACATCATATATAGCAAATTCACCTGATTGTCCATCTAATAAATGCACTTTTTTATCAACTTTCGCCGCTATAAAATAATGACCATCAACCCTTCCACTTGGATGATATTCTGAGCTCCATAAATAACAGCAATATCACCATCTCCTAATACGGCTTCAAGTCTAGGGATTCCAATATCACTAAATTTACCACCTCCACATTTTGCTGCTACAGTCTCAAAGCCTTGCATGCTCAATGGTTCAGCTAATCGTAATTTTCCTGTTTTTAAGGTATTCAACTAAAACATCTACCACATTACCACAATTCTCATCACCTATCTGAATCACTTCAGTCTCAATTGATTTATGATTAAAATAAGGCATTGCTTCTGGCATTTTCTCAAAAGGTTTGGCAATAGTTTTTGAGAATTGTTTTAAACCTTCTTCAAAAGCTTTTATCTCTTCACTATCTGTTGTTGCAACTATAGATTTTAGACTATTTCCTCCTTCATGTATCTGTTCTTCTAAAAACTCCCTAACCGCTTCTCGTTTTTCTTCAGCTTCCGGTAAAATTCTAAAATTTTCTTATCATTAGAAGTCCCCTGAATCAGCTTTTCGCCTTTATATACCAAAGCATATTCTTTCTCTCCAATTTCTACGATAACCCCTCCTTTCTCGTAGAGCGGTAAAATATTATCATATTTCCTGAAAGTAAAAGCAGTAGCCTTGGAAATTTTATCGCTGTTGTAGGCTAGAACCTTTAAACTGATTTCCGTATTGGGCTTGATGGTCTTCCCATAAAACAAAAACCACCCAATTTTTTGAGTGGTCTGGTTTTTAGGTTTCTTCTAAACCTTCAGGTTATTTATAATCAAACCTATCTTCATCCGGATACCAATAAAGATCCAAACTTGGTGTCATTTTTCCATTTTCATAATCCTCTACATAACTTTCTAAAAAATCTGCCGTACCAAAGCCAACTACTCTACCAGTTTTTTTTTCTACTAAAAATGGAGCGTTTCCTACCAGAGATTTATTAAAATCCCCAGTTAATATATATTCTTTCGACTGATAATCATAAATATTACCATACGGTTTTTTGATCGTCAAGTCAGTCAGTATTACGACTTCAATATCCGATCCTCCAAAATGTTCTGCTCTGCTTTTTAAATAACGTTCTGCTATGGCTAGCATTTCCTGATCTGTTAACATGATTATTTATAATTCTTACAATTTCTAAACTAATAAAAATAACAAATACAGCAGAAAATTTCTGCTGTATTTGTTTGTAGAGATTATGGATGATTATTTATAATCGAAACGATCTTCATCAGGGTACCAGTATCGGGTTAACGTTGGTGTTAATATCCCTTTCTCATAATCTTCAATATAGCTTTCCAGCGAACCTGCTGTACCAAAACGAACTACCCTTCCAGATTTTTTTTCTACTAAAAACGGGGCATGGCCTGTTAGAGATTTATTAAAATTTCCGGTTAAGACATATTCTTTGGACTGATAATCATAAATATTACCATATGGTTTTTTAATCGTCACGTCAGTCAGTATTACGACTTCAATATCCGATCCACCGATTTCTCCTTTTCTTTTTAAATAGCGCTCCGCTATTATTAGCATTTCCTGATCTGTTAACATAGATTGTTGTTTTTTGTTTATCTTACTATTAAAAATCTAAATCCTCCTCCTTCTTCGGATTTAAACTCTTTATTAAACTTGCTCCGGATGAAATTTATATATTCTGACGACCTGGTACTGCCAAGCTCAAGATATTCTCCGCTTTGTCCATCAAACAAGTGTAATACTCCATCTTTTTTCACTCCTATAAAATAATGCCCTCTTGTACTTTTTGTTATACGATTTAAATCACGAACCCCATAAATAATCACGATATCATCATTTTTTATCAATGCCCGTAATCGTTCTAATGGAGTTTGAAAAATGTTCTCTATCTTTGCCGGACGAAGTTGCTGAAAATAACCTCCTCCATACTTGGCAGCGACTTTTTCAAATGTTTCATTTCCACTATCCTTCGCTCTACGTATTTTTTTGTTTTTCAAGAAATCTATTATAGCATCTACTACATCAGGACAATTTTCTTCCCCTATCTGAATTACTGCTTTATCTACTAATTCATGATTAATTAAAGGTAATACTTCTTTCAATTTTTCAAACGGATTTTCAATAGTTTTGCCTATATATTTCTTTTCTAGTGCAACAAAAGCTTTTACCTTTTCAGTTTCTGCTGTTGCAACTATAGATTTTAGACTACTTTATCCTTTATATACCTATTTCTCTAAAAGCTTACTTAACCTTTTCTAGTTTTTCTTCAGATTTTGGTAAAACTTTGAAACTTTTTATCATTAGAAGTGCTTGTATTAGTTTTCGCCTATTTATACATAAAAAGCCTGCTATTAAACAGGCTTTATTAATTACTTACTCTTTAACCACTTATCATAAACTTCTAAATAGCTTAAAATAGATTTGGCAACAGTTTCATAGGTACCATCAAAAGGAATAGGAACATATTCATCATATCCATAATCTTCATACATCATATCATTACCTTCCTCTCGAGTAGATATTTTTTCAATTACTTGCGACTTGCCAATTACTGCAGTGCTTGCATTTTTAAACAGCATCCAATTAGTTATTCCTGCAGGAGTAAATTTTTCAATATATTGAGGAATACTTGAATTGATCACGCTTAACAAAAACGTTTTCTCGTTTATTATTGACTTGCTAAAATTACTGCATGAAATTGCTCCTATTGGAAGTAAATAATATCCTTCAAAAGATTCATCTTGTTCGTTAACTATTTCAACTACTTTTCCTAAGACATTATTTAATGCTTTTACAAATTCAGGATATTTATTAAATCCTACAACTTCTTTACCTTTTAGTTCTAATAATTTTATTGGTATCATGATTTTATTTTAAATATTTAACTTTTACTTCGATATTAAAATTCATATAAAGCATACTACTTTCGGATAAATTGAATTTTTTCATAAACTCATCCGAAATATCCCATTTACTTGCTTTTAGCTGTTTCACTGTGAAATATTGCCCTTTTCCGGTAATTCTTCCACTTATAGTTTCATAGCCAGCCTGTGTCATTACTGTTTTCATGTATTCATTACTTGGTGCGGCTAATATATCAATTGCATCAGAATTAACAATTTTTTTACCTCCTGTTACCTGATGAATGTACCCCATTGTTTCCAAATTCTGTATCTGAGACATCCTTACGGTTTGTATTTCTCCTTCAATAATTTCCAACAACTTCATCTGTCGTAATGTAAAATAAGCTTGGGTGGGAATCCCTTTCCCCTGTACTAATGGAACTTTTACATCATTCACCCATTTTGGTAAATCTTGTAAAAACCCATGATTAAATGTAAATATCTTTTTCTTGGCATCAAAATTTCGGTAAAAATATCCGTCATAATCTTCAAAACTCGTTACAACGCCCCTGCCGTATTTAGGATCATAATCATTAACATCTTTAAGGCTCTCAAATCCTTTTGGCTTATAGTTTACATCAATACCTTCAAACAACCCTTCCACATATCCCATTCTGCCATTTTCATACTTTATGGTTTGGGAAGTTTCATTAAGAGTATCTTCTAAATCTTTTGAGTTTTTAGAAATTTTCTTCTTCAACTTCCGGTAAAACTCTAAAACTTTTTTATCATTAGATGTTCCCTGTATAAGCTTCTCTCCTTTATACATTAAAGCGTACTCTTTCTCTCCGATTTCTACGATAACCCCTCCTTTCTCGTAGAGCGGTAAAATATTATCATATTTTCTGAAAGCAAAAGCAGTAGCCTTGGAAATTTTATCGCTGTTGTAGACTAAAATCTTTAAGCTTATATCCGTATTGGGCTTGATGTTTAAAGAAAAAGCCACACGAAAAGATTCGTGCGGCAGTAGGGCTCCGCTATTATTAGCATTTCCTAATCTGTCAACATAAGTTTTTAAAAATATTATAAGTGTTTATGTGATAGATATATTTTAATTTACTTATTCCATCCCGAATATTTTTCCGAAGGAATCTATAATTTTTTTTTGGATCAAATGCTAAATACCCTTGGCTGTAATCATCCAGCAATAGATTTTGTATTCCGGATTTTAGATCTTTAGAAATCAAAAAAATCTCTTCTCCTAATAAATAAACTTTTCCATTTTTATCACAAGCCACCATATAACAGTCAGGAAAAAAATAGGCAAAAGGATAAAATAGTATTCCGGAAATATCGAAATTTTCATCATAATCCTCGTCATCTTCAAATCCTGCATAATCCAAAGATATTTGAAGTAAATTTCTCACTTGTGATTGACGGCTTTTACAATATTCAACCTCTAAATTTCCGTACTCGCTTAAAAATTCTTTTAATAATGACGGAAAATTTTCATATCTTAGAATATTTGAATTTTCATAAAGAGAACTCACATCTCTATTTTCGTACCATCCTGCTTTTATGAATTGTTCTTGTATATTTTCTTGAAATTTCATATCACACATTTTTTACGCCACTCCAAAACTTTTTCTAATAGTTCCATATGCTTTTATAAAGATAGACAATGTTTATAAAAGTTTACTTAAAGAAAAGCCACACGAAAGGATTCGTGTGGCAGCAGGAAGTAATTGATATTTAATATATTGTTCAATATTATTAATTTGAAAAGGAAAACAACCTTCATATCTTTTAACTACCTATCCCATTAATATTTTTTAAATTCTATTTAAATAATTAATGTTCTTTTATAGATCATAAGTTTGCTGTCAGAATATTTAATATAAAAATATTTTACCATTTTCGGATATTACCCCAGCTCTTTTTTTCTTCATGGAACTCTAAAGTTCCTGACCAATCATCAATTAATAACCTTTCAATCCCTTCATTAAATGTTTCTGATCGAAGAAATGTATAATCTCCTAACATATAAATTTTGCCTTCATCATCGCATGCCACCATATAGCAATCAGGATAGAAATATCCGAAAGGATACAAAAACTTACCATAAAGAGTAAAATCTTCATCGTAATATTGATCTTCATCATATCCTGCATAAGGTATCCCTAATTTTAATATATTGGTTACATTTGATTGAAATGGTTTACAATCTTCAACTTGTAAATCTCCATATTCTTTTAAGAAATTTTTTAAAAAAGGTGGAAAATCACTATATCTCAATATGTTAGCATTTTCATACCGGGAACTAACATCCCTCCCATCATGCCAACCTGCTTTTTTAAATTGTTTTTGTACTTTTTCTTGAAATTTCATATCACACATTTTTTACGCCACTCCAAAACTTTTTCATGTAGTTCCGTATGCTTTTATAAAGATAGATAATGTTTATAAAGAAAAGCCACACGAAAGGATTCGTACAGCTGCGCGGAGGTATTCAAAGAACCTTTAAAATTTTTTTTTTGATATTTTTGATTCAATATAATCTTGTATTAATTTTTTATTATTCATAATTATTAACTTATTTTTCTAATTTCTACTGTTTCACTTAATAATTTTTGCCGACTAAAATTATTTGCATAGTTCATCTTGGAATATGTTATCAAAATAAGTAATCTTTTTCTCCGTATTCTTAATAGAACATATCTTTCACCTTCTTTTAGCTCTGTAGCAAATCTAAAACAAAAAAATACGGCAACTTGCGGTTGCCGTTAAAATTATATTCCGTTATTACTTTACCAAGGTGTAAGACCTTTTAATGCTTTATTTACCAAATCATCTACTAATGCTGAAAAATTGGGCTCTGGCACTTTCCAAATAGATTTTCCGTCTTCAGAATCATAATCTTCATCTATCGAACAAAACCAAACGGTAGGATTATCCCCTTCATCCAAATAGATAAACATACAGATGTATCCTTCAAAACTATCTATGATCAAATAGGGACGGTCTATTCTTAAACCTCTTGCTTTTACCTTCTTTTTGTAATATGTATCCATTCCTTTGAAATCTCCTAAACCTGTATTAAACCCCAGAGCGTTATATTTCCCTCCAATATAAAGATATTCTCTAAATGCTTTGGGAAATAGGTTTCCCCCATTCAAAGCCATTTCTAATTCTTGTATTTCTGTTAAAGACATTCCTTCTGGATTGCGCAGACGGTGCCTTTCTAAACTGTTCTTATTAGCGTTGTAACTTTTTAAAATTGTAATATCCATACTTACTTATTTTTTATTAAAAGTTTATAAATCATCATCTCCAAGTATTCCTTCATCACTGTGAACGATAAATTTTACTGTTTTTCCTCTGGCTTTTAAAAATTCTTCAAACATTAGAAATTCTCTTTGGCAGGAGTTACAGGCATAGTAAATATTTTTTGTTTCGATTACAAATGTATCTGATTTATGAAGATGATGCATCATAAAATTAAAGATGTATTTCACTTCACTATCACTCATTCTTGGTCTTTCTTTATTATCAACTACGCCTTTCTTAAACATCGTTACAAGCTCATCAGAAGAATCATAGGTATTTACGAAGTCCTTTGGATATAAAGTTTCTTTTCCTGAATGTACCAACTCATTCACTACTTCGTTTTGTTTGTTCTTCTTTGCTTTTATTTTACCATTCCTATATTTAAAAACAAAAAAATACGGCAACTTTTAGTTGCCGTTAAGTAATTTAATTGGTGGTTAAATGGTCAATAAGTTATTGTACATAATACATCATTCGTTTTTCCATAACTGTCTTCCTGTAGTAAAATTTTAAGTTTACCCGAGTAATTTGAGTTTATCTCCATATCAAAATCACCACTTTCTATTTCTACTAAAAGACTATTTTTTTTTACCATTTCATTATTTTTCACATACCATTTTTTGACTTTTACATTTTCTCCCATCATTGAGGGAATTCTTATTTCTTCTATTTTCATTTTATTTTTGGTTTCAATTTAAACAATCTATAGTCGTTAGCCATAATATTAATTTCCTTAAAATGAGTAATTGCAATATCCAAGTATTCAGGTCTGGGTAAATAATGTCCACTACCGTTTACAATGGATACTATTTTACCCCCCCGCTACCGCACGAATCCTTTCGTGTGGATGTTCTTTAAATGTCAAACATTCTAAAAAAGTACAATATTGTCCAAAAGTCCTTTTTCATCAGAATAATCTACAGCACTGCTGTATCTGTAATCTTCTGCACGGAAAACCAAGCCGGCTCCCACAGGATTTTGAGGCACATAATTTATTTTTTGGCGGATAACGGGATTGCTCCAAAGTTCAATCGGTTTATGATCAGGTCTCCAAAATTGATATCGGTTTACATTTGAACTTTTTGAACCTTCTTTAAGAAAGAAATCCAGCAGGAATTCCTTTCTGCTTTCTTTAGGGTTTTCTTTGACGGCTTGTACCATTGCTTTGCCGGTAAATCTTTTTAAATCACCGATAAGAAGCTCCGGTTTTTGTCCGTTTATACTTCTAAAAACTAAGTGGACATGGCTGGACACGATGCAATCAGGCATGTATTTCTAACCCTTTATTTTTTTGGCAGAATCCTATACTTTCTAAAAGAATCTCTTGGTATTCATTTCTTATAAATACATCAAGCCATCCTACAACAGCAAAACTTATAAAATATAAACCTTCCGGATGATGAAATTTGTAATTTCTACTCATCATTGTATGTTTTATAAAAATAAAAATAATACTATTCTAGAGAATTATGTTTAAAAAAAAGCCACACGAGAGGATTCGTGCGGCAGTAGGGCCAACTATTAAATTTGCGATTAACATTATAAATCGTCAATAGAGTTTATTTTAAAAAATTCTTCTAAAGTTTTGCTGTAGAAGGTTGGTTCCATTTCATCATAACGAAAAAGATAAATTTGGCCTTTCTTGCTATCATTACCTATGTATATACATAATATATGACCAACTGCTGTACTAGCAAAAGGCAAATATTCTCTTGGTATATGCTTTTCTGTTATTTGCAAACTATCAATAGTATCTTCTATCTTAACTTGTCCATATTTTATACTATTAATCTCATAATAACCATCTCCTACTACACCCCCATTATACTTTAAATATAACTTTTTAAGGTTTTCCGGCATTGTAAAATTAAATTCAGTTTCTACATTTTGAATGTCTGCTAATGTAATACTGTTTTCCGATTCTGTAATTTCTGTTTTCATACTTTTAAAGTCTTGATAAACATTTAAAAAATCTTTTAATACTTTTACTCCAACATAATAAGAAAAAGCGGTTAAGCCTTTTTAAGTATTACTTACAAAATTTTCTATTCTTCTAAAATTGGATTAAATACCAGTTATGTTAGTACCTGCCTATTTAATTGCATTACCTTTCTTAGCAAAATCTGCAATATCCGTCCTACTTTTTTTCTTAAACTGATACTTAGAAATCTTCTGCTAAGGAATACTTGTGCGATTTTCCTACTCTCACTTAAATTAAAGCATAACTTTTACTATCACTTAAATCTAATAATTTAACAAAAATAACGGTAACCGCGGGTTACCGTTAAATAGTATATAGATTAATAATCACAATCTTCTGTTAAACCATCCATAAATTCTTGAAAAGAATCAGCTAGAAATTCCGGCTCTACTTCTCCCATATCCATAGGACAGTAATAAACTTTACCGTAATTACTACTATTGCTAAGATCAAGGCAAAAAGGATTTCCGCCTCCATCATAAGCAAAATTCAAAAACTTATTTGGCAAAAGATTTTTTATTCTATTGTAAGATTTTTCCAAAGGAGATTTTCCATATTTAATAGAATAGAAATGTGCAATCTGAGCTCCCTTAAAACAATCTTTTTCGGGACTTCCACCATTATATTTTAGAATATGTTTTTTATAACTATCGGGTAGATTTAATCCTATTTCTTGTTCAAATAGTGAAAGCTCTGCT
This sequence comes from Chryseobacterium hagamense, assembly GCF_007991455.1. Lineage (GTDB taxonomy): Bacteria > Bacteroidota > Bacteroidia > Flavobacteriales > Weeksellaceae > Chryseobacterium > Chryseobacterium hagamense. Next base: position 4,445 of record NZ_BJYJ01000050.1, on the reverse strand, counting down.
TCTGTTACTGATTGTTTAGTTAAAATAAATTGATTCATTATGTTAGATATTTTTTCAAAGGTATTGATTTCTGTGCCTGACCTGCCGAACCAAAATGTGTATAAGTTGCTTCATGAGCTTCACGTAAAACCAGTTGCATAGTACATTCTAATTCAGCCGTTAAATCGTCTAGATGATGCCATGTATAATCTTCTAAAATTGCTTTCATCGCTTTTTTATCAGTAATACCCATTGCTTTAAATGATTCTGTAAAATCCAATGCTCTACCACCTTTTATCTTAATCTTGACGACACTCTTATTGTTATAAAGGTGCTGCGGAGTTGTAGAGAAATCCGGGGAGGTTCCCACTTTACTTTTAGGAACGTCATATCCTTTTAATTTGGCATTTTCAGGCTTATATTTTTTATTGCTACTCTTCAATTTTAAATTGACTTCTTCTATTATATTTTTCCTTTCTTTAGGAGTTTTCTTTGCAAAAGAAATAAATTTTTCATAATCTTGTTTTGCTACTCTGAAAAGAGTATTTCCAGCTTCATCTACCAAATCTATATTTGATCTCAATATTTTTTTAGTAAATCGACCTTCAGAAATTCGGTTAAAAATATTATTTTTTGCTTCAACCAATTCATCTAAATGCTCATCCAATGTTTTTCCTACTTTCCTTGCTTCTTCTTTAAGCTTTTCTATATATTTAGGAATATCATCCTCAGGAATATCATCTGCAATTTTAACATCGTTTCTTAAAATGGAGCAAATATTTTTGCCGTCTTTAGTCTCGGTAGCTAATTTAAGGCATTTTTCTATATCTTTCATTTACTTCTTTTATGGAATTGGACATAGACTAAATACACCTTTCTCTAATTTAGTTGGATGAAGTCCCAGCTTCTCTAGGTATTCCCGTACTTTTGGACTAAAAAACTCCTCGTAAATATCCTTTACAAAGTTTTTCACTTTCTCGCCAAGGCTGAAGATATCTTCCATCCAGCGACTCAGTTCTTCAAACAAAGCTTTTGATCCTTCTTTCAGCTTTTTGATGATAAAGCGGATAAATTCTAACCCTATTACAATAGCATCTCCCGCAGTTTTTACAACTTTTCCGATGGATTCTACTAGATTTCGCAATGGGTTTTTCATAAAATCTGCAACTCCTTCAAAAAGTTTTACAACATCAGCCACACCGCCTGTAAGAAGCGTTTCTACCACGATATCAATAATCAGCCCCACAATGTATCCATAGTAATAAAAGATTTCTTCCATAGTGATTTCTACAGCATTATTGGAAACCCATTGATAGAGTTTATATGCCATTTTTGCCTGAAAAGTAAAACATTGGAAAAAGAAATCGACCACATCAAACTTTCGGATTCCCTCTACAATACCTTCTACGATTTCCAGGAAATACTCTGCATAAAGCATTTTATTGTTCGATATCTCTTCAAATGTTGTTTTTGCTCTAAAGAAAAAACCAATAATGCTAAAAATTCCTGCAACCACATCTATCAGGCTATTATAGATCCCACATAAATAAGCATTTGCAGAAGTAAAACTTCTGTAAATAGTCGTTTGTAAACTTGGTACAGATTCTTTGAGAAGCTTTTTAAGATCATCTACTTTATCAAAAAAGGTGATCAGTTCATTACTTATGAGCTTATAAATAGATTTTGGAAGATAAGACTGAGCTGCCGCTACTATTCTTAATATTGGTTTTTTCTTATCATCCAACAAATCAAAAAGGCCATTAATAGCTTTACTTACCACCTTTTGTCCGTCATCATAATTTTTCGCAGGACTTTTAGAAGCTTTATGCTCATAAAACGGCTTCAATTCATTCCACAGTGCTTGCGGTATTAGTGCCGGATTAAATTCTCCTTTTTGGAAATTTGGATTCCATCCGGATTCTTCAACTTTTATGCTTTCTATTGCTTTTACTACCGTTTCTCCGAAAAAATTAGCCGCACCATCATATAGGAATTTTGTAAATTTATCTCCAAAAAAATCAAAAACATCAGTAATGGGAGCCTTCACTATTTTGAGAAGCCAGATCCAAAATGTTTTTTTATTTGCTATTACTCCTTTTTCTAATAGCTCTTTCATATCATCCGAAGAAATAGTAACATTATGCTTTCTTACGAAGTTCAAAATATCAGCAAAAGGAACTTTGGAAGGATCTGTTAAGTCCTGTCCTGCTCTCATATGCATAACAGTATTAATATTGAAACTTTCCTTATCTTTTATTTCTAAGAAAAGAACGATTGTTTTATCTTCCGGCTCTGTGATTTCCTGAAATCTTTCTAAAAGAAATATTCCGTCTTTACTAGCAAAAAGTTTAACTTTAATATCTCCGAAAACTCCTGTAAAATTTTGATACACTGCTACTTCTTCTAGCAATGTTTCTTTTAAAGGATCTGTTTCGTCCGTGTACACTTCATAATTTCCCGATTTAATAAATGGCTTTCCTCCAAAAAATTGGTCAATCATTTCCTGTGTTGAATACTGCTTAAATGCAAATTCATTTTTGGGTCTAGAAATTCCCAGTTCCTTCCATTTTGCTTTTGAAATAGCATTAAATGACGGTCGTTCATTGTCTTTATATGTTTCCATTTTTTTCATTTTTACTCATTAAACATTCCAATTCATTCACAGGAAAAAGTTCTTTGATCGTCATATTTTCAGTAAACTCTTCAGTCTGGGCTTCATCCAGTACCAAAAGATCCAGATGATAACCTTCATCCACCAGAATGTGAGCATTTCTGAGCTTACACCTTGCCTGTACCACGACATCCCAATCTTTTCCCTCCAGTTCATTCCATCGCTCAACAGGAAGTCTGCCTCTGCTTCCGAAAAGAATGATCTTTTCTACGGCAGTCATGTCGTTAATCTTATCCTTTAAGGACGTGAGGATATAAGGCAGCACTTTTTCGTGCTGCCAAATAGCCCCGGGTTTTATCCGGCTCATTTTTTTAAAATTTTAAATGATTAGATTTCAGATTATACCAGAAATCTGCTTAAAGGAATTGTTGACAAGTACTCTGTTACAGAAATTGTCTGAAGATTTTTATCCAGAATTCTTTCATTGCCATACCTATTGTATTCAGGAGATGAAATTTTTAAGACTGAATTCGTTAAATCAACAGAAAACTTAAGGGTATCATGACCATCATCGCCTCCCGGCTTGGTAAATGCAAAGTTTTTAAGCTTGCTGGCATTAATCCTAAACGTCAGACCATTTTCTCCGGTAGCAAAAGCTTCCACAGCTTCTATCTGGGATACTTCTTCAGCCAAATACTTGTACGCTTTCGTAACAGAATCAAGACTATTCCACGAAGCATCGCGCTCGATAACCATGTCGTTATCCATACATCTGTATCTTCTAGGGAACACTACGTCACCGATATTTTTGTAATTCAGATGATCCATCTCATTAAATGTGATCTCAATCCATTTATCTCCTGAATGCCCGATCTGGTTGTTATTCAGCTCAAAATTGCTGACACACATTTCACCCAGGTTGTCGTCGAACTTCACGCCCGGCTCACAATTGCCCGGCAGTGCCTTTTCAACTCTCAGGCCGATAGAATCTGCCTGAAGAATGGTAAGGGAAGTCGGAATCTTTTCTCTCCACGGCTCGCCTTCTTTGGTCGCTTTCGGAGAGCGCATTTCGTCTACTAAAGAAAGGAACAACGGATCGTCGATCACAGGAACTTCACCGGCGTTCCAGATCTGTCCGGTTGCCATGAAATGCCTTACCGCTTCTTCAAATCCAGGTCTTACGGTAACAATTACCCTTGCCATCCCGGACTGCATAAAGGCCCGGAAGATCGGATCATTGTCATCAAACTGATACAGGTCTGCCCAGGATTTTCTTTCGCCCCAATAGTACGGGTACAGATGGTAGCTCATAATCTCCCACTCAAAGGCCTACTCCATAAATTTAATGAAGGCGGCATACTGATCAAATTTTCCATCTAATTTGATATCCGTATTAAGGAATGTCTCATCCCCTGAAGAATACCCGTTGTTGTAATACTTCCCTTTACCGAACGTAAGATCTGCATTCGGATTCTGGTTCAGCATATAGGAAATACAGTTTCTTCTGAGAATGGTATTTTCGATCTTTCTATAGAAACCGGGGTTTGAACCTTTGATCTGTACGCCTAATGCTTTCGCTTCGGCTAAAGCCTGTTCATATTTACCCAATTCTGTTTCATAAGCTTCGATAATTTTGTTGAAGGTTTTTTGAAGCCATACATTTTTAGCTTCTTGAGTAAGCATTATATCAGCAACTAAGGAACCACTAATCCCTCTGATATCCCAAAATAATGAAGAAATGGCAATTGCTTTTTCAACATTATTTAGTCAATCCTTAGAAATGTAATAACCATTTGATATACAGTTTTATATATTCAATAATCGTAAAAAAAATGTTGTAAAAAACTGCAGAAAA
>NZ_BJYJ01000049.1 GCF_007991455.1 Chryseobacterium hagamense | reverse complement strand
GATCAGTAATTTTTACTTTTTTCGCCACTGTTATTCTGCACCTGCTCCTGCGCATTTTTATTGATGTATTTACCGGAAGTCAGGTTCATGTCTTCATGGGAAATCTCGTTCCGTTCTTTCTTGGTTTCACTGTGTACATCCCCCTCGATCATCTCCGTCAGTTTTCCCGTGATGAACATGCTTGCATCTCCCGCAACGGAAGTCATCTTCATGGCACCGACACTCTGAAGATGGTTCATAACGACCGTATCCGCTTTATTCATCCCTACGTTGGTATTCATATTTTCCGCAACATTGATGTTCATGTTCTTACAATTAAGCGTCATAGTTTCCGGAGCGGTGATCGTAATGTTGCTGCCGGTAGTGTCAAGATGAATTTCGTTGCCTGATTTATCGGTAATGATGATGCTTTCGTCTTCGGTAAAAACAACCCGGTGCCCGCTTCGGGTCTGGATGGATTTCACCCGGTTGTCCACACCGCCGCCAAGGCCGACCCCGCCGTGGAACATTCCGCCCATCACGAAAGGCCTGTCCGGATGGCTGTGTACAAAGTTTACCATCACCTGGTCTCCCACTTCCGGAATTGCTACATAGCCTCTGTTTTGGGTAATCTGATCCGTTCCGCCGGCATCCGGACTCATCATCCGGATAAAATGGGTGGTATCGCTGTTTTGCCAGTCGAACCGGACCTGTACCCTTCCCTGGCCTTCCGGGTCTGTATTGGAAACCACCGTTGCGATCTGCGGTTCCGCTTTCGGAGTTCTGAATTCAGGTTTCGGCATAAACCCGGTATCGGAGGCAATTCCCTCAAAACTACCGGTGTAATGCCCGATGGTATCGATCTCATGGGATGTTTCCGTCACCATGATCCGGGTAAAATAATCAGACTCATTGCTGTCTACCTTTCTCATCTGCACATCGACAACACATCCGGGATGTAAAAAAGGAACAGTGGTATTCCCGGATACGGAAAATACGTTCACCGCTTCACTTCCTGCTGTACTTCTCTGGGAATATTCCACATCCAGATGGGTGGACGCTTTGATCGGAGCTACCTGTAAGGCCGGGGTTTTAAATATTTTATCGTTGTGGGCATAGGCTGTCTTTGCCAGATCACTCACATGCTGGATCGGTGTTTCACCGGACGTTAACTTTTCATTTTTGCTGCTGTTGTAGCCGTAGAACTGCGGTTTCGTATGGACAGCCTTTAATTCTACGCGGATGTCGTTGGCACTGCTTCCGTAAGTTAATTTTATGGGCTTGTTCTGAGGCGGGAGTTTCCCGAAATGCAAAACTTCACCGTCGTAATAAAACTGCTCCCCATAGGCTTCCGCCATCCTTGCCAGATAGTTGTAGTGCGTTTCATCATACTGGCTGCTGTAAACAATCTGCGAATAGTTATTGGTATCCACCCGGAAATCGAACCTGCTGGAGTCGAGCCCCTGCTTGATCACTTCATTGGCAATAATGCCCATATTCACGGGGGAAGCGCCACCAAAGCTCTGGACATGAGGCGCACCGTCCAGGAGGATGGTCGGGCTGTATCCCGTCAGGACAATATTTCCAAGGCTCATTTTTTCCTGGCTGAAACCTACTCCCGTGATAACGCCCACGAAAGTTCTTTCCGGACTGTTATCGATGTCTTTATAGGAAATAACGGCAGTCAGCCGCTTTCCGAGAAATTTATTGGCTTCTTCCAGGGTATGGGTCTGCCGGTCACCTAAAGCATCGTGGGCCAGCGTTACACTGAATTCGTGATGGCGCCTTGCACTTTGGGTAAGTTTAAAATGCTTGTAATAACGGATTACCTTTCCTTCTACGACCAGTGAAAGTTTTACCAGCCTGTTGATTCCCGTATGGTGGTTCTGGGAGATTCCGTCGGCATTCTGTGAAGGACGGAATGAAGGGCTGTTTGCTATATCTTGTGATTCTGTTTTCATATTTCCTGTGATTTGGATAGGTTAAACATGATTTTCAAAAGGCTACTGCCTGATGGTTGGTGTATTTGATTCTTTAACGGATCTGGAAAGGATTTTAGTCTTTCTCAGTAAAAAATCGGGCATCAGATCGGTGGGCAGGTATAAGGTGCCCTGACCTTTCTGTTTCAGTTCATCGTTGATTCCGGGATTCCAGGAAAGAAGCCTTTCCATATCCACATCAAGTTCGTCTGCAATGATATTTAAATTAAATCCTGCATTGATATCGGTTTCTGCCAACTGCGAATTATCTTTCTTGCTTCCGCCCTTTACAAAGAATACGGTATTCATTCTGGACGAATTATAATTGCTCAGCACTGCCTGAAGTTCTCCTGTGGCATAACAGGCATTCAGGTATTTTTTAACATGGTTAATGGTTTCTTCAGGCAAAAATTTATAAAATACATGATACTGCGAAGAATTGGCAGCAGCCATAGCCTTGGCAATATTTCCTTCACCGCAATTATAGGCAGCTACTACCGTTATCCAATTGTTGTACTTTTTATAAAGGTTGGCTAAAGATACGGCTGCGGTTTTGGTACTTTTATAAAGATCGTTCCTGTTCTGCTCCGTCAGTCCGTATTGATTGGCATGGGCGGTCATAAACTGCCATACGCCCACTGCACCGGCTCCTGAGGTAATATTCCTGTTGAAATGGGATTCAATCAGGGCCAGGTTCCTCAGATGCCTCGGCAACCCTTTCTGCACCAGGGAATATTCAATAAAATCCACAATTTCCTTATTGGCATTGATGATGCCTTTATATCTTTTTACGCTGCTCTCCGAGGTATCGGAAGCAGTAAGAAACTGGGCATTCATCATCTGTGCGGCCATAAGCAGCATTGCCGTCAGTAAAGTATTTCTGAGATTCGTTTTCATTTTTTTATCATTGCATGATGAAGGTTCTGATGTTCTGAAAAATCAATCCACTTTCCAATTGAGCTTTTCTTCTTCGGAATTCCAGTCGACATGAATCGTCTGTCCCGGCTTTACTTCTTCCCTTACAATCATTTTGGAGATCGGTCTTGCCAATTGGGAGCGGATAACTCCGGAAATCTGCCTTGCTCCGTATTTGCTGCTGAATCCGCCCAGAGCCAGGTTTTTCACAGCTTCATCACTGATCTTCAGGCTCATTCCAAGTCTTGTTAATGAAGTATGCAATGATTTAAGCTGGATATTGAAAATCCGTTCTGCAATAGATTCCGTGATCGGGGCAAACGGGATAATTTCCGTAATCCTTGCCAGAAATTCCGGTCTGAACCGTCCTGAATTCGACATGATCTGCATTAAAGAGCTGGATTCCGGGATTTTCCCTTCCTCAAACTGCTTTACAATTTCTTCACTTCCTATATTTGAGGTAAAAAGAATCAGCGCATTGCTGAAATCACCTTCCTTTCCAAGCTTATCATGAACTTTTCCTTCGTCCATGATCTGCAAAAACACATCAAATACCGAATGATGGGCTTTTTCAATTTCGTCAAACAGAACTACCGTGTACGGCTGCTGTCTGATTTTATTCACCAGCATTCCGCCCTCTTCGTATCCTACGTATCCCGGGGGCGCACCGTATAAAAGTGCTGCGGAATGTTCTTCCTTGAATTCCGACATGTCGAATCGCACCATGGCCTTTTCATCATTGAAAAGCAATTCTGCCATGGATTTGGCCAGTTCGGTTTTTCCTGTTCCGGTAGGCCCCAGAAGGAAGAATGACCCTATCGGCTGTCCCGGTTTATTCAGTCCGCTGCGGTTTTCAACAATCGCATCCGAAAGAATTTTCAGGGCATGATCCTGGCCCACCACCCTGTTCATCAGAAGCGATTCCATGTTCAGGAGCTTTTCTTTTTCCTGTGCCTGGATCTTTCCGATCGGGATATTGGTTTTGGCGGCCATCACGGCGGCCAGTTCCAGGCGGTCCACCTTTTCCCTTTTCACGGAAGCATGCCGTAACAGTTCCACATAGGTATCTTCAATGGTTTTCTGAATATGCTCAACGGGCATCGAATTGTCGATCTGCGGCTGTTCACTTAACGCCCCCCATAGGATCGGGCTGATTTTGTCTCTCAGTAGATTGTAGGTCCAGATCAGTTCGTCGGCTTTATCTTTCTCTTCAAAAAATTCTTCTTTCAGGATTTCGTCATAGCTTGTTTTCCAGCTTTCCAGTTCTTTTTCGGATAGTTCGTCCAGCATTTTGATGGCAGCCATGGTACGGTCCAGAAGGTCGATGGCCGCATCGGGGAGCTTTTTGCCTTTAGCATATCTTTTTGCAAGCCTTACACATTCCGGAAGGGCCGTTTTTTCCACTTCAATGCCATGGTGTTTTTTATAGCCGTCCAAAAGAACGTCAATCATTTTAACGCAGGTCTTTTCATCCGGCTCATTGACGGTCAATACTTCAAAACGGCGGTTGAAGGCCTGTTCCGGCTCAATAATCTTTCTGTATTCTTCCTGGGTCGTGGCTCCGATAACGGTAATTTCGCCTCTTGCCAGTTCAGGTTTCAGTAAATTCGCCACATTTCCGATACTTCCTTTAGGATCCAGCAGGGTATGGATCTCATCGATAAAAAGAATGGCTTTTTCAATCTTTTTACATTCGTTGATTACCTTTTTCAGGCGGTCTTCGATTTCGCCTTTGTAAGACGTTCCGGCCAGTAAAGCACCGGTGTTCAGTTCAAGCAAAGTCCCGTTTTTAAGCATATCGGGAACATTCCCTCTGGTAATTTCGATAGCGAAACCTTCTACCAACGCCGTTTTTCCGACACCCGGCTCACCGATGATAATTACATTCGGTTTGCTGCGTCTGCATAAAATTTCTACGAGCATCCTCAGTTCTTTATCCCGTCCGATGATGTTTTCGATCTCTCCTTTTCTGGCCTGGGCCGTACGGTCGACGCAATAACTTTTAATGGAAGGAAAAGAATTGTCCGAATATTCGGAACCATTTGAAAAGATAGACGAAAACTCTGCATTTCCGGAACTTTCATATGGCGTATCTTTCCGGTACAAATTAAAAATCTCGTGTTCCCTCAGCGGAAGCGACTTCAGTTGTTGCAAGGTAAAGGCCACCTGCGGTTTTACAATGGCTGTAAGGATGCAGACCGGGGTAATTTCATCCAGGCCGAGTTTCAGCCGGATGTCATCCGCTTCTTCCACGATCTGGTCTACTGATTCATCTTCCCGTACATCATCGGGCAAATGGGTGGTTTTGGGATAATCTTCTATCCGCACATCTGCCCACTCATAGAAATATCCCGGATCTTTATCGATGCTTTTCAGAAATTCATTAAGGCCGATATCCTTATGCATTAAAGCCTGCAGGATATGCGGTGCCCCAAAAGTGGCATTGTAATTTTCCTTTGCGATCGACTGTGCAATATGAAAAAGCTGTTTTACCGTCTCGTTGGTTACTAGTACTCCCATTGTATAATTTTTCTCAAATTAATATTCTGTATGATGTTGGTGTATTCATCGGGTTTATCCGCTGAAAGGCAGCAAAAATCAATCCATAAGCAATTGAGTTTTACTGTTTACTAAGATATTGATTTTTCGGAAAATATAAAAATATGTCTTAAGAATGTGAGATACCACTATTATTCATTGCATACCATATTTTTACGGGTTAAGTTAAAAAAAGACCGTCTTACAGGACAGTCTTTTATAGGGTGTGATGTACATCATCTGTTTTTATACTGATGGCCAAAGACCGTCGAAAGCCGAATTACCGTAATTAATGGTTTCTGCACTTACCACGAAGCTGATCAGCATGCTGTTGTCATCTACTGCATCGAAATCGACTTCGTGTTGGATAACGTAACCATTTTCCCAGGTCAGGGTAATCAGCGTACCTTCTTCATGGGATTTGTTGAAAGTAACTTCTCCTTTTGTCGGCTTGTATTTACCGTTCAGTAAGCTTTCCAGGATGTCTGATTTTTCAGTAGCTTCTACAGTAAGCTTAATTAGTGCATTCGATGGATCTGAAGCAACCCTACCGGAAACATCCGTAGATCTTGATACACTGTAGTTCAGTTTTAATAATTTTTGGCCTTCGCCACCGTTGAATTTTAAGATTCCTCTTGAATTTGCTGCCATGATTTGTAAATTTTAAACGTTAATAATATTTTGTGATTCAGTGATTGTGATACAAAGATAAAACGGGCATTTTCTTTTTAAAAATTTTTAAATCTCAATTTTAAATTTTGTCGTAATTCTACGATTTGATGTCGTAATTCTACGATAGTAGATTTAACACACCCTTAATATCCTTTTGATATTAAATGATTTAAGAAAGTTCACGCATTGTAAGAAAGCTGCTGTTTTTAACACCGGACAGAGAAATAGTATAATCGATTTCAATTTCTTTTACCATCCCTGCCTCTGCATCCAGCCTATATTTTCCGGTAAAGCTTTGGTCTGTTTCCGCCGGATCCGAGTTCTGAATCAGAACAATTTCCTGATCGTAATCCGGGCTTTCCACCTGCTGCTGAATATCCAGGGGAATATTTTCTTCACCCACCGACTGTCTGAGAAATGATTTTCCGTTTTCAAAACGGTTCCGCAGAGCGGCAAAGTAGGTTTTGATAAAGACATCTTCTTTCATCCGTAGGTTGAACAGATGCCGGGCAAGCACCACCGTCTCAAATTCATCAAGGTATATTTTTGCATACTCATCCGGAAAAAGATCGGTGAGCCTTTCTTTTATTTTTCCGAAATTTTTAAGGGTCTCTTCGGGTAGCGATACCTGCAGTACATTTCCTTTAAAGTCAGTCCTTACTTCAACCGGATTAAGGGAACGGATCGATTCCGAAGCAAGATCGGCCATCATGCTGCCATTTCCTTCCGAAAAGTTATTTTTGAAGATCTGAAAAAGATGATGATCTTCTTCTTTCCGCAACCATTTCAAAGAAACCGTATAGGTGAGCGTATTGCTTTTTTCTTCTAATCCATTATCCTCGGTATCTTTATTAACAACAGAGAAGATCCTGCTGAAATTTTCAGGATGGAAGGGGATCTGCGGGTTTAACCTGGGATGTTTAAAGGGAGCATCGTTCCGGCTGTTATATTCTCTGATTTTACCGGGATCGGGAATCATCAGCTTTTTCCCCGGAACAAGGGCTTTATCAATAATATCTTCCCTGGCACAACGGGTATTGTGAAATTCTTTAAGGTATTCCGGATTTTCGAGATGAATTTCTTCAGCTATGCTCTCCAGTGTTTCCCCGGAAAGAATAAAATGAATGGTCATATGATTTCTGTTTTTGGCTCAACCTAATTTAGAGGAAAAATTATATCTGACAAAAAAGCCCGTGAAAATCCTTCAGCTAAAAAATATGGTGAATCTTCTATATCTGAACCTGATTGCCGGATAAATGATGGTCTATTTACTTTTTGTGAATTCCAGGTATTTGTCGCCACATTGGGTGAAATGATCGAATTCGTTCATGGCATTTCCGTAATTCTGGATAATAATCTTATCGCCTTCATACAGGCCTCCGATCTCACCCATGGCAATCTCCGTAATTTCCCCGGTTTTCTCGTCGATTTCCGCAGAAGTATTTCCTGTAGCAATCACTTTTCCTTTATCGAAAATTTTGAAAACCGGCTTTCCGCCGGTATTTTTAAATTCAATAGAGAACCTTCCGCCATCACAGGCAACAGCTGTATATTTACCCTCTAATGATTTTTTGGTAACTTCAGCTTCCGGCTTTTTTTCTTCCGGTGCTTCGGTGCTTCCGAAGGATGCTTCGGTATTTTGCTTTATCACCGGAGCTGCAGCCTGATTCTCAGGTGATGAACCAACGGGTGACTCCTGTTTTGCCTTTGTGTGATCTGCTTCATTTTTATTACAGGAAAATAAAGCCAGTCCGGCGATGAATGAAAGTCCGGAAAGTTTTTTTCTGGTCATACGGTATTTTTGAATTTGATTGTCTGATCAAAAATACCATAAATTTTCAACGGAACATATCTTTTGGTTTAAATTACCGTATTAAATCTGTTTACCGTTTATTTCAGATATATCCTTTACTTCAGAACACGGTCAGTCAGCATTGTACATAACGGTTCTCTTCAATTTATCCCCATATTTTTCAAAAGTAATATCGGTTGTTCCTCCTGCATAAAGCATTTCAATGCTTACCTGGTCCGCAGTTATGGTAAAATCGATATTCATCAATCCGCTTTTACTGATTTCAACGGATGTATTTTTGGCCGGCAATTCTTTAGGAAGATATTTTGAATCGTTCACTGCTCTTTGGTCAATAAGATCTTTATATGCCTTTTCAAAGGTAGTTGAAGACAGGATACATTCCTGGCCGGATGCCATTTCACCGGTGATTTCTTTACAGGAAATCTCTGTTTTTCTCTGAAGGGATCCAACGGTTTTCATCCCACACAATTCAGTAAGTGAATGCCTGGTGAACAGGGTTTTATCGTAATTCAGTTCAACAGGGGATTCGGGATCTGCAGTAATGTCGTAAAGTTTTCGGGTTTCCGGAATAAATTCCAGCCAGGCCACCGTATTTTCAACGGCACGCAATTCGCCGGTACGGTCCGACATTTCCTTTGCGTAGACTTCAATGGTAATTTTATTGCCTGAAATATTTTCAATTCTTATCGCTGTTTCCCTGAATTTCTTTAAAGCTTCCAGGTTGCCTGAGAACACAAGTTCTTTCAGCAGATACTCACAGGAATATTCTTTATTTGCCTGAGGTTCGGCATTCTGCTTTACTGTTGCATCAGCTTTTGCCGGTTCCTTTGGCTGATTCTCCTGCCGGCTTTTATTACAACTCAATACAAGGATTAAGCACAAATACACTCCTATGATTAATGCTGCTTTTAAAATGTTTTTCATAGATTAAAAATATGTATTCAGAAAGCATTTTCCTTTTACAAGTCATTTATGATTTCCGATGTTTTTATTTTTCTTCATCAATTCATCAGCAAAATCCTCAAATGATTTTTGGGTAGCAGGCAACCCGTTTTTCAATACATCTTCACTTTTCCCTTTAAGACGAATATTCCTGATGCGCCCGGCTGAATCATATGAAAATACATAGGTTTCGTAGTAAGTATCCGATAATTGCTCGTCCAGATACATTTCCACTCTAAAGGTGACCGTTATCCGGGGAAGGCTGCGTTGAACTTTTTCCGCCGTGTACGTCATCGCACAACCGGACCCGCAATTCAGCACAAAAGATCCGTATGCTCCTGCAACTTCCTCTTTATCCACCATGATTTGCCAGTCATTATTCTGATTCATAGACCTCATCGGCACATTGAAACAGCCAATAATCATTAGCAGGTATGCGGTAATGTATTTTTTCATTTTCACGTGTGATTATCTAAATTTAGGCAGTCCTTCTGATCATTTCATTTTCTTTAGAGGAAGATCATCATTTCCCGGGTTGATAAAATAACCCGGACTTCCCGATATAAAGAATTCGTCATCCAGTTTTTCTATATAGATTGTTCCCATCTCTTTGTCTTTCGGATTAAAAGCGATGCTGATCTTATCCTTTTGGACCAATCGGCTTTTAATATTTTTATAGATCTTTGGTTTGCTTTCGCTATCGCTGTACTTTACGGTAATATTATTAAGCTTTATAATCTGTATATCAAACCCGGTCTTCATTCCGTACCGGTTTTTTGCGGAGAAGTGATAGCTGCCAATCCAATCTTTTTCATTATCATCCTGGCTTTGTGAAGAAGGCTGACCGATAAAATTGAGGAATAAAATAATAAAGCAGATTATTGATTTCATAGCAATTGATAAAATATCATGAAAATGACCGTTAAATTTAATTCACCTGTACCCGGCTTTTATGAACATAGCCTGTAAGTCCCTTTTTGGTCTTTATTAAGAACCAGTCTCCTGTATTATTGATAACCTCTATATTTTCTCCGGAATTAATCTTTTGTGAAATTGGTGACGAGGTACTTTTATCTTTTCTCAAGTTGGTATATCCATCCGGATCCTGAATAACATATTGTTTGATAGAATTTCCAGCATTTTCCATACGGCACTTTTTGCTTCTTTCATTTTCATCAGGAATAGGCTTAAGCTTTTCTGACCAACCGGATTTCGTAATGTCGATATTCTGTGTGACATCACAAATATATTTTACCGCATTGTCTGAAACATCCGACATGGTTTTGTAGATGGTATGTTTAAGAATCCAGGTATTGTTGTCAGGAACAATATAAAATTCTTTCTCGTAATATCCCCGGTCAGGAAAATAAGTTTTCACCATGAAACCTTTACTGCCGGGAATTTCAACAATATCTTTAATGATATTCCCACCATCTTCGGAAAAGTTCGTCGTTTCCAACACCTCACCATAGCCTCCAGCCGTATTTCCAAAAAATACAAACAAATCTTCTCCCTGGTAGGCTATGTTGCTCACTACCTTATCCGCAATTCCATCCTTGTTGATATCAAAAGTTTTGATGAAGAAAGCCTGATTGTTTACATAGGTGTCAAATGTACCGCGTGTCTTTTGGCTGGAACTATTTTGTACTGATGAAGATTTCTCATCAATTTCATTGGTAATCTGATGTTCTTCCTTATGAGTAATCTGTTTCTGATCAGCAGTTTGGGAACAGCCGGCAAACAGTGCAAAATATAAAATAAATCTTTTCATCTTTGTGTAGGAGTGTTTTAAAATGACTGATTTACTTATAGATTTTCTATATTAAATCAATTCTCAAATTTGATCAGCATCAATACTTTTTAAATTCACCTTTGTCAAAAACATATTTTTCCGATAGTTTCCGATGACCAGTCGTTTCGGCAAAAATTGAGATTTCATATTTTTCATTGATGGAAAATGTTTTTACCGTACTGCTGTCACCGTTACTATCTGCAACATTGATTCCTCCCATTACGGACTTTCCCTTAACGGAAATCAGATAAACCAGTTCGCTGTCTCCTCCCATATTTTCAATAAGATATACTTCATAACCATCTTTTGAAAAGATTTCGGCACTTCCGTCAGCTGTAAGATCAAATTTTTTCATAAATGATTTCTGCAGCCATTCTTCGGATTGACTCACAAATTTCACTTTACTTTCCAGATCTTTATAATCAACCGGCAGAAGGTTTACTGATTTATTTTCAGAATTCTTGGCCTGAACACTTCCGGTTTCTCTTGCCAACGTACAGCGATCCGGAGCATAGAAGGTTCCTTGGGGAGGGCTGATAACTTTCCATTGGATCTCATTGTTATTTATAGAAGCAATTTCAAATCTTCCTTTTTTTCCTGAAGAATCAAAAAAACTAAAAAACTCTCCTGTGATTTTTCCATCCCGGACCTCACCTGAAACGTTATATTCCTTTGTGCTTTCACAATCGATCTTTCCACCGCTGTTGGCTATCGCACAGTATTGCGCTTTTATCCGGTTTCCTTCCTGAACGATGGTCAGGGTAAACTGCTCTTCAGGTACATCGGCATCTTCTGATTTTTTCTCATAAATCCATTTGCCGGACCAATCGGTTTGCGGTACAGTCTGATTTTTATTTTCAATGCGGTCAACCGTATTATTACCCGTTTTGTTTTTGCTACAGCTATACAATACGAATAATAAAATGGTAAATAATTGAAAAACGATCTTGTGCATTAATAGACTACTATTTAGACTTGTTTATCCAGATTCTTGATTATTAAGAAACGAACTTTCCATCTTTTGAAATAGTATAAGCTTTTTTATTTATTACTTTATCTCCAGATTCCTGGCTTATGGTTATTTTATAATCTTTAGATATCTTGTAAGTAGTTGCTCTCGACGTACCATTGTCAAGCTCTTCACTTGTGTACAATATAATATTGGAAACAGGGACGTATTGGTCATTCAGTGTAAATAAATACCAAGTCGATTGTCCGGCTTCATTGTATGTAATTAAAATCACCGGTTTGATATGATCATTTGTCGGGAGTTTTGCCATTTTATAATTATCCTGATGTTCAACAGGAAAAATTTGATAGTATTTTTTATCTATAGGAAGAAAACCTTTTTCTTCAATTATGGCATCATAATCATAACTGTTTGGCAGAATAAGTTGTGTACACCTATCATAAAATTCTTTTAAATTTTCAGAATTAGTCTGCGTTACTTTATCAGGATTGCTCTTTTTGTTTTCAGATAAACAAGCATCAAAAAGATTTTGCCATTTTTTATTATATTTCAGTTCCACAGGGCTCTCAAGCTCAGCGGAGGTATTATATAACTTCCCATCTTTTTTATGATATTCTATCCAGCCTATGGTTCCGGTTCCTTGTGTATCAAAAACAAGTTTACAGGATATGATCTCACTGTTTTCTTCATCAATAATCAGATTTACTTTTTCCTTGTTTACTTTCCATTCTGCAAAAGGGAAATTGCTGCTTCTTACCAACTCGGTAATGTAATCATAGCAATCAACCGGTTTTTTATTAGCAGATGAAACAATAGCTGCATTTTGATTGTTAGCAGAGATACTATCAGTTTTCTCCTTTCTCCCGGATTCTCCTTTACAAGAAAAAAGGAGTAAAACAAAAAATAGTCTTAGTAGTTTTATCATTTTAATTTATTTACTTTTCTCAAACTCGTTTACAAATCTCGCTCGTATACTTTGTATATGTTTTTTATATACTTCCTGAACTGCTTCATTAGTAGAGTGCCACCTTGCCCAGTTGCCATTATACTTATTTATATAAAATACTTTAAATTCCATTCCTGCCAGTACAGATGGAAAAACGACAAACTCTTTTTTTCTATCTGTTACTTGCTTGTTACCGCCCTGTCCGCTCATACCTTTGTTTTCAAAAGCACTCCAAATTCCTACAGGTCTAAATTCCGGGTTTGCTTCAAAAAAATTTTTATCCCACCCATAATAAGGAGCAGATCCAAAAGCTTCCATACCTCCTGTTCCACATGCTTTAAACTGCCCGGACTGGAAATGACGTGTTTCATCTCGGTACATTTTCTCAATTATCACCGCCATGTCTTTTCCATGTTTATCGTAAATAATCTTAAGAGCCTCCTTCGCATCATTTTCAGTAAAATTATTTCCTTGAGCTTTCGGTACATTTGCAGGGGGATTTATCTGTTTTGTTGTTCCTCCGCCCATACAACGGCAAGTCTCTTTATTTGTTTTCAAGGCCAATTCAACAATACTTGTTCCATTAACAGCATTTATGTCTGTTACAAAAAATTCATCTTTTAAATACTTTAGTTCAAATTGTCTTACGTCATAATGTATCCATGTGCTGGCAATGAACTCTCCTTTATAAGCAGGAATTCCGGGTTCCAGTGAAAATTTGTTGCTATCTTTCCATCTAACCTGGTTTCCAAGATGTTTCACAAATATTTTCTGCCGTAATTCTTCTATTTCCTTTGGAACCTGTGTCCTTTTTCCATTTTTGTCAAAATGTATATCTAAAGCCTTGCCCATATGATTTGTTGAAGTCCTTTTATGCTGCTTATTGTTTTCATGGCATCTATAACCAGAAAAAATACATTTTACACTGTACTTCATATCTTTTTCAATAACAGCAGTATAAAACATAGCAGCCCTCAATGCCCAGATAAGACTTCTGTGAATACCCGGATACTCATATTTTCTGGAAAGTTCTGCAACCTTTGAATTTTGTTTCTGTTCAGGAAACTTACCATTGCCAAAACCTTTACATTTTCCACAAGGACATTTAACATCGTCAAAATTAACCATGTACTTATTTTGAAACTCATCAATTGCCTTCAAAACATTCCCGCAAACTTTTCCTGTTTCCGGAACTTTCATATAATCCCGCTGGAATTGTTTCACCATCTTTTCTGTCCTGTCCGTAAACTCGTCGCTGGGAACATTTCCATCAAATCCTGCAAGACGTATATTGATTTCTCTTATGAGTTCACCTTTATCACCTTTTTTAATACAGTATTTTTCTCCGCAATTGATGCTTTTAACTTCCTGCCCCTCCACCACACTCGTCGTCTTCCCTTCCGGCTTTTGCTGGGTCGGTTTCTTATCCGGTCTTACGGTGCCTTTGGATTCGGCCCAGTCCCAGAGCTCGTTCCATTTGTTTCTTACGCTTTCGGTAATGGCATCGAGGATGCCGCTTTCTTCTTTCTGGGACGCAGGTTTGGAGGCGGCCGGTGAGCCGGGGGCCTTTGACGGTGCTTTCGGAGCCGGGGCCTGACCGTTGCCTTTCGCAGGTGCAACCGGTGCAGGTTGATTTATCGGTGGCTTG
>NZ_BJYJ01000048.1 GCF_007991455.1 Chryseobacterium hagamense | reverse complement strand
TGAGAGGGATTTAGGAGCATGAGAGTGTAATCATATGAGAGTCCGGTTGGAGCATGTGGGCGTGTAAGCATATGATATGGTGAAAGTATGAGGATATGAGAGTCCGGTTAGAGCGTTTAAGGAATTATGCTGAAATGCCGTTTTTGAATGGACAGGTTCCGGAATTTATCGGTTACTGTTTTATCAAGTGGAAAAATTATGGTTATGATGCTTTAGTAATGCTCAGTAAGGTTTCAGTAAAACCCCGGCGGTGTTTCAGTGATATTTTGTGGAATTGGTTTACGGAATCACTTTCAACTATATCAATCTATAAATCTATCAGTAGAAGCATGCTTCTTGGGATGTACCGGAATCTGTATTTTCTTATCTTTGCGGTTTCAAATAAAAAATTATGAGTATTCACATCAGTGCCCGGAAAGGAGAAATTGCGAAAGTTGTTTTACAGCCGGGAGATCCGTTACGCGCCAAATATATTGCTGAGAACTTCCTGGAGCATGCAAAACTGGTCAACCAGACCCGGGGTATTTTCTACTACACCGGTCTTTATAAAGGGAAAGAGATTACGGTAGGCGCAAGCGGCATGGGCTTTCCGAGCATCGGCATTTATTCTTTTGAGTTATTTACGGAATACGAAGTGGATACGATTATCCGCATCGGGACCTGCGGTGCCTATACAACGGACCTGAAGGTCTTTGATATCCTGAATGTTGAACAGGCAGCGAGCGAAAGCACGTATGCAAAATATGCGTGGGGTATTGAAGAAGAGATCATTTCCCACCAAGGAAAAATTTTCGGGATCATTAACGAGACGGCAGAAGAAATGTCGCTTGCGGCAAAAGCCACCAATATCCACAGCAGTGATATTTTTTACAGAAAAGACCCGGCTGTTCCGGCGATTGCTACCCAATACAACTGCCCGGCCGTAGAAATGGAAGCTTTCGGACTGTTTGCCAACGCACAACATCTGGGAAAAAATGCCGCTACAATCCTTACGGTTTCGGATATTATTCCGACCCATGAAAACATTTCGGCCGACCAAAGGGAAAAAGCCCTGAAGCCGATGATCGAGCTGGCGCTTGAATCTGCGATCAAGAGTTTGTAACCGATTTATCAGATTTTATAAATTATAAACTTTTAAATATAAGAAAAGAGTGTTTTACGTTGTAGAGCACTCTTTTTAATTTAAACAACTTTTCTGCAGCGAGTATTTTACAATGCCTATTGTAATTTCAATAGACCATACTGATTTTAAATCCATTGATTATCTTATCATCAAAATTTTAAGATTCGCATAAAGCCCGAAGAGCGTTTAAAGCCATGCCTAACCTATTCTTAAAACAAGACATATTATATCCTGAAGAAATTCCGGGCCACTTCCGTTGTCGCGGCGGCCACTTCGGAAAGGTTTATCTTTTTTAAATGGGCAATGGTTTGGGCAACATGCAGCAGAAATGCAGGCTCATTCCTGCGGCTTTGCATCCGGGGCATATTTTTCGGGAGCATGAAAGGCGCATCGGTCTCGATCATCATGCGGTCGAGCGGAACATAACGGATTACCTCTTCCAGATGCTTAAACCGGTTGTGATCGCTGATCGCTCCGGTAAATCCCAGATAAAACCCTTTATCAAGATAGATTTTCGCTTCCTGCAGAGTTCCGGTGAAACAGTGCACCACGGCTTTTGGAAGCCGGGATCTATATTCATCCGTAATTTCGTTGAACTTTTTAAAGGCAGCCCGCTCATGAAGAAACAATGGTTTTTGGACCTCAACCGACAATTCCAGCTGGGCGCGATAACATTTTTCCTGAACGGATCTCGGCGAAAAATCACGGTCGAAATCCAGTCCGCATTCCCCGACGGACACCACATGGTCCTGTTGCAATAATTTCCTGAGTTCGCCGATGCTTCCGTCGTGAAAAGATTTTGCATCGTGAGGATGGATTCCTGCCGTTGAAAATAAAACGTCGGGATACTCTTCTGCAATTTCCGCCGATTCCTCACTTCCCCGGACGCTGGTTCCGGTGAGGATCATCTGCTCTACTCCATGCTCAAGAGCACGGTTGATGATTTCTTCGTGTTCGTTATTAAACTGTTTATTGGTTAAATTAATTCCGATATCGATATAAGTGTTCATTTTTTTTATTTTGCTCGTGTTGTAATTTTCCAGTTTTCAGTTTGGTTGGGATTCGTTTCTTTTGATACGACCAGCCTGAAACTTATTTTCCTCTTTTCCTTATTGGTAAAAAGGTTGAATCCAAGGGTGCCGATCGTCGTATAACTTTCAGAAAGAGCATTATTCCGGTAATAGGATGCAATTGTACCGAGTTCCTCCAGACTGCTGTTATTCTCCAGAAAGCCTATAAAATCACGTGCTTTTCCAAGAACAGACTTTTCAGAAAAATCATTTGTTTTAAAATCCCCGTCAAAGACTATGGTCAGATTATCGCATCCGGAAAGCTCTACGGAAATTTCTTTATTGCTATCCTTGTATTTTTCATTGATCACTTCCGTATAATTGTGCATGTCAATGGTCTCTTCATGCTTCGACGCATTTTTTAAGACTTTCTTATTTTTCCATTTTGCCAGTTCACAGCGGTTAAGATAACTTTCTTCATACACATTATGTTCCCTGTAGACAAAGGACAGATGGGCTGATGCCAGACTGTCTTCCTGATGGTCAAAATAGGTTCTGTAATTTTTAACAGCCGTTGCTTCCAGTTTTCCATTCCGGTAAACGATTTCTTCCAGTATATTATAGGAAAACGGGGCATACGTTAAAATTTCATGTTTTTGGAATACCGTATGATCCTTTCCCATGATTAGATATAGAATTTGAGAATTACTGTTGGCATTACCGCCAAGCATTCCTGTCGAAGTTCTGGTTATAATATAATCCATAATTCCATCACTATTGAGATCTTCGGAAGCCATTTTATCAAAGTATACTTCATACGGATCTCCGTCATTAGGAAAAGAAACAGTGTATGTTTTGTAGTATGTTTTATGATTCCGATCTTGCCGGGCCTCCTCATCTACCAAAAATTTCAGAATATCGAAATCATTTTTTTCTGAAGGCCGGCTTTCTTTTTCCACAGCTTCCGGTTTTTTCTTCTTCATGATTAGTTGCTGCTTTTCTTCTTTACAGGAAATCATAAACATGAAGATCAATACAAGGTATTTCATAGAGTTGTGCAGGAAATTAAATGATATGCTAAATGCCCAAAATTCCGGCTTCAAATCTAATATAAATTTTTAAGATATGATTCTGCTGTTAGGGTGATTACTTATTTATATAGGTATAATGTGCCTTTTCTGCCGCAATTATATCAATTCAGGAGGTTATAATTTCCTCCATCATCTTTTTTAATTCCGGAAGTGCGACAGAGCTGCTTTCCCGGATGGAATACAAGGTCTTGCTTCCTTTTAGAATAGCATCAAAAAACGTATCGCTTTCAGGATTGATGAGCACGATCCATTGGGCACGCATCTTTACGGTTTCCACAATACCAACGGGAAGAGCCGTAGAACCTGAGGTTCCGATTGCAAAAAGAATATCCGTATGATCGGCAATGTCATAAGCCGTATCAAAATGATAATTCTTTTCGTTGTAGCTTTCGTCAAACCACAATGTATTCGGCCGGAGCCAGTGGCCGCATTTTTTACATTTCAGGTGGCCGATCTCTTCCGGGGTCAGGTCTTCGGTATATTCTTTCGGCAGAATGGTTTCCGGAACATCAAACGGCTCGCTGCATTCCTTGGAACAGCGTACTTTGTGCTTGCTTCCGTGGATTTCATACACCTTTCGGGTGCCTGCTTCCTGATGCAGTCCGTCCACATTCTGGGTAATCAGCCTGAAGCGGTCGCCCAGCAGCTTTTCGATTTCCGTAAGGGCCAGATGTCCGGGATTGGGTCTGGCTTCTTCGATCATCTTTTTCCAGAACAGGTTGTACTGCCAGACTTCTTCCTGGTTTTCGCTAAAATACCGGTAAGTTCCGAATTCCTCGGGACGGTGGTATTTGGTACCTTTGATCCAGATCCCGTCGATGGACCGGTAAGTCGGCAAACCACTTTCCGCAGAGATGCCGGCACCGGTAAGGAAAGTAACGTATCCGTTTTTTTCCTTGAGTATTTTATTTAAAATTTCTTTTAGCTCTTTCATTGTATTTCATTTTAAAACAGAAACAAACAGGGATCGAACCTGTAACTTTTCTCCGCTCGAAATGTTTTTCCCATTAAACTATTGTTTCTTTATTTTAGGTCTCTGCTTCCAGGAGAGAAAAATATTCTTCTGCCGTTAGCGGCCGCACCTCTCCTTTCGGGATCACTTCTTTTTTCAGTTCGCAGAGCAGCAGATCGCCCTGTCTTTTCAGTGCTCTGATGTGCGGGATTACATTTTCATGAATCCTGAAGGTCGATGCGATGGCCTCCAATGCATTGTTTTTATACTGCGGTTCTATCCAGAGCCAGTGTTCTTCGTTGGTAGACGGGCACCAGCACTTCACTGCGTACGAATGTTTCTCTCCTATTCCCCAGACAGAAATTCCGAGCTTTTCGTTTTCTATCCGGTAGACTTCATAATGATTGATTCTCTTTACCGCAGATTCGTTTCCATTTTTGTCATATTTAAAATAACTGACCCGGATTTCTTCCTGATTGATCTTTTGGGCGCCAAGCTTCGTCATTAAAGTTCCGACACCCAGGTAACTGAAACAGAAAAGCCGGAACTCGCGGTCGTTGCTGTTGAAAAACTTTTCAAACGCAATGGGTTCCGTGGTATCCCAGAGCCTTTCTATTTTATTTAAAATTTTTAAAAAGTGAGGGGTACTGTAATTCGTCCATTCCCTTTCATATTCCCGGGTGATAAAATTCCGGAAACTGCGGTGCCTCAGCTTTAAAACGGAAACCAGGTCCTTTAAAGCCGGCAGATCCGGCCCACCAAAATTCCGTACCGGTTCCCTGGCGATCAGGCATTGGTCTTTTGTAGCAACGATACGGTCTGTCACTTTAAAATAAATATGGTTCGCCAGATCCTCAAAATTTCCATTTTCGTTGTAGAGATAATGGTTGATTTCTTTTAATGCCGGAAATTCTGAACCTGCCTGCCGTTCGTCTGTGAAGTAATTAATGTATTCCAGCGATCTGAAATTCACGCTGCCACTGAAATGTATTGCCTGATTAATTCTTTTCAGATGATCGAATTCACAATATTTATACATGACCAGGGTTCCTGCTTCAACCAGGTTTTTCGCTACAATATTTGCTGTATTAAAATGCCGGGTCACTTTTTCAAGCTTCGTAAGTTCGCATGTTTCGGAACTGTTGTTATAAATATCTCCATCTATTACTTTCAGTTCAGGCATACCGGCAGCCGATGCTCTTCCGATCAGGACGTTTCCCGACCTTTCCAGTACCGGAAAACAGGCGTGGGAATTATTGTTCAGCTGTATATACCCTTCTAGGACAAGCAGTTTTGGAAAATCAACCTTTGTACTTTCTATCTTTAAAGCGCCGCTGATCCTTCTTAATTCGGGAAATGCTGTTTCAGACCTGATCTTTCCCCGGAGCCTGAGCGAGCCCCGGATCAGTTCAAGCTTCGGAAAAAACGTATTCTCAACCAAAATATCCGTATTTTCGATGACGAGGGTTCCGGTTATTTTTTTGAGTTCCGGAAATCCGATCTCCGATGGCGTTTCCGATTTTTTCCTGCCTTCGATTTTAAAAGTACCGTGGATCGATTCCAGTTCCGGGAACGATGCATTTTTACCGAAAATATTGATTTTCCCGTACATTTCACGGTGCGGAAAAACAATACCGTCCCCGAAAACATCGGCATTAAAAATTCCGTCTTTCGGCAGGCGGTCCGCTTCATACTGATGGTGGATGGGAATGATGATCCTTCCCTGGGCCAGTTTTTTACCTCCCGCATAGACCACGGCATTTTTCAGGTCAATGCTTCCTCCTACCGTCATTAAATTTTTAAAACTGAAATCGACGATGCATTTTACATTTCCTTTTACCTTAACAAGCTTATCCAGTTCCGCCTTCCGGTGCATGGAAAAATTTCCTTCAACGGTCTTCAGATGATTAAGCACACAACGGCCGGCATCGATGGAGAGATTACCTTTTACTTCCGTAAGATTTGGAAAAAGGCATCCCTCACCGCGAAGCAGCAGGTTACCATTAATTTCCGTGCAGTCAAAACTGGTATTTTTTGCGTAGATCTCTACCGAAGAATATTCATTAAAATCAATTCGCTGAAAATCCTCTTCGGAGAATATCCTGTATTTTTTAAGTGTTTCAGTCATAGGCATTTTCGTTGAGTTGGGTGATGGGATTATATTCCTGCTGAATGTATTTGATAAAATACCCTCTTTCGAGACGGAGCATCTTATGTTCGTTGTGGGTAACAAAAGCATCTTCGGCAATGCAGAACACTTCGGTACTGTCAGTACGGTTAATCACTTTATAACCTGAAGCCTTCAGGATATGCTGATTGCTGGTTTTTTCAAGGCAGTATTCCTTGTAATCTTTCGTGTAGCCTGCAATATCTTTGATTTTTTCTTTATTCCCGACCGGTCTTTTCTCCTTTAAGACTATTTCAGCCTCTTTCCTGATTTCCTTCTTTACCGGTTGCGGCCGGCTGATTACCGTTGGCCTCACCACCCGGGGCGTTTCCACAGGCGGTCTTTCTCGCCACTGCATCGGCACCGGAACTTTAACTTCTTCGATAATTTTAAAAAAAATCAATAGTCTTTTAAACATAACCTTCTATTTTATAAAGTAAAAGAAAACCGGGGTCGAACCGGTAAAATACTCTTCCGCGAGCACGTTTTTCCGGATTAAACTATTTCTTTTACGGTTTTATATCGGGAGCGCAGCAGGACCCGAACCTGCATTTCCGGCATGATAAGCCGGTGTCCTTCCATTAGACGATGCGCTCTTAGAAACGGACGGGGCCCGAACCCGCAACCCCTGGCGTGGCAGGCCAGTGCTCTTCCGTTGAGCTACCGTTTCAACCTGGGGAGATCAGCAGGATTCGAACCCGCATCCATTCTTAGCAGGAATAAATTTTTCCGATTAAACTATGATCTCCGTCCGGGAAACTCAACAGGAATCGAACCTGTAATTCTGCATGGTTAGGTGCAGTGTTTTTCCATTTATCACTATAAGTTTCTTTCAAAAAGTATGGGACTGATACCCATGTCCTCCGGCATCGCTTTTCCGGTACTCTATCTGAGCTAACATTTATACTTATTACCAGCTGTGGATTTTATAATTTTTCAGTAAAACCCCGCTGTAACAATTCCCGTTGATTCCTTCCACCACCGGATACAGGATCCTTGCCGCACCATCCACCGGATCCAGAGGCGGAATGTATCCCTGCCCGAATTGTTTCTTCCGTAAACTTTCCTTCGCTCCTGTAGAGATCCATCCCACGTCCACTGCCGTCATATAGATCTGCTCTTTTTCAAATTCCCTGGCCGACGTCAGCGTCAGCATATTCAAAGCCGCTTTCGTCATGTTCGTGTGCGGATGGAACATCGTTTTGTTGCGGTAGCTGAAGATCCCTTCCGAAGATGTGACGTTAATGATGAATCTCTCGTGAAAAGGAGAAGCTTTCATCAAAGGTTTCAGCTCTTTGATCAGAAAATACGGCGCAATGTGATTGATTAAATTCACCTCCACCAGTTCGTACATCGAAACCTCTTCCAGGGTGGAATTCCAGCTGGTCTTCTCACGCCCATCCACCGGCTGCCCGAAACGCGTCAGTTCAACCGGAGTTTCTTCATTTTGCGCATATTCCAGTTTTCCGACCTCTGCGGAAACCGGTGTTGTATTGGGAATCAATTTCTGATTGTTTTTAAATCCGACCAGCATTTCGTTTTCCCTTCTGATGGCCGGCAGATAATAGTCATCCGGATATTTAATCGTCTGGGCCGCATTGTTGATCAGAATATCCAGCGTCGCGAAATTCGATCTGTAAAAATCGATGAACTGCTGAATGGCTTTCAGGTTCCTCAGGTCCAGCCCATAGATCCACAGCCGGTCTTTCCAGTCTTCATAATCGGCTTCCTTCTGCAGAGTTTCCAGGGCCAGTGCCGGAAAACGGGTGGTTAAGACCAGGCTGGCTCCGTTTCTCAGAAGTTTCAAAGCAGTGGCAAAACCTACTTTTACCCGTCCGCCCGTTAAGATGGCATTCCGTCCCGTTAAATCTGCCGAAAGAAAACGCTTCCCGTAATTTTCTTCCGCACAGTTCGGGCACAGCCTGGTGTAAAAGGAATGGGCGTACTGATAGCTTTGGTTGCAGCAATAACAGTTCTTCGGGATCTGTAATTTCGTAAGCTGCGTTTCGTCTTTTTCGTCATCATAAAAATCGGAAACACCCGCCAGCGCATTTTTCATCAGCACCGATCCGGAATTCACTTCCAGATCCTGCGCCTTCATCTGAAAATAACTTTCCTGTCGGTTCTGCTTTTTGGCATTCTTATGGATTTTCGTGATCAGACCTGAAAAAACCTGATTATCGGGGTTCTGAAAAGGCTCGTCCTTCAAAGCATTCAATACCTTGAGGCAGGATTCCCAATCGTTTTGCGTAAAATGTTGATGAAAAGATTCCATTGCTTTTTATTACACCGACAAAATTATCGGGGTAGTACGCAATGTTTTTACGCAGAAAAAAATTTAATCCGGAAATTCGATATTGAACCCGATACCGCGGACGGCATCAAACCGGATCCGCGGGTCATGCTGCAGGTTTTTCCTGAGCCGGGTCATGAAAACGTCCAGGCTTCTTCCGAAGAAATAATCGTTCTCGCCCCAGATGGCTTCCAGGATTTCTTTCCGGCTGATGACCTGATGATTTTTTTTCGAAAGCAAAAGCAAGAGATCCGATTCTTTTTCGGTAAGCTGTATGATGTCGTCTTTAAAGATGAGCCTGAACTGCGAGGGAATAAAAGAATAACTGCCCATCCTGATGACCGGTTGCACCGGTTGTTGCTGCCGTTTCAGGATATTTCTGATCCGAAGAATCAGCTCCTCCGGTTCACAGGGTTTGGTAATATAGTCGTCTGCCCCCAGTTTCAGTCCTAAAATCCGGTCGATGCTCTGGCCTTTTGCCGTTAAAAACAGAAATGGGATTTCCGAAGTCTTTCTGATTTCCCTGGAGAGTTCAAAACCGTCCATCACGGGAAGCATGACGTCCAGGATTGCCAACTGGTAATCGTTTATCAGTTTTCTGTCATTCAGGACTTCTTCCGGATTCGGAATCCAGCGTACTTCAAAATCCGAAAACTCCAGGTACTGCTTCAGGACCATTCCCAGATCCGGATCGTCTTCCACCAGTAAAATTTTAGGCTTCATCGGGCATGGTAATTTTAAATGAAACGCCTTTTTCCCGGGACCTGACTTCAATGCGGCCCCTGTATTTATCAACCATTCTTTTCACCAAAAAAAGGCCGACCCCAAGACCGCTGGTATGCTTATTCGCTTCCCTGCTGATGCGGTAATACTTTTCAAAAATATTCCGGCACTCTTCATCCGGGATCCCGATTCCATTGTCGGAGACCTCAATTTCTACGGTTTTGTTCATGATGACGGAAATTTTAACTTCGTCAGCTCCATATTTCACAGAATTGTCGATGAGGTTATCCATCATCTGTCTGAAATCATTCAGCTCAAGGAATTTATTTTCAGAAAATAAGACGGTACCGTTGAAACGGATGGTAATAAATTGTTTTTTAATCTCATCGAAATAATCTTCAAGGTCTTTTTTATCCAGCAAAACATCTTCGGTGTCATGGTTATAGATCGAGGCTACAATTTTTTCCAGTCGCCTGATCTGGCGTTCCAGCAAAGCTTTGGACTCCGGATTCGAGGAACGGGCAATGGAAAACTTCAGGGTGGTAATCGGCGTATTCAGCTCGTGGGCAATCGAATCGATGGTGGTATACAGCTGGGCAATCTTCTTTTCCTGGCGGTTCAGGTTACTGATGCTGTTCCGGAAGAGGATGATGATCAGGGCAACGATCAGCAGGCTGATGATGATGAGCGGAATGATTTTTCTTAAAATCAGGAATTGGAGGTTGAGCAGCTGAAAAGTAGACCGGGATTTCACAAGATATGCATTCTTCTCACTCAGATTACGGCCGGTGTCTTTACTGGTCTGGCGGCTGGTCCATTTTCCTTCATTCACGACCAGAGGCTTTCTCATTTTTTCCATCGTCTGATACAGGATAACGGAACGTTTTTCGGGCAACAGCTGTTTTTTCCGCACCTCATCATATACGGAGTAGATCTCATTTTTCATGGCGATCCGGAATCCGGAACTTTCAGCATTTTTCCTGAGCATCGCATCCAGCTTTTTGCTGTAAAAAGCTTCCGGGAGGTACAGCTTTTCCGGATGCGTAATTTCCTCCTTCTGAATAACGATTTCTCCTTTCAGTTTCTCAAAGTCCTGTACCAACCGGTCTTCCCGGACTCCCGTCTGGGCCTCTTCCATCTTTTCCTGTATTTTTTCAGCCATCACCTGGGCCTTCCGGTTCAGCTCTTTTTCTTCCAGACGGTAGGAATTGTAAATATAATACCCCTGCAGGGCAACCAGCACCAAAAGGCTGAATGCGAATGCGGCGACGGTGATGTTTTTCTTCCTGTTCATTTATTACGGCAGACTATTGTTTTTTAATTCGGAACCCTCCTGATCGATGTTGTACTGACGTTTCAAAAATACAATCAATTTCCTTTCTAAATGCCCATTAACCTTGCATTAACCGTTCATTAACAAAACTTTCCGCGAGATCGCCTCAATTTTGGAGAAAATTATTTAAATGAAAACATCACTACCAAAAGCTTACGGAATGTTGTTATTATTGCTTCCGGTACTTTTATGGAGCCAAAATATACAGGGCCATGTCGAAAATATGAAAGGTGAGGCGGTTGCCGAAGCCGCCATTGAAATCCGGGAAAGTAAAAAGACGGTATATTCCGACCGGGAAGGTAACTTTATTCTGGAAGGTATTGCCGCTTTTCCCGTTTCGATGAGCATTAAAAAACCGGATTATGGAGATTATGAAATCGTGATTGAAAACAATACCCCCCTGAACATGATCCTGAAAAAAGACACCGTAAAAGATATTGAGCAGGTAAAGATAACCGCCAAAAAACCTCTCCTGAAAAGGAAGATCGACAGGCTGGAATTCAATATCGATCAGACCCCGCTGCAAAACCTGAATGCCTGGGAAATCCTGAAAAATACCCCGAACATCCTGGTAAAAAACGAAGAACTGAGCGTCCGGGGGAATTCGCAGATTATGGTGACCATCAACGATAAAAAGACATTAATGAGCCAGGAACAGCTGAAGCAGCTTCTGGAAAACACCGACGGCAACAACGTATCTTCTGTGGAAGTAATCACCAACCCGCCTGCAAAGTACGAAGCCCAGGGAAGTGCCATCATCAATATCAAAATGAAGCAGAATGTGCTTTCCGGCTATAAAGGACGAATTTCCACCCGCTACACCCAGGCCACTTATGCCAAAGGGCTGATCGGAACTTCCCAGTCTTACAACACCGGGAAATGGCAGCTGACGGGAAATTATAATTTTGTGACCGGAAATTATGTGCGCTATAATTACGATGTCGTTACTTTCGATCAGGATAAAACCCGGTGGGAAAGCGATATGGTAAGAAAAACAAATGCCCGCGAACAGCATGTGTACAATTTTTCCGGACTGTACGCTCCGGACAGCCTTTCTACCGTTCAGTTCGGTTTTGACGGCAATAATTCACCGGATAGGAACGGCCATTACCTGATTCCGACCCGGATTTTCAATACGGAGACCGGTCAGCAGCAATCCTATTACCTGACATCCAATCAGAGAAAACTGTACAACAACAGCTTCAACGGTTATCTGACCTATGACCGGAAATCGGGAAACCATACCCTGACCTGGGCGAATAATTTCAGCACCAAACGTTTTAAAGAAAGCCAGGATGTGGAAACCCTCCTTGATTTTGCAGGCCAGCCGGAAAATACAAACCGTTTTGCCACCAAAAACGCACAGGATATTTCCCTGTATTCGTCCCAACTGGATTACCGCTATACTGATGATAAGCTGACATTTGAAAGCGGATTGAAATACAGCTTTGTAAAAAACCAGAGCGGCCTCAGCTTTCTGGACGGAACTTCCGGAGTGCTGATTCCGGAGCCTGCAAAAAGCAACCTGTTCCGTTACCATGAAAATATCTTTGCCGCTTATCTTTCGTCCGAATACAAATGGAAAAAATGGGAAATGAAAGCCGGCCTGCGTTCTGAAACCACATTGATTAAAACCGGATCCGATAATCCCGTTGTTGAAAACCGGACGTTAAAGACAGGGCTCTTCCCCACTTTATACCTGATGTACAGTCTGAAAGACGGCCAGCAGCTAGGGTTTTCTTACGGAAAAAGAATCGACCGCCCGAATTACGATTTCCTGAACCCTTCAAAATCCTATTATAATCTGTATGCATATTTTCAGGGAGATGCCAATCTCAGATCGGCGGTCATCCATAACCTGAGCCTTACCTACACCTTAAAAGACTGGAATTTTGAAACGTATTTCAGCTATATCAAGGATCCTTCCATGGAAATTTCCGTACAGGACCCGCAGACTTTCGAAACCGTCTATCATTATACCAATATCGACCATGGAAAAAATATCGGGGCCAATTTTTCAAAAAGCTTTTCCATTAGACCTTTCTGGAAGCTGAATCTCTTTGCAGCCGGCGAATACCAGGAAAGTTATTTCTTCGGAACCGATACTGCCCTGTATAAGAATGATGTTTTTTTCTACAACGCCAATGTTTCCACACAAATTACGCTGGATAAAGCCAAAACCTGGGACCTTAATGTTTCCTATGTCTACAATTCGAAAACCATACAGGGATCTTTTGATATCAGTCCTTCGCAGAAGACAACGGTTATCATCAATAAAAAAATGTTTGACAAACATCTGGAAGCCGGATTGGTATTCAACGATATCTTCCGCACGGATAAAAATACGCTTTCCACCAGGTACGCCGATCAGAATCAGTATTTCAAAGATTACCGGGATACCCGGTATTTCATGATCAATCTGAAATACAATTTCGGAAACCAAAAGGTAAAAGAAGCTAAAACAGGAACAAAAACCGCCGAGCAGAACCGGTTGTAAAAATTGGCAGAACGATTAGCATCAATAAAGATTTACTGAATAGTCTGTTTTAAAGTTACGAAGAGACGGCTCTCCACAGAATAGGATGAATCCTATCGAAACCGCAATTTAAAACAACCTGTAATCATAAAATCAGGATATTTTAAAGCCAGTATTCAAATCAGGTTATAAAAATTAAGATCTTATTTTTAAACAAAGCCATATCTAGAATAGACAGAAAAAGACATGCGGCTTCCTTCTTCTTTCTCCCAACCTGTTAATCGGGTACATTAATTTATTTAGTCATTAATAAAAATTTCCAGGAAACCGATCAGCCTTGTTCCGTTATGGCTCCACCGGATGCCGTGGCCTTCCGCTTCCCGGACTTCATACACAAGTCCGTGCTTGTAATGGAAGAAAACATTCCACCAGGTTTTATGATCGAGGATATAGTTTATTTTTTCCATGACCACCTGCTGTTTCTGCCGGTTGTTGCCTTTCACCTCACCCCAGAAACGGTCGTCCCTTCTTCCCACGTGTTTTTCCCAGGCTCTCTGAGCGATGGTAATTTCGCTGTTAAAAGGTTGTTCACAGGCTTCAAACAGGGTTTTCCGGAACGGCGGAACGGCTTTCTCATCCCGGAGGCTTGCGGAAGTCAGCCGTTGGCCCAGAAGATTCAGCCAGTGCTCAAAAGGTATTTCTTCCAGCTGTTCCGCTTTCTTCTTTGCTGAACTTTCAGATCCGAGGATAAAAAGGAACAGCCGGAAACTTTTATCGCGGTCGGGTTTGATTTCTTCATTAAAAAAAGGCAGGTCCCAATTTAAAAGCCCGTCCTTGAATTTCGCAATATTTTCTTCTATTGATTTCAGATGTTCTTCCGCTAAAACGGCCTGGTACTTCTGTTTCCATTTATCTGAAAAGAAAGGAACAATTTCTTCAACGTTCATGTTAAAACATTTTAATCAGGTTTACAGGAAGTTTTTCCTCTACGATCAGATACCCGATCAGGTTAAACCAGTTTTTACAGTGATCCAGAATCCATGCATCGGAAGAAACGGCAACGTCCGCATGCTCTGCCAAAAATTTATCAGGATTAAACTCCAATATACCGTTCCAGTCCAGGTGATGCTCGACGGCATAATCCAGCACCATCTGTTTGATTCTACCGCTGTTGGATACCGGTTTATCGAAGATCCAGACCAGCTCTTTCGCTCCTGACTTCCTGAAAAATTCTGCCACCAGCTCAATGGACGTCTGGGTCTGCATCACCCTTTTATAGGTTCCGTGTACACCCGAGAGATCCCGGAAGCAGCCATCAGTCCCTTCAAAAATGTAAGCCCCTGAAAGCAGGCTTTCCAGTAAAATCAAGACGTTGAATCCATCCAGATGAATAACTTTATCTTTTAAATCCTGATATTGAAATTCTTTCGATGCCCTGCCGGCGATCTGGGATTGCGAAGCCGCTGCACCGCGAACCGCCTGGATCTGACGGGTTTTCAGCCGGTAATGATTGCCCACCAGTTCCGAAGCTGGCCTTTCGGGATAATTCCGGCTGAGCAGATAGTGCATATCCTGAACAGCAGACTTTAGCTTATCAAGTTGTTTTTCCTTTCCGAATAATTCATCATCGCCTGTATTTTTTCCACGGTTCCTGTTGTTCATATCCAAAGGTAAAAGTTATTTTTCAGGCTGAGGAAATAATTTCAGGAATTTCTTTTATTGATATTTAACAGAACAGCAGACTACTTCTACCTACAACAAAGATCAGCTTTTTTAGATAAATTAAAAAAAAATTAAATTTTATTACACAATCTCTACTTAACAGACCTTATGATTAGATTTGTATAAATAAAATGTATCAATATGAAAAGATTTTTCTTTATTATTTCCGTGATAAGCCTCGGCTTATCAAGCTGTTCCAGCGACAACAATGAAATCCCTACAAAGTCGTCCGAAACGGCAGTAGCGAACTTTAAGGTAGCTACAAAAGATGGCACTGTAAATGAACAGCAGACGTTTACTTTTGAAAATAACTCCAAAAATGCCGTTTCTTATCTTTGGGATTTTGGTGATGGGGTGACTTCTACTGCAAAAGTTCCTACTTATGCTTATCCTTCCTGTGGTTACTATACTGTAAAACTTACAGTAACGGATTCCAATGGCAAAACCAATACCGTCTCGCATGATCTCCCTGCATTATGCATTTTCGGAGGACATCATCCGACACAACCTGCTGCAACGGATTTTTAAAACAATCTTACATGTATAAAAAAAGGGTTCGTCTCACAATTAGTGAAACGAACTTTTTTTATGATTTTCTCGACTTCCCATTGGAGAATAATTTTCAGCCGATTTCAAGCCCGCATCATTAACTTATGATATCTACTTTTCATTTATCTCCAAACCCTGAAGGTTTAACCTGCATGTCTTATTTAATCTCCTTATACTTCGGCACCAGTGCTTTCATTACGCCCCAGGCGATCAGGTAAGCCACGGCT
>NZ_BJYJ01000047.1 GCF_007991455.1 Chryseobacterium hagamense | reverse complement strand
CAAAAACATCAGTTGAAATCAGGGACGGATGGGATGCTCTGTTACAGCCCCTTCTGTCCCTTTTCGGTAAAAAAGGAAACCGGCTTAGGACGGCTTTCCGGATCTTTCTGATCAACAATTAAATAATCCTTCCATGAAAAAATATTTATTTAATATAACGGCATTATTAGCTCTGGGAAACCTGAGTGCCCAGGTACGGACCGTAAATTCGGCCACCAATGTATCGGTAACCAACAGCCCGGCTTTTATCGACGCCTCTTCCAATACTACCGTGAACGGATCTTCCAACATCGGGAAAGGACTGATCTTCCCGAGAGTTGACCTTTCAGCCATGACCGCCTTCCCGGGGGTAACAGCAGGCATCCCCAACTCCTTCCCCACCCGGTTCGACGGGATGATCGTCTACAACACCGCTTCCTCCGGAACCTCCGGAGTAGGATCTACCCAGGGTACGTTAACCCCGGGATACTGGTATTATGAAAACAAAACTTCCTCCAATACCGGAGGGACCTGGAAACCAATGAGTACAGCAACCTCCGCTGTGGCCAACACCGCCAGCAACGGGCTTACCCTCTCAGGAAATGACGTTAAGCTGGGCGGAATCCTTAGCCAGGCAACGGATATTGCAACGGCAGGAAATAACCTTACGATAAGCGGTACCGGAAATGTAGGTGTAGGAACCAGTTCACCGACGGCAAAACTCGAAATCAACAATGGTACGACAGCCGGAGCAATTAAAATTACCGATGGCACCCAGGGAGCCGGCAAAGTGCTGACTTCGGATGCCAATGGGCTTTCATCCTGGATGACGCCTAATAATCTGTATACCAACGACGGAACTATTTCCGGGGCCAGAACCGTTAATTTAGGCTCCAACAGCATTACATTTTCCGGAACAGGAGGACTTACCAATTTCACCGGCAGTACCGGATGGGCTGCCTCTTTTTCTTCCACAGCCAATGGAGCAACGCCTAATAAAGTTGTGATCGGAACCCAGGCAGGCGTAGCCACCATTGGCGCTAATAATAATGGACTGACTGCCTGGGCAGATTTAAGTCTTAATCCATACACCGGGAACGTAGGAATAGGAAC
Organism: Chryseobacterium hagamense; assembly: GCF_007991455.1. GTDB lineage: Bacteria > Bacteroidota > Bacteroidia > Flavobacteriales > Weeksellaceae > Chryseobacterium > Chryseobacterium hagamense. The sequence goes on along the minus strand of NZ_BJYJ01000047.1, from coordinate 1,509 downwards.
ATTAAGTCCTGGGGCGCGTCTGGAAATCAACAACGGAACGACAGCCGGAGCACTGAAAATTGTGGATGGTACCCAGGGAGCCGGAAAGGTATTCACCTCGGATGCCAACGGGGTTGGAAAATGGCAGGTCAATGTAGGCAACCAGAATTCCCTCTATACTAATAAAGTGTGCAGTACTTCTTCTACGATTACCCTAAATCAGGGAGTTTCCACCTCGCTTCCGGGTATCGGAAGTTATACCTGCCCAAATTCCGGCAGGTATGAGCTCATCTTTCACAGCTTTTTTAATAACCCCGGAACAATTGGAACTAAAACGTTTTATGTAGATACAAAACTCAATGGAACCGTTGTAAAACATGAAGAAACCTATTCTTATTGTGACGCTAATTCTTATGTCAACACCCACTATCCTGTAATTATTACAGCCAATGCGGGCGACGTACTGACTATTGAAATCATTGCCCAGGCAGGTGCTCCCCTGCAGATACAGCCATCGCTGGCTTATAGAAATAATCTCGATATTATCTATCTGGGCTTGTAGACCATCTGAAGTATGCTTGACAACAGGAATTTTTCAAACATGAAAGAAATTTCCTGTGATAAATTATTACATCCCGGAACTGATCTCCGGTATTTTAAACCAATAAAACAATGAAAAAAAACATATTCAGCCTTGCCACTATTCTGGCTATAGGAACGTTTAGCGCCCAGGTACGTACCGTCAACTCGGCAACCAACGTATCGGTAACCAACAGCCCGGCCTTTATCGATGCCTCTTCCAATACCACCGTGAACGGATCTTCCAATGTGGGAAAAGGGCTCATTTTCCCGAGGGTGGACCTCTCGGCCATGACCGCCTTCCCAGGCGTTACTGCGGGCATCCCCAACTCCTTCCTCACCCGGTTCGACGGGATGATCGTTTATAACACCGCCGCTTCCGGAACTGCCGGCGTAGGATCTACCCAGGGAACGTTAACCCCGGGATACTGGTATTATGAAAACAAAACGTCCTCCAATACCGGAGGAACCTGGAAACCCGTAAGCACAGCTGCTGCCGGAGTGGCCAATACCGCCAGCAACGGGCTCACTCTCTCAGGCAATGAGGTAAAGCTGGGCGGAACCCTCAGCCAGGCAACGGATATTGCAACGGCAGGAAATAATCTAACGATAAGCGGTACAGGGAATGTGGGGATCGGAAATGCCTCTCCGTCATTTAAGCTTGATGTACAAGGAACCAGTGCAGGCACGGTTACATCACGAATATATGGTGCCAGCACAAACGGCGCTGCGGAATTAAGGCTCGACAATCAGAATGCCACCAATGGTAAAACTTATTCCCTGCTATCTACAGGAACTTCAAATACCGGAGGTCCCGGATTTTTCCAGATCTATGACATCAATGCCGGTGCCAGCAGAATAGCGGTAAACGGAGACGGAATGGTTGGTATCGGAAATACTGCTCCTGTCTATAATCTGGATGTCCTGGGAGCAGGTTCCGGATCGGCTGTT
>NZ_BJYJ01000046.1 GCF_007991455.1 Chryseobacterium hagamense | reverse complement strand
AGGCTCGACAATCAGAATGCCACCAATGGTAAAACCTACTCCTTAATCTCAACCGGACCTGCAAGCAACGGGGGCTCCGGATTTTTCCAGATCTATGACACCAATGCCGGCGCAAGTAGAATAGCGGTAAACGGAGACGGAATGGTTGGTATCGGAAATACTGCTCCTGCCTATAATCTGGATGTCCTGGGAGCAGGTTCCGGATCGGCTGTTACCCGTATTCAGAGCAACAATGCAAACGGCGCTGCGGAATTAAGGCTCGACAATCAGAATGCCACCAATGGTAAAACCTACTCTTTAATCTCAACCGGACCTGCAAGCAACGGGGGCTCCGGATTTTTCCAGATCTACGATGTCAACGCCGGAGCCAGTAGGGTAACCGTAAACGGAAGTGGCATGGTGGGTATAGGAACCAATGCACCAACGGCAAAACTCGAAATCAATAATGGTACGACGGCCGGGGCGATTAAAATTACGGATGGAACTCAGGGAGCCGGTAAAGTACTGACTTCCGATGCCAACGGACTGGCGTCATGGAGCAATACCGTAACTACCGCCTTTGCCAATGCCTGGTCTTCAGCATCGGGAACCTTGGTAAATCCTTTTACCGGGACAACAGGTGGTTCAGGGCTGAATACAGGATTAAGCATCACCATTCCTTCAAAAGGATGGTATTTTTTCAGATTTGGTATTACCATAGTTTCGGACTGTAATGATTACAGCTTTTACATCAACGGTATCGGAGATGTTTGGAAAGCATATTGTGCCACTTCAGGCAGTCAGACGATGACTCCCCGCGATCAGACTCGGGTACTCTATTTTACAGCACCGGGAACCTATACAGTATACGGCCAAAAAACCAATGGTATTGTTCCTTCTTTCAATCTCGGAAATCCTTCATTTTACCTGGATTTTGTAAAATTCCAGAACTAAAATATATTGGATCGAAAAACTGAAGATTTTACTTTCCCAACGTATATCAGTCGTTTGATTTTTCAGCTTTTAAAACCATAAAGATAAATAAATGAGAAAAAACATATTCAGCCTTGCCGCCATCCTGGCCATAGGTACATTCAGCGCCCAGGTACGGACCGTCAACTCGGCCACCAACGTATCGGTAACCAACAGCCCGGCCTTTATCGATGCCTCTTCCAATACCACCGTGAACGGATCTTCCAATGTGGGAAAAGGACTGATTTTCCCAAGAGTAGACCTTTCAGCCATGACCGCCTTCCCGGGCGTTACTGCGGGTATCCCGAACTCCTTCCCAACCCGGTTCGACGGGATGATCGTCTACAACACCGCTTCTTCCGGAACTGCCGGCGTAGGATCTACCCAGGGAACGTTAACCCCGGGATACTGGTATTATGAAAACAAAACGTCCTCCAATACCGGAGGAACCTGGAAACCGATGAGTCCCGCAACCTCCGCTGTGGCCAACACCGCCAGCAACGGGCTTACTTTATCTGGCAATGATGTAAAGCTGGGCGGAACCCTTAGTCAGCCCACTACGATTAATACTTCAGTTTCCAATCCTTTAAATTTTACCGGTACCGGAGCAGGACCGGCAGTAAATATTAAAGCTTCAGATTATTGGATTTCATCTGCCTTTTCATCATCTGCTACAAATGCCGGCAATGGAACTAATCCCGATAAAGTAATAATTGGTACCTATTCGGGTACTGGTACTATTGGCGCACATAATAATGCCCTGTCTGCCTGGTCAGATCTGGCCATCAATCCGGCAGGAGGCAATGTTGGAATCGGTACCACAACCCCCGGTGCAAAACTGGACGTAAACGGATCAATCAAAATAAGTGGAGGAAATCCCGGTATGGGAAAAGTCTTGGCAAGCAGCGATGCTAACGGACTGGCAAACTGGATCAGTATTCCTTCAAGCTGGTTTGCCATTCTGAAAGGAGGATATTTGCCAAAACTTACAACCGGAGGTACCGAAAGAATTATCGACTTTAATACAGGAATTATCAGCAATGCTGCTCTTGGTAATTATAATACTTCCAATGAAACCATTACGGTTCCTTATACCGGAAATTACAGAATTACCATTTCAGGATGGTGGGGATTTCCCATAACTCCGGGTGGTTTTTTAGCCATTGTACATTTAAAAGTAAATAATGTCGCTCTGTGGCGGCCCCATGCTCTTGGAAATAACGGTACGCCATTTAATACATCAACCGGAATATGTGTATCTTTTACTACGGTAGTACAGCTAAATGCCGGTGACGTATTAAGTGTCTATAATCAGGAAAATACAGGCTACTTTGCCACTCAGGTTGGAGTAGCCCCATCAGCCGCCAGTTCAACGGACACTTATTATCCTGCCCAGTTAGTCACCGAATTTATGGGATCCTAATGAATAGGACTATCAATGTTAATTTATTAAGATTAATTTCTTTTTCACTACCCAGTTTGAATTTGAAAAAGCCGGGTATGATCAGGTATACACTGTCTGGCTTTTTTAATTAAATAAACTATAAACACAAAACTTTTTATAACAATGAAAAAAAACATATTCAGCCTTGCCGCTATCCTGGCATTGGGGACCCTGAGCGCCCAGGTACGGACCGTCAACTCGGCGACCAACGTATCGGTAACCAACAGTCCGGCCTTTATCGATGCCTCTTCCAATACCACCGTGAACGGATCTTCCAATGTGGGAAAAGGGCTCATTTTCCCGAGGGTGGACCTCTCGGCCATGACCGCCTTCCCGGGCGTTACTGCGGGCATCCCCAACTCCTTCCCGACCCGGTTCGACGGGATGATCGTTTACAACACCGCTTCTTCCGGAACTGCCGGAGTAGGATCTACCCAGGGAACGTTAACCCCGGGATACTGGTATTATGAAAACAAAACTTCCTCCAATACCGGAGGGACCTGGAAACCGATGAGTCCCGCAACCTCCGCTGTGGCCAACACCGCCAGCAACGGGCTTACTTTAGCTGGCAATGAGGTAAAATTGGGTGGTAACCTAGGCCAGGCTACCACGATCACTAATAATGGAAATGCCCTGAACATTGCCGGCTCAGCATCAACAACCACTTTTGACAGTGCCGGAAATGTGGGGATCGGAACGACTGCTCCCACAGAAAACCTGGATGTGAGCGGTACTGCCCGCCTGAGAACCATCCCGTCATCCGGAGGAACAGTCATGCTTACTGCAGACAATAACGGCGTAATCAGGAAACAGGCATTGCCCGTTGCATCAGCTCCCGCACTGAAAGCCAACATCAGCAGCCCGGGCATTTCATTATCAACCACAGGCCCGGCGGGTTATTCCAATACCGGATTCGGCATAACTATCCCTGCCAACAGCAAATATATGATACAGATTTATCAGATTTTACGGACGGCTAATGCGAATTATCAGGTTCCGGCAGGGCAATCCGTATGGGTACAGGCTACCTTAGCAGATAGTCCGACCGCTACCGCATCAAGTGCCGATCTTGTAGGAGGTCAGTATTTCAGTGGCAATTACAGCGCTTCGATGTCTTTAAATATGATGTCCGGAATTCTTACGATTAATAATACAAGCAGCAATGCTAAAAACTATTATCTCGCTGTGAGGATTGGTTTGGTAAGTGGCGGGCTAAATACGACACTTACGGAGCTGGGGGGCAGCGCAACCTCTGAAAACCAGATTTTTGCCGTTCCTATAAATTAATCTAAGAACAATTGTGCTAATCTCAGTTAAAATAAATATTGATTATTAGTCTTGATTACGAAGCGATACATCTGAAATTAAAAATGTGGAAAGAACGATAAACCATGTCTTGCAGGAAACAAAAAGAAGTACAATGCAGAGTAAATGCCGCCCCGCTCCTGTACTTCCGGAACTCTATCTATCGAGGTGCAGCTTATGATGATACCTGTACTTTAAAAAAAATTCCGGAATGGATGGTCTAACGGTCTCTCTTATCAATATGTGATCTTACGGGAATCCGGAAATTCTGATACAGCATAAACCATCAATCCAGATTAAAAATGCAACCCATGAAGAAAAACATCCTTTTCAGGATCCGCTCCATACAGAGGGGCGGCGTACCCAAAGTACTGATCTTTATCAATTTGTGCATTTGAACCCGTGGGACCACGGTATGGCTTTTTTCCCAAAGCGCTCCCGCGGCTTTTTACCGATCTGACCGAAAACTTAAATATTGAATTTTAAACATTAAACCCTGAACCTTAAACATTAATCTTTACAACGATGAAAAAAAACATAATCACGCTAACCGCTATCCTGGCACTAGGAACTTTCAGCGCCCAGGTACGGACCGTCAACTCGGCGACCAACGTATCGGTAACCAACAGCCCGGCCTTTATCGATGCCTCTTCCAATACCACTGTCAACGGATCTTCCAATGTGGGAAAAGGACTGATTTTCCCAAGAGTAGACCTTTCAGCCATGACCGCCTTCCCGGGCGTTACTGCGGGTATCCCGAACTCCTTCCCAACCCGGTTCGACGGGATGATCGTCTACAACACCGCTTCTTCCGGAACTGCCGGCGTAGGATCTACCCAGGGAACGTTAACCCCGGGATACTGGTATTATGAAAACAAAACCTCTTCCAATACCGGAGGGACCTGGAAACCGGTAAGCACAGCTGCTGCCGGAGTGGCCAACACTGCGAGCAACGGACTTACCCTCTCAGGAAATGATGTAAAGATGGGCGGAACCCTTAGCCAGGCAACCACCGTCAGTGGGCTGACCGCTACCAATACCCTGAGCTTTACCGGAACCGGACTCAACGCCTTTTCAGTAGACGGAAGTACCCTTTCTGCCGATGCAGCCAACCACAGAATCGGAATCGGTACCACCACTCCGGGAAGCCGACTGGAAATTACAGGAACCGGCGGGTTTGATGACGATCTGTCTCTGACTTCTAACGGCAGCAGCTATAACTCAACAATCATATTTAATAAAAGCAGAGGAACCAATGCCGCTCCGTCCAGTGTTTCCAATTCCGATTTCCTGGGAGATCTGATCTTTAAGCCTTATGCAGGCAATAATTATCTCACCACCGCAAAAATACAGGTCCAGGTGAATGGAACGGTTGCCTCAAATTCGGTCCCTACGGATCTGCTTTTTTCAACGGGAAGCTCGGTAGGGACAGAAAGGATGAGAATTACTTCCTCCGGAAATGTGGGAATCGGGACGTCCAGTCCTGCAGCTCCGCTGGATGTTGCCGGCAATGTAAACATCAGCCCGAAAGCCGGAACGGCCTCCTCCCTTAACTTATATGAGGATACCGCCAACGGAACCAATAAAATTACCCTGAAGTCTCCGGCCAATGTGGCTACGGACCGAAGCATTACCCTGCCGGCAAATGCACCGGTAAGCGGCTATGCCCTGGTAACCGACGGTTCCGGAAATACTTCCTGGGGATCGGTAACGCCGTCTGCCAGTACCCTGTCCAGCATTGCGCTTTTTGCGTCTCCTTCTGTTCCCATAACACCCAATAATGGCTCCGTATCCGGCTCGGTAACCGACCAGCGATTTTTCCAGCAGTTTGATACCGCTATTGTAAACCCACTGAATAATTTCAATGTTTCCACCGGGACTTTTACGGCCCCGCAGTCCGGAAATTATCTGGTCACTGCCTATATTGTTCCTAACGCAGCTCCTTACAACAACACTCCGAATTATTCTTATCCGATCAATCTGGAAGTAAGAAAGAACTGCGGCGGAAATGCTTCCGGCGGATCAATCGTAATGGATAATGCGGCCATCAGATGGGCTACTCCTTTAGTTCCCGCACTAAGATTTGCCGTTAATGTAAACGGAATGGTGACCCTTGCAGCAGGAGATACTCTCAACTTAGTCGTATACCTTCTAGGACAAAACAGTTCGACGTCAGATACCGCTGGTCTGTCTTTTCCACTGAACTTCAGCTACGCCGGTGTGACAACCTTTAAGGCTTTATTCAGTGTAACGGCTTTATAGCAGAAATTGATATGACCGGCCCAACCTGAAATCTTTCAGGAAATAAAAAGAAGTACAAGGCGGGACAAATGCTGTCCCGCTCCTGTACTTCCGGAACCTTATCGATCGAGGTGCAGCTTATGATGGTCCCGTACCTTGAAAAAAATTTCCGGAATGAAGGGTCTAACCGTCTCTCCTACCAGTATACGATCTTACTGCAAATCCGGAAATTCTGATACAGCATAAACCGTCAATCCAGATTAAAAATGCAACCCATGAAGAAAAACATCCTTTTCAGGATCCGCTCCATTCAGATGGGCGGCACACACAAGGTACTGACCAGTATTTGTGACAATCTCGACAAAAAAAATTTGAGTCTGTTGTCCTGATGGATCTACGGCAGGGCGAACTGGGAAAGGATTTTCCGAAGGACGTGCGCGTGATTTCTCTTGTTCACGGACGGGAGGAAATAAGTGATCATAGAACGCAGCTCTTTTTCAGGCTTTCTTTACGCAACATGAAGCTGAAAAGCTACTGTCATTTTTCCGGCCTGCTGAAAAGGAAAGTAAGAGCAGCTCCCGATATTGAGGGTTTTCATTACACATTCTTTCCTGCCATCAATTCTGCCTGTATGGCAGATGCTTCGGTCTCATCAGCCGGGTCATTCAGTGATAAGACATGCCTGCAGATCCTTACTACCCCGGTTAAACAATGACAGATAGACTAACCCTCAAAGATGGCACCCTCCTGTGTATAAAAACCAGAAAAAAATGAGCGATACCCTGGGTGTTTAACGCTTTTCCGGATCTGCCCGTCATGCGGTCAATAAAAATATTATATAAAAAATTAATAATGAAGAAAAAAATAGTATTCAGGATCCCCAATATGGAAATGGGCGGCGTCCAGAAAGTCATGCTGGATGTCATTGAACACCTGGACCGCTCGTATTTTGAGCCCTTTGTTTTGCTGGATATCCGCCAGGGAGCGCTTCTCCGGGACATCCCGCCGTCCGTCACCGTCTTTTCCCTGACCGGCGGCCGTGAAGACATGTCTCGGCTGAAAACCGTCCGCATCCTCCAGCTTGCGGCAAGACGCCTGAACCTGCTCAGGTACCGGTATTTTCCGGGACTGCTGCGCAAAAAGCTGGGCTTTGTTCCCGATATCGAGATCGCCATGATGAACCCTTCAGTGGAAGGACTGCTCGCCAGCCCTTTTATGTCCTCAAAAAAGATCAACTGGTTCCACTCCGACATCCGGCACTGGACGCCGGAATACGGAAAAAGGATGGCCGTCATGATGAACCTCTGCGACAGTACGATCTTTGTTTCCCAGGCTACGGAAGAGCATTTCCGCAGCCATCTTTCCATGGAAATCCGCAACAGCATCTGCATCTATAATACCTTTGATGAGGCCGGGGTGAAAAGGAAGGCGGCAGAAAGCGTACGGGATGCAGGAGAGCGGGACATCCTGAAGCAGTCTCCGCTTTTTGTCTCGGTAGGAAGACTGTGCCACCAGAAAGGGTATGATATCCTGGCGGAAGCCCACCGGGAGCTTCTTGACGAAGGCTTCTCCCATACCATCGCCATTGTAGGCAGCGGGGTGGATTCCGTGAAGCTGGAACGGCTCATACAGTCACTGCAGATCGGCAGCTCTTTCTTCTTACTGGGCCCGAAGCATAACCCCCATCCTTATATACGGGCGGCCGACTATTACATCCAGCCCTCCCGTTATGAAGCATATCCCCTGTCCGTAGGGGAAGCGCTGATCCTGAACAGGCCGGTAATCTGTACGGATGTGGGAGGCGTGCGCGAACTTCTGGTCCACGAAAGAACAGGCTATCTGGCGGATCCTTCCAAAGAAGGCCTGAAAGAGGCCATGCGCAGGTTCATGACCGACCGTGATCTGGTGGCGCAGATCCGGGAAGGACAGAAAGCCCTGAATTTCCGGCAACATAACGCCAGGATTTACCGGCAAATCAACCAGCATTTTAGGGAAATATCCGATCCGGCATACGAGGCCACAGAAGGTCTTAAACTTGAGACAAACCTGTCTTAAAACTTTTACAGCAAGCTTTTTGCCACAATTCCGGTAAAAAATTACATTTGTATCCCGTACCGGTGAAGTATTACCCTCTGAGGATCCCGGAGACCGGCTGCCAGCCACTGTCTTCATCGTCCGGAAGAATGTCCGGTGCCGGAACAACCTTAACCAAATTGAAAAAAAATGCCCGTATTACACAAAATCAAAGCCTATCTGTATGATAACGTGCTTACTCCCGACCCTAACGATTTTATTGCCCGTACCGCCAGCGAGCGGTCGCTGAATGTAAAACAGATCTGTGAGGCTTCCGTCAACCGTGGCGGTGCCGATGTTGCAGCGGCTTCCATGGAGCACGCCGTGGAACTTTTCCTCAAAGAAATGGCCTATCAGCTTTGCGACGGATATTCGGTAAACACCGGTTATTTCACGGCCTGCATCCAGATCCGAGGCGTTTTCAGTTCGGCCGCAGAAACCTTCGATCCCAAAAAACACCACATCCTGTTCCAGTTCAACCAAGGCGAAAAGCTGCGGACGGAAATCCCCAATATCGAAATCAGCATTCTCGGGGTGGCCCAAAGCGATGCCATTATCCTGGAAATAAAAGATGTAAAAAGCGGAACCGTAAACGATCTGCTGACTCCGGGGAAAAACCTCAAGATCAGGGGAAACAAAATCAAGGTCATGGGCGAGAACCAGGCCAACGGCATTTTCTTTGTAGAAACGTCTACCCGGATGCGGCTGCCCGTGGAGGCTTCGGATATCGTGACCAATAATCCTTCCGAAGTAATCCTGGTGATCCCTGCCCTTCCTACCGGAACCTATTCGCTGGAAATCGTTACCCAATACAGCAACGGAACCCTGCTGAAAGAACCGCGGACCGCCACGCTGGATAAGATCCTTACCGTAGAATAACTTAAACCGAAGAAGAAGAACCCGGATTAACAGGTTGGAAGATGGAAGCTGGATGAAGGAAGTTTCTCTTGTCATAAATACAATCAAAGTTAGATGACCAAACAAGACCTTCTGTCATTCTATTAAAGAGAATTCTATTTAATATTCTGACCGAATAACCTTCTTTATTTTAAACTGAATAAACAGCTAAATACAAGTTAAGCATGGTCGAATTCACGTCAGAATAGCAGCACCGGACATGCACGTCCGGGTGGGATCCCTGATGACGGACGGGTGGGATGCCCTGAGACGGGCGGGCGGCCACTCCCCACCCGTCCGTCATCCGTTACCGGGAAAGGAATTTTTTTCTTTATGAAACAGGTTCCTCCCGCAAGAATTTTAACCTGAAAAATCCCGTCAAGGACTTCCGGTCCTTTTCTTCTTATTTTCTCAACCACCGAACCCATTTGTATTCATTGACTACCTATTAACATTTATTAAATGAAAACAGAAAATTTCAACCACCTTATCGATGACCAAACCGAATATTTCGATATCGACAAGTTTTATGAAAACAATAAAGAGGGGCAGAATAAAACCAATACCACCGAAAATCACACCACGACCCTATATACTGCAGGCAAAGAAGGAGCCTGGTTTACCTCTCTCAGTACCGGATGGGGAAGCTTTTTTTCGGTATATAAAGAATACAGCGGAAAAGGAATCATCCGATGTAAATGGGTCACTTTCCGAAACAGAGGGGCTGCAGTTGGAATGAAATATTATTTTGATGCTGAAGGCAGGATGCTGAAATCCGACGATATGGAAAAAGATTTTCTTTTTACCCCTCAGCAGGCCATCGGTTTCTGCATTGAAAAAGATATTGACCTTCTTAAAGAAAATGATCATTTTATTGAAAGGTACAATGATCATTCCGATAAAAAATCTTTTTATGTTATTTCTTATAAAGGAACTTACAATGAGCAATCCGGAAGGATATTCATTATTCTCGACGGAAATACGGGATTACAGGAACGGGTGGTCATCCATCCCCCCGGAAAACCCGGAAAAGTAATCTACAAAAAAGATAAACTCCTTAATAAATAAGAGATAGTGAAGATGATCTGAACAGCAGTATGTGTGGAGCACCGGTAAAGATCTTCAGGTCTTTATTAAATTATATGAATATTAAAAGTTGTTTGGCGGTTCCCAAACCCTCTCTTTTCTGTCTTAAAATTTCTATACCGGTGTATTATTCTTTAGACATAAATAAATTTAATGAAAGAGTAGGAATCTGTACTTTTGACCTAAGATTAAAATACAGTCGACCCCAGCATTACTGCCTTCTGCCGGTCTATGGCTTTGAACAAATCAGGTCTTTATCTTTGATTAAAGGCTAACAATTAAGATTAAATATAAGAATTTATGAAACTTTTTACTCCGGTGCTGTTATTTTTATTTTATGCAACCATGGCCAATGCGCAGACGACCGCCTTCATTTCCAAAGACAAGCTGTATCCAGCCTTAAAAGGCTTCAGTGCCAGACAGGCCAGTCTTGATACGCTCCGCTTAAAGCTCTCGCAGGAAATACAGGAGGAAGAGCAGACGCTGCAAAAAAAATACGAATCCATCATCAACCCGTATGCCCCGAAGCAGAATGAAACTTTCGAAAGCCTCCGGATGCGAATGAATAAAACCGATGCTGAAAAGCTGAAACTGCTTCAGGATGAACGGAAACTGCATGAGACCAGAATCAAAAGTTATAACAACCAGATCAGCGAACAGTACAGCCATGAGGTGAAGCCTTATCTTGAAAAAGCGGGTCAGCAGATCGAAGCCTACGCTAAAAAAAATAAGATTGATATGATATGGTACCTGGAAGATGTGAAACCGGCACTTCCCTACTATAACAGTTCTAAAGACATTACCCGGATTATTGCAGAAGAGGTAAACAAAATGCTTCCCTGACCGGAATAAAGGATTACTCACTGGCCTTTGAGCAGGGGCGGCTGCCCCCATTAGACTACCTAAACAGTATGACTCTATGTCGCCCTCTCAAAGGTTTTTAAAATGGTTTTAATACTCATTAAACTTATATCATATAAATCGCAGGTGAAATTTCATCAGTCAGATAAAATTTAAAGTTGGTTTAATTTTTTTTGCTTTGGAACAGCACCAACTGTTCCGAAGCTTTCAGAACAAAAGCTGATCCGGTGATCCCGGTTAAAATAAATCTTCAAAAAGGTTGCATAGGGAGCCTCTACTATAGAAAATCTCAGCAAAAAGACTTGGGGAATTTCAGAGCTTCAGCTACCGGACTTTGGAAATTTCCGCAGAAGACTTTGCAGTTTGCAGGTTGCCGCATTGAACATATGACGGATAACAATCAATAACCGCTTCGTTTGAAATGTAATATTAATCATAAGAGCTTTTTCATAGAATTTTGATTTCCGGGCAGAAGCATCCTATTCTGATACCATCTGAAAAACAGACTCCTGCTCTCTTAAGAATCGCGTATGAATAAAAACTGTTTAAATTCCTGATTTAATAAAATAACGGCCGGTAATAGTTTTATGTATACCCCATACAAGGTTGTTTTATGTAAGGCCGGTAGCTCTCCGGCCGGGATGATTTGATTGTACGAATACACCCGGCCGGAATTTTAAAACTGATGCAATTGTTATTAATAAAAAATGTAATGATATGGATTTTAAAAAATTTCATTTGGGAACTCTGATCAAAAGCAGGGTACAGGAACTCGATATTTCCATTAGCAGGCTAACAAAATTTCTTAAATGTTCGGAAGCGGATCTTGATGAGATGTACTCATCGGAAAGTCTTGACATCCTATTGGTTTTACGATGGTGTAAAATCCTGGAATATGACTTTTTCCGGCTCTATAGCCATCACCTGATTTTATATGCGCCGGCCCTCGAACACTCGAAAACCGGGAATCAGGAAAAAGATAAGTCCAAAAGCCTTCCCCAATTCCGGAAGAATATTTACAGTGAAGAACTTATCGATTATATTCTTGAAATGATTACCACAGGAAGAAAGACGAAGTTACAGGTGATCGAGGAATATAGAATTCCGAAGACCACTCTGTACAAGTGGATTTCCAAAAGAACGGTTATCAAAAGTAAATAATTCCGCAAGTCCGTTGTTTTCTTTCTTTTCTCCTTTACCGGCCTGTGTAATCGCCGAGGTGTTCATAACCCAAATAAAAACGTAATGAGACGGTATAATCATCTGACTGGCAAGACCGGAAAAGAGATCCTGCAGGAGATGGAAACCAGTATAACCACTATCCCTCCGATACCTGAATGAATATCACCCGCAAAAATATATGGAAGAAAGAAAATCATCATTCTTTATTTCAAACAGCAGATCCTAGACACTATTAAAAATGTATCATACCTGGTAAAACATGCTCAATTTCCTGATTTTTATAAAGAAGTTCAACAGCTACGAATGGAAAAACCAACAGCAGAAGAGAAGATATTATGTAAGAAGTATTCTTAATACCCAACTTATTCTGGGAAAAACTTCTGAAGAAGTGGAAGAGCTATTGGGAAAAAATGAATCCTGCTCACGAGTGGCGAACCGCTGGACCTATACCCTATACAACGAAACAAAAACCCGCAGAAAATATTTTCTGGTGGTTTATTTTGAGCATCATATTGCTGTAAAAGTAAGAAAAGAATATAAATCAATCTTCTAAACCTTATGAAAAAGAAAAATATTAATTATAAAAAGTTATATACGGAAATGATCCTGGAGAAGTATCCGCAGAAGATTTCGCAATGTCACTGCATTCTTAAGAAAAAAGAAATTACCGTTATGGATATTATCCGCCTGAACAAGATAATCTCTTCTGAAGCTTCGGAGAGCATTAACCAGAAATATAAATCGTACGACCGGACGGCCATCTTCGAAATTCTGGATTACCAGAAGAAACATCGACTGAATAACGTAGCAACCGCCAGGCATTTCAACATCAGCCGGAATACACTTGGTAGCTGGAAAAAACAATTTTTAGTATAAATAACATGGATTAAGAGGCTGGAAGCAGGAAGTTTCTCTTGTCAGACACAGGATCAAAGATATTGATTATCAAATTGAATAGGTTATCGCTTTATTAAAGGGGTTCCTATTAAATCCTGAACAGCTGGCCTTGTTTTTTTCAATCAGAGGGAATGGATTTATATTATTTTAAAGTCCCGCAAGGATGGCTTAATACAGGATAGGATGAAGTCCTGTCAGAATTGAGAACCGTTTATTTGTTCCGGCAAAGTGAGCGGTATCCAAAATCCTGACTGAATCAGCCTCATTTTTATTTTTGAATTAAATAATTGATTGAATATGATGTCACTACGGTCGAACTCACGTCATACATAATAATATTACCAGCGTAAACTACCGGAAAATCCGATCTCCGGTCATGTCCAAAAGCCCAGGTTATTCATCCGATACAATCAGAACTCATTCATTCCTAATTCAACCCCAGGCTCTCATGATTTGAGGGCTTTTTCTATAATCATGCAGTTCTTTTCATTCCATATATACAGAAGAATCTGGATTAACAGGCTGGAAGAATGAAGCTGGTGGAAGGAAATTTAACTCGTTAAAAAAATTGCTTAAAGTTCTTTATGCTCAAAATAAATCGTTGTGCCAGTTTAAAATGATCATACATAAAGGCGACCTCATTGCTGAAGCCGCCTTTTCCGTAATCATGCTTTCCGGAGTGATCGATCTTTCTATTCTGACATTACCGGATCGTATAAGCAGCAGCAGCGGTATTCCATCCGGGATCTGATGTTATTGTGACGTTTCCGTTCAGGTTGGAAAACTTTAAAAAATGATCAGCATTCCTACATGCACTGCTGTACGAAAACCTGATGGTAGAGGTCCCTTCACCGGTGACCGTCACAGTAGCCGGACCATTGGTATATAGTTTTGAAAATGTACCGTCATAGTTCAGAATCACCTCTATAGTGAATCTTTTATTAAGGGTAAATCCGTCATTACAAATATTATTGACAAATGACCCGGTAATTAGCGAACCGTATGGTACCTTAACAAGATCATTCAGGTTTTCTCCACTATTGGATATATAATTGATAAATCTTTTGGTAACCGTTCCGTCATTTTCCACTGAAAGGACATTCTGATTGACGACTGCCGTAGCAGCGGTGGTTTTGATGTTGGCAGTTCCTCTGATTACGGTATTTCCATAGACGTCCAGAACTTCTGCCGGAGTAGCTGTTCCGATCCCCACATTTCCGTTAGAAGCGAATGTTGTAGAAGATGCGGAACCTGCAATATTCAGGGCCTTCCCGTTATTGGTGATGGTGGTGGACTCATTAAGATTTCCACCTATTTTCACATTATTTCCTGTTAAAGTCAGACCATTGCTGGCCGTATTGGCCACTTCGGCAGTAGCTGTGCTTACCGGTTTCCAGGTCCCGCCGGTATTGGTAACGGATTTGTTGTCGTAAAACCAGTATCCCGGGCTCAGGGTCCCCTGGGTAGCTCCTACGCCGGCTGTTCCCGAAGCGGCGGTGTTGTAAACGATCATCCCGTCGAACCGGGTCGGGAAGGAGTTCGGGATACCTGCTGTAATGCCCGGAAAAGAGGTCATGGCTGAAAGATCCACCCTTGGAAAAATCAGTCCTTTTCCTACATTGGAAGAGCCGTTCACGGTGGTATTGGAAGAGGCATCGATAAAAGCCGGGCTGTTGGTTACCGATATGTTGGTGGCTGAGTTTACGGTACGTACCTGGGCACTCAGAGTTCCCAGCGCCAGCAGCGCCATGATATTAAATAAGTTGTTTTTCATTATTGTGCAGTTTAATTATGATGGGAAGCCGTTATCGGAATCGTTCCCGTTTTTTTAGGAGTAAGAGGGACCTGTAGCAAAGCATCCCATCCATCCCTGATTTCAAGTGATATTTTTG
>NZ_BJYJ01000045.1 GCF_007991455.1 Chryseobacterium hagamense | reverse complement strand
TATTGATTGCTTTTTTCATTTTAAAAAATTTAGTTTTTCAGTTGTACTTCATTAATCCGGGCAGGTCTGGTTTTCCATACAATACCATCCGTAAGTGGTTCCGTTATCCTTTGTCGTATACACTTTTAGGCAGTTGTTGGTCGTATCGTAAGCCATCATCCCTTCTACGAAATTGGCTGAAGAGATCCCTACAGGGTTTCCGGTATTGTCGAAAGCTACCCGGTTGATCACCATTCCTTTGGTTTTAGCTTCCAGGGCGGTCCAGGCTCCTTTTCTTACCATTGGCCAGTTGTCTCCGCTGGTTCCTGCCCTTCCCAGTGCCGAAATACCGGCATTGGTATTCAGGGTTGTTCCGGAAGTTACCGACGGCTTGTAGCAGGTTGAACATCCCGGTGGCTGAATTCCGCTGTTCTGGGAAGTTCCGATGCCCTGGCCCTGGTCACCACCGATATCGGCAGCTCCTCCGGCATTTACCACATTCGGCACTCCCGATGCATTCACACAGGTGGAAGAGGCACAGAGATTTTTGTTCGGAGCCGTAGATCCCGTTCCGGACGTTACATTCCCTCCGGCAAAAACGAGCTGGGCGAGTGTTACATTTTCATCCCCTTCAATCGCATCCGGGCATCCGTCGTTATCGGAATCCAGGTCAAGCTGGTTCGGGATACCGTCTCCGTCGGTATCCAGTTCCAAAGGAAGCTGGGAACAGAAGTCGTTATACCGGATACTTTGTTCATTAACCGCTCCTCCGGTAGAAGCCGTATATCCGAAATAAACATTGCTTACTCCGCCGAAATAATTGGTTATCGGATTATTGGATGGAAACGTATAGGCTCCTGCTAAAATTCCTCCGACTGTATATGATAATCTTTTAGTAGGAAAATCCCAGGTAATGATCACCGGTCTCCATACATTATCCTCAACGTTGCCCAGGTCAGCAGCAGTTGTCAGAAGATTGGCACCGCTCTGGCTGGCCGAAGCCCAGATCTGGCCATGGTCGTTGGGAATATCGCCCACAGCCGTACCGTTGTCATAGGTATCCACTTCAAGCACGATCCCGTTCTGGATGCCCAGTGCGCCGATACCGCCGCCGGCAGCTCCAACTGCATCCACTCCTGCCGGAGAATTATGGAATACGGTAGCGATCCCGTCAGCACCTGCATCACTGCTTCCGAAATTGGCTTCATAGCTTAAGGTAAAGCTTTTGCTGAAGTCCACTTTCCCGTAAGACCACATCTGGCCGGCCTGCGTGTTCAGTGCCGGCGTCAGGCGTACCTGCTGGGAGTTGATCTGGGTTGCATTCCCGTTTAATTTGAAAATGGTGCCTACCGTTGAGTTGGAATCCAGTCCTCTTTCGATACAATCTAAAATCCCGTCATTATCATCATCAAGATCCAGTGAATTGGCAATCCCGTCCCCGTCTGAGTCACATTCTACAGGGGTAAAGACAATATTGTCGATCCCGACATCGTTTCCGCTCCCTCCGTTCCCCTGGAGATTAATGATCTCCAGTTTTACCACCGTTGTTGAAGGGGTAAAAGAAAGATTCAGCCTTCTCCAGACATCATCATTGACAACTCCGAGGTTACCTGAGTTGGCAGTCGCAAGCACGTTATCGTTGCTGTCCTTGATGCTCAGCTGTAAGTTAGGGACATCTGAACACCCGTTACACAGTCCGGCCATATCGATCCTGAACCGGTAAAGCTGTCCCGGTACAACACTGAGGTTGCTGACCCGGTAAATCGCCGCGTTTAACGTTGCACCGGAATTGATATTGATCGCCAGATATCTTCCTGTGGTGGAACCGGCCGTAATATCGGTATACCCGGCATCCTTGTTGCCGGTAAGGTCCGTCTTCACAAAACTTGAGGTTTGAGCATCAGAGGTGGTGACACTATAAGAACCGTCAGGAGGATTAACTGCCTGAAAGGTGTGACCAATCACAAAAGGATCTGTAGCAGTTGTATTACTGTTGCTGTTCCCTGTTCCGAAATCATTTTTGAATATCGGGGTTCCCTCTGCCGTAGACGGACAGGTCTGTGCAAAGCCCAGGCTGCCCGCAAGTAACGCCAGCACGATGGCTGTATTTTTTATTTGTGTTAAATTTTTTATAGTCATAAAGTAATTAATTATAAGGTGTACTCTATTGAATAAAGTACCTGAATACGTTTTTTAATGGGAGTATATTTCAAACTATAAATACGGGAGGAGGCCTTATGGAAAACACTTCAGAAAAACAGAAATCAAAAGACCTGTTGTTGAAGCAATGATATTTCTCTATATAGAGACGTTCTAATATAAAGCTAATCAATAATTTGCATTCAGAAATACAGACCTTGGAAAAGTCATGGGATGTTGTGGAAGGAATTACGTAAGCCCGGCTGGAATCGGACGAATAAGGCAGCTCCCGTGAAAAGGGAGCGCTGTCCATGCGGCAGAAATTAAATAATCTCTTCCGCTGCTCGAAATCCGATACGGTCTTCCTGATTTTTCCGGCGGTTATCTTGTCAGCCGTCTGTACAGAAGGTTTTGCTTTGCGTCTGGAAGGTTTCTTCGCGGCTAAAAGGTCTTTAGATTTGAAGACGAGGCCACCCTGGAGATTACTGATCCGGTAATCCGTATTTTCCTGCGCAACAAACTGCTGATTGAAATTGGGATCGGTGGAATAGATCTGCGCGTTTCCTTTGACACTGATCAGTGCAGGAGTACCAAACCCTTCCTGGGAATACAGGGAATAAAAGAAAAGAACAAATACCAACAGGGCTGATTTCCCGAGTCCCTTTGAAAGGATCGTACTGGGCATCCTGCCTGTCATGTTTCGTATTCTTTTTCCCAACTTGTGAATTTTGGGCAAATTTAATTATAAATTTTGATATTTTAACATAGATTATGCAATAAATATAAAAATAAACTGATGTATAACGAATAATCCCTTCCAAATTATCTGAAAGAGCGATTTTGATAAAAATTTTTAACTTTTATTTGTTAAAAATATTACTGTACCCTACGCAACTTTTACCCTACCGTACGGAAGGGGAACCCCGGCTGGGGCCAAAGGAAATACGGCAGTAGCTGAAGTACCAAGGCTACCTATTGCTGAAGAGGCCAGGGACGAGATGGTAATACTGGCTGTACATGATTCTGCCGTATAGGGAATCCCGTCGTTATCATCGTCCAGATAGACCTACACTGTCGGGAATCATATTGCCATCACTGTCCAAAGAGTATCTTGCTGCGGATGATAGTTAAACTGTATTCCGGGCTTGTCCACAGACCCAAAATTCTCCGGCCAGCCAATGACAGATACTGACAATCCGTAACTGCTGCCGGATCGGCGTTCAACAATGAGCATAAAAAAAGCCGCCCCAAAATCGGGACGGCTCTGTATGGGTCGAGTAAATGATTACTTCAATTCTACTTCAGCACCAGCTTCTTCCAATTGCTTCTTAAGCGCTTCAGCCTCGTCTTTAGAGATACCTGTTTTGATTGGAGCAGGAGCACCATCTACGATATCTTTAGCTTCTTTAAGACCAGCACCGGTTAAATCTTTTACCAATTTAACGATTGCTAATTTAGAAGCACCTGCAGACTTAAGAATTACGTCGAATTCAGTCTTTTCTTCAGCAGCTTCACCAGCACCAGGACCAGCCATTACTACTGCAGCAGCAGCAGGCTCAATTCCGTACTCATCCTTAAGGATAGCAGCTAATTCGTTTACGTCTTTTACTGTTAAGTTTACTAGCGTTTCAGCTAAATTTTTTAAATCTGACATTGTTGTAATGTTTTTGTTGATTATTGATTATTTTTTGAGTGTAAATTATTCAGCAGCTGGAGCCTCTCCTTCAGCAGCCGGAGTTTCCGGAGTTTCGGCAGCAGGTGCTTCTGCTGCTGCAGGGGCAGCTTCTTCAGCTTTAGCTTCTACCGTCTCAGGTTTGTTTTGAAGAGCAGAAACCACTCTCTGGATTGGAGACTGAAGTAATCCGATGATTTCACCGATCATTTCTTCTCTGGACTTGATGTTCGCCAACATGTCCAGGTTGTTGTCACCAACATAGAAAGTTTCCTGAACAAAAGCAGATTTCAAAGCCGGCTTTTCTTCTTTCTTTCTGAACCCTTGGATTAATTTCGCAGGAGCGTTAGCCGTTTCAGCAATCATCAACGCCGAGTTTCCTTTGAAAGACTGGAACATTTCAGAGTAATCCACTCCTTCCATCTGTTCCATTGCTTTTTGTAAAAGTGTATTTTTTACTACTTTCACCTGAATATTCTGCTTGAAAGCCTGTCTTCTGAAGTCAGAAGATTTAGCAGCGTTCAAACCTTCAAGATCTGCTACATAAACTACTTTTGCATCCTGAAGCAAGTCTTTGATCTCTTGTATTGCTACAACTTTTTGGTCTTTTGTCATTGTCTTAAGGATTAAAATTAGTTAACAGATTTAGTATCAATTGCAATACCCGGGCTCATAGTAGAAGACAAGTAGATTGACTTCACATAAGTTCCTTTAGCAGCAGTCGGTTTCATTTTGATCAGCGTAGAGATCAATTCCTGGGCATTTTCCTTGATTTTGGCAGCATCGAAAGATACTTTACCGATACCAGCGTGGATAATCCCGTACTTGTCTACTTTGAAATCAATTTTACCTGCTTTCACTTCAGTTACCGCTTTACCGATTTCCATCGTTACAGTTCCTGATTTAGGGTTTGGCATCAGACCTCTCGGTCCTAATACTCTACCCAATGGTCCTAATTTACCCATTACAGCCGGCATGGTAACGATTACGTCAACATCAGTCCAACCGTCTTTGATTTTTTGTAAGTACTCGTCAAGACCTACATAGTCAGCACCCGCCTCTTTAGCTTCTGCTTCTTTATCCGGAGTTACTAAAGCTAAAACTTTAACATCCTTACCGGTTCCGTGAGGAAGAGATACAACGCCTCTTACCATTTGGTTTGCTTTTCTAGGATCTACCCCTAATCTTACAGCGATGTCTACGGAAGCATCAAACTTTGCAGTGTTTACTTCTTTTACAAGCGCTGAACCTTCTTCAAGGTTATAGATTCTTCCTTTTTCTACTTTGCTTAAAGCTTCTTTTTGCTTTTTTGTCAGTTTTGCCATTTCTTTAAGTTTTAAGCGTTAAAAGTTGGTTTAGTTCCTGTTACTCTTAATCCCATTGATCTGGCAGTACCAGCGACCATAGAAACAGCAGATTCCATGGTAAAGCAGTTAAGATCCGCCATTTTATCTTCAGCGATTTTCTTTACCTGATCCCAAGACACGGCACCTACCTTATTTCTGTTAGGTTCTCCGGAACCACCTTTGATTTTAGCCGCATCCATCAACTGGATTGCTGCAGGAGGCGTCTTGATTACGAATTCAAAAGATTTGTCTTCGTACACTGTAATTACTACAGGTAACACTTGTCCCGGCTTATCTTGCGTTCTTCCGTTAAATTGCTTACAAAACTCCATGATGTTCACACCTGCAGAACCCAATGCTGGACCTACTGGTGGAGAAGGGTTAGCTGCGCCACCTTTCACCTGAAGCTTTACCATTTTAAAGACTTTTTTAGCCATTGTTTGTTTTTTAAATTTGAATAATGAATGAGTTTGGAAGCATTATTATTCAGTAGGTTATCCATTCTCACCTTAAATAATCCTACTTTTCGGACTGCAAAATTATGAATTATTTTTGAAATAGCAAATAGAATCTATTGATTTTAATTAAATTAAGGTAAACTTTCAGTAAAGGTCTCCGGAATTTCATACCGGTTGTTTTTATCGCTGAAGGGAACAATGATTTTATCGAGAATTTTATTCTGATCTTCCTTTAAACAGCTTCTTTTAACGAGTTGCAGGTCATAGACCGGCTTACCGGAAGGAAGGAATTCGTATTGTATATCAAAACAGAACCGGGTTCCTTCTGCATCATCATCCCAATCTCCATAGGAATACTGCGTTTCTACCATCCCAGCCTTCTGCAGACGGCCATGTCTGAAGAGGACCAGATCATCGTAATACAGGGTCCCCATGTGCGTCTGCCCTCCTGCAAGTGCGAAAACCACTGCTTCTTTTCCGATCCTGACCATCTGCGTCAATGAGCCGGAATTCCCGTACATCCCTCCGCTTCCCGCCTCCCGCATAAAATCGGCAGTCTCCCATTTTTCGCCGTTGAAACGGAAAATGAACAAATCACAGTGCCCTATCGATGCACCGGCAAACGGATACCGGTTTTCAACGGCCATTGCCGCAAACTTTGTATGGCGTAAAGTAAAGCGTTTGATGTCCGAACGGGAAAGTGTTATTTCCTCATCCATTTCGGGAATCGGCTTTAAGTTCATGGTATCATAAACTGGCTTTAGAAGGACATTGATCATTTTTTCCGTAAGTGCGGTATCGATGGCTGTTTTGACAACTATTTTCTTTTCCTCCATGATCCTTTGGCTTGAACTGCTTGCGGTTTCAGAATCTTTAAGGCAATTTATTAAAGACAATGCCGATAATACCGTCAGTGCTGGATAAAAATAAGGGCAGGATATTTTCATGATTGTTATTAAATAGAAAAAGACTGTTCTAATGAACAGTCTTTCGCTTATATTTTATAAAGGATTATACTTTTTCAACCTGCATATAGCTCAGTTCCATTGGCGTCTTTCTGCCGAAAATGAGAACGGAAACTTCAATTTTCTTTTTGTCTTCAAGAATTTTTTCTACTGTTCCGTTGAATCCGTTGAATGGTCCGTCAATTACTTTAACGTTTTCACCTACGATATAAGGGATTTCAACATCACTTGCAAATTCGGAAAGTTCATCCATTCTGCCCAACATTCGGTTCACCTCCGACTTTCTCATCGGAACAGGATCTCCTCCTTTGGTTAAGCTTAGGAAAGAAATAACACCGGGAATGTTTTTGATAACGTGCGGAATTTCCCCCATCAAATCAGCTTCAATCATTAAGTATCCAGGATAATAAGGTCTTTCTTTAGGAACTTTTTTACCGTTTCTGATCTGAATTACCTTTTCCATAGGAATCACTACCTGAGTAACGTACTGTTCAAACCCTAAGCGCTTGATTTCCGTTTCAATGTAGTTTTTCACTTTATTTTCCTGTCCGCTGATTGCTTTCAGCACATACCATTTCAATTCGCTCATTTTGGGAAAATACTTTTATTATTAATTGAACACGTTGATGAGCATTCCTATAATGTTGCTGATTGCTTTTGAAAACAATTCATCAACTCCGAAAGTAAATAACGCCAGAATTACGGTGGCCACAGTGACTACAATGGTAGAAGACTGCAGGTCCGACCATTTCGGCCATTCCACTTTGTGTCTGAATTCGTTATAAGAACCTTTTAAAAAATCGACAAATGAACTCATAGTTGTATTTTGCACGGGCACAAGGATTCGAACCCTGATCAACGGTTTTGGAGACCGGTATCCTACCATTGGACGATGCCCGTAGTTTAAAAAGCTCCGTAAAGAAGTCCCTTACGGAAGCTTTTTATTATTTTAATAGATGATTAGTCTAAGATTTCAGTTACCTGACCTGAACCAACTGTTCTACCACCTTCTCTGATCGCGAATCTAAGACCCTCGTTAAGAGCGATTGGCTGTAACAATTCTACAGTGATCTCCAAGTTATCACCTGGCATTACCATTTCTACACCTTCCGGTAAGAAGATCTCACCTGTAACGTCAGTAGTTCTTACGTAGAACTGAGGACGGTATTTGTTGTGGAATGGAGTGTGACGTCCACCTTCTTCTTTAGAAAGGATATAAACAGATGCTTTGAATTTCTTGTGTGGTTTCACAGAGTCTTTCTTAGCGATTACCATACCTCTCTTGATGTCGGTTTTTTCAATACCTCTCAACAATAGACCTACGTTATCACCAGCTTCACCTCTGTCTAGGATTTTTCTGAACATCTCAACTCCTGTAATTGTAGAAGTTAATTTTTCATCACCCATCCCTACGATATCTACAGGATCACCAGTGTTGATGATACCAGCCTCGATTCTACCAGTTGCTACAGTACCTCTACCAGTAATAGAGAATACGTCTTCGATTGGCATCAAGAATGGCTTATCCGTATCTCTTGTCGGCTCTTCGATCCACTCGTCAACAGCGTCCATCAAAGTCTCAACAGACTTGAACCACTGATCGTCAGTCTTAGCACCTCCTTCTGCAGTAGCAGCTGTAAGAGCACCAAGAGCAGAACCTTGGATTACCGGAGAGTTATCACCGTCGAATTCATATGTAGATAATAAGTCTCTAAGCTCCATTTCAACAAGCTCTAATAACTCAGCATCATCTACCATGTCAACTTTATTCATGAAAACAACAATTCTAGGTACGTTTACCTGACGGCAAAGTAGAATGTGTTCTCTTGTCTGAGGCATTGGTCCGTCAGTCGCAGCACATACCACGATTGCTCCGTCCATCTGAGCAGCACCAGTTACCATGTTCTTTACGTAATCCGCGTGACCTGGACAGTCAACGTGAGCATAGTGTCTTTTTTCAGTTTCGTATTCGATGTGAGCAGTATTGATAGTAATACCTCTTTCTTTTTCTTCTGGAGCAGAGTCAATTGCAGAGAAGTCTTTTTTCTCAGCAAGACCTTTGCTAGCTAATACAGCAGAAATAGCAGCTGTAAGAGTAGTTTTACCATGGTCAACGTGACCAATAGTACCAATGTTCAAGTGTGGTTTGTTACGATTAAACGTTTCCTTTGCCATGATTTATGAATTATTTATTTATTGTTTTCAAATTTTCGGTGTGCAAATATAATGAATTTTTAAATACCAAAAACTTTTTCTCCAAAAAAGTTTCAATATTCAAATCCAATAAAGCACAAACCTTATTTTTCAATGTATTGAGATTGCAAATTTACACATTTTTCTCAATTGTGAAAATCCTGCACCTACGTTTTGTTTAAATTATAAACTATCTGTTTAATTCTTAATACTATAACTAATAAAACAATACGCATAAAAATTTTTACTGTTGTCAAAAACCTTTATTTATCTTTTATCGTAGATAGAAATACGAACTACTTAAAGAATAATATTATGAGAAAACAACTACATCTATGGATGGCTGCCGCTGGCATGGCCGTTCTATTTTCCTGCAACGATTCCGACAGCATGATGTCTCAGGACATGGCTGTGCAGGGACCCGACCAGATGGTCTACGGGTTAACGGCGAATAATGAGCTGGTAGCTTTCAATGCCAACAATCCCAAAAGCTTTACGTCTAAAACGACCGTTTCAGGAGTCGCTTCCGGAGAGAAGTTGATGAGCATTGATTTCAGGCCGGCTACCGGCGAGCTTTATGCTTTATCCAGTGCCAGCAAACTGTACATCATCAACCAGTCCAATGCTTCGGCAAGAGTGGTAAGCAGCACGGCATTTACACCTGCGATTTCGGGAAGCGTCGCTTCGATAGACTTTAATCCGGTGGTAGACCGCATCCGTCTGGTGAGCAGCAGCGGCCAGAACCTGAGACTGAATCCTGAAACGGGAGCTACTGCAGCGACTGACACGAATATCAGCGGAGGGAGCAATCCTTCGATTATGGGAATTGCTTACAACAACAGCAAATCCGGTGCTTCAAGTACGGTTTTGTATGACATCGACATGGCTTCAGGAAAACTCTTCAAGCAGGACCCTCCCAACAACGGAGCTCTTGTAGAAGTCGGAAGCCTGGGCACCACTTTTACCGGGCAGGCCGCTTTTGATATCAGGTACGATAATGCTAGCGCCTTACTGGCAGTAAACAATACCCTTCACCTGGTAGACCTCAGCAGCGGAAAAGCAACCAATATCGGAATGCTTCCCCAACAGGTCATTGATCTGGCCATCCCTACCGAGGCCGTTGCCTATGCAGTGGACGGATCGAATAACCTTCAGATCTTTAATCCGAACAGCCCGGTGCCGGTTTCTAAATCCATGTCCGGGCTTCAGAGCGGGGAAAATATTTTAGGTATTGACTTCAGGCCGGCGAACGGACAGCTGTATGCCTTAGGAAGCACCAGCAGGATTTATACGATCAACCTTGGAACCGGAGCGGCCACTGCCGTAGGAACCTCGCCTTTTGCTACTCTGCTGGCAGGAACGGATTTCGGATTCGATTTCAATCCGACAGTTGATAAAATACGCGTAGTGAGCAATACCGGACAAAACTTACGTCTGGACCCGGTGACGGGAGGAATTACAGCCGTGGATCTTACGCTGAATCCGGGAAGCCCGATGATCGGCGCGGCGGCTTATACTAATAATATGGCAGGTGCCACTTCAACAACCCTGTTTGTGATCGACCATAATACCGATAAGCTGTACCAGCAGAATCCGCCGAATAACGGAGTACTGGTAGAAACCGGGTCTTTAGGTATCAATATTACCAGCAGCAACGGTTTTGATATCGGAAGCATGAGCCAGAAAGCTTACCTGATGGCTACGGTAGGGACCGCCACGAAACTTTACAGCATCAATACAACTACCGGAGCTGCAACTTCTGTTTCAGATTTCCCGAATGCAGTAAGAGGTTTTGCCGTGGGATTAGGATTCTAAACTCATAATAATTATTTCAATAGCAGAATCGCGGAAAACTGAGTTTTCCGCGATTCTTTATGTAGAAATGTGTTTGTAATCATACTGGCAGAAGGAAGCCGGAGGCCGGAGGCTTATTAACATCCTACCCTTGATGCGGGGAAAAACTTCTATCATCCATCATCCTACTTCCCTCTTGCAGCACCCAGCTCCCTTACATTGGCCCTAAATCTGCTGCGACCTTCCGGTCCTGTTGAAAATCCAGAAAATGATCGGGAAAATCAGCAGGGTCAGAACGGTGGCCGTGATCAGACCTCCGATGATCACAATGGCCAGCGGCTTCTGCGATTCGGAACCGATCCCTGTAGACAAGGCGGCCGGCATCAGCCCGATCGACGCCATCAGCGCGGTCATGATGACTGGACGCGTTCTTGATTTTACCCCATTCAGTATCGCGTTATCAAGATTCATTCCGTCCCTGACGTTCTGGTGGAATTCCGTAATGAGGATCACCCCGTTCTGGATACAGATTCCCAGAAGGGCAATCATCCCCACCCCGGCTGAAATGCCGAAGTTCATTCCCGTCACGTGAAGGGCGATAATTCCTCCGATCAGCGCAAACGGCACATTCGCCAATACCAGCAAAGCGTCTTTCATATTCCCGAACAGCACAAACAGCAGGAAGAAAATCCCCAGGATACTGATCGGCACTACCTGCGTCAGCCTCTTCGAAGCCCGCTGCTGATTTTCGAACTGTCCGGTCCAGCCTACGGAATAGCCGTCCGGAAGCTCAATTTTAGAAACGGCTTTCTGCGCATCGGCAATGGTACCTCCCAGGTCACGGTCACGGATGGAAAATTTAACCCCGATATATCTCTTGATGTCATCCCGGTAGATGAACGCCGCTCCGTTATCTTTAACGATGGTGCTGATTTCCTTTAAAGGGATCTTTGCCCCGTCCTGCGTAGGGACCATCAGTGCGGCAATGTCGTTTTCATCTTTCCGGTATTCCCGGGAGTAGCGGAGACGGATCGGGAATTTCCTTTCGCCGTCGAACATTTCAGAGGCGGTCTTTCCTCCGAAGGCCATTTCCAGCACCGACTGCGCATCATCAGGCATTACGCCGTAAGCCGCCATTTTATCCCGGTCCAGCACTACACTTACTTCCGGCTGCCCGATGTTTTTAATGATTCCGGCATCTTTTACGCCTTTGATATCCTTTACCTGTTTCAGTACTTCTTCAGCCAGCCGGTCAAGGGTCTGGAGATTATCCCCGTAGATCTTGATTCCGTTTTCGGCTTTGAAACCGGCTACCGCTTCAGCTACGTTATCGGAGATCGGCTGTGAATAATTGAATGTGATTCCCTGGTAGTTCCTGAGCTTTTTATCGATTTCGTCGATCAGCTCTTCATAGGTTATTTTCCGTTTCCAGTCTTCTTTCGGCCTGAGGTTGACGGCAAACTGTACGAATCCGAATCCGTTCGGATCGGTCCCGTCGTTGCTCCGTCCGGTCTGGGCAAGCACATCGGTCACTTCCGGAAAGCTCATGATGTCTTTTTTCAGAAGGTCCGCGGTTTTCAGGGATTCTTTCAGGGAAGAGCTCATCGGCATTTCTGCGGTAATCCACAGCGAGCCTTCATTCAGCTGAGGAAGGAATTCCGTTCCCAGGAATTTCGCTGAGAATAAAGTGGCTGCCAGGAAGGAAATGGCAACAATCAGGCTTAGTTTTTTATGTTTAAAAGTATAGTTGAACCCTTTCAGTACGCTCCGGTCCCAGAAATTTACAAACGGGTTGTTCTTTTCCTTTACGTTTTTATTTAAAAGGATATGGGAAAGCACGGGCACCAGGGTCAGGGTGAAAATCAGGGCGCCCATCAGGGCAAAACCTAAAGTAAAGGCCAGCGGCGAGAACATCTTCCCTTCCACTTTCTGAAAGGAGAAAATCGGGATCAGCGAGGTGATAATGATAAGCTTTGAAAAGAAAATCGCTTTTCCGAGACCCGTTCCCGTCTGCTTTATCCAGCCGGCCTTGGCCATTTTATTGAATTTTTCGTCACCGTATCTGTGGGCTTTATGGTCGAGCATCACGAAAAGCCCTTCCACCATGACGACTGCCCCATCGATGATAATTCCGAAATCCACTGCTCCCAGCGAGAGTAAATTGGCGCTCATTCCCGCCATTTTCAGGCATAAGAAGGCAAACAACAGGGATAAAGGAATGATGATGGAAACAATCAGTGTGGTTCTCCAGTCGGCCATAAAAATAAGGACAATCACCGTTACCAGGACAATTCCTTCGATCAGGTTGTGCATCACGGTGTGGGTGGTGAAATCCATGAGGTTATCGCGGTCATAGAACGTCACCATTTTTACATCTTTCGGAAGAACCTTCTCATTCAGCTCTTTAATTTTGGCTTTTACACCTACCAGAACTTCCCGTGGATTTTCGCCTTTCCGCATTACGACAATTCCTTCTACGGTATCTTCCTGGTTATTGAGGCCGGCCTGCCCTACCCTGGGCATCGATCCCTCATGTACTTCAGCTACATTTTTTACCAGTACCGGATTCCCGCTGTCATTCTGTATCGTGATATTTCCGATGTCGCTTATCGATTTTACCAATCCTATTCCGCGCACTACGTATGCCTGTCCGTTTTTCTCGATCACGTCTCCTCCCACATTCAGGTTGCTTTTCGTTACGGCATCATAGACCTGAAGCGGCGTGAGGTTGTATTTATCCAGAGCCCTCGGGTCGATGCTCAATTCAAAAACTTTATCCTGACCACCGAACACATTGATGTCCGCTACGCCGGGAACCCCTCTTAAAGCGCGGTCAATGACCCAGTTCTGCAGGGTAAGCAATTCCCGTGAATCTTTTTTCCTACTTTGTAAAGTATACCTGAAAATTTCCCCGGTCGGTCCGTACGGCGGCTGCACTTCAGGATCCACCTCATCCGGCAGATTAATGGTACGCAGCTGATTGTTCACCTGATTCCGGGCAAAAGTATC
Source organism: Chryseobacterium hagamense (assembly GCF_007991455.1). Classification (GTDB taxonomy): domain Bacteria; phylum Bacteroidota; class Bacteroidia; order Flavobacteriales; family Weeksellaceae; genus Chryseobacterium; species Chryseobacterium hagamense. Next base: position 6,443 of record NZ_BJYJ01000045.1, on the reverse strand, counting down.
GTCTACCCCGTCATCGAAAAGGATTTTCACAATCGAAAGCCCGAACATGGTGGTGCTCCGTACACTGGTCTTCTTCTGCACCGGGCTCATGGCCAGCTCGATCGGCGTGGTAACGAAGCGTTCTACTTCCTCAGCACTCCGCCCATTCCATTGGGTAATGATCACGATCTGGGTATTCGTTACATCCGGAAAGGCTTCAATGGGCATGTTCTTAAAGCTGATGAATCCTGAAACCGCCAGAATCGCTACCCAGATGAAGGTAAATGCTTTGTTTTTTAACGAAAAAGCAATTATATTTTTAATGAATTTATTCATGATGATTTTTAATTTTAAACGCAAAGGACGCAAAGATTTGTTTAACAAACTATGCGTATTTAAGTTTGCAAAGGCGTTTCACTCAGCAAAGAAATCCAATCTAAATTAGTGACATAATGCGACTTACATAGCCTTATCAAGCGATTCGCAAGCGACGGTATAAGCAATGCTTTTTATCTTCATTTAATATCATCTAGCTGTTCAGGGAGCGGTAAATCAATAGCTGGTTGTCGGTAATTACCTGTTCCCCTTCAGTAAGTCCCTCGGATACATACGTAACATCTCCGACTTGTTTTAAAACCTTTATCTCTTTCACCTTTACATCCGTCCTGGATCTGTAAACCACCACAAAACTTCTGTTGTCGTCGAAAATAACCGCTTTGGACGGAACGGTAAGGGCCATGGTGTTTTCCGAGCTCATCACCTTAATGGTCGCTTTGCTTTCCGGGATCAGCAGCCCGTTCTGGTTTTCCAGCACGACCCTCGCCTGCATGGCATTGGTTTCCGGATCGATGATTTTGAAGATTTTATCGATTTTCCCGTTGAACACTTTATCCGGATACGACAAGGTAGAAACCTGAGCTTTCATCCCAAGGCTTATTTTATCGATATCGGATTCATTCACGTTCATGATGGCCCAGACGTTTGAGGTATTGGCCACATCGAAAATATTATCGCTACGGTCACTTCTCAGCTGCATATCCTTATTGATGTTTTTCTGCACGATGTATCCGCTGATCGGGGCTATTACACTGTAAATATTCCCTTTTTTCACATTGTAGACCGTACTTACCGCACTGGCGCGCTGCATCTGGTCCTGGGCTTTCTGCACCTGGCTTTTGGCTTCCAGCACATCCCTTTCGGTATTCAGCTTTCCTTCAAACATTTCTTTGGCAACCCGCAGGTTATTCTGAGCCACCACCAGATCCGTCCGTGCATCGCTGACATCTTTCTGAACTTCTGCCAGCTCCGTACTCCGGATGGTCGCCAGGACCTGCCCTTTCGTTACGTGGTCTCCCAGCTCAGCGTTTACACTCAGAACGTTTCCGCCAACCAAGGGATATACGTCGATATAGCTGTTCTTATCCGCTGAAATTTTTCCGTAGAAATTGTAATTGTCTTCGATGTATTGTTTTTCAACTTTTGCCAGACCGATGGATTTCAGCATGGTGTTGCTCAGCTCAAATCCTTTTTTTGCCTGCGGTTTAGGGTCTGCTTCCTTTTTTGTACAGGATAAAACAGACAGGGCCGCCATTACCAGGAGGATATATTTTTTCATAGGAATATTAATAGAAGATTTTCGTTTGTACGAGTTGATTCAATAGTTCAGCGGACCGGATGATCCGGTTTTTCATATCATAGATCTGCAGCGCGGTTTCCCGGTAGCTGTCCATGAAATCTGTAAATTCGATCAGGCTGATGTTGCCTTTCCTGAAATTGTTCAGCATTCCGTTGTAGACCATGTCCATATTGTTGAGATCCGCAGGTTTTATTTCCGACAGCTGTTCATACTGGGTTTTCCATGCTTTATAGGCCGCCTCTACTTTGGTTTCAAGACTTAATTTCTGGAATTCTGCATTTTTACGGTTCTGCTCAACGGCGAAGTTGGCCTTTTCCACATTCCCTCTGTTGGATTTCCATAAGGGCAAAGGGATTCCGACCATCAGGTTGACTTCATTTTTAAAAGTCCCTCCGTTCTGGTCCCATCCCGCTCCAAGGTTCAGGTCCGGAACATTCAGTGATTTCTGCCATTGGGCGTACAGCTTGCTGTTGTCGATCAGTTTCAGGTTGTACTGATAATCCGCATTATTTTCCAGGGCTTTCTTCTGCAGTTCCGTTTCATCACCGAACGGCTGGGCGGCAAGGATATCTTTGGCTTCAGTATCCGAAAGCTGAGGATCGATATCTTCCGTAATACCTGTAAGCACTTTCAGGGTTTGTTCAAACTCAAAAATATTCTTATTGATCTCCACTTTGTCGTTATTGAGTTGGATGACAATGCTCTGGAGTCTTACCTGGTCTTTCAGGGAGACATTGCCTTTGGCAGACTGTATGCGGTAGGCCGCCAGAAGATCATTCATATAGCCCAGCTGCCTGTTGGTATTTTGCAGTTTCAGCTGCTCATAATAGAGATTAAAATAGGTCGAGCGAAGCTGGGATTTCAGATCTGCCAGAAGCTGTGAAAACTGGAGCTGTGCCAGTTCTTTATTGGATCTTGCAAAGGCGATTTCATTTTTCTTTTTGCCACCCATGTAGATCAGCTGGGTGACCTGTGCTCCTTTCGCATGTCCTGCATCGAAAATTTTCCGGTCCTGGGGATTATATGCATTGATCTGACCGCTCAGCTGCGGCAGGTCCCAGATTTTGGCCTGCAGGATATCGGCATCTGCCTGACTGATGTTATACTGTTCGGCAAGCAGTTGCAGATTGTTCCTATGAAATGCTTCTTCACATTCCGAAAGCGACATTCCCTGCTGTGCCGCCACAAAGGAAGAAATAATGACACACAGCCCTGCAAATTTGTTCATTTAGGTTATTTTATGATACAAAGTTGTCTTTATGGGATTAAAATGCTCTTAAAGAATCCTTAAAAAAAAATTAAATTTAACTTAAAGGTTCCATTAAAATCTTTTTACAGCTGATCAATTTTATGCAAAACTTGTTAAAAACCTTTAACTTAAGAATATAAGGCCTTAACTTTTAAAGGCTTTGTAAAATAATGTGAACCCGAATAAGAACCGGAGTTAACGGGCTGGAAGAGGGAAGCCGGATGCCGGAAGATTTTTAGTATGTTGCAATTACCGGTTTAAATGACCGCCGGACGGTAAAAACAGGAAAGCTTAATGAATCATTAAGTCTGGATGTTGTTTGAAGTGAAGAAATAAGTAACGGGAATCTCTAAAACATTACCTGATAAGATCTTCCGCTTTTTCCTGATCGGAAACTTCCTGATACGATCACCTGAAGTGAAAAACGTTTACTGCAATGCATGATTACAGGCTTGTCTTTTTCTTCAGCTTTATACGGGAGCTCGATGTATCTGTACATCAGGATGGAACCCGGGATCCATAATAATTTTCAGCAGCTATTTTTTAAAGACCACGCTGAATTTGTTCGTTAAATCCGCCGGGGAAGTATACCTGATCTCAGCACCGTGGTATTCCAGGATTCTCTTGACGATCCTCAGGCCCAGGCCGGAACCTGAAATGTTCTGGGAATTTTTACCCCTTTTGAAGGCTTCAAATAATTTCAGCTGTTCTTCTTCCGGAATGGTATGGCCGCGTGAAATCACGTCCACCACGAAATGCCGGTCGTTTTCGGTAATCAGCACATCCACTTCCATGTTGTCGGAGTAGATGGCCGCATTTTTAAACAGGTTGATGAATACGATATCCAGCAGAGACTGAACTCCCTTGATCGTCAGCAGTGCGTCTTCAGAACTCTCTTCAGAAATCTGGAAATCCATTTTAAGGTTGGGATAGCTTTTTTCCACGGCTTCAAAAGATTCGAAAATCACTTCATCGATCCGTACTTCTTCATAGATGCTCTGGATGTTTTCTTTATCGAATTTGGTTAAAAGCAGCAGAGAATTCGTAAGATCCGACAGCTGATAGACATCGCGCTGGATCTGCTGTAGCGAGGATCTGGTTTCAGGCGTATGCTCTCCGAATTTAATCAGGTTTTCCAGCTGAAAGGCCATCCTGGTGATCGGAGTCCGGATTTCATGGGAGGCACTGGCCGTAAAATCTTTCTGCGACTGGAACACATCGTCCAGCCTTCCGATCATGGTATTAAAGGATTTCGCCAGTACATCGATCTCATCATTGGAATTACGGACCGGAATCTGCGTTGTCAGTTTGTGGGCCGTCACCTCGGAAATCTCCTGGTTAAGGTCTTCCAGCGGCTTCAGGAACTGCCCCATGAAGTAGTAGCTGAAAAAACCGATCAGCAGGGCGCTCATTACGTAAGCGGTGATCAACAGGTATTTCAGATAGTCTAATTTGGAATTCCCGTTGGTATCGTAGGCACTGGTGAGGATGTAATAGTTTTCACCATGGATGGTTCTCAGGGCCGCGTAGATCTCGGGAACCGTTTTTTCGGAATAGACGACCTTTTTATCGTCGAGTTCTTTGAGCAGCGCATTGTCCCAGGTGACATTCCGGTCTTTGATCGTACTGTAGATCAGCTCTTTCTGGGAGTTGAAAATTAAAATGGTTTCATTTAAAAGGATGTTGTCGGAATTTTCATTGAAAAATACCGGCGCCTCTTCTTCAAAGTCCTTGGATTTGGCGATGAAATGCGAAGTGAATTCCAGCCGCTGCCTGAACCGCTCCTTGAATTCATCCCTCCGGAAATCGTTAAAGGACATGTAGATCACCACCATCACAATACCGAAAAGCAATGAAAAAGCAATGCTGAGATTGAGCGCGATCTTCCTTTTTAAAGACATATTTTTTCTATAACGGGCTTAGATAATACCCGAAACCGGAACGGGTGTGGATGAGTTTCACTTTGAAATCCTTATCGATCTTCTTTCTCAGGAAGTTGATGTAGACTTCCACCGTATTGGTATTCGTATTGAAATTATGCTCCCAGACGTGTTCGGTAATCTGCTGTTTGGAAACGGTGCGGCCCTGCGCTTCGGCCAGGTATACCAGAAGCTGGAATTCCTTTAAGGTGAGGCTGATTTCATTTCCGCCGCGGTAGACTTTCTGTTCGGTCTTGTTCACGATCAGATCGTCCACCCTGATCAGTTCCTGGTCGCTGGTTTCGGAAGGTGCTTTTCTCCTTAGCAAAGAGTTCATCCGTAACAGGAGTTCCTCAAACTGGAAAGGCTTTACCAGATAATCGTCGGCCAGTCTCGTAAACGCATCTTTTTTGTCTGACAGGTCGCCATACGCCGAAATGATGATGATCGGGGTATTCTTATCGAAAGAACGGATGGTCTGGCAGACCTCCAGCCCGTTGATTTTCGGCACATTGATGTCGAGCAGGTACAAGTCGTAGGAACTGTTTCTGATCTGGCGGAGAAAGGTTTCGCCGTCATAGATTTTATCACAGGTAAAATGGTTTGACTCCAGAAACTTGCAAAGTTCCGCCGAAAGGATCAGATCGTCTTCCAATAAAAGAATATTCATCGAAAATTATTTTATACGAATGTAACGAAAATTTTCAGGATGGTAAAAGAAGTTGAGGAAGAGGGGAATACTTTAATTGAATTTTAAGGATAATAAGGATGGAAGTTTTTGTCACTATTAATGCTGACAGCGGATCACACGCAAAAGTTGTTGAAGAAATTAATTAAAAAGGTACAAAAATTTTTAACGCATCCATGCTAAGAATAGTTTATTTCCAACCGCTTATTTTTTCGGGGGTAAGGACTGAACTATGGCTGTAAACTTTGATGTTCGGCGAATGATAACGGTAAAAATTCTTTAGGAAATCTTATTTAAATTTATATGGTTGACAGCTTCTGGAACTCATCCAGAATAGCCGGATTCAAACCTTCAAGATTTAGTGGACCGGATTAAGGTGTTACAATTGCTTATTTTTATAACAAATCCGGTTATTTCAAATAACACAGTTCAGATAATACCTACTGCCCTAGCCCGGATCGCAGCGGTTACCCCACAGCGGGGTTGGAGGATTTGGGAGCGGATGGGTTTGGCGGTGGCGCGTTTGGAAAAGGTCGGTGCGAGGAGTATGAGCGGAGAGCCGGAAACAGCTCCTGAAAAAAATGCAGCTGGACTGTAAAGATCTTGTAGCCGGACACCGCGAATCTTCCTAAAAGGTATAACTGTATTTCGCTCAAAAATAATTATGCGATAAAATCATTTTTATTAAGAGGTTCTGATTGACTGTAAAATTGTATCAGAAATAAATCAGAACAATGTCTGAACAAAAAGATCAATTTGTGGATATTGCATGGCGGCTGAAATCAATTTTCACATCACAAGAGAACTTTATCACGAGTATAAAAACAAAAAAAACACATTGAAAATCAATGTGTTTCATTGTGAGCCAACTACGGGACTTGAACCCGTGACCTCTTCCTTACCAAGGAAGCACTCTACCGCTGAGCTAAGTCGGCCTAAACTAAAAAATCACACCGGAAAGCGTGATTTTTT
>NZ_BJYJ01000044.1 GCF_007991455.1 Chryseobacterium hagamense | reverse complement strand
TTTCACACTCTGGCTATCCATAATCCCCAGACCGGCAGCTGCATTCTGGCCCTTTTTAATCCTGACTTTCTCCCTGAGTTTAGATAATAAAAGATCAAAAACTTCCAGTTCCGACCACTTTGAATAGTAATAATAAACCAGTTGCCATTTAGGGAAGTCCAAGGGTAACATCCGCCACTGGCAGCCTGTCTTTACAAGATAGCTGATTGCATTCCAGATGACATGCAGATCATGTTTCCGTTTTCTGTCATCAAATTCTAATGTTTTTTTTATAAATTGCCACTGGGTTTGGGTTAAATCAGTTGAATACATTGACGTTTTGTTTTGCAACCTTAAAATGGCAATTTTTTTCCAATTTTTAGCCCTTACTCTTTTTTTATTTTAATTTTTAAACAGGCTCTAAGAATTGGTAGCACTTTTATAATATTAGAGTTTAATTAATAATAATCAAATTGCATCTCTTTATCGGGATGCTTTTGTTGTTAAATAATATAGTATTTAATTCCGTTTGGCTTGAAAAGCATGGTAAGCTCATTCAGCTTTGGGGTGAATTTAATCCAAAAGTTCTTTAATGGAAGAAGGAGAAATTACCTCCAGAGATTTAACAGAAGAAGAGCTTTTACAGATTAAAATAGAAGATACGATAATAAAGTAATAGGTGAAAAATTAGATAATGAAGGGATAGTTGTTTCAGATAGTTTTGCAAAAGACTTTATGGAAGGGAAATCCAGCAAGACTCTTGATGATTTAAAAAATATGGATGCAGAAGACATTTGTAAATTATCTGGAAATGTTGAAGGAACTAAAGAATTAAGAAGAGGAATAGGAGGTTTGCAACCAAAGAATTTTCAGGCTCACCATGTTATCCCAAGAGAATTAGAGAAAACCTTCAGTAAGTTTTTCAGTGATATTGGGTTTAATATTGAAAACGGAAAAATAAACGGAATTATGGTTCCTCCAAGTGATGAAGTATTAAGAGTTGCCAAATTAGACGTTGATATCCCTATCGGAAATGAGTTTGATAATTATGCGAGACATTTAGGAAGTCACCCTAATTATACTGATAGGATAAGGCTGAAGATAGAGAAAATTGAATTAGACTTTAGGATGGGAAGGATCAATGATCAACAAGCTTTAGTAAAAATTATTGAGGTAACTGATAAAGCAAAAGCTGCAATAAAAATAGGTAAAGGAAAAGTAGTAAATGATATAATATTTTAACTATGAAAGTATACAGAATTAGATTGAATGTAGATAAAGGTTTCGCTTATTTAGAATCCGAGGGATTTGATTTTGAGATAAGACGACAAATTTATATGGGAGAAAAAATTAATACTATCAGTAATGAAAAATTTATTGTAAAAACTAAAAAAGGAGAGTATCCAGATTTTATGGGAAGCAGTTCAATCCCATTTATTAGTGATAAGTTTAAAAAAGTAATTGAAAACCATTCCGAAATAAATAATATTAATTTCTTACCGACTAAAATTGAAAAAGAAAATTACTGGCTTTTAAATATTATTGGTTACTTAGATTGCTTTGATAAGGAAAAATCAACATTTTCAACTTTTAATAATGGAGAACCTGATGAAATACACAATATAGTATTTTTGGAGGAGAATATACCATCAGTTTCAATTTTTAAAATTAAAGAATCTCCAATAAATATTTTTATTACTGATGAATTCAAAAAAGTCATTGAAGAAAATCATATTTCAGGAGTTTCGTTTTTAGAAAATACGGATTTAACTTTTGGTTAATTAAATAATTTCTAATTATAAGATTTAAATACAATATTATCAAATAGTTCAACAAAGCATCTCATTCTATTGGGATGCTTTTATTTTTGAACACAGATCAGCTAAAATTTTAACTAAATTCGGGTTCAAGAAAATTTGGCTTGAAAAGCATGGCAGGTTTATAGAGCTTTGAGGGGAATTTAACTCTAAAGTGCTGTTGATGAGAGAAGATGCAGAGGGAAATAAATCACCTTAACTTGATGCGGATGGAAACCCGATGTATCGAGAGCTCAATAGTGCTGATTATGAAATTTAGAAAGAGATAAGCAGACTTAATAAATCCTAATAATTGTAAAAAGGCCACCCTAAACCGGGCAGCCCCTATCCTATTATTCCACCTCTGCATCTAAAGATCGGCAGAAATCAAAAATTATTTATTTTCTTTCAGCTTATTAAACCATTCCGCATAAGCGTCTATGGCTGATTTCAGGAACTTTTTGTTGTCTTCGCTTTTAATTTTTCCGTCATCATCAAACCATTCGGCGACGTTGGCGATGTAGACTTCCGGCTGCTGCATGGTGGGGAGGTTGAGAAAAACAAAGCACTGTCTCAGGTGGTGGTTGGCCCCGAAGGCGGAAAGGTTTCCGGGCGAACTGCTGAAAACGGCTGCCGGCTTATTGTTCCATACACTTTCTCCAGCAGGTCTTGATCCTACGTCTACTGCATTTTTAAGGACACCCGGGATCGAACGGTTGTATTCCGGGGTGATAAAAATGAAACCTTCGATGTCTTTCAGCTTGGTCCTGAAATCGGTGTACGACTCCGGTACTTCATTGAAATCGTCGAAATCCTGATTGTAAATAGGGAGGTTGTCGATGGAAAGAATTTCAAATTCAAATCCTTCCGGTTGCAGATCAACGACAGCCTGGGCCAGTTTTTTGGAGAATGAAGCCTTACGCAGGCTTCCGGCAATAATTCCGATTCGGTTGCTCATAATGGGTATATTTTTATCCTTACCCTTTCAAGAACCAAGCCATACAAATCCCGCTAAATTAATTTTATACGGCTACAATAGGATAACTTCAGTGCAAAAGCGCTGAACTGATTTTCAGAAACAATAAGAATTTAAAAGGATGTATAGAGATTCATTTGTAAGATGACAGATGACGGCATATTCAAAAGGGTCAGCCGTGATTCTGACGAAAAACTTCCGGCATCCTGCCTCCCTCTCCCAGCCTATTGCCACTACACTTCATCTTCCCAGATCACATGCACGATTTTCCAGATGCCGTGTTCTTTCATCAGATGAAACATTTTATGGCCCGATGCCTCAAAATACTTTCCGTTCAGCAGACCTTTTTTATAATATTTCGAGTAACGCTGGGCAATGGTTCCCACGATTCTGGTTTCTTCCCCGGTTTCCCGTTCGCTGAATTCCGTCAAGGTCCCGTCGGTCAGGATCTTTTTCCGGGGACTGATAAACGATTCCAGATCATAAACCTCTGCATCGTCCGCTGATTTTTTAATGATATTTGCCGATGGTAAACAGATTTCACTGATCATTTCAAATTCCGGCTGACGAAAGGCGTTGGAAAAGATATTGTAGAAATCATGAATGCACTTTCCAATCCGGAGAAGATCCTGATCCAGCGAATACTGCAGGAGCATCCTGCCGTCCACTTCGATTTCCCTGTCGCAGCTGAACTTCAGCCTTTCCAACAGATTAACGGAACGTATATTCTCCCGGGTAGTAACGGCGAGGATCTTAGCCTGCTGCAAAACTTCAGGTGCGGAATACAGTACCGCCTGTACCGCTTCAAAAGCATAACCCTGACCGGTACCATCAGGCAGAAAAGCAAAACCGATATCCGGATAGTCCAGGTAATCCCTTATGATCCAGGTGATGATCCCGATCGGCTTCTTCCCTTCTCTGAGGCCAACTTTCCAATAGCTGATCTGAGGATTTTCATTAATTTTCAGGATATAGGCCCTTGCATCATCTTCCGTCCGGATGTTCCGGTCCCCGATAAACTGCAGCCAGCCGGGGGCATTCAGAAGTTCAAGAATGAAGGAATCATCATTGCCGGTTAATGGGCTTAATTCAAGCCTGTTGCTGAATATATTCATACGGATCCTGTTTTAATAATGAAATAACGGATTTTTTTTATGGTTAAAGATAGGCATTCATCATCCATACAAAGCCGGCCGGAATAATAATTAAAGTAAACTTGAAGAAAAACCGGAGTTACCAGGCTGGAAGAGGGATGCCGGATGCCGGAAGTCTTTAAGAACTTACAGCCTGCTAAAAGTGATAAAGAAAAATTACATCGCCCGTGTAAGCCGGCCTGAGCTGGTCCTGAATCAGAAGCTTGGCTTCTACAACGACCTTCACGGTACCTTTCAGATCGTTTACGGATTTGATCCTGGCCTGCAGGCAGACTTTGTCGTTTACCTTTACCGGAACGCCGAACCTGAAGTTTTCGATCCCGTAATTGATTTCCATTTTCACATTCCGTACCTCGGCAATCTGTTTCCAAAGATAAGGGATCAGCGAAAGCGTCAGGTAACCGTGCGCTATTGTCGACTGGTAAGGACCTTCCTCTTCTGCTCTTTTTTCGTCTACATGAATCCACTGATGATCCAGGGTAGCATCCGCAAAACGGTTGATCTGCTGCTGATCGATGGTATGCCAGGACGAGGTTCCGGCCAGCGTGCCCTCCAGCTTTTTGTACTCTTCGAAATTATTGATAATTACCATTTTATTTTTTAACGAATTTATCATTATTATTAAACATGACCATCATTTTTATTGCCGCGATCATAAAAAAAGCCTCCCGCATAAAGCGGGAGGCCGGTGAACATAACAAAATAATAAGCAATTGCTTACTTCTTATTTTTCCCTGACAATAAAGTTTGGTCAACTGAAATTATATGAATTAATATGAGGTCTGGCTCATATTGATGGGAATGTTATGTATGTCTTCAGCAAAACCGGGTTATGCCGGTTTTACATTGATGGCACTTAAGCCTCTTTCGCCTTTCTGTATATCGAAAACCACCTGATCGTTTTCTCTGATCGAATGGGTATTCAGTCCTGAAGAATGTACAAAGATGTCTTTGCTTCCGTCTGCCGGAGCAATAAATCCGAAGCCTTTTGCTTCGTTAAAAAATTTTACGGTGCCTTGTTGCATAGTAATGATTGTTAAAATTAAATATAGGTTGATCTCTACACTTTAGAGATTACTTTTTATAGTTGTGGCAGGTCCGTTTTCAGGAAACGTACCGCCGGTCTTCTTCTTCATGATGATCATAAACTGCCGCGTCCTCCAGTGGTTTTCTGAGAACAGTTTCTGCAAATTTCCCGGTCTTATCGGTCATCATCGAGGAAAAGAACAGCGTCTGCCTTTTATTCGGGATCAGTTTAAGGATGTTTTTCACTTCATCTGCATTTCCTGTTTCCAGCATCCGGTCGGCTTTATCCAGCACCAGGATCTCGATTTTAGAAAGATCAACGGATTGTTGTAAGGCCAGTTCCAGCAGCCTTTCCGGGGTGGCCACGAGAAGGTCTACCCTTTTCCTTAATGCGGAAAGCTGTCCGCCGGCTGAAAAACCGTCGAAAATGGAGAGTTGTGAGAGCGGAAGGTATTTGCTGTAGATCTTCAGTTTGTTTTCAACCTGCATCACCACTTCCTTATCCGGACAAAGGATTAAAACCCTTATTTTCGAATGTTCCCGGGTGTTTTTCTGCAGCAGCTGAAGAATCGGCATCACAAAGGCCGCTGTTTTCCCGGAGCCTGCCTCAGAACAGGCAATGACATCACGGCCTTCCAGGATATGCGGTACCGTAAAGCACTGTAATCCGTTAGGTCTTGAGTAGCCTGCTTCCGTAACGGCACGGATGATGGGATTGATTAAATGTAAGTTTTTAAAACTGATCATGATCGTCCGGTTGCCCGGCATTTGGTACCAGATCCGTTTCCGGAATCTGAATTGTATGGTGATAAACCGGATACTTTATCCGTTACCCTTTTACTTTGCTTAACTTTTCAAAAGTCTGTCTTGTTTAACAATAAAAACTCCTGAATGCCTGCAATGAAGTAGCATCTCTCAAACGAAGGGGGATTTTAAAACACCTTCATCATTGAGGTCAGATTAATAATCGGGCAGCTGAAAAAGCAAAACTGAGTGATCAAAATGTAATTTAAATTAAATCAGTACAGCGAAGGCAGGAACCTGTTTTATGAATACCCGACAAATGTACATAAAAAAAACCGGAAAGCATCAAATATAATTCACTGATTTTCAAAATTTTATTCGTAGCTTACGCACACAAACCAAATGGTCTGCATCCTGCGGATTATTTCAAAATTCAATTGTATGCCAACGTATGCTACCGCTCCGCGCACCCGGCCTCAACCGGCAGAAATCTCTTCTTCCCGGCAGGTCCGGATTGCTTATTTCATCATGGTCCATCACAAACCCAATGTTTTTAAAGCCATGTTTGAGAAAATCTATACCCGCGACCAGTTTTATCTGATCCACATCGACCGGAAAGCCGGGGCCAAATTTACGGAAGAAATCCAGCTCTACCTCCTGCAGTTTCCCAATGCCTATCTTCTGGAAAGCATGAATATCGTTCCCGGCGGCTTCAGCGTGATCCAGGCCGAACTCAATGCCATGGAATACCTGTTGAACGTAAGCCGGGAATGGGATTATTTCATCAATCTAAGCGGTGAGGATTATCCGCTCCGGTCCCAGAGCATCATCCGGCAGTTTCTGACGGCCAATAAGGGGAGAAACTATCTTTTCTATTACGACCAGAAATTTTACAGGCCCGATACCATGCAGCGGATCCACAATCATTTTACCGAGCTTACCCATAAGATTTCATCCATGATTTACAAAAGGGAATTTATGGAAGGCGTCACCCCGTACATCGGTGAAAAATGGTTCATGCTGACCAGGGAAACCTGTACCTTCCTCACCAATAACAAGAGGGTCATGGATTTTGAAGATTATTACCTGCATACGCTCCTGCCGGCTGAATCCTTTTTCCAGACCGTCCTGATGAATACGGAATTTAAGGACATTATTGTAAACGACGACAAAAGGGCAAATATTGAAAGAAGCTGTTTCAGAAGCAGCTCGCATGCCGGCAATTTTATTCAGTCCCTGGACACCGGCAATTACCTTTTCATCAGAAAAGTGAACGGCAAGACCGATACCGGCATCCTGCAGTACATCAGCGAACATTATAACCTGCCGCTACCGGAGATCGATGAGGTAGAACGCGAACTGAAAAGAGACAACCAAGACAATAACTGATGGTTGCCTCATTCTGAAGATCAATTTAAATTCAGCATTGAAACTATCCAAATTAAAAACTGAACTAAATCGATAATGCTGCACTTATTTGTGAATCCACTTATCAATCAAAAGGGAAAGCCACTTTTACAATAAAAAATCCGGACAGAAACCGGCACCATCTGCAAAATCGGTGTGAACCTTTTCACGCAAAAATTATTCTTATAATAAACAATTTCAAAATCATAGCGAAACAATCCATAGAAGTGTAATCTGTGTAGAATAATGAAAGTTATTGAAAGAGCATGCCGGAGGTATGCCATCTTATTAATTTCCAGCCTGAAGCCTTGACAGGTCAGCACCGCTTAAAAAGATAGAACTCCTCCGGAGTTCTGTTCTAATCCTGATCACCATAAGCCACACAGATAGTGCTCCGCTGGAGCAAATTACCGTTTGAATAAATTACGATTTTAAATTTGATAACAACCTAAACATCCGCTTCATCAAATCAACCTGCTAATCCCTCTTTGCTCCCTTATCTTATCCGTCAATAAATAAAACTTTGCGTTAAAAAAACCGGCGTTATTTATAAAATCTGCGTGAGCCTTTTCATACAAAATGTACTTTATGAAATAATCACGACGAAAGTCGTCTGTATATTCCAAAGCCCAGTCAAAAAAAACCGGCGCCACCCGTAAAATCGGTTTGCGCCTTTCTGTAAAATTTTACTTGCCCCGTCCTAAAAGAAATACCACATTTTATACTGATGATAACCCATTTCTGCCATCTGTCTTATGACGGCAGTCATGAATATTCCTTTTGTTTTAGCATTAGCTTTAATTCATGCTAATCTAAATACTTTATGCAAAATATTTTATGTTTCAGTCATTTGCGGTGGAATTTCGTATTTCAGCGCCCTCAACATTTATTGACCAGGTTTGCCAAAAACGACAACGTTTTTTACTTTGAAGAACCCCATACCGGTCCCGATTCCTATGAAATCATCAGACAGGACGGCATTTCCGTTGTGGTCATCCATATCGAAAACCATCATGACGATTATAAAGGGCGGATGGCCCGCATCATTGATCAGTTCCTGAAAGGCCAGCAGATCCAGGATTACCTTTGTTGGTATTATACCCCGATGGCCCTGGAATATACGGCCCATCTGAAGCCTAAAGTAACCGTTTATGACTCGATGGACGAGCTGTCGGCATTCCGTTTTGCGCCTCCGCAGCTGCTGGAGCTGGAGGAAGCACTTTTCAAAAAAGCCGACGTGGTATTCACCGGCGGCCATACCCTGTATCAGGCTAAAAAAGACCGCCACCACAACATCCATCCTTTTCCGAGCAGCATCGATAAAGATCATTTCCAGAAAGCACGGAAGAAGACGGCCGACTGCCCCGACCAAAACCATATTCCCCATCCGAGATTCGGCTTTTTCGGGGTGATTGATGAGCGGTTTGACATTGAACTCCTGAGAGAAGTTTCTTTCCGGAAACCCGACTGGCATTTCGTGATCATCGGGCCGGTGGTAAAGATTGATCCTGCAGAATTGCCCAAAGCGGATAACATCCATTACCTGGGACCCAAAAAATATGATGAGCTTCCCCAATACATCAGCCACTGGGATATGGCAATGGTCTTATTTGCCATCAATGAATCTACGGAATTCATCAGCCCCACCAAAACCCCGGAATACCTTTCGGCAGGGCTGCCGGTGATTTCCACCCCGATCAAGGATGTGATAAGGCCTTACGGTGAAGAAAACCTGGTTTATATTGCAGACAATGCCGATACCTTTATCGCTTTCGGAGAACAGGAACTCCGGAAAGAATCCCGTAAAGAATGGCTGACGAAAGTGGATGAATTCCTGGCAGACGATTCCTGGGACAATACTTTTGCCAAAATGAGCCTCCTTATTGAAAACGTTAAAAAAAGCAATGGAATTTATGTATGATTACCTGATTACCGGCTGCGGATTTGCCGGATCCGTACTCGCCGAACGACTGGCCGGCCAGGGGAAAAAAGTCCTTATCGTGGATAAACGCGATCACATCGGCGGCAATGCCTACGACTATTATAACGAAGACGGGATACTGATCCATCAGTACGGCCCTCATATTTTCCATACCAATTCCGAGGAGGTTTTCCGGTACCTATCAAAATTTACCGACTGGAGGCCGTATGAGCACCGGGTACTGGGCAGTGTGGACGGGCAGCTGGTACCGATCCCCATCAATCTGACGACCATCAACAAGCTGTACGGTAAAAACCTGACCTCCGATGAGGTTGTGGATTTCCTGGCCTCAAAAGCGGAAGCCCGGAAACCGGTCCTTACTTCGGAAGATGTGGTTATCAATGCCGTCGGAAAAGAACTTTACGAAAAGTTTTTCCGGGGCTACACCCGCAAACAGTGGGACCTTGATCCTTCGGAACTCGATGCCTCAGTAACGGCAAGGGTACCGACCCGTACCAACAGCGACGACCGGTATTTTACCGATACGTTTCAGGCCATGCCCAAAAACGGCTACACCGAAATGTTCAGGAAGATGCTCTCCCATCCGAACATCCACATCATGCTGAATACCAATTTCAGGAATATCGTGGATCTGATCCCGCACAGGAAGCTGATCTACACCGGACCGATTGACGGTTATTTTGATTTCCAGTTCGGGAAACTGCCCTACCGCTCCATCGATTTCCGGTTTGAGACCCTGGATCAGGACCAATACCAGGATACCGGAACGGTAAATTACCCGACTTCCAACCTGTATACCAGAATTACGGAATTCAAACACCTGACGGGCCAGGTTCATCACAAAACCGCTATCGTTTACGAATATCCGACCGGTGAAGGCGATCCTTACTACCCCATCCCCAGAAAAGAAAACCAGGAAATCTACAACCGGTACAAAAAGCTGGCGGAAGAGACGCCGGATGTTTATTTCACCGGCCGCCTCGGAACTTACAAATATTACAATATGGATCAGGTAGTGGCGCAGTCGTTGGCATTATTCCGTAAAATAACCAAAGAAAGCGAGCATGAACTACAGATCCAGTCCGTTTGATCCCGTAAATCCGTTCCGTAGTTTCCTGATGGCGGGTTTTGAATGTGCAGACCACCAGAATGCCTTCGGGGAAAGGGTTGACCTCATTGACCTGACGGGGCATGACCGGATGATCGGCGACGATTATCGGAACCTGCGCGAGATCGAAATCTCAACCGTGCGGGAAGGCATCCGGTGGAGCTTTGTAGAAAAAAGACCGTATGAGTACGACTGGAGCCAGACAGAGGAAATCATTACCCATGCACAGGCACATGGAATCCAGGTGGTCTGGGACATCTGCCATTTCGGGTTTCCGGATGACCTAACCCCGCTGCACCCCATGTTTGCCCGGCGTTTTGCCCATCTATGCCGTGCCTTTGTAAAAAAATACCGGACCATGGTTCCGGATGGTGATCTGGTTATCACCCCGATCAATGAAGTAAGCTTCCTGTCCTGGCTGGGCGGTGAAGTGAAAGGCACCAGCCCGTATACCCAACGGCAGGGATGGGAAGTGAAATATATGCTGATGAAAGCCTATATCGAAGGTATTGAAATGATGAAGGACGAAGACCCAACGGTACAGATCATGCCTACCGAACCGCTGATTCACATCTCGGCTGACGATCTTTCCGATCCGGTATTGGTGCTCGAAGCGAATAAAAAACATCAGGAGCAGTTTCAGGTACTCGATATGCTGACCGGTAAAATATGCCCCGAACTCAGGGGAAAACCGGAATACCTGGATATCATCGGTCTGAATTTTTACTTTAACAATCAGTGGACGATCCATGACCA
This sequence comes from Chryseobacterium hagamense, assembly GCF_007991455.1. Lineage (GTDB taxonomy): Bacteria > Bacteroidota > Bacteroidia > Flavobacteriales > Weeksellaceae > Chryseobacterium > Chryseobacterium hagamense. The sequence goes on along the minus strand of NZ_BJYJ01000044.1, from coordinate 10,393 downwards.
CCGGTTTATCCCGTGGAACGCGGATCCGCCGAATCCTCTGTGGAAAAACCTCAGTGCGCTTGTCAGTGAAGTTTATCTGAGGTACGGAAGGCCAATTGTGATCTCGGAAACCAGCATTCACGGAGAACACCGGTATGCCTGGCTGAAAATGATCGGTGAAGAATGCATGACGATCATCAAAAACGGGATTCCGCTGTACGGATGCTGCATCTACCCGATTCTCGACCGTCCCGACTGGGATTTTCCCGATCACTGGCATCACAGCGGGCTGTGGGACATCCCGGATCCGGAAAACCTGCAACGGGAAGTCCATTACGAAAGCCTGATGGCCCTTAATGAATTCCGCCATGCATTATCCCATGGATTATCTCCGGAAGAAATTCCGATGGCTACTGATTTTCTGGCATAGCTGATCCGTCGTTTAACAGAAAATTCCAAATACAAAACTCCGGAACTTTTGCTCCGGAGTTTACTTTTTTATAACTGTAAGGTAATTGGATCTTCAAAGTGTTTTGCTATATCATCAGGAGGACTTCATCCTTCGGCATCCCTCCTACAGCCTGTTCACCCGGATTTAATTTTACTTTACATTAATTATTTTTCAGCTGCAGTTCAGCTATTTGCCCAACTGGCCTGCTTCAGCCGTTTCAAGATAGGCACGGATGCTTTCTTCAGGGAAAAGCTCCAGGACCTTATTTACATCAATAATTTTATGTTTATTGATGATGCTTTCGATGGACTTGGCGGCATCAGGCTGGTTAATCAGCCTTTCAAGGAGTCCGTAGGTATTCACCATCTTCTTGTGTGTATTTTCTTCATCCCCGCCGAACCAGGAACCGTTGAAATGATGGCTCACGTAATTTTTCTGAAGGTCCTGTGAGAAATAAACCGACGGATAAAGGGTAACGTCATGCTTAAGTTTCTGAATGGTATCGCTGTAACGGTCTGCTCCGTATTCTTTTTCCAGCATTTCGGAAAAAATATCGGTATTGATGCGTTCTTCAAAACCGGGCTGGGCTTCGTAATATGCTACGAAATCCGCTGCAAGCTTATGCTTCGGTTCAGCCATCCAGAAGGCAGAATAAGGAACCCCTTTCACTTCAAAACCGCAAATGGCCTTTTCACTGAGGAATTCGTCCAGCGGAAGCTTCAGTTCCATATCGGTATCCATATAAATACCGCCGTGTTCATACATCACTTTAGACCGTACATAATCTGATACGAAAGCCCATTTTTTCTGGGCAAATGCTTCTTTTACATACTTATTGTCTTCAAGGGGCGCATTGCTCTCGTTCCATTCTACCAGTTCATAATCCGGGTGGATTTTTTTCCATGAAGCGATGCAGTGTTCGGCCAGTTCATTTTTTGCATGGCCTCCGAACCAGCAGTAATGTATTTTCTTAGGAATCATATATTATTTTTTTAAGTGATTTTGTATTGCCGGCATTTTGCCGTCCTTAAGGGGTTACAAAAATTAAACCTTAGTGCGCCGCAGGAGAATATTTAGATACCATATCTTTAATTTTTATTAAAAATTCACGACAACTCATTTCTGAGTAAGTGTTTAAAAGGAATCTTTTCAAACTCTCTATAAACCATAAAGCCAAAAAAAATCAACCAATAAGCCTACAGGAAAATTTTCCACAAGCCGAAGGTTCGGCGAAGCCAAAAGTCACAACAGCTTTTAACACATGAGACACATAAGATCTAAGATGGGTACTTTGAAAACATTTCAGATCATATAAAAAATCGAAGATTTTTATGTTGACGTGCACCTGGTGGCTGAGACTCTCGAAGCCACGCTTTTTAACCACAAAAATTTCAAAAGACATTGATGCTGCTTAAAAAAGTGAATACTTTACGCTGGAAAAAAAGCACACAGAAGTTTTTAACAAACTTTGATTTTTACAGTTTCTTGGTTGTAAGGAACAACTATCCGTCGGCTGAGCGGAGCCGAATCCCCGTTATGCAGATCCGTGCCGTCCTTTGGAAACTTTACCAACGCCTTGCGAAAGTTATTCAGGAGTTTCAGGTTGACACAACGCTGAAATCCCTTTAAATTTTATTCTGTTTAAAGAAACGGCTATTTTAGTTCAAACCAAACTGCATCTGTGAACTGTCAGGATGAGATTTTCGAAGCCCCGCATCGTTCTACCCATCTGATTCCCATTAATAAAACCTATTTTCCCGTTCTGGTACGTTTATTTCTTTCACATCTGACAGTATACAAGCTTTGATCATCAAATACAATTATGGAACAGCAATTCGATTCCCGGTACCAGCCGGAACAGTATGTAGAAATTATCCTCCCGGAATGGGCCAAAAATGCAACGGTTTATGAACTCAATATCCGCCAGTTTTCGGAGGAAGGTTCTTTCAGAGCCGTTGAGCGGGAACTCCCCAGACTGAAAGCCATGGGAATCGATATCATCTGGCTGATGCCGGTGCATCCGATCGGAAAACTTCACCGGAAAGGAACCCTGGGAAGCTATTATTCGGTAAAGGATTACTTCGGCGTAAATCCCGAATTCGGAACCGAAGAAGATTTCCGGAACCTGGTAAAGGCGATCCATGATGCGGGAATGTATGTGATCATCGACTGGGTAGCCAACCATACCAGCTGGGACAATGCCTTGGTTAACGATCATCCCGAATGGTACCGCAAATCAAGGAAAGATACCTTCCAGTCGACCCGGTGGAGGGATTATGACGACATCATCGAACTGGACTACAGCCATCCCGGATTACGTCAATACATGACGGAAGCCCTGAAATTCTGGATCCGCGAGTATGATCTCGATGGCTACCGGTGCGACATTGCGGGTTTTGTCCCGATTGATTTCTGGGAAAATGCCCGCGGGGAGCTGGACGCCATCAAACCGGTCTTTATGCTGGCCGAAGCAGAGGACCGCGAACTTCACCGGAAGGCATTTGATGCCACCTACAACTGGACCTTATGGAATATCCTGCATCAGCTGGCCCTGAATGAAAGGAGCGTGAAAACCCTTACCGAAGCTTATATTGCCGAACACGTTTCCATTTTCCCGAAAGCCGGGATCCGGCTGAACTTTATCGACAACCATGATAAAAATTCGTGGGAAGGCGACCAGTACAGCAACTTCGGGGCGGCTCTGAATACGGCCACCGTCTTTACGGTAATGATGGATGGGATGCCTTTGGTTTACAGCGGGCAGGAATCCGGCCTGGACCGTTCCCTGGAATTCTTCGAAAAAGATCCTATTGAATGGGAATCGTATCAGAACCAGAAACTCTACACCAAGCTTTTTACCCTGAAGCACAAAAACAAAGCTTTATGGAACGGTAATTACGGCGGGGAAATGGTAAGGATTGTCAATGATAAGATGGATGAGGTCATCTCTTTTGTGCGTGAGAAAGACGGCGATAAAGTGCTTACCTTCATGAACCTCAGCCACAAATCCGTTACCGTACAATTCGACACTTCTTTCGATACGGGAATGTATACGGAACTTTTTACGGAAAAGGAACACAAGGTTCCGGAAACGGTGATCCTGACGATGGATCCGTGGGAATACCTGATCCTGCACCGTGAAGCGCAAATTTAAAAGTACTGTTATGTCAGCAAATCGTAATATAAATCCAACCACCTAAATATCTTAATCGATGAATACACTCAGCCAGAATATTTTAAAAGGAATTGCCGTAGGCCTCATGGCCTCTTTTATCAAATCGCTTGCAGAACCCCCGTTGCAGAAACTGGGGGAGAAAGTTTTTCCGCCGGAACCTTACGAGTTAAAACTCCGCGGTGCCGACGTCACCGGACATCCCCAGAATATGCCGCCTGCCCTCCTGGCAAAAAAAGTATACGCCGATACGACACAGGAGAAACTTTCGGAAGAAGATACTTTAAGGGCCATGAAAGGGATCCACTATGTGTTGGGTGCGGTGATCGGAGTAAGTTATGTATTGCTGGTAAGCAGAAACAGACGTTTCAGTATGGGCGAAGGGGTTGTTGCGGGAGCGGCCGTCTGGGCATTTACCCACGGTTCCACCGTTCCGATGCTGGGCCTGCAGGCAAAAGTAACCGATATGCCCGCTTCATGGTGGGTCTGGGAATTCGGTTCCCATATTGTCTTCGGGGTAGGAATGGAACAGAGCCGGAAGGTACTCAACAAAGTTTTCTGACCCATTATCTGTAATGGATCCGTTGTAAAAATCAAACGGTTATCCCAAAGCAGGTTGGAGGCCAAACAGGTAACATCGAGGCTGATCCGATTTATCTTTATGGAAACGGATAACTGCCCCCTAGCCCGGATAGAAACGGTTACCCCACAGCGGGTTCGGGAGCCGGGCGTGGAAGGGGTTTGGCGCTGGAGCGCGTTAGAGAGCTTCGGCGCGAGGAGTAAGAGTGGATAGCCGGATCAGGCTCCTGAAAACCGTCCCGCCAATACAAGAGAAAAAATTCCATCCGGTGACGGAACTTTTATAGTGCAGGTTAATATTCCTTATTAATTTAGCGCGGATTCCTCATCATCAGGCAGCATAAACCAGAATGTACTTCCTTCTCCCTCCTTACTTTCGGCCCCGATTTTTCCGCCGTGGCGCTCAATGATATCTGCACTGATGTACAGTCCCAGTCCGAGTCCGGAAACCTGGATACCTCTTGGATCTACCCGGTAATACCGTTCAAAGAGATGAGGCAGCTTATCCGCCGGAATGCCCGGTCCGGTGTCCCTCACCGAAACCCTGACGGCCTGATCCTGATGTTCGATTTTCAGGAAGATCTGCCTGCTCTGCGGTGCGTATTTGATGGCATTGTTGATGAAATTCGTTACCACCTGCTGGATCCGGTTTTCATCTGCTGTGATGTCCAGGTTCGTTTCCCCTTCCACCACCAGCTCATGGGTTCCCAGCTGCAGCACATGGGAGCAGCATTCGTCTACCATATCCGCCAGATTAAATTTCTTTTTGTTTAAAATCACCTTGCCTTCGTTGATGCGGGTTACATTCAGCAGCTCTTCCACCAGTTCGGAGATCTTATCCATACTTCTGTTGGACTGTTCAATCAGCCGCGGCATCAGAGCGGTAGGGTTGGTCTTCATCCGGTCCAGCAGCTGCAGGGAGGCTTTCAGCCCGGTAAGCGGGGTCTTGAGCTCATGGCTGGCAATGGAAATAAAATCGTCCTTCTGCTGCTGGATTTGCTTTAAAGCCGTGATATCCATCACCGTACCCAACAGCTTCTTCGCTTTCCCGTCGCTGTCGTAATGGATGTTGCCCTGCAACCGGACCCATTTCACAGACTGGTCTGCCGCCAGAACCCGCGCTTCGTAAAAAAGCTTTCCGGTTTTCCGGGCCGTGGCGTGGGCCTGCTCGCTGAGGTGGGCATCCAGGGGATGAAAGGCAGCCAGTACCTGTGCTCTTGAAACGGGGCTGGTAACTCCGAAAATCTCATTAAAACGTTTGGAGCCGATGACGAACTGGCTTTCGTAGCTCAGCTCATAAGTCCCGATTTCCGCTGCCTCGATGGCCAGGCGGTTCCGTTCTTCGATATCCTCAATCTGCTTTCTGGCCTTTACTTTATCGGTCACATCATTGCCGACGACCATAATAGAGGTTACCTGCCCTTTCAGGTCGGTCACCGGTTCGTAAACAAAATCGATAAACATGGTTTCGTCCTTGCCGTTCCGGTTCAGGATGAGTTCATGCTCTCTTCCGTGAAAAGCGGTGCCGGTTGTAATCACCTGGTGCATCACCGGGGCGTATACTTCCGCCGCTTCTGCCACCCCTTCCCAGATCAGACGCTTTTCCAGTTGTTCCCGGGATTTGCCCACGAGTTCCAGATAACCGTTATTGACTTCCGTTACCACCAGATCCTCGGCCCGGATGACGCAGATGGCCACCGGTGCCTGCCGGATGAGGTTCCGGAACCGCGCTTCACTAAGCAGCAGTTCGTCATTGGACTCTGCCAGTTCTTCATTGGTTGCGGCCAGTTCCTCGTTAAGTGCCGCCAGCTCCTCATTGGAAACGGCTAATTCTTCGTTCACATCCTGCAGCTGCTGTTCCCCCAGTTTTATGGAGGTAATGTCTACGCAGGAGCTGATGTATCCGGCGAATCCGCCATCGGAAAGAAATCTCGGGGTGCCTTTTTTCAGCAGCCAGTGGTAAGATCCGTCGGATCCCATCAGGCGCATTTCGGCACTGTAGGAAATTCTCCGGGCAAATGCCTGTTGGTGGGTGTCTATGAAGTGCTGCCTGTCGTTAGGATGAATCAGATCATACCATCCGGTATCGATCAGCTCATCAAAAGTACGTCCGCTGAGCTGCGACCAGGCTTTGTTGAAGTACATCAGAGTACCGTTTTCGTCGCGTACGGAGATCAGTACGTCGGTATTATCCGCCATCGACCTGAATCGTGCCTCACTTTCAACCAGCGCCTTGACGCGGTCTTCCACCAGATGTTCCAGCTGAACGTTCATCCGGGAAAGTTCTTCCCGGCTGCTATGGAGTTCTTCATTGGTAGCGCTTAATTCTTCATTAACGACGGCCAGCTGCTCATTCAGCGATTGCTCGCGGATCAGGAGCTGTTTGTTCAGGCTGGCTTCCTCCAGCTCGCGCCTGTTCAGGTAACGTTCCGTGACGTCGGTAGCGGTATGCAGCACGGCAATAACACGGCCATCTTCATCTTTAACGGCGCGGTATTCAAAATCGAAATAGTAGGTATCCAGTTTGCCGTCTACCCGTATTTCTGCAGGGGTATCGCTTCCTGAAATGGTGATGCCTTCCCGCCACACGCGGGCAAACATTTCAACGAACGGCTGACCGGCAAGTTCGGGCATGGCTTCTTCCAGCCCTTTCCCGATCACTTCGGGTCCGCGGCCCCAGATCGCCAGCATGGCCTGATTGGCAAATTCAATCCGGGCATCTTCTCCAACATGCACGGCCGTGGCCGTATTGACAAAAGAGAATATGCCGACTAACTGTTCAGAATTTAAGGGTGGTACCGGATCCTTCATTTTAGCTTTTCAATTTCAGTTTACGAAAATACGAAAATAGGCAATATATCACACTTTTCCCGTCCTGAAAGTATACCATAAAAGTAGAAATAATCTTAGAAAAGCGCCTAAATGAGAGATCTTTCTGGAAGATCCGGAAAATACAAGACAAACCGGGAAGTTTTATCATGACCAAAGGCAAGTTTAAAATTTAAGTCAGAAGATCCCCCGTCCTTTCTTTTCATGCCCTGAATGAGAACAAACTTCATTTTAACAGGATGATTCCAGTGAATTGAGCGACTCCCTTGGTTTTCCCCGGGCTAAAAGACTTTAATTTTTTAATGTTAAAAATAAAGGTTCCATTTAAACAGGCCCTAGGTATTGAAACGAAAAATGCGGGAATTACGTCTGATAAAGACTGATGATCCGTGCGATCATTAAAACAATTGACCTTATTTTTCGACTAAAGGAACTTCGAGTGCCCGGCTTCCCTTTTCCGGTTTATTGCCTCATTTTTACTTCGGGTTCACGTTAAATAATCATGTCTGATTGCCCGGTTCAACGGACCGGAAAATTACCGGGCAACAACGGGCAAAGTAAACCAGAAGGTACTCCCCTGGCCTTCCGTGCTTTCTACGCCAATGGCCCCGTGATGCCTTTCGATGATTTCCCTGCAGATGTAAAGGCCGATGCCGAATCCTTTTTTATTCTTCATGCCTTCGCTTTCCACACGGTAAAAACGGTCGAAGACAAAAGGCTGGTCTTTTTCGGGAATTCCCATCCCTTCATCGGTAACCTGAACCCGTGCTTCTCCTTTCCTGGTGACACACGACACCTGTATGGTACTGCCTTCCGGCGAATATTTTACGGCGTTGTTGATGAAATTCACAAGCACCTGTTCGATCTTGTCCTTGTCAGCCTCTACCGGGGTAAAATCAACCGGCGCAAAGACCACTTTGTGGGAAGTAATGGTGGCCAGCGATTCGTCTTCAGCAATCCGGACGAGGTCGGCCATATCGAATGCCGACCGGTTGAGCTGTATCTTACCTTCGCCAAGGCGGGCCATGTCCAGGAAACCGTTGATCAGCGCTTCCATTCTTTTGATCTGCCGGCTTAGTTTTCCCGCAGCGTCAGACACCATGGCGTCATTGTTCTTCTGTGCCCTTTTGGCAAGAAGATAAGTATAGCCTCCGATGGCCGTCAGCGGATTTCTCAGTTCATGGCTTACCATCCCGATAAAATCGCTGCGGCGCTGTTCATCCAGCTTGCGTTCGGTAATATCGGACATGGTTCCGGAAAAATGGACCACCTGAGGATTCTCTATTTTTGTATAAAGATGGCCGGTAGCGCATACCCAGCGCAGCTTTTTATCATGATACCCGATGATAGGATATTCCAGCTCGTAGGGTTCTCCTTTAGCGGCCGATGCTTCTACCGCATCAGTAACCTCCTGCCGATGGGATTCGGGAATCCGGGCCATCGCAGCTTCATACGTCATTTCTTCGTCAGGATAAAAGCCGAACAGTTCTTTCAGTCTTGGAGAAGGAAAAAATTCCCTCGTTACGGCATCCATATGCCAGGTTCCCAGATTGGCGGAAGCAATGGCCATCTGCAGCCTTTCTTCCCGGTCTTTCAGCTGCTGCTGCAGGAGGTATCTTTCCGTAATGTCGGAAAAGCTTCCGATGGCCCCGGTAACTTTTCCTTCTTTGTCTGTAACAGGGGCGGCATTTAGGCAGAGGTACATCCCGTTGCCCTTATGGTCACTTGCCATGAATTCATAATTGGATACGGGAGCGCCGCTCAGAAGGGCAACGGCCAGAGGATGTTCTTCTGCGGGAAGGGGTGAACCGTCAAGACGGCGGTTGTTCCATTCCGGTTTGCCGACAGTCAGGGCATGCAGGCCTGTTTCTTCGGATTTGAAAATTTCGCGGCTGCGTTTGTTGGTGTAGATGATGTTTTCTTTCTCATCCATAATGGCGATTCCCTCCCCTACGGTATCCAGGATGGTCTGTAGCCACTCTTTGCCTTCCGAAAGTTCGGCATTCGCTTTTTTTAATTTTTCCTCGGTTTCCTGAAGATGGCGGTTGGCCTGTCCAAGCTTTTCATTGGTTTCCAGCAGTTCGATATTCCTGCGCCGGAGCGATAACTTATCGGTTACCTGCCGGGCGAGGGTGCGGAGGGCTTTCTGCTGGATCTCGCTCAGGATGCCGGGTTTCTGGTCGATAACGCATAATGAACCGAGGGCATATCCGTTTTCATCCACCAGCGGCATGCCGGCATAAAACCGGATATCGGGATTACCCGTGACCAGCGGATTGTCTGAAAACCGCGGATCAAGCATGGCATCTTCCACCTGCATCAGGACTTCCGGCTGCTTGATGGCATGGGAACAGAAGGAGTAACACCGGTCGGTCTGCCGGGCTTCCATCCCGTGGTGCGACTTAAACCACTGCCGGTTCACGTCCACCAGGCTGATCAGCGCGATGGGCGTATTGCAGATGGCGGCAGCAAGCTCCGTCAGGTCATCAAAATCCTTCTCTGCTGCAGTATCCAGAACATGATAGGAATGAAGGGCAGCCAGTCTTTGCTGTTCTTCCGAAGGATTTGTTTCAGGCATAATTGATATTTTGAATAATAATTTCCACTTTAAGGATTATGACAAAGGTATAAAACATAAGTTTTATGCGCAGGATCATATCGCCTTAGTACAACAGAGAGTATGCCAATCCGGTTTCTCATCGTGTTTTCCTTTCATTCCGGGAAACAGAACGGAACAATAAGCCCAGGATTTTCATTATACGGGAAAAAACCGGAGATCAGGCTCACGGGATCCCGGACAGAATTACTTGGGCTTGTTTACATCATAGTTGTGGATATCCATTTTGTTTTCATCGGCATCCCTTCTTTTTTCAAGCTGCTGAACATTTTTATTCAGGTCGCTCTGGCTGCCTTCCAGATAATTTTTATCGGCAAACTGGGTATTGGTGATTTTATGCTTTTGGGAGCCGCATGAAACGGATACGGTCAACACCAGCAGCATCATTGAAATGTAAAACAGAGGTCGCATACTTTTTTTTATAAACATACTGCTTTAATATTGAAAAAATGGTCCGGGACGTAAAATCCATCACAATTTTTTTAAAACGCCTTCGCTTCTTTAATTCCTGTACCGTAAAATCCGGGGAGTTGTGCAGATGAGGGGTGGCTTCGAGAACCTCAGCCACCGGACAGCCGTTCCTTACCATTATCGAAATATAAAATCTTTGATTTTTAAAAAACTTCTGTGTACTTTTCAAGCAATATAGCATTTAACTTTTTAAGCAGCATCAATGTCTTTTGAGACTTTTGTGGTTAAAAAGCATGGCTTCCAGGACCTCAGCCACCGGAAAGTCGTTCTTTACCATCATCAGACTGTAAAAATC
>NZ_BJYJ01000043.1 GCF_007991455.1 Chryseobacterium hagamense | reverse complement strand
CGGATTATCCCTAAAGACCCTGCCACCCTGCTTTGGGAACATATCAAAGACCGGTTTGCCGACATTAAAATCAAAAATCATCAATCTTTCTGAAACCTCTATTTTTGCGGCTTATTAAACGATGAATAATAGTCGAAAATCGGGAATTTTTCAAAGATTTCCGACTTACCGATTGTATATTCGGTGCTGCCGTAAATTTTAGAGAAATCCAGAATGAAGGATTTTTTCTCCGGACTGTTGTATAGGATTTTGATCAGGCTGGTAGCAGCCGTTTCGGTTTCGTAGGTGAAGAGAAGGGTTTTACCGTCCAGGCTGTATACCTTACAGTGGTAAACCCGGGCATTCAGTATACGGTCGACATTGTTGTCGTTGCATTTGGCTTTATACATCAGCCGGCGCTTGCCGCCCAGGGTAAGAAATACATCTCCGTTCTTATAATTATCATCAAACTTTAAAGCAACGGCTTCAGTGATCTGATCGATCATCTTACGAAACTTTTCCTCGTCGGGAATAACGATGGTTTTAGTGTCAGCTGGCATTTCTAGGGGTCCGGAGCCGGCCGCTGCCGGTTTCTTTTTCTGTGCGCTGATGGTTGCTCCTGAGAAAAGTATAATGGCTGAAGTTAAAATTAATTTTGAGTGTTTCATGGAATTTTTGATAATGTTAAATAAATTATTCCGGAGTAAAAACTAAACCGGTGAAAGTTCAGTGATTACGGAAATCATAACCCCTCATCCTAATGATTCATGCTCTGTCGTAGGTATAAAGTCAGATTCATATTCAATCCGGCAAAATCAATCTATGCATCGTATCCGTTTCCACAAGCTGCTGCAACTACGGAATGCAGCAGGCCGAAAGCTTTGGTAAGAAAGGAAAAAACAGGACTTTTGAATGCTGAAAGTAACGGGAGAATCATCTGATTGTGAAGCGGTAAACTTCTGCAGCTACAGCAGAAAGCCGGTAAAAAACTTTTACGAAAACAGATCGGCTTTAAGCCTGATGTATCAGCCGACTAAAGCAGGGAAGTGTGCTTACCTAACACAATAAGTTAAGAATAGAGTATTATGGAAAACATATGGAGTATTAGAAATATAAGAATCAAATGTAATTATTTTTAAAAAAGAACAATGCAACTAAAAATATTTGAATTAAATCAACATCTTACGATGCTTACTCCTCTTGAAGTAATGGCGACGGATATGACCATTCTCAACGGAATCGTAAAAGGCGAACCCGTTTATAAAAAAGGGAAGAAAATAAGTGCCGGCTATTTTCTGGATAAAGAGCAGACCAAACTTGCCATCGAAAAAACCTTTTACGATAAAGTGGATAAAAATGGTTTTTTAACCGGCTCAAACATCCTGTTTAAATGGTCTGACATCTATGAAAATCCTGTATTGACGAAGGCTGTTTTTGTAGCATTTTACATTGCAAAAAGTGCAGGAATTATGACCAAAAGTCGGAGACGCTCCATTAATTATTTGCAGGAAGCAGGAATGCGATTAGGGATAAAACAGTATATCGATTTTTTATTCGATTATTATTATTCAAACTATCAGAAGTCAGGCGTTATTAAGAATCTGGTCAATACCTTTACTAAAAATGGTTCAGCTAAACTGCAGGAAGCACTGCGCAATGAAGAAAATCCTGAAGTATTGCAGGTGCTTCATCGTGCGTTGCCGGATGGAGAAAAGATGATCGATTCACTGCTGTACCAAATTACATAAAATACAAGTTAAAACCATGGCCTCAGAACAATTACAAAAACTATTTACCCATCTGCAAGAAGTGGTACTGTGGAGGATAAAAAATCCTTCGGAAGATTTTAACACAGGAGCACCGAAGTTTAACATCAGTGATCACAAAGGCTTTCAGCTGGGAAACTACATCTTATCGGCCGGGCTCACCCATCAGGAAGTCATCTTTCTGCTCATGGCTTTGTTGCCAATGCTTGATCCGGCTTTGCTCAAGCGCATTTACCTGGAACATTCGGAGGATATGCTGTTCGATTTCTGCGCTCTCAATGATAACGGACGGCTTTTTTATCCGACCGTCCAGGCCGTCCAGTATATTTTGGGAGGCAACAGGATCCCGGAACGGTTAAATGCCCTGGATTATTTCAGTCCGGATTCCACATTGATAAAACGGGAGGTGGTTGTTTTTTCAGGCTCAGGCCACGAACACCTTCCTGCCAACAGTGTCATCAGCGTGCATCAGGAATTTTTCAACACCATGATTCTGGGACGGGAACTCCTGCCGAAACTGAGCGGTGACTTTCCGGCTGAACAGCTGCATACCCGCCGGTCCTGGAATGATCTTATTCTGCCTCAGGATACCCTGGACGAACTTCAAAGCATCGAATCCTGGTACACCAGCAGCCGGATCCTGATGGAAGACTGGGACATGCAGAAAAAGCTGAAACCCGGCTTCCGTGTCCTGTTTTACGGGGATCCCGGAACCGGAAAAACCCTTGCCGCCAGCCTTTTGGGGAAATATACCGGACGTCCGGTGTTCAGGGTCGATGTTTCGATGCTGGTTTCCAAGTATATCGGTGAAACGGAAAAACAGCTGTCCAAACTATTCGAAAAAGCCGAAAATAAAAACTGGATCCTCTTTTTTGACGAAGCGGATGCGATCTTCGGGAAACGGACCAATGTACGGGATGCCCACGATAAATACGCCAATCAGGAAGTCTCTTACCTGCTGCAGCGGATCGAAACGTTTTCAGGACTGATTATTCTGGCATCTAACTTTAAAAACAATATGGATCAGGCCTTTACCAGGCGTTTTCACAGCTGTATCAAATTCAGCAATCCCAAGCATGAAGAACGCCTGCGCATCTGGCAGCAGAATTTACCGCGGCAGCTGCAGCTTGAAGAGATTAATCTCGAGCACATTTCCAGAAGATACGAACTTACCGGCTCCAACATCATGAATGTGATACAGGATGTCAGTTTAAAAGCCATTTCGTCTGAAAAGCCGGATTATAAAGTAGACATCGATATGCTGCTTGAAAGCATCAGAAAAGAATATGTAAAAGAAGATAAGATCTTTACTTAAGAATGAATTAACCTGAACTCGAAGTAGAATTTATATTAAATGGCTGGAAGAGGGATGCCGGATGCCGGAATTTTTTCTTGTTAAAATATGATAAGGTGTTGATTATCAAAGTAAATATTTTTCATTTTATCAGTGAGAGGTCTTTTTTTAAAATACTTGTTCAGGAATTTTATTTTCATATTACCTAAATGATAACCAGTTTGATGTAAATTAGATAGGTCCGGATTCACGTTAAATGAAGACAACGGATTATTAATCCTGCTAAATCTGAACGGCATCACCGGATGCCGTTTTTTTATTATAAAAAAATTTAAATGTGAGGTTTGGTTAATTGACTTGTATCAAAATATTTCAGTCGAAACTTTTCAATCGGCCATAAGACAGCAGGGTTTTCAGCAGATCAGCAATAGCCTGTATTCTCCTTCGTTTTCGATTGGGGCCCTGTGGACACACGGCAAAACTTTCTGATCAGGATGGTCTACCGCCAGCCGCCAGAGATGGCCGTTTCCAAGGTTGGTAGGCTGTGATCCGGCATTCGGCTGATAATGAAGATCGAAAAAAAAGTCTTTTAAAAATTCTTCAAATTCCGTTTCCGGACCGTCATGAAGTTCCTTCAGTTTTTTGCGGATTTCCGGAATCAAAATTTTCTGTGTCACCAGATCGTTGGGAATGATATCACTTGCTGCCCCGTAATAGGTACATAGAAAAGTATCCGTTCCGATGGGCGAACGGTCCACATGATACGAATAGACATCCGTAGAAAAAAAATCCAGTTCTTCGTCCCGCTCATAGCATTTTAACAGATTAAGGGAGGGCAAAGCACCCCAGTCCGTTAATTGCTGCAGGTCATTCAAAATAGTCTCCCTGGCCGCATTCCCGTCATCCGACAGCTCCAGGGCCAGGAGATCATCGGCCGAAATTTCCGTAATATTTTCTCTTAATTGAATCTTAGAGATAATCTCCTCAAAATTTCCTTTTAAATTCCTCGGCCAGCACAAGGCATTCACCATTCCCTGGAATTCCGTCTCAACAAGCTCGGAAAAACCGGAAACCACGCCCACCTGCGGATTACCGGGAAATAAAGGATCAGTACGAAAGGTCATGATTTGAAATTATTCACAAAGATAATAAAAGACCGTGTGTTGTTTACCTTTAATTAATAGAGAAATCTTTATATGACTTATAGATTCAAAAATATAATTCTCAAGCCCCAACGGGGCGACTTAATTCAGAATCGGGTATAGTCCGATTAAAGAATATGGATTTAATCCAAAACCCTGAATACAGAATACCGTTACATCAGCAATTAGACCGTACAACATCAGTCCCAAACGGGGCAGCTTAATTCAGAATTAGATGCAGTCCGATTAAAACGTATTGGCCAAGGCATACGCATCAAAAAGCCCTAATCAAAGATCAACGCCGCCATATAATTGATCGGCCTATGATTTCAGTCATAAAAATCGTATATTTACTTCTGTGGTATTAAGATTGATGGATATAGTCTGTTTAGACCAGAAGAGATGGAAGATTTAAAGCAATAGCTTAAAATTCCCGCTCATTGAAGAGGCATTAATCTTTACCTGAACTGGCTGAACAGCATTGACAAATCAAACAAAACAGAACGCATAAGCAAGAGTTCCAAAATTCTTAAAGTATGAAAACCGGCATCCTCGAACACCAGTCCGTACAGAAAATAGAAATAACCAGGATAAACGGCCGCCAGAGTTTTACCTGTACCGATGAGGTTTCGGTAGAAGAACCGCTGGGGATCAGAATTTCGTACGGCTCAGACGGTCAGAAACAGTCCCGCACTATTTCCGTAACCATGCGCACGCCGGGGAACGATGCAGAACTTGCGGTGGGTTTTCTGTTTACGGAAGGTATTATTTCCGGTCGGGACCAGATCAGGAAAGTAAATCATCTGCAGGCAGCCTGTTCCGTAAATAGCGGTAATGTCATCACCGTTGAGCTTTCCGAGGGATTTGTTCCGGAATTAATGAGCGCCGACCGTAATTTCTATACCACGTCCAGCTGCGGCGTCTGTGGGAAAGGTTCCATCGAATCCATTAAAACCGTCAGTACTTTTCAGAATTTAGAGAAAAAGCAGCAAAAAGTTGCTTTGGAAACCATCTATCCGTTGGCGGAAAAGCTGAGGACTTTTCAGAACAATTTCAGTGCAACCGGTGGCATCCATGCTTCCGGACTTTTTGATCATGAGGGAAACCTGCTGGCTTTGCGGGAAGACGTGGGACGGCACAACGCCTTGGATAAACTGATCGGCAATGCTTTTCTTACCGGACAGTTACCGCTGCAGGAACATATTTTAGTGCTGAGCGGCCGGGCCAGTTTCGAGCTGATCCAGAAAGCGGCGATGGCAGGAATTTCAATCGTGGCGGCCATCGGGGCTCCGTCGAGCCTGGCAGTAGATCTGGCTAAAGAATTTGATATGACCTTACTGGGATTCCTCCGGGACAACCGGTTCAATATATACAGTGAAAGCAGTCATGTTAAAATTATAATTGAATAATATCAGATGATAAAAGTTTAATTGTAAAAATAAACATTCTGCATTTGGAAAATAGACAGGAGAATAATGAGAACAATAAGGATGAAAACCTTTGCTTCATCAGATCAGCTTGCTGATCACCTCTTTGCTCTCTTAAGATATAAAGGATGATAAGGTAAACTTTGCGTTAAAAAATTATAGCAGAGAAAAATATAAAATATAATGAAAATAAGAATAAAAGATAACAGCATCCGTTTCCGCCTTACCCAATCCGAAGTAGCGGAACTCGGTTCGAACGGAATGATCTCCGGCCACACCGAATTTCCCGGCCAGACTTTCATTTACGCCCTCGAAAGAACGGAAGACCCTGAGATTTCAGCCGCATTTGATGGCAGCAGGATGGTCCTTAAAATGCCGGCCGGTATGGTAGAGGAATGGACTTCCACCGACCGGATCGGTTTCGACGGGCAGGCCGGAAAATTGAAAATACTGGTGGAAAAGGATTTTGTCTGCCTGGACAATACCCTGGAAGACCAGAGCGACAATTACCCGAATCCGAATGCCAAATGCTGATCCACTTCTAATCACAACAATATGGAAAACGAGAATTTAAATAAAAAGAATGAATATTCCGGCCATTCACCTGCTGCCCAGCCGCCTTACCGCCTGGGAGAACTGAAACTTGAGGCGCCTGAAAACTGGGCAGCCGGAGCACCGGCCGTCATGCATTCGATACAGCAGCTTGTGCGGGACGCGTCTACGTTGCGTGGCGGAAGGGCACTCTTCAGCATGAACCAGTTTGATGGTTTCGACTGTCCCAGCTGTGCCTGGCCGGATCCCGATCACGACCGGTCACCGATCGCGGAATATTGCGAGAGCGGAGCCAAAGCCCTGGCTGAAGAAGCGACTTCCAAAAAGATCGGCGCGGATTTCTTCAGGGAAAATTCGGTGTATGACCTGTCGAAAATGACCGACTACCAGATCAGCCAGCTGGGAAGGATTTGCGAACCGGTGTATCTTCCGGAAGGCGGAACACATTATCAGCCCATCAGCTGGGACAATGCCTTCGCCAAAATCGCTGAAAAGCTCAACGGCCTGGATTCTCCGGATGAAGCCATGTTTTACACATCGGGGAGAACCAGCAATGAAGCGACATGGGTATATCAGCTCTTCGGCAGGGAGTTTGGAACCAATAACTTTCCGGACTGTTCCAATATGTGCCATGAAACCTCAGGGTATGCCTTGACCCGGTGCATCGGCTTTGGGAAAGGTTCGGTAAAGCTGGAAGACTTTTATGAGTCCGATCTCATTATCATTATGGGCCAGAACCCGGGTACCAATTCGCCGAGAATGCTTTCCGCACTAACTAAAGGAAAGAAAAACGGGGCTAAGATCATGGCCATCAATCCGCTTCCGGAAGCCGGACTTATGGGATTCAGGGATCCTCAGAAGCCTTTGGCACTCATCACCAAGCCTTTTGAACTGTCTGATCTTTACCTGCCGGTGAAAATCAACGGCGATATGGCCTTATTAAAAGCTTTGCAGTTATTGCTTCTGGAAGAGGAAGAAAAAAATCCCGGGAAAATCATCGATCATCCTTTCATCACCGAAAAAACGGCAGGCTTTGAGGCTCTGACGGAAGAACTGAAACGCTATGACCTCGGATTCCTGGCTGAAGAATGCGGAGTTCCGGGTGAAAAACTGAGAGAAGCCGCACAGATGATTGCCACTAACAAAAAGATCATCATCTGCTGGGGCATGGGCATTACACAGCAGCATAATGGCGTCGATATGATCTACAATATTGTGAACCTCTTGCTGATGAAAGGAAGCATCGGCATCAGGGGCGGCGGCGTCTGCCCGGTCCGCGGGCACAGCAATGTACAGGGCAACCGGACGCTGTTGGTCAACCATAAGCCTACCGACGAACAATTGGATGCGCTGGAAAAATTTTACGGCTTCAAACCACCGAGAGAAGGCGGATACGATGTCGTGAAAGCTATTAAAGCCATGCATGACGGGAAAGTGAAATTCATGTTCTGCATGGGCGGTAACCTTTTGTCTGCAGCACCCGATACAACCTACACGGCAGATGCGATGCGCAAGCTGGAAATGTCTGTAATGGTATCCACCAAGCTCAACCGCGGCCATCTGATCCATGGAAAAGAAGCCCTGATCCTGCCGGTGATTTCCCGGAGCGAAAAAGACATCGTTAACGGGGAACTGCAGCACATCAGCACCGAAAACTCCATGGGGGTGGTGGAATGGTCGAGAGGAGTTCTGGAACCTATATCGGAAAACCTGATCAACGAAATCCATGTAGCCTGCAGGATGGCAAAAGCCGTGCTGGGCGACCGTTCGGTTATCGACTGGGACCGGTTTATGAACAGCTATGATGCCATCCGTGACGACGTTTCCCAATGTATTCCGGGATTTGAGAATTATAATGAAAGAGTGGTACAGAAAGGAGGCTTCTATCTTCCAAATAATCCCCGCGACGGAAAGTTCAGCAGTGAACATGTTCCCGGAAAAGCGGCATTCAACATCACTCCGGTTCCCGACAATTCTTTGGCAGATGACGAGTACCTGATGGCCACCACCCGTACCCACGACCAGTTCAATACCGTGGTTTACGGACTGGACGACCGCTACCGGGGAATCTTCAATGAAAGGCGAATCGTCATGATGAATGAAAAAGACATCGAAAAAGCCGGACTGAAAGAAGGGGAGAAGGTAGACCTGTTTAATTACGACGACGGAATCGAACGTATTGCCCCGCTGTTCATTGTTGTGAAATATGCCATCCCGCAGAAAAGCACGATGACCTACTTTCCGGAAACCAATGTTCTGGTCTCCATCAATAATGTCGTGGACGGCGCCAATATGCCTGCCTCCAAATACGTCCGCATCAAGATCAAAAAGCATGATCCTGAGATCTATCAGAAGATCGGTGAGCACATCGCCGCCGCTACAGGAACGGCTCAGCAATAAAATAATGTAAACTCGAAATAGAAACTCTATTAACAGGCTGGAATAGGAATGCTGGAAGACCTCAGTTAAGATACTTATGAAAGTTTTTAAATATTTAAAATGATTTTTTTATATCATGAAAAATTTTTAATCATTCCTATTTATTTAAACTATTGAAAACGAATTAAATAAGTTCAAATTCACGTCAAATAATATTTCAATGCACGGATCATTTCCGTGCATTGAATTTTTAAAAGCAATTTATATACCTGATAAATAAAACATACTCTTTATCAAATCAGCCTGCTGATCCGTCTTTGCTCCTTTATCCCATCGGCCGATAAAATAAAAACTTTGCATTAAAAAAAATCAGCATCATCCGCACATCTGCGCGCGACATTACCGGATTCGTTGATGACCCTCTATCAGCCGCCGAACTTCCGCCGCCTCTTCCGGCGTATTCACATTTCGCAACACCTGCGGATCTTCAGGCTTCAGCAGGAGGAGATCGCTGTTCATCATAAACTTCCGCGGCGAACGGCTTCCGGTTTCCAGGAAATCCAGCAGGAGCGGAAAACTTTGGGGTTCCCAGAGGGCAGCCAGCGGTTCAGGTCCTCCATCTATCGGACTTTCGTAAGCCGTGGCCGTCTTTTCAGGATCCCGGGCACGGACCAGATATTCCAGAGCGCATTCATCGAACAGCGGCATATCGCAGGCCACCACCAGCCAAGCGGTATCTTTCCGGTGGTAAAACGCTGACAAAATACCGCCAACCGGACCCATTTCTGCAGATACATCAGCAAGAACCTGATAATTTAAATCAATATTTTCCAGCTGCTCAGATCGGCAGGAAATAAACACGCTATCGCAAAATTTGGCCAGCAGTTCGGCCATGGCATACTGCTGTTCCTTTTCATGCCAGCAGATTTCTTGTTTGGCGGTTCCCATCCGGGAGCTTTTGCCGCCGGCCAGCACAAGGCCGTTGATGAAGGGAAAGGAGGGAGGTGTAGAAGAATTCATTGTACCGGATTTTAAATTACTTTCTTATCATGCACATCATCTGCCATTATTGTTGTATCTTTCCGGATTAAGGATTTGTTTACCTTTTCACAATAATGCTGTCCGCGAAGAAGAAAATTAAATGTACTAATTTATTTTGATTTATAAATATTGATCCCAAGCCGGTTAAAGACAGATCCACCGATCAGCGCTGATGCCGGAAAACCTCACCAACAAATCTTTCGTATATAATATCAGGCAGTAAGACCTCTTTTTTCAGAATTTTTCTTTAGCACTGCCTCAAAAACCAACTGTTCAATTTTATAATCATTATTTATGGCATTATTCATTTTCATCATCATACATTGGTATGCGTCGCTTTTTTTCCAGTCGGTGTTTCATCACCGGTATGCAGCGCACAACCTGTTTACCATGTCGAAATTCTGGGAACGAATGTTTTACCTGGGGTGTTTCATTACACAGGGTTCATCGTACATCAGTGCTTATACCTATGGCCTGATGCACCGCCTGCACCATGCGAATACCGATAAACCGGAAGATCCCCATTCACCGCACAACGACCCGAATCCTTTTCTGATGATGTGGACGACGCGGACCAACTATTTCCACCTCTACATCGGCAAAACCGATGCGCCCGAAAAGTACAAAAAAAACCTTCCGGACTGGGAAAGCTTTGATCATTTTGCCCACAACTACATCACACGGATTGTCTGGATCGGCATTTACATCGCCATTTATGCCCTGCTGGCAACGGCGTGGTGGCAATGGCTCTTTCTGCCGGCAACGGTGATCATGGGATCGTTGCAGGGAATGGCCGTCAACTGGTGGGCCCACAAATTCGGGTACGAAAACTACAGCATGACCAACACCTCCAAAAACATCCTGCCGGTCGATTTTCTCTTCTGGGGAGAAGCGTACCACAACAACCACCACAAACATCCTCAGAAGCCGAACAACGCTTCACGATGGTTTGAGTGGGACATGGGATTCCAGACCATGCGGGTACTCCAGATGCTGCGGATCATCAAAATTAAAAACACCGCCCAGCTCGATTGATATCCGCTTCCGGATCATCTTTCAAATCTGAACAGCTTTACAGGTCAAATCGGGAAATCAGCCTACCGATCCAATTACAATAATTCACGCCAATAAAAATTCCCCTCCCATGGAGGGGTGGCAAAAATTCAAAGAATTTTTGACGGGGTGGTGTAAGAAAACCCCTGCAAACGAAGACATTTGTCCATTCAATGACAAATGAAGCATTGAAGTTTTACAGCCGTAATTCATGCGCCATGATCCGTGAAATATGTGCAATCTGCGGGAGATTTTTTACCACCAAGTTTTAAAAATCTTGGATTTTTAGTCTCATGTGCTCTAAAATATGCGGGCTTCGACTTTGCTCAGCCACCAGGAAATTAAAGGGAATGTGACTTATGTGTTAAAATAAAGCGCTTTCATCCGTGGGAATCTGTGCAATCTATAGGAAATCAAAGCACAGTCATCCGGAGATCCCACATTTTAACAGCTTTTAACCAAAGTTTGCACCATTCTTGTAATATACTGAACCATCACTAAAATATTTTAATATGTCAGAAAAAAAATTAGCCGGGATCTGGATGGATACGGAAAAGGCCATCGTTGTTAAAAATCATGATGCTCAGAATGCGTTTAAATTTTTCTTATGCAGTCCGGTGAAAGCCGAGATCCAGCACGGAAATTCCAGCGAAAACGCCGGCAACAACGCCGAACAGACCAACCGTGTAAAATACTTTAAGGAAATCGAGCACCTGCTGATCAACTCCCAGGAAGTATGTATTATGGGCCCGGGAACCGTACAGGAAGAATTCAAGCATTACCTGGAGGATACCCCACAGTTCAAAAACCTGAAAATCCAGCTGGATACTGCCCAGCAGATGAGCGAGGAACAGGTTCTGGAAAAAGTAAAGGAACACTTTAACGCCTGATTTTCAGCTACAGCGAAATAAAACCTCGGGATATCAGGACATCCCGAGATTTTATTGTTTTACCTTAGAGCCTGTTTAGATTCGGAAAACTTTCAGTTATTTCTCTTAACTTTCTGAATTAAAATAAACTTTGTTTATTCTTCACTTTAATAAGATGAGTTAAAGTGAATACGGCTAAAAAACCAATACATTGATTTTTCCAGGCTGAAATACCTTAATTCCTTCATGTTAAAAAATAAAAGCTAAATTAAAAAAGGCTTTCAATCAATCAGCGGATCAGAAATCTTCTTATGGTCAGTCTGTTGAGCTCACCAAAATCATACTGTTCTTTGATCTGCCAGTTTCCAAATTCGTCAAAATCTTTGTATTCGGTTTTATCATTGGATTTTCCTAATCTCACCTGTACCAGTTGTCCGGATTTGTTGTAGGTGTAATTTTCAATCATTGGATTTGGAGACAGCCGTTCATACCATTCGGTTTTCTGAAGGCGGCCCTGATCGTAAAAATAGACCATCTTCTCATCTACCTGACCGCTTTTAAGATCCTGCTTTAGCGTAATCTGATTTTGCTTATTGTATTCAAAGACCGTTTTTGTATTTGGGTCGGCACCTTTTCTACGGCTTTCCCTCAGGTTTCCGGAACGGTCATATCCATACAGGTAGGTATGTGTTACGGCGCCTGTATAGGGTGACAGGACCCATTGCTCAGCCAGTTGATTCTTTCTGTACACATTCTTATAATAAGCAAAGTGCTCTTTCCCATTCTCCAGGGTCGTAAGCTGCGTCATATTTTCGTGTTCATCCCGTTTTTTCCGGAATGTCCGGGTCGAATTTTTCAGATGGAAAGTGGTGGCACTTTCAATGAGGTTGCCGTTTTTGTTAAATTGGTCGATTGTCGTATGGATCAGAATTCCTTTCTGGAAATACTCCAGTTTTCCTGAAACCAGGATGCCGTTTCTGAGGTCAAACACCTGAACCGTTTCCAGTTGTGCAATACCGCTTTGCATTACAAAAACACTGTCGATAATTTTCGCCGTCTGCGGAGGCAGTGTAATCTCCTGCGGCAGCATATCGTTTTTTAAACTCCCGCCTTTTAAATTCTGGCCCTTTAAAGCACCGGCCATAGATAAGCACAGCAGATAGAACAGGAGGGAACTGCAGATTGTTTTTTGAAATGGGGTCATTGAAATGCTTAAAGATGATTGGTTTTAAACGGATTTTGGAGAATAAAAGTACAATAAAATTCTTTATTTTCGAAGGACCTTTAGACAAAAAACAAAGTATTGCTTGCAGAAAATTTCGCAGTTCAAAAAACTGAAAATATAGCTTGATATCGCCCGGCAGATGAGCGATGAGCAGATGATGGAAAAAGTAAAGGAATATTTCAATGCCTAAATTGCAACAACGACAAAATAACCTCCGAATGTATTGGCATGCGGAGGTTTTTGTTTGGAAATTAATCTAAAATAAGGTTTAAAGTGATGAAACTTCAAATTACAGGTTTCGATAAACAAATAATCCTAACTTTCGTCAGGATTATTCATTGATCAGTTTGAAAAATTCGGAAAGACTTATTTTTCTTGCCTCACAGATTTTGTATAATGTTTCAACAGGGATTCTGTAATTTCCGCCACTTTTAATTTTTCTGATGGTACTTTCTTCTACGCCATGATCTTTGGCAAAAGAAGTCTGTGACTTATTTTCTTTAAGCCACGGAATCAGCCATTCTTTTGTTATGTATGAACAAATAAGATCATTGATATCGGTCATAAAAACAAAAGAAACATATAATAATTGAAAAATCACGGTCGATCGACCGTGATTTGTGTTTTTTTATTATATTTGCAGAATAAAACTAAACAGTAATTTGAAGGTAAAAACTATTCAGATGATGGAAACCTCAGCAGCCCCGGCCTTTTAAAGGCCTCCTGCCTGCAGGCGATCTGCCCGGGAAACCATTAAAAGTTTAGGCAGGAACCTAAAAAAACACAAAAACCGTAACACAATGAAAAAGAAAAAAATCGATTTCGAATCCGGTGGCTGGTCAGGCAGCCACCATTTTTCAGCTTTCGGCATTCTGGAAACCTTCTTTCAGTTCTACGATCTGCCCACCGCCAAAAACCTGCTCACCGAAATGATGGCCTACAGCGAGAAAGAAAAAGTCCTAAGAAAAAAAATCCTTCCGAAGTTTTTCATTTTTACCTCGCACTCCGGTCGCTGGTCCGGGCAGTCTGCCGGATGCAGTCCAAGGCTAAAAAGCGGAAATTCCGGATTCCTGCAGGGCCGGTTCCGGTGCCGGGTTTCATGCTGGGTTCGCTTTCGGAAGAAGAATACCGGAATCCGTGCCTGGTGTTTCGGAAAACCTTCAGTGAACTCACCCTCCGGGAATTCGACGGCTTCCTATCAGACATTACCTGTTTCTCGCTCGGCACTTTCCAAAAAGGACCGGAAGAAGACCTCGTTACACCGTTCCTCCATCTGAACAGAATGCTGGACGCCACCCAACTGATCGTGGAAAGGGCTGCAATGGTGTCAGATAATGAGAAGTGATGGGACTTTCCATGAATCACATCAGATTTGATTTCCTGGTGGCTGAGCGCAGTCTAAGCCCGCATATTTCAGAACACATTAGATTAAAAATCAAAGATTTTTAATAAGTTCATATATAAAAATGCAGCACTTTGATTTTAACTACAAAAGATATTAATGCTGTTTCAAAAAGTTAAATGCCTTACAATAAACAAGAGCACAAAAGCCTTTAAAAATCAAAGATTTTTTATACCCCTATGTTGAAAAGAATACAACTCCCGGTGGCTGAGGCTCTCGTTGGTGGCTGAGGCTCTCGAAGCCACAGTCGCGGCGTGCTGATGGTTAACCAAAAACCGAAGGTTCGACGAAGTCAAAAGTCACAAAAGAGATTGATGCTGCTTAAAAAAGTTGAATGCCTTACAGTAAACAAGCGCACAGAAGTTTTTTAAAAATCAAAGATTTTTAATCTGATGTGTTCTAAAATATATGCAAACCATTAAATTCTTTCTCTGTGACTCATGTGTTAAATAAAAAAGCCCCGGCTGTTTATCTACCGAAGCTATTCATATTAAGAAAAAGAACTATTGCGCCCTCTTCCTTTCCTCTTCACTGGCCGTTGTGCGGTTCCGGGAAGCGGCTACGTTTTTACCGAGGCGATAGAGCAGGCTGAGGCTTATGAAACGGCTTTCGCGCTGGTAGAAAAACGAACTTTGCTGGTCCTGGAAATTGATGCTGACCTGGTTGTTGTTCTTATTGAAAACATCGGTCACGGCAAGGCGGAGGGTGCCGGCGTTATTCAGGATGTTCATTTTGATGCCGATGTCGACGAAAGAATTCGCACGCACGCGGTACACGCCCTGGATGCCGGCACTGTTGTACATCCCGTTGATTTCCGCTTTCAGTCCGCTTTCCTTATCAATGGTAAACGACTGGTTCAGCGATCCGGAGAAGGAAATCATATGGTTGTCATAGCTTCCCGATAAATAATCCGACTTTTCACGCTGGCAGTAGACATCTGCGGTGATATTCACATCCCACCAGGACGCAGGCTTTACCTGTCCTGAAAAGCGGAGGCCTGCCATCACGCTCAGTCCGAGGTTGGCCTGGGTTCCGTAGTACCGTTTCGTCTCGTTATCCTGCACATCGATATTGGTGAACACATCGCGCGTGGAAGTATAGTAGGCGGTCAGGTTATAGTTCTGCCGGTAGGTATAGCCGGCTTCTATACTGTGGACAAAAGCGGGCTGAAGAGCCGGGTTTCCGACATAGACGCTGTACGGTGAAGAGAACCGTTTGGCCGGGTTCAGCCGGTTGTATTCCGGACGTTCGATGCGGTAGGCATAATTCAGTAGGAACTCATGGTTATCGTTAAGCTTGTACTGGAGGAATAAAGTCGGGAACAGTTTGAAATAATTTCTTTCGTTGAGCTGATTCAGGGTCTGCTGGAATCCGCTGGTCCGGGTGTATTCGCCGCGCAGTCCGCCCTGGAATGTCCATGAACCGAAGCTGCCCGAAACACTGGTATAAGCGGAAGCTACATTTTCCCGGTAGGTAAAATGGTTGCGGTTGGCTTCTACCGCTGTCAGTACCGATCCGTCACGGTTGAAATAATCAAAGATATTGATGCTCCGGGTGCTGCTGTATTTGATGCCGGAGGTCACATCCAGTTCTTTTCCGGCTTTGAAGTGATAATCCGCTTTTCCTGAAACAATGCTGATGTCCTGTGAGCTGGGCGTGTAAATATGAAAGAACGCCGAAGTTGCGCTACCGTCGGGAAGCAGGGTAACATTGTCGGTAAAAGAGCGGTTGGCATTCCGGAAAGGCGAATAATCGAGGTCGATATTCAGGCTGCTTTTCGCGGAATCGAGTTTCAGGTTGTAATTCAGGTTATAGGCAAACTGATCGCCCAGGCTGGAAGCGTAATTATCGGTATTCAGGGTAGAATCCAGTTTCATGGCCGGCGAAGTGATCCGGGTAAAGGTATGGCCTTCGGATCCGCCTTTGCGGTTGTTTCCGGTCAGCAGAAAACCCAGCACTTGATTATCGGAAACCTGGTAATCAACACCCACACGGTAGGCGTGCGTATCCGAATGGTAAACCGAAGGATTGGTGCCGTCCCACAATGAGCTTCCGTAATTAATAAAAGTATTGTGATCCTGGACGGTATGACGGCGGGTAAATCCGTAATTGCCGAAAACATTCCATTTGTTTTTGCGGTAATTGAAAGTGGTGTTCCCGGTAAATCCGGTGTAGTGGCCCTGCGTAATCCCGCCGTTCAGGCTGAGGTTGAAGCCCTGTTTTTTTGATTTTTTGGTGATGATGTTAACAACGGAAGCGCCTTCCGCATCAAACCTTGCAGGGGGATTAGAAAAAATTTCGATCTGCGCCACCTGATCAGACGGCATCCCCTGAAGATAGGCCGCCAGATCATCGCCGGAAAGCGGCAGCGGTTTTCCGTCCAGGTAGATCCGCACATTCTTCCGGTTGGCAGAAACTGTATTGTTAGAGTTAACCTGCACACCGGGTGCTTTGGTCAGGGCTTCCCATACACTTCCGCCCGAAGCGATAATGCTGTTTTCGACATTAAAGCTCACGCGGTCGATTTTCCTTTCGATCAGCGGTTTTTTTTTGGTAACGGTGACTTCCTGGATCACATGCTCACTTTTCTGCAAGATCAGGTCCAGGTTTTCTTTCGGAAGCGTGACTTCCATTTCTATTGGCTGATAGCCTGAAAGTATTGCAGTCAGCGTATAACTTCCGGCCTCTGAAAAGGTCATGCTGAAATTTCCAAGATCGGAAAAGGCGGAGCTCACCGGTTTCCCGTCTTTTTTTAATGTTAATGTCACGGCGTCCAGCATCCGGCCGTCGGCATCTTTTACGGTTCCTTTCAGAACGGTCTGGGAATGCATCAATCCTGAAATACAGATCAGGAGAAATAAAATCGTATTTTTCATACCGCAAACCTACGCCAGTTCCATGTTAAGGCCGGTTAAGCATGGTTAAACAATCCGAAGCTGGGTTAATTAAGGTTAAATCTTTCAGGGTATCTTCTTACGATTCAGGAATTATCATCAAATTAGCGGAATGAAATGGCTCTCCAACCGATATGCTTATCCGCTCGTTATTTTTGCCATGATTGCCAGCATCGGCCTTCAGGCAGCATGGCTGATCCAGTTGTTCCGTGCCCAGCAGGTGCAGGTGAAAAGGGATCTCGACCAGGCCGTGGCCAACGCCGCCCGCATGAGCGAATACCTGAGTGTGGCACAGGGACATGAAAACAACGACAATTTTCGCAATTTCTTTCTTTCCCCGGAATGGCTCCAATTGAAACAGGCCTATACCCAGATGCGCCGGATCGGTGTCGCCAGCCGTTTTGAAACGGAGCTGAAGAACGACAGCACCCGGATTAGCATGATCCTGAAAATTGCCAACCACCGCCCGCCCGGCCCGCGGAAATCCAGAATGATCTCTATTTTCGACGACGGCGAAACCCTGGAATCGGTGATGGCAGCAGACAAAAAAGATCTGAAACGGATGGACAGTCTTGTGAAGCTCGAATGCCGCCGGCAGCAGATTAATGAAGAAAGCTTTTACCTTCTGTACGATTACAGGACAGGAAAACCGGAGTCCGTAAAAAACTGGGGAAAAGCAAAGGGAGCCGGTTATCGGAGTGCGCATATCGGGTACAACCTCAATTTTTTCATTCATACCTATCAGCTGGTGGTACCTTCCGTTATCAAAACCATAATATATAGGATGCGGTATTACTTCATTTCATCCCTGCTGATGATCCTGCTTATGGCACTGGCTTTCTGGTTTTTATTTAAAGTCATGCGAAGCGAACGGCTATATACAAAGGCACGCCTGGCCTTTACCGGAAATATGACCCACGAGCTGAAAACACCGGTGGCGGTTATCGAAGCGGCCCTGGACTCAATCACCCGGTATCAGCTCGCCAAAGACCCGGAACGGCTGGCCAATTACCTGAACATCAGCAAAAATGAGATCAGCCGGCTGAATGCGATGATCGACAAAGTGCTGAACCTTGAACAGCTGGACAACGGGGAAATCAATCTCCGCCCGGAACTGTATGATGTACAGCAGGGGCTGGAAAGTGTGGTGTCTTCGATGAGGCTTCGCGACAACAGCGGCTCGGTAGCCATTCATTACTTTCCGTCGGATGAACCTTGTTTTGTAAACGGTGATCCGGTGCACCTGACGAATGTTTTCTATAATTTAATGGACAATGCCATTAAGTATAGCGGTCCCAAAGCAGTCATTAATGTAACCTGCACTCCGACAGAAGATGAAGTCATCATCAAAATCAGGGACAACGGACCGGGAATCGCGAAAATGTATCACGACCGTGTTTTTGAACGGTTTTTCAGAATCCCGGAAAAAGCCGATATTCATCCCGTGAAAGGAACCGGACTCGGCCTTCATTATGTAAAGGAAATCATTATCCGTCACAAAGGAAAAATCGAAGTCACTTCCGCACCGGAACAGGGCGCTGTTTTCACCATTTATTTACCCGCTTACCATGAAATATAAAGTACTCTATGCTGAGGACGAAGCCACCCTCGCCGAAATTATTACCGACGGGCTTCGGAGCAGCGGCTATGAAGTATCCCTTGCTTCCGACGGACAACAAGCTTTAGAACTGTTCCAATCTGCAAAACCGGACATCTGTGTCCTTGATATCATGATGCCGGTAAAAGATGGTTACACGCTAGCAGAGGATATCCGTAAATTAAACAGCGAAGTTCCGATTATTTTCCTGAGTGCCAAATCTTTGGGTAATGATGTGGTAAATGGTTTCAAAAGCGGCGGTAACGATTACCTGAAAAAGCCTTTCACGATGGGCGAACTGCTGGTACGGATGGAAAGCCTGCTTATCCGTTTCGTAAATAAACCTCCGCAGCAGGCACCTTCTTTCAACCGCAAAACCTTCGGGAATTGTGAACTGAATACTGTAAGCCAGGAACTGACGACCCCGAAAGCCAACTATAAAATTTCGTACAAAGAAACCGCTATCCTCGAACTTCTGTTGGAGCACCGCAACGATCTGCTCCCAAGGCAGACAGCCCTGCTGAAAATCTGGGGCGACGATAGCTATTACAATGCCCGCAGCATGGACGTCTTCATGTCGCACCTCCGGAAAATGCTGAAAGATGATCCGGATATCGAACTGATGAGCATCCGCGGAGTAGGATACAAACTGATCTGCTGATGAAATGGTAAAAACGATTCCGCTACATCTGATTGTTTTTTTAAGAAAATCGAATTTTTAACGCAAAGCTTAATTTCCTTCATTCGAAGTAAAGAATGCCAAGATGAATCAGCGAGCTGATTTATGAAGCGGACTGATGGTTCATATGTCTTGTCAGCAGCTTTACTTTTAAACGAGGGATTACCTTGTGATTCTTCTTCCTGCATAGGATAAAACAAACGAGTCCCAAAGTGGCGTCTTAGCACAGGATCGGATGTAAATCCGGTTTACCCAATCATCAAAGATATCTGTCAGGTAACATCCGGCACAGTGGTAATCGACGGCGAAAGTAAATAGGGTTCGGAAAACGGTACTTATTTGAAAATTGATGGTGCTGACCGGCTTTCCTGCTCTTTTAACGCAAAGTTTTGTTTTTCTTTATGCAGATTCTGAGGGAGCAAAGAGGAATCAGCAAGCTGATTTGAAGAAGCGGAGGCATTAACTGTACGCTTCGTCAGCGGCTGTGCCGCCATTCTTTGCTTCCTTGAAATAAGAGAAATGATTATAAATCTTTGCATTAAATCAATTCATATGAACTTAGGGAGAACTGAAGCGCTTATCATTTCGGATGCCCTATTTTAAAACGAAAAATTATTTTTTTCCTGCAGAGATAGGGATACTTATCATAAAGTCCGCTGCCTTGAGCAAATATTTTTTATGATACCACGTTATGGCAGTATTGTTGTTTTCAACCGTCCGGTGGCATGTACTTTGTGTAATATAGGGCATGACACCATTTCAACAATCACAAAATACAGCCGATGCGCTGCAGGTAAAACATGCATTTGAGTCGTTTGTGGACGATAAGCTTTTTCCCTGTGTAGCGGCAAAAGCGGCCCTCACGAAAGACCAGATGCAGCTTTTTGTGGCAGGCCACCTGGCCTGTCCGAAAGATGACCGGGCAATTCTGGATTTTATTTATGATTTCGTCGACCAATATAGAAAAGCAGAAAATCATTTTCATACGGCCTGCGTCATTTTCCCTGAAACGCATGGGATCTCAGAAGAGGTTTTTGATCATCTGCTCTGGCAGAGGCTTCAGGCATTGTCTGACCTGGATGCCTTGGAATATCCTTACGACAGCCGGGTGGATTCCAATCCGGCCTCACCGAATTTCAGTTTCAGCTTAAAAGAAGAAGCGTTCTTTGTAATCGGACTTTCTCCGGGGAGCAGCAGGGATGCAAGAAGGTTCCGGTATCCGACCATTGTCTTCAATCCGCATGCCCAGTTTGAAGAACTGCGGTCTTTAAAAAGATACGATAAAATGAAGAACATCGTCCGTAAACGCGATGTAGCCTTGAGCGGGTCGATTAACCCGATGCTTCAGGATTTCGGGGATGATTCGGAAGTCTATCAGTACAGCGGAATGAGATATGGTAAAAACTGGGAATGCCCCTATAAATACAATAATAAATAAATGAATACAATTCTCCCGCGCAGCGGAACGGCCTTTATGCTGAGAAAAGGCGAACGGCTGAAAATTACGGATATCAAAGGCGAACAGGTTTCCGATTTTACATGTTTTAATCTTGACGATACCAAGGAGTATCTGTCTTCGGGACGTACCATCGATTATGCCGAAACCATTTTCCTGACCAAAGGCCATCCTTTTTATTCCAACAGAAGCAACATCATGTTCAACATCATTGAAGATACGGTAGGCCGCCACGATTTTTTGCTGACCCCCTGCAGTGCCGATACCTTCCGGATTATTTACGGTGATGAAAATCCACACCGCGGATGTTTCGGGAATCTGTGTGAAGCACTGGAACCTTTCGGTATCGATCCCGATTCGATCCCGATCTGCTTTAATGTATTCATGAATGTAGCCGTAGACGGAGAAACCGGTAAAATCAGCGTACTGCCGCCAAAGAGCAAAGAAGGGGATTACATTATCATCGAAGCAGCTATGGACCTGATTGTGGGTATGACGGCATGCTCCGCAGAAATGTCGAATAATTATTCTTTCAAGCCGATCGGTTATTCCATCCTGAAAAATGAAACTGCAGAATAATACTCTTTAATTTTTTTAATATAAATCTGTAAACAGTCTCTCAACGGAGGCTGTTTTTGTTTGAAGTTACAATGCAACGGTTGCCTGAGCTTTTATGGGAACGGTAGAGCTGAATTTTTATGCTCAAATCTCCCTCAGATTTTCACGGATGCTCACGTCTATTTTAACACATAAGTCACAGAGCGAGAATTTCATGATTTGCATATATTTTTAAAACTTTTGGATTAATAATGAACGC
>NZ_BJYJ01000042.1 GCF_007991455.1 Chryseobacterium hagamense | reverse complement strand
GGAGGGTGTGGCTTCGGCTCCGCTCAGCCACCGGGATCACCCCGATTTCCGCGACCGTAAACGTATTTCCCGAGATCAGTCTTTCAGCAGTAAAACGGAGATACCGTGCCGTAACAGGTTGCCTGAAAATAACCTGCTGTTCAAACGGGTTGGCTTGGATGTTGGAGAATTCGCCTTCTGCCGCGCGCTGCCACCGGGAGCCGTCGGTGCTGGTTTCGATGCGGTAATGGCTCACTGTACCTTCCGATTTTCCGTCCTGTCGGGGCAGATACACAAAACCTTTCAGGGAAAGCTGTTTTTTCAGATCCACAATAATTTCTGCAGGAGATGAACTGGTACTGAGCGTACTTTGCCAGAACGTTTCCGGTCGGTCATCGATGGCGTAAGCTGAAGGATGGGCCGTACCGGTATCTCCGGAACTGATGATTTCCCATTCTGATTTTACCGGACCGTACCGGAGAACGGCGGTTTCGCTTTGCTGACCGTCGTTGACGGAAATCGCCTTTATTATTCCGTCATCAGGCTGTGTGAGAGGGTGATCGTATTTTAATGATTTCAGAGTAGGGGTACTCCCGTCGAGGGTATAATAAATGGTTGAAGCAGCGTCTGAGGACAGGGTGATCTTTCCTTCAGGACTTCTCCGGATCAAAGGTTTAGCCATCATTACCGGTTCGTTATACAGGCCGAAGTCACTCAAAGCCACAGCTACCGGTGATCGGGTGATCGTCAGGCGTATCTGATCCGTGGTGATTTTTTCAGGGAGACGGATCAGACGGTTCGGACCGATGCTGGTGGCCGAGGCGATTTTCTTCCAGGCTCCGTTGAGAAAAGCTTCCACCTCAAAAGCTTCGATCCGCTGGCCCAGTTTTATATTTTCCCGTAAACGGATGACATTAAAGGTCTTTTCAGCAGGAAGGGTAACGGTAAGCTGAGGGGTAGTGACCTCATCATCGGTGGCCCAAAAGGTATACCGGTCCTGATCGAGCAGATGTTGCGGCCCGTATTGGGCAAGATTGTTTCCGCGGACATTGCTGGCCTGTAAAACGGCGCCTTCCGCAAGATTGACGGCAAAAGTCCGTTTCACCAGCCTGCCGAATTGCTGAAGCGAACTGACATCTTCAGGATTCAGCTGTCCCTTGGGATTGGGAGAAAGACCCAGGTCCAGATTGGCACCCCGGCCCACGCTTTTGTAATAAAGATCCAGCAGTTCGGCCGGTGTCTTTACCCTGCTGTTTTCGCGGTCATGGTAGAACCAGCCCGGCCGTAGGGAAACATCGCATTCCGCGGGCATCCAATACTTGCCGTTCCGGGTACCTTCAATGCCCAGTTCATATTTCGTAAAACCGTTGGACGGTATTTTCCCTTCTTCAGGAGCCTGAGGTTCATAGGTTGCCCAGCAGGTTTCCCCGGCATGGCCTTCCTCATTGCCTACCCAGCGGACATCCGGCCCGACGTCCCCGAAAATCATGGCTTCCGGCTGCATGCGCCGGGTAATGGCCCAGGTAGCCGGCCAGTCGTAATACGTTGCCCTGTCGATTTTCCGGGTTTCGCGGGCATTTCCGTAGTAACCGTCTCCGCCGTTGGCCCCGTCGTGCCATGAAGTAAACAGGTTCCCGTAACGGCTGTACAGCTCCTGAAGCTGTTTCCGGTACATTTCAATATAGGCGGAAGTGCCATAAAGCGGACTGTTGCGGTCCCACGGCGAGCAGTAGATGCCCATTTTCATGCCCAGCTTTTCACAGGCTTTCTGATATTCTTTGACGATATCGCCTTTCCCATTTTTCCACGGACTTTTTTTGATGCTGTAATCTGTGGTTTCGGTGGGCCACAGGCAGAGGCCGTCATGGTGCTTCGCGACAACGATGATCCCTTTGAATCCGCCGGCTTTTGCTGCCGAAACAATCTGCCGGGCATCAAAATTCGTCGGATTGATCAGCGCAGGGTCTTCATCCCCGTAACCCCATTCCTTATCGGTATAAGTCGCGCTGCCGTAATGGACGATGCAGTACATTTCCATCTCATGCCACTTCAGCTGTGCTTCGGTCGGAAAAGCTCCGTAGGGCTGCAGAGGTTTTTGTGCATGCCCGGATATCATGGCTAAAATAATTCCGCCGGTCAGGATCCGTTTCTTCATTTCTCAGCCTTTATGTTTTGGTCTAAAATCGAATGCTCCAGGGAAGGAAGTGCCGTATTTCCGCCTTGAAGCTCATCGAAAACAATCACTTCATTCCTTCCTTTTTTCAGCCAGCATGCCGGAACGTAAATGGTTTGTTGCGGACCGATATTCCAGTATTTCCCCAGGTTATGGCCGTTCAGGAAGACAAAGCCTTTTCCGAAGGTCCGCAGATCCAGATAGGTATCTCCCAATTGATGAAGAGTGAAACTTCCTTTGTACAGGGCCGGATGGCCGGTTTTCCGATCTTTATTTTTATCGAAAGAAAATGTTCCGGTGGTGTTAAAAGGGAAACGGTACATCTTCCAGCCGGAAACAGCCCGGCCGTCAAGGGAAACCGATTCGGTAATGCCGTGCCGGTTGTCGTTCAGGAACGGACCGTAATTGATCCGCCCGTTGTTTTCCACCCAAATGTCGAGAACGGCATTCGGGGAAATTCCGGTCAGGTTCATCGAGTCCTGCTTCAGCCTGCGGTCGAGGCTTCCCAGGTATTTTCCGTCGACGTACACCTGCGCGTAGTCCCTGAGTTCTTTCAGCTTCAGCAGGCCTCCTTTTTTTATCCTGGTGCGGTACAAAACAAACCCGTAAGCCTGGTCCAGATCCTCAAAAAATAAGGGCTGTTCAGCCGTTTCCGGCTTCGGGAGCTGACTGAAAACATCTGCATACTGATCCAGGGCGATATCCGGAATCTTTATCGCAGGCTTTGCCTGAGGAACCGGCGGTAAAGTTTCCCCTGCCGGAAGATGGCCGGCAATCACTTTCCGGAACGCATAAAATTTCTCCGTCGGGTTTCCGGCTTCATCCAGCGGCGCATCGTAGTCGTAGCTGGAAACCTGAGGCGAATACGGATTGTCTTTGTTCATATTCGCACCGTTCATGAACCCGCGTGTGGTTCCGCCGTGGAACATATACATATTCACGGAGATGCCGGCAGCCAGCAGTTTGTCCAGCGTTTTGGCCGACTGTTCAGCAGATACGTCCGCATGCTTCTTGCCCCAGTCGTCGAACCATCCCGGGTACCACTCCGCCACATAATACGGTCCTTTGCCGTTGTGGTACTTGTTGATCAGGGCTTTTACCTGTGCGGGATCTTCCAGTCCGTTCACGGCCGGAAGGTAGCCCGGCAGATACCCCTTCGGCATCTGGTCGGCACCGTCGCAGGTGAACAGGATACCGTCGAAACCGGCTTCCCTGAAGATTTTCCGGTTCAGATCAAGGTACGTTTTATCGTTGCTGTAGGATCCGTATTCGTTTTCGATCTGGATCATCAGGATATTCCCGCCGTGGGTAATCTGAAGCGGGATCAGCTGTTTTGCCAGCGCTTTGATGTAGCGGGTGTAGGCGGAAATAAATTTCGGATCGCTGCTTCTCACCTGCATGTCCCGGTCTTTCAGCAGCCACCACGGATACCCGCCGAATTCCCATTCCGCACAGACGTAAGGACTCGGCCGCAAAACCACCCAAAGGCCTTCCTCTTGAGCAATTTTCACAAATTCCGCAATATCGTTGTTCCCGCTGAAATCATACACGCCCGGTGTTTCTTCATGCGCATTCCAGAACACATAGGTTCCGATGGTATTCAGGCCCATCGCTTTCGCCATCTTCATCCGTTCCCGCCACAACTCCCTTGGAATGCGGGGATAATGCATCTCGCCGGAAATCATCTGCAGCGGTTTCCCGTCCAGTAAAAAATCGACATCGCCCAATGCAAAACTATGCCGCACCGGCTGCTGGGCCGAACAAAAAAATCCTGCCCCACAAAGGAAAAAAACACTCAGAATAGCGTAAAGTCTGCTCATCTCGGATCGCTCATTTTAGAAACGCTTAAATTAATCCAAAACCGGCAATACCACAAACTGAAGTGGTGATTTGTGGGGATTCTAAAATGGTGTGGATTCGGCTCCGCTCAGCCATCGGTGCTTGATTAGATTTTTGTCATTGGTAGGATAGTCCGATGACTGAGGTTTTCGAAGGCGAAGGAATGTGGCTTCGGGTGCCTCTGCCACCTTGTAGAGTTGTAATTTTGGTTATGAATGAAAAGTTCGATGCTTGAGGTTCTCGAAGGCGGAGGAATTTGGCTTCGGATGCCTCAGCCACCGGTGTTTGATTAGATTTTTGTCATTGTTGGGAAAGCCCGATGCCTGAGGTTCTCGAAGGCGGAGGAATTAGGCCTCCGCCATCTTTCAATAGGAGCTGAATAATTGTTTTACGGTTTCCCGTAAGAGTGAAATGGTTTTTTTATCTATATTTGACAAAACTTTAACTGTGAAAAAACTGTTTTTCCTGACCGCCCTCTGTGGCACCCTTTCTTTCCTGCACGCGCAGACCACTCCCAAATTTGTTTACGCCGAAATCGTCGGTGAATCGAGATTTCTCAGCAATAAGGTGACCGTGTCTATTGATTACGGGCAGGCCACTTCGTTTTTTGAGAATACAAAAGTGAAAAATGAGGATGGAAGCAACCGCAAGTTTAATTCCATGGTGGATGCGATGAATTATATGGGGGCGCTGGGCTGGGAATTCCAGCAAGCCTATGTGGTGACCACCAGCCAGCAGAATGTTTACCACTGGCTGATGCGTAAAAACTTTACTGATCTTCCCGGTGATATCCAGGAAGAAATGAAAAAGAATTTCCCGACTAAAAAAGATTTATAATGCGTTTATAATCTATTGACTTCTAAAGCTTGGTAATGATTTATTTTCTATATACAGTAAAATATAACTGTACTTTAAATCATTGATCGTTTATGAAGATTCACGTAATTGTGAGACAGGTATTTTTAATATCTTTGGATTATTGCTACTCTTGAATGATCATAGGTAGTTAAACTAAAATTATGAGTGATATAAATAAATTAATAAAGGAAATCGTAAAATTCCGAGATGAAAGGGATTGGGAACAGTTTCACAATTCAAAAGATTTGGCACTTGCTTTATCTATCGAATCATCTGAACTCCTGGAATTATTTTTATGGAAAAGCAACGAAGATTTTAAGTTGGATAAGCTGAAAGAAGAATTAGCTGATGTATTGATGTATGCTTTTCTTTTGGCAGATAAACATGATTTAAATATCCATGATATTATTTTAGATAAGATAAAAAAGAATGAAGAGAAATATCCTGTTGACAAATCGAAAGGAAACTCCACTAAGTATAATGAATTATAGAATCAGCTTTTAATAATGAGTTTTTCAATACAGCAGTATCCTTTTGACAGTACTTTAGAATCTGCAATTATAGAAAATCACAGGGATTTTCTAAATTGGCCGTTGGTCTACTTTTTAGAAGAAGAAAAAAGTAAAGAAGCTTATGTTGGTGAAACGACTGATGTTCTGACCAGATTAAAGGCACATTCAAAATCGGAAAAGAAACAAAATCTAAGTTGTGTCAATTTAATCCTGAGTGAAGTATTTAATAAATCAGCCACCCTTGATGTTGAATCTAATCTTATCAGATACATAGCTGCTGATGGTAAATATTCACTTCAAAATGGGAATCTGGGTATTTCCAATCATCAGTATTACCAGCAAAAAGAGGTGTATTGGGAGTTATTCAAAGATATCTGGGATAAGCTGAAAAGCATGGGAATTGCCAGGTGTTCTCTTGATGAGATTGATAACTCAGATCTTTTTAAATATTCTCCTTACAAATCGCTTTCTAAAGAACAGATCAATGGACTGAAAACAATCCTGATTTGTCTTTTGGATGACCAAGCCAAAGTCAGTTTAATTCAGGGTGGCGCTGGTACCGGTAAGTCGATACTTGCAATTTTTCTTTTCAAGCTTTTAAAAACAGATTTGAAGGATTTTAACTATTCAGATTTTGATGAGCAGGATGAAGAGCTGTTTAAGCTTTTAGAAAGTGTAAAAGCGAAATATGGAGATTTGAATATGGCATTGGTGATACCGATGGCTTCGTTCAGAAAAACCATCTCTAATGTTTTTAAGAATATTAAGGGCTTATCTCATAAAATGGTCATCGGACCTTCAGAAATTACCAGACAGAAATATGATTTACTCATCGTTGATGAGGGACATCGCCTGAGAAGAAGGGTTAATCTGGGTTCTTATTTTGGGACTTTTGATAAGAACAGTGAGCTTTTAGGCTTGGATAAAATGACTACTTCTGAATTAGACTGGGTTCAATTGCAAAGTGAAAAATCAATTATTTTCTACGACCAGTTTCAATCTATAAAACCATCTGATGCTACTCCGGAGAGTTTTTATGCTTTAAAACATTTGCCTAGTACCCGTAATGAAAAACTAATTACTCAATTCAGGGTTAAGGGTGGTAATCAATATGTGAAGTTGGTTCATCAGCTGTTTGATAAAGCAGAGCTGGGAGACCAAAATCGACGAAATTTAGGATTCTATGATCTGAAATTATTTGATGATTTAAATGAAATGGTTAAACAGATTCATTTGAAAGAAAAGCAAAAGAGATTATCCAGAATGGTTGCAGGATTTGCCTGGGAATGGATATCAAAAAATGACAGATCGAAATTTGATATTGTGATTGATGGTACTGCATTACAATGGAATAGTACCGTTACTGATTGGGTGAATTCACCAAATGCGATTAATGAGGTAGGATGCATACACACTACGCAGGGTTACGACTTAAATTATACAGGAGTTATTATAGGTCCCGAGTTAGATTATGATTTTGAGACCAATCAATTGGTTGTATACAAAGAACACTACAAGGATAAAAAC
This sequence comes from Chryseobacterium hagamense, assembly GCF_007991455.1. GTDB lineage: Bacteria > Bacteroidota > Bacteroidia > Flavobacteriales > Weeksellaceae > Chryseobacterium > Chryseobacterium hagamense. Next base: position 16,593 of record NZ_BJYJ01000042.1, on the reverse strand, counting down.
GGTAAAAACTCAATTAGCAATCCCGAGGATTTATTGGATTATGTACTTAATATTTACAAAACCATACTTCTTCGAGGAATTGAGGGCACATACATCTACGTCTGCAATCCCAATTTAAGGAAATACTTTGCACAGGTCGTTCCAGCATTTAAGAATTCTGAAGATGAAGTTAAAACCTATACTATAGTTGATACGCCTAATGAATTTACCGTTCCGTATTACGATCTTGAAATTGCAGCAGGACAGTTTTCTGATTTGCAGTCAGTAGAAGATGTTAAATACATTGAATTAAAAAACATTACCGGTCACGCTGAATATTTTGTCTGCAGGGTAGTAGGCGAATCAATGAATAAAGTAATTCCGAATGGAAGCTTATGCTTGTTCAAAAAATATCATGGAGGCACCCGGAACGGATTAATCACCTTGATTGAAGGAAATGATGTCTTCGATAGTGAAACGGGAGCTAATTACACTATAAAAGAATATTCCAGTAAAAAAGTAACGGATGAAGAAGGATGGCATCATAAAGAAATTACTTTAAAGCCATTGTCTATACAACCCTTTGAGCCTATTGTTTTGAGGGACGAAGAGACGATGAATTTTAGAGTAATGGGAATATTTAGAAAAAAATTGTGAACTAAAAATAAAATTAAGCAATGAAAAATGATAGTTTTTATTTCACTCCAAGTGAAATATTTCTTGCATATAAAAAAGTTAAACATTTTTTTTATTATGATAATGCTAACTTATTAGAAAAAGAAAAATTAGCCAATTTTGAACAATCTGTTTTTTATGAAAATATTCAAACAGATTGTAAATCAGATTTTAGTGTGGTACAAAATGCATTGTATATTCGTATATTAGATTTTGTTGATCAGTATTTTAATTCTAAATCAGGAAGCTTAGAATTAAGTAAAAGGATAAGGCTTATAAAACTACCAAAAAAAATAAAAGACTCTAAATTAGATGTAATTACTAATAGATCAAATTCGGAAGAAAAATATGTAATTGAGAGAACAAGTAAATTTGCTGATTTTCCAATTGAAGTTCATATTTTATCTGTTCTTTGGATTATGTATAGTGGTCGGTATCTTCAGCCTGATATTCATGATGCAAGTTATGCTAATATACTAGATTTTGAGTTTTTGAACCACAAATCGGAACCTTCTGAAAATCTAAAATTGTTTAAACCATATTTTGTACAATATCAACTGTGGAGAGACTCTGCTATAAATAAAGCCGAATCATTATTAGCAGAAAAACGAGATGTAACGATTTTGAGTTTGGATTTAAAAGATTTTTTTCATTGTATATCGCTAAACTTACAAGATGTTTTTGAAAAAATTGATTTAAATGTTAATAAAATATCAAGTGATAAAAATATTTTAGATAAGATTAAAAATATTAATTCTATTTTTTTTAAAATCCATCATGCATATAAATTAATTTTAGAAGACTATAAAAATACTAAATACGAAGTATTCTCTTTACCTGTTGGTTTAATATCTTCAGGTCTACTTTCTAATTATTATTTAAGTGAATTAGATAATAGAATAGTTAATAATCTTAATCCTGCATTTTATGGAAGATATGTAGATGACTTAATGTTTGTTTTTTCAGATTTGAATAGCAATATAAATAGTAATTTAAATTCATCGATAATTTCATTTCTTAATAAAAATTTTGTTGAAAAGGGAATTCTTAATTTCAACATTGAAAATACTCAAATTAGGAATATTTATTTTCGCAATAACAAATATGTTGATTATAAGAATAATATAAATTTAGCTGAATTAGATGAATGTATCTCTAAATTTAACATTTCAGATGGTCAATTAAACTCTTTTCTTGTAGATAATATTAAATTCAATGTAAATAACCTTGATATAAATACTTATGAAGGGTACAATCAAGTTTTTAATTATGAAAGTTTACAGGTTCAAAGCAGTAAAATTGTTTTACATTATTTAGCTCATAAAGAGTCTAAAGCAATTATAAATATATTCAAAAGAAAACTTGATAATCAAAGAAGTGAATTTCGTTTTTTACCCGATGAAGATGAAATAAGTGAAAAATTTGACGAGGAGGCTTTTGAATTGAAGTACAATGATTCAATTAATAAATTTAGAAGTATAAGTGATTTTTCAGAAAATAAATATGGTGCTTCTAAATTTTTAGCAAAAATGATATTTGCAAAGAGTTATGGAAATCAAGAATTTGATGAAGATTCCGATAACCAAATTTTAACGTTTTTTAGGGGAGAGCTTGCCGTAAAATTTTATTCTCTTTGGGAAAAAGTTGCAACGTACTTTATAGTAAGTAATCGTTTAGATTATTTGGTTCAATTTAAACGAAACGTTGAAAATTCTATTATAAAAACTGAGTTTAGTGATAATATAGAAAGTAATAAATCTCAAAAGGATGTATTTATAGAATATTTCCGTGTATCACTTTCGATTCCACTAGCGTTGAATCCTTCTATTGTAAGAAATATTAAAAATAACGGAGAGGACGAATATGATTTTTTTAGATCGTGTGAAGAAGTAGCCTTTAAATTACGAGCTAGCAATTTATTTAGACATTCACTAATGTCAATTCCTGCTTGTAATTTAACAAATATTTTATATACGAAGCTAAGTTTACTTGAAAAGGATTTTAATTATTATAATTTTGAAAATCTGGGAAAAAAAAGTAAACAAAATATTGATAAAGATGAATTATTTCAGCTTTGTAAAAAATTATGCTATTTAGCACCAAATTACGTACAGTTTCACGAGGTAAATATTTTGAGAATAATAGCGGTGGTTTCTAATTTTGATGATGAAAAAAAGGATGTAGAAATTCCCGAGTTTAATTATATTTATCCATCTAATAATTTACAAGCAATTCAAGAAGATAAAAGCCTAAATAAAGATGTCGAACATATTATTAATAGAATTCCAGATGACAGTTTTAATCTGTATTACTTTATAAATTATTCTTGGAAAGCAGGTTTTTCAATAAAAAAACGGGAAAAACTAAAAAATAAATATTTTCAAATTTGTGTGTTGAATTCAACAGAAAATATTCAAGCATTAAATATTGATATCAAAGGAGAGAATCTCAAAGATGAAAAACTTAATGGAACTGATAAAAGTGTAGCAATTGCTAATATAAAGGTTCACTCGAGTGACATGTTTGCTAGTATTCATAATAACGCCAATGTTAAAAAAGATAGAAGAAAATTGATTTTCAATTTAATAAATGATGCTGATAGAAGTAATGCTGATTTACTAGTTTTTCCAGAAGTATCAATACCATATTCTTGGATTAGATTACTTGCAGAGAGAAGTCATAAAAGATATATGGGAATAGTGGCAGGGTTAGAGCATTGGGTAAATAAAAAGAAGATTGTATTTAATTTTTTAGTTACAATTTTACCATTCAAAATAAATCATTACAATACTTCACTTGTTAAATTGAGACTAAAAAATCATTATTCTCATTCTGAAACACATCTAATTAAAGGTTATAGGCTTAAAATACCTAATCAAGATAAAAAAAAATGTTTTAAGATGACGTATGATCTTTTCCATTGGAGAAAGACCTATTTTTCAGTATATAATTGTTTTGAGTTAGCAGATATTTATCATAGATCTATATTTAAATCTAAAGTAGATTTCATAATAGCTTCTGAATATAACAGGGATACGACTTATTTTTCAGATATCGCAGGAGCATGGGTTCGTGATATTCATTCTTACTATATCCAAGTTAATTCTTCAGATTTTGGTGACTCTAGAATTATTCAGCCAGCAAAATCTTATGAAAAAGATTTAGTTCAAATAAAAGGAGGGATAAACTCTGTTGTCCTTATTGATAAACTAAAAATATCAGATCTTAGAGCATTCCAGTTCAAAGAATATCATCTACAAAAAGATGAAATTGACAAGGGTAAAACATCATTTAAACCAACACCTCCTGATTTCGATCGAGAAAATGTTAAACTAAGAATAAAAGATAAAAATTTTAAATAATTGATGGAACTTAAATTGAAAAACAGAATCATAACAATTCTAAATTCTGAAACAATTCAGTCGATTCTACATTTAGAAGAATTTTATTTTCAAAAAGCAAAAGATTCATTAGATTATTTCTTACAGTTAGAAGTGAAGGACGAGACAAAAATTTTTCTTCTTGAAAATAGAAAGAATTATAATGAGCTGAAACAACTTTTTGAACATGATGCAGAACTTACAGTTTTTGGTAGAGCAATTCTGACAGTAATATCATACTGTGATTCACGAGCAGATCGAAAAAATGAGTTTAATCAATATGATGACTTTAGAACTTTAGCAATGGCATCAGTGAGGATGAATTTTTGGGTAAAACAATTAATAACATATAAGTTTGAAAGAACATTTACAAATGGTTCCATTAAAAATGCTATTGAATATTTGTTGGTACCTGAGGGAAATTTTACGATGTTGAGTGAAAATCATCGAAGTCAATTATCTGAGAACCTTTTTATGAAAAGATATGATAAAGACACATTTCAAAATGATTTTATTAATTTTTTCCGTGGATTTTCTATAGTAGTAAAAAATCCCAAAAATTATACTCATTTACTTACAAGGATCACTTATAATATTAGTGATTTCTGGAAAGAGAGTATTATAGGTCTTATTAGTCCAGATGGTACTGGATGGCAAGAAAATGTGATTGACAATCCAGAAGCTATTAATTATACTACAGTTTGGAATCATCGTAAGCCTAATATACCTGGCAAAACACTTAAACTACTAAAATCTTGTATTGAAGATAATGGTTTTTTTAGAATTTTTTATTCGTACGATTATACAGTTCATTATGTAGCTGAAGTTATTGATTTTGTCATAGATCAGTCAGAACTCGACAAAGCGGATTGGCACAACTATTATAAAAACATTAGTTGGGATGGCGATAACTTTAGCAATTATAATGATGGATCTAAAAACGCAAGTATAGTTTATTTAGTTAATAGGTTTTATAGAGTTGAGCCAATTAATGAATCAAACTTTACATACTACGCAAATAAAAGGTATCCCAGTGTGGGTAGTCAAGCCCCTGTAATTTCATATAAAACCAATTTAGAGATACAAAAACAAAATATAATGAAAAATCAAATTGATCTACTGCGTTACAAAAAACAAATCATCTTACAAGGACCTCCAGGAACTGGCAAGACAAGGTTAGCTAAAAAAATCGCAAAACAACTTATTGATTCTAATACTTTTAATACCAAAACAATTTCTGTTAAGACATTGACTAAAAGTTATATTCAGTCTAATCTAAAAGTGGGTCAAAAAATTCAAGGAAAAAATGACACTGAATTTGAAATAGTAGATTTGGGAAAAAATGTAGTTTTATTAAAAAGTGAAATGAGTAAACCTTGGAAACCATCATACAATAAAATCATAGATTCATTTAACAATAAATTATGGAAAATTAAGGGTAGAACAGGCGGATTTAAATCTTATGAGGATGCTCTCGCTAAATATTTTTATGAAAATCATATCAATTCAATAAGTGAAGAAAAACAAAGTCTCGGGGATGTAAAAGATTTTCAAAAGATAATTCAGTTTCATCCGAGTTACACTTACGAAGATTTTGTAAGAGGTATTGTTGCTAAACCTAATGAAGAAGGGGAAGGAATTATTTATGAGGAAGAGAACAAAACATTAGCTAAGTTCGCCGAGGACGCCTCAAATGATTCTTACAATAATTATGTTTTAGTAATAGATGAAATTAACCGCTCAAACCTTTCATCTGTTTTAGGCGAATTGATATATGCTTTAGAATATCGTGGTGAAGAAGTAGAAAGTATATATTCAGTTGATAGTTCTCAAAAACTTATTTTACCGCCAAACTTATACATTATAGGTACAATGAATACGGCAGACCGAAGTGTAGGGCATATTGACTATGCGATAAGAAGAAGATTTGCGTTTGTAGATGTGTTACCTGAAAAACTACAGGATGATAGTGAAATCTATTTTAATGCAAATGATTTCAATAAAGTATCTCTGCTATTCAATGAAATTAATATAAGTAAGGAATTTGAAATTGAAGCGGTTCAAATAGGTCATAGTTATTTTATAGTAAAAAAGGAGGATGCAAAAGATGAAACAAGAAGAGATGAGCTATTTAAAATCAAAATGGATTATGAAGTTAAGCCAATTTTGTTAGAATATGTTAGAGATGGAATTTTAATTGGTGAGTATGAACAACAACCTATCAAGAATTATATAAAATCTCTGTAATGGGTATTTTTCTAAAAGAACATACTTTTGCTAATCTGACAATTACAAAAGATGTTATAGCTTTTACTGAGAATAAAAAAAAATTTCTGTTGCATACAGCAGATGGAAATTTAGAATTAAAAAAACGTAAATTTAAAACTGAGCGTGGAAAAGATTACCATTGTTTTTCCTGCAATGTTGCTGAAAATATAGTTAGTTTAAAATCAAATTACTTTGTTGGTTTAGATTGGTTTACCACAGATAGATATATTTATGTTGAACCTAAACTGAATTTTACAGTTTCAGATATTTTTGATGAAGTAATTGAATATACAAAAGAAAATCTTTCTGACGAAGAAATTGAAAATTTTAATTCTCAGGCAAAATTAGAACTTCAAAATGCAAAGAAGAATTCTTATAGAGAAATTAATATCATTGTAATGTTGATGGAAATTCTGTCGCACAGCGAAGTCGCAAAACAAACAGATTCGCTATTATTGATAGATTGGAAATGTCCGGAAATTGAAATTGAACAAAAACAAGATTTGCTGACACCATTTTTGGTGGTTAAGTTTCTAAAACTTCTTCAGGATATTGCAAGAAAGGGACTTAAAAAATCATATTATAAAATTCAGGAAAATCTTAAGAACAGAGTAAAGGGTAAAATTCTAGTTGGGCAACAAATTAAACAGAATGTCTTTAAGAACCGTTTTACCAACACCGTATGCGAATATCAGGTTTTTGGAGAAGACTCTCTCGAAAACCGCTTTTTGAAAAAAGTGTTTTTATTCTGTATACAATATGTTGAAAATAATAAGTATTATTTCAAAAAGGAAAATGTTATTTCGGGGCTTGTAGATTTCATTCGTCCGGCTTTTGAGAATGTGGGTTCAGAGGTTGATTTGCAGGAAATAAAACATTTGAAATATAATCCGTTTTTTAAAGAATATCAAGAAGCTATTAAAATATGTCAAAAGATTTTAAAACGATTTTCTTACAATATCACTAGAACGACTACAGAGAAAATTTTTACACCACCGTTTTGGATAGATATGCCAAAAATGTTTGAGCTGTATGTTTACGCAAAGTTTTTGGAAGATAATCCAAGTTTATCATCTTCTCATTTTAATTATCAGTTTTCTACACATGGTAATGCTCTTGATTTTTTAATTAGTACGGACAATGACAAAATTGTAGTTGATGCCAAGTATAAACTCAAGTATAATTACAATCAGATTCACGAAGACATAAGACAAGTTGCAGGATATGCAAGATTGAATAAAGTTAGAAAAGAAGTGGGCTATAGCGGTAATGAAGAAATACCATGCTTGATCATTTATCCAAAGCCGGCGGGCAGTAAAGCTAATAGCAAATTAGAAATCGATAAGTTACTTATTGATGATAATAGAATAAGTGCTTATCATCAGGTTTATAAAATAGGAATTGACCTACCCCTAATCGATCCTGTATAGTATTACCCGTAAAAATAAATCCTGAGACCACGCTCAGGATTTATCTATTTATCTTGTATTAACTTCTCCATCAATCGAATCTGCTCATCCTTAGCCTTCAGCAACTCCGCATTCAGCCGCTTAATCTCTTCCAAAGCTTCAATCCATTTTTCAATGGGATTTACAGTAGGGTAGTAGCTGAATAAAGAATTTCCGGAAGCATGATCGTTGTTATTAACGGTATTAGAAATAATATTAATCGCCTGCTCCTCATCAAAATTCTGAAACGCCTCCACGGGAATGTTCAGGACTTCGGAGATTTTTTGCAGCAGGGCTTCTTCTACCACGGTTTTCTGTTCGAGGAGGGAGATTTTCTTCTGGTTCCAGTCTTCGCCGAGGTCGAAGGCGAGGGCTTCCTGCTTGATGCCCAGCATTTCCCTGAATCGTTTGATGTTGCGTCCCTGATGTATTTTCTGTTCCATGTGTGTTGTTTTTTATTTTTTGAGGTGCGGTAAAGATACGGCGGTTCCGTGATAACCGGAAGGGTAAAACTAACAATTATCCGGTAAAAATCCTAATGGTGTAACTACAATATCCGTTTCGGGAATAGGATACCTGACCGCAGCTATCGTACTTCGTCCCGAAAAACATACAGATATGAAAAAGAAAAAACCGGATTTCGATGCCGCGTTCTGGGCAGGACATACCGGAAGCAACCCGCTTCAATTATTCGATGCATTTTTCAGTACCTATCCGCTCAGCGAGGCGAAAGAACACCTGTCTTCGATGATGCGGTATGCCGTGAAACGGAAGGTGCTTTCGGAAAAGGATCCTTCGGTGGTCTTTCACTTTTATCTTTCGCTGCGGTCCTTCATCCGGGCGGCTGATCACCTCAGCCAAACCTCCGGGAAATACAGGCTCAACCCTTCCAAAGAACATCGGTCCCAACTGAAACAGGGAAGTTTGTCGGAGGCGGAATATGCAGACCCGTTCCTGGTTTTCCGAAGGGCGTTTGCTGACCACCGTCTGGCAGCATTCGATCACTTCATCACCGGGATTGCTTATTTTTCCCTGGGCCCGTTCGGGGATTATCCGGAAGGGAATACCATTACCCCTTTTCTCCACCTTCAGAAAATGCTGGATGCCGCGCAGCTCATTCTGGAACGGAGAGAGGCTGGGTGATGGGAGATGGATGACGGAAGTTCCTTTCGGTCGGTCGTATTGCGGGCGGTCTTTACGATCAACGCATGATCTGCATTTGCATTAATGCAATCCAGGTCGTGATGGGAGCATCAACTTTCCCCTACCATTTTCTAAAGCTATTTCACTTGGACCATACCGGGTGACGGATACCGGCGGATGAAAACTCGTGTATTGATACATAGGACTATCAGAGTTTACCCGTTCCCGATACAAAATTCTTCCGGAATTTCATTGAACTAATGGCTTTGATTAATCCCTCTCAGGGATTTGCTGGCCTGAACTGACCATTAAACTTTTAGCGTTAAACAAATTAAAAAGCAAAAGCCACCAAAAAAAAGTTTTTTGTCTGAAGTGCGACATTCATTCTGAATTGAAAGAATCCTGTTGACCTCGCGCAGGTTTAAACTTTTCAGCGCCGGCTTAATTTGTAGCGTGAAAAAGTTTTGGGGTCTTGATCTTTTGGTTCGTTTTGGATCCAGCCAAAATGAACAAAGTGATTCGACGACTATAAGGAGTCAAATGAACGTTTTTTAATTATACCCACTTCTAGATACGGTTCTCTTCAAAACTCAAAGTGAAGTCTACGGTTCATCAATCGACGGAATTGAATTATTTAGGCTTTCGATCTGACCATTAAACTTTCAGCGTTAAGCAAATTGAAAAGCAAAGGCCAATTAAAAAAAGTTTAGTGTCCGAAGCGCGGGACTTAAAGTCACTAAGCAGACCAATGATCAATCCGCGCAAGTTTTAAACTTTTCAGCACCGGCTCAATTTGTAGCGTGAAAAAGTTTTGGGGTATTGAATTTTTGATTCTTTTGTTTCAAGACAAAAGAACAGAATGGTTAAATTAAAGTGAAACCGGCTGTATCAGACTCTTTCTAATGAGTTGAAAGTAGAAATTTTAATAAATTTTTCTCTGATCAAACGCAGGAATTATTGTAACATTAAGGACTCTTAAATGTATTTTAACTAAAGGTACTTCCGGCATCCGGCTTCCCTCTTCCAGCCTTTAATCCGGTTCCTGCTTTGAGTTAACGTCAAATCAGTTTAAAATCCCCACATTCCTGATCCTCACACAAAACTCACTCCCCAGGAACCTCGGGTCCCCGTGCTTCTCCGACCAGAATCCGTCCAGCACATCATTGCTGAGGCATCGGTCACGGCAACACCTTTGTAAGTCTGATCTTCCCCCTTCATACCGGAAGTTGATCACCAGGATAAAACAAGGGGTAAAGTCTAATGATAAATCCTGGAAGCACTGATGTTGTAGCGGTTGGGAATCTTCGTTATCTTTCTCGTAGGTTGAAAAACCTTTTTCATCCAGAACAGATGATACATGATCACCTCATATTTGTTCTTATAAACTATGGTACCGTTATCGAACTTCAGACGCCCTGTAATACCTTCCATTAAAATAAAATCAAAATGTGTCCTTACCAGGCCGTTATGCTCTGCCTTTTTCATTACATGCGTAAAGCTTTCAATTGGGGTCGAGATGTCGAATATCGATTCACCTCGGGTAAGGGCATCCCAGACGAAATTGCATTCGTCAAAACAATAATGATCAGCTGACGAAAATACCTTTTTATAATCCTTACTTTCTTTAAACAGATTCATGAGAAGGGGATTATTTCTGTAAAGACCGAAGCAGCCCGTCGTATAGTCATGCCTGACACTTATATAATCGTAGCTTTCTAAAAATTCGGAAGTAAAAAAAGACCGTATATCCCCGTAAATGATATCAAGGTCACAATGGCCCCAGAAATCATATCCTTTGATAAGCTCCTGAAACATATAACCATAAGCGGGCTTGAAGTCACAAAATTTATAAGGGTAATCTATATTGATCCGGAAGCCCAGTTTTTCCGAAGCAGCAGAAATAATTTCATCCACTGTTCGTGAGACCATTTTAATATTGGCCGGTAAATTGGGGATTTTTTCCTGATTATCGGTAATAATGATAAAGTCGATATCCGGATTGAAGCTGCAGGAATGCACAAAATAAGGAAGATACCATGGAAACGGGCCATACCAGCAGGTAATTAAAACTATTTTTTCCATTAAGAACAATATGAAATAAACAGAGGAGCGTAGCTCCTCTGTTGTTTTACATTAGCAAGGTACAGGCCATGCACCGGCCACACAAGCCGGGCTTGCCGGAGTAACACACTGGCTGCAACCGTGGGTATTACAGCACATGTAGCCACTGTTTCCGTTACTTCCGCTTCCTGCCATAATGACTTTAAGCTCTTTTCTTGACAATTCACCTAATGCCAATTTCAAATTCATTTTTTTCATGTTGAGAGTATATTTGGTTAACGCAGCCAAATTAAAAATAATTTATCACACTACAATGAGAAATCATGTAAATTTTTTAAACTGCTTCTGATAAGTGAGCAAAACAGCTTCTGCCGAATCAAAATAGTTTGTGATACTGCCCTGGATATTGTTTTCAGCCGTAACATCAGAATATCCGAAATCTTTCTGACGGGAAAAAAAGGGGAAGAGAACCATCTTATTGGTCGTGAGTGTGGATAAGAAATTATCTAAGGTATCATCGCTGCCGAAATCAGCTGTCAGAACAACAGAGAAAAATTTTTTATAAATAACCATGAATTGGGTGCACCAAAAATGATTTACCCAGAACCTGTTTTCCGTTATGGGAACGATATACTTAAATCCGCCGCCGATTCCGCCTGAAAGTATATCTGCCCCCTGCTGATAGGCTTCGACAATATTCTGAAAGAAAGAATCTTTGTCATAATATTCGGTGAAATAATGATCGTCTTCCACGAACAGAATTACATCTTCATCTTCTTTATCCGCTGTTTCGATGACTTTCCTGAAACTCTTCCATAGCCCGATATTGCCGGAATCATGGGTGCAGGCTTGAAGTATCTTAACGTCAAACTCTTCTTTATCCGAAAATTCCGATGCAATATGTGAACGTCTGTCTGTCCGCTCTTTTAAATTAATGATGTATGTAGCGATGCAAAGCTCATTATGGTCATTCATGCAGGTAAAATTTTTTAATTTCTTTTAGCTGTCGCAGGGATGGTGAAATGTTTTCACTGCCGGACTGCCGGGCAATCAGCGGATACGTAAGAAATATATTTTCAGTTAAGTATTGGATCGGTTTATTTGTAAGGTCATTATTAAGAATGACCTCAAAAAACTTCCGGAAAACAATAACAAATAACGGATTTTTAAAGGAACTGATCCAGAAAAGGGATTCATCAATTTCCAGTAGATGTTCAAGAACTTCGGTACTGCCCGCCATAAGATCTCCTTTAAAATCCTGTGCCCGGACAATACACCGATCAAGATGTTCCTGTGAAAAGTCCGGATTGAATCTGAACTTATCGCTGCAAAAAATAAGAAAATCATTTTGGCTGTATTGACGGATCACGTCAGAAACAGGTCCCTGGAAAAAGTCTGACAAATCAGGCACTGCCGAGAATACCCATTCGAGTTCGAAAAACGCCTTCTTATCCTGAAATTCACGGATCAGGTCAGCGCGGGCTGCATCGTCACCCTTCGTAAGGACAAAAACTTTTTTCACTTCTTATTTTAATAGGTCCAGTTCCAAAATATTATTGTCGGCTTTCAGCTTATCTTTCATCATTTTTCCGATCTCCCGTACTTTCTGCTGACCACTTACCATATTCCCTTCCGCATCCCTGTAATCGGGGATTTTCCCGACAAGATCGGCCGCCGGATCTTCCCGGTAATTTTTAAATATCTTGGCATATTGGTTCCGGCTGACCTCAAATTTCTGGGCAAAATTTTTGATGAATGGATATTCCGTGGATTTCTGAAGATTCCGGATGGCAATGAGCTCAAAATCATGGCTGCCGGTCAGGTCTTTTACTTTTAAGATTAAGCCCGGCAACCCTCTGAACAGATAGGGGCCGTCCTGTATAGGGATATCCGGGGCAAACCATGCTTCCCATAGTCTTCCCGCATATTCAGCAGTGGCCTTTTGTACTTTATGGTTTAAAACCGTAGTATATTGCGGATGCAGTTTCCAGGGGACAGGCCTCTTATACTTTATAATATACAGATTACTGGACAGAGAAGTGATAGATTCTGTGCCTTTACTGTTTTTTATGATCCGGTAATTCACAAACTCCTCTATCGGAGGAGGACTTGCCAAGCCTTTTTTCATATCTTCAGCCATTAGAGAATCTGATCTGAATTTTTTATAACTGTAAAACTCCGATGCGTTCTGGCGGATATCTAAAAACATTACCTCCGAAGTTCTGTTTTCAAGTTGTGTAGAATCGGGAATAAACCGGTATTCATATACAAATCTGTTATCCTGGGTATAGAATTTTGTGATCCCGAATAGAAAGAGAATAATTAAGCTTATTTTCCGCATAATATAATAATTTCAATTGTTGGTGAATAATATCTTGCAAGATAAATAAATAGTAAAAACAAAATGAAATTTATGTTTAAAAATATCAGAAATTATTTTTATCGGTTATACCAATCGAATGGCCATATTATCAGGGATTCGATGCTGAAAGTACGATCAATTCAAAATCCCCACATTCCTGATCCGCACACAAAACTCACTCCCCAGAAACCTCGGATCCCCGTGCTTCTCCGACCAGAAGCCGTCCAGCACATCAGTGTTGAGGCAGCGGTAAACGGCAACGCCTTTGTACGTCTGATCTTCTCCTTCATAGCGGAAATTAATCACCAGGATGCCGTCTTTATAGAACCCGGTGCCGTGCTGTTCGTGGTCGCCGATGAGCCATTGGGCGAGGATGCGGTGGTTCTCATCCACTGAAAGGGTAAGGAAGCCGTGGTAGGTTACAGCATCGGTTGCTTCCTGGTTGCTGCCCTGGACAGTGTAGCTGCCCACCAGATCGTGTATGGTCATTGATATTCAGTTTTAGATAAAACAAAAATAAAAAATTCCGCTGTTAATTTCCAATCGGTTTGAAAATGGTGAAACGGGTTCAAAAAGCAGGATCTCTCGCAGATCTGGCAGATGGCGCAGATTTTTTAGAGGAATATTTATTTTTGCTATTTCGAAAGGGTGGAGATACGCAAAGCCGCAAAAACTAATGGAAATAGCTGTGGTACGAGGCGCAAAGAATTTGATGCTGTCAAATTTTCTTGCCCAAATTCTGTTATAACACTGTGAGCTTTTATAAGTGGAGCGGCTCTGTGAAACTTGAAAACGGCTTGCATTCTTAAAAAACTCTGTGCTCTTTGCGTTCAGATCAAACCGGTTAATGTTGGAGATTCGCAAAGCCGCAAAGACTAATGGAAATAGCTGTGGTACGAGGCGCAAAGAATTTGACGCTGTCAAATTTTAATGCTGCCGAAATTAATATTTCGTAGTGTCTATTCTTCAAGAATCAATCAGCGTTTTACAATTTTATCAAAGATAAAATACTTGCGTCTTTTTTGCATAAAGTATCCAAAAACCTCTTGCGCCGTTGCGGTTTTCCAACACTCAACGGTTATCAGAAACTTGGTGTGCTCCTGTAAGTGAAACGGCTTAGTGACACTTGAAAACGGTTAGTATAAAAAGATCTCCGTGTTCTTTGTGTTCAGGTAAGTTCACCACTCACCGCCAGACCTCCCGGAATATTCCTACCTTTGTCCCCTCATGAAGTATTTTTTCATCATCTCCACCCTGATCACCTTCCTCGCTTTCGGCCTCGACAAACGCAGGGCCGTAAAGCATCAGCGAAGAATCCCGGAATCTTTGCTCCTTTTCCTCACTTTCATGGGCGGAACCGCCGGCGCCTTACTTGGCATGATCTCCTACCGGCATAAAACCTCCAAAACCTCCTTTCTCATCAAAACAGGACTGGTCATCCTCTTGCAAGGGCTGATCGTTTATGCGCTGCTCTATCATTTCTGAAACGTAGACATCCACTTCAAGTAGGCCGGGCCTGTCGGCAGTTTTTTATTCGCACACAGATTTTGCAGATAACGCAGATTCTTAATTTGCTTACTCCTGAAAGATCAATTACCCACAACGATCATTAGCTGAATGAAATGCCTTAGCGACCGAAAAATATTTTCAACGCTTTTAAAGAAAAATCCTTGCGACCGTGGCGTCTGAAACATGGCTATGTTAGTCAAAACTCTAAACAGTTGTATTCTTTGCTCCATAAAGATTCTACAGATATGACATCTTTTATTATTACCTATAACCACAGCTGTCATCTGCTAAATGAAATGCCTTAGAGCCTGTTTAAAATTTTAATTCATCAAACTTTCCGTCATTTCTCTTAATTTTCTGAATTAAATAAACTTTGTTTATTCTTCACTTTAATACGATGATTTCAATTGACTTAATTGAATATTGCCGGGCAACCGACATATTGATTTTTTAAGCTAAAATGCCTTAAATTCTTAATGTTAAAATATAAAAGGTAAATTTAAACAGGCTCTTAGCGAACGAAAAATATTTTCGACCCTTTTAAAGAAAACCCTTGCGACCGTGGCGTCTGAAACATGGCTATGTTAGCCAAGACTCTAAACAGTTGTATTCTTTGCTCCATAAAGATTCTACAGATATGACAACTTTTATTATTACCTATAACCACAGCTGTCATCTGCTGAGCGAAGTGCCTTAGCGACCGGAAAATATTTTCAACGCTTTTAAAGAAAAACCCTTGCGACCGTGGCGTTTGGAAACTTATCCATTCAATAAACCCTGACAGGCAATCTATCTTTTAACAAACATTTAGCATTTGTATTTTTCCCACGGCACCATTTTTTCTTCTACCTGAACTGTAAACACCAAAAAATTTAATAGTATGTCTAAAAAAATCGCCATTTTGGCAACCCACGGATTTGAAGAAAGCGAACTGAAATCACCGAAAGAACATTTGGAACAGCAGGGATGGACGGCACACATCGTGAGTCCTGAATCTGGTTCGATCAAAGCATGGGCGGAAAAAGACTGGGGACAGGAATATCCCGTAGATAAAACCTTGGACGAAGCATCGGCTTCCGATTACGATGCCTTGGTATTGCCGGGCGGGGTAATCAATCCGGATCAGTTGAGAACCAATGAATCGGCCCTGTCTTTCGTAAGGGATTTCTTCGAGCAGCACAAGCCGGTAGCAGCCATCTGCCACGGCCCACAAATCCTCATCAACGCGGGAGTAGTGGAAGGCAGGAATATGACTTCCGTAAAATCCATCAGCCAGGACCTGAAGAATGCAGGCGTACAGTGGGAAGACAGCGAAGTGGTCACCGATCACGGACTGGTAACCAGCAGAACCCCGGAAGATTTACCGGCCTTCAATAAAAAGATGGTAGAGGAGATCAACGAAGGGAAACACGAAGAGCAAACCGTATAAACCGTATACGAAACCGATAAAAAGGTCCGGATCAAGCGATCCGGGCCTTTTTTATGGCCTTTCATCAAGGTTTCAAACAACCCTTTCATCAAAGAAAATCTGCCCCTTACGATTGGTGGCGGCCCTTTTAAACAACCGGAGCTTTTTCAGGAGCTTGATCCTGCTATCCGCTATTACTCCTCGCACCTACACGCTCCCATGCACGCCACCGCCAAACCCCGCACACTCCAACCTTCCAGCCCCGCTGTGGGGTAGCCGCTTCTATCAGGGCTAGGGAAGCAGGCCATATTTTCACCGGAAGTCTGATGGTGAATTGTCAATCCGCTTCGATGGCCAATG
>NZ_BJYJ01000041.1 GCF_007991455.1 Chryseobacterium hagamense | reverse complement strand
GGGGGAAGTACACCTTTCGGGGAAACCCAGCTGTATAAAGATATCATGGCATATCTTGCTGAATCTGCTTCTCCTGAGCCAGACTTCTCTAAATTTGATTTTACTCAATTTGCAATAGAGAATAACGATTGTCCAAAATGTCCAAAATTATCCAATCCTATTGGTAAAAAAGTTCTTGATAATAAGACTTCAATTTTAGGCAGATTATGGGCTACTTTAGAACCGAGGACTTGGGAGGATGATAGAATAATATACAATGTAGATGCAGATGGTAAGATCTCAGGAGTAAAGCCGTATACTGGAGATGCTCCTATTGGACCAGCTGGATCATTCAATATTTTAAAAGCATTTAAATCTGGATTATCACTTTTTAAAGGAGGAAGTTTAACAAATATTGGTCGTGCAGTAACTAAACATCCTCAATATTTTGGATTTGAATCTACTGAAGCTCTAATGAAGGTATTTAGAAATCCAAATACTATAAACAAATTAGGTGCGGATATGGTAAAAGATATTTTGCGTAATGGGGTTAAAACTACAGGTGCTGGAGGGCGTTACCCTCAAGGTTGGGTTACTTATACATTACCAAACGGCAATGCCGCAAGTTGGAGTATAGATGGAGTATTTATAGGTTTTAGAGGATTAAAATAATTAATTATATGAAAAGTAACATTAAAATAGAAGAAGTAGGAGATATTAATTCAGATTATCCTTACTTAGAAGTTTTTTTTAATGATGAGTCGTCACCATTTTTAGAAGTATCTATTTGTAACGAAGAATTATCATTTAAGATCTATCCTATAAAAAAAGATATCATTTTGACTAATCAAGAATGGGATTATATTAACAGAACTGCTAATGAATTCCTACCACGTGCTTTAAAAAATGAAGATGATTATCTTAATTGGCAAGGATAGTATCTGTGCCTGCAGATTTGTAATTCATAAATAATAAATAGCCCCACCGCACACTACGGTGGGGCTATTTATTATGGTTCGATCATGATTTTATTTATAGGCTTTTCTAGCATTAAAATCCCTTATGGTAAGATCAAGAAACCTTGTTACCAGAGCTTTGTCTTCTTCATTCATATCCTGTATGGCTTCAAATTTTTTCAGCAGGTCTTTGTCTTTAATAGCTACGGTATCATCATTGAGCAAAGCATCACTTGAGACCCCTAAAGCATCGGCGATATTTTTAAGCGCATCGGCAGGGGGGATGCTGCTTCCCAGTTCGTATCGGGAAAGGCTTTTGTTATTCACCCGGGATTTTTCGGCAAGTTCCGCATGCGAAAGTCCTTGAATTTTTTGGAAGTAAGCAATTATCGATCAGTTCAAAGAGCATGGCTGGTTTTCTTTGTCAAGCTGATTGATCAAATGAATCCACCTGATTATTTCTTTAGGAATGTTTTTGATCATTCAGGATCTGATTTGTGGTGATATTTAAAAACTTACTTACCAATATGACGGCAAAAAAAATGCAAAAAAAAATCGCCTGGAGCAAGTACTCAGCAAAGATGTTGAGGTGGACATAGGAAGAGGAAGTGATTGATCCATTAACGGAAAAATGAGAAGGCATTCTCTTTATAATTAAGTCTTTACCAATCCTGCTAATTTATCCATCCAAAAATAAGACTTCATATTTTCAAGAAGCAAAATAGCGCCGTCATTCATTCAAATTGACTTTCATCAAAAAACAAAATCCACAACTTAAAGCCGTGGATTTTAATTTTCAAAATATTTTGGTGATTGGTGATCAGGATGGTGCAATGGATGTGCCATTATTCAACATTTCCTTTATATTTTTCAACCCCGTCTACATAGAGAACAGATTGGTAAGCGTCATATTTGTACTGGCCGTTCTGGTAAATGTCTTCATTGGCCTTCGTCAGGATGATGGATTGGTGGTCGGGGGCATCCGGCAAAAAGAGCTCGGCTTTAATCTTGTCATCACTCATGAGCACAAAGGCGCTGATAACGGCGGCTCCTTTTTCAGGCTTTACGGGATTCAGCCGGAACCCCTCATTAAATACCTGGATGCAGTTGTGTTTCAGTTCGCTCCAGGTCTGGCCTGCGGAGGCCATACATCCGTGGTCGTCTTTATCGGCCCCTGTTGCCCTTTGTTCAGGGTTGACGGTATTACCGGTAGTAGCTGGGCCCGTTTTATTGCAGGCCGACAGGGATATCATACAGGCAGCGGTTAAAATCAGTTTTTTCATAGAATTAATTTAATTAAACATGTCAATCATCAGCAATACCGGTGCCATACGGACAGCCCTGCCGGACGGCTTTTCAGAAATAAATGGGCTGTGGTATCCGGAGGCAGACCGATGCCTGCAAATCAGAACTGTGTTTTAACCCTACTCCCCGTAAAGTAAACAACAATAACTACGGCGTTCTACCGGCGTTTCAACCGGAAAACTATTTATAATTGTTATGAATAGACGGTCCGCCTCAGAAGGGGTATAATTGTTGTTTCATTACCGCGACTGCTAATCACAACAAATTATTATATTATGGAAAATAAAGATTTTTCAGACGAAAAATTAAATCAGCTTCAGGATCACACCACCGATAATTCCGGAGCGGCACTGACCACCAATCAGGGGCTGAAGATCAACAACAACCAGGATTCCCTGAAAGCAGGCGAAAGAGGACCGAGCCTGCTGGAGGATTTTATCTTAAGAGAAAAAATTACCCATTTCGACCATGAAAGAATTCCCGAGAGGATCGTTCATGCCCGTGGATCCGGTGCCCACGGGACTTTTAAACTGACCAAAAGCTTAGCGAAATATACCAAAGCCAAATTCTTATCCGAAGAAGGAAAGGAAACCCCGGTGTTCGCGCGGTTCTCCACTGTAGCAGGCAGCGCGGGCAGTACGGATCTGGCCAGGGACGTCAGGGGCTTCGCCGTTAAATTTTATACGGAAGAGGGCAATTATGACCTGGTAGGAAACAATATTCCGGTATTCTTTATTCAGGATGCCATCAAGTTTCCGGATCTGATCCACGCCGTAAAACCGGAACCGGATAACCAGATCCCGCAGGCAGCTTCTGCACACGATACCTTCTGGGACTTTATCTCCCTGATGCCGGAGAGCATGCACATGATCATGTGGGCAATGAGCGACCGCGCCATCCCGAGGAGTTTGAGAATGATGGAAGGTTTTGGCGTTCATACTTTTAAATTCGTGAATGAGGAGGGAAAAATGCATTTCGTAAAGTTTCATTTCAAACCGAAACTGGGTGTCCATTCGGTGGCCTGGGATGAGGCGACCAAAATCTCGGGCAAAGATTCCGATTTCCATAGAAGGGACCTCTGGGACGCCATTGAAAACGGAGCGTTTCCGGAATGGGATTTCGGCGTACAGATCATTCCTGAAGAAGATGAGCATAAATTCGATTTCGACCTTCTGGATCCTACAAAACTGATTCCCGAGGAAGAAGTTCCCGTGGAATTGGTCGGAACGCTGACACTTAACCGCAACCCGGATAACTTCTTTGCGGAAACGGAGCAGATCGCTTTCCACCCGGGGCATCTGGTTCCGGGCATCGACTTCACCAATGATCCTTTATTACAGGGAAGATTGTTTTCCTATACGGATACCCAACTGTCAAGACTGGGATCGCCTAATTTCCACGAGATTCCGATCAACCGGTCCATCAATACCGTTCACAACAACCAGCGGGACGGCCACATGAGACAGCAGATCGTCAAAGGAAAAGTAAGTTACGAACCAAATTCCATGGGTGGCGGCTGCCCGTTCCAGGCCATGATGAAGGACGGCGGTTTCGCAACGCAGGAAGAAAGGGTCGACGCAAAGAAAATCCGGGCAAGAAGCAAAAGCTTTGTCGATCATTATTCCCAGGCCAAACTGTTCTACAACAGCCAGTCGGCTCCGGAGCAGAAGCACATTCAGAATGCACTGATCTTTGAATTGTCTAAAGTAACGATCCCCGCCATCCGTGAAAGGGTTGTGGGCCAGCTGGCATTTATTGATAAGGATTTGGCCAATAAGGTGGCAAAGAAAGTGGGGGTACAGGTAACCAAACTGGAACAGCCGAACGGAAGCATCCCTGCAGACGCAGATCCGAAGACCCTTCAAAGCGAAGAAAGGGAACCGAACACGAAAAAGTCTGAAGCTTTAAGTATGAAGAACACGGTGAAAGATTCCATTGAAAGCCGCATCATCGGTTTCATTATGGAAGACGGCGTGAATGCTGCTGAAGTGAATGCCTTAAAGTCGAAACTGGAAGGAAAAGGCGCCATGGTTCAGGTGATTTCCGGAAGCCTTTCGCCGGTTACCGCCGACGACGGAACTACTTTCACACCGAAGCATTCGCTCACCAGTACGGCCAGTGTATGCTTTGATGCATTATATATTGCTGCAGGAAAGAAATCGGCTGAGAACCTGCTGGATGAAGAAAACAGGCCGGGAACCCTTCTGTTCGTCAATGAAGCTTACAAGCATTGCAAAGCCATCTGT
The DNA here is from genome assembly GCF_007991455.1 of Chryseobacterium hagamense. Lineage (GTDB taxonomy): Bacteria > Bacteroidota > Bacteroidia > Flavobacteriales > Weeksellaceae > Chryseobacterium > Chryseobacterium hagamense. The sequence goes on along the minus strand of NZ_BJYJ01000041.1, from coordinate 20,118 downwards.
TTCGGAAGCGGAACCGAGGACATCCTGAAACAAAGCAACGTAGGAAGTAAAAAACACGAAGATCCTGCCATCATCACTTCGGAGCAGCAGAATGCCGGTGACGATTTTATCAAAGCAGTAGCCAACCACAGGGTATGGGAACTCGAAGCAGAACGTAACAATCCTGCGTAGATTTTATATATCATTTAAACTATTTAATACTTTACGAAAAAGACCGTTGCGACGGTCTTTTTCATGTAAAATAGGGAAGTTCCACAGACCGTACGGGATAAAAACCACTTTTCACGAATCAGTATTTCACCGGATGTAAAGAATTGGTTTTTAAATTTTAAAAAGGAGTTGACGGATATTTTAATCTTATTTTAAGCTCTTCTTTGTTTTATTCATGTACTTTTATATTCTGTAAATAAACGGACTGAAGCATTAGCACTACAGATAGATTGTATTGTATGATCCGGATTTTATTTTGTGAACATTAAAATATTTGCCATGCTTACTTCAAAAGACAGTGTTTCAGACTTTATTAAAACTGAAATAGAAGCTTTTTACAGAATCACATTACCGGACTGCCCGAAGCAGGACCAGCTTATGTACACGTTGTCCCGTTACTTTCTCGGTTTGTACGAAAAGAAATTATACGTGAGCCGTTTATCTGGTGACGTCATCAATTATAAGGTTTCCCATTACCTTTTTAAAATAAAGGTTGCTTAAAGCGGCACCTGGTAGGTTGGAAGATTTCTCAGTCAATACCATTTTACCGGTTATTGGATGAACTCTGTTCCTATCAATCCTGTCGGAAGCGTGAACCGTCATTCATTATGACCGAGAGGAATTCAATTTAAATCCGGATTGAATGAGCCCTCATTTTATTTTTAATTAAACAACTGACTATGATCCGAATACGGTCGGATTCACGTTAAAGTTAAACGTATTTTTAAACAGTCTGATCTGTCAGATAGAATATATTTTAATCTGATAATCAATACCCTGAATTTCATATTCACACAAAAAGATCCGGCCTCCAGCTTTCCGCTTTCCGTCTTTTCACCTGACATTAGGAAAAATTAATTTCATCCTCATTTCATCTTCATAATCCCGGGATACATTTGCTGTAGAAAATCAATCAGAATGTATAATTTAAATTTTAATAAGATGAACAGCAATGTTTTAAACCACGGAAAAAAAATAGTGGCGGTCGTATTTTTAATGGCAGCAGTAGGAATAAATGCTCAGGCTCCGGTACCGCCGAAAGGTCCGAATCCTGGGATGGAAAAACCGAAACCCGGACCACTGAGGGAAATGACAACCCTTTCAGGAACGGTTTCTAAAATGAGTGCTAATGATGATTTCGTATATGACGGATTCTATCTGAACGGCAGCGGAGGACCGGTTTTGGTGAAATTCCCGCCGCACCTGGGAAGCCAGATAACTTCAGTGGTCAGACAGGGCGGGCAGATCAGCGTCAAAGGTTTTGAGGAAGTTGCCCCTAACGGCGAAAAAACGTTCCGGATGAAGAGTGCAACGGCCAATGGAAAAACAGTGGAGGAGACCCCGCCGGCTGTTCCGCCAACTCCGCCTCAGGAAACTTCCGCCACCGGTAGCGGTACCATCACCGAACTGCAGAAAAATAAGGAAGGGCATACCGTTGGTATCTTTGTTGATGATACCCTGCTTAAAATGCCGCCGCATGTTTTTGAGAAACTCGGAACATCTTTAGTGAAAGGAGCAAAAATTTCTTTTACCGGTGTTAAGAAACCGGAGAATTCGGGGGAAGTGGCCGAAAGAAAATTCAACATCGTTCGTGCCGGGACCATCAGTATCGACGGGAAGGAATACTCACTTTAACAGGTAATTGAATTCATATCAAAAGCCTGTTTAAATTTTTGATTCAGAGGTTTTATTTCATTTGCCTGGTTTTCTGAATCAAATAAACCTTGTTTATTCTTAGCTTTATTGCTGCGGGATCTTTTGCCTGAAAAGCCAGATTTCAATGAATTGAATAAATGAAAATACAATGAATGAATTGAATTTTTTTTAAGCTAAAAATCTTAATGACTTAATGGTAAAAATAAACGCCAGATTTAAGAAATTTCTAAAGCTTGGACGGATTTTCGTAATTTGTCCGGGCTTTTGATTATCAGCCCATGATTTTTAAACCGACAACATATCATCTATCGAAAATAATTTTTATTTTTTCAGCCGTCCTTATGCTGTCCGGCTGCGGGAAAAAACCGCCGTTACCGTCATCCGGTCCGCCGCCTGATATCGAAACTCCCGTAGTGCTGAAAGGCAGAGTGGTAAGCTATGGAACCAATCCCGAAGGCAATATCGACAGGATTATTCTGTATCAGGGAAACCGGAAACCGGAAATTCATTTTCCACCCCATCTTGCGGAATATATTCTGGATATTGCAAATGTAAATGCTTCCGTCAATATTAAAACTTCCTCGATAGACCGGGGATATGAACTGGTATCTATTGCTTCTGAAGACGGGAAAAAGGTTTTTAATGCCGGGCAAATCCTGCCTCCTAAGCCCAGACCCGGAAAAGAAATCCGGATCGCCGGTACCGTTTCGGCATGGATCAGAAACCGGGAAAATACGGTCACCGGGTTTGTCATCGGAAAAAGAACCGTGCTGCTGAATCCTGAAGAAGGCCGGATTCTTACCCCATTATTAATGAAGGCTAAACGGATCGAGGTGGCCGCTCTCGAGCGGGACGCCGGCGACGGAACCATCAATACCCTGAAGTTTCCGCCGGTAAAGGCCACTGAAATTAAAATTGACAGTATCATTTATAAAATACGCTGAAGATGAGAATACTGATTGCCGAAGACGAAAAAAAGCTGGCCGGCTTTATACAGCAGGGCCTAATCCAGGCCGGCTACCTCACGGAAGTCTGCCATGACGGTTCGGAAGCCCTGGAAATGGCCGTAAAGAATGAATTCGACCTGATCCTGCTGGATCTGATGCTGCCGGGAATCAACGGGTTCGATTTTCTTAAGAACCTGCGGACTTTCGGGGCAGAAACACCGGTGATCATTATCAGCGCCATCGCCGATTCCAGACAGGTAGTGCAGGGGCTCGACCTCGGGGCGGTAGATTACATCCGGAAACCTTTCGAATGGGATGAGCTGCTGGCCAGGATCCGTATCGTCAGCCGCTTCTCCGGTTCCGGTGGGCAGCAGAAAATCAGGATCGAAGACCTGGAAATCGATATCCCTTCCCGGAAAGTGAAAAGGGGCACCGTGGAGATCGAACTCACCTCCAAGGAGTTTGTCCTGCTGGAATACCTGATGCGGAATGCCAATCTCGTCCTCACCAAAAACCAGCTGCTCGAAAATGCCTGGAATATGAATTTCGATCCGGAAAGCAATATTGTGGAAGTCTATATGCACCAGCTCCGGAAGAAAATCGACAAAGGTTTTGACCGGCAGCTGATCAAAACCGTGATCGGGGCAGGGTATATGCTTAAAGGCGAAAAACAGTAGGATGAAAAGCCGGCCTAAATCTTTTATCTACCAAAGCATCCGGTTCCGTTTCGGGCTTCTGTTCAACTCGCTGCTTTTTCTATGCGTCAGTTTCATCGTGTATTCCCTGTATAAAAATGCGAAAACGGAACTGGACCGCAGCTTTTCGCTTCAGCTGTCTTCTTCAGCCAATACGGTGCTCCAGAAAACAGACCTCAACCCGATTTCGGTCCCGCTGCCGAAAAGCGGTGAATTTTTCAGGATCGTTTACGACAACGGCGAGAGGAAAACCACGCTGATCGACAATCTGCCGGAAGACGCAGCCGATCAGGAAAAATGGCGGATGGTTTCCTTAAAAAAATATCCGGAGAACGGCGGCACGCTGTCGGTGGACTTTGCCCTGTCGGCGGAAAACTACCGTGCCGGCATTCAGAAACTGCGTCAGTTGCTGTATATCTATCTTCCCGTCGCTTTTCTGGTCTCCTTTTTAGGGGGGTACCTGCTTTCGGGTTTCCTGCTGAGGCCGCTCCGCCGGATCATTCATAATGCCAACCAGGTAGACCTTGAGCATATCACCCTACTCGAAAAGCCCCGCACCCGGGATGAATTTTACTACCTGACCGATGCACTGAACCGGATGCTGCTGCGCATTGATGAACAGGTGAAACAACAGACCGCTTTCTTTACCATGGCTTCCCACGAGCTGCGGACGCCCATCAGCAATATGCTTACCGAACTCCAGGTGTTTAACCGGGACCTGTCGGATCCGGAGACCCAAAACCTGCTCGATAACCAGGAACAGGAAGTGAAACGCATGAAAGCGCTGGTCGATAATTTTTTATGGATGAGCCAGATCGAATCCGGCAACCTGCGCACGAACCGGTCTGAAATCGACCTGGCAGAACTGGTGCTGGAACTTTCGGAAAGCTTTACGAAACAGATGGCTGTCAACCGTCAGCAATTAAGGATCGGTCTCTCACCAGTGGACGGTGACTATATGATCTCAGGCGACCGGAACCAGGTGGAAGTCATCCTCCACAACCTGATGGCCAACGCCGTAAAATACGGGGAACCCGGAACCGCCATCGAACTTACCCTTTCCCGGAACGGAAAAACCGGAATCCTCATTTCCAATACTCTCACCCGGATTATCGAAAACCCTGAAAAGCTCAAAGGCCAGTTCCTCCGCGACACCTTCCACAAAGACGGCTTCGGCCTCGGCCTCTGGATCTCCGATACCCTGAGCCGGAAAAACAATGGCGGACTTACGCTGAAAGCTATCGATGGAAAGTTTCTGGCAAAGGTGGAGTTTGAATGAGATTGATTGGCTGAGCGAAACCACACTTTTTTACCAAAGGCACAAAAGATAGTAATGCTGTATAATAAAGTTAAATATCCCGGCAGGTTGCCACTTCTCAGGAATTTAAACCCGAATCTTTCCATGCGATTCATGAAAAACAGGAATCATACTCTAAAAATCTTTGATTTTTATCTCATGTGCCCTAAAATACACACAATACAGGAAGATAAATCTCATGTATCTTAAGTGTAAATAAAACCCAATCCTGCAGAATATTGCAATCCCGATAACTGAGCGGAGCCGAAGCCACCCTGTACAAACGTTTTATAAGTTTCTAAGCTCATATTTCCCGGAAGATTGCCACTTCTCAGGAATTTAAACCCGAATCATTCCATGCGATTCATGAAAAACAGGAATAATACTCTAAAATCTTTGATTTTTATCTCATGTGCTCTAAAATACACACAATACAGGAAGATAAATCTCATGTATCTTAAGTGTAAATAAAACCCAATCCTGCAGAATATTGCAATCCCGATAACTGAGCGGAGCCGAAGCCATGCGGCCGCATCATCCGTGGAAATCCCTGAACTTTACACTTAAACCGGATGGTATTCCGATTTATCTTAACTTTGTTTAATTGATACACTCGCGGTAATACGGTGATGGCCCTATTATCCGGTGTTTAAATTCGATTATTTTAATGATAAATAACACCGGCACATGATATTCAGGATCTTGATAAAGCATATCCGCCAGAAGGTTGAACTGAGCGAACATGAAGCGACACTGCTGAAAACGTTTTTTATTCAGAAAAAGCTCGGGAAGAAACAGTATCTGTTGCGGGAAGGGGAAATCTGTAACCACCTCACTTTTGTGAGCCGGGGCATCCTGAAGTCTTTTATGAGCGATGAAAAAGGGCAGGACCGCATCAGCCTTTTCGCTTTTGAAGGCTGGTGGATTTCAGATTTCAACAGCTTTATCAACCGGGAAAAGGCCATCCTGAACATTGATGCCATCGAAGATTCCGAGCTGCTTCTGATCAGCTTTGAAAATTATGAACGGTTGACCCTTACGATTCCCGTAATGGACCGGTACTTCAGGATTTTATACCAGAACAGCCTGGTGACAAAAGACCGGCGGCTGATGGTTTCCAACAAATCGACCGCAGAAGAAAAATACCTTTCTTTGGTCCGTACCCACCCTGAGATCGCGAAAAGAATTCCCCACACGCTCATTGCTTCCTATTTGGGGCTAAGCCCCGAGACGGTAAGCAGGATCCGGAAAAAGCTCCTGTTTCAGTAGATTTGTATTCTTGAAAGTCTTGATCTGCATCAAGTTTTTCAGGGGTTGCCGGTGCCTATTTTTGTAATGACAAACAGATTTAACAAAACAGACATTATGGAAAATATTGCATTGGTGGTTGGTTCCACCGGAATTACAGGAAGCAATCTTGCGTATGAACTCATCGCGAATAACTGGATGACCTATGGCCTGGCAAGAAACCACCGTACACCCGTGGCAGGACTAGAGCCTGTAACAGCAGACCTGCTGGATCCGGAAAGTTTAGAGCAGGCCCTGAAGGACATTTCACCCACCCACATTTTTTTTACCACCTGGATGCGGAAAGAGACCGAAGAAGAAAACATCCGGGCCAACGGCGCCATGGTGAGAAACCTGCTGGATGCCCTGTCTCCTAAAAAATCGGTGCGGCATGTAGCGTTGGTTACCGGCCTGAAACATTACCTCGGGCCTTTTGAAGCATATGTAAAAGCAGGCATCCTGCCTGAAACCCCGGTACGGGAAGAGCATCCTAGGCTGGAGCATCCCAATTTCTACTATGCCCAGGAAGATGAGGTGTATGCCGCAGCGGACAGGGATGGCTTTTCCTGGAGCATCCACCGCCCGCATACCGTGATCGGCTACGCCATCGGTAACCTGATGAATATGGGGATCACCCTGGCAGTTTACGCGAGCATTTGTAAGGAAACGGGAGCGAAATTTACCTGGCCGGGTTCCGAAGCCCAGTGGAACGGTTTATCGGATGTCACGGATGCAAAAATCCTCGCCAAACAGCTGATCTGGGCCTCTACAACCGAAGAAGCAAAAAATCAGGCATTTAATGTAACCAATGGGGATGTGTTCCGGTGGAAATGGCTGTGGAACAGAATCTCGGACTATTTCGGAGTTGAAACCGACGGTTACGGCAACTCCATCAGGCCGCTTGAAAAGGAGATGGAAAACAAGCAGGAGATCTGGAGTGCGATGGCACAGAAGTATCAGCTGAAAGAAGAAAACCTGAATCGCCTCAGCTCAGCCTGGCATACCGATCTCGATCTGGGAAGGCCGTTGGAAGTGATGACCGACATGTCGAAAAGCAGGACCCTTGGCTTTACCGCTTTTGAGAGTACGGAAAATTCGTTTATCCGTCTGTTTGAAAAACTGAAAGCGGAAAAAATCATTCCGTAAACAAACAGGAAACCTGCCGGATCTCTACTGGGCAGCATTCCTGTTTCCGATGGAATTAAATATTTAATGACGTGCGGTAACAAGTACCGTATATTAAATCTGAAAAGGCCTGCAATATCACATGGCAGGCCTTTTTCCAATGTTTAATGAATTGACTGAAAAAAATAAGGATAATATATTTGCCCACTGTGATGCCTGATCTGTTATTATAAAATAAAAATTCAACGGAATTACCGGAAAAAATGATATTAAAAAAGAAGAAAAAAAGATGGCAGTCCGTTGCTTTATTTTTACTACTTTTGAAGCCGGACCAACTGATACGATTATGATTACAGTGAAAAATTCATTCTTGGGTCTGATTTGTGCAATCGGTTGCACAAATTTGATAAATGGGCAGAAAATAATTAATGTAAATAATCCTCTGGATTTTTCCAGAAAGGAAGTGGTTGCTATTCCGGTTTCCAGGTTGAAATCGTTTTTAAATAAAAGTAAGGAAGCCGATTTAAGGATCAGGGATGCAAAAGGAAACCCGCTCGTCATCCAGTGGATCGATGCCAATGGGGACAGCCGGAACGATGAGCTGCTTTTCCAGGCCACGGTGGAGGGCGGAAAGACCGCTGTTTATACCATTGTTTCAGACCCGGAGACGGTAATCCCTAATGCTGAGATTTCAACTTATTCAAGGTTGGTTCCGGAAAGGGTAGACGATTATGCCTGGGAAAATGACAAGGTAGCTTTCCGGATGTACGGTCCGAAAGGCCAGCAGGAAGCACTGCAGGGAATAAAAAGCAGCACGCTCTCCAGCGGTGTCGATATCTGGCTGAAAAGGACGGAGCTGCCGGTGATCAATAAATGGTACAAAGGTTGTCTGACGGATCCGATGTACTACCATAAGGATTCAAGAGGCGAGGGCTACGACCCCTACCATGTCGGGAACAGCCGCGGAACAGGCGGCATCGGAATATGGGTCAACAACAAACTTCAGATCTCGCAGAATTTCGTTTCTTCCAGAACCATAGCCGATGGACCTCTGCGAACGGTTTTTGAACTGACTTACCAACCGTGGAGCGATTTCGGGGTAAAAGAAACCAAAAGAATTTCACTGGATCTCGGCTCAAATTTTTCAAGGTTCGAATCGGATTTCAGTTCTGAAAAGCCCGTCCCGAATTATACGATAGGAATTACTTTGCACAGGAACGAAGGCGAAGCCCAACGGAATGACCGGAACGGCTATTACCTCCATTGGGAAAAAATCGACGATGCTTTTGTAGGCGAAGGTCTGGTTATGGATCCGGATATCATTGAAAAGTCTGTTATTTTCAGATCGGAGGTTCCGGATGAAAGCAATCTGCTGGTGATGACCAAACCTCATAAAAAAACAGTGTACTATGCCGGTTTTGCCTGGCAGAAAGGCGGACAGGTCCATACCAGGCAGGACTGGGAAAATATGCTGAAAAAACAGGCTCAGATCATCAGCCATCCACTAATTATCAACATCAAATAATAAAATCATGAAACTGAATATCTGTGCCCTGGTTCTGGGGCTAAGTACGGTGAGTATGTACGCTCAGGAAAAGAAAGACTCGCTGGCCGAAAAAATGTTGCTGTATCAGCTTCCCAATGGCGGCTGGGGAAAACAGCTGGAAGATAAATCGGTGGTGGATTACAGATTACCGGTCGATAAAACCCTTTTACGGAAAATAAAAGTCACCGGTGACGATCATGCCACTATTGATAACAACGCGACTTCCCGTGAGATCAATGCCCTGATGAAAACCTATGCCGAAACCAAAAATCCCGTCTACCTGAAAGCGGCCGAAAAAGGAATCGGCTATCTCCTGACCATGCAGTATGATAACGGAGGATTTCCTCAGTACTATCCGAATAAAAGCCTGTACCGGAAGCAGATTACGTTTAACGACAATGCGATGATCAATGCTCTGACGGTTTTATACCATGTTGCTGAAGGAAAAAATGATTTTGCAGCGGTTGATGAAAAATTAAAGCAAAGGTCTAAGGAGGCCGTAAGAAAAGGAATTGCGTGTATTCTAAAAACGCAGGTTCTCCAGAACGGAAAACCGTCTATCTGGGCAGACCAGTACAATGAAATTACCCTGCAGCCGGAGAAGGCCCGGGCCTTTGAACCGGTTTCCCTGGCCACCGCCGAATCCGTAGGTATTGTACGGTTCCTGATGATGCAGCCTGTAAGTCCGGAGATTGAAAAATCGGTGAAATCGGCGGTTCAATGGTTTCAGGAACATGATATTGAAGGGTATAGCTATGAGGTCGGCAAGCAGAACGGCAAAACCGTAAGAATCCTGGCTGAAGATAAAAATTCCGTGATCTGGGCGAGGTTTTACGACATTCACGACAACCGGCCGCTGTTCGGGGACCGTGACGGAAGTGTCAAATACAACTACAACGAAGTTTCAGAAGAACGCAGGAACGGCTACAGCTGGTATGGGGATTATGCCGGGAAACTGATCAGCAGGGAATATCCGAAATGGCTGGAGAAAAATAAAATTCCGGATTAATGCGTTTTATTTTAACACATAAGTCACAGGAGATCATCTGATACCTTGAAAATGTTTTAGAACACATCAGATTAAAAATTAGAGATTTGACTCATCTTTTATTTACATTGTTAAAGGAATTCGCCAACCTCTTTGAGGTTTTAAAAGCTTTTGTGCGCTTTACAGCATTGGGTATTTAACTTATTCTTCGTCATGAATATCTCTTGTGGCTTTTGTGGTTAAAATCCTCTTGCAGATCGTATAGATTTTCACAGATGATGATATGGCTTCGGATCCGCTCAGCCACCGGTTGTAGCTTCTTTAAAGATGGAGCATCATTAAACGCAATGTTTGTTATTTGGCTACATTAAATCTGCATTTCCGAATGGATCTCAGCAGAGTATAAAATCTGCATAAAAAATCTCTTATTTTTTAATCTTATGGGCTCTAAAAATATGCATCAAGCTTTATTCTGAAATCTTATGTGACTCATGTGTTATTTAAGAAAACAAAAAACCAGGAATTCCCGGTTTCTTTATTGATCATTTTCTCTACAATGAAGTGCAGAAATTCCCGCTCAGGGTAGCTCCGGCATTGGCCGTGACCTCCGATTTTACATCGGCCACATTCAGTTTGCTGATACTGTAGGGCGGTGTAATTGCCGTTCCGCTGCCTGAGGTATTGCCGGTCACGTTTAAAAAGCTGTTTCCGGTTTGGGTAACGGCCGTAAGACCGGCTTCCAGGCTGATCGGGTTCTTCACGTTTTCAAAGACGTTCCTTTCCACCAGAATATTGGCCTGAACCCCGGCCGCAATGCATTTGTTGCTGACGGAACTGTTGAAATAGCTGTTCAGGATATGGATTTTCCCGTAGCGTACCCGCGGCATCCTTTCTCTGCAGCCCGGTGCCCACCAGCAGCGGACAAACGTAACGTTCAGTTTACCTGCATCGGCAGTAGCACCGTCGCTGGAACCGATAAGGTTGGAAAAACGATGGTCATCAGTTCCGCCCGGGCCACCTGCTTTCGGGGTTTTCAGATAATGGAACTTGGTATATGAAACGGTAATATAATCTGATTTATTTTTAATATCGAAATTACCGTCCACGCCGTCCCTGAATTCGCAATGGTCGATCCAGACGTTCCGGCAGTCATCGAGGATGGCATTGTCCCAGCCGTCGGTATCATAGGCACCGGGCCCTTCAAAGATAAGGTTCCGGATCACGATATTGTTGCATCTTTTGATGTTGATGATTCCCGATCCGTCTGTGGTCTGATTGGTAGATACCAGTTTGGCGCCGCTTGCTCCGTAAATGGTTTTTCCGGTCTGGTCCTGGAAAGATAATCGTACGGTAACGGTAATGGTCCCGGATACCCGGATCACTTTCACCGAAGTGTTTTCAAGGGCTGCTTTCAGTTGGGCATAGGTGGTTACCGTAGTTTCCGCTGACGTTCCACCGCCGGTGGTTCCGCCGTTCTGGGAAGCCCATCCGGGGGCGGTGCAATCAGCCAGTGCAGCTGAGGCTTCTTTTTTAGAGTTCTGTTCACCTGGATTCCCCGGTAAGTTGTTTTGCAGATCTTCCTGTCCACAGGAAGCCATGAAAAAAGCGGCACTCAGCGCAACAGTGAGAAATGAAACTTTGAAATTTTTCTTCATAATAAATATCATTATTTGATTAGAATATAAAATTAATAAATTTATACTATAAATCTTTATATAATAAAATATCTGTATTTATATAATTATAATTTTAAAAATAATATTTATTCAACCGGTTGCATTTTGTCAATAGTTAAAAAATTAAAAACCGGGTTTTTACGGATGAAAATTTTTTATTTATGACCACCGTACAGAAATAAATAACCTGAATCTGAAGAAGATACCGGATTAGCAGATATGAAGATGGAAGATGGAAATTTTCTCTTGTCAAAAATACGATCGTAGGTCTTTGTCATCAGACGAAACGTTGTCATTCTATTGAAGGGAATTCGATTTAAAATCCTGCACGAACCGCCTTGGCTTATTTATACAGTTGAACTCACCTTAAATAAGAGAAATTGCGGGTAGAATTAAGCCATATGTTTCAATGTAAAGACCCACGATGGTAACGAAAGCAGGCTGGATCCGTATGATTACTATACAGTTGGTGCCATACAGCAATTGAATTGCCTTATCCCTTAAAATAAGGCATGTTCATCTCTTTCCATTGAAATTACGTCGGTATCTGCCGGAAGACATCCGGCTTCCCTTTTCCAGCTTATTTATCCTGGACAAAATCTTCCCGGAACGGAGCAAATGAGTCGATCAGCTGTCCTGCTTCCAGGCACTTTACCCCGTGGAAAATATTGGGCTGGGCAAAAAATCCGTCGCCTTTTCGAAGGACTTTTGTTTGACCGTCAACGGTAACCTCAAAGGTTCCTTCCGCGACATAAGTGATCTGGGAATGGAAATGCTGGTGCCGTACACCGACTGCTTCTTTTTCAAATTTTACAATCACCATCATGATCTGGGAATTGTAGCCTACAAACTGCCGTGAAACACCGGCACCCAGTTCTTCCCATGCGGACTGGCCGTCGAAAAAAAGTTCTTTTTTGAAATCCATATTTTATTAATTAAATGTTTTTAAACAACTATGTCAGAGGAAAATGAAAATTTTCATTGCATTACGCTTAAATGCAGCCCGGTGGCTGAGGCTCCCGAGCCCCGTTTTTTAAACACAAAGGAAGGTAAAAAAGTTTTTTTACACATGAGTCACATTAGATTTTTAGATTAAAACTTTGAAGATATTTTAGAGCACAGAAGAAGAAAATCAAAGATTTTCAATTGAGTTTATCTCAGCTTTATCCAGCAATCAGGGTTCTAAGGTAACTCCGCCGGCTGAGCGGGGCCGAAGCCACATCACCATCTGTGAAACCTGTGCAATCCGTGGGGAATTTTTACCACAAACCTGCTCATGCCGTTGAATAAATTTTAATATTCGATATTGAATAAAGTATGCAAAAGTTTTAAAAATCTCTGATTTTTAATCTGATGTGTTCTGAATATTTTCAAGGCTATTAAAATCCTCTCCTGTGACTTATGTGTTAAAACAGAGCATAATAATCTGAAACCTCTCTGTGGAATTATTTAATGTACTTTTCCAATCCCGTTTTCATGGTTTTAAGTTTTTTTACCGCCAATCCGGCCACCGCTTCGGCTCCTGCTCCCGATAAATGGGTATCGTCTTCTTTGCCTTTCGGATAATAAGGATCTTCGCCCTCTTTGTAGTGGAGGTGCAGTTTTTTTGAGTTTACAGGGCCATACGCAATTTCAAGTTGTTCCGTAAGCAGCTGCATATCCACAAACGGAACTTTCAGGTCATCAGCCACCATTCTTACGACCAGAGGGTATTCTTTGTGGGTGTCGACGAGAACGCCGTTTTCGTTGAAGTTCCTTCTTACAATGGAAGTCATCAGGATCGGGATCGCTCCTTTGGCCCTCGTTTCATCCACGTATCTTTCCAGATTGGCTCTGTACTGGGTATACGGATTCGTAAATTTGGCGGAATCTTTCACCTTCTGGTCGTTATGGCCGAATTCGATGATTACGAAATCGCCTTTTTTCAGCTGTCTTTCTACCTGATCCCATCTTCCTTCGGTCCTGAAGCTTTTGGAACTTCTGCCGTTTACCGCATGGTTCTGAATATCAATACCGCCTGTGAAAAACTGCGGCAGCACCTGTCCCCAGCCGTGTTCCGGGTTTTTACCGGGATTTTCCTTACTGGCCATTGTCGAATCGCCGATCAAGAATAATACCGGTTTCTGCTGTGCAAAAGCAAACCATGAAAGAAAGAGCAGAAGGGCATTTAATTTTTTATTCATTGTCTTTTGTTTTAATTAATATTTTATAGCCTGAATCCGGCTGATCATTTGGATTTGTTTAAATTATTTTGAAAATATAACCTCTTGCCGATAATTTAAGAGTATTTTCTCTTTACTTATTGTTCAGTTCAGGGCTCCAGCCGTTCAGAATTTCCGTCAGAGTATAATTCTTCAGATCTTTTTTTGTCAATTGATGGGACCAGCCGACCCTTTTCCTCGTGTTCCCGCCTTCACCTTTGCTTCCGTATTCTGCATAATAGGCGGTTTTTTCTTTATCGGGAAACATTTTGTCGCCTTTCCATGGGTTCCAGCCCTCGGGAAGGATGTGTTTTCCCATTATGGTACTGATAAAAACCGTTTTCGCATACGGCCTCCAGGGTCTTCCCAGATAGACTTTGGTGACGCCTTCTTTGGCCGTCAGCTCACAATCGAAAAACACGAATCCGTAAGGCCGGCCGGCTTCCGTTGCCGCAGCCGTGATGTAAGAATCGGCCAGGCTGTTGATGGTACAGTTTTTAAAAACAGCAGTCGCCTGTCCGAAAATAAAATCCGTCGTCCCTTCGATGTAGCAGTTTTCAAAATACTGGCGGCTGTGGTTGGTCGCAGCATATAAAGTATCCTGGCAGCCCATGATCTTTGAATTTTTCATGATAAACCGGTCACCTTCCACATGAAGGGAAACGGCCTGTCCTTCGTTGCAGGAAGAATTGCGGACCGTCAGGTTGCGGATTGTGATATCATCGCCCATCACGAGAAGAGTGTATGAATTGAAGGTGGTCATTTTTTCATTGGATGCATCCGGTTTTCCGGAAAAATCACTGTTGGTGATGATGGTCGTCTCTTTATTTTCGCCTTCAAGGGTAATCTTATGTTTTGAAGACGGAATGACTACTTTCTCTGCATAGGTTCCGGATTTAATAAAAATTAATGCTTCTGCCGGACCCAAATCACGGATGGAATGGATGGCTTTCTGAATGGAAGTGAAATCCCCGCTTCCGTCCTGGGCTACCGTAATTTTTATATAGGGCTCATTTCCTGCAAAAAGGAAATTGACAATTGAAATGAAAAGGATGGCCAGTAATTTTTTCATGAGCTGGGGTTGGTTTCGTTTTAACGCAAAGTTTTTATTTAGATCGCAGACAGGTAAATCCTGCCCAACTTTGTCAAGGTTCGAAACTTTGACAAAGTTTTTGTTGTTTAAATGCAATTCATTCATTTCAAAACCCTGTCTAAAAAACGCACCGTCACATTCAGGGTCTCCGTAAACCAAGGTTCAGCCGACCAGAAGGAGTGCGGCGTATCCTTGATTTCGTGGACCTCCGTGTAGGTGCCGAAACTTTTCAGTTTGTTCATCATATCGTCCCGGCCGGCATGGAAACGCGGCTGCGAACTGTTGATGAAAAGGGTAGGCGGTGTATTTTTATCTGCATATTCCAGCGGTGAGGCTTCAGTCCAGTTCTTGAGATTGACCGCCCGGTCCCCGCCCAGCCAGTAAGCAGCATAGGTACTTTCTTCCGCTTCCGGATGAATGAAAGAAACAATTCCGTCTACATTTACAATCGCCTGAATCTTATTTCCGGATCTTACCCCGACCAGCGTAGCGATCTGTGCACCTGCAGATTCACCCAGGACGGCTATTTTCTTCTTGTTCAAACCATATTTCCGGTGATTTTTCTTCAGCCACCCGATACCGGTTCCGATATCTTCCACACCGGCAGGGTAGGGTGCGACATCTGCAAGCCGGTAGCCGACCGCGATGACCACATAGCCTTTTGAAGCCAGTTCCATCGCCATGAATTTTTCATTTTCCTTGCTTCCCGAAATCCAGCCGCCGCCGTGAACCATGGCCACGCCGGGGTATTTTTCAGAACGGTCTTTAGGATAATAGACATCGGCTTTTAAGGAGAGCCCGTTGATATTTGCGTATTCTATATTCTGATCGATGCTGATGTTTTGCGGTACCGGCCTGTCGACGGGAGTGACGAAAGGGTATTTCTTTCTGAATTTTTCAAACGTGGCTTCGTTGGTATAGGGAACAGCATCCGGGCGTTGTATCTGCCCGAACACCATGGTCCCCATAAAAAAAATAGAAATATAAGTATGTTTTGCGTTAAAAATCATCCGTTGGCGGTATTTTTATTGAACTGCATTTTTATTAACACCGGTCCCGACGGAAACCAGATTTTTATCTGCCCTGATTTCTTTCGGCAGCAATACGGCTGTTGTTTTATTGCCTAAAACTTTAATGTATGGTTTGTTGGCCGATTCAAATTTCACGGTAGAAAGGTTGATGTTTTTACTGTTGTAAATGATGGCTCCCGTTCCTTCGGAATATTTCAGCTTCACATTTTTCAGCTGGATTCCGTCTGCATCTACAATGGTTAAGGCTTTTTTCGTATCAAACTGTGAATCTTCGATCACAATATTCTTAATATTCATTTCCGCCAGTCCGGATAAAGTGATTGCTTCATCGGAATTCACGGCCGTGATGTTTTTAAAGAAGATATTCCTGAACACCGGGGTTTCCGCAGTTACCGGATAGGTCTTTTCAGGAACTTCGTTGCCTTCTTTTTTCTGCCCGTCTTCCAGCACCGGCGAAGCGCCTTCATAAAACATATTGAAGCCGATCACCTGGGTCGGGATGTTGATCATGTCGATATTTTTAATATAAATATTTTCCACAATGCCGCCTCTTCCGCGGGTGGTTTTAAACCTTAACCCGATATCCGTCCCGATGAAGGTGCAGTCGGAAACATGGATGTTCCGGGCACCTCCCGACATTTCGCTGCCTACAACAAATCCTCCGTGACCGTGGTAGACGATGTTATTTTTAATGATCACATTTTCCGTAGGCATCCCTCTTTTCCTTCCGTCCTCATCTTTTCCGGATTTGATGCAGATGGCATCGTCGCCTACATCAAAGCTGCTGTCGTAAATCAGCACGTTTTTGCAGGATTCCAGGTCGACCCCGTCTCCGTTTTGTGAATACCACGGGTTTCTTACGGTCAGGTTCTTTAAAATAACATTGGAGCACATCAGCGGGTGGAGGTTCCAGGCCGGCGAGTTCTGGAAAGTAGGGCCGTCCAGCAGGACTTTGTCGCAGCCTACCAGGCTCACCATCACCGGACGGAGGAAATCTTTCACCGTTACCAGCTGGTCTTTGGAAATCTTATCGGGCACATTGAAATTCGAGCTGCTTTCCAGTCCTTTTTTATAGCTTTCCGAAGGATACCAGTTTTTACCGTCGGAGGAAAGGATTCCGCCGGATGCGGTGATTTCCTTCCACTGGGATTCCGAAACCTTGCTTTTTTTAACGGCCCTCCAGGCATCACCGCTGCCATCGATTACCCCTTTTCCCGTAATGGCAATATTGGTGGCATTTTTCGCGGAAATCGGCGACTGGCAACGGATGGTATTCAGTCCTTCAAAACTCACATCCACCAGCGGATAATCGTTTTTATCCTTGCTGAATATAATGAAAGCCCCTTCTTCCACATGCAGGTTGATATTGCTTTTCAGTTCGATCGGCCCGGTGAGCCACATACCGCGGGGCACCATCAGCGTTCCGCCGCCTTTTTTGCTCAGGGCATCCATCGCTTTTCTGAAAGCTTCGGTATTCTTTACAGTTCCGCCGGCCACACCGCCGAACTGGGTGATGGAAACGGTGTTGGCAGGAAATGATGTTTCCGCTACCTGAGGCATTTTAAACTCAATGTTTTTATAAATATCGGCATTCTGGGCAGATACCTGTGCTGAAAATATGAGGGCTGCTGCCAATCCTGTCAATATAAAAGACTTTTTCATTTTATTTTTTTTTGAGTGCTGAGTATTTTTTTAAATTCACGGTAAACAATAGCTGCGACAGCTTTTGCACCTTCCGGTTGGAAATGGGTATTGTCTTTCTGACCTTCGGGATACGCTTCGTACGTGTGGGCAGGGAGATTCATGAAATAACGGGTGGTGGTAAAATCCTCTCCTTTTTCAGTAAAATAATCCATCGAAAGCCTGTTCAGATCGATGCAGGGCACCTCCATTTCCGATGCTACTTCGGCAGGTGCTTTCCAGTACTCGCCGTGTACGTTCTCCAGCCTGCCGTCTTTCCACGGATAATTCCGGGCAACGGGTGTCAGGATCACCGGATTTCCTCCTTTCTGCCGGGTCTGGCTGACGAACAGGCGCAGGAATTCCTTGTACCCCTGGATGTTAACGTAACGATCCGGATGTTTTTCGGAACCGTCGTTGTGACCGAACTGCATGATGACATAATCTCCGGGCTGCAATTGCTCATACACCTGACGCCATCTTCCTTCCTGGAAAAAAGTACGGGTGCTCCTTCCGCCATGGGCTTTATCGATCACCTGAACCGAATCGGTTGTCATGGCAGGTTTCAGGGAAGCCAGGCTGTCTTTGGCAAAAAACGGCTGGAATACCTGTCCCCAGCCCGTAATCGGATAGCGTACTTTCATATAATCCTTTCCTGGATCGTAATCGCCGGTGTAATCTGCCACGGTTGAATCGCCAATCAGGAAGATCCGGGTAATCTTTTTATGGTGTTTCCCCGTCGTCTTCCGGACAACGTTTTGTGGCTGACATGCCGACAGAAGCAGGACGAAAGATAAAAACGGAACGATATGATGTATTTTTTTATTCATAAGTACCGGAAATAGTTTAATAACACGTTTTTTAATTTTAAAATTTTGATTTTAAAGCTAACAGCAAAAAGCTAATAGCCATCAGCTACTTATTTAATTCATCATTAATTTTTCGTGATCCTGAACCAGTCGAAATCTGCATAGCCGCCTCGCGGGGCCTTTGCTGTGCTGATGCTGTAAAGGCCTACTTTAGCGCCGATCCACTTTCCGGGCCTTGCCTGGAAAACATCACCGGCTTTTAGGAAATCTTTCCCGTTTTCGCTGTAGCTGAACCGGCATCTGCCGTTCGGTTCGCTTACCTGTACTTTCAGGTAGGCTTCATTGCTTTTTAGGCGGGTTTCAAAAAGGATTTTTTCTTCACCGCCTTTATCCGCTTTTTCGGCTTTTCTTACCTGAAGATAGAAGCCGTCTGGCTTATTCGTTATCACAATGGACTGATGATCCAGGCCCATTATCAGCAATCCGGCGGTTTTCCCTTCTTTGGCCTCTTCCGGGATCAGCTTCACTTTGGTGGTGGCTGTAAACTCCGGTGCCGGGAATTTCTGGGTTAAAAGGTTCGGCACATTCCACAAATTCTTTTCGCCTTCTGGCAATTTCATGGAAAATAGCCTTAAAAATTTCTGCCCGGGAAGCCTGGAAGACCAGACGATATTTTCATTGGCACTCCATTGCCATTGCAGCCCTGGTTTTTCACCGTCAAATTCATCGGTCTCAGCCGGAGTGGTGGTTGGATAGGTTTTGCCCACATCGGGTTTTTTATAGGTGAGAACCGGTTCGCCGATCCCGTTTTTGTTGTTGTCGGTTCCTATCACCGGCCAGTCTTTTTCCCATTTCATCGGCTGGAGGTGAACCACCCTTCCGCCGGCATCCACATCCTGGAAATGGTAGAACCAGCTTTCCCCCGAAGGCGTATCGACCCAAGCGCCCTGGTGCGGCCCGTTGATCTTCGTTGAACCCTGTTCCAGTACAATCTTTTCTTCATAAGGACCGTAAATGTTTTTTGACCGTAATGCCAGCTGCCACCCTGTGGCTACGCCGCCGGCAGGAGCAAAAATATAATAATAGCCGTTTCTTTTGTACATTTTCGGACCTTCGACCGTCGGATGTGCATCGTGACCGTCAAAGACATGGGTTCCTTTATCGAGCACCTTTGTCCCTTCAGGATTCATCCGGTTGAGGGTCAGCAGGCTTTTCACGCCGGCGCGGCTCCCGGCCCAGCCGTGAACCAGATAGGCATTGCCGTCTTCGTCCCAGAACGGGCAGGCGTCGATCAGTCCTTTGCCTTCCATCACAAGCATCGGCTTCTCCCATAGGCCGAGCGGATCCCTGGTTTTCACCATATACACCCCAAAATCGGGGTCGCCCCAATAGATATAAAATTCGCCTTTATGGAAACGGATGCTGGGGGCCCAGATGCCGTCGCCGCGTTTAGGAACAGAAAAATAATCGTTGGGCAAAACTTCCGTAACGGCATAATTCACCAGCTTCCAGTTCACCATATCTTTGGAGTGGAGGATTGGAAGCCCCGGTGCTTCATTGAAGCTGGAAGCGGTCATATAATAATCTTCCCCTACCCGGATCGCATCCGGATCGGAGTAATCGGCATACAGGACCGGGTTTTTATAAGTTTTCCCCTGATCGGCGATCCAAACTTCGGAAACGTACGGTTTTTCCTGTGCATTCAGGTATACCGAAGCGGCTGAGAATAAGGTAACGGATATGGTATGTAAAAATTTTATCTTCATAAATCAGGATATTTCGTGAAATAAACTGTTCCTACGGGCTCATCATCAGCTCTTTCACTCAGCTAAAACCATAAACATTTTATTCTGGTTTAAAACGCAAAGCCCGCAAAG
>NZ_BJYJ01000040.1 GCF_007991455.1 Chryseobacterium hagamense | reverse complement strand
TTGCTTATTTTTAAGCATTAGATGTAAATTATATAATAGTTATTGTTAATTAATTATTTTAGAGAAACCATCTTATCCAATTCTATTAAATTGCTGTCGTTTTCTTTTAAATTAGTCTGGTGTTTTTTCTGTATTATTTTGGGATTCAACGAAGAAATGTTTTCCTTGTCATCTACTATTGTATAATTCATTCCACTGTTCTTAATTTCATATAATGGGTCGTTATAATAATTTTGTATCATTTTCTGAAAATCTCCCCAAGACATTTCTTTTTCTTTTGACTTATGAAAATATATATTGTTGTCATTCGATTTTTTTAACTGAATTAAATTAAAATTATAATCTAAATGAGAATCTGATATTCTGACTATTAAGCCAGGTAATCCATGAAATATGTAAGGTCCTTCTTGTAAATTTACGGATTCTGAAAACCAAGCAATCCAATGTCTTCCACCATAATCTACTTCTGCTTTTTGACAATTTAAATTTCCTATTTTCTGTTTCTCATTTTTAATTTCCCATTTTAAGGAATCTTCTACCTTTATAGAATAGCGATTGCCCATTAGACCCGAGACTATTATTTTTTTAATTTCATTATTTTTTAAATTTTTTACTGCACATAAATCTGTTATGAAAAGAGCCTTTCTTCCAAAGCCAAATCCTTTTTTATTAATTAAAGAATCAGATTTTCTTTCTAATTCTGATCTGAAAATAGACTGAGATCCATTAATATCAAGATAAAAAATATTTGTTGTTAAATGATCCTTATCTTGATTAATTCTGAATTTCAGTTCATATATACCTGTCATATTTTGACTATATACTAAATTGGTAATTAATATAATTATAGCGACAAATATTTGTTTTTTCATTAAATACAGTTTTGTTGAAAAATAATGTTGATGCAATTATTTCTGCACCAACATTGTCTTTAATAAATTATGCACACTTTGTACAAGCATAATTTACTGTACCGTCAGGAGAAGTATGAATCCATGCTCCACATGTAAGTCCATATTGTTCACAAAATCCATCATTAGGACTACATGAATTTTCACAATTAAAACCGCCACCGCCTCCAGGATAAGGCTTTCCTCCATCAATTTTTTTTATTCTCTTCTTGACATTTTTCTTAAATTTTTCATGATATAAATTATTTTTTTTTCTACTCTTCAAGCTTTTCGGATTCCGCTTTAAATTTGTCCTAATATAGTGAATATTATATATCGAAAACCATTTTTGTATTAATTTCTTCATCCTCGGTTAACTCATCTATAAAATAATAGAGGTCTTCCCGGTCATATTTATCAGGGAACTGGTAGCCATTGATCAGAATGATAGGAGTGAAATTAAGACCTGCAGCTCTGTTTTCTTCCGACATTTCAATAAGTGGTGCCAGGTCTTCGTTATGTGAAACGTTTCCTGTCTTCTGCCTTATTTTATTTTCATCTTTGTTTTCAAACCAATATTCTACCAGATGTAAAAATTCATGTGCCGGTTTATTCTTATAGGTATACATGAAATCTGAGATCAGATTGGTGAACTTTTCGTTCTGTTTGTCAGGGGTATAATTGAACCTCATCTGTACCGAAATGTCATCAGGATACTTTTCCAATAAATTTTCAACGATTTTATGAGCATCTTTGCAGAAACCACAGTATGGATTGGAAACGATCGATAAATGGAGCTTGGCCTCTTTACTTCCGACAAAAAAAGTTTCATTGTCGCTGAAAGTTACTTTTTCGTTTTCTAACAATTCTCTTCTGAACAACTCATAATTTCTTTTGAACCTTAAATTTTTAGCATTTGATTTTTGCAGTGATTCTTTATCGTGAAGGGTATTATTTAAATATAAAACAATAGAAAATACAGCAATCCACAAAACAATGCTTAATAGGGCAGTCCGGATATCGAATACAGTATTTTCAAAAAAGAACAGTCCTATTAAAAGCTGGGTAACCAATACCGAAATAATCAGAAGGCATACCCGGCAGAATGTTTTTTCAACGAATCCCTGGACGTATAAAGAATAACCGATGGCAATAAGTGAAGCGAAGGTAAATCCTTTTATGACCAGTGAGGTCGCCGGCAGGAACAGTCCCAGAGCAGTAATTCCTATAAAGTAAATTAATGAAAAGTCGGAAAATTTTAAACCAAGAATACTTGTTTTGTCGTCGTTGATAATTTTCTGGCAGGAATTTACATTTTGATTGCCTGTAGTTTCTCCGCAGATACTTCCGATAACGGTAGAAGTATTCCCGAATTTCTGATTGAAAATTTCCTGGGAAATATATACTCCTGCCAGTGAAAGTACAGTGAAAACAATTTCATACCATGACAGACTTATCAGGGAGTATATTAAAATAACAGCAAATACAGCATAAATCAAAGATTTGTAGTTTGTGGCCGCTTTATGTTCCACTTTGTCTTTCTCAAAAAGCAAAACGAAATCCGTAGATTTTTTATACAGTTCATTCTTGTCTAAAGTTTTTGCCTTGTCAGAATATATCGAATATTGGCTGCCGCTTTTTTTTACCAGCGAAAATGAATTATCCACAATGGCAATAAATTCTTCAGGAAGCTCATCCCAATATTCTTTATCCAGTTCATAAGCATCATTCCTGACTCCCATAAAATTAAGGGTATCACTGAAGGCTAACGCTGAAGGATAGTTTGGATGTGAGTTGAACTGAAAAAGAAACTCCTGTTTATCAAGTTTTAAGTAGTTAATGAGTTTGTCCAATAGCATATTAATATTTTTCCTCTAAAATAAGGAGATGTTTGAAAAAAACAAACACTTTTTTCATTTTGACGTGATTTATGATGATGATACCTCCTTTGAAAAGGCTATGTGAATTTAATCATAAGGAAATTTCTTTACCAATTCTTCCATTCCGTAATATTTAATGGCTTTTTCTTTTAACGCATTAATACTCCATTCTTGCCATTCTCCGGTATAAGGATTGTACCCGCATTTTAAAGGTTTTGAGATGTCTAATCCTTCTGCATTGGTATGGGTTCTTTCAGTATAAGCTCTACAATCTGTACAAATGTATCGGAATTCACAATCTTTACAGACTTCAACTTCATCTTTGGTAAGATTCCAGTATTTTTTGAAATCAGGGTGGGCTAATGCTTTTTCTAAAGTCGTATCTTTAATGTTGCCAAAGCTTTGTGGCATAGAAGGGCAGTTCCTAATGTTTCCTTCGGAGTCGATGGAGATTTTTTTGTGAAGGCAGGAGTTATGGTGTAAGGATTCAAAAAATAAGTATTTATTTAATGTAAAGTCATTTGAATTTATGAGTCCGCAATTTTTGTAAGAAAAAATTTGAAGGGAGCTAAATACAATATGCTTATCTTCAGATAATATAACTGTATCGTCTGATTTGCAATTGTAAATATGTAAATACACAATTCTATTTATTTCTAATATCTGAGTATAGTTTACATTTTCCTCATAAGGTAGTACTATACCTATATTAGTCAAAAACAATTCATTTTCATTAATAAATTCAATTATGTTTTTTATCCTGCTCTCATTCACATTCTTAAAGAATCGCAATTCAATATTTTCACAATTAAAATCATCTAATTGTAAGAGAATTTCATTCAAATCAAATATACTATCATCTTTGATGTCAATAACTGCATTACTTATCCTAGAAGGCAAAGCAAATTCATCACTTATTTCCGGAAAATACTGAGGAGTTTTTGTGATAAAAACAAATTCTTCTTCGACTAAAAAATCTATATAGTCTCTTAACTCCAATTTTAAATTAGAGTCATATTTTTTATTATTATACTTTAATAAGGTGTTGTATAAATCTTCTGGAATGTTTGTTATACTTCCCCTTTGCATATCGTAAATAAGACAGTTCTTAAAACCTCTTACTAAGCGACAATTTGAAAATATTTTAAGATACATCTATTGAAAACTTATAATTTTTGTAATTGGTTTGTGAAAACTCTGTCGTATGATATTTTTGCTGTGAAGTTTTTTTACGGAAATCTTCTCGCTACTATATTTTTTTTTAATTTGTAATTCTGTTACTGACTTTTTTATATAGATTGAATGATATTCGTTTCTATTCATCTTGAAATTTTATTAATTGTTCTGCTATATATCTATCAACATAATAATTACAATTTTCGGATAACCATTCATATTGACCTTGTGGATTATTTTCTAAAAAATAAAAACCATTTTCGTTGAATATTAAGTCAATGGAACCCATATTAATTTTTTTAAGTTTAAAAAATTTCAAAATTTTGCCTTCTATTCTTTTAGGTAATTTAAATGGAACGCACCGATTAGGTGTCTCATTATTGTAATTTCTAAAGTCTGTTTTTGTTGAGCTATCCTTTTGCGAAAAAATAGCCATTGCAAATATTTTTTTTTCATAAACTAATGCTCTAATTTCAAATTCTTTCTCAACATATTCTTGGAAAATACTTAAAGAAAAATCCTCATTTAGCTCATTAATACTTTGTTTATCTACTATAAGAGTCCCTCTATCAGAGATAGATATATTTTCTAAATCTAATCTAATAGGTTTATTTATTGCTTTCGTAATTACTTTGTGTTTTTCTGCAAAATCAATCAATTCTTTTTTGGAATTTGTTATAAGTGTTTTAGGAATTTTTAGTCCTACAGATTCAGCAATAAAAAGATCGAATAATTTATCATGCTGGTCTTCTTCATTAAAACCTCCCATATAGTTTGATATGCCATCAGATCTGACAATTTTTTCCCATGCCTTGATCAACATGTTGGTTTCTTCCTTAATATAATTATCTAAGACATTAAAACCTGTATATAAATGCGTGCGCAATTTTGCCCTTCTATGTAATATATTTTTAGTCGAATTTCTATCCCCGTTTCCTAAAAGATATGTAAAGGTAGTATATTGTTCAACATTGAATCTTTGAAATGGCTGGTTATAATAAACTAACCATCTTAGTATATTATCGGTAGATTTATCACTTTCTTCAGAAATTATATTAATTACCATGAGATTCTATCATTTCATATTTTGAAACTCTTCTCTCTAGTTCTTTTCGTAAATCGGCTTCTGACATTTTATATCCGTCAGATACAGGATAGCCATTAACAATTATATCAAATGATAATGGTGGTAAGCCGACATCTTCTCGTAATTGATCTACATTCTTAATATCAGCAATTGGATTTTCCATATACATCTGTGGAAACAAACCATATTTTTGTTTTTGATGAAATGTCATGTAATTATCATCTTCGAAAGAAGCGAAAAAACTTTTATGTAATTTTCCGTCTTTTATTTCTTGGTTAATAACGGGTTTAAAAAATTGCCAAAAATTACTTTTCTCGTCATTTAATTCATCCCTATGATGCCATAATAATACCCATGCTCTGTCTTGGTAACCATATTTTTTCGTTAATTCAATTAATTCCTGCGCATTTTTCTCGTCTACTTTATCTAATTCGTTATAAATAAGCTTTTTAGTTACTTTTGTCTCTTCAGCATTATTATCGAGATCGGAAATAATATTTCTAATCATCTGGTCTTTTTCCATTAGCAGATCGGCATCCAAATAGGCTTGCAAATTTTTGCGTTTTGCATAAAAGCCATTAAAATAAGCATCATATTGATTAGGCAATTCTTTAAAAAAAGAATTGTTTTTAAAGCTTTCGAATTTCTTATAGCCCATAATAAATTCTAAAGGTGCTTTATGATCTGTTATTGCCTCAATGATGTACTTTTCAGATAAATCGTTTTCGCCATTATATAATGCACTTGCTGCTGCATCAAGCAGATCATAAGAGTCGTCTGCAGAATGGAAATTAAATGCTTTCTTAAATAAAATGCTGGATTTTTTATAATCTTTTTTATAAAGCTCGAACTTTGCTAAATAAATATAATTTTGGCTTGCCGTAAATTTTTCTTGTGGCGAAATATTCTGTGAAAACAAAAATTGAAAGCAAAATAAAAATAATATATTTTTCATAAAATTATAGAATATAAATTTATTAAGCAGTACACGAGAGTGTACTGCTTTTGAAGCAAGACTTTTTGTTTATAAAAGTCATTTATCTTAGGTTAAGGACATTGTGTAGAAGTACAAGTCTGTAATGATTTCCACTCATCATCATTCATCTTCCCATTATCATCGCTATCCAGGTAAAGATCAGATTTAGTAATTGTACAACCACTACTATTTGTTGTAGTGCCATTTTGTGTATTTAACCATTTTCCACCATAAACTTTATTAAGTTTATTAATCGAAATCTTTTTTTTAGTTAATTTTTTGTTCATTTTTTTTATTTTATTAATTATAAATATGAATAACAGATACTTCCACTCTCGTTGCTATCCCATTTTCCATCATTATCTTTATCATCAAACGCATCGCTCATAATCTGAACTACTTTAGTACCATTTACCACAGTGTTTTGTGATCCATGTGTACTAATCATTTTCCCTCCGTAGATTTTAGAAAGTTTAGTTTTTTCAACTCTCTTTACTTTTAAATTTTTCATTTGTGAAAATTTATTTTATATTGAACAATTATTTTTGTCATATAAACCCTGACATGGGTGTTTTTAATGATCATTTGTTTCATCTATATCTGTACATATATAAATGAATTTTTTTAAAGCGCTTTATCAATATTGAGATTTCAAAACTATGAAAAATTATCTCACATAGAATGGATAAAATTTGCGATTTTTTTGCGATTTTCATGCAAATTCCTGCAAAAAATATCTTAGTGGCGAATGTATTGTTTACTTACCTTTAAGGTATATTGTAAATTAGTTGTCTTATATGGTAAATGAGATACATCAGTCAGGAATACATCAAAATCAATTTCATCAATCATTTATCGGATACTTTTTCGATTTTGATAAAATCCTTTAAATTCTTCTCTGACGATAAGCCGACCGTTGCCTTTATGATCTTAAAATCATTATCAACAAGTACCGTATAGGGAATAGCTCCGTTCAGCCGGAAGCGCATCTGAATCTTTTCGTAATCCGGATCTTTTTCGGCGATTATATATTGCTTCCATGTCATCTGTTCTTCATTCAGAGCTTTCTTCCATGCTTTTCTATCTTCATCGATTGAAATTGAAATAAATTCCAGATCTGGATTTTTGTTTTTGTAAATGGTTTTTAGAAGAGGAATTTCCTGCCGGCACGGACCGCACCAGCTGGCCCAGAAGACAATTAAGTGTTTTTTATATTTAGAATCCATGATTTCAGATTTTTTACCGGTACTATTTTCCAGTAAAGGCATGGCTATTTCTTTTTCGGTAAATCTTTTCTTATTATAGGCGGATAATTTTTTGAAAGATTCACTCTCCGTAATCTCTCCTTTGAACAGCTTCAAAAATTCGTCGACCTGTTGTGGTGAAAAGCTGTTTTTGTTGTCATCTATATTATATAACAAATGATAAGAATAAGGATATTGCCTAATCTTATTTTTTATTAGGAGAATACTTGGTGCACTAAAATTATTGAATAAATCACAATCGATGTTGTATAAAGCTTTAGTCTGCATTCCTGCAGAGATCTTCGGATTTTTCACGAGTTTGTATTGGGGGCTTAAAATTAAATTCTTCGGTGTAAATTCCTCCAGTTCACCATTAATTGCAATAATAGAATCGGAAAAAAAATACTGTGAGTTGCAACCTGATCCTTTATATTTGGCATTCGTCGGAAATGAAAAAGATCTTTTTATTCCCTGTTGATCGATATGCTCAATTCCCAAATATTGTGGCTCTGCAGTTTTTCGTTGGTATCTCATTTCAAATTTTCCTTTGTGAGTTTCAACACTATCGATGCGATCATTATATTTATCTTTATACAAATAGAGTTTGCCATCTGGTAGGTTAGGAATATTGCCCGATATAACAGTTTTGTATTTATTATTACTACAAGATAAAATAAAGAAAGCAATAATTAATGATAAAAATATTTTATAATTCATAATGTTTATTTAAAGAAGTTTGCCACATAAGGCAAACTTCATATTTTAATTAGAAAGTGAAAATTTTACTTAACATCTTGATTGGCCGCCATTAGAAGTAACATTTACCTGTCCTAAACCTGTGTCGCAATAACTTGTTTTAACTGGTACAGATACATCACCCACCTGATGCCACTCTACAGTAGTTACGCATTCTCCATCTCTTCTAACCCATTCTCCATTATTACCTTGTATAAAGTGAGCACATGCTCTTCTTCCACCAAAAACCTCTTTCAAGTCTTGTCTCGAAAGTTTTCTAAAATTTTTCATCTGTTTCATTTTTTAAATTAATAATTTGCTTTTGCCATACGATCCCTGGCATGGGCTTCACTGATCAGCGGTTCAAAATATATCTGTACATATATACTTTGAGTTGTTTAAAGCGCTTTATCAATATTGAGATTTTAAAATTATAAAAATTCAGTTCACTCCTGTTAGAGAAAATTTGCGATTTTTTTGCGATTTTATGCAAATTCCTGCAAAAAATATCTTAGTGACGGATGTATTGTCGTTTATTTACAAGATATATTGTAGGACTTGTAGATTGGAAACTTTATTAAACATGAAAGTAATATTCAACACATTGTAATAGTTTATTGTTTGTGATGACCATAGAAATGATCAGAATATTCATTGGTGATTATAATAGCATTTAGATAAAATATTTCATAAACCTAAAAGACTGTTATCTATTGAGTCAGTCCTTATTTTAAAGTTGAATTAATATCACTTTACATTGGTTGATAGCGGTAACAATTCAGAAGTGTTTATGATTTTTATCTTAAAATATATCTGTACATATATAATCCGAAATCCTAAGGCGATTTTTCAATCCTGATACCTTTAAACAAAGGAAAAATATTTCACTATAATTAGATGAAAATTACGGTTTTTTTGTAGTTGTTATTATAAATTTTGCATTTAGTTTTTATACATTTGTAGGAAAGCACAAACAAATGGTACACAAAAGACTAAAATTTCTTCGTAAGCAGAAAGGCTTAAAACAGGAGGACCTGGCAAAAATATTATCAACCGATGTCTCCAGCTATTCCCGTAAGGAGAATGGAAAATCAAAGATTTATGACGGTGAATGGGAAAAACTTGCCAGGGCATTGGATGTATCTGTTGATGATATTAAAAAATCAGAAGACCCGGTGATTATTCATCTTTCCAATTCTATAATAGAAAATTTACAGGATTACATTACCTTTTTGAAATATGAGAACGAAGATCTGAGAACGGAATTGGAAAAATTAAAGAATAAATGATACGGATATTCAGGCACTGCTGTATTGGTTTAAACCCGAAGAGACAGGAAAAGCAGAATGATTATACGTAATTTTAAAAGTTCAACCGATATATAGCCTAATCATATATTATTAAATAATTTTAAACTGATCAATGCTTAATGAGCGCTTGATCAGCTCCATATTCTGCAAATGTTTCCCAAGCTAATCATTTTGCTGTCAGGAGTTTATCTACCTTTTTAAATTGTAATTCAGTTAATCGGCTTAACAAAAAGTTCAAAAATTCTTAAAGTTTTCATAAAGTTTTAAAAAAGACTTTAATTTTTTTTTTTATTCTAAAATATATTGTACTTTTACAAAGCCTTGAATGAGGGAACAAGTCAAGGTAATAAATTTTTTTTCATCATTTGTGTTTTTAGAATCGTATCGCCTGATACGATTCTTTTATTTTTCAGAACTTTCATAATTCAGTAAAAGATCGATAAAATAGGAATAAGTAATAGATCCTTCCTGCTGATTGCTCTTCAGAAAAAGATTATTGGTAAATCCGAAAAAATCATCCAGCCATCCCTGATGTTTTAATACAAAAGCTTTTTCATAGACCCTGTCTCTCTTCATGGGCAGAGAGTAATTTTTCAGCATCGATTTTACAAATTCAGGATCTTCTTCTACGATAAAATTCAGAAGGCTTTTTAAAGTGAAATACTCCGTGCTGTAACGCAGTTCCGGGTTTTTAGAATCAATCCCGATCAGATAACCGACAAAATTGGCTTCCTGCTCCCGTGCGAATCCCAGCTGGTGTGAACTTTCATGGGCAGAAGTAAAGGGAATATAGGTATGAGGCAGTTGCGAGTTGTATTGTGCTTCGGCAGTAAACGGATTGTAATATCCCAGAATACCCGTAAAATTCATTACCTCTTTAAAGAGGCTGGGTTTAAAGGAATTGATCCCAGGTGCTTTTTTACCGGAAATGTTTTCCGGAAGACGGGCTTGTTTATTAAGAATTTCTTTTTGTAAAGCTTTTAGATCCGTAATAATAAAAATCCCGTTATGGTCTTCCTTCACCAGGCTTCTGGTTCTTTTGCACTTTTCCAGATAGTTCAGGGCCAGGATTTTTGCTTTTTCAGTGGTGGGCTCTTTTTGGGTAGGAAGCTTTTTGATGATCGGGACCTGGAAATAGAGCATGCCCCAAAATACCTGGTACAGAAAATAAAAAATATTAATTCCGACTAAAAGAGAAAGCAGGGAAGAATGCCTTTTCCGTTTTTTAAATAAAGCTGCCCCATGATAAAGCAGAAAAATCCCTGTAAGAATATAAACCAGATCTCCAAAGGAAAACGGAATCCACGAAAAAATTAATTGATGGACTTTCTTTTGAAATTCAAAAAAGCGCTCAAAGAAAGAAATCATTAAGGTTGATTTCGAAAATCCGTAGAACAAAAGAAATTGGGCAAGTAATATACCTGCCCAACATCGTTTCTTATGTATTGTTTTATTAGTGACCACTGCCTTTTGTGATTTTATCAAGATCAATTCCCTGAGATCTCAGGATTCCGCTTACTCTTATGGCATAGAAAGCAAGATAAGCAAAACAAACTACTCCTACAATATAGCTGAAGTGGATATTGGTAAGATCGGCAATATATCCCTGAAGCAGACTGACGATCCCGCCACCCATGATCATCATGATCAGCAGGCCTGATCCTTGATTGGTATGTCTTCCAAGTCCGTTGATGGCCAATGCAAAAATACAAGGCCAAAGAGTAGAGCAGAACAGGCCGACACTGGTAAAAGCATATACGGAAACCATGCCGTCAGTAAACATCCCTGTTAGTAAAGAAGCAATGCCTGCTGCTGAGAAAATAAGAAGCATCCTTGCCGGATTCCCTTTGCTTAAAATATCACAGATAATCATGGCAATAATAATCAATCCGTAAACATAGAAGTGGGAAAGATCATGCTTGGCAATCGCATTTACCAGTAAGAAAACGCCGAAAGCCAGATAAGGGGCCAGGAATCTCAATATTTTTTTGGATCCGGCACTGACGTCGAAAGCCTCAACGGCACCCGTCCAACGGCCGATCATCAGGGAAGCCCAATATAAAGAAATATAAGGCGCTACATCTTTGGTTGCAAAACCCAGGTTTTTTTCCATATAAGCCGGAAGGTTACTGGCCGTAGAAACTTCTACGCCTACATAAACGAATATGGCAATCATTCCCATCATCAGCTGAGGATACGCCAGAGCCGATTTCCGGTGTTCTCCTTTTACCACATCATCCGTATTTTCCGTTATGGTAGGTGTAACAGCCGGAAGGGAAGAAAATTTAAGCATGATGGCAACCAGCACAAAAGCTACCCCTAAAATCAGGTAAGGAACCTTTACACTCTCAATACTTACATCATTGGTTGCCGCGGCCGTAGATCCGAAGATGGCAAATGATACGATCAGCGGGCCGATGGTGGTTCCCAGGTTATTGATTCCTCCGGCCATCGTCAGTCGTTGGGATCCCGTTTCGGAAGGTCCTACCTCAATGGCTAAAGGATTGGCCACGATCTGCTGAAGCGAAAAACCAAGTCCTACGATGAAAAGTCCTGAAATCATCAACAAAAAAGAATGGAGGTTAGCCGCAGGATAGAACAGTAAAGTTCCAGCTGCCGAAATCAGAAGGCCGGCGATCAATCCGTTTTTATATCCGATTTTATTAACGAGATCCTGCTTCAATCCGGCAGAAATCAGCATATAAATTAAAGACCCCACCGTGTACGCCACATAAAAGCAGATCTGCACAAGCATACTTTCGGTTTGGGATAAATTAAAAGCTTTCTGAAAAACGGGGATCAGGATGTCGTTGCTTGCAGCGATAAATCCCCAGAAGAAAAACACCGTCACCAGCGGAACGAATTGTCCCCAGTTGGTTTGTTTGGAATAATTTGACATATTTGTTGAAAATTTCTGAAAACAAATATATATTATTTCTATTAATTATGGTGTTGAAGCAAAGTTTTTTTTATTGTCTCAAATGAAGACAATTTGAGTTCTTTAGGCGATTCCGAAGGAGGAAGGATTCCGTTGAAATAAACCCGGACTTTACCGGGATATCCCTTTCCCTTATCAAACGGGAACATTTCCTTTAGCCCGATAAACGTAAAGATGACGATCGGTGATTGATGCTTCGAAGAAAGAGTGAAGGCGCCGTCTTTAAATTCATCCAGGATAACAGAAGTATCATCCGGGACACCGCCTTCGGGAAAAATCACGATGCTGTTGCCTTCTTCCATCTTTTCGGCGCATCTCCTGTATACATCCGCGCGGCTTCTGGCACTTTTCCGGTCCACCATGACACAGATCCTTTTATAGATGGTCCCGAAAATCGGAATTTTTACCAACTCTTTCTTACCGACGAAGCAGATGGGGTGATCGCAAAGAATACACATCAACATAATATCCATGATCGAGGTATGGTTGGAAATGAAAACATACTGCTGCTTTTTATCCAGTTTCTGCCGGGAAAGCTTAATAAGCTCATACCGGAGGCCCATCCCGTAAAACATGCAGTAGCTCCAGCAACGTATAAACAGATAGGCATATTTATAATGTTTTTTGCTGAATGATAGAATGTAAACCGGAATTCCGAAAAGAATGGTAAACACAAATGCCAAGATCATCATCCATATCCTCCACAGGTAATTTAAAATCTTTGTCACTGCTTATCCGTTAAAAATTACTTTTTTCTTTACTGAATAGTTCAGGACCGATACCAGCAGGATTGCCGCAATCTTACTGGTCACTTCCGGACTTAAGGTATAAATGATAAGATCGATATTATCCTTAAATATATAACGGTAAAAAACCTGGAAAAAAGTGAGGCTCAACAGAGTTGAAATAAAAGAGACCAGCATAAAATAGGCGAATTCCTTTCTTTTTGAATGTTTCCCCCTTTCGAATACGAACCAGATGCTCAGGAAGTAATTGCTGATGATCCCGCAGCTCGTTGAGAAAATATTGCTCAGCGGATAATGGATTCCATGAAAATTGGTTTCCCGCGGAAAAAAGTGAGGCAGCGAAGTGCTGAAGAACTTAAAGCTTCCGATTTCCACAACGGCACTCAGCCCTCCTGCAATGATGAAGAACAAAACCTGTTTCTGGCGTAGTATTAAATCTCTCATCCGTTTTTTATGATATGCAAATGTATAACTATATGTTAAACACTTAAAAAAAGATGTTAAATATTTTTTTTGATTCAAAATTATTTCTAAATTTAGTTTTCGAAAAGATGCAAGCCTGACCTGATAATAAATTCATTTTCAACTGTTTATGTTGATGGTTTTTTCTTATCTTGTAATGTGATTATAATCATACCACCAAAAAATTTTAACGGCCACCCTAATAATATTTGTATGAAACGTCAAAACAAATACAGAAAATTCCAGCTTCAGCAGCAGAATATTGAAGCTTTGGAAAGAGAAAATACCCGCTTTAAGCGCGTTTACTCCGAATACGAAAATATGTCCAACGAACTCTGGAACCTTGAAAGTTCCGGCAGCGAACCGGTACCCGATGATTTTATCAATGCCATGATCCTTCAGACTTCCTATCTGGAAGAAGAGATCGAAGACTGGCTGATCCAGTTTAACAGCAATCAGACAGAGGTAAGACAATGATGAGGCATTTTATAACGTATAACTGAAAAGAGAACCGGACTGAAGTTTTGGTTCTTTTTTT
The DNA here is from genome assembly GCF_007991455.1 of Chryseobacterium hagamense. Lineage (GTDB taxonomy): Bacteria > Bacteroidota > Bacteroidia > Flavobacteriales > Weeksellaceae > Chryseobacterium > Chryseobacterium hagamense. Next base: position 14,092 of record NZ_BJYJ01000040.1, on the reverse strand, counting down.
ATTTAAAATATAAAATTCAAATAAAGGTGTTACCCTTTTTTTATCATAAATAGATAAGCATCCTGTAACAATCTCCAAAACATTCTTACTCATCCCATAAACTTCTCATGAGCAAAAACCTCTTATTTCTACTTTTCGCTTATAGCTCTATCTTCTGTTCAGCACAGAGCAACCGGAAGGCCATCGACAAAATCGTGCAGGAAGAACTGAAAGCGTTTCCCGAGGTCGGTTTGGTGATTGGAATTTCCAAAGGTTCAAAAACGGAATATTATACGTACGGAACCCGGAGCAAAGATTCGAAAACAAAAATGGACAGCCTGACGGTTTTTGAAATCGGTTCTGCGACCAAGACGTTTACTTCTTTGTTACTGGCTCAGGAAATCGCAAAAGGGAATATGGGGGCTTTCGATTTTATCGATACGTATTTGCCTTCCGGAATTACGCTGAACTGTAAAGTGAGGAAGAAAGTTTTGCTTACTGATCTGGCTACGCATCAGTCCGGATTGCCCAACCTGAGCGGCGATCAATATTTTTCAGACCTCATTCAAAAAGACCCGTCCAATCCATTCAGGTCTGTGGATGAAGACTATCTGTTCCAGGTATTGAAGGAGACTGATTCTTTATCCGGTTACCGGCAGTATCAATACAATAACTATGCGTTCTCCCTTTTAGGCAATATTCTGGAAAGAAAATTAAAGATGGCTTATGAAAAGCTGATTGAAAACCAGATCCTGAAACCTTTGAACATGAATTCCACTTCATTCAATACCTTAAAAATACAAAATCGGGCAGGGCTGTATAATCAGCAGGGCGTTCCCCAGCAGCCGATGGTACTGAACCGGGTGAATCCCGCCGGCGGCCTCACCTCAAATGCCGTTGATCTGATCAGATACGTAAAAGCTTACTTAAAAAATAAAAACTTTGCCGGGCCTAGGAAGGTAGTGGAAAAAACTTATTATGAAGACAATAAACGGAAGCTCGGACTGGGCTGGGAAATCGGAAAGGATTTTCTGGAAAAAGACGGCGATACGTTCGGGAATTCATCCCTCATCAGATATTCCGTAAAGAATCAGATCGGGATGGTAATCCTGTCCAATCATCAGAATGGCAGGCTGGTCAGGAATCTCATGAACAGAATTTATGATGCGGTCAAATAAGTTCTAAATTCAATAAAAATCAAGAGGATATCCGGCATTTAAGCCTAAATAAACAAGCCATGGACTTTGATAAATAATATATATGTCATGTTCATAATCCATCATCTTACAAGATAAATTCATAATTTAGCATCCTTAAACTAAAATGGAAATTATGGTTGCTATTGTTGACAGTGGTTCTACGAAATCGGATTGGGTCATTCTGGATGATTTTAAAAAAGTCTTTCTTAAAACGGAGACCATCGGTTTCAACCCGAATTTCATCAGCAGGGAGCTTATTGTTCCGGAAATCGAGAGCAATACCAGTCTTACAACCGTTAAAAATTCCATTAAGAAAATCTATTTTTACGGTTCCGGGTGTGGCGTCCAGCAAAACTGTGATATCATTATCGAGGAACTAAGCCGTGTATTTACCCATGCGGAAATCATCGTCAGGGAAGACCTTACCGCAGCAGCGTATGCCGCTTACCGTGGAAAACCTGCTATTGTCTGTATTTTGGGAACCGGTTCCAATTCCTGCTATTTCGACGGGCAGGATATCCGGATCCAGCTGCCTTCGCTCGGTTTTCTCGTAGGAGACGAAGGAAGCGGAAGTGCGATCGGGAAACAGCTGGTGCGCAGGTTCTTTATGCAGAAGCTTCCTCAGGATCTTTCCGTTGAATTTGAAAAAACGTATAACCTGACGGTAGAAGAGGCTTTAAAAAACATGTACCATACGACCAGGCCCAATGCGTATCTAGCCGATTTCAACAAGTTTGTGGTAGAAAGAAAAGATCATCCCTACTTTCAGAAAATGGTTTTTGAGGAAATGCTGAACTTTTTCGATTACCAGGTGCTTCCTTATAAAGAATCGAATCATGCTGAGGTCAACTTCATAGGTTCCATTGCTTATTATTACGAAGATATCTTACGTTCTGCCGCGGCAGAGCTTCACCTGGAAGTAGGGCAGATCGTTCAGAAGCCGATTGAAAGCCTGGTCGGTTACCACATCCAATATATACTCTAATTTAAATAACAAAATTCATTATATGTCAAACAAAACCCACCGCGACGAAAAAAACTTTAATCAGGCCGCGCTAGATTATCATAAAGCAGAGCCTAAAGGAAAGATCGAAGTGATCCCTTCAAAACCGCACTCATCTCAGCGAGATTTGTCATTGGCTTATTCGCCGGGGGTTGCAGTTCCTTGTATGGAAATCCATGAGAAACCTGAAACCGTGTATGATTATACCGGCAAAGGGAATCTGGTCGCTGTAATTTCCAACGGTACGGCAGTTCTTGGATTGGGCGATATCGGGGCGGAAGCTTCGAAGCCCGTGATGGAAGGGAAAGGTCTTTTGTTCAAAATTTTTGCCGATATCAACGTATTCGATATCGAAATCAATGAAAAAGATCCTGATAAATTTATCGATATTGTAAAAGGAATAGCTCCGACTTTCGGAGGGATCAACCTGGAAGATATTAAGGCGCCTGAGGCTTTCTATATAGAACAAAGGCTGAAAGAAGAGCTGGATATTCCGTTGATGCACGATGACCAGCACGGGACGGCGATCATCTCGGCGGCAGCCCTGATCAATTCCCTGAAAATTGCCAATAAAAAAATCGAAGAGGTAAAAATGGTGGTCAACGGAGCAGGAGCTGCTGCCATTGCCTGTACCAACCTGTATATTTCTTTAGGATTAAAAAGAGAAAATGTCCTGATGTGTGACAGTAAAGGCGTCATCAATCATAAAAGGGAAAACCTTACTCCGGAAAAGGTGGATTTCGTTGTTGAAACGGATATTGATACCCTTGAAGATGCTGTAAAAGGGTCCGATGTTTTTGTAGGATTATCCAAAGGAAATGTGATGACGCCGGAAATGCTTCTTGGCATGAACGAAAACCCGATCGTATTTGCTTTGGCCAACCCGGATCCGGAAATTGCCTATAATGTAGCTCTGGAAACCCGTAAAGACGTGATCATGGCTACCGGAAGAAGCGATTATCCGAACCAGGTGAACAATGTTCTCGGATTTCCGTATATTTTCCGTGGCGCATTGGATGTTCAGGCAAGAGGGATTAATGAAGCCATGAAGCTGGCTGCCGTTCATGCGATTGCCGATCTGGCCAAAGAACCGGTTCCTGAAGCGGTAATCTTAGCCTATAACGTTCAGAACCTGCAGTTCGGAAGGGAATATTTCATTCCGAAGCCTTTTGACAACCGGCTGATTACCAAAGTTTCGAGTGCTGTAGCCAAAGCAGCCATCGAAAGCGGAATTGCCAGAAAAACCATTACCGATTTCGAAGAATACGAAAACAGCCTGCTCGACAGGATGGGAAGGGACGAAAAGCTGGTACGAATGATGCAGAACCGCGCCAAAGCCAATCCGAAAAGAATTACTCTGGGAAATGCCGAAGAATACAATGTGCTGAAAGCCGCCCAGATTCTATATGAAGAAGGAATTGCTTTTCCAAGCCTGTTAGGAAATAAAAAATACGTCAAAGAGCAGATGGAGCGTTTCGGAATCAATATCGATGTTCCGATTATCGATCCCAGTGACGACGACCAGAAGGAAAACCGTAAAAAATACAGGGAAACCCTTTGGAAACTTCGCCAGCGGAAAGGGATGAATGAATACAAGGCTAAAAGATTCGTTCGTCAGAGGGATTACTTCGGGCCTTTGATGCTGAAACACGGCGATACCGACGGACTGATCATCGGGTTCTCCAAAAACTATGTTTCTACATTAAGACCGGTGTTGGAAATTATTGAAAAAGATAAAGGGGTGGATAAAATAGCGGCCATGATGATGATCCTGTCTGAAAAGAAGCCGATCTTCTTTGCCGATACGTCCATCAACCAGAATCCTACCTCCGAAGACCTGGTGAACATTGCTAAAATGGCGGAGTTTACAGTAAAATCTTTTGCCATTGAACCGAGAATCGCCATGCTTGGGTTCGAAAACTTCGCGGCGATTTCCGAAACTTCAAAAAAGGTAGCCAAAGCCGTAAGCATCCTTCATGAGAAATATCCGAAAATGATCGTGGACGGAGAGATCCAGCCGGATTTTGCCATGAATGCAGACCACCTGAGCGATTATCCTTTCTCAAAACTGGGGACTACGCCTGCCAACACCTTCATCTTCCCGAATCTTGAAAGTGCCAACCTTTCCTATAAAATCATCCGGGGAATGAAAACCGCACAGGTGATCGGCCCGATCCTGATGGGACTGAAGCAGCCGGTACACGTTTTACAGATGCGTTCCAGCGTAGATGAGATTGTGAACCTGGCCACGATAGCCGTTCTGGATGCTCAGAGAAGAGAGAAAAAAGATAAGAAATAATACTAATTTTTTCATTAGAATAAAAAGCAGTACCCGGATTGGAGGTGCTGCTTTTTTTATAATCATTAGGAACGGTAGATTCTCAGTTTTTAAATCTTTGGAAATGCCTTTGAATAAGGGATTTTATGATTTTAGTTAAAATTATAATTTTTTTTTGAAGTGGATTTTGAGGAAGATATTTTCATATAGCAGGAAAACATATACTCCAGGAGAGTAAAAATTTTTAGTATGAAAAATATGAAAAAACTTTCAGGGGAGAATTTAAGACAAATCGCAGGAGGCGGACCTGGAGGAAAGCTATTGCAATCCCTGATGGAGGGTATTGTTCATTTGCCATCGCAGGCCAGTTATGTCTTGTAGTCTGTATACCGACCTGTGTAAACGGCGTCTGTAATATAAGCAGGTGCCTGGATACAAATCCGGTATAGGTTTGTATTAAGTCTTCAGGAAAAAATAAACATGTCCGTTCGGGCAGGTTTTATATTTTTACAAATTCATTGAATAATCAATCAAAAATTAAGTTAAAAATCATTCGCGGTTGAAATGAAAACATTAGTTAGTTTAATTTGCTATATTTGGGTGCATAAAAATTAATAATGATATTTTCACTACAAGGCATTGTTCAGGAACTTACGCCTACCTACGCAGTGATCAATGTTCAGGGCGTTGGTTACTATGTAGGTATCAGCCTCATGACCTCACAGACCCTCACTGTAAACAAAGAAACCGTACTTTTTATCCAGCAGATTATCCGGGAAGATGCCCATTTGCTGTTCGGATTCAAAACCCGTTCGGAGAAAGAAATGTTCAATCTGCTGATAAGTGTCAACGGAGTTGGTGTCGTATCTGCCCTGATTTTACTTTCTACACTGAGCCTGGAGGAGATTGCTTCGGCCATTCTTTCAAAGAACAGTGCATTGATCCAGAAAGCCAAAGGAATCGGTGCGAAAACTGCTGAGAGAATTATCGTTGATCTCAAGGATAAAGTCCAGAAATTCAGTAATCCGGATGAAAACATTTCAACCATCGCGAATAATAAAGTGAAGGAAGAATCGTTATCTGCATTAGAAGTTTTGGGCATCCCGAAACGGATGAGCGAGAAGCTTGCGGATAGAATCATAAAACAAGATCCTGACATTTCGGTCGAAGCGTTGGTAAAACAAATCTTAAAAAACATTTAAACATTTGGTGGCAAATTATAAATACCTCAACCTATTTCTGTTCCTGTCATTTTTGCTGGTCTCGGTAAGCACCTTTGCCCAGCGGCGTCCTGCGGCGCAGGCCCGGGATACGGCAATCATCAAGAAAGATTATGAACTGGCGGATCCTACGCAGTATGAAGCCTATTACGATATAAAAACAGGGATGTATTTCGTATATCCCAAAGTAGGAAATACAATAACCGGACCACCCACGGCCATGTCTCCCGAAGACTACAAGGAGTTCATGATGGAGGCCCAGACCAAAGCCTACTACAAAGAAAAATCCGACCGCTACAGCCTGATGTTCCGGAAAGACAAAAGCGATGCCGCCAGAAAAGGGCTGATTCCTTCGCTGCGGATCAACAACCGGCTTTTTGAAACCATTTTTGGAAGCAACAAGATTGAAATCATTCCTTCCGGATATGCCTCTTTCGATTTTGCCGGACTGTACCAGAAAATAGACAACCCGCTGATCCTGCCTCAGAACAGGACCAGCTTCACTTTTGATATCGACCAGAGAATTCAGCTGGGCTTGTTGGGGAAAGTGGGAGAAAACCTTCAGTTGAAAGCCAATTACGATACCCAGAGCGGTTTTGCCTTTGAGAACAGGATGAACCTTGTCTGGCAGTCGAAAGGAAGCTGGAAAGACCTTCAGCAGAAAGGGCTGAATGATGTGGATAAACCCAATGCAGGTGGCGAAGACAAAATCATCAAAAGAGTAGAATTCGGGAATGTAAATATGCCGCTGTCAACCAGTTTGATACGCGGTTCTCAGTCGTTATTCGGGGTGAAAACCGAATTCCAGTTGGGAAAAACCTACGGAACCGTTGTCCTTTCCCAACAACAGGGAGAAGCGAGAAATATTACCGTTCAGGGCGGAGGGGTCATGAATACCTTTAAGCTGAATGCCATCGATTACGAAGATAACCAGCACTACTTTTTGGGGCATTATTTCCTGAATAACTATGATAACGCTTTGCTGAATTATCCTCAGATCAATTCCAAGATCAGCATTACCCGGATGGAAGTTTGGGTGCTGGATCAGGGAAACAGCAATTTACAGTATCAGAAAAGTATCATCGGGGTCAGGGATTTAGGGGATGCACCGGGCGTATTGCCTAACAATGACCAGCCCGGTTTCGGACTTTATTCTGCCGTGAATGCCCTTCCGGGATTACGGGATGCCAGTACCACATACAATGCGATTAAAGGAGCAACCCTTCCGGCCATTTCTGCTGGTGCCATCGGAACGGCTACTTATCAGGATGGAGAGAATTTTATCTTCAATAAAAAGGCAAGACGGTTAAATACCAACGAATATATTCTGCAGCCACAATTAGGGTATATCTCATTAAACCAGAAATTAAATGACAACCAGCTTCTGGCGGTCTCATTCTCCTATACGGTAAACGGAAGCAACCAGGTGTACAAGGTAGGGGAGTTCTCCGAAGAAAGTACCGTATTGATGGCCAAATTGCTGAAGCCGAATACCACGGTGAAGACTTCTTCCCCGATGTGGGACCTGATGATGAAAAACATCTACTCACTGGATGCGGGTCAGGTGACCCAGGACGGATTTATCCTGAACGTCTTATACCGGGATCCGCAGTCCGGAGGTAAGGTTAATTATCTTCCGGTAGCCAATAATCCGCAGGTAAACAATGTTCCGTTAATCAAATTGCTGAACTGGGACCGTTTGAATGCCAACGGTGACCTACAGAACAACGGCGGAACAACAGGAGACGGGATTTTTGACTTCGTTAACGGGATTACCATCCGGCCTGAAACCGGAAGGGTGATCTTTACCAAGGTACAGCCGTTCGGAAGCTATATCCAGAATGTTCTGGGAACCAATGATCCGCAGTATGTATTCTCGGATCTTTATACCCAGCAGAAACAGGTAGCGACCTCAGGCAACCTGGCCCAGCGGTATACCATCGAAGGCCGTTACAAAGGAACACAGGGCCAGGGAATTTCCTTAGGGGCCGTGAACGTTCCGCAGGGATCCGTAAAAGTTTCGGCAAACGGGGTTCAGCTGACGGAAGGAATCGACTATACGGTAGACTATATGCTGGGAACGGTGACGATCATCAACGAGCAGGTGAAACAGTCCGGCCAGGCGATCAATATTTCACTCGAAAACCAGCTGACGTTTAATACCCAGCGTAAGAGATTCCTGGGATTAAACCTGGAAAGAAGATTCAACGAAAACTTTATTTTAGGCGGAACGGTAGTCAACTATTCCGAATCGCCGCTTACCCAGAAGGTAAACTATGGGCAGGAAGCCGTGAACAATACCATGGCCGGAATCAACCTGATGTACAACAATCAGCTGCCGTTCCTGACCAGGTTAACCGATAAAATCCCTTTGGTGAATACCGAAGCCCCTTCCAACCTGAATTTTAAGATGGAAACGGCTTATCTGCTTCCGGGATTGAACAAAGGAACAAATGACCAATCCTATATTGACGATTTTGAACAGACCACTTCAAAAATTACCTTGAAAGAACCTACGGCATGGAGCCTGGCTTCAAAACCGGAAAAGAACCAGGACGATCCGCTGTTTACGGGAGCCGGTAAGAATAACGACCGCTCGGAAGGGTACGGAAGAGGTTTGTTGTCATGGTATAACATCGATCCGAGATTCTGGGGCGTCGGCGGAAAGGCACCGAACGGCATCACGCCGCAGTCGGTTTCCAACCACGCATCCAGAAGGGTACAGTTTTCCGAGATCTTCAACAACAGGGATTTCGTGGCGGGTGAGCAGACCTTTACCAATACCTTTGATATCTCATATTATCCGGCAGAAAAAGGACCTTATAATTCAAACCCTTCACCGGAAACGACCGCACAGCGTTGGTCGGGAATCATGAGGCCGATTTCGGTATCCAACTTCGTCAATTCCAATATCGAATATGTGGAGTTCTGGATGATGGACCCGTATGCCGACGGAAATACTTTAGGAACCGCCCCGAAAATGTTATTGCAGTTGGGGAACGTTTCCGAAGATGTTCTGAAAGACGGGCAGATGCAGTACGAAAACGGATTGCCGACGCCTTCCGCGCCTTCTGTAACCACAAATTCAAACTGGGGGACCCAGCCTAAGCAGCCGCCGATCCTGTACGCTTTCTCAAGCGAAGGAGCCGACAGGACCGCGCAGGATTTAGGGTACGACGGATTAAGCTCCGACCAGGAATCTGCTTTATTCGGAAATACCTTCGTTAACCCCGTGACCAATATCAATGACCCGGCGGTAGATGATTTCGTATTCTATATGTCCGATAAATTTACAGGGAACCAGGCTTCGTCTCTTGTTCAGCGGTACAAATACTTCAGAGGGCCGGAAGGGAACTCCCAGAGCAACTCCCTGGAAGTGGCTTCCCAGACTCCCGATGCGGAAGATATCAACAAAGACTATAACCTGGATCAGACCGAAAGCTACAACCAGTATGAGGTAAACTTAGATCAGGGAAGCCTGGCATTAGGACAGAATAACATCGTGGACGTAAAAACCGTTCAGGCTACCTTCCAGAACGGGCAGACTTCGCAGGTAAAATGGTATCTCTTCAGAATTCCGGTTTCACAGTATGTAACCACGGCAGGAGATCATGATGCTTCGATCCTGAACAATGTCCGTTTTGCCAGATTGTTATTAAAAGGTTTCGACCAGACCTCAACGTTAAGATTCGGAACCATGGACCTTGTACGTTCGGACTGGAGAAAGTATCCTAAAAATATTGCCGCTACAGGAACTACCGGAGCTACTGATGAAGGGACATCTACTGCGGATAATACCAACTTTGAGGTAGGAAGCGTAAATATTGAAGAAAATGCACTGAATAAGCCGCCTTATGTATTGCCTCCGGGAATCGACAGACAGGTATTGAGTGGAAATGCGGGTGCCCAAAGGCAGAATGAAGCCTCACTTTATCTGAAAGCTACCTCGCTTATTGCTTCCGAAGCACGGGGGGTATTTAAAAATACTTCTCTGGACATGAGAAGATACAAAAAACTGAAACTTTTTGTACATGCCCAGGATCCTACAAACAGAGTATTCGGTTTTAATAAAGAAACCAAATTCTTTATCCGTTTCGGTAGCGACGCGACAGATAACTACTACGAATATGAATCTTCATTGGTCATCACCCCATCTACGGCTATCAACCCAATGGAAATCTGGCCAATGGAAAATGATGTGGACCTGAATATCCAGGATTTCGTGGATGCCAAAATCAGAAGAGATAAAAAATACCCGACGGAGATTATAAAAAGGCTAAAAGATGAGGTTTTTGATCCGGGGAATACTTTTAAAAGCATTTATATTAAAGGTCGTCCGAGCTTAGGAAACATTACCACCATCATGATCGGGGTAAGAAACGGAAATGAAAAAGGGACTAATCTTTCCATGGACCGTATCCTGTGGGTCAACGAAATCCGCCTTTCCGAAATCGAGAATGACGGCGGATATGCCGGGAATGCCAGCCTGAACTTTAACCTGGGCGATTTTGCCACGGTAAACACCAGTGCCTCCTATACTTCGGTAGGTTTCGGAAATATCGATTCCAAACCGGCGGAAAGGACACAGTCTACCCAATCGGCTTTCAGCATCAATACCGCTGTGAATGTAGATAAATTCCTTCCGGCGAAGAGCGGGGTTAAAATTCCGGTAAACTATTCTTATGCCCAGACCATCGAAGATCCGAAGTACAACCCTCTGGATACCGATGTGGAGTTTAAGAAAGCGGCTAATAAAGAGCAGCTGAAAAAAGTAGCCAGAACCTACACCCAGCAGAGGAGCCTCGGGGTAGTAAACATGCATAAGGAAAGGATGAACCCGAACAGGAAACCGAAGTTTTACGATATCGAAAACGTATCGGTAACGGCGGTGTACAACGACGATTATTTCAGGGATATTTATACCAAGAAAAATTACAGGCAGTACCTGAGAGGATATATCGATTACAACTATACCTTCAAGCCTTGGGTAATCCGTCCGTTCAATAAAATGATCAGCGATACGGCGAAATCTACAAAATACCTGAGGTGGGTAAAAGAGTTCAATTTAAATCCGGTTCCGACAAGGTTCTCTTTCAGAACGGAAGTAGACCGGAATTACAATGAACTTGAATTCAGGAATATCGATGCCATCTTAAACGGAAATTACGGAGACGACTTCGGGGCGATCCGCAACAGGAACTTCTATTTCGGCTGGCAGTACGGATTAGGCTTTAATTTCACCAAATCCCTGAAACTGGAAATCAATTCCGCAACAAGAACACTCAATGATAACATTGATGTAAATACCATGGACAATACGGCTATTTTCGGAAATGTGTTCAGGGCCGGAAGACCGGTCTTATATAACCACCGGGTTCAGCTGAATTATAAACTGCCGTTTCAGTATCTGCCGTATCTGGATTTTATCGATGCGGAACTGGGATACGGATTTACGTATAACTGGAATGCCAGATCTACAGTGCTCCTGTCGAGCCCGGATGGAAGTTTGGGTTCAATTGGCCAGAATACCAATGTAATCCAGGCCACGGCCACGGCAGATTTCACGAGGTTCTTCGGCCAGTTCAAATATTTCAAAAACATTTCTGCAAAACTTCAGAAACGTAAGCAGGAAGTTGATTCATTGAACAATGCCTATACGCAGCAATGGGAGAAAAACCGGTATGCTTACAAAAAATATAAGTTTAAAAACAGACTGAGCCCGCTTCAGAGCCTGGCTTATCTGTTGACTTCCATGAAGCAGCTGGATATTAATTATTCCGAAAACAACGGAACGGTACTTCCTGGATTATTATCCGCACCGAACTGGTACGGGTACGGGCAAACCTTAGGAGGACCAACCATCGGATTCCTTCTGGGGTCACAGGCCGATATCAGAAGAACCGTAATGGAAAACGGATGGGTCAGCGGTTCGGAATTCATGACGGATCCTTACGTACGGATGTCGACCCGGGAACTCCGGGCCAACCTTCAGATCATGCCGATGAATGACCTGAGGATTGATGTCATTGCCCTGCACAATTACAACAGGAACTTTACCCATACCGGCTTTAATTACAGGGATCCGGTAACAGGCGTACCGAATCCGAACTATACGTTTGCCAATGATTTCGTGACGTATTCCAACTCTGTGGTGTTACTGAATACGGCATTCAAAGACGGAGCAGCGATTTACCAGGCCATCAGGCAGAATGCAAGAACGCTTTCCCAGCAGATGCCGGGAGCTCTGCAGCCGGACGGATTTAAAGACGGTTACGGAATTTCAAATGCTTATATCCTGATCCCTGCATTCAGGGCAGCCGTAGAAGGAAAGACGCCGAAAGCAATGGGCAATCCGAGAAAAGCAGGGCTTCCGATTCCGAACTGGAAAATTACCTATTCCGGATTGAGGAATGTTCCGATCATCAACGGACAGTTCTCGAAATTTGACCTTCTGCACTCCTATCAGGCCACTTACACGGCTACGGGAATCCAGTCGAGCATTGATTATTTCAACAGCCTGAATGCGTATGACGCTACAAAGAGGGACATTAATGACGATTACATCAATCCGTTTACTTTCGCTCAGGTAGGTTACGTGGAGAATTTCTCGCCGCTGATCGGGGTGGATATGACGATGAGGAACAACATTCAGTTCGGACTTCAGTACAACAGGTTGCGTACTTTATTGTTAGGATTGGTAAACCATACCCTAACCGAGGATTCAAACAGCGAATATGTGGTTAGGATCGGGTACATCATCAGGAATTTCAGGCTGGGGATGACGAATGTCGGCGGAAGAGGAAAGGCCAAAGGAAGCGACCTGAATATTCGCGGAGATTTCTCCCTCAGAGACAGCAGGACCAGCATCACCAACATCCTGCTGGATGATTCGCAGATAACGGGAGGACAGCGATTGATGAACATCAAGGTTTCTGCAGATTACAACGTCTCTGAAAACCTTAACCTCAGAGTATTCTATGAGCAGATGACTTCCAAGTATAAGATCTCAACCGCATTCCCGCTGTCAACGATCAGAGCCGGAATTTCCGCAACGTTTACCTTCGGGAATTCGGGAACATTCTAATTAGAACGAAAATAAATTTAAAGGTCCTTCAAATTTTGAAGGACTTTTTTATATCCGATATTTGAAGCTTCTGTAATTTTGAATACATTTGTAGAAATAAAAAATTAGAAATGAACACACCATCAGAATTAAAGTACACCAAAGATCACGAATGGATCAGAATCGAAGGTAACGTCGCTACCATCGGTATTACAGACTTCGCTCAGGGCGAGCTTGGCGATATCGTTTATGTAGATGTAGATACTGTAGATGATGAACTTGAAGGCGGTGCCGTTTTCGGAAGTGTAGAAGCTGTAAAAACGGTTTCGGATTTATTCTTGCCAATCTCAGGAAAAGTAATCGAGTTCAATGCCGAACTGGAAGACCAGCCTGAATTATTAAATACGGATCCGTATGGCAACGGATGGATCATTAAATTGGAAGTTGCTGAAGGTGTAGATCAGTCAGAATTACTTTCTGCCGAAGCATACCAGGAAGTAATTGGATAATATTTCAAAAATATTCAGTAAGATATTGCCCATTTATTGGGCATTTCTTACGTATATGCTCCTGAGACCGGGAGAAGAAAATCATGAATATTGGTTCATGTTCAACGGGATTGATAAAGTCCTGCATTTAAGTATATTTGCGGCATTGGGCTTTTGCCTGATCGCAGCCTTTCCCAAAATCAGATTTTCCCATTTCATTCAGATCATCATGATCTACGCTTTCCTCACCGAGATCCTGCAGGAAGAAATGGGCCTCGGCAGATCTATGGAAACACTGGATGTTGTGGCCGATGCCATCGGCTGTATAGTTGGATATTATACCTATAAGCTTTTGATCAAACGTTTTTTTAACCAGTGATGGACTGATAAGTTGTCCACCTCAGAGAATTCCCGTTTTCAAATTAAAATTTCCCTGGTCTCTACAACCTTTTCCCCGATTGAAATATTTCCCGGGCAACTTTAATGATTGGATCACTTGTCCTACGGTTTCATTCTCTCTCGTTCTGACCTCCATTATCCGGACTCACTTTAAAGAAAACTGATAAAGCCCAAACCTCCCAACAAATAAATTCCCACATTTTACAACGCTCATACCCTCCAACACTCCTGCTTTCAAATCCTTCAGCATCCTTACTTTTTCCGGGAGCTTGATCCGGCTATCCACTGTATCTTTTTTGTTTTACAGCTTTCGGATTGATCATCAGCATCAGTGAAAAAACAAAAAAGGATGCCGTTCCTATCCGGGCTAGGGCGGTAGTCTTACTTAAAAAACCCTCCGACTTTAAAACCCTCCGACCCTCCGACACTCCAACACTCTAACCCTCCGACACTAAAAACCGGA
>NZ_BJYJ01000039.1 GCF_007991455.1 Chryseobacterium hagamense | reverse complement strand
AAAAACTCAGTGCGCTCTGTGTTCAAAACGGTTTAATAAAATCTCACACAGATTTTTTTGAATTCAAACTTAAAGTTAAAATCTTTGTTTGCTTGGTTAAGTGAAATGGCTCTGTGAAACTTAAAACAGTAAGCAGGTCCGAAAACTTAGTGCGCTCTGTGTTCATTGATCTTCCCTACAAAATAAAAAGCCATCCATTTCCAATGTAGTCCGTCAGGCGAAGTAAATTAGGATGATTATTTACAGCTTTCGGATTCCCTACCACGTTTAGTCTGATTTTTGTATGACCCCATCCGATAAAAATTTGGAATACATGAAACACCGACTTTACCGTGAACAGCAGCTTAATTGTAATATTGAGACCGCCTGGAAATTCTTCTCCTCTGCCAATAATCTTTCAAAAATAACCCCGAAAGAAATGAATTTCATCGTGCTGACAAAATTTGAAAACGATGAAATTTATGAAGGGATGATCATTGATTATTTTGTATCGCCTTTATTCGGGATCAAAATGAGGTGGCAGACGGAAATCATTCATGTAGACGACCGGAAGAGCTTCACGGATTTTCAGAAAAAAGGGCCTTACAAGCTGTGGCACCATTTCCATGAATTTATTGAAAATGAGAATGGAGTGTTGATGAAAGACACGGTGGATTATGAACTGCCGATGGGCTTCCTGGGAGAAATTGCCCACAGCGTCATGGTGAAGAAAAAAGTAGAGGGGATTTTCGATTACCGGTACGGAATTCTGGAAAAAATGTTCAATCAAAAATAAACCCGATGCCTGAAAAAGAAAAAGTAAACATCTTCTGGTTCCGGAGGGACTTCAGACTGGATGACAACTGTGGGCTTTCCGAAGCTTTGAATTCCGGATCAAAGGTGCTGCCTGTTTTTATTTATGATACCGGTATTCTGGATAAGCTGGAAGATAAATCCGACAAGAGGGTCGATTATTTCCACCGTGCATTGAAGGGTATGGATGAAGAGCTGAAGAAGCACAAAAGCGGAATAACTACTTTTAAGGGAAAACCGGTAGAAGCATTTAAGAAGCTGACCAAAGATTTTGATATCGGTACCGTTTTCTGCAATGAAGACTATGAGCCGGGAGCCATACAGCGTGATGAGGAGATCGCCGAATTCCTTAAAAAGCAAAACATTGAGCTGAAATCCTTTAAAGACCAGGTGATTTTCCATAAGAATGAAGTCACCAAAAAGGATGGTAAGCCCTATACGGTCTACACACCGTATTCCAAAAGATGGAAAGAAGTTCTGAAGACCCATAAGATCAAAACCTACAGAACTGACTTTACTAATTTCCTGGCCTATCCGGCGCCCAAATTTCCTGAATTAAAGGATATAGGATTCGAAAAAACGGACATTAAGGATGAAAAACCGGCTCTGAAAAAATCGATTATTGAAGATTACGGCAAATACAGGGACTATCCGGGAATGGATCATACGACCCACCTGGGCGTGGCTCTCCGCTTCGGGACCATCTCTATCCGTAAATGTGTACAGTATGCCCTGAAGAACAATGAGACCTGGCTGAATGAACTGATATGGAGGGAATTTTTTATGCAGATTCTCTACCATTTTCCCAAAGTGGTCAACCATCCTTTCAAAGATAAATATGAGAACATCCAATGGCGCAATGATGAGAAGGAATTCAAAATCTGGTGCGAAGGCAAGACCGGATATCCGATCGTTGATGCAGGAATGCGGCAGCTGAATGAAGTTGGTTTTATGCACAACCGCGTGCGGATGGTCGTTGCAAGCTTTCTTACCAAACATCTGCTGATCGACTGGCGTTGGGGTGAAGCTTATTTTGCCGGAAAACTTCTGGATTACGAACTGTCTTCCAACAACGGGAATTGGCAGTGGGCGGCAGGTTGCGGCTGTGATGCGGCACCCTATTTCAGGGTTTTCAATCCTTCCGAACAGACCAAAAAATTCGATAAGGATCAGGAATATATCAATACATGGCTGAGTGAAGAAGATCTGAAAACCGAACCGGTTGTTGAACATGTTTCTGCCCGGAAGAGAGCCCTGGAAGTTTATGGTAAGGCCGTAAAAGGATAAGCCTTCATTCTTAAAATTTTAAATTCCCGGAGATTCCCAGCAATCCGCGGGAATTTGTCTTTTAAAGGCTTGTGCAAAGCGTTTCAATAAAAATAGGATTACTGAAGAATAATTTATTTATGTTAATTGTTGCTGCGTTTTAAAAAGGGGTACGGACTTTGTTTATTCAGAACAAGAGACTTAAGATGGAAACGACCATAAGAATTTCAGGAGTCTTAAAAATCATTTAATTTAAAACATCTGTTATGGCAAAACAAATTCTTAATTTACCGGTAATTAAAAAAGTCGTCAAAAAACTTTCTATTCTTTCAAGCTCAAATAAAAATATGTCGGAGTTCATTTCTCTGATCAACGAAGATCATTTTATTCGGTAATTATTTTCGGATACCGATTTTCTTTAGTGCAGTTTCATTAAGAAATATGTCATTAAAATAGGTAAGCGATTCGATATGCCTGAAATTCTGGAAGGTTTTATCGTTTTTATTAAATGACAACTCCACCGATTCATCATATTCCGCAACAATTCTAACGACCGAATAGCCGTTGTAGGCAATTTTAAATCCTTCGAAAAGACACTTCTTTTCAGCTTTCTGATACACTTTGTATTCTTCAAACACAGTAATTTCTGCACTTCCTGCAGAAGTTTTCTGATTATGCTTCAGCGATTTCCAGGAAACATAGTTTCTGGGCTCCTTCAGAATATTTCCCTTTTCATCCACAGGAACAAACATTCCTAAAGTCAGCGGCTTTTTCAGAAACGTCGCGTAGTTATTCATCAGTTTCAGGGTCTGCAGATCGGCATACCCTTCATGAGAATAATATTCTATCACGAAATCCGTCATCGGAATCAGTTTGTGCTGGCTGAGTGGCATAGTATTATTTCTTAAGACAAGATTAATAGACAATTTAAAAGAGCGAATATAAATAAATTGTGAAAAGCAATAAAAATAATTTTATAACCGGATTTTATAAAAGGATGATTTAAGGCCTGTGATTAAAATTTTAAATAATTGATTTTCAATACATTTGTTTGCTGCCCGGGAAACGGATACCCTCTTATTTAAAATAATTCAAAATTTCTAAATGGGAAAACCTCCTACCGGTAATGGAAGGCAGCATTTATTAATCGTCAGGGATCAAAAGTAAAGGCAGAAAGGAATCCGGAGTCCGGATGAAATCAGTGATTATTCGTATTGCAGTACTTGCAGAAGTTCCGCTTTACGGATCGCTTCATTTTTGCTGCTGATCAGGTTGTAATTCGCCTGAAGGCGGTTATCAATGCAGTAGGCTAAGTCTTTCAGCCATTCGTTCACCAGTAGATAGCAGCAGGACCAAGTTCAAAATACCTGGACTTAATATTACGTAAAATCCAAATCAGTTTTACAGGCGGAAAAAAGGATACCGGATTCCGGAAGTTCATTGTGTCAGTATTACAATAAAAAATGTTGATTATCAAATAAATCATCCGTCACCTTATCAAAGAAACGGCAAATGTATCTTTTTGCCAATGAACAAACCAGAACGAAAATCTTTATCTGTCTCTATGAAAATAAAAACCGGAAAAGAAACGCTGCATCTCTTTTTCCGGTAATTATTCCTGACTTTAAGGTAAAGCAGGGCAGTATATTTACAGCTCTTCTTCCAGGATATTAATAATCCGGTCGATCACATGCTGCTTCCTGTATTTCTTATGATATTCAGCACGCGGTTCGGAGACAATCTGGGTGTGTTCCTTGCTGAAAAGGGCATACAGATCGATATCGGGATGTTCTTCGACGTACCAGACCAGAAAATTAAGCGGCATGGCATTTTTTCCTGAAAAATACATCTGGATCGCCTGTGGCGTCACCCCATATTTTTCGGCAATTTCTCTCATGGTTTCACCTTTTCCCTTGCTGTACTCACGGATCTTTTCGTAAATTTTCATTTTGAGTAGCTTATTTGTGTTAAAAATAAACAATAATTAATTGTTAAAATTTTAATTAATTATTGTTGTTTAAATATATAGTTGTATATTTGTTTTTAAAATTGTCCCAATGGACAAGCACAAAATTACGAAAAAAGGTTAAACAAAATTCATTTATTTGTATGGGCAAACCGATACGTCGCTACCATCAGAAAAAAATCGATGATCAATTTGATTTTATCGATCGATGGTCACCTGCACATTATACTGCTTCCGTCAATATCATTCTAAAGGAAAAGGCTAAAGATCCCGATTACATCAGGCGGGTAAAAAACAGGCGCATGATCGATGCCCCGGTGATCGATGCCCTGTACAAAGTTTCCCTGTTCAATAAGATACAGGTAGAGAATGAACCGTAACCGGTTCCTTTGTACCCCAGCCGGATATCCTGTATACCGGTATTATAATAACATAACAACACAATAACTATGGAAAATTTCGAAAAAAAGAACGTCATTATTACAGAGTGCTTCACCTGCGGAACACGGTACGAAAACTATTTCTTTGCCTCTCCGTGCTGCAGATCCATTGTTTTGAAAGTTGACAAAAACGGAAACCGCACCGATACAACTTTTCTGAGTGTCCTGTCTTTGCCGCAACCTCATCTGGCAAAGAAATTAAAGAGGGTAGTATCTGAAAATACAGAATATCTGATTTAAGTAAACAGACTTATAAAATTTTTATGAATTTAATTTCCCGGAATTTTAAATCTAACAAAGTTTAGATTGGTATAAAAATTTTCTATTAAAATCAAAAACCTCCGAAATCAAAAGATTTCAGAGGTTTTCTGTACCCAGGACCGGGATCGAACCGGTACTCCTAAGAACTGGTGTTTGAGACCAGCGCGTCTACCAATTCCGCCACCTGGGCCGGTGTTTGCTTCAAACGTGATGTTTGTTTCAAATTGGTGTGCAAATATAGAAACTTTTCTTAATACTCCAAAGCTTTTTGAAATGATTTTTTTAAAAATTTAGCTCCAGACCGTCGTAGGCAAGGTGCATCCCGGGCGGAAGTTGTTTGTCTTCAACATCATGCAGTCCGAAATGATGGCTGAGGTGGGTCAGAAACATTTTTTTAGGCTTCAGCTCTTCAAACAGGTGAATGGCATCCGGAAGGATAAAATGGGCCGGGTGCGGATCAAACTTCCGGATGCAGTTGATGATCAGGACATCCAGATCTTTCAGCTTTTCCTTTTCAGTGTCCGAGATAAAACCGGCATCGGTAATGTACGCCAGGTCCTTAAACCGGTAACCGAAAGCCGTAATTTTAAAATGGACGACTTCAACCGGTGTGATTTCCGTATCCGCTGCCGTAAAAGGCTTGTTTTCGATTTCATGCAGCTCAAATGCCGGGGCGCCGGGATATTTTTCGTCGGCAAAGGCATACGGAAAACGTTTTTTCACTTCGTTCCCGACTCTGGAATAACAGTACAACGGCATATCTTTTCCCGTCTTGAAGATCAGCGGACGCATGTCATCCAGTCCGATCACGTGGTCGTTATGCTCATGGGTAAGCAATGCGACGTCGATATGGTTTTCTTTATGGGTAAGCATCTGCTGCCGGAAATCGGGGCCGCAGTCGATCAGGATTTTCCGGTATTCATCGGTGGTCACCATTACGGAAGACCGCAGGCGGTTGTCTTTCGGGTTTTCCGAAGTACATACCTCGCAGGTGCAGCCGATCACGGGTACGCCCTGCGAAGTTCCCGTTCCTAAAAATTTCAACTTCATTTCTTTTGAGGTTGGTTTAATTTTGGTAAATTTACGAAAAATTTAATGTCCTAATGTATCAGAAACTAACTCCTAAACAAAAAGCATTAACAATTAATCTAGATCCTACTATTTATGGTACTTTCGCAGAAATTGGAGCAGGGCAGGAGACTGTTCGGCATTTTTTTAGAGCAGGGGGAGCTTCCGGTACAATTGCCAAGGCCATGTCGGCTTACGACAAAGATTTCAGTGATGCCATCTACGGAAAAGAGGTAAAAAACAGGTATGTTACCCAAAACCGGCTTCGGAAAATGCTTCGTTATGAAGTGGCTCTGATCGAAGAAAGGATTTCCAGGGAAAACAATCCGAACCGGAAGTTTTTTTCCTACGCCAACACCGTGACCACCATTAATTTTGATAAGACCGTTAAAGGCCATGGCTGGGTGGGCATCCGTTTTCAGGTGAAAGAAAACGAAGATTACAACGAAATCGTGATCCACGTCAAATTCAAGGAGAACGACGCCACACTGCAGCAGGAAACCTTGGGGAATCTTGGGGTAAACCTTATTTTCGGGGCCTTCCATTATTATGACAACCCAAGAAATTTAGTGGAATCCCTTTACGATGAAGTGGCAAAGGACAACCTCGAGATCGATATGATCGATTTCAGCGGTCCCGCCTTTGAATATGTAGACAACAGGCTGATGTCCCTACAGCTGGTAAAGCATGGGATGACGGACGCCGTCATCTTCAATTCGGAGGGCAACAACATGCTTCCTGCCGATATTTTATATAAGAAAAACATTTTTGCCGTTAGGGGAAGCTTCCGTCCGGTAACCAAGGTAAATATCGATATGCTGAAAAACGGGATGGAGATGTTCCTGAAAGATTCGGCGTGCAGCCCCGATGATACGGAAGTGCTGATTGAAATTACCATTTCCAACCTCCGGGCAGACGGCGATATCGACGAAAGGGATTTCCTGGACCGGGTTGATGTCCTGGGCAAACTGGGCTATACGGTAATCATTTCCAATTATTCGGAATATTACAGGCTGATCGATTATTTTGCTTCCTACACCAGCCGGAATATCGGAGTGGCCATGGGCGTAAACAATCTGCTCATGGTATTCGACGAAAAATATTACAAAAACCTGTCAGGGGGAATCCTGGAGGCTTTCGGTAAATTTTTCAGAAACGGACTGAGGGTATACCTGTATCCTTACAAAGATCCGGAAACCCACGAGTTGCTGGATTCTTCAACCCTGAAGGTGGAGGAGAACCTGAAGGAACTGTACAAATATTTCAAGCACAACGAACGTATTGTAGACATTACCAGCTACAATCCGGAGTTCCTGGAAATTTATTCAAGAGATATTTTAAAGAAAATAGGCTGCAACATCAAGGGCTGGGAAAACCAGCTTCCGGAAGGCGTTGCGGAAATGATAAAGGAACGCGGGATGTTCGGCTACAAAGAAGAGCTTTCGCTGAAACAATTCTCTTAAAACAATATATACAATGTCAGAATTAAAAAAAAGGCTTTCCTCGATTCTTGAAAGTCCTAAACATAATACCGAAGAAAAACTGGAAAAAGTGTGTCACCTGCTGGATCAGGAAATATCTTATTTCAACTGGACCGGTTTCTATTTTAAAAACGGTGATAAGGATGAGCTGAAGCTGGGACCTTATGTAGGTGCTCCGACCGATCATACGATTATCCCGTACGGAAAAGGGATCTGCGGACAGGTAGCCGTTTCCAACGAAACCTTCGTGGTGCCGGATGTGCATGAAGAAAGCAATTACCTGAGCTGCTCCATCGATACCAAAGCGGAAATCGTTGTCCCGATCTTTAAGGATGGGCAGAACATCGGCCAGATCGATATCGATTCCCATACCATCGATCCGTTTACCGATGAAGACCGCGAACTGCTGGAATGGCTTTGTAATGAGGTTTCCAAAATTTTGTAACATCGTTTTCCATAAAAACATACCCTCCGGCTCTCCACTGAGCCGGAGTTTTTTGTTATTTTACCGTGAACCCGAAGAAAAACCGGATTTACAGGCTGGAAGATGAAAGCTGGATGCAGGAAGTTTCTCTCGTCAGAAATACGATCAAAGGTCTTAATGACTAAATCAAACCTTTCATCATTCTGTTAGAAATTTCTATTCAAATCCTGACTAAACTAATCTTAGTTTTTTTAATTAAACAGCTGAATATGAGATAAATAATTTCGGATTCATTTTATTTTTTAAAAGATAAATCTATATTGTTGCTTACGCCTTTGAAACCTCGGTGGCTGAGACTCTCAAAGCCGCATTTCCATATGATTATGAGCTGTTTACTGAAACTAAACCCATCAGCCCTCAGGCTTTTAAGGAGCTTGATCCGGCTATCCACTCTTACTCCTCGCGCTGCCGCGAAGGCCTCCGCCTGCTGTGGGGTAACCGTTTCTATCCGGGCTAGGGCATTTGTCGGGAATTCAGAATACTATGAAAGATTCACGGATGGATTGCTGCGAAAATGGTTTTTTCCGCCTTTTTATTTAATGCAGATTTTTACTGATGTTCGCGTGGCTTCAGGCTAAAAAGGTACAGTTAAATATTCACTCGATTATTTAATAACCTCAGCATTCACTTTATCGATCAGTCCCTTAAAATAGTCCCCGCACTTTGCTATATGTGTTCCGTACCAGGAGAAAGCTTCCCCGTCCACGATCAGCATTGTTTTATCAGGATAAACGGTTTTCAGCTCTTCGACATGTTTTTCTTTGAAAGGAAACGGTTCGGAAGACAGCATAATTACATCCGCACCGGCTAAATCTTCAACTTGGATTTCGGGATAACGCTTCCGGTCTTTAAAGAAATTTTCAAAACCGATTTCGGAAAGGATTTTATCGATAAAGGTATCGGAACCGACCGTCATATAAGGGTTTTTCCAGATCAGGTAAGCGGCTTTCAGCTTTGAATTGAGAGCAGCCTGATTCAGAGCTTCACGGATTTTCAGGTTAAATTCCCGGGCCGATTCTTCTTTATGGAAGAGTTTTCCAAGATCTTCGAGCAGGGCATCGTTGTCTTCAACGGTTTCAATGTCTGTTACGATCACTTTAAAATCAGCCATCAGCGCTTCCACCTGTTCTTTTACGTTTTCTTCCTTATTGGCCAGGATCAGGTCCGGCTGAAGGGCTCTTATCCTATCGAGATGGATGTTTTTTGTTCCGCCGATTACGGGTATGTGCCGTACTTTTCCTGCCGGATGAATGCAGAACTTGGTCCTTCCGGCAACTTCATGTTCCGTAAGGCCTAAATCGAAAAGGGCCTCAGTAATCGAGGGGACAAGGGAAACAACTTTCATAACGGTAATTTAGGGGGACCTAAATTACAAAAGTTTGCCCGTTAAGAAAAGTCCGGCAACGGAAAAATAGATGATCAGTCCGGTAACATCCACCAAAGTGGCGACAAAAGGGGCGGAGGAGGTCGCGGGATCGAGTTTCATTTTTTTTAGGATAAAAGGAACCATGGAACCGGAAAGCGTTCCCCAAAGCACGATCATCACTAAGGAAACCCCCACGCTCAGGCCTACATAGGCCCAGTGCATTCCGTAATTGAAAAAGCCGGCCTTATGCCAGATCATAATCCTCAGGAAACCGATAATCCCCAGGATCCCGCCGAGCAGCAGTCCGGTAAAGATCTCCTTTCGCATCACATACCACCAGTCCTTCAGTCCGATCTCCTGCAGGGCCATCGCCCGGATAATCAGGGTGGCTGCCTGCGAACCGGAATTCCCGCCGCTGGAAATAATCAGCGGGACAAATAGAGCCAGCACCACCGCTTTCTGGATTTCATCCTCAAAATAACCCATCGCGGAGGCGGTCAGCATTTCGGAAAAGAAAAGGATGACCAGCCACATGCCTCTTTTCTTAACCATTTCGATAAGCGAAGTCTGGGTATACGGAAGGTCCAGGGCTTCCAATCCCCCGAATTTCTGGATATCCTCGGTATTCTGCTGTTCGATCTGGTCCAGGATGTCATCAATCGTAACGATGCCTACCAGAACGCCGGCTTCAGTAATGATCGGAAGGGCGGCACGGTCATATTTTTCAAAATACTGCACGGCATCTTCCTTAGAGGTCGTCGTGGTAATGGCTACGAAATGGTTATCGGTAATATCCGCAACCATCGTATCTTCTTCTGCCAGCAGCAGGCTTCCCAGGGCAATATCGTCGATCAGCCGGTTTCTTTCGTCAACCACATAGAGGTAGTTCATCGTTTCCACCTTGCTGCCCACTTTCTTGATCTGCTCCAGGCAACGCCTGATGGTCCATTCCTTACGGATCTGGATGTAATAGGGCGTCATCAGACGGGCAATGGAATCGGAATCGTAGCCTAATAATTTCAGGGCAATCCGCCGTTCCTGGGGATTCAGGTGGTTGATGGAATATTTGATGAGCTCATCGGGGAAATCTTCAAAGAGTGCGGTCCTGTCATCGGGAGTCATCGCGTTCAGGATCTCGGAAACTTCATCGCTGCCGATGCTCCGGATGGTTTCTTCCTGGAAATCGGGGTCCAGATGGGAAAAAACTTCCGCTTTGTATTCTTTCGGAACTTTCAGGAACGCCAGAAGCCTTTCATCAGCATGAAGCTCACTGAGGGTTTCGGCAATATCTTCGGGGTTGAATACAAGTTCGTCTTTAAAATTCAAAGCGTGATTTTTTTAGGTAATGCAAAAATAATTCAATTTTTTAAGATTGGCGAACGAAGTGGAAAATTTAAGGATTTATTAAACTTTTCAGGTACCGGAAATAAAAAAGCATCCGGATGCGGATGCTTTTAAATCAGAAATGGATATCAGGTTTATTCTTCGATACAGGCATAAGGCACGCACATTCTGTTGCAGCACCATCCGCCGAAACACTGGATGTTGCTGGTACATCGGGCCAGGCCCGCACCGTTGATTTTTTCCTGTTCTTTCCTGGTGAGTTTCTTTAGATTTTTCATAGCAGTAAATTTTGAATGATAAATTATACTTCAGGACAATTGTAAAGGACACACACATTCCGACAACACGAACCGCCCGGACATTCATAATGGTCCTGGCATCTCTTCAGTATGCCTCCGTTGATTTTTCCCTGTTCTTTACGGGTAAGCTTTTTCAGATGGGTATTTTTCATATGAAATGGATTTTGATGTGATTAAATATACATGAAATTTTTTAATTAATCACTATAAAATGAAAAATAACAGGTGGTAAGGTTCTGATTTAGATTTGTATAGAACCGATAGTGTTCAGGTTTCAATAAAAAAGCACCGGCAATGATACCGGTGCTTAAAAATTTTCTATTGAGATAATTTGAATGAATTGTTATCCCGAAATTAATAAAAATATTTTAAATTATTCACCATGCAATGAATTTAAATTAAAGAAATTCAATGAGGTGCATAGTTTTATCTTTTAAGCTGTAAAATAAAGTGCAGAATGCAGGGTCGGAAAAATCTTACAGATTGAATTTTAACGGGTTGTTTAACGGGGTAGGAGTTGCCGTTCTAAAATCCGGTGCCATCAGCATGCCTGCTTTTTCTGAACTGTTTCAAGATTCCTTTGATAGCTCCGTTGGTACCGATCTTCACGGAATTCACCGTAGAGCCCAGCAGCCGCATATTCTTTTTATAGGTATCGTAGTCGGTTTCGGTGAGGAGATTTCCCTGCGCATCAAAAAGTTTCATGCTGACCACAACCTGGTTGGAGAATACATATTTTCCAAGTCCGACCTTAAAATATTTCACTTTGGGAACAATTGCAAAATCGGCATCGTTGTTTATGCAGTAGTCGGCAATGGTCTTCCGGTCGATGCTGTCGAAGGAAATCTGGGTTTCCGTTTTCAGCATTCTGTTTTTTCTTTCGCTTAAATTATCGGAGACAGCGCTGAAGAAGGCCGTATTGGTAGGCTCCTTGATTTCTTCAAGATCAGGTTCTACCTGAGGATTGAAATACAGGACCTTATTAATCTTCTCAGCAGAAGATTTCTGTGCTTTCAGTATGAAAACACCTCCCAAAAGAAGTCCGGTACATAGAATAAAAGTCAGTTTTTTTTCCATCACTAATTACCATGCAAAATTACTGCCTTTTCTCGGCATCGCCTCATTTTTTTAAGAAATTTTTAACATTTTTCTCTATCGCTGCCGATAAACGGAATCGATAATGTTGGCAGATTCAAAAATAAGTCGTACTTTTGCAGCCGTTACATAATAATCATTAAACAATATTGGAATGTACTTAACAACAGAAAAAAAAGCAGAAATTTTCGCAAAACACGGAAAATCTGCACAGGACACAGGAAGCGCTGAAGGACAGGTCGCTTTATTTACTTTCAGAATCAACCACTTATCCCAGCATTTGAAGGCTAACCGTCATGACTTCAACACGGAAAGATCATTGGTGAAACTGGTAGGTAAAAGAAAAAGCCTTTTGGATTATCTTAAGAAAAAAGATATTACAAGATACAGAGCCATCATCGCTGAATTAGGTTTAAGAAAATAATCTGTAAAGATTTAAAAATAAAGCAACTTCGAAAGAGGTTGCTTTTTTTATAGCCTTTTGCCGCAAATTTAAATGAAAAAAGCGATTGGTTTTTTTAGCGTTGTTTTCAGACGGATAAATTTTAAATCTTTGACCATTAATGTAATTCCGGAATATGGAGATCTGAGATAATTGGCAAGCAAATCGCCTGTCTTTTACGGATTTTAAAGACAAGACGTGCTTTTTCCAAATAATTACAGTAAATTTGCAGTTGAATTTTAGACGAAATATAATCATTAAAGGTGCTCAATACGGAGCGCAACACAAAACAATTTATGAGTGTACCTCAAGCAATTACAGAGCTGATTACTCTTGCCGACGGCAGAGAAATCACCATTGAAACAGGGAAGCTGGCCAAGCAGGCTGACGGATCTGTTGTCGTAAAAATGGGCGGAACCATGCTTTTAGCAACGGTTGTAGCCAATAAAGAAGCCAATCCCGGAGTGGATTTTTTACCGTTAACGGTAGATTACAGAGAAAAGTTTTATGCCGGCGGTAAAATTCCCGGAAACTTTTTCAGAAGAGAAGCGCGTCCTTCCGATCAGGAGATCCTGACGATGCGTTTGGTAGACCGGGTATTAAGACCTTTGTTCCCGGATGATTTCCATGCGGAAGTTCAGGTGATGATTTCCCTGATCTCTTACGACGGACAGTCGATTCCTGATGACCTGGCGGGTCTTGCGGCTTCTTCAGCCATTGCCATTACCGATATTCCTTTCAACGGACCGATGTCTGAAGTAAGGGTGGTAAGAATCAACGGTGAACTTTCCGTTAACCCTAATTATGCGGATCTTAAAAATTCCGACCTGGATATCATGGTAGGAGCCACCAAGGATTCCATCGTTATGGTAGAAGGGGAGATGAAAGAAATCTCCGAGCAGGAAATGCTGGAAGCCATTACTTTCGCCCACGCTGAAATCAAAAAACAGGTGGAAGCTCAGGAAAGGTTAGCTGAAAAAGTAGGAAAATCGTTCCCGAAAAGAGAATACAGCCACGAAAACCACGATGAAGCCATCCGTGAGAAAGTGTGGAAAGAAACTTACGATAAAGTGTACGAAGTAGCCAGAACCCCTTCCGGAAAAGAAGAGCGGGGCGAAAAGTTCAAAGCCGTACTGGCTGAATTCCTGGCTCAGTACGTAGAAGATGCAGAGGAGCTGGAAAGAGTGACGCCTTTTGCCAAAGTGTATTACCACGATGTGGAAAAAGAGGCGATGCGTAACATGATCCTGAATGACAAGATCCGTCTGGACGGCCGTGATCCTGAAACCATCAGACCGATCTGGAGCGAAATCGATTATTTACCGGGAGCCCATGGTTCCGCGATCTTTACCAGAGGGGAAACCCAGTCTTTAACAGCCGTTACTTTAGGTTCCGTTAAAGATGCCAACATGGTAGACAGCGTTATGGTCAATTATGACGAAAGATTCTTCTTACATTATAATTTCCCTCCGTTCTCAACAGGTGAAGCAAGACCTTTGAGAGGAACTTCAAGAAGGGAAGTAGGACACGGGAACCTGGCTCAGAGAGCTCTGGCCAACATGATTCCCGAAGAAAACCCATACACCATCAGAATCGTATCCGATATCCTTGAATCCAACGGTTCGTCTTCCATGGCTACCGTTTGTGCAGGAACGCTTGCGCTGATGGATGCCGGTATCCAGATTGCCAAACCGGTTTCCGGAATCGCAATGGGACTGGTGACCGATACGAAAACAGGAAACTTTACCGTACTGTCCGATATCTTAGGGGATGAAGATCACCTGGGTGACATGGACTTTAAAGTAACCGGAACGGCAGACGGGATTACCGCCTGCCAGATGGATATCAAAATCCAGGGTCTTTCCATGGACATCATGGAGAAAGCCCTTTTACAGGCTAAAGACGGCAGACTTCATATCTTAAATAAAATCACGGAGACAATTGCCGAGCCGAGAGCGGATGTGAAACCGCATGCTCCGAAAATGGTGATGATGGAAATCCCTAAAGATTTCATCGGTGCCGTAATCGGGCCTGGAGGAAAAATCATCCAGCAGATGCAGAAGGATACCGATACCGTTATTGCCATTGAAGAAATCGGCGAAATCGGAAGAATCGAGATTTCAGGGGTTAGCAGAGAGAAAATCAATGAGGCGATTGCGAAAATCAACGAGATTACTTTCGTACCGGTAGTCGGGGAAGTATACAACGGTAAGGTGGTGAAAGTAATGGATTTCGGGGCTTTCGTAGCGATTGCCAAAGGTACCGAAGGACTTCTTCACATCTCCGAGATCGAATGGTCCCGTCTGGATACGGTTCCTTACAGCGAAGGGGATGAAGTGGAAGTGAAATTTATGGGTTATGACGACCGCAAGAAAATGAAGCTTTCCAGAAAGGTATTGTTGCCAAGACCGCCTAGAGCAGAAGGACAGGGAAGACCAGAACGTTCTGACCGACCTGAGCGTTCCGACAGACCGAACCGGTCTGAAGGGCAAAGAAGACCTGAAGGACAGAGAAGATCTGACGGAGACCGTGAAAGAAGAAATGATGGTGAGAGAAGGCATGACGGAGACCGCAGAAATGACGGCGAAAGAAGACAGGAGAGAGAAAGAAGACCTGAAGGTGATCAGCCGGCAGGAGACCAGAATCCTTCTTCTGAAGAATAAGATAATAAGATTATCAATCATATTGAACCACCGGGATTCCGGTGGTTTTTTTGTGAGGTTGTGCCCAACATGGATGTAGTCAGCAAGCAGCTGAAAAATAATGTTGTACTATTGATATCAAAGTTAAAGGAGTCTCATCAGAGATTGAAACGATAGTAAAATCTGATACACGTATTAATAGCATCGGGCTTCAGCCCGATGTAACTATAACGGTTTAAAACTTGGCTTTAGCCAAACCTTTAATGTATATATCTTTCGAAAATATATTCTTCTATTTGCATAACAAAAACATTTTATGACTAAAAGAGAACAATACGGTTTAGAATTTTATAAGTTAAGTTCTGATGGTGTTACAGGATATAATTGTCGTCGCAAAGACGGGATTGTGGGCCAGAATAACAGTCTGCAGTTTTTATCTTATCTGGACCGTGCCGGAACAGAATTTCTTTTGAGGGAAGTTAATGCATTCCTCAATACGGATGAGTCTGAAAGGTCAATTTATAAATCGATGGTAATGGAGCATATGGATCTGGATATAGAATATCCGGATTTCAGAATTGACAAATTGCCTTATACCTTTCCTTTGGCTGAGATTAAAGATTTGCTGGAAGAGTGGCTTGATTTTCTGAACACTTAAAATAAATTGAATTTCAGGGATTTGAAACGGCAGCCCCTTGCATGGTACGTTTTTTTTCCGTATCTTTGTTTACTTATTAAAAGAAATCTCTGTCTTTACTTTTGTGGCTGTTGAGAATATTTATTCACTTCTGTTTCACATCTGCCTCTTTAAAAGGCAATCACATTAATAAAAGCACTCAGAAAACCTTTAATAGGAAGCGATCATAACCTGGCATTGAAAATGCAGGCAGACAACACAGCTTGTCTTGAGCGTGAAAATTAAATCGTAATATAAAATTCAATACAATATATGGCAGATTCTTTCTCTAAAAAAGAAAATTTCAAGAAAAAACAGCAAAAACTAAAAGAAAAAGCTTTACGTCGTGAAGAGCGTAAAGAAAATAACGACAAAGGCAAAAGCTTTGACGATATGATCATGTATGTGGATGCCAACGGACAGCTGACGTCTACGCCACCAGATCGTGATGAAAAAGAAGAAATCGATATCAACGACATCCAGCTGGGCGCTGCTCCGATTGAGGCTGAAGAAGCCGTGAAAAAAGGAATCGTTACTTTCCTGAGTGAAAAAGGATACGGGTTCATCACGGAAGACAAAACCAAAGAGAATATCTTCTTCCACAACAATAACTGCATCGACCAGGTGAAAAAAGGAAACAAGGTATCCTTTGAAAAGGAAAAATCCCCGAAAGGATTTTCCGCTATGGAGATCAGACTGGTAAAATAAGAGATACGAATCAAAATAAAATAAAGCTTCGCAAGAAGCTTTATTTGTTTTTATACAGCTCCTCCCGGATCTCCACCAGTATTTTGGTGGTTTTTGCCGTGTCCGGAAATTCAGGAAGGGCAGAAACCGAATGATAATGTTCAATCGAGCGGATCAGATCTTCAGCTTTCTTCATCACGGCTTCGTACGGACGGTTACCGGCTTTGATATCCAGCAGTTCGTCCCGGTTGTCCACCCGGATGTTGAGGGAACCGGTCTTAAAGATCTGTTCGCAGGACTGCAGCAGGCGGATGGTGTGCATCATATTCTTGCTGTCGTAATTCTGCCCGTGGTTCCGGTTTACGTTGTAGCGGTCTTCGTTCCGCTCCGAAACCCACTTCCAGTATTCCCGGTAATCTTTGCAGTAAGTAGAGTAGGCATCCAGATTGCAGAACAGGTAGGCCAGGGGCTTTTCCCCTTTCGGAACCGATGAAACGGAAACCTGGTTGGCTTCCTCATGCCGGATGATCCCTTTGTACCCCAAATCTCCCGATGCGTCATAAAACAGCGCAAACATGCCTTTCGTATGTTCGATGCTTACCAGCCCGCATTTCTCCTGGGCAAGACCCCGTTGCCCGCCGTCCGAAAATTCTCGCAGCCACTTCTTTAACGGCACCGAGCCCTGGTCCTGCAAAACATAGCAGAAATCCATCACCGATTTCCTCTCCTTGTCCATCGGGTTCAGGATCTTTTTGTTTAGTCCTTTCGCCTTTCTGATCTGCGAAACGGCATACCCTGCAAACGTATCCTTGCAGAGCTTCGACAGGAAATCTTCCGGTTTCAGCAGATCCATCAGCGGGTGTTTCTGAAGAATACAGTCTTCCGGACTCGCCAGGACTTCCAGGATGTTCGGATTGTTTTTCTGCAGCAACTCCACAAGCCTGCCGATCTCGTAATAGGTAATATCATTGGTTTCATTGGACACCTGCGGTACATAATTAAGCCCGAAAAAGTCTTCTTTCGGCAGATAATACACGCCCCGGATATCCGTATCCGAATTTTCCGTCGCCAATCCGAAAGCCCGGCTGCCGGAGATGGCTTCGAGGAGGATGAGGTTTTTGGTTTTTAGGTTTTGGATGGTCATTTATGTCGCTAAAACTTTAATCCTTTTTAAATATCTATTGTAGATAGGTTTTAATTCTTTTATATCACGTTGATTTGATAGCCAATTTAAAATATCATTCTTTTCTCTAAAATCTTTTGTTGTATTTTTATTATATAAGTCAAAAATTTGAATTGCTACACTTCTTGTGATTCCTGAAGAAATTAATTGAATGATTAAAGGTTCTTTTGTACCCAATTCTAACATAGTTGGTAGACTCATAGTTAGTTTATATTCTTCTTTCTGTTCATCGGTAAAGATTTCATTAAGTATATCCACCAACACTTTTACATATTTAGGTAATAAATATGTTGTGATAGTAGAATTATATCTTATAGTATCATTTATTACTCTATTTATATCTTCCAAATTTTCTGGATCTATCTTATTATAATTATTTCGTCCTGACAAATATTCAATATTTTGTTTAATAATTTGGCCTATCGGTGCTCCACTAAGCCATCTTTTTGCTTGCAAACTAGTTGAAGTGGCGCTTAGCCATTTTTGATTATATTTTTTAAAACCTTCATCAAACATATTAAATATTTCATCCAATTTCCCAAGTAAATTCACTAATTGCCAATAAAATGGTCTATCATAGATTGGTAAAGTTTCAATTTTTTCAGGATCTAAAAACTTAGCAAAATTACTGGTTTTACTTAGAACCCATTCTCTTATATCATCTGATTTTATTTTAGTATATAATTGATTTTGCAAAAGTGGGTCAATAGACGGATTTTTTATTAAAACATTAGGGGGAACATCAATTGCATTTAAATTATCTTTTAAATATCCCATTGCAATACTAATCTCCTCATCAGTAAATTTTTTATTTTTTAGATATTTTAAAGCATAATCCTCTCCCTTTAAATATTTATGTTTTAAAAAAATAGATATTTGTTGAGCCTTCTTAGTCTCTATATCACTTCCTTTTTCAATCTTACTGGTTGGAATATTTAAATCATGGACATCTAAAGAGTTTATCGCATTCGAAGAAAAAACTTCAATCTCTTTATCATATTCTGCATCGTAATAATCACTTGCTAATTGACTATCATTATTATTTTGGATATAATAAATACTCCCATAAAGTGAAGATTTTATTCTACCAGCTCTTCCAATTAAGTTACCAAATTCAAATTTTGTCAATGGTATATTTTTTTTCTTTGGTTGAAAAGTAAATAAATTATTTGCAGGTAAATTAATACCCTCTAATAATGTTGATGTGCAATAAATTGTAGAAATCTTTTCATTTGTATACAATTCTTCAATCTCTTTTCGAACAATATCAGGTAATGTACTATGATGATACGCTATTTTTTTCTTTAGACATTCTATTAAGTAATATTTTTTGTGAATATCTTCTTTGAGAAAATCTATTAGTTCCTTAACTTCCTTATCCAAATCATCATCTTCCTCAATAATGCTAGCATATATAACAGCCCAATGTTGAGCGTAATATCCGTCGTGTACAAAAACTATATTAGAATCTTTTGGAGCAATATACTTTACTAATTGAGCAACAGTTTCCCCTTTATTTTTATTTTTGAAATTATATTTAAAATCTTGAACAAATTTTTGATAAATACCACTTTCGTTTTGTATAACAACGTCAAATTTGCTTCCTTGATTATTTTTTAATGTAATCTTCAATTGAAAAACAGGAGAAAGTTTACTTTGGATTGTTGAACAATCTCTTTCAAAAATTTCGGTAAATGTTTTATTAGGATTAGTAATATTTGGTCCTGCAGAAATGAATTTTGCAGAAGGAAACTTTAAAGAAATTTCATTAAAAACATATTCAAAAATTAGGCCTCTACCTAACGCATCCTCTATACCTTGTACTTCATCAATAAAAATAAAATCAATTTTAATATCAATGTCTAATATTTTTATACACCTTTCTGGCGTTAAGATGTAAATTTCTTTATCAAAAACTTCATTTTCTTCTGTAACGGAAGATTTTACACGTACATCATCGGTTAATTCTGATTTAAACTCTTCACTAACCTGATTTATTAATGCTCTGGAAGGAACTATATATAAAGCTCTAAATTCATTTTTATTGAAAAATTCATTAATTAAATATTTCTTAATAATGAACGATTTACCAGAAGAAGTTGGAGCTGAAATAGCTATCTCCGATATATTATTAAGTCCTTCCCACAAATCTTTTTGAAAATCTGTAACTAAAAATGAATTATTTTCTAAGGAAATAATTTTTTTTTCTCTTTCAAACAATAATTCATAGCTTAAAAAATCACCGAAATTATATTCAGATTTTAGTTCTACAGGATTTTCATCTTGGTTAGAATATAGATTTTTTAAAAATCTTGT
The DNA here is from genome assembly GCF_007991455.1 of Chryseobacterium hagamense. Taxonomy (GTDB): domain Bacteria; phylum Bacteroidota; class Bacteroidia; order Flavobacteriales; family Weeksellaceae; genus Chryseobacterium; species Chryseobacterium hagamense. The sequence continues at coordinate 9,630 of NZ_BJYJ01000039.1, read as the reverse complement.
AGCGGTCAAATTTCCTAATCTTGAAAATAAAACATAACAAGCCTTTAGAATTTCAATATCGTCCTGATTATTTAAAAAAAGTAGTGAAGTAAATAATTGAGCTTTTCTTTTGTGAATATCATTATCACTATTAGATAAAATAGATGCTAACCAAATTGTTTTTTTTAACTCATTATGTTTGATTTCTATAGATTTTATAGAATCAAATGTACTTGAAAGTAATTTTAAGGTGTAATCAAAGATTACGTTATTCAAAGTTTTATGCTTAAAAGCTTGAAGAATTAAAGAATCATCACTCATATTAGATTGTCCATTGTATCGTTAAAATCAGAAATGCTGTTAGTAGGAATTAGAATAAAATCTAAAAAGACTTTTTCAAGCTCTGGAAATTCTTTGACTTTTTTTGAAATACTCTCGAGAGTTGCTTTTAATTTTGATTGAACTTGTGTATCAATTGAAGCATTTAATTCCGAATTGCTCAAAGCTTTTTTCATTAGTGTATTGTAGCTTTTAGTCTCATACATTATCAATATTGGATGGACAGCAATTTGACTTTTAAATAAGTCAGATGTTTGATCGAGTCTATCATACAATTCGTCTATGTCAGTTTTCTTGTCAACAACTTTTTCTATGTCTTTTTGAGCAATAAAAAACTCCAATGTTTTAAAATCGGCTTGAACTTTTGAATCATAAAATCTATTAATGGATTCTAAAGCATCTTTTTTTGCTCCTGAATAATCTTGCCAAACTTTTGATTCTCCAATAAGATATGCAATTTCAATATTTCCGTTTGGCAATTTATAATTCCCCATAAAAACTCCATCGCCACCTTTAATTTCATCGTGATAATTAGTAAGGTTAGTTATTTTATGTGCAATCATTTTACAATCTAAAATTGACTCAACAAGTCCAAATAAAAGTAGCTCTCCATATTTACCACTTTTAGAATCCGAACTCTTTTTTTTGAAAAAATTTTTTGCTTCTCTATACGTTCTATTATGAATTTTTATTTTTAGATCTAATAAATCAATGTCTAATGCTGTTGTAGAGCCGTTGAGAGTTTTATCTATCTCTCGTTTAATAACTTTATTTATTTCAATTTTAGATTTAAAATAGTATGGTAATATATCAAGTAAGGTATTTGCTAATGATATAGAATTGATAGTTGTGCCGGATGGTTTTATTGAGTATAACCTAACATTGAGTTTATCATTTATCTTTTCTGTATAATGATGATTAAGTTCCCTGTTAACCCAGTTTTTATCAATAGTAATTAGTTTACTAAAATCAATAGCCATATTTATTGAAATTTACTCTAATATATTAATAATTATGAATTTATAAAAAATATAATTTCATTTTAAGAATAAAATTGTAGAAAACTATTTTCAATATATTAATATTTCCTTAAAAATCCGCTCCATCTTATTCTTATCCGTATTCCCGCCGTTCAGGCCTTTTGCCTTTTCTTCCGAATCTTTGATCATGCTTTCCAGGAATCCGAAAAGTTCACGGTCGTTCGGATGGTAATACGATTCGCCTTTCGTGGCTTTTAAAGCGACTAAATTTTCTATTTTTTCCCGGGTAAAATCATCCGTTAATACCGTCAGTTCGCTGAAGAGCACCGGCGGAACGGTCCCTTTCTCCAGAACCCATTTCCCAGTCAGTGCCGTGCGGAGCAGGTAAAAATAAGATTTCAGCTTCACTTCATCGCCGCGGCAGGCTTCGAGGTATTTTTTGCTCATGCTCAGATAATGGTAAAAAACGGCTGCCTGGGAAAAGCATTCATCGGCCAATGGCTTGAACAGGTCATAAAATCTTTCATTCTTTACATAAACCACCGGGGAGTAAAACCAGCTGAGCAAAGCCGCATTCGACTTCAGCAGCAAATGGAACGTCTTCCGGAGGTCCCATCCGGAACCGTCCAGGTCATCTTCCGTCATAAATTCGACGGTTTCATCTTTGTCCCAGGGCGAGAGGTACCAGTCTTTTTCATGGCGGTAGATAAAACGGATGTCGTAATCGCTGTCGGGTGAGGCAAATCCCCACGCCCGGCTCCCGGATTCTACAGCCAGAAGAACTTCTATGCCGCGTCTTTCTTCTATTTCTTTTAGTTTTTCTAATATTTTCGGTGTCATTGTTTTTAATTTATGGTACAAAATAAAAGGTGGTGTGCGCAATGTTTTTACGCAGGCTGTATTTTATTTATTTTGCCGTCTTGGAAATATATTATCCGTTATAAATTTAACTTGAATTCGATAGTATCCAATGTGTTTTCAGCATTTAGAAAAAAAATAGGAAATGATCAGGGATTTTAAACAGAATAGGTATTAACAAGATCAGCCGATGCTTACCCTTAAAACACAAAAAATCCCGATTCAAAAGCTGAAAAGGGATTATTACACTAAGAATACATGAAAAGTACTCTGAAATCAAAAGTACAAAAATTTATCAATACACTCCAAGAGGATTATTTATGATAAAACCGGAGCAGCAAAAAACCAGTATTCATATCTGATGAAAAGAAATATGTCATAAATTTCATAAAATGACGTTCAATCAATTTACTATATTTAAGAAAGAAAATTAAGAGCCTGTTTAAATTTACCTTTTATATTTTAACATTAAGAATTTAAGGCATTTTAGCTTAAAAAATCAATATGTCGGTTGCCCGGCAATATTCAATTAAGTCAATTGAAATCATCGTATTAAAGTGAAGAATAAACAAAGTTTATTTAATTCAGAAAATTAAGAGAAATGACGGAAAGTTTGATGAATTAAAATTTTAAACAGGCTCTAAATATTCGCAATATAATTATGAATGTTTAAAATAAAAAGGGACGGGTCTACATTTTGTATGCTATAATCTGCCTGTGAACAAACACCAAAAGAATCATGCCGATAAATTTATTACCTCAGGACGGAGGCATGTTATACAAAGAGACCGATATGGCCCAGCTGTTTCCCGAGCCGTTGAATGCCATCACGGCTGTACTGTTTTTAGCCCTGGCCATTTTCTGAACGATTAAGCTGAAAAGCCGTTTTAAAGAAAATCCTTTTTTGACCTACTGCCTGGCTCTATTGTACATCGGGGCCATCGGCGGAACGGTGTATCATTCTTTCAGGCAATGGCCGGTATTCATTATGATGGACTGGCTGCCGATCATGCTGCTCTGCCTTTCTGCCGGATTCTATTTTGTCGCCCGGAGTACCCGTTGGTATTATGCGGTTCTGCTGGTCTTCCTTTATGGGATGCTCATGTTTGCTTTGAGAAACTGGATCCTGGCCGGCCATCCTTCTCTATTCATCAACGTCAATTATGCCATCATGGCTTCTTTTGTCCTGTTCTCGGTGTTGAGGTACCTGATCTTTACCCGTTGGAAAGCCGGAAAATGGGTAGGTTTCGCTTTGCTGTCCTTTGTTCTGGCCCTGATTTTCCGGATCGCCGATAAATGGGAATGGCTCCGCTTCGGGACCCATTTTTTATGGCATACGTTCGGGGCGATCGCGGCATTCTGTATGTTTCATTATATTTATCTGACGCGGGATCAGGTTGGAAAAGTATAGTTGATTTTTGTCTTACTGTGTGTTGTTTTCCGAAGTTTAAACTTACAAATTAAATCATTGCCTTAACTTGCTGTATAATTTGAAAAATCTGATAATATATCGTTGCTGATGTTAAACAACTGACTGAAAAAAGTTCATAATAAGTTTACGTTATGTGTAAACTTTTTTCAGTATATTTGTTAATCCATGTACGTATTAAATAAAATTACGGGTGAGAAACAGACGGCAACAATAACTAAAATTGATGCTACTGAAATTGCGCAAATTAATAAAACCAAGCGGTTTGATTTTAATTGGAACAGAGAAAAAAACTTTCATACTTATAAATTAACCGTAGAGGGCAAAGAAGAACCAATAGGGCTTATATCAATAGAAGAGCGTCCACAGGATTATGCTTTGGAGGTCAGGCTTCTGGCAGCCTCCAAAGAAAATGTTGGAAAATCGCAGAATTATAGTCGGATTGCAGGCTGTCTTATTGCCTTTTCATGCAGACAAGCATTTAAAAAAGGGTTTGGAGGGTATGTATGCTTAGAGCCAAAAACAAAGCTTGAAAGGCATTATATGCAACAATATGGCTTGCAGTCAACTAAAATGTATTTGATAACCGAAGGAGAAAATTCATTAAAATTAATTCAGGATTATTATGAAGACAAACAGGAAGGAAATTAAGGAAACGGATTTTTCAAAATTTACGAGTGAAGAACTGGCAGATGCTTTTGTCTTTCCTGCTGATCAGGTTTTGGATGCGAAAGAGAAAAAAGAGGAGGAAGACTTTTGGACAGCCCGCCGTAACCAATTCAATAACCGCACTCACAAACAAAAAATGTATTCAAGATTGTTACAGCTCAAGTTTCAATTGGAAGACTATATAAACAGCAGCCAATATCTGGAAGCTTTCAGTTTCGGATTTTTTTTAAATGAATATGTGAGCAGACAGGGCAAAAAAGATAAAGAGTTTGCTGTTGAGGTTGATGTTAAGCCAACTGTGCTTAGCCAATATATGAATGATCATCGAAAGCCGACTGATGAGTTCATCATCAGGCTTGAATTACATTCCAACGGAATGATTCCCGCAATAAGCTGGTTTAAAGTAGTTCAAAAAGATAAGGAACATGAGATCAGGACAAGTCAGAAAATAAGAGACGAAGAAAGCAAGCATGTTAAAAACAGACTTGGTTTTATCTATTAACTTCCAGTTTTAAGGGAAATGCTTTTAAAAGCCACATCAATCCGCTACATGAATCAGCCGTATGCTTCATAAGATCAGCCTGCTGATCCATCTTGGCTTCCTTAAACCTTGTGCGTCAGGAAATCATTCTTTGCGTCAAAATACGTTTTGGCTGAATCCGGATTTTACATTGCTACAATGACATCGGGTTGAAGCCCGATGCTATTGATACCGGATACCGGGAAAACCCACGATCCGCCGGACATAGTTGATGATGAGACCATGAATTTTCTCTTTTACTGCCGGAAAAAGAACGATTTACCTATATTTGCCCCGCAAAGCAAATTGAAATGTTCAAAAAAGGAATCACTGTACTTCTCCTTAGTTTTTTAACGGCTTTTTGTCCGGGCCAGCAGGTCCGGCCTTCCGGATCATCAGAAATTTACCGCGAACTCAAAACCCTGAAGCACCTGCCGAAAGTCCTGTACCTGGCGGCGCATCCGGATGATGAAAATACAGGCCTGCTCTCCTGGCTGGTCAACGACCAGAACCTGGAAACGGGCTACCTGTCTTTAACCAGAGGCGACGGCGGGCAGAATTTGCTGGGAACGGAGCAGGGAGCTGCTTTAGGCCTGATCAGGACGCATGAGCTTTTAGAGGCCAGAAAATTAGACGGTGCCCAACAGTTTTTTACCCGGGCGATCGATTTCGGGTTCTCCAAGAATACCACCGATACCTTTAAGCAATGGGATGAAAACAGCATTACCGCGGATGTGGTCTGGGTGATCCGTAAATTCCGTCCGGACGTGATCATCTGCCGTTTTCCGCCAACAGCGGCGGCGGGCCACGGGCAGCATGCAGCTTCGGCAGTCGTAGCGGAAAAAGCCTTTAAATTGGCCGGCGATAAAAACGCTTTCCCGGATCAGCTCAAATATGTCAATGTATGGCAACCGAAACGCTTATTGTGGAATACCTTCCGGTTCGGTTCGGTGAATACGACGGCTGAAAACCAGCTGAAGATCACGGTCGGGCAATACGATGCGCAGCTCGGAATGGGCTATGGCGAACTGGCCGGCTTAAGCAGGAGCTTACACAAAAGCCAGGGCGCAGGCACCCAGTCGGTGGCCGGAATCAAAACCGAATATTTTACCCACGTAGCCGGAGAGCCTGCCAAAAATAGCCTTCTGGATGGTGTCGTGAAAACCTGGACCTCCAAAGGAAATTCGGATATCGACCAGGCTTTAGATAAAATTATTTCCGCTTTCAATTTTAATAATCCGGACTGTAGTTTGCCGGCTCTGTTGGCTTTGCGGAAAAAGGTGATGGCATTGAAGGATCCTGAACTGAAGAAAGATAAAATCAAATCGCTGGACCGGATCATTCTGAGCTGTGCCGGGTTTATGGGCGAGGCAGTGACTAACCAGCCTGAAGCCGTTGCCGGAGACCCCTATAATTTCAAATTAAACCTGATTGCAAGAGCGGAAAATCCGGTGGTTCTGGAAAATGTAAAATGGCTGAACCAGTCGGAAAGTTTCAACAGGAAACTGTCTAAGGATTCCCTGGTTACTATTGAACACGGAATACAGATACCGGCGGATGCCGCCCTCACGGAACCATACTGGCTGGCCAGACCGGCTGTGAATGCGGCCACCTTCTCCGTTCCGAATGATACGTTAATCGGTTTGCCCGAAGCAGAATCCCCGTTGAATGTTCTGCTTGATTTAAAAATCGGTGGAGAAAAGTTTCAGGTGAAGCTTCCTTTATCTTTCAAGAAATTAGACCCGGTGCGCGGTGATGTGGTGGAAGCCCTCCGCATCGTTCCGGCTTTGGAACTGAAATTTACCCAACCGCTATATTTGGTTAAAGAAAACGAAGATTTGCAGGTAAGTGTAAACATCAAAGTCAATTCCAACAAAGCATTCGGCAACGGTAAGCTGAACCTGATGTACAACGGCGAACGTTTGGGCGGCGCGGAGGTCAGTTCGTTCAACGGAAAAGATATTACTGTCGACTGCGTTATCCCGAAAACCAAACTTGCTTCAATACTATCCAGCCGTTTGCAGTTGGATGCCGAATATGTTACAGACGGAATCATTTATAATAAAAAACAGGTATTGATCCAATATCCGCATCTGCCTTCCCTGCAATATTTTGCGCCGGCAACGGTGGCGGTGATAAAAGGCGATATTCAATCGACGGTCAAGAAAGTAGGCTACATCCAGGGAGCGGGTGATTTCATTCCCGAGTTCCTGCGCATCGCCGGGATCCAAGTGGATGTTTTAAAAGATGAAGATTTTTATGGCAATCCGGACGGCGGAAATGGCAGCCGGAACCAATTATCGCAATACGATGCCATCGTGCTGGGGATCCGGGCCAACAATACGGAGAAAAAGCTGGGCCGGTGGATGCCTTTTTTATGGGCGTATGTAAAAGCCGGAGGAAATCTGGTGATGCAATACAACACCAATCAGGACGCTACGGTGAGCCAGTTGGGCATATACAAATTCAACATTGCCAATAAACGGGTGACCGAAGAAAATGCGGCTGTTACCTTTTTAAATCCCAATCACAAGTTGCTGAACTTCCCGAATAAAATTACCGCCGATGATTTCAACGGCTGGGTGCAGGAGCGCGGGGCCTACTTCCCGGACCAATGGGATGCGGCTTACGAACCGCTTTTCGAAATGCACGACACCGGTGAAGAGCCGCTGCAGGGATCCACGCTGTATGCGAAATACGGAAAGGGGAATTTTATTTATACGCCTTTGGCCTTTTTCAGGCAGCTGCCTGCGGGCAATGCCGGAGCGGCGCGTTTGTTGATGAACTTTTTATCCGCACCAAAAAACTGATGGACAAACAATCTGCAAACTGGAACATCTGGTATTTGTTATTGGCCGTTGCGCTGATCGCCCAGATTATATTGTATTATTTATTCACTAAATTCTGGGCATGAGCAGTATCGATTGGGCCGTTCTCATTTTTACCCTGGTTGCCGTGGTGGTTTACGGCGTATGGATCGGCCGTGGCCAGAAAAGCAACGCCTCCTACCTGAAAGCGGACAGCAAGATGCCCTGGTACATCGTGCTTTTGGGGATTATGGCGACGCAGGCCAGTGCCATTACCTTTCTTTCGGCGCCGGGCCAGGCGTATACCGACGGGATGCGTTTCGTCCAGTACTACTTTGGCCTTCCGTTGGCAATGATCGTGATCTGCATCACCTTCATCCCGATTTTCCAACGGCTGAATGTCTACACCGCCTATGAATACCTGGAAAACCGTTTCGACAAAAAAACAAGGGTGCTCACTTCGCTGCTGTTTCTTTTTTCAAGGGGATTATCTACGGGGATCAGCATTTATGCGCCGAGTATTATCCTGGCGAGTGTTCTCAACTGGAATATTTATCTCACCAATATTTTAACGGGCGGCATCCTGCTGATTTATACCTACGTCGGCGGTGCCAAAGCCATTGCCCACACCCAAAAATTACAGTTCCTGATTATCCTGGGAACCATGGCTTTTGCCGGGTATCTGCTCATCCAGGATATGCCGGGCGGAATCGGATTCAAGGATGCGCTGTATCTCGCCGGGAAATCCGGAAAGCTGAATGTCATCACCACGGAATTCGACTGGAAAGACAAGTATAACCTCTGGAGCGGACTGATCGGCGGTTTTTTCCTGGCCCTTTCTTATTTCGGGACGGATCAGAGCCAGGTCGGAAGGTATATTACCGCGAAGGACAACACCAATGCGAAAATGGGCCTGCTGCTGAACGGATTGGTGAAGATCCCGATGCAGTTTGCCATTCTCCTGATCGGGGCGCTGCTTTTCGCCTTCTTTTCCCTGAAACCGGCTCCGGTGTATTTCAATGAACGCTCCTACCAGAACCTCAAGGACACCCAGCCTCAACAGGTGGCGGCATTTGAAAAAGAGCATCGGGATTTGCAGGCAAAGTTCAATGCAGAATCGAAAGAAATTTTAAAGCTGAAAGAAACCAACTCTCCACAGCTTACCCGGGCGGTTCAGGATTTTAAAGACACCCAAACGCAGGTCAAAGCGCTTCACGGAAGGGTAGAGGAGGCCATCAACCAATCCAACTCCAATGCGGAGAAAACCGATACCAATTATATTTTCCTGTATTTCGTAAAGAATACCTTACCGATTGGGATGACCGGTCTTTTGTTTGCCGTTATTTTCCTGGCCAGCTGGGGCTCCATTTCGGCTGCGCTGAATTCCCTGGCGGCCTGCTCGTTAAAAGACGTCCATCTGATCTTCAGCAAAGAAATGCCTGATGAGCAGACCGAACTGAAATACAGCCGGCTGCATACTTTGGCCTGGGGGATTTTCTCCATCGGCATCGCGATGTTTGCCACGCAGATGGGTTCCCTTATTGAAGCGGTGAATGTACTGGGCTCCCTGTTTTACGGTCCGATCCTGGGGATTTTCCTGGTTGCTTTTTACTTTAAAAAGATCAACGGGGCGAATGTATTTGTTTCGGCCATCTTATCGGAAATCATGGTGATTGCCGTCTACCAGTTCGATATCGTTTCCTTCCTCTGGCTGAACGTGATCGGGGCAGCGGCGGTCATCCTGTTTTCGGCCGTCGGATTATTGTTTAACAGGAGGTTTGTTAAATGAAACCACAAACCGAAGGTTCGACGAAATCAAAAGTCACAAAAGAAGCTTTGACACATAAGTCACATGAGATCGAAGAGACTCGTATTGCGCATATTTTAGAACACATTAGACTAAAAATCGAAGATTTTTTCAGGTATTCAGCTTAACTCAGGTTAAGGTGGCTGAGGCTCTCGAAGCCCCGGTTCTGACTGCTGATTATTAACCACAAAAATCACAAAAGAAGTTTTGACACATGAGTCACATAAGATTGAAGAGGCTCA
>NZ_BJYJ01000038.1 GCF_007991455.1 Chryseobacterium hagamense | reverse complement strand
TTTTACACTCTGGCTATCCATGATTCCAAGACTGGCATCTGCATTCTGGCCCTTTTTAATCCTGACTTTCTCCCTTAGTTTAGATAAGAGAAGATCGAAGACTTCCAGGTCCGACCACTTCGAGTAGTAATAGTAAACCAGCTGCCATTTGGGAAAGTCCAGGGGTAACATCCGCCATTGGCAGCCTGTTTTTACAAGATAGCTGATAGCATTCCATATGACATGCAGATCATGTTTGCGTTTCCGGTCATCAAATTGTAATGTTTTTTTTATAAATTGCCACTGGGTTTGGGTTAGATCGGTTGGATACATTGACGTTTTATTTTTGCAACCTTAAAATGGTAATTTTTTTCCAATTTTTAACCCTTACTCTTTTTTTATTTTAATTTTTAAACAGGCTCTAAGAATTTTAAGATGAAACATATGAAAAAATCATATATTTGTGAAAAATAATAATTGTAGAATGAAAAAAACTCTAATGTGTCTTTCAATATCAATGTTTTTATTTAATTCGTGTACAAATGAAACTGATAGTACCAATTATACTAGTATTGAAACAGTTCAAAAAGTAAAGACAGATTCCAACCAAAAGATATCAAGATCAATTACATTGAAATTTGAAGTAAAGATAGTAGATGAGAAGGGAAATTATGTTGAAACATATAATGTCGATTTACCAGTAGCTTTAATTGAAATTGCAGAAAAACAATATTCGTTAGATATGACAAATTTGGAAGCAATAAATACTATTGATGAAAAAACAAAAAAAGCTGTAAAGTTATATGTTCCAAAGAAAGAATATCTTAATGCAAATAGAGCTTTGCCATTTAACCAGTTTCATTCTATTGAGAGTGGATATGGAGATGACGGGTATGGTTGTTTGGTTTATGGGCATTATATTTATGCAGATAACGGGCTTTCGCTCTTTCAACCTTGTAAATTATGTGTAGGATTTTCTGAAATTTGTCCACCAGAAGGAGGTGCTTTTGTTTAAATGATTAAAATATTACCATATATATCAATATTAATATTTCTTTTTAGCTGTTCAGCTAAAAAGAAATATTATGCTGTATATGATGATTATAGTAATTTTGATTATAACTATTATGATCATCAATATAGAATGCAAAAAAGACAAGATGCATGTATACTTATTGATGGTAAATTATCAACTAAAAAAGAACTTAATTATTTTATTCAGCGAGAAAAAATAAAATCATTATCTTTAATTAAAGATTCACTCATAATAAAAGAAATATATACACTAAAATGTAAAAGTCTTATAAATATTCTTTTAAAGAAATGAAAAATATATTAGTCATATTTTTGATGCTTTCATCTATGCTTAATGCACAAGGAAATAAATTAAAATTTAGTCATAAGGTATTATATGATTTTTATTTTGTCTCTGATTCTTTACAAAATGAAAAGAAGAATTATGAGAAGATGGTTTTATATTTTTCTGATGAATATTCAATTTTTCAAAGTAATAATAAGATTAAAGTTGACTCATTATTAAGCAGAATAAAAAATGAGGATTTAAAAAAAAGACCATTTTTGAAGGTAAATAATGTGATTTATAAAAATAATCTAACTAAAAAAGTTTATTTTATTGAGAATATTAATACTGAAAGTTTAGCTTATATTGATAATTATCATGACATGAGGTGGGAGATGGTTAATGAAACAAAGATGTTGCTTAATGTGCCTTGCAAAAAAGCTATAACAAATTATAAAGGTAGAAAATATATAGCCTGGTATTCTGAGAAAATACCTTTTTCCTTTGGTCCTTATAAATTTGGAGGTCTTCCCGGACTAATTCTTGAACTATTTGATACTAAAAACAATTTCAAATATACAGCTACTGAAATTACAGCTACGGATATAAATTTAGTTAGTAATATAGATTATAAAGTAATCAATAAAGATGAATTTATAAAGTATAAATTAGATTTTTTAAGGTCTGTATATAAGCCATTAATTTATAATCCAATAGAACTTTAGATAATTAATCTAAAGAGACTGTAACATATCAACCTTTTTACTTACCAATGTAATAAAAGGTAACTATGTTTATACAATTCCTCAGATTAGAAATCAAAAGCTTTTTCCGCGGCAGTTCTTTAGGGATCAACCTGGCGATGAAAATTCTCCGTTTCATCGGAATCCTTTATTTTATGTTCTGTCTGGCAGGAGGTGCGTTTGCTGCTTTCTATTACGTTCAGGAAGAAATGCATCAGGATCCGGTAAAAGTTGTTTCCCGGTTTTTAATCATACTCTGGGCAGCCGACCTGATCGCAAAATACCTGTGGCAGGAATTGCCAACGCAGAACATCAAGCCTTTTCTGACGCTGAATATTTCCAAAAAGACGCTGGTGAATTATATGCTGGGCAAAACTTTCCTGAACGCGTTCAGCTGGCTGAATTCCCTGTTCCTGATTACTTTTTCCGTCATTGCCTTGTTCAACGGGTATGATGTTTTGGGCATGATGGCCTGGCTGATCGGGGTTTCACTATTGTTTTACCTGAATAATTTTATCAATATCCTTTTCAACAATAAAGAAGCCGTCGTGATTCTGGTAGGCTGTCTTTTCGCAGCGGTTATCGGATTGGCCTATTACCACATTATGCCGGTACTGGAATATTCGGAGCGGTTTTTCTTCAGTTTTTATGAGAAGCCGTATTTTATAGTGATTTCCATCGTATTATTCTCAGGGCTCTGGAAAATCTGTTACAGCCATATCCGTAAAGTTTTTTATCTGGATGAAGGCCTGGAAGCAAAGAAAGAAGTCGGGAAAACGGAAAATATTGTCTTCCTGAATCAATTCGGTGCCATCGGGACATTTATCAACAACGACATCAAAATGCTCAGGCGGAATAAAGGAACAAAAGGGATTATTTGGGGAAGCTTCCTGTTTCTTTTTTACGGAATGCTGATGTTCTCTTCTTCCATCTATAAAACGCCGGCAATGATGATGTTTATGGGACTTTTTGTAACGGGCGGATTTCAGTTTATGTTCGGGCAGCGGGTGCCGGCTTTCGACAGCTCTTACTATCCGCTCATGATGACGCTGAATGTACCGTATAAAGAATATCTGAAAGCCAAGTGGTGGCTGATGAATATTGTTACCGCCTGTTCAATGATCCTCGCGGTATGCTATGCCTATTTCGGCTGGGACATGTACCTCACATTCTTTGCGGCAGGAATTTATAATATCGGGGTGAATTCCCAGTTTACCCTCTGGTCAGGTGCTTTCAATAAAATGCAGATCGACCTGAATTCAAAAGAAAAAAGATTCGGACAGAAAAACAGCTTTAATATCAAGGCGATGCTGTTGCTGATTCCTAAAATGATCCTGCCGATGGTGGTGTTCGCCCTGATGAAATACTACTTTAATATTACCGCAGGAGTAATCAGCATTGCGGTGCTGGGACTGATTGGATTTTTATTAAGGGAAAAAATCTTCAATATCATCGTCAGACACTATAAGGTAGAAAAATACAGTACACTGGAAGCATTCAAAAACAAAGATTAATCATATGATCACAATCAATAATTTAACAAAGACGTACGGTAAAGCTACCGTTTTAAATATAGAGCATCTTGAAATTCCTCAGGGGGAAACGTTCGGTTTGGTAGGAAACAACGGAGCCGGGAAAACCACGCTGTTCAGCCTGATGCTGGATCTTATTCAGCCGACGACAGGCTTTGTGAGCATCGATGGAATTAAAGTGAATGAATCCGAAGCCTGGAAAAACAAAGTTTCCGCTTTCGTAGACGATTCTTTCCTGATCGGCTACCTTACGCCGGAAGAATATTTCTACTTCATCGGTGAGCTGAGAGGGCAGAACAAAGCATCGGTAGACGATTTCTTAAAACAGTTCCATGATCTTTTCAGCGGAGAAATTTTAAACTCCGGAAAATATGTCCGTGATCTGTCTAAAGGGAACCAGAAAAAAGTAGGCATCGTAGGCGCTATTATCGGAAATCCGGAAATCATCATTCTGGATGAACCTTTTGCCAACCTGGACCCTTCGACCCAGATTAAGCTTAAAAATTTAATTAAAGAACTATCCAAGCAGGACGGCGTAACCTTCCTGATCTCCAGCCATGACCTTTCCCATACGACGGAAGTCTGCAACAGGATCGTGGTGGTCAATAAAGGGCAACAAGTGAAGGATATCCGGACCAATCCGGAAACCCTGAAAGACCTGGAGCAGTATTTTGCCGATCAGATTTCAGGGCCGGCAGAACAGGTTTCTGCAACGGATGATTTAAATTAAATTATAAGAATAAGAAATACCCTCGCTGTCAGGCAAGGGTATTTTATTATATCAACTTTCACGAAGTCTGTCATTCCGTAAGAATCTCCGTGTTTTAGCAAAGAATTTCAAAAATAGGATTTAAAACTCAGCCGCCGGCTTCCAATCTACTACTGCTCTGATAAACGCTTCCGCATTTTCCACCGGGATATTCGGCAGGATACCGTGGCCCAGGTTGGCGATGTACCGGTCTTTTCCGAAACGGTTGATCATTTCAGTCACCATTTTTTTGATGGTTTCCGGGGTAGAGTGCAATCTGGCAGGGTCGAAATTCCCCTGAAGCGTTATATTATGGTTCGTGAATGTTCTGGCCAGCTCCGGTGTAATCGTCCAGTCAACGCCTAATGCGGAAACCGGCGATTTGGCCATATCTTCCAGGGCGAACCAGCATCCTTTTCCAAACACTACCACGTGCGTCAGCGGGCTTAATGCTTCCACAATCTGGCTGATGTATTGCCATGAGAATTCCTGGTAATCCGTCGGGGAAAGCATTCCGCCCCACGAATCGAAAACCTGAACGGCAGAAACGCCTTTTTCAACCTTTCTTTTTAAGTAAGAAATGGTAGTGTCCGTGATTTTCTGTAACAGCAGATGCGCTGCTTCAGGCTGCTGGAAACAGAATGATTTCGCAATATCAAAGGCCTTACTCCCTTTTCCTTCTACACAATAGCAGAGGATCGTCCATGGAGACCCTGCAAAACCGATCAACGGAATCTCATTGTCTAATTTTTGCAGAGTCAGTTCAATCGCGTCAAAAACATAGCCTAAGGTATCATTCACATCCGGAACCGCAACGTTCTGCACCTGTTCCATCGTTCTGATCGGGGTATCAAGCCAGGGACCTACATTTTCCTTCATTTTAAAATCGATGCCCATGGCCTGAGGAACCACCAGGATGTCGGAAAATAAAATCGCGGCATCCAGCGGAAATCTTCTGATCGGCTGTACCGTGATCTCAGAAGCAAGCTCCGGCGTCTGACAACGGGTAAAGAAATCATATTGGTCGCGCAGGGCAATGAATTCCGGCAGGTATCTTCCAGCCTGTCTCATCATCCAGACCGGCGGTCTTTCTACGGTTTCTCCGCGAAGTGCTTTTAAATATAGGTCGTTTTTAATCATAATATATAGTAGACTTTACTGCCAAAAATGACAATTAAAATATCAATCTTTATCTAGAATTTCCTTTCGGATCAGCTTCATTACCGATTTCAGCGTATTTCCTTCCGAAACGAGAACCGGCTGTGAAGTCTGTTTTCTCAGTTCGGCGGCCGTCGTCTCACCAATGGAAACCAGCTTCATATCCCCAAAGGAATTCCGATTTGCAAAACTACGAACTCCGCTCGGACTAAAAAACACGGCAGCATGATATTTTTCAGTTATTGCCGGATTGATTTCCTCGGTGTTGTACACAATGATTTTCCGGTAGCTGATATTCTGCAGCGGAAGGCTGCGGTCCAGAACGTCCAGCGCAATATTCCCGCAGAAGTGCAGAAATCTTTCGTGCTGGCAGTGGGTAACGATAAATTTTGAAAGTTCGTCGGCATTTCTGAGGACTTTAAAAGTTCCGAAACCGTTCTTCCGCAATTCTTTTTTGGTCTTTTCACCAACGCAGTAGATCCGGTTGTAATTTTTTGCCGCAAAATCTTCGTTGGGGATAAAACCGTTTTCAAAGAAAGAACTTACTCCTTTGGCGCTTGTAAAGATCAGTGAATAATCTTTTAGGTCGAACGGTGATATTCTTACGGAGCTGGTCTTGATTACTTCAACACAATCCACAGAGACATCTTCTCCCAATTCTTTGGACAGGAGGGCCGGATCGATGGTTTTGGTAAATAAGATCTTCATTAAGGATGGTCTTTTAAATGCAGGTCGGCAACCTGTCTTCTTACTTTATTCATAAAATCTTTTCCCGGATCTTCCTTTACGGTAAAATAAGCAGGATCCGATTCTTTCCAGAGCTTTGAATTTCTGAAAGCGCCGTATTCCGAATGCCCGATAAGGTATTCGATTTTGTATTTCTTCGTTAGATATCGGATCAGTTGGGCGTTTGATGCAATCTGTTTTTCGGTAAGCGGTTCTTTTTTACTGCCGATATTTTCAATTCCGACAGCGAAGTAATTCAGTCCGATGGTGTGCCTGGCAAACTGGTCCGGCTCCATCAGCTGGTAGATTGTTCCGTCCCGGTCGATCAGGTATTGTGAAGAGACATTCAGTGCACTTTGCTTTTTCAGCGTATTTCTGCCGCCTTCAAGATAGGTTTTATTAAAATATTTAAAATTGCTTTCCACATTTCCGTTGGCGGTGTAGTGAAGAACGATCATTTTAGGAGTAATCGTCGGGGCTTTCTGAACCAGTCCGTGATGTTCCTTTAAATAGTCGAGGCTCAGGCGGACCCTATCTTCGGAATAGCTGATCGGTTTTTGAATGATTTTCATTTCTCCGGTCTGGGCTTTTAAAAAGCCGGTCATCAGAATAGCATAAAAATAGAATATCTTCTTCATCCTGATTATTTCTGATATTGATAATGTCCGGTCATCTTAAATTTAAACAGGCAGTCTTTCAGAACCTGGCCTTTTCCGATATTATGGACAATCAGATAACGTTTTCCGTCGGCAGATTTCCGGTTCACCACCATTCCGATGTGCGTTAAATTTCCGGGAAGGAGCCAGGTGATGATGTCTCCGGGAATATACAGCCCGGGTGTTGTTTCGGTGGATTTTGATTTACCGTATCGGGCAAAGAAGACCTGCAGGTTCGGAACCCTCCGATGATCGATATTGGGGTCCGGTTTTTTCAGTCCCCAGGTTTTCGGATACTTCGGAAAGTTCTTTGCCATATCTTCGTGCACTTCCTTCTGAAGGTCGATCCCCAGTTTCCGGTAAGCCCGGATCACCACATCGGTGCAGACACCTTTGCCGGCCGGAACGTCACCGTTCGGATATTTAATGACAAAATAGGCAGGATCGTAAATTACTTTATCTTTCGTGAGGCTCAAAGCGGCATTGGAAAGCTTTTGGGCAAAAGGATTCTGCGCTTTCAGCAAAACCACGGAGAGCATGACCATCAGTATGGAAAAATATTTCTTCATCGCATGCGGAACTTTGAACCTTAAACCTTAAATCTGGTCCTTGATCTCTGCCATCAATTCCTTACCACCATTTTCCAGCACAACCCGGGCCAATTTTTCACCGAAATTTTCTTCGGGATGATAGATAAAGTTTTCGTCGGTAGCAATACAGTTTTTGCCGTCCAGCGAGCACAGAGCGCCTTTGAAGCGGACCTGGTCTTCGAAAATTTCGGCAAATGCCCCGATGGGTGCGGTACAGCCGCCCTCCAGAGTACTAAGGAAATTCCGTTCCATTTCTACACAGAGCTGCGTTTTCTCATGGTTGGTAAATTGTCTTACCGCCTCGTTGATTTCGGTTTTGTCAGCATGTCCGGCTACGGCAATCACCCCCTGTGAAGGGGCGGGAATCATAAACGGGATCATTTCGTAATCAATTTCCATTTTCATCCGCTTAATGCCTGCCAGAGAAAGGATCGTGGCATCAAAGTCGCCCTCTTCAAGTTTCTGAAGACGGGTCTGGATATTTCCGCGGATGTCGGAAAACTCCGCCTGCGGGAAATTTTTCAGCCAGAAAGCTCTTCTTCTTAAACTGCTTGTGGCTAATTTAAGCTCGTGGAGTTCTTTACTTCTGGCCGATTCTTTACGGATCAGGACATCCTGAGGGAAATCCCGTTCCAGGTAAGAAACGATTTCAAGATGGTCAGGAAGTTTGGTCGGGACGTCTTTTAAAGAATGTACGGCAATATCGATTTCGTCATTCAGTAATGCCACATCGAGGTCCCGGGTAAAAACCCCGGTAATTCCCAGGGCGTATAACGGCTGGGAAAGATTTTTATCCCCTGAAGATAGGATAGGGACAATTTCTGTTAAATAATTGTTGTTCTGAAGGTGCCTGGCCACTTGTCTCGCCTGCCAGAGGGCCAGTGCGGAATTTCTGGTTCCGATTCTAATGCTTTTCATTGAATTCGTTGTTGGGTTGTTCAACTAATATTTCGTGCATTAATTTACTAATTTCTTCGGCTTTTAACGGATTGTCGATGATATATTTTGCAAAACGGTTGGTGATTTTCTGAATCATTTTATCGGAAAGCTCCATATCCGTGATGTTTATATATTTATTTTTCTTATAAAAATTATGCATTTCATTGCGCTCCATATTTTTAAGGACCGCTTTAAAATGATGGATGTTCGGGGCCAGCCTGCGCTTTTTCTCCCATTCCAGGAAATCTTTCGTCATTTCCTTGATAATGGTTTCCGCTTTCGGGATTTCTCTTTCCCGTTGCTGGATGGTTTCCTGAATCTGCTTGGAAAGTTCATCCACATCAATCAGCGTCACATTTTTATTGTCCGTCACGTTTTTGTCAACGTTGTTCGGAATTGAAAGGTCGATCACCAGTGTTTCCTTTCCGTTGGGGAAATGCGATTTGTTAACGATCGGGTGCCTTGCTCCGGTGGCTACGATTAAAATATCGGTTCCGCTGAGCTCTTTATCGAAATCGGCATAGTCGATATGCGGGATCCTGTATTTTTCGGAGATCTTTTCAGCGGTTTCCTGCGTCCGGTTGGCAATCTTGATTTTAGGCTGGTAAACATGCTTCACCAAATTTTCCACCGTATTCTGCCCTATTTCTCCGACGCCCAGCAGCAGGATGTTTTTTTCAGCGATTCTTTTCTGGTTGTTCAGGATATAATGAACCGCCGCATAGGAAACGGAAGCCGCCCCGTTGGAAATGCCCGTTTCATTCTTGATCCTTTTTGAAATCTGGATGGCCGAATTGATGGCTCTTTCAAGATAAGGGTTTGAATTCTGCCTTTCCTTCTTAAAGCGGTTATAAGCCTTTTTAATCTGCCCGATGATCTCGAAGTCTCCGATAATCTGGCTCTCCAGTCCGGCAGCTACCCTGAACAGGTGTTTTAAAGCCTCCTCTTTGGTCAGGATATTGGCAAACTGCATGAAATCCATCAGATTGACGTCGATGGTTTTGCAGTATTCTTCAGCGACTAGCAGATAATTCGGTGAGGTGGTATAGATTTCGGTTCTGTTACAGGTTGAAACCACAAAAGCGTCTCCCAAGTCTTCATTGTGAATCCGGGTGACGAAATTCTTGATGTTTTCATCAAAAAATGCAAATTTACCCCGCGTTTCCGTATCAGCCTTTTCAAAACTGATGGAGAGAACGGCAAAATTCGAAGTCTGATGTATGTTGGAATACTGTAACATAAGCGGGGCAAATTTACGTTTTTTTTCACAAAACACCTTCTCAAATTGTATATGATAATTATCGTAAATAACTATTTTGGGATGCTTCTAAATAAAGGATGGTTTGCATAGACCGGACTTTTTTTACAGTCGGATTTGTTAATGGTTTTAAGAGTTTTAGTGCTGAAAAATTCTCTGTGCTTTTCATATTTAAAATTGAAGTAGGTAAGGGATGTGGTCTGTGCCGCTTTTGATATTGAAAAATCTTGAATCTGGTTGAAATCAGGCTCTGTAAATCCTTCACGTAAAAGTTAATAACCGTATGGAAAATTTAATAAAATTTTAACCAAATTAAATGCACGTGAAATTTCTTTAGATGTCTTAAATTTATATCTTTGTACTTCCTTAAAATACCAGAAGTAAAAAGTATGAGTTTATTCGATATGTTTACGCAAGAGATTGCGATAGACCTTGGTACTGCCAATACCCTTATCATCCATAATAATAAAATTGTTATAGATCAGCCGTCGATTGTTGCTATTGAACGTTCTACAGGCAGGCCGATTGCCGTGGGTGAGCAGGCAAAACACATGCAGGGTAAAACTCATGAGGACATCAAGACGATCCGTCCGCTGAAAGACGGGGTCATCGCCGATTTCCATGCTTCTGAACACATGATCAAGGAATTCATCAAGAAAATTCCGGGAATCAAGGGTAAATTCATCCAGCCTGCTTTAAGGATCGTGATCTGTATTCCTTCAGGGATTACGGAAGTTGAAAAAAGAGCGGTAAGAGACTCGGCACAGAAGGTAAATGCCAAAGAGGTCCGTCTGATTTACGAACCGATGGCGGCAGCTATAGGAGTCGGGATCGACGTTCAGAAGCCGGAAGGGAATATGATCATTGATATCGGTGGGGGTACTACGGAAATTGCTGTAGTGGCACTGGGAGGTATCGTCTGCGATAAATCCGTGAAAATTGCCGGTGACGTATTCACTAATGATATTGCTTATTATCTGAGGACACATCATAACCTTTACATCGGGGAAAGAACTGCAGAGCGGATCAAAATCGAAGTAGGTTCTGCCGTGGAAGACCTGGATGTGGATATTGAAGATATTCCGGTACAGGGAAGAGACCTGATCACAGGGAAACCGAAAGAAATCATGGTGGGTTACAAGGAGATTGCCAGGGCACTGGATAAATCCATTATCAGGATTGAAGATGCCGTAATGGAAACGCTTTCCTTAACGCCTCCGGAACTGGCAGCAGATATTTACAAAACAGGAATTTACCTTGCAGGAGGCGGTGCTTTGTTGAGAGGCCTTGCAGACAGACTGCATAAAAAGACAGGCCTGCCTGTATTCGTAGCAGAGGATCCGTTGAGAGCCGTTGTAAGAGGAACAGGTATCGCGCTTAAGAATATGGACAAATTCAATTTCCTGATTAAATAATTCTAACTTTTACGAAACAAACACATCTGAATGGGATTTTTGCTGAGATTATTTTCAAAGAATGCACTTTTTGTCTTCTTTATATTTCTGCAAATCATTGCTCTTATTCTGATATTCTCTAAAAATGCAATGCAGCAATCCTGGATTGCAGGCCAGTCGGCTGCGCTGAATTCCTGGGTTTCCGGATATATTGACGAAGGGGTTTCATACCTTAAGCTCAAACAGATCAACGAAGACCTTGTTACTCAGAACAAGGCTTTAATGGTTGAACTTTACGGGAAACAGGGGGCGAAAAATCCGATGTTCAGAAAGGTTCACGATACCTTGGGCGGTGGCCAGATCTATACTTTTGTAGACGGGGAAATCGTTTTCAACAGCATCAACCGGAGAAACAATTACTTCACAATCAACAGAGGGCGACGGGACGGAGTATTTCCACAGATGGGCGTCATGGCCCCGAAGGGAATTGCCGGCATCGTCATCAATGCGACCGACAGCTATGCACTGGTGCAGTCGGTTTTAAGCGTTAATAAAATCAGGATCAATGCCGCTTTGAAAAATTCGGGTTATTTCGGAACGCTTACCTGGAGCGGAGAAAACTCCAGGGTCATGCATCTTGCCGATATTCCCAAATATGTTGCCCTGAAAGTAGGGGATACTGTGGTAACCGACGGCAAATCGGCCATTTTCCCGAAAGGGGTAATGATCGGAACCATTGCGGGCTACTCGGTTGATAACAAAACGGGCTTCTGGGATATTTCCGTGGAGCTTAGTGAAAAGATGGGTGCTCTAAGCAAAGTGTATGTCGTGAAAAACCTGAAGAAAGCTGAAGTTCAGAAAATTCAGGATACCATGCAGACTGTAATAAAAAAGGAAAATGATTAGCAGGACTTTATTTACGGACATATTGATTATGATATTCCTGGTGGCACTACAGATTTTTGTGCTGAACAGGATCACGATCTTCGGGAAATATACCCCGGTGCTGTATCCTGTATTCGTTATGTTTTATCCTTTTTTCAGAAATAGATTCCAATTTTTAGCTTTAAGCTTCCTGATCGGTTTATCGGTTGATGCATTCCTTTACTCATGGGGGATCAATGCTTTCGCAACAACCCTGATTGCCTATTTCAGGACTTTGATTTTCAGGACTTCCACCGATACTTCTACGGATTTCTTTTCCTTTCAGTCGCTTCAGTGGGCGCAGTTTTTGCTCTTTCTGTTTTCAAGTATTTTTTTACACCAGCTTTTGGTACAATATATAGAATTCTTTAAACTGAGCAGATTTTTTGAAATATTGCTTAATGTGTTGGTAACTAGTATAATTTCATTTATCTTTATTGTTATTTACGCATTAATATTTAAAATCAAACAGAAAGTTTGAACACACGTTATTTAAAAATCTTTTCCGCACTTCTTATTCTCGCCCTGATTTTTATAGCGAGAATTGCTTATTTACAGCTTTTTACAGACCGGTATGCACTGAATGCGGCCAATACTTCCATTAAAATCGAATATGTTATTCCGCAACGGGGCGTTATCTTCGACCGGAACGGAAAAATCCTTGTCGGTAACCAGCCGGCTTATGAAATTTCTTTCACCCAGGCACTGATGAGGCCGGATTTCGATACGTTAGGATTCTGTAATCTGATGAAGATCTCGAAGAATGATTTTATCAGGACCATTGAGAATATCAAAAAAGAAAAATACTATTCCAAGCTGACCCCGATGACGTTTATGAAAAACCTGAGCCGGGAAGATATCGCCAGGGTACAGGAGATTATCTTTAAATATCCTGCGTTCAGCATTGTTTCCAGACCTCAGCGTCAGTATGAAGTATCTACTTCCGGAAACCTGCTGGGGTACACCAGTGAAGTCAACGAAAGGGAAATCAAGAAAGATTCGGCCTATTATCTGCCGGGCGATTTCATAGGAAAGACAGGAATTGAAAAGGCTTATGAAAAAGAGCTGCGGGGCGTGAAAGGAATGAAGTACATCCAGAAAGACATCCGGCTCCGGAATGTAGGTCCTTACAAAAACGGATCGCTGGACAAAGATGTCATTACCGGAAAGGACATTACCCTCACTATCGATTATGACCTCCAGCGGATGGCGGAAGAAATGCTGGTGAACAAGCATGGAGCCATTGTAGCCATCGACCCGAATAACGGGGAAGTGCTGGTGGCGGCCACAGGCCCCGATATTGATCCTAACCTGTTTACCGGGCCAAACAAATCAAGAAATTTATACGCTTTATCAAAAGATACGCTTTACGAAAACAAACCTACTTTCGACCGGTCTCTGCAGGCTGCATATCCTCCGGGTTCCACATTTAAACTGCTGACCGCTTTAGCAGCCATGCAGATGGGCGTGATGGATGAAAATACGATTTTTCCCTGCGGCGGCGGATTTTATTATAAAGGAAAAAGAATTAAAGGCCACGGCGGTGCAGATCCGCTGATCCCTTCCATCCAGGTATCCAGCAATTGTTTCTTTACGTATGCCTTTATTGCCATCCTTAAAAAATATCCGCTGAATCCTTCGCGGGGTGTGGATGAATGGAAAAAGATCATGAGCAGTTTCGGAGTCGGCGAATTCCTGAATAACGACTTTGCCGTGGGGGCGAGAGGCAGGATCCCTTCCGGAGATTTCTATGAAAAAAGATTCAAGGCCATGATCAAAGCCAGCGGTTCCAAAAGAACGGATTTCAAAAACTGGGATGAAATGTCTACCGGTGCCATCTACAACGGGATGGGGCAGGGAGATGTCCTGGTAACCCCGCTTCAGCTTGCCAATTATGTATCGGCTATTGCGAACAAAGGCTGGTATTATACGCCGCATATCGTCAAAGGAATCGACGGAAAGCCGAATCCGGATCCGAGATTTAAGAAAAAACATTACACGCTGGTCGACAAAAAGCATTTCGATCCGGTCTTACGGGGAATGGAAGCCGTGGTACTCAGAGGGACGGCGCACGGCTTAAAGTCAAGTGATTTCACCCAGCTGGCCAAAACCGGTACAGCGCAGGTGCCTCAGGGAAAAGATAACTCTATTTTTGTATTAATTGCTCCTGCTGACAAACCGAAGATCGTAGTAGCAGCTGTTATGGAGCATGCGGGATTCGGTGCCACCTGGGCAGGCCCGGCCGCTACGGTGATTGCAGAGAAATATATTACCGGTGACGTAAAGCGTGATTTCCTTTATAAAAAGATGGTGACATCCAGTTTTATGCCCGAATACAAAAGACAGTGGATTGCCGACCTGAAACGTAAGGGCCTTTATAAGCCCAGCGAAGATTCCATTAAGCAGAAAAGAATTCAGGACAGCCTGAAGCTGGTAAAAGAGCAGAAGGAAAAGCTGAAGAAAAAAATAGACGAAGAAAATAAAAAAATACAAAAACGGTTAAGCAATGAAATGGGCAGAAGGAATAGATAAATTGGGTCTCGGCCTGTATTTCCTGCTTTGTGCTTTTGCCATTGCAAATATTTACAGTGTAGACCAGAAACTCGGCGAAAAACAATTGATGTTTTTCGGGATTTCCGTGTTTGTAGGATTGGTAATCTTTGTCGGAAGAAGCAAGTTCTTCGAAAACATGTCGGGGATTATTTACATCGGCGGAGTTTTGC
Organism: Chryseobacterium hagamense; assembly: GCF_007991455.1. Classification (GTDB taxonomy): domain Bacteria; phylum Bacteroidota; class Bacteroidia; order Flavobacteriales; family Weeksellaceae; genus Chryseobacterium; species Chryseobacterium hagamense. Next base: position 18,239 of record NZ_BJYJ01000038.1, on the reverse strand, counting down.
TTTTAGTCGGGCTCTTTCCTTTTGGTAAAGAAATTCTCGGACAGAAAAACTGGTACAAATTCGGAAGTTTTACGATGCAGCCGGTAGAGTTTGCCAAAATCGGGACCGCTCTGATGCTGGCCAACTATGTTTCCGGGCCGGAATTCAATCTGAAAAACAGAAAGTCTTTACTGACAACACTGGCGATTATCGGCGTTCCGGCGGTCGTAGTCCTTGCAATTCCCGATGTAGGATCCATGCTGGTTTTCATCGCATTCTTCATCGCATTATACCGCGAGGGCCTGAGCGGAATGTTGTTCGGGATCGGATTCTTATTTGCCGGCGTATTCCTGATTTCACTGGCGGTGGATCCGATCTGGGTTGCGCTTGCCATTGTGGTGATTATCGGCGGTTATATTGCCCTGAATTATTATAAGATGTCATGGAATGTTATTTCCATTTCGGGTATTGCCGGTTCTGTGATCCTTTTATGCGGACTGGCTTTCGGTTCGCCTTATATTTTAGAAAAGCTGCCTAAGCACCAAAGGGAAAGGATTGAGGTTCTTTTCAAGGGGGAAAAGGCATTCCGGGATACTTCGGGTTATAATTTGCTATATTCCAAAACGGCCATCGGTTCCGGAGGACTCTGGGGGAAAGGATACCGGGAAGGTTCCGTTACCCAGGGGAAATTCGTTCCGGAGCAGGAGACCGATTATATTTTCTGTACCGTGGGTGAAGAATGGGGGTTTGTAGGAAGCGCCGTCTTAATCCTTTGCTACATGATCTATATCGGGCGGATCTATTACCTCGCAGAACATCAGAAATCAGGCTTTAACCGCGTATTCGGGTATTGCTTTGCCTCGATCCTGCTGATGCACTTTACGATCAATTTAGGGATGGTCATGGGGCTTTTCCCGACGGTAGGGATTCCGCTGCCGTACTTCAGTTACGGAGGAAGCTCGCTGCTTGCCTTTTCAATGATGACTTTTATCTTTTTTAAGCTGAATTATTCAGATAAGAATAGTTTGGTGTAAAGGTCTGAAAGAAGGATAAGAAATGCAGGAAGTTACAATCCGGAAATCTATCATATAAAGAATGAATTTTATCGTGAATTCAATGATATTTATTTAAATTCAATTAATTAAAAAACAGCAATTCGAGATCGTTCAGGTTTTCAGACGGAGCAAGAGCCAACCGGTAGTCCTGTTTCTAACATCCGGAATGGCTGATGATCCTATTGACCGGAAAAATTTCCTACCCTGAGCTTCCCTCATCCAACCCATTAAATCATGCCCAAAATATGATGACAGGCAATTATTTTTCAAATCAAAATTTCGAAAATAAAGACTTTACAAAGGAACCCTTTGAAAGAGGGGAATATGAAAACTGTACCTTCCGGCACTGTACTTTTGAATATGCCGATCTTTCCCGGTGCAGTTTCAACGACTGCGGATTCACCGGATGTAATCTGAGTATGGTAAAACTGGGATCTACGGCTTTCCGGGAAGCCGTTTTTAAAGAATGCAAGATGTTCGGATTGCAGTTCAGTGATTGTAATGAATTCGGACTGTCTTTTCAATTTGAAGACTGCCTGCTCAACAGTTCTGTTTTTTATAAAACTTCAATTAAGAAAACCCGATTTAAAAATTCTAACTTAACGGAAGTTGATTTTTCAGAAGCCGATTTGTCCCATGCGGTATTTACCGGATGTGATTTGTCAGGCGCAGTTTTCGATCGTACCAATCTTGAAAAGGCAGATTTCAGAACTTCGGTCCGGTATTCCATCAACCCTTCTTTAAACAGGCTGAAACAGGCTAAATTTTCGCTTTCTGAGGTACATGGTCTGCTGGGTCATTTACATATTGATATAGACAGGAACAGCTGATTGACGGGCTGGAGCAGCAAAGACCTGAGTTATCCTTAATAATCCAAAGGCCAGGGAACAGATATTGGTTATAAAAAATAAAAAAACCATCAGATGATGCTGATGGTTTCATTATTTAAATCAATTATTTAAAATTAAAAACTTGTTCCGTTGGAAGCGGGGGTCGTTGTTGCCAGGTTGTTGTAGGCTTCCCCGTTCGCGTTGATGATTCTTTTTCCGAACCTGTATTTTGGTCCCCAATATGAATCATTCAGTGATGAAATCATGACTCCTTTTGAGGTAGCGGCATGAATAAATTTAACTTCACCGTTTTCATCCACACTTTCCACGATACCTACGTGAGAAATTCTTCTTCCGTGAGAAAAGAAAATAAGATCTCCTTTCTGAAGGTTTTCTTTGTCTATTTTTTCACCTTCTTCAGATTGAGAGGCAGCCACTCTCGGTAAGCTGAGTCCTGCAGCCGCTCCGAAAACCGAAAGAACAAAAGCGGAACAGTCGATCCCGTTTCTGGTCATTCCTCCGTAACGGTAAGGCGTACCGATATAGGTTTGGGCTTCCGTTAAAATGTTGTCGATGGTTGTATTGTGTTTGATTGCCTTTGCAATCTCGGAATTTTTAATAGAATTTTTGGCGTTTGCCAGAGCAGCCGTTTTTTCTGCCAGGAAGGAGTTGATGAGTTTCTGCTTATCTTGCTCCATTTTGTTTGTTTCAAGGGAAGCAAGTTTGGCATCTGATTTGTACTCTTTTGCGTAAGTTGCTGGTTTTGAAACGACGTAGTTGGTAACACAAGACTGCAACGATACTGTAGAAACGAAAGCGACTAGATACAATAAAACTCTTTTCTTCATATATATTTGATTACCGTGTTAAAAGGATAGTATATTTTCAAAAGCAATACAAAAATATAGAATCCGTCTAAAAGCACCTTGGTATGACAATTGTCAGGTTCTTTATTTAACACATTTTAACATATTTTTTAAGTATGTTAAAGAAAAATAAACCGCAACCGCCTGTTTTAGGTAGGCCTGCGGTTTTTTTTATTAAGATTCTTTAACAAAATTATTATCAAAATCAGTAATAATAAGCATTCGTAAAAAGATTATTTCAAAAATCAGGCTTATAATATCTGTTAATAAACTATTGATTACAAGCTTGGTTTATGCCTTTAATTCCACTATTTCTGTTTGTTGTGTTGGTTTATGATCTATATTAACATTTGCAATAAATCATTAAAATATTTTTACCGGCACTTCATGGTAAACCAAAAAACTCTCCGGCAGAACCGGAGAGTTTCACTAATATGGAACTTTACAAATGTTACTTTGTAAATAACATTTCTCTGTATTTCGTCATTGGCCAAAGCTCGTCATCCACCATCATTTCAAGATTGTCGGAAGCGTCTCTGATGACGTCGAATAAAGGCTTTACCTTATTGCAGTAGTCTTCTGCCTGTTTCTGGCTTTCCGTTACGGCTTTTGCTGCTTCTCTTGCTTTAATCAGGTCTTCTACGCCTAACTTGATAATGGAAACATTCTCGGAAATGCTGGTGATAAGACTCATCTGCTCTTTTGACAGGGCTTTGAATTCTTCATCTCCGAAAATTTCTTTCAGGCCTTTCACGTTTTCGATCAGTCGGTTCTGGTATTTTAAAGCCGATGGGATGATGTGGTTTCTGGCGATATCGCTTAAAACCCTTGCTTCAATATCGATAACGGTAGAATATTTCTCCAGTTTGATTTCGTTTCTTGCCTCTACTTCGCGATGGTTGAAGATTCCCATTTCCTCATATAAATCAAGGAATTTCTGGTTCATTTCCTGATTAAGCGCCTCAGGAGTGGTTTTCCAGTTGTTCAGGCCTCTTGCTTCGGCTTCTTTCGCCCAGTCGTCAGAATATCCGTCTCCTTCAAACATAATATTTTTGCACTGCTTGATGTATTCTCTCAGTACATTGAAGATGGCTTCGTCTTTCTTCAGTCCGGTTTCGATCAATGCATCCACTTCTTTCTTGAAATCGGCCAATTGTTTTGCGGCTATGGTGTTCATTACCGTCATGGATTCTGCGCAGTTTGCGGAGGAACCTACGGCTCTGATCTCAAATTTGTTTCCGGTAAATGCAAAAGGAGACGTCCTGTTTCTGTCGGTATTATCCAGCAGGATTTCAGGGATTTTTCCAACGACATTCAGTTTTAGATCCGTTTTTTCGTCCGGTGAAAGTTTTCCTTCTTTTACTTTTTCAAGCTCTTCCAGAACTCTGAACAGCTGGCTTCCGATAAATACGGAAATAATGGCAGGCGGTGCTTCGTTGGCCCCCAATCTGTGGTCGTTGCTTGCGGAAGCGATGCTTGCTCTCAAAAGATCCGCATACTCGTGAACCGCTTTGATGGTGTTTACGAAGAACGTTAAGAACTGTAAATTTTTCTTAGGGTTTTTCCCGGGACTTAAAAGGTTTTCTCCGGTATCGGTGGCCAGGGACCAGTTGTTGTGCTTTCCGCTTCCGTTTACGCCGGCGAACGGCTTTTCGTGGAAAAGGATGTGGAAATGGTGTCTGTGGGCGATTCTTGCCATCACATCCATCAAGAGGGAGTTGTGGTCTACCGCAACATTTACTTCCTCAAACATCGGGGCCAGCTCAAACTGGTTCGGAGCCACCTCGTTGTGTCTTGTGGTTACCGGAATTCCCAGTTTCATACATTCGATTTCCAGCTCTTTCATGAAATTCATGACCCTTGTAGGAATAGAACCGAAATAATGGTCGTCCAGCTGCTGTCCTTTTGCAGGGGAATGCCCCAATAAGGTTTTACCCGTTAGTACAAGATCCGGACGGGATTGGTATAATGCGGAATCAACCAGGAAATATTCCTGCTCCCAACCTAAGGTAGGCGTTACTTTGGTTACGTTTTTGTCGAAATACTGCATGACATTGGTGGCTGCTTCGTCAACTGCGTTCAATGCTCTTAAAAGAGGGGCTTTATAATCCAGTGTTTCTCCGGTATACGAAATAAAAATCGAAGGGATACATAAGGTAGTTCCCATAATAAACGCCGGGGAAGTAGGATCCCACGCCGTATAACCTCTTGCTTCAAAAGTGTTTCTGATCCCTCCATTCGGGAAAGAAGATGCATCCGGCTCCTGCTGGATCAAAAGGTTTCCGCTGAATCTTTCGATCGCTCTTCCCCCTTCGATCGGAGTGAAAAAAGAATCGTGCTTTTCTGCGGTAGTCCCCGTTAACGGCTGAAACCAGTGTGTATAGTGGGTTACCCCCTTGCTCATGGCCCAGTCTTTCATCGCTACAGCTACCTGGTCTGCAATGTGTCTCTGGATTTTGGTCCCTTTTTTCACCGCATCCATGATGGAATTGAATGCTTCTTTCGTTAAATATTCTCTCATCGTTTCTTCTGAGAAAACATTCTGGCAGAATAATTCTGACAATTTCACAGGAACTTCAACGGAATTATCTCTTCTAAAGTCCTTGAATGGTAAAGTTTCTAACGCTTTGAATCTTAAAGTTGACATATTAGGTTTGATTTTTACGGGGCAAATTTACAAAAAAATTAGATTGAAAATATTTTTACCCCAAAAATTTAAGGGGTTGTTTTTAAATTTAACTAAAAATTAGCTTTAAACGGCTTGTGAAATCTGGTAAGGGCCTGAAATTTCGATACACTTAAAATTGAGTTAACAGAATGGTAATAATTCCTGCTTCAAAAAATAAAAACCAGCGGCCGTTCAACAAAATTGAAGAAGAATAACAAAATTGGAAAATGTATGAATTATCTGATGCAATGTGAAATTCTTTTAATATAAAGAAAAGGTATTCCGGAATTGCCATCTGCTTTCAGCGAAAGTATTATATTTAAGGAAAAAAGGAGGCATAAACCTGCTGACTGGCGTATTTCTGATTAAGTATTTGTTTTTCAGTATTTTAATATAATAAATATATTTTCCGTAACTTAGCAGACTTTTTATAAAAATTTTACTATATGACAAATTCCAGAGCAAGAGAAACAACCGAGGCTATTGAAAGACTATATATATCTATGAGACACCTGTTTTATAGAGGTTTTTTCAAGCCGGGCGGAGTTTCCGGAGAAAGCATCAGAAGTTTGTTAAAGACCATTAATCCTGAGATTTATGGAAGCATGAATGTTCCGAGTAAGCTGGAACTGAATGGGTTGATGTATGTGCTGGACAGACTTCCGGAAGGGATTGAAGAATGCGCTTTCATTCACCTTACTTCAGATGAAGGTTTTGATAAAGGAAGTTTCGAACCGATTGTCCCTAAAAAGAGAAGAAGAAACTGCTACCGTATCGACGAGCACCAGATGAATATTGAAGTACTGTTGGGCCGATCCGAAATTTATGATATTCTTACCCACCTCACCTTTTTATTTATAGAAGCGGATAAGATCCGTCATCTGGCTTTTGCCCAGGACGAAAACTGGAAGCCGACCCGGGCTTTCAAGATCATCGAGGAAGTGGTGAAAGGCGAGAAGAAATTCAGCAGGAAAGAGAAAGAAGTGGCCCTGATCCACCTGTCTTCTTTAATAGGGAGGACTTTTGATGAAACCTTAAGGGCATATAATACTTTCGGAGACGATAATAATCCGGACCGTCTGTTCAAAATCATCTATAACCTGGCAAAAGTAAGCCTGGAAGACGCCAAGCAGACCCGGGAGCGGGAAATTCATTTCAGCTCAATCCTCAGGGAAAGGGTAGGGCACCACTATTTCGGTGAAAAATGGGCCCATAAAGTGAAGGAGGTTTTGTATGACAACGATCTTCACATGCGCCCGCTTCATATTATTTCTGCCAATATGCATTCCGTAAAAAACATGCTGTACGGGAATGATGCCCTGAAGAAAAAAGATTCCAAAGAAGTAGATTATAAGCTGTACGGCGAGATCTCCGATAAAAAAGACCTTCGCGACAAAGTGTCCAAATATGCTCTGGAGGAAGGAATGATTTATATTAATGATAAGAGCGGAAGCAATATCGATGTTCAGATCATCGATTTAAGCAAGACCAATCTTAAAAATACGCCTTTCAGCGATATCAAGTATGGGGGAGACGATGTGATCATGGTTTTCGATTACGCATTCGGGGAGCAGGCTTTTGAAGTCATGGACGAATTGCTGAGGCCTTTCGAGCATAAAGGGGAAGTCTATATGATGAAAGTAAAATCGGTATCAATCATGGGGAAAGCAGGGATTCTTGCCGGAGGAAAAGGCGACATCATGATCCCGACGTCCCATATTTTTGAGGGAACAGCCGATAATTATCCTTTTGAAAATGCTCTGAAACTGGAGGATTTCAAAGATGATGAGTTGCTGGCCTTCGAAGGGCCGATGATTACCGTTCTGGGAACCTCACTTCAGAACAGGGATATCCTTTCTTACTTTATGAATACTTCCTGGAAAGCGATCGGGCTTGAAATGGAAGGCGCCCATTACCAGAAAGCCATTCAGGTAGCTTCGAAGATCAGGCACCATATTACCCCGGACCTGTTTGTAATGTATGCTTATTATGCTTCGGATAACCCATTGGAAACGGGAAGTACGCTTTCTTCAGGAGGATTGGGATTAACAGGAGTGAAGCCGACTTACCTGATTACCTTAAAAATTCTTGAGAAAATTTTACGCAGCGCAAAAAAAGAGCTTTTCGCTTAATATAACGTGAATTCGGCTATACCAATATCATATTCAGGTATTTACTTAGTTCAAAAATAAAATCAAAGCTGATTCAGCCAGGATTATGGATAGAATTCCTCCGGGTAAAACGAGTAACAGTTCACACTTCTGATAGGATTTTATCCTATCCTGTAATAAGCCATCCCTTCGGGATTTTAAAACAATATAAATCAGATCCTGGTTTGATGCTGTTTATTCAGGATTAAATAAGAATTCACCTGATAGAATGGCAAAATATTTAGTTTGATTATCAAGACCTCCGGATCTATTTTTGACAGGAGAGGCTTCCCGCATCCAGCTTCCCTCTTCCAGCCTGTTAACTCCGGTTCTTCTTCGAGTTCACGTTAGTATAAAGTCTGATAATACTTATAATCCTTCAAGTTTAAAAACCTTGAAGGATTTTTTATTTCCCACGAAATTTCCCAGATGTCTGTTCATTTTATCAGGGTTGTCAATTAGAGGTAATGAAAAATAATTATCTTTAAAAAAATTACGATATATGAGTACCGTATTACAATTAGTCAAAAGATTTCGCGAAGTATTGCTGGACGGTGTATGGATCGCCAATACCAATTTCAAAGACCAGCTTAAAGACGTAACCTGGAAACAGGCCGTAATAAAAGCCGGATCGCTGAATACCATTGCCCTGCTTACCTTTCATATCGATTATTACATCGCCGGATTGATCCGGGTTTTTGAAGGTGGTGATCTGGAGATCAGGGATCGATACAGTTTCGATCTTCCGCCGGTTGAATCTCAGGAACAATGGGAATCATTGGTGAATAAGCTTATGAGTGATGCTGAAAGGTTTGCCGTCCTACTGGAACAGATGCCCGATACTAAGATGAATGAACCCTTTGTGGCTGAGAAGTACGGGACTTACCTCAGAAATATTGATGGAATGATTGAGCATTGGTATTATCATCTGGGGCAGATCACTTTAATCAAAAAACTATTAAGCTCAGATTTGATTTAACCATTGCCTTAACTTTGATCTAAAGTAAACGGCCTCATCATCCCTCTTGTTTGAGGTTTTTATTTTAAATACTTATCTTTAGAAAAATAAAATTTTAAATGAAAAAATCGGTTGCAATCCTGTTTGCGTTTATCATTTCACAGTTTCACGCCCAGCAGGGATCTTATTATCAGCAGAGTGCGAAATACAAGATGGATATTGATGTCAATGCTGAAAAATTTACCTATGAAGGAAAACAGACTTTAGACTATAAAAACAACTCGCCGGACGTACTGGATGTTGTGTACTTCCATCTGTATTGGAATGCCTTCAAGCCCGGCTCGATGATGGATCAGCGGGTGGCCGGACAGGGAAAGAACGGCGATTCCAGATTGCAGAAAGACGGGATTTCAAGGCTGGCTTCCATTCCTAAAGACCAGGAAGGCGCGCAGAACATCCACTGGATCAGGCAGAACGGAAAGATCCTGAAGTACGAAATCCAGGAAACCGTGATGAAGGTGTACCTGGCAGAACCGGTTAAGCCGAATTCATCAACGACGTTTATTTTGGAATGGGATGCCGTCATCCCGCAGCAGATCAGACGGAGCGGCAGGAACAACCGCGAAGGTGTGGATATGACGATGACCCAATGGTATCCGAAGATCGCCGAATACGATTACGACGGATGGGCAACTTTTGATTATATCGGAAGGGAGTTCCATGCTCCGTTCTCGGATTTCGACGTTACCATTAAAATCAATAAAGATTATGTCATCGGTGCAGGCGGAATCCTTGAGAACCCTGCGGATGTAAAAGGCTATGATGCCAATGCCAGGATCAGAGCTGATAAAAATAAAGCGACATGGAGATGGACGGCAAAAAATATCCTGGATTTTGCCTGGGCGGCCGACAGGGATTATATCATTAAAAGCTTCGAAGTTCCCCAAGGTCCTAAGGTCTTTCTGGTCTATCAGAACAACGACAAGACAAAAGCCTGGGAAGAGGCACAGCCTTACCTTACAAAATATTACCAGCTGATGAATGCCCACTTCGGGAAGTATGCATATCCTACCTACGCCTTTATTCAGGGAGGCGACGGCGGAATGGAATACGGAATGTGTACCATGATTTTAGGGGAGGCTAAGAATATTGAAGGGCTGATGGGATTAATGGCCCATGAAGGAGCCCATTCCTGGTATCAGCAGATGCTGGCGACCAATGAACCGATGCGTCCGTGGATGGATGAAGGATTTACCAGCTATGCCGAAGGCTATGTCATGAATCAGCTTTTTCCGCCGGCCCAGAAACTTCCGAATCCGTTTTTTAACTCAATCAATGCCTACCGGAATTTCGTTAAGAAAGGAATTGAAGAGCCTGCGGTCTGGCTGGGCGATCATCATGACAACGGAACTTCATACACCTATGCTTCCTATGTAAAAGGGGAATTGTACCTGGTGGAACTAGGCTACATTATGGGTGAGCAGAATCTTGCAGAAACCCTGAAGCAGTATTACGACCAATGGGCACTGAAACATCCTTCCGACCGGGACTTCCTGCACATCGCGCAGAAAGTTTCGGGGATGGATCTGAAATGGTTCCAGAATTACTGGATCAATACCACCAAAACCATCGATTACGGAATCAAGGATATAAAGTATGATGCCAAATCCACAACCATTACACTGGTGAACAACGGACAGGTTCCGATGCCGATTGATTTCAGCATCATGACAGCCGATAAAAAAATCTTCAATTATCAGATCCCGATGAATATGACACATACCTGGAAAACAAAGGATGCTTACGGAGATTTCAAAACAATGCCGTACTGGCCATGGACCCAGAAGGAATATACCCTTACGGTTCCTTACACAAAATCCCAGCTGTCTATGGTGGGAATCGATATCAGCCAGAGGCTTGCGGATGTAAACCCGGATGATAATTTTGTTGAAGTGAAATAATTTAACGTGACCCCTGAATTGGAAATCGGATCAACAGGCTGTAGGAGGGAAGCTGGATGCCGGAAGTTTATCTTGTCAGGATTATTTTCAAAAGTATTCCTTATCAGATGAGGTCCTGAGGTACTTTATAAATAGGAAATCTGCTTAAAATCCTGATCCACCCGGTTGAATTTCAACCTTTCATTCCAATTGACTGAAATAAATTAGATACCGTCGGAGTTGCGTTGATTTAATCCTGATCATATATTTAAATCCCCGGAGAAATTTTTCTCCGGGGATTATTTTTTATAATTTCCTCTCAAGGCTTATTTAATTCCGAACTGTTTTACCATCCAGTGATTCGCATGGTTTTTGAGAAGGTCATTTTTAATGGCCTCATCATGGGTGTTTAGATAAACATATACTTTCAAAGGAACAGAGTCAGGATATTTTTTCAGTCCTTCCAAAGCAGTCGCTCCGGCCTCTTCTTTTTTATTTCCGCTTTCTAAAGCTTCGTATTGGTAAACATAAATAATAGCCGGAATCTTTCCGTAAACATTTCCGGTTTCATCTTTCAGCAGCTTTATGGCAGCCATCTGAAACCCGGCATTGGGCGTTTTCCCGACCGCTGCCGTCTGGCTGATGTGCTGTTGGTACATCAGAAAGAGCATCAGAAGATGAAGGTTTTTGGTATCCGGGTCAGCAGCAAGCTTCTGGGTTCTCGCTATGGTTTCTTCGGTCATTTCATCATTTTCAGCCTGGAGGGTTTCATCATAAAATTCGTCAAGGAGATGATAAATGGTCTTGTCGTTACCGTCAATTTTGGATTCCTTTTTTATTTTTTCAAATACTTCCGTGACTGCCGCTGCCGTTTGTGCAGAAATATTCAGTCCGGTAAAAAATAACAAAAGGAAAAACAGCTTTTTCATGGGATGCAGTGCAGTTGGATGATTTTAGTTTTTAAATATAGATAATTGTTTTGAATACACCGCAAAAGTATAAACGGTAGTTTTAGTAAAATCATTAAATTTAACGCTTTAAAATTAACCTAAGATTTCGGTCTTTTAAAATAGATGCATGAATTCAATCGTAATCAACATAGGCAACAGCAATATCCGGTTCGGACTTTTTAACGGCGATAACTGTGATGTTTCCTGGGTAATCAATACAAAACCTTACAGAACACCGGATGAATTGTATGTTCAGATGTCGATGCTTTATCAGACGTATAAAATCGAACCGAAGGAAATCCGTAAAGTCATCATCGGTTCTGTGGTTCCTCCGCTTACCAAAGTAATGAATGCTGCAATTAAAAAGATCCATGACCTTGAACCCGTAATTGTTGACCGGACAACGCCATCCGGAGTTGTGGCAAAATCCAAACAGATGGGAACGGATATCTACGCCAATCTTGTGGCGGCACATCATATGTATCCCGACCGGAAAAAAATCGTGCTGGATTTCGGAACGGCCCTTACGGCAAGCTGTGTTGCAGAAGACGGAGAAACATTAGGGGTCATTATCGCGCCGGGAATTGTTACCGCTCTGAATTCGCTGATTGCGCAGACTGCCCAGCTTCCCAGCATTGAACTGGTAAAACCGAAAACCGTGTTGGGGCTGGATACCGTTACCTGCATGCAGAGCGGGATGGTCTACGGTTTTCTCGGAATGGTGGAAGGATTCATCGACCGGATTAATAACGAAGTGAATGATGATTGTTTCGTAGTGGCAACAGGCGGCGTTTCCCATGTTTACAAACCGCTGACGGACAAGATTCACGTAATGGACCGGCTTCACACCTTAAAAGGATTGTACTTCTTAGGGAAAGATAAATAAAAAACGGCCTTAAGGCCGTTTTTTATTTTATTAGATTCCGCCGCAAGGCTCACATTCAACCAATGGATATACCCATGTTCCATTTTCATCTTGGAAAGGCATGTTTCTGCATCCAACTTTTTTTTGACCTGTGTTAGGATCTGTATAAAAACACTGGTCTGGTCTGATTCCACCATTAATTTTTGCTGTCTCTTTTCTTGATAACTTTCTCATAGTGATTATTTTAATTCTAAATCTTATCAAATATAATCATTAAATCAATATAAAGGGATTTTTTATTGTAAATATTTTGATATTTATTATTAAATCAAATAATAGTTGTGAATATAAGGTTAATAGGTAATAAAAATTATGATTATCTTTTCGATTTGAAAAATTCTTTAACAATTAAAGAGCATTCATTTTCTATAATCCCGGTAACGATTTCGGTCTTTGGATGAAGGCTGAGGTGCTTGTTGATAAAGCCCCGCTGTTCATCCCTTGCCCCGATAACAACTTTAGAAATCTGTGACCAGGCCAGCGCCCCGGAACACATCACACAGGGTTCCATGGTTACATACAGGGTGCAATCCTTCAGGTATTTCCCGCCCAGAAAATTAGCGGCTGAAGTAATGGCCTGCATTTCGGCATGTGCAGTGACGTCATTCAATGTTTCCGTGAGGTTGTGCGCCCTTGCAATAATGCGGTTGTTGGAAACGACCACACAGCCAATCGGGACTTCATCCTTTTCAAAAGCAAGTTCGGCTTCCTGGAAAGCCATTTTCATAAAATATTCGTCGGTAAACATTAATCAAAATTTAGGTGTAATGGAATTCTGAATCGGTAACGTACGGGATATCCGTTTATTTTTGCCGGCTCCCATTTGTGTTCCGTAAGATATACGGCAAGTTGAGCCTGCCTGTTGAATTCATTATCAGGTCCGGTTGCTTTCACCTCTGTAATGCTTCCGTCCCTTTCAATGATAAAAGTAAGTTCAGTGCTTATTTTACCTTGAGCCTCAATATTCCCTAAGTAAAACTTTTCGCCGACTTCCCGTCTGAAACCGTCGTTTCCGGTAGGGTATTTTGCGGGGATTTCTGCATTTTCTTCAGCTGTTGGCGATGTTTTAGAATCGAAAGTGGATGGAGAAGGATTCTGTTTAATGTTCATAAGCTCCAGAAGATATTCTTCATTTCTTTCAAATTCTAAAGAATATAATTCCTGTTCCTTTTGTACGGCAAGCTGTTCAAGTTCTTTCTTTGTAAGTTTTTTGATGTCAACCGATTTATACCGGGATAAAATACTTTCAAAGCGGGGAGCGTACTTTTCGCGGATCAGGCGAAGACCTTCCGTCTGCTGTGAATGGTAAAAACCGAACGACAAAAAAGAAAGCAAGAGCAAATATTTCTTCATAAAAATTATTCGATATTCATGGTCAAAGGGAGCTTAAAACGATATCGTATGGGATTGCCATTGATGATGGCCGGAGAAAACTTCTGTGAAATTGAATAGACTGCAATTTCCGCCTGCCGGTTGAACGTGAAATTTTCACCCTCTGCCTGAACGTTGGTAATCCGGCCGTCCCGTTCTACAATAAATGCGATATTGGCTTTTACGGTCTTGCTTTCGGAATATACGCCTCCAAGATAGAAAAGGTCTGCCACTTCCTTTCGGAGCTCGTTGATTCCCCCGGGATAATCTGCAGCTTTATCGATGATAACCGAAGGAGAAAGGGAGGTTTCTGCAGGTAAGGTTTTATTCAGCAGTTTTAATTTATCCAGGTCTTCCAGGTTTTTTGTCTTCAACAGTGCTCCGGTAAGTGCCACGTTTTCGATGCTGTCCATCTTTTCCATAAACAGCAGGTAATCCTGTTTGATAGAAGCTTTATGGAAATTATTTGCTTCGGCATCAAACTTTTTTCTGAATTCCTTACCCAGCATGGACCGGTGCTGGTTGTAATAATTCTTAATAAGTCTGAATTCCTCGGTCTGCTGGGAAAGACAAAACGATGAAATAAAGAAGAATAGATAAAAAAGGAAGGCTTTCACTTGGATATATTTATGTAAATGTAATCAAAAAATCAGAACCCCTGCACGTTAATTCTCAAGGTAACGGTTCAGGGATTCCTGCAGGTGCCTGCGGATTTCTTCAACTAACATTTTGGGCTCCAGAACCTGGACTTCCTTCCCGTAAGAAAGGATTTCCTGCATAAAGTCGTACGTCGGATGAAGGAAGAATTCAAAGAAAATCTCTTCCGGGGTTTCTTTCGTCTCTTTCTGGGACTGGTGGAGGGGAAAGCTTCTGATATATTCACCCTGATGCCTGCTGCATCTTAATACAATGGTCTGAGGGTGCTGCTCAGCCAGGTTCATCACCCCGAAGGAATTTTTAAAATGTTCCCTGAAATTGTATTTGTATTTTTCGCGGAACTTGTTCTTTGAGACATCCAGATAATTGATGCGGTCGAGCCCGAACGATTTCAGCATTTTATCCTTGGTGTCTACTGCGATTAAATACCACCTGTCTTTGGATTCCTTTAATGCCAGAGGATGCACTTTCCGGGAAGACATGATTTTGTTTTTATAGTTGTAATGTTCAAACAGGACAATTCTCTTGTTACGGATGGCAAAAAAAAGATCATAGAAATGCTCTACTCCCGTAGGTTTACGGGTTTCGAAAAAAATCAGGTCTGAAAAATCCGGATGGAGGTTTAAGGCATTGCTCACCTGAAAAGATTCCAGCAGCTTCTGGTTGTATTCATCCACTTCCATGACCGGGCGGCTTTCGATATAATACCGGTTGTCGCCTTTCTTTTTGTTGTGAATAGACAGATTGAAAAGATTCGCAATCTCCCGGATATCCCGCTGCAGGGTGCGGATCGAATAACTTTTGATCTCGGCATCCTGGAATTCAAAAGAGTTGATCAGGTACTCTTCCAGCTGCGGATAGGTAGCCGGTGAAGTTTCCAATCTCTTGATAATAAGTGCGTATCTCGTCAGGTAAAAGTCTTTTTTCATGCTGGGTATTTAATGCTGCCGCGTGTTATCTGTCTGGCCGGGCGCAACACGGACGTCTCATTGCTAAAAGTTTATACCACAAATATATGAGGTTAATGCGACAAAACTTGTCGTATTTTATTTTTGTTTAAAAAATTAACAATGAAATTACCGGAAATAAAACATCATGATGCCGGCTTATACTATTTTCCGGTTTTTCTATGACCAATCCTTAAATATTGCCTTAAAAAGGCTCCGGCTGTCTGTATTTTGCGAATGGTAATTCAAAGGACGAGGCCTTAAAATATTATTGATGGGATTATGAGGCCCGGACAGCTACGGTGCAATAAAGCTTAATCAGAAAACTTTTCTTCGGGCGTATGGTTTTCAGAATCCTGGCGGAAAAAATTTTCAATATCGTTTAGGTAATTGTAAGAGTCCAGTTCGGCATTTTCAATGTCGATCCATTCAATGGTGTAATGATCTTCACTGAAGAATAGATCGGATTGGTGATTTGGTGTTTCCATGTTTTTCTTTGGTATTAATTTCAGATAGCTTTATAGTGCTGTTTTGTTTTCATCATCCAAAGGTAGCAGCGGGAAACGTCAAAACTTGACGTGTTATTTTTTAATTTCAAAAAAAATTAAAAATTCTTTCAGGAGGTTCCTGATGAACATAAAGATGACACCTAATTTTCTTTTTTTGTAATTAAAAAGCCGCCTTACAAGGAGACGGCATCTGTTTATTCTGGGAGCTGATCTGGATTAAGTTGGATCAACAGTCCTTTATCAATTACTTTTATAGTTTGTAAAATCTCGTCCTGAAAAGAAAAAACGGTTTCTCCGGAAGTATGTTGTTCCTGGTAGGTTTTGCCCAATAATCCCTGTTTTACCCAGTCTTTCGCATCAGGCTGTGGAGAGGAGAATTCCAGCCTTACTTTATTCAGATTGTAATAATCTTTATCTTCTATAAAATAAATACTCTTTATATCAGCAGCCTTACGGAAACACTTACCTTCTATACATTCTTCTTTTTGCTCGTCCCAGCTCAATTCAGCTCTTATATTGGAGTAATTTACAGGATATTCTTTCTTGAAAATATAAATTAAAGTAGTTACAAATTCTTTAGTGCTGCAATTCATAATATATTCAAGAAATTCGTCTTCATCGGGTAGCATTTCTACATATTTTGGATCGTCATATGCAGTTTTATCCAGAGCCCATCTGTAAATGTGTTCGTAATAAAGCCATTCTGTTAATTTTTGATCTATCATTTTTTTTCTGTAATTAAAAACCGCCTCATTAAGAGACGGCTTCTGTTTATTCCGGAAGCTGATCCGGATTAACCTGGATTAATAATCTTTTATCATTAACTTTTTATAACCCGTAATATAGTTTCTGTTTTTTATGGGCTTTGAATCATTTTTATTAAGCTTAATTTATTTAGTAAAATTTTAATTATCAATTACTTTCAACAAAATTTTTAAAATCGTTTAAAAATTTTATTAAATCATCATGATAAATTCGAAGTGTAGTGGTATTTGGATCTTTTTGTCCAGCTCTTTGTGCTAACATATCAATTATTAAAACTCCTTTTTTATTCGCAAACAGTTCTAAATCTTCCGATGACCAGTTATATTCATTTCCATAGGATTTTGTTTTTGATAATTGTACACCTTCTATAATTTTTTGAATTTTATTTGACGTCCATCCTCAACTGTCAAAATTAGTCAATATTTCCTTATCAGAAGTGATGCAGTAAATAGTTATACCATCCCAATCTTGTTTTTTAAAATTATAATTCAATTTTTTTTATTTATAATAGTGGATATGCATTTATAATATTTCCTATATCATCAACTTCAATTAATATATCAAAATTCCCCAAGGAATCTTTGAACTTATACTTTTTAAATTTACTATTGACAGAGTTAGAATCTAGTCCTATGCCTTTTGCAAAAGAATTCTCATATACTAAGGCCATCTCTTCTTTATTCTTATTTCGTTCAGTTTTGTATATGTTTAATCTTGGAGCACCGATTTTTAATCTGTACTTTAAGATTTAAATTTGAAGCGATAAATTTGCTGATTAAATAGATATACTGTTATAGATTATCATAAAAATCGGTATCGTTATTTCGCGTAATGACTCCTTTTTCTCTTTTTTCAAAAATAAAATCCCCGTTAAGGTCAAAAAAATAATCTTCGTTAGGATAAATATCATTACATATTTTATGAACAGTTTGTAATAATGATTTTCTCAACATAATTGAATTTGCCTCTTTATCAAGAACGTCAAATGAAATAAAAGAGGCTTTTCCTAAATTTAGATCAATATATTCTCCATTAAAATAACCTTCTACATATCCGAAAACTGATGATGAAGGGTGCGATATTAAAAAAAGAGGATTTGTATTATTAATTATTTTATTAAGTTCCTTCTTTTCGTCTAATTTAGTTTTGAATTTTAAATAATATGTAAGTCCCATTATTTTGTAATTTTAATATGATTAATTTTTGCATTCTTTGTAATATACATTACTTCTTGTAAATTTTCAATTTCCCAATCTGAAAATTGTTTTTGAAGTTTAGTAATATCACCTTCCCAATTTTTAAGATTTAAAACAACCCTTTTTGTTTGACCTTTCAATACTTTGTTTTCTACTTCGAACCAAATACCTCTGACGCTTTTATTTTTTTCGAAAGGGGAGTAGCAATCAAAAATTTCTCCTTCAATTTTGTAGTCTGGGTTTTTTAATGTGCCATTTACAATAGGATTCTGTTCAAAATACTGAGAAGTAAAATGCAGGACTGCTGGGGAACTGTATGTTTTTTAAGGATATGTTATTGACGTAACCTTTCGGAATACGTTTTCAGGATTGCGATGATTTTCATTTTCATGTGTTCTTTTGGTGTTGAAGTAATACCTATTGTATGCACTTGTCTTGTTGGATTGATTTACTAGGGTTTTGTTTTGTGCTCC
>NZ_BJYJ01000037.1 GCF_007991455.1 Chryseobacterium hagamense | reverse complement strand
ATTGTAGTTGCTGTAAAGGCTGTTATTGCTAATAATTGTTTTTTCATGTTGCTGATTTTTTAAATAAATAATAGGCTGTTTTATAAAAGGGTGGCCTGGTTTCCGGAGTCCGGGGCCTCTGCCACCCCTGCTGGAATGAAAAATATAGAGGTATGGTCCACTAAATGCGAATCTGCCCCTGATGCTGTTTATGTTCTGAAAAACAGTCCGATGGTCCGGCATATACTCCTGTACAGCCGCCATCAGCCATAAACGGAAAATCCGTAAGGCCCGGGCGGCGGACGGCAGGAGTTGGAATAGGAGCTTTCGGCGTACCGGTAAGACTCCCTATATAGGAATTTGTGTTTTTTTATATCGGCAGCAGACAGGATTTTCGAGGCAGGGAAGGGGACGGTCTCCCGGGATAGGCCCCCGGCCTTGCCGGAATGCTCCGGGACCAGGATGCCGTCCCGGGTTTCCCCGGGACGGGCGGTGATTTCCGGGCCTTTCTTTTCGGCAAAGCCGGTAGCCGCCAGGTGGGCACTTTCCTGTGCTTCCCGGTTGTGCCGCGGCTTTCCGGGATCATTGTGTTTTTTTACGGCCACCGCGCGGACGGGCTTTGCGGCTTTCCGAATCTTCCGGGCGGAGCGCGCCGGTTGCGGCCCGGGATCCGCCGCTGCAACATGCACCACGGTTCCCGTTTCTACAAAAAGGCGGTTTCCGGGATCGTAAATTGCCTGTGCCGCCAGCATGTTCCAGCCCGTTGTCCATATCATGAGCATGGCTGCCATCACCTTTCCGGGGAAAGACCGGCAGGGCTGAAGATGAGGACGGCAGAGCGGAAACACGGGCATAATCGGACTATTTTTATCTTGTTATTTAAGATATTTTAACATTGTTATTGTTAGGGACAAATATATTTCTAACCGCCGAAGTATGGACTGCGAAAATGGTATAATTAATTAGACAAACATGTATAATTATTAATACAAAAAGCGTTTTGTATGCATTTTAAGATTAATTTAGTCCCAATAATTTTAAAATTGAAATAAGGATGAATCGCAATAAATCTACTTTTGCGTTATGTTGAAAACAATAATAACTCTACTTTATAGTGTGTTATTTATAACCCTTAGTGGACAAAAATATTCTGCCGTCTGGCTTACCACGGACAACGGGCTTCCGCAGAACAGCATAAAAGATATGGTAAAAGACCGCTACGGTTACCTATGGATTTCTACCGAACGGGGAATTATACGCTATGACGGAAATAGCTTTACGGGGTTCGATCCTCCCGGCTTAAACAACCTTCACTTTAAGAATTTCTCAGGCAGCAGGGAAAAAGACAGTATTGTCGTGGGTAATGACAACTACCGTGATGCCGTTTTAATCCGGAGGCGCAATGCCCGCCGCATGCTTAGGCATGTGAAAAAAAGAGACAATTACCGGGATGGAAATTTTTACCGGTATTATGAAAAATCTAATCTCGGGGAAACCACTCCCGCCGGATTTTACAGGATGTCTGTGCGCACAGGTACGTATTGGTTCTCCCGGAACAGGATCATCTATGATAAACCGGGGCAGGCCTCCGTGGAAATCGCGCTGGCCTTTGATCCTTCCCATATGCAGAATGTTTTTGCCATCGGCGAATCTGTTTTTATCCGGAATCCGTTGCAGAAGGAAATTTTGATGATTTGCGAAGGTAGGGTATTGCATCTTAAAAACCCTTTGCTGGATGATCCTGATGCTTTCATGTACTGGGAGCAAATCAACGGGCAGGTTTTTATGATCCGGAAAGACGGAATTTATACGGTAAGCTATATCAATGATAAAATACGGGCCCGTAAACTGGTAGCATATAAAGATTTCGGAAATTACCAGTTCTATTCCATGTATTATGATGCAGAGTACCGGACCCTTTATCTGGGCAGCCTGACCAAGGGCATGTTGGTGCTCAGGCTTCTGGATTTCCACGTCGTAAAAAACAATGTGATTTCCGAACCTCCCGGTTTTACCACCCTTCTGCCGTATACCGGCAGTTCTGTGGTGTGCCCGGAGGGTATGATCCTGGATTCCTCCCGTGTTCTCAGGAGGATCCGTTTCAGCGGTGAACGGTCCCGGACGAGCATACAGTATGACGTAAATGGGAAAATCATCTGCTTCAGAGGCGGATTGCTGGAAGTGTACCGCCGTTCATTCGGAAAACCGGTTTCCCGGAAAATCTGTCCGTTTGATATCGAGAATATACTGCGTAACGGAAATACCTGTTTTCTGAGTGTCGTGCAGAACAATCAATGCTTCTTAATGGAATTCACGGATTCCATCCATTCGAAAGTCCGGCGCAGGATCCCGGTTCCGTACCGGGTGGAGTGCATCCGGCCGTACGACCGGCATTCCTATATTGCCGGTTTTGCAGACGGGCTCTACCTTATCAGCATCAGGGACGGAAGCCTGAAGAAAATCCCCAACAGCCCGGGGATCAAAAACCTCTGCCGTACCCGTGACGGGAATTTGTGGGCGATGAGCTTTGCAGACGGCTTTTACCTGGTCCGGAACCAAAAACTGATCCGGATGCCGGAAGACCGCAGCCATAACCTGGCGACGCCGCACGACCTGCTGGAAGACCGGACCGGTTCGGTATGGATCCCTACCAACAACGGGCTGTACAGGGTCCGGCGACGGGAACTGCTGGAATATGCCGCCCATCCGGGAAAAGAAGTTCAGTATTACCGCTATTCCACAAAAGACGGGTTGAGTACCAATGAATTCAATGGTGGCGGACAGCCGGGAGCACTTGTCCTGGCCAACGGGCAGTTTGCGTTTCCATCCATGGACGGGGTGGTATTCTTCCGGCCCGAACGGATGCCGGCACCCCTGCCTTCCGCGGGCAGTCTCTTTGTGGAAAGGGTGAAAAGCAGCGGTTCCGTGCGCCAATTTAAGGATACCCTGCTTCTGAAGCGGGATTTTCACCGGGCCGAACTCTATATCGACGTGCCGTTTTACGGCGCCAAAGAAAACCTGGTCCTGGAAGCACAGATCGACGGCATGGCCGAGCAGAAATGGCTGCCGGTTGAAGACAACCGGATGTTCGTCCTGGAAAGGCTGCCTTCCGGCTTCCATACCGTTAACGTCAGGGTCTGGATCGGAGGCCGCCGGTACACCTATAAAAAACTGCCTTTTTATATACAGCCTTACTTCTTTGAAACCGCATGGTTCCGGATCCTGACCGGGATCGCAGGCAGCACGGTCCTGGTGATGATGGCGCGGCGGCTGTACAGCCGCTTCAGCAGGCAGAACAAGATCATCCGCACCGTACAGGACCGTCTGGAGAAGACGGAAATGATGCTCGAAAAAGAAGCCGGCTATCAGGAAAACCTTTTCCAGGCCATTACCCATGATATTGCCACGCCGATCAAGCACCTTTCCAATCTGTCGCAAATGATGCTGGAAACCGAAAATCCGAACCTGCAGCGAAAATATTTCGACAGCGTCTACAAATCCACGGAAGAGCTCTACAACCTGACGATGAGCTTACGGGAATACCGGGAAGCCTTCAACAGTGAGATTTTTACTTCGGAACCCTATTTTCTCCGGGAAGCCATTGACCGGAAGATCCGGCTTTTTGCCGATATGGCGGATTACAGGAGTACCCGCATCACCAACCACACGGATCCTGCCCTGATGCTTTCGGTAAAGGAAAGCATCATCAGCATCGTCCTCCACAACCTGCTGGATAACGCCGTAAAAAACACGGCCGGCGGAACCATTGCCTTCGCGGCATACCGTGAAGACGATGAGGTAACCATTACCCTTACCGATACGGGAAAAGGGATGCCGGAAGAGCAGCTGGATTATTACAACGGGCTGTATGTTTCCGGTGATGAGCAGGAGATGGTCTTCCGGCATTTCGGCCTGGGGCTGCACCTGGTGATCCGCCTCATCAAAAAAATAAACGGGCACATTGAATTTAAAAAACAAACACAAGGAACACTTGTGATCATAAAAATTATCGATATATGTTCAATAGAATTTTAATTGCGGACGACCATTCCATGATCAGACTGGGCGTTTCGCTGGCCATTGAAGCCGCTTACGGCAATGTGACGATTGATCTTGCCGAAGACTATTTTGAAACACAGAAAATGCTTCAGGAAAAAAAGCACGACCTGCTGATTATGGACATCCAGATGCCGGGCGTTGCCTATTCGGCGGTGCGGCATCTTAAAGAGATCAGCCCGGCCGTAAAAATCCTTCTGTTTTCAGGCTTCCGGGGAGATATGCTCCGGCAGTTCATCAGTGAAGGAGCGGATGGCTACCTGAATAAGCAGTGCAGCTACAGCCAGATTATGGACGGCATCAACACCCTCTATAGTACCGGTTCTGTTTTTCCTCCCGAAATCATGCGGGAATATATTTCACAGTCCGAGCGGAAAGATCCGAAAAAACTGCTTTCCGAGAGGGAATATGAAATTTTTCTCCTGCTGGTACAAGGTTACGGAAATCTTGAGATCACCAATAGGCTTGCCATACAGCCCGGTACGGTAAGCACTTATAAAAAGAGGATTTTTACCAAGCTTAAAGTAAACAGCATTCCCGATCTCGTCAAGCTGCAGATTGAGATGGAAGGCTGAAGATCTGTCTGCGCAGGCACCCTTTATATTTCAACTTATCCGGAGAAAAAGGGATGATCCGTCTGCCGGAAGATTAATTCATCTGAAATGCAGCACAGGAACAGGGATGAACCGGTCACTGAAGGGCTTCACGATCATGAGACCCCGGAAGAAAACCCGGGATTCAGCGAAAACAGACGACCGCCGTAGTCCCGAAGGATAAAATCTGTTTGTAAAGATCAGGACAAAGGATTGTTGATATCCTTATCCGGGAGGCGGACCTTTATTTCATGCTTTTACATCGGACCTGATATAAATTAAACGGAGCCTGATTCACGTAAGAGCCTATCATGGAATCCTGCAGGCTTAACCCAGATGACAACCTGCGTTCAATCATCATGCCCCCGGGCCTGAAATTATCCCACTATCCATCCCCCGGCAATGCCCGGGGGGATTTCTGCCGCCCGTTCAGGAGCAGGATTATGGCTGTGCCGGATTTAAATAATTAACGTGAACCCGACGAAGGATGTGGATTAAGAGGCTGGAAGCAGGAAGCGGGATGCCGGAAGTTTCTCTTGTCAGACACAGGATCAAAGATATTGATTATTAAATTGAACAGGTTATCGCTTTAGCAGAGGAGTTCTTATTAAATCCTGAATCATCAGCCTCGGTTTGTTCAATCGGGGACGGATCTATATTATTTTAAAGTCCCGGAGGGACGGCTACTACAGGATAGGATGAAGTCCTGTCAAAACTGAGAACCGTTTATTTTTTCCGGTAAGGTGAATGGTATCCAAACTCCCGGCTGAATCAGCCTCATTTTTATTTTTGAATTAAAGAATTGACTGAATATGATGTTAATACGGTCGAACTCACGTTAATTAAACAGATCAGAGCGTGTCGGATTCAGGTGAGTTGATGATCCTGTTACCGGGAAAATCTGTTCCGGGCCCTGGTTTCATCCGGTTGATTCTTTTTTAACGCCTGAAAATAACCGGAGTGGAACGGGGTAAATGGAGGATCCAGCCGTCAGAATTTCTTATTTTCCCCTGCCTGTTTTTTTATTAAAAATAGTGTAGCTTTACCGTTCACTGAACAGAAAATGATACAGCTTCAAAAAGGACGGTTTTACGGGGAAACCCATTTTAAAAGAGAGGTCCGTTCACTGACGCTTACGGATACCGTCTATACGCATGATGTTGTCGATTGGCATTATCATGAGACCCCTTATTTTACGTTTCTGCTGCAGGGCGGCCTGATTGAAGGCAATAAAAAGGAAAGAAAAGGGTTTACCGCCGGAACTGTCCTGTTTCACCACTGGGACGAGCGCCATTACAATGAAAAACCGACGGCAACCGCCAGGGGATTCCATCTGGAGATGGATTCCGGGTTTTTAGAGGCGCATGACCTTTCGTTAAAAAACCTCCGGGGAACCCATGACCTCCGGAACCCTTTGCTGAAAATTTTGTTTTACCGTTTGCTGGCTGAAAGCAAATCAGAGGATCCGCTTAGCGAAATGGTCATCGAATCATCCGTACTGGAAATCTTCTCGGTTCTGAATAATGACTTCATGGCTGATGAAAAGGGGACACCGCCATGGGTAAGCCGGGCCCGGGAATTCCTGAATGACCACGGTGCGGCCCCTTTAAGTTTAAATGAAACGGCCCGTCTGCTTAATATCCATCCGGTTCATCTGTCCAGGAGTTTTAAAAAATATTTTCACTGTACCCTGGGCGAATATGTGCGCAGGACAAGGATTGAAAAGGCGCTGCCTGAAATGCTGAACGGCCACCGGTCTTTAACCGCCATAGCCTGTGACTGCGGGTTTACCGACCAGAGTCATTTTATCAGGACGTTTAAAGCCTATCTGGGAATGAACCCGTCGTCCTTTAAAAAGATGCAGAAGCAAATGTTAATCTGATTCTATTTTATAAGGTATTTTTAAAGGAATTTTGTCGCTATCCTAAATTGATATCCTATGAAAAACGTACTGCTGATCCTGTATTTATTTCTAAATGCCGTACTTGGCGCCCAGGTCCGGCAAACTCCTGACTCCCGACATTTACAGGCCGTTCCTGCCGGAAAGATTTTATTCCTTCCGTCCTTTAAAAACCTGAAAGACCTTAAAGAAAACGATTTCATCAGCCGGTATGTTTTCACCAATACCAGTGATCTTTCTTTCGTCGCTTTTTTTGACAGGCCGCTTACAAAATATATGGCTCAGTTAGATCCGGAGGCAGAAAAAGATTCCTTATTTAAAACCGGAAATTACCAGTTTACTGTATGGATTGACCACCGGGAAATCTACCGGAGCAACCTTCTGCCCGGTGCTCCTCAGCGGAAAGTGCAGGATACCGCCATCATTCTCAACCGGCCGCTGATCAACAATATCAACGGACAGGGCTCCTGGAGCGAATCGTTCTGGAACCGCCTGATGAGCAACGGCGGCGAAAATATCCTTACCGATGGCCCGCATTACCTGTATATGGAAATCCGGCCTTACGTTAAGCTAAAGAATCAGGTTAAAACCGGTCCGCTGATGGCAAGGGGAGGGCTGGCCCTGCAGGTATCCCGTAATCCGGTCATTGATCCCGGAAAGATTACCTTAAATACACCCGGGCCTTACGACGGCTTTCCGGTTTCCTCAGAACCGTTTGATTCCATAAAAATAAAACGCCTCAAGGGCCTTATCCGGGAAGGTATTTTCAAACGGATCAACAGCATCATCGTTATCAACAAAGGGAAACTACAGGTCGAAGAATATTTTAACGGCGAAGACCGGAATACCCTGCACGACCCGAGATGGTAGGGAAATCTTTTGCCTCCACCCTTACGGGAATAGCCATCGGCAATGGATTCATCACTACCGAAGATCAGAAGCTCGGCACTTTTTATGATTTTAAAAAATACGATCATCCCGAAGGAAAAGATGAAGCCGCGATCAGGGACCTTCTGACGATGTCTTCCGGCTTCGAAGGCAACGACGACGATCCCGGTTCGGCCGGCAATGAGGAAAAAATGTACCCCACCGAAAACTGGAGCGGTTTTGTACTGAATCTGCCCTATCATCCCGCTTTAAAAAACAGATGGCACTATTTTACGGCCGGTACGATTCTGCTCGGTGATATGCTGAACCGTTCCGTTCCCGGAGGACTGGAACCGTTTGCGGAAGAAAAACTCTTCGCTCCGCTGCATATCCAAAACTACCGCTGGGAATATACTCCGCAGCATATTCCCAATACGGCAGGCGGCATCCGGATGAATGCCCTGGATTTTGCCAAATACGGCCAGCTTTATAAAAACAGCGGAAGGTGGAACGGGCAACAAATCATCCCTGAATCCTGGGTGAAGAAAACCCTGACCCGGCAGGTCCGTATCCCGGGCCGGAAGGAGGAATATTACAGCTACCTTTTCTGGAATAAAAGCTTTAAAGTAAACAATAAAAAAGCGGAAGCCTTTTACTGCGCCGGCAATGGAGGGAATTACATCCTTATCTTCAAAGACCATCCCGTCGTGATCGTGATTACGGCCAGTGCCTACGGCCAGGCTTACGCCCATTCTCAGGTCACGAAAATGCTGGAGGAATTCATCCTTCCGGCTGTTCTTTGATTTAACCGCAAAGATTTAACACATAAGTCACAAGAGAGGAAAGGGGAAAGCTTTGAAAATAATCAGAACACATCAGAAAAAATCAAAGATTTTCATAGGACGGTGATCCGGGGGCTGAGGCTCCCGAAGCCCCTGCCCTGGCAGCCGGTTATTAACTGCAAAAGTTACAAAAGACATACACGCTGCATAAAAAAGTTTAATGCCCCCTACGCTAAAAACAAGCGCACAAAAGCTTTAAAAAAATCAAGATTTTTTATGCTGTGATTAAATGACGGCTGTTCCGGTGGCTGAGCAGAGCTGAAGCTAATCCATTATCTGTGAAAATCCGTACGATCTTTGAGAAATGTAAAGCGCAAAGACTGCTGCCACAGGATGGTCCTTCCGGCGGTGGCTGAGCGGAGCCGAAGCCACACCATGATCAGTGAAAATCCGTGTAAATCTGCGGTTTCAAATTTAACCGGCCATCCCGGTGGCTGAGCGGAGCCGGAGCCACATTGCTGTCCGTGCAAATTCCTGTGGTCCCTGGTTTAAAATCTAACCCTAAAAATCATTCAAACATCTATCCATGCGCTTTTGTCATTATGGGACAGACTAACGGGTTAGCCTTAACGCCATAAAATAAACGCAACCATCTGTTAAAATCCTTGAAATCCCCGGGAGATCAGAAAAGGTGATGCCGTGTTATTTGTCCTGAAGAATGTTGCCGCCGGATGCTGCTTTTTCCAGGAATGCGGATACTGCTTCCAGTACGGCTTCAGGGTTCTCTTCAAACATATAGTGGCCGGTGTCTGCCAGATGAACCAATTCATAGTTTTCAGCTGAAAAGGGCAGGGCATGCTGGTAAAATCCATAGGAGACGTTGCTGGCTATCCCTAAAACCGGTAAAGTTAATTTCTGATAGTTTTTACCGTCTGCCATATCCTGATGGAAAGTCTGGTACCATGCATTGGAAGCCCGGATGCGCTCCTTCTGATTGTACACGGCAGCATAAACTTCTTTTTCAAAACCGGAAATACGGCTTTCATCGGTCATCACGTAGCTGAAAAGCCAGTCGAGGAGGTATCGGTACCGGCCTTCCAGCAGTTGTTCGGGCAATCCTTTGATCTGGTTGAAGCCCATCCACCAGGTATACGGCTGGCGGGGATCGATCTTGTCCGTAAAAGTTCCTTCTGCAGGAATCAAAGGCATCTGCAGCATTCCTTCGCTGGGATGAAGACCGTCGGCAACTATCAGACCGCTTACAATATCCGGAAAATTATGGGCAAGGCTCATGGCCACCATGCCACCGATATCATGGCCCATGATGAAGGCCTGTTTCAGTCCGAGCTGCAGAATAAGTTCCCGGATATCAGCAGCCATGGTCTTTTTATCATACCCGGAAGCTGGGGTGGCTGAACTTCCCATCCCGCGGATATCAACGACGATGACGCGGAAATTTTCAGCCAGGCGGGGAGCAATTGTCCGGTAGGAATACCAGGTCTGCGGCCATCCCGGAAGACAGATGACGGGCATGCCGCTCCCTCCGTCTGCATAGTGCAGCCGGGTGCCGTTCACTTCAACATGGTGGTTGGTAAATCCGTCCCATCCGCGGATCAGGGTTTCGTCTGTATATTGGTTTTCCATTTTTATGGAATTTGTTTAAAATTATAAATTGATGTGAACCCGAAGCAGAATTCGGATTAAAAGTCAGGAAGCGGGACGCGGGATGCCTGAAGTTTCTCTTGTGAAAAACAGGATCAGAGAATTTCTGCATCCGGCAAAAAGAGAAAGTTACCTGATTGCTTCTTCGGCCGTTTGCCAGGTTAAACCGGGATAACGGCGGTTGTCGAGTTCCTGGTGATGGGCGGCAAACATGCTGTACAGGTACTGCATCTGCTGCCAGGCCGGGTAGAGTTCGCGCTCACCTTCCGGGTGCGACTGACGGACTTTCCCGATCGTTTCCATAAAATGTTCCAGAGACCCGCGGTTCTGAAGCTGGAATGGGGTTCCGAATATTTTTCCGCTTAACCCCACAAGATCCTGCGGGCTCACCCTGAAGCCGGCAATGCGTAAGTATTGGGGAGCATCGTCATCCAGGGCAGCTTCAGCGGTAAAAGCGGCCGTATCTTCAAGGGACGTGAAATCGATTTTCCAGTCTGCCTTACCTTCGTAATATGCAATCTGCTTCGCCTTGGTATCCAGAAGCGGGATCCCGAAACGCAGGACATAGGAAAAAGCGCCGTTGAAAACGGTAGTCAGCCGGATCGGACGTTTTTCGGCAAGTGCGGTAAAGGTCTTACGCAAATCGAAATTCCGGTTGCATCCTTCGGGAAGCCGGGTATAATCGGTACAGAAATCGGAAGGGATAAATCTGGGAACACCCGCTTTCACAGCGGCATCCAGCAGCTGAACCTGTGCTTCGACAATGGTTTCCTGCAGTCCTGCCAGTGCAGAAACCACAACGCTTATGTCTGAGCAGGCCGCCTCAAGCCGGGAAGGATTGCTGAAATCGGCGACCACGGTTTCAATTCCGGCTTGCTTCAGAAGTTCCACTTTTGCGGGGTCGCTTCCGGGACGGATGACTGCTCTTACCGGAGCGCCTCTCTGCTGCAGTTCACGGCAGATTTTTCCGCCCAGGCTTCCGGTAGCACCGGCTACTAAAATGATGTTTTTCATAATTCTGATATTCTTTGATGATCAAAATTATACATTATCGGAAGGCCTTCAACTACCATTTGGTAGTTTCGGATCAGCGGAGGTTTTTCCGGATGCGGCTGAGGGCATTCGGGGTGATGCCCAGATAGGAAGCCAGCTGTTTAACGGAAATATACTGCATAAAGCCGGGCTGTTTCAGGAATTCCAGGTAGCGTTCTTCTACCGTCATCGTCTGGAAACGGATGATCTCATCGATCATGCGCATGGCCATGGTTTCCCATATTTTCCGTCCGAATTCCTGCCAGGCCGGCAGCTGCCGGTAGAGCAATTCCATTTCCGCTCTTTCGATATAATAGAGTTCGGTTTCTTCAACAGCTTCAATGTCGAAGCGGGTAGGCGCCTGCATTCTAAAGCTGGAGATTTCCGTGAAAAATTCTCCGGGAAGCACAATCCATGCCGTCAGTTCCTGGTTTTTGCCGTAAATAAAACGCAATGCTCCGTTCTTTACGTAATAATAGCGGTTGGCGGTCTGTCCCCGTTTCAGCATCAGCTGTTTTTTCCGCAGGGTCTGCATCCTGAATTTTGAAATGATAAAAGACAGATCCTCCTCATTAAGATAAGGGCAATGGGTTTTGATAAAATCGGCAAGCTCTTGCATAGAATTTTACGGGTTCATAGAATGGTAATCCCGGCAAATGTATCATAAATTTTCCGGAAGCCGTTCTGCTGACATCCCGGAAATCAGCTGTAGCACTGAAAAGAGGAATTATCATGCAGAATAAGATAGGCCGGAACGGTTAAAATCCGTTTCTACAAATGTATAGGCTTGGAAGAGTCGCTATTTTTTCAGCGGAATCAAAGCAGGCTGACGTGGATTTTTGCCTTTTTCTTCTGCGATGATTGCCCCTGTTGTTTCTTACCTGCCGTAAAACAGCTGTCTGATTTGAATGATAAGATCAGTTTTTTAACATAAAGGATAAATAATCAAACGGACTTGCTTAATTCAGCGGATAACTGGAGGCCATCATTCTTAAGGTCAAGTTCAGCTTCACAAAGATTTATCAATTTCATCTCCTAAATTACACAGATGATGAAAAATTAATGTGGAGTACTTACATGTAAGAATACTTTTATATCCTGACAATCATTTTTATTTTCTGAAACAGGCCTACCACATTATTTCCGATTCTTTGACCTTCTGGCATCATTTTAGCCAATACGTTTTCATACAAAAATCAATATGAAAAAATTAGTATTCAGATCATTGCTTTTCTTCAGCGCATTGGCAATCCTGTTAACTTCCCTGACCAGCTGTGATTCCGACGAAGGAATTCCGGTCCCTTTTGATATTCCGATGACGGTAGAGCAGACTTTACCTTTTGCAACGGTCAATACCTCGTCCTACCTGCGATATCCCGACATCACGTTGAATCTCGACGCCGATGCCGCCATCAGGGAGAAATATTCCAAGCTCTCGGTCAATAACCTGAAAAGCGCAAAGCTTACCGGTTTTTCAATTGATTATTTAAGCTCCAAATTAGGCAAGAAACTCGACATCATCAGCGGGGCGAAAGTGTATCTGAAAGCACCGAACCTCCCGGAAGTACTGATCGGGACCGTAGAAAATAATACCAATCCGACCACCATTACCCTCAATACGGCAGATGCGGAACTGATCGATTACCTGAAGTCCAAACAGAACTCGCTGATCCTGGAAATCAAAGGTGCCCAGACCAGTCTTGACGAATTAACGGTAAACCTGAAACCGGTCTTTAAAATAAGTGTCGGGCTATAATTCATGAAGCTGGCCCAATCCTACAAAGGATATACAAATCTATGAGCCTAAGCATCCGTTAAGCTCATTTTTATTTCAAAGCTGATTTATAAATTACGGGATCAGGTAAACAGAAGTCTCTCTATGGAATAGCAAGGGATAGGAATATATGGATTTTAAAATATTCCAACTGATAGGGAAGTGATCCGATCGCATTAATTTTTGACCATCCACCTCAGCTTATTCAAATGAAAGGTCTCTAACCGATATGCATTGCCGCTTCCGGGAAGCAGGGTAAGGCTGTAAAATCAAATAATGATGCAGTCTCAACTGATGATCTGTCGGGTTTAAACAGTTTCAGAATCCATAATTGATATTAACTAATCAAAATAATAACTATAGAATTATCCTTTATGATCAATCCAAAACACCCGTTGCAATATTACAACACCCAGCAGGAATTTTTTCTTAAGCATCTTGCCGATCAGAATAAAGAATACCATATGCTGTATATTTCTTATAGTAATGCGGTTTATTTATATTATGATCTTCAGCTGAATATTTCAGAAAATCATTACGAAGAATGGCTGAACGGAATAGAAGATGAGCAGGTAAAAAGTGCCATGCAGTCGGAAGGGTTTAAAAACTGCCTGAAGAACGATTCATTTGTTCAGTTTATAAAAGAAAAAAGGAAGGTTACTGAAAAGGATTATATCATGCAGAAAATGGGGCATAAGGAATATTCCCGCTATCAGGTGCTTTCCCAAAACCATTAGGAAAACTCATAACCGGCAGGGCTGAAGCACGAATCACGATGCGGATCCTGCCAAAATCAGAATCCTTAAATTTGCGGTACAAACAATTTACTATGGATCATAACTACAGCCAAAAACCTATCGATAAGATTGTACAGCCGGTTCAGCGGTTTATCCAGCAGGAAAAATCAGGTGGTCTTCTGTTGGGGATCAGTGTCATTGTAGCTTTGCTGCTGGCCAACACTCCGCTTTCCCATACTTACCATGAAATTCTTGAGCAGTCTTTCGGCTTCCAGTGGAACGGTAATACGTATTTCGAATACAACATCCACCACTGGATCAACGACGGATTAATGTCGGTCTTTTTTTTCGTAGTCGGCCTCGAGCTGAAGCGGGAAATCATCGGCGGCGAGCTTTCCAATCCCAAAAAAGCCCTGCTTCCTATTATAGCCGCGGTGGGAGGGATGCTGATGCCGGCCCTTATTTATCTTCTTTTTAATCCGTCCGGTGAACCGCATAAAGGCTGGGGAATCCCGATGGCTACAGATATTGCTTTTGCATTGGGCGTCCTGTATCTGCTGGGAAACCGGATTTCA
This sequence comes from Chryseobacterium hagamense, assembly GCF_007991455.1. Classification (GTDB taxonomy): domain Bacteria; phylum Bacteroidota; class Bacteroidia; order Flavobacteriales; family Weeksellaceae; genus Chryseobacterium; species Chryseobacterium hagamense. The sequence goes on along the minus strand of NZ_BJYJ01000037.1, from coordinate 10,670 downwards.
TTGGCATTGAAAATCTTTCTGACGGCTTTAGCCATTGTTGACGACCTGGGGGCCGTACTGGTGATTGCCTTCTTTTATACCGCCGACATCAATATGGTTTACCTGATGGTAGGATTAGCCATTTTAGGCATGATGTATCTTGGTAACAGGCTTGGTATAAGGTCTATTCTTTTTTATGCGTTGCTTGGAATCTGCGGCGTATGGACGGCTTTTCTTCTTTCGGGCGTTCATGCGACAATTGCAGCGGTCCTGGCGGCGTTTACCATTCCGGCCGATGTCAAGATCCCGGAAAATGTATTTATTTCCAAGATACGGGTGTATTTGGAGCGGTTTAAGAACATCGATCCAATGGAAGATACCCCAACCCTGACCAACGAACAGCTTCATGTTCTCGAAAAAGTAAATGAGGCCACCCTGGCTGCAACGCCTCCTTTACAAAGGCTGGAGCATGCTATGCATCCGGCCGTCTCATTTCTCATTATTCCAATCTTTGCCGTTGCCAACGCAGGAGTTTCCCTGGATATTGATTTCGGAAGCCTTTTTGATAACAATATTGCTTTAGGTACTGCATTCGGTTTGGTGGTTGGTAAAGTACTAGGGGTGGTAGGATTCAGCTATGCTTTCATCAGGCTGAAACTGGCTGATGTGCCGGAAGGAATGAATTTCAAAAACCTGCTGGGACTGGGGTTCCTGGCCTCTATCGGATTTACCATGTCCCTGTTTATCACTTCCCTTGCCTTCTCACATGAAGAATACCGGACGCAGGCCAAGATCGGTATCTTTGCCGCTTCGCTGATCGGAGGGATTATCGGCTATTTTATCCTTAATAAAAACTCACAACAGGCAGACCAATGATCAACAGCATCTTTAATTTTATCAATCTTCACCATGGGGAAGAGCAGAAGGAAAAAGTTCTGGAAAATGTGATTTCAAACATCTCATTCCGCGGATCCAACCTGTGGATTCTGGCGTGTGCCATCATTATTGCTTCCATCGGACTTAACGTAAACTCTACTGCCGTTATTATCGGTGCCATGCTGATCTCCCCGCTGATGGGTCCGATCGTGGGCGCTGGTTTTGCGCTGGGAACCTACAACTTCACGCTTCTGAAGAAATCCGTGAAGAGTCTTCTGATCGCAACCTTTGTAAGCCTTGCCGTATCAGCAGCCTATTTTTATGTCAGCCCTTTTAAGGATGTGCAGTCGGAGCTCCTGTCGAGAACCGCCCCGAACATTTATGATGTGCTCATCGCCTTTTTCGGCGGGCTGGTGGGCGTAATAGCCATTACGAGGGTAGAGAAAGGAAATCCGATCCCGGGAGTAGCCATTGCTACCGCTCTGATGCCTCCCCTTTGTACCGCCGGCTTCGGATTGGCAACGGCTAACTTTTCTTTTTTCTTCGGTGCGTTTTACCTCTACACCATCAATTGCTTTTTCATCTGTATTGCGACTTTCTTCGTGGTAAAGTTCCTGAAATACCCTTCTTCGATTATTGACAACAAGTATGAAAAAAGGATCCGGTACGGAATTTCAGTCCTTATTCTGGTGATGATTATCCCAAGTTTTTATCTGGCCTATAATCTGTTTAATGAAAAAAAATTCACCAGAACCGCCGAGCAGTTTATCCAGAAAGAATTTGAAAACAACGGGTATACCGTCATTTACAAGAAAATAGGGTACAATTCCAGTCCGAAAACCATCGATATTGCTTTCCTGAACAAAACTTTCAGCAAAAAACAGATTGCTTTGTATAATAAAATGCTGGCAGATAACGGTCTGGTCGATACAAAGTTAAATATCCGTCAGGACGATACCGACATCAAATCCGAAATTTTAAGCGAAATCAATAAGTTCGATACCAACGTCTCTGAAAAGGATGTCACCATTTCGCAGCTGCGCCGGCAGCTTGATACCTACAGGGTTCAGGATTCATCATTCCTGAAAGAAATAAAAATCCTTTATCCTGAAATGCGTGATATATCGTATGGGAAAATAGAAAAATATCCTGAAACCGACAGTGCCAGGCTGCAGTTTACCTTTATCTACTCCGGAAATGAGACAAATGGTGTAAAGCTTAAAAACTGGCTTCAGGTACGGCTTAAAGAAAAATCCGTTGCGCTGGTGAATGTGGCGGATCAAGCAGAGCCTCCCTCAAATACCCGGACCGGTAAAAGGAAATAATAACGTGAATCCGGAGTGAAATCAATTTACGAACGGGAACAGGGAAGTGGGATGCTCGGAGTTTCCGTTGTCGGAAATAGGATCAAAGGTTTTCATAATCAAGGTTTTCCAATGAAATAAATAATTGAATACCTTTAATAAGTCCCGATTTGTTTTTAAGTCATAAGGGACGGCCTCCTACGGGAAAATATAGATCCTGTCAGAAGAGGCAAATTATGCATTTATTCTGTCGCAGGGAAAATTCCATTTAAAAATTATGATTGAATAAGTTTTAAATTTATTTCTAATTAATAAAAATTTGAATATAAGTTAAATACCATCGAATTCACTTAAAAGTATCCTGAATAGCCATTTGAAGAATATCTTTAAAAAGAATCCGTCTCAGATTTTAGATGAATTCTTTTTTTGTTCAATAAATTAAAAACCTATGAGGGAAAAGATTTCACTTTTTAGCTGTGAACCGGATTCCACATATTTTTAACAGAAAATGATGTGAGTTTTAATGGTCCGTGATCATTCGTGACAGACTTCACAGATTATATTCTGCCACTGCGGCAATACATTTGCGTTTTCGTCGCGATCTATAATGAACACCTGGCAGTCATTAGGGCAGCACAAATCCCGCGGGTAGCATAAGATCTTTATGGCGGGATATTTGCGGCATTACCGGTAAAATGACTTTTCGGCAGCTGATGGGATTACTTCTTACCCGATGAGATGCGCTGCTTTTCCGGACGGAATAATTTGCAAACTATGGATGATTATTTACTTATTTTAACCCTGACCGGTGCTGCAACCTTCGCAATGGCCTGGATGCCCGGATTTTCAAAGAAAACAGGAATATCGTATTCTATATTTTATATCCTTGCAGGTGTCGTCCTGTATCTTGCCGTTCCGGAATATCTTCCCGATCCGCTTCCGCAGAACAATAAAAATTTCACCCTTCACCTTACCGAACTGATCGTTATCGTCTCCCTGATGGGGTCGGGCATCAAAATCGACCGTCCGTTTTCTTTTAAAGCCTGGTCGTCGCCGCTGAAGCTGATCGGCATTACCATGCTGCTCTGCATTGCCGCTGCTGCCCTGATGGGATATTATGTTCTGAGTCTTGGCCTTGCTTCGGCGGTATTGCTTGGTGCGGCACTGGCACCTACCGATCCGGTTCTGGCGGCCGATGTGCAGGTGGGCCCTCCGAACGATAAAGCAAAATCGGAAGTGAAATTCACCCTGACTTCCGAAGCCGGGCTGAATGACGGTGTCGCTTTTCCTTTTACCTGGCTGGCGATTGTGCTGGGTTTAATGGTTTCGGGCAGCCAGGTCAGCTTTCTGGAGTGGTTTGCGTTTGATGTCTTGTACAGATTAGGAGCAGGCGTGCTGATTGGATGGGCCTGCGGGAAAGGCATCGGTTTCCTGCTGTTCCGCATTTCCGAAAAAAACGGACCGCTAGCCAGCCGTGACGGTTTTCTCGCAATCGCGGCAACGCTGTTGGTGTACGGGCTCACGGAATTTGCCCACGGTTACGGATTCCTGGCGGTATTTATCTGCAGCATTACATTAAGGCATTATGAAAAAGACCACCACTATCATAAGGAGCTTCACTCTTTTACCGACCAGACCGAGAGGTTGCTGCTGAGCCTGCTAATGATCTTGTTCGGAGGGGCGCTGGTCATGGGAATCCTGCAACCCATCAACAAAGAGATGATCATATTTGCCGTTGTATTCCTGTTAGTGATTCGGCCACTTGCAGGATGGCTGGCCATGGCAACCAGTAAAATACAGAACAGGGAAAAGTGGGCGATCGGTTTCTTCGGAATCAAGGGATTAGGTTCGGTTTTCTACCTTTCGTTCGGTTTCAGCGAGTTCCATTTTGAACATCAGGACCAGCTTTGGGCGGTTGTGTTTTTAACCATTCTTCTGTCTATCATCATGCATGGGCTGTCGGCAACTACCGTTATGAAAAAGGTGGAATAAAGCAATCTCTTCTGATCATCATGACATTTCTTAAGCTGGTCCGGCAGATTCAGCAGAGATTCTAAGAATAATTATTTCCACTTGTTTCATGATGATCGAAAAATTCCGAAAAAATACCATCTCTGCATCAATAAAGTGCATTCATTTTTAATATGGATTAAAAAATATTCCGGAGGAATAATATCTGTGTAGCGAAACATATTGTGCGATCATCAGCATGCCGTAGGTATGCTATCTCAATACCGGCTGGAAAAAGATAGGACTCCTCCGGAGTCCGTGCTTGCATTGTTCTGTTACTGATACACAGATACTGCTCCTACGGAGCAGATAATAAAAGGATGTGATAGTGATTATTTCCGTTTGTTTTATGCTAAGAGAAAATAATGTTTGGTAAAAATATCATCTGTTCATCAATAAAGTGCATTCATTTTTAATATGGATTAAAAAATATTCCGGAGGAATAATATCTGTGTAGCGAAACATATTGTGCGATCATCAGCATGCCGTAGGTATGCTATCTCAGCCACCGCACTGGTAAATAAACGGTCTGGTTCAGGCTCATGTCAAAAAAAACACCGGACACAAACTGCATCCGGCATAGAAAAAATTAGAATAAAAGGGTAATCGTTAGTTAGTAGACTTCTTCCGGTAGGCAAAATAAAACACCAGTGGCAGAATCGTAAACGAAAGGACCATACAGATGATCAGTCCGCCGACAATCATAATGGCCAGCGGTTTCTGTATTTCAGAGCCCATTCCATTGGAGACGGCGGCGGGAAAAAGTCCCATCGAGCCCATCAGCGCAATCATGACCACCGGGCGGATCCTGCTTCTGACACCTTCGGAAATCGCTTTTCGCAACGGCATTTTCTGCTGCAGGTTTTCTTTCATCACACCGATCAGCACGATCCCGTCGATGGTCGCCACCCCGAAGAGGATGATAAAGCCGATCCCCGCAGAGATCCCGAAGATGGTCCCGGTAAACCACAGGGATAAAAACCCGCCGATAAAGGCAAACGCCAGGGTGACCGATGAGATCAGCGTATCTTTCATATTTCCGAAGTTGAAATAAAGGAGCATCAGGATCAGGACCAGCGATATGGGTACGACCATCATCAGCTGTCTGGCTGCTCTTTCTTTGCTTTCGAACTCACCGGCCCAGGTCATCTTGTGCTTTTTGGGAATGTGCACGTCTTTGGCCACTTTCGCTTTGGCATCTTCAATCGTGCTTCCCAGGTCGCGGCCTTCAATGTTGAAACCGACCCCGATATACCGGCTGCTGCCTTCACGGTAGATAAAGGACGGACCGGTATGGTAATCGATGGTGGCAATTTCCTTCAGCGGGACTTTTTTACTGTCTTTCGTCGGAATCAGGATGTTGCCTATTTTCTCCGGATTGTCACGGTACTGTTTCTCGAAACGGAGGGTGACATCGAACATCCGTTCTTCCTCATAAAATTTCGTGGCAGCCTGGCCGCCGATGGTCATTTCGATCACCGCCTGGGCATCCGCCGTGGAAATCCCGTATTTGGCCATCTTGGAGTCGTGCAGCTGGATCCTCAGCTCCGGCAGCCCGATGTTTTTGAAAACATTCACGTCCGAAATTCCCGGTACCGTTTTAATGGAACTGGCGACTTTATTGGCATAATCTTCCAGCTCGAAAAGGTCGTTTCCGAAAATCTTGATCACCAGCGGGGCTTTTACACCGGCGACATATTCCTCCACATTGTCCTGGATGGGCTGGCTGAACCCGAAATTGATGCCGGGGTATTTCTCCAGCGAGAGCCGCATTTTTTCCAGCAGGTCTTCTTTGGAACCTTTGTTTTTCCATTCGTCCACCGGTTTCAGCTGGATGTTGAATTCGATATTGAAAAATCCGGTAGGGTCGGTTCCGTCGTTGGGACGGCCGGTCTGGGTCATCACGAATTTCACTTCATCATAATTTTCCAGGGTCTTTTTCATTTCTTTGGTCAGTCTTACCGATTCATCGAGGTTGACGCTGTTCGGAAGGGTGGCCCGTACATAGATGGCACCTTCGTTCAGCTTGGGCAGGAATTCCGAACCGTAGTTGGAAAATTTAAGCCCGCAGATCACCAGCAAAGCGCCGAAACCGATCATAAATCCTTTTTTATGACGGTCTGCCAGAGTATACAGCCGGTAGACGTTCACCCTGAAAAACCGGGAAATGATGTTTTCTTTTTCTTCGATATTTTTCGTCAACAACAGCTTGCACATTGCCGGAACGTAGGTAAGGCTCAGGATCAGTGATCCCAGCAGCGCATAGCCTAAGGTAAACGCAAGCGGCGAAAACATTTTCCCTTCCACCTTTTGGAAAGAGAAAATCGGCATCAGCGCTACAATCAGGATCAGGAGGGCAAAGAAGATGTAGCCGGCCACGCTTCCCGCACTTTTTTTGATGATCCCCAACTTCGACATTTTGTTAAACCGCTCAAGGCCGATCTTTTTGGCTTTATGTTCCAGAGCGACGAAGACGTGCTCGACGATAACCAACGTTCCTTCCAGCAGCAATCCGAAATCCAGTGCCCCCATGGAGATGAGGTTGGCCGGCAGTCCCTGAATTTTCAGCATGATAATGGCGAAAAGGAAAGCCAGCGGAATCACAGACGCCACAATAAACGTCGTCCTCCAGTTGTAGAGGAAGATGAAAACGATGACGGACACCAGGATGATTCCCTCGATCAGGTTTTTGGTCACGGTATGCACGGTGGTGTTTACCAGTTCGGTACGGTCGATAATCGGAACGATCTTTACATCGCCGGGAAGCTCGCCGCCGTTGAGTTCGGCAATCCGGTCTTTCAGCCGGGCGATTACATCACTCGGGTTTTCACCGCGGAGCATGATCACGATGCCTTCTACCACATCATCCTCTTTGTTGTAGCCTACCTGGCCCAATCTCGGCTTGGCCGAAACTTTCACTTCCGCAATGTGTTTTACCAGGATTGGAGTGGAACCTTTGACTTCGATCTGTATGTTTTCAATATCCGCTTTGCTTTCCAGGAGGCCGATCCCGCGGACCACATAGGCCTGGTCGCCTTTGGAAACCACATCGCCCCCCACATTCACATTGCTTTTGGATACCGCTTCGTAGACATCAAGAGGGGAGAGGTCGTAATTCTGGAGTTCCGTCGGGTTGATCCTGATCTCATAGATTTTTTCCTCACCGCCGAAGCTTACGATATCCGCCACGCCGGGAACCGCCAGCAGCTCCCTTTCGATCACCCAGTCCTGGATAGAAGTCACTTCCCTGATCGGCAGCTTGCTTTTGATGAGGTACCGGTAAATTTCCCCGGTGGCCCCCGACGGCGGCTCGATGCTGAAATCGGCCCCGTTAGGAAGGTCTACATTGCCGAGCCGGTTGGAGGCATATTGCTGGGCATAAAAATCATCGACATGGTCATCGAACGTCACCGTCACCACAGACAGTCCGAATAAGGAAATGGATCGTACTGAAGCCTTGCTCGGGATGGTATTCATCTCTTTGGAGATCGGCAGGGTGACAAATTTCTCGATTTCCTCGGCACTTCTTCCGGGCCACTGGGTAATCACCCGGACCCGGGTGTTGGTAACATCCGGAAAGGCCTCGATGGGGGTATGAATATAAGAATAAATGCCTCCGGCCAGCAGCAGAAAAGTTCCCAGCAAGACAATCAGGGAATTTTTAAGGGAAAAGGAGACAATATTCTGAACGAATTTTCGCATTATGGGGTAGAATTAAGTACTTGAAAAAATTTAATAATATACTTTTGAATTTTAAAATTCTGAAGGTAAGGCCAATAGCAAAAAGTTAATGGCTATCAGTTATTTAGCGGTTTGGTTTTTCAGGTTTTCATAAATGATCAGGCCGTTGGTCGCCACAACGCGTTCGCCTGCTTTCAGTGAACCTTCTACATAGGTGGTGCTGTTGTTGGAAACGATTTCTGTGACGTGTCGTACTTCCAGATCGCAATCCTGTTTGTAGACCAGCACATAGCTCTGGTTGTTGTCGAAGATCAGTGCCTTGGTCGGAACGGCGAGGGCGCTTACATTTTGGGAATTGATAGGCAGAACGATGTCCGCGGACATTCCCGGACGAAGCTTCATGTTGTTGTTATCCATCACGATCTTCGCTTTCAATACCCTTTCATTTTCGTTGAACACCTGGGACACCGCATCGATTTTCCCGGTAAAGCTTTCGTCGGGATAGGCCAGGGTCTTGATTACCGCCGGCTGGTTGACGTAGATATGGCGCATGTTGGTGGCATACACATTGGCCATCACCCAGACCTTATCCAGGTTGGAAATGGTGAACAGCTTGTCGCCGCCCGCCGAAACCGGCATCCCGTTGGAGATGTTTTTTTCGATCACGTATCCGTCTGCGGGTGACTTGATCAGGAAATCGCTTTTCCCGGCCGAATACAGCTTCATATTTTTCTGGGTCTTTGAAATGTTGGATCTCAGGATCTGGACTTCAGAACGTGCTTCTTCCAGGTCTTTCTGTGAAGCGATATCGTCTTTGAACATGGCTTCCACCGAGGCGAGCTTTCTTTTGGCTACGGCAAGCTGAGCTTCGAGGGTCTGGGTGTCGCCCTGCATTTCGTTCAGGGAAACGCTTTTCACGCTGGCCAGCACCTGGCCCCTGGAAACATGGTCGCCGAGGGAGAAGTAGGTCTGGGTCACCACACCGTCCACCAGGCTCACGAACGGCACGGTCTTATCGGAATTGCTTTCCACTTCACCGGTAAGCGTGATGCTCTCCTCGATGGGCTGCAGGGCAACGGTGGCGAGTTTCAGGTTAGATTTAAGCTCGGGGCTGATGCAGTAGGCTGCCGGTTCTTTCTTTTCTGCGGTATCTTTCTGCGAGCAGCCCGAAAGTGCCAGCAGGAGGGGAAAGCCGTAAGCGGCCATATAATTTTTTGTTTTCATTTTCTAAAGGTCTTTTCCTACAGCGTACTGCAGGTTTTCAAAATATTCGTTCAGTTCCTTTTTCGTTTCGAGGATGATGGTTTTATTGTCGATGAAGGTTTCCAGGAAATCCATGTATTCCAGCATGCTGATGTTCCTCAGCCTGAAATTTTTCTCATGGCTGATCAGCAGGGAATCCAGCGTACTTTCATACTCGTCATCCAGTTCGTCGGAGATCTTTTTGGTCCTCAGGTAATTCTGATAAACGGAACTGATTTCATTCTGTGACTTCACTACATTTTTCCTTGTTTCATAGCCTGTTTTATCGACTTCGATCCGGGCATCCTGGATATTGCCTTTGTTCCGGTCGAAGACTGGCAAGTCCAGGGAAACGCCGACACCGATGAAATCTTTCATAATATTCCCGCCGCGGTCATAGCCTACGGAGAAAGTAAGGTCCGGGGTTTTCAGGGCATTCTGCAGTTCCAGGTTTTTCAGGGCGTGCTTCTCCTGGTTTCTGGCGAGCAGGATGTCGGGCCGGTTTTCGGCGGATTCGGTGATCCATTGTTGAAGATCAAGCTCAGAGAAATTTCCCGGAGGCTGTTTCAGAGGGTCGGTGATAACGACGTAACGGTCTGCCGGCATCATCAGCAGGGCTTTCAGTTCCGTTTGCTGTTCTTCCGCTTCCTGTTGCAGGGAAACCTGTTTTTTCCGGAATTCCACCTCCTGCGCTTTCAGCCGGATGTATTCGGCTTTGCTGATGTTCCCGGAAGTTAATTGGTTTTTATAGGAAGCCGTCAGTTTCGTGATGGAGGAAATCTGGCTGCCGTACAGGCGTTGCAGCTCCTGGTTGTAGGCCAGTTCCGTCATCGTATGGCGGAGCAGCTTTTTCAGTTCCCGCAACACTTCCTGCCATTCGTATTTCTCGCCGTCCACTTCAATTTTCTGGAGCTCGATGCTTTTCCTCCGCTTGCCGGCGGTTTTAATCACCTGTTCCACCTGCACCGAAACCTGGGAACTTTTCCCCCAGTTGCCGATGAGCGCGGGCTGTGATTCAATGTCATACGTCCGCCAGAGGTTTACCTCATCGACGGTTAAGGTCGGATTCGGCCAGTATTTCGCCTGTAGCACCCGGGCTTCCGCCTGGGAAATTTCCAGTCTTTGGACCATCAGGTCGATGTTTCGCTCTAGGAATGCGGCCTCCGCTTCGGATCTGCTGATTGTAATCGTATCATTCACCTGCGCGGAAGCACAGGCGAAAAGCGGAATGCAGAGTATCGTAAAAATAATTTTCTTCAAAGCCTTCGATTTAGGCTGCAAAGTTATTTCCTGCAGATTAGAGGGAATGTCAAGCCGGATTAAGATCCGGTTAATCCAACATTAGAGTTTGGTTAGAAGGTGGGTGGATAGGCTGGAAGAGGGATTCGGGGTGCTGGAAGTTTTTTGCGGTTAACACTACGGTCGGTGTTCTTTTAATTTGGATATTGTAGTTTGTTAAAGGTCAATCCGTAATTAAACTTTCAAATGATAAACCGGTGTTAATCAAAAGGATAAACATTCCCCTCCCCCGGAGGGGTGTCGAAAATTCAAAGAATTTTTGACGGGGTGGTTGGAGAA
>NZ_BJYJ01000036.1 GCF_007991455.1 Chryseobacterium hagamense | reverse complement strand
TAACCAGTTCAGAAAGTATGACCGGCGGTGTTTGTTTTGAGATGAGTTGGAAACTGAAGCTGGGTTAGGCTGGGAGAGGGGTGCCGGAAGCTGGAAGTTTTTGCGGTTATGGTAAGATCAATCGTCTTTTTATCGATGAATTTAATCGGATGGTTTATAAGCTATTGTTTGATTATCAATAGCATCGGGCTTTAGCCCGATGGATGGTATGGTTGCCATTAAAAACCGGCTTCAGCCGAAATTTAAGGTAGGTTTCGGCTAAAGCCGATTGTTATGCTTCGTAGTGCAAATGGGCTAAAGCCCATTTCTATTGATATTTTAAACCGTTGATTATCAAAGGTCCTAAAATTCCCCTCCAGGGGAGGGGTGGCAAAAATTCAAAGAATTTTTGACGGGGTGGTTTTTAAGAACAATCAATTCAAAAAAGAGTCAATCCCCATGAAAAACCATCGAAACCGTCGTCCCTTTCCCCAGCTCAGATGCAATCCCCATCTCAATACCATGATGCCGCAGGATGCTTTCGGATAGCGACAGGCCGATGCCGCTTCCTTTCACCGCGCCCACGTTTTTGCCGCGGTAGAACGTTTCCGTGATCTTCAGAAGATCCTCCGGTGCAATCCCAATCCCGGAGTCCTCAACATCCACCGCCAGATGCTTATCTTTCTCATAGATCCGGATGAGTACCGGACGGTTTTCCGAATATTTAAGTGCATTTTCAACAATGTTGTACAACGCGAGATAGAGCAGGGTTTCGTTGCCGTGGTATTCGAGCAGGGAGAAATTGCTGACTTCAAGCTTTACGGAAATCATGGAAGGGTTCCGGTTCCGGTGGTTCTGCAGCTTTTCATGGACCTTCCAGACCACTTCATCGATGCGGAACAGCTGCCGGGGTTTTTCGATTTTCGAAAGGCCGGACATCAGCAGCAGGTTGTTGAGGATGCTCTCGATTTCGTAAACGTTTTCCAGCACTTCTTCGGCTACTTCTTTGTATTCCTGCGGCGACCGTTCCTTCCGGGCGAAGACTTCCAGGCTGCCCGAAATGGCGGCCAGCGGCGTCTTGAACTCATGGGAAACGTAATTAATGAAGTTCTGCTGCAGCAGCATGTTTTCACCGATCCTTCCGAGAAGGCGGTTGTAGGATTTGATCAGCTCATCGATTTCATCATGGGTGTTGGTGGAGGTGATGGCCTGGGAAATATCGGTTTCGCTGACATTGTTGATGCGTCGGATGACTTCCGAGACCGGTTTGTAGACGATCCTGGAAAGGTAGCGGCTCAGCAGGTAAATCGCCAGCAGCCCGACCGCCAGTACCGAAAGCATAATGATCAGCAGCCGGATGACCTGCGACGAAAACGAATCGCCGGACGACTTCACGAAGACCACGAAATTTCCCTGGTTGTCCGGGTAGTAAATCCCGTAATAGAACTGGTTGTCCGCCATAAACTGCACCTTTCCGTTGGTCCGGGCCCTGCGGAGGTCTTCCGGTCTGATGTTCGGGTCGTCGAGGTTCATCCCGAAGGTCACTGCGTTGTTCGGATTGTACACCGCGACCTGGCTGTTGCGGATGAGGTGGTTGTATTCTTTCTTGATCTGCAGGTGCCTCGTCCTGGGAAGCTCGTCTTTCTCCAGGTAATAGATCGCCGAGATCAGCGCCGTGTTTTTCAGCCGGTCGAAATAAGAAAGCTTCGTGCTGTCGTAATAGGCGATGAAGATCACCACAAACGTAATGACCGAAACAATGCCGAACGACAGGCTGGAAATCAGGGTAAAGCGGTTCCTCAGCGTCATCCCGGTCAGTCTTTGATGAGGTAGCCGGCCCCTTTTACGGTATAAATCAGCTGCTCCCCGGATTCGTCGATCTTGTTTCGGAGGTAGGAGATGTAGACATCCACCACGTTGGTGGTGCTGTCGAAATTGATGCCCCAGACGCCGTTCAGGATCTGGGTGCGGCTCAGCACTTTGTTCTTGTTTTCCAGCAGGAACAGCAGGAGCTTGTATTCCGTGGGCGACAGGTTTACCGGCCGGTCGTCCTGCGTCACGGTATGGAGGTCCTTATTGAGGGTGATGTTGCGGCAGTGCAGCAGTTCCGGGCTTTTCTGATAGGACAGCCGGTTGCGGCGGGTCAGCGCATTGATCCGCGAAAGCAACTCATCAAAATGGAAAGGCTTCGTCAGGTAATCATCGGCGCCCAGGTCCAGCATTTTCACCTTGTCGTCGGGGCTGTTCAGCGCGCTCAGCACCAGGATCGGGATGTGGATTTCCTTAAACCGGATCAGCTGCGTCAGCTGGATCCCGTCCAGGCCGGGAAGCATAAGGTCCATCAGGATCACGTCAAAATCATAGGTTCCTATCATCTCCCTTGCCGCCTCACCGCTTTCGGCCAGGCTCACCTGATGCCCCGCTTCGCCCAGCCCCTTCACCAGAAACCGGCTGATTCTTTCGTCATCTTCGACCAGGAGAATATTCATGTTGCGAAATTAAGCCCTAAGATAGGGAATTTTAAGTTAAGGGGATTTTTGAGTGAAAAAGGTAATGATATAAGATATAAAATTCAGTATAAATACGGATTGCCGTAAACCTGTGTAATTTGTTATTATTACATTTGCTAATTAAGTTCAAAAGTGAATTCTAAGTAATTGAATATAATTTTAAATTTTTTTCAAATCAATATTATTAATTATTTAAGGTAATTTATAAAAGTGATGATATCGAGTGGAAATTAGGATTAGATTTGTACAGTTTAATAATCAGGCAAATTAAAAGACATGAGTCAAACCGAGTATCTTGAATTAGATTTTGATAAGATAAAACATTTAATTGATGATAATATAATATTATTAGCAACAGCTACAGAATTAGAAACAGAATTTACACATAAAACTTTACAACCTTTATCAAAATATAGTAAGGTAGTTAAGTTTTATTATGATAATTTCACATATTATTTGGGAGTTTTTGGAAAATATAAAGTGGTTCATGTTCAATGCTCCATGGGTTCATTATCGCCATCTAGTTCTATAATAACAATAAGTAAAGCATTAGTACTTCTAAAATCTAAAGTAGTACTAATGATAGGGATAGCATTTGGAGTCGATAGTGATAAACAAAATATTGGTGATGTATTAGTTGCTGAATCAATAATTCCATATGATTCAAAAAGAGTAGGAACTGATACTATAATTCAAAGAGGTAAAGAGATACAATCCAGTCAACTTCTATTAAATAGATTTAAAAATATTAGAGATTGGAATTATTTACTGAGCGAAAATAGTCATGCCGAAATCATTTTTACAAGAGTTCTCTCTGGAGAAGAATTGATAGATAATATAAGTCATAGAGATCGTTTAGCAGCAAAATACCCAGATTCAAAAGGTGGTGAAATGGAAGGTGTAGGACTATATTCAATTTGTGAAGCAACTAAAACAGATTGTATTTTAGTGAAAGGAATTTGTGATTTTGCTGATGGTAAAAAAGGACAAAATAAGAAACATAATCAAATTTTAGCTATTTCATCTGCACTAGATCTATGTAAACAAATATTCATTTCAGATTCTGTCTTCAAAGAAATTAACATATTTCCTTATGAAGAAAAAAATGTCTTTGAGCCAAAAGATGTATCTAATATACTTTTTGAACTTTATGATGATAATGAAAAAGATAAATTTTATTTAGAGAGAGATCAGGATATTACTTTTAATAGTTCTCTAAACCAATTTGGTATTTGGATTCATGGGCCAAGTGGCTGTGGTAAATCAAATTTGATAGCTAGAAATCTTATTAATAATGATAAAGAATTTATTTTGATTGACTTAAGCCTGTGTATAGGTGAAGGTATACAAAGTCTATTTGATGAAATTTTTTATGGTATTGCAGATAAAGTGAGTACTACAGTTTCAAAACCAATTAGTTTTAATGATTGTAGTAAGAAAATACTTAGGCTATTAGAAGAACACTATACAAATAGAAATATTGTAATATTTATAGAAGAAATTCCTATTAGTTCTGACGAGGAACAAAAAGAGTTTGCTGAAAAATTATTCTCTTTGTTGATTTCAAAGAATTTCAAAAAGGATTTAAGTAAAGTAAAATTTGTTCTTTCTTGTATTGATAATCCTAAAAAATATATTACACCTAACCAGAAAAAAATTCATCAACAATTTACCTTTTTAGAATTAAATTACTGGGATGAAACTGAAATTAAGTTGTTAATAGGAATCATTTTTAGAGAATTAAATTTCGACTTACATGAAAATATTACTAATCAATTGGTAAAACGAGCAAAGGGATCACCTAGGTTTATTAAGAAATTTTTAAGAAGTGCAATAAGTTTGAATAAGTTTGATCAAGAAACCTTATTGAAAATTTTAGGCGAAACAGAAAGAGAATTTATATAGCATGGAAAAAATATTAAAACCATACACAATAATTCCTGAATCGTTATATGTACAAAGGGATGCAGATAAGCAGGTAGAATCAATAATAGCTGATATGGGCAGACCTGGATATGTTTTAGTTTCAAGGCAAATGGGGAAAACAAATTTATTGCTTCATGCTAAATCTAAATTAGAAAGAAATGAGGACGCCTTTGTATATGTTGATTTATCAAATATTTTTGAGACAGCTAAAGGATGCTTTCAAAATATAGTTGATACTGCTATTGACTCATATGAAAAATTTGATAGTGTAGCCGAAATTATATATAGACAAAGAAAGGAATTAAATGATATCCCGCCACATAAACAGCATACAAATGAATTAAGATTATTACTAGAGGCAGTACAAGGTGGTAAACTTGTTATAATATTAGATGAGATAGATGCATTAACAAAAACAAGTTACTCAGATCAAATATTTTCTCAAATAAGGAGCATGTATTTTGCTGCGAGAGTAAATTATAAAGGATTTAATAACTTAACATACATATTATCAGGAGTAGTTGAGCCTAATGAAATTATAAAAGATCCAAAAGTATCCCCATTTAATATTGGACAAAAAATTTATCTCAATGATTTCTCAAAGAAAGAGTTTTTAGATTTTTTAAAAATTGCAAAGTTAAATTTAAATGAAGATTCAATAAATAGAATCTACTATTGGACTCACGGAAATCCCAGAATGACTTGGGATGTTTGTGCTGATATTGAAAGTGCTATTGAGAATATTGAATGTTCACCAAATTTAGTAGATAATATTGTAGAGAAGTTATATTTAAAATCTTATGATAAAGCACCAATTGATAATATCAGAGAGCTTGTTTCGAAAGATAAAGAACTAAGGAATTCAATCGTGGAAATTTCTTATGGAAATGGTAAATCAATTTCTGATAAAATAAAGAGTAAATTATATTTATCAGGAATTATTAATTATAATGATAGAGATATAATTATCAAGAATCAGATAATTGCAGAAGCTCTAAGTTTAGGTTGGATAAGATCAATTGAAGAGAACGAAAAAGGATTTATAAACACGGCGTTAGATTATATCTCTCAAGAAAATTATGAAGAAGCATTCATTGCTTTTGAGAAATATCTGGAAGATAATGAATTTGATGAGGAAGAAAGTTCTTTATACTATTATTACATAGGTTTAGCTGCCTTTAGAACAAACAAATTAGAAGAAGCATCTAAATATTTGGAAAAATCATCTTTTGATAAGGAAGATGAAAGCAAAGTCTTTTTCAATCTACATTATATCAAAGGACTTGTATATTACTACCGAAATATGATTGAAGAAAGCTTAGATGCTTTGAAGATAGTAATTGATGGAAAGAAAAATGATGAAATATATCTTCGAGCACTAATTAATTATGGTAGTTTTTCTATGGTATCTAAAGATATTGAATTAAAATTGAAAGCCCAATGCATTTTTGAATCAATCGCTGTTGAAGAATTACCAGAAAAAATTAAGGCAAATGAATCTTTTGTGACAGAACTAAAGAGTGTAGCATTTTATAATTTAGGAGTGTTAGCTAATATGAAATCTGATAGTGATCTCGCAACTGAATATTTCTATAGGGCTTATGAAATTACAAATGGCAAAAAAGCAAGCGTAATCATAGCATTAATTAATATTGTTGATGATTATGATGAAAGATATAAGCTAATAGAAGGATTAGCAAATCTAATAATTGATAATAAAATTAAACCATCTGAAATTAATGTAGAGAAACCATTAGATTTCAGTTATGAAGATTTTAAAGAATTGATTTTATTAACCTTTTCGTTAGAAGACAAAACACTCTTCAAAAGATTAGTTCCATATACAGTTTTACTTAATTATGATTCAGTAGCCCAATGTTTATATGAAATTTCTTTAATAAATATTAGTAAAAATCACGACTGGGACGGCTCTATAGAATTACTTTATGATATTTACGAAAATCGAGATAATCCACTGTATAATTTAACAGATAATGTAAAAGGACAAGTTATTAAACTTCTTGCTTATACATTAGATATAAATACATATCCTAGCCTATTTGAAGATTATATAGAATGTTTTGAAAAAGATTTTTTAGGAAAAATTAATTTTTTTGACTTTGGAATTTTTCATAAACGGATTCAAGATATTATTGAAAATAAGAATTATTCGAAGGCTTTATACTATGTCGAATTAATTAAGAGTGTAAGTAATGAGGTTAGTATAGATTTAAAAATAAATTATTTGTTAATTTATCATCATGAATTAAATATATTTTCATATATAAATGATTTAAAAAATGGAATAGCAAAAGCTTCACAAATTTTGGAATTATCATCTAAATATAAATTGTCGGAAAGCGAACTGCTAAGTATTAATAATAAGAATCTAATAAAGAAAAATGCTGAAAAATTTTTGTTTATACATACTGATAAAGTTATAAATAAACAATTGAATAGAAAATATGGTAGAAATGATAAGATTAAAGTGCTATATAAAAATGGCAATGTGGATATTGTAAAATTCAAAAAAATTGAAGCAGATTTAAAAAAAGGGCAGTGTATAGTTATTGATTGATATTTTAGCAAATCAATTAATTTTATTGTTTATGGCTTAAATTAATATTAAACATACAAATGACAATTCCTAATAGCTTTAGTAGTTATTGAATATAAATCATTATTAAAAATTAGTTAAAAATTTCAATTACAATTCCTCAATCCCCACCACCTCGCTCTCCATCACCTTCGTCCCGCTTTCATTATAAACCTGCTTCACGGTAACTTTGATGCGGTCATGTTCCGGAGTGGGGAAGTCCATCAGTTCGGAAATGTTTTTGAAGCCGAAAGCTTTGGCCAGCAACGAAATGTGGCGGGTGGAGTATTTATGGCGTTGAGTATATGATTCTACATTACTTACGAAACTCTTTGCAACACCCATTTTAAGACTTAGCTGATCTCCGCTAAGTTTCTTGTCGATACGGATGCTTTTTACATGATTTATAAAAGCAAAATCAAATCCGGTAGTCTCGAAAGAAAATGTTTTTTCCATATCTATTAAAAAAAAATATAGCCCAATATGTTGGGTGTATTAAAATTTATTTTTATATTTGTATCAGCGAATCAACAACAGCCCCTGAAGACCATTAAAAAAACGCATTCCGGGACGGCACAGCGATTTCTATTTGGGAATCTCTGTGAAAGGGTTGTCAAAATAGGCATCACTTTTTTGTCGGCAAAGGGTGGTTTGGGGCAGGTTTCAAAGGGAACGCCAATCTTAAAAACCAGATGATGAAAAAGAAGATTTCCACCCTGCTGCTGAAAGGCCCGCCGGCCTGACCGGAACCTTGTTGCATCAGTGATCACCGTGCTGTACCGAAACTGCCCGCAACGGCAGGAAAGGCGGGGTACCGCCGCACCCGAAAACCGCCGCCCTCCGAAATTCCTTTACCCCAAAGGAAAGCCGAACCCCATTTTAAACCCAACCCTTAAAAGTACTGGCTTTCTTTCAATTTTCCAAATGATTTTCGTCACGAAAGGAATTTATAAAAGATCAACCGTTTGCTGTTACCAGGCAGAAGTTTTGCTTTGCCTCCGTTCATGGCCTGCCCCTGGGACCGTCCGGCTCCGGCGTGTCCAGCCCATGATGACCTGAGAAAACCGGTGCTGTTACCATTTGATCCACCCGGAAAACGCCGTCGTAACGATTGATCCGTATTTGAAATAAATTAATAAATACCATGTTGTTAATTTTAAAATCAGATTTTAAGGCCAAAAGCCAGAAGCCAAAAGCCAAAAGCCAAAAGCTATCAACTATCAACTATCAACTATCAGCTATCAACTACCATAAACCTAAAAAACAGAAAATGAAAAACAAGAAAAGAGATTTCGGAGCCCGGTTCTGGTCCGGCACCCGCAAGCATTCAGCGATAGATTTGCTGGAAACCTTCTTCCAGTTTAACGACCCGGCCGAAGTGAAGCATAACCTCAGCATAATGATGCAATGCTCGGTCCGGCAGAAATCCCGTATCCTTAAAGACCCTGCCGAAGTCTTCCACCTGCACCAGTCGCTCCGGTCGCTTATCCGTGCCGCTCGCCTGATCGGGAAGAAATCAAAGAAAGGGAAATTTCAAATGTTGCCGGAAAACCATTCTCCCATGCTGCCGGGCTTCCTCTCGGCGGAAGAATACCAAAATCCGGTAAAGGTCTTCCGGGAAGCGTTCCAAACCGGCACGTTGCATGAGTACGATAATTTTCTTTCGGCGGTGGTGTATTTTTCGCTTGGCGATGCGAGGTGCGAAGAGGAGAGGAGGATCATCATTCCCTATATCCAGCTGATAAAAATCCTGGATGCGGCGTGGCTGATCGTGAAAAGGACCTCTACAAAGAAATAACGCAGAGCGTTTTCACCGGAAGAGATTGTAACACATCAGTCACATGAGATTTTAGATGGATGAATTGCGGATATTTT
>NZ_BJYJ01000035.1 GCF_007991455.1 Chryseobacterium hagamense | reverse complement strand
CAACCATTTTGTCTAATGGATTAAAATTGCAGTTAGAATTGATCGCATTTAATGTTGAGGTATCATTGCTTGTAAAAGTGTTTGATATAACATTAATCGCCTGCTCCTCATCAAAATTCTGAAAAGCCTCTACAGGAATTTTTAAAACTTCAGAAATCTTTTGCAGCAATGCTTCTTCTACCACTTCTTTCTGTTCCAAAATTGAGATCTTCTTCTGGTTCCACTCTTCCCCCAGATCAAAAGCCAATGCCTCTTGTTTGATGCCCAGCATCTCCCTGAATCTTTTGACGTTGCGTCCCTGATGTACTTTTTGTTCCATGACCGGTGTTTTTATTGTTAGTAAAGGGTAAATTTAGAAAATATTAGGGGATTGGGCAAGGGAAGAAATGTTACATAATACTTATTGCAATTACAAACTTGTGAGCTCGTGGGGAGGAATTTATTTAAAGTTAGATATGAAAAATTGCTTATTTATATTTAAAATGTTTATTTCCAAATTAGTGTGAGCATTTTACTTTAACTTAGACATATAAAATAAATCTTATTTATTCTTTCCAAATCTTTTTTTGAATTCTTTATAATCAAATGTGTATAAGTAATTATAATTTCTATGACAACCACAAGTAGTAAGATTTCCACCGTGTCTTTTCAAAATAGGAATGTGATTTAATCCATTTTCCTTTAATGATTTTTCAATAGCTTGAAAGGCATAATCTCCAACACTCATTTGACTACCACCAACCAAATTAATTAGCAGTTTGGGTATATCAACACCTATGGAATGTAAAAATTTATTTAATTTAATTTCTTTTTCGGGAGATTTTATAAGAAACATTATTTGTGAATCTAATTTTTTGCTAGTAAGGTAATCGTTTTTAAATTCTTCACTTGAATTATAAAATTTTTGTGACATTAATGTATTTTCTTTCCAATACCATGGATTAGATTTTGTTATTTGAATTAATTTAATGGACGGGGACATTAGCATATCTAAATTAAATCTAAATAGGATTGGTCCGTATTTATTAGCTCGTTTGTATCTAGTATGTAAATCTTCTCCATCTAAGAACACGTAATCCCACACATTATATTTTTTATCTTCTTCATCAGATTTTTGAGGAGTTTGGTATAAACTATTTTGTTCTACATAATATCTTGATAGCATTGCACGATTTTCAATGAAAGTCAAGATGTAGATAATGTGTTAGCGTGATATAAAAATGTGATTTTTTTTTCTTTTAAAATTTGATAAATTTCTTTTGCAGAAAAATTATACTCATCCATTATAATTAGTTTTCGTAAAATTACGGTTGATAGTTCAATCCAGTTCAATTAAATTTAACAGAAGATGTGACCTTAATTCTAATCATTTAAATACTATTATTTTTGAAATTCTTTATTGTTTTTAGATTTTAATTTCTTATCTCCTAATACTTTATGTTATTTATTCTAAAAATATTTGACAATCTACAAAACTACTTTAAAACTGTTTTCAGTATTTCTACGTAATTTTAAAATCCCCTTAAAACAAATTTCTTGCATCTGTATTTTAATTCAAACAGCGTTGTTAGTAATCTCTTACAACTGTATTTTAACTAAAACATCCTTGTTTATAAGGAAATACATTTTACATTATTGTAAACAGGCTTATTTGTAATAAAATATAAATGCATTTTATTCCCCGCAGAATGTTTTAAAGTAAATGCAGAATTATTTATATTTGCTTGATTCATTAATCCTTTTTTAACAAAAAAAACACACTTCAAGTATGAAAATTTCATTAGTGAGATTGAGCACCAAAGATCTCGCAACTTTGGCTCAGAGAATTATTTCAAATGCACAATCAGGGAAATATCCTGTAGTTACCAACCATCCTCTTATTGCTGCTTTACAGAATTCTTATGCGGAATATGATAAAGTCTATACCAAACCAGGTTACAGCGGAAAAGGGAAGGATGTGGCAACGGCCGATCATGAAAGGGATGTTGCCTATTCCAATCTTAAAGCTTTCCTGAACGGATATCGGAAACTACCCTCCGCAGCGAATCATCAGGCGGCAGAGGATCTGTATACGGTTTTTAAAAATTTCGGATTGGATCTCGACCGTTTAAGCTATTCTTCGCAGACGGCGCAGATGAGAAAGTTAATCGGAGAACTGGAAACTGCCGAAAATGCACAGAGAATGATGTTGCTGTCCCTTACTGCTGCCTTTGCCGAAATGAAAGCGAAGCATGAAAATTTTGAATTGGTATTTGCGGAGCAGGCAGAAGCCAACGCCGATCTCCGGCAGATGACCAGCGCGACAGCCATCCGCAAAGATCTTGAGAAAAACCTTAAATCTTACATCAACTTACTGACAGCTATGAAAGATGTTACGGGATGGGAGCTGGTGTATAATGATACCAACGAACTGGTAAAAGCCGCAAAAAATTCGGTGGTTAACAGAAGCAATGAAAAAAGATCAGCCATCAAATAAGTAATATAAAACCCGGTAAATTACCGGGTTTTATATTACGTTTATAAATGATAATACAATTCATACAACTAAATTAAATAGTGGATAATTTAAATTTTTTATAAATATAAGTCTCATTAAATGACTACATTTGTATAAAATAATGATACAAAAAACATAAAATTATGATAGCTGAAATAGAAAAATTTATTGAGATTCAGAATAACATTGATGAAATCCTGAAAAATTCACCTTTCAAGATGTCTTATATTATTGAGAAATCGGGGATCAAAAAGCCGACGTTTTTCAAGAAGCTGAAAGAAAAGAGGTTTACGCCGGAAGAACTGTTGGTGATCTCAAAAACCATAGAAGTAAAGCAATGGCGCAATGAAACGAAAGAGGAAATCCTGGAATCATTAAGGAAGGGCGAAGAAGATATTAAGGCAGGCAGAACCATTCCTCACGAAGTTTGGGAAGCTGAAAGAAACGAAAGAATGAAAAGGTACAGGGATGAGGCAGATCGAAATATTAGCTAGTGCTGATCTTGATCTTAAGAACATAGAAGAATACCTCCTCAGAAAATGGTCATTAAATGGGCTATCGGATTTTTATGAAAAATACGACCGGGCACTGGAAATTATATCTTCTGACCATGTTGTATTATCACAATATGAGGACACCGAATTCCGAAAATATATTTTGACCCGCCACAATACCATTGTATACAAAATTGAGGGTGACATCATTTATATTGTGCGTGTTCTTCAGAATTATCAGGATCCGGAAGAGAATTACAAATCTTTACAACCATAACATTCAAATACAAGCTAAAAATAATATGAAAAAACTGGGAATCATCGGCTGTGGCTGGTTGGGCAACCATATCGCCGAACATCTGTCGGACCGGTATGAAATTTTTGCAACAACCACAACGGAAGCCAAACTGGATGGTCTGAAATCAAAAGGATATCAGGCTTTTTTGGTGAAATTTCCGGATGAACCGAATGCGGAAATAGAGCAGTGGGAGACGGCTTCCGGTCTGGATGCGATCATCATTGCCGTTCCTTTTTCGGGATTGCGGGGAGCCAAAATTCCGATGACGGGAAAAAGACATAACCTGCTGCGGTTTATCGGCGATTTTGAAGGCCAGCTTTTTTATACGAGTTCAACGGGTATTTATCCGGATTCCGAAAAAGAATATACGGAGGAAGATCAGCCCGCAGAACAAGTGGAAAGTGAAAGCTTCATCCTTGAAAAATTCCCGCAGGCCAATATCCTGAGACTGGGCGGACTGATGGGCGGCGACAGGCTGCTGAAAAATTACAATATTTCCAACCTGGACCAGCTGGTGAACCACATCCATTATACAGACATCTGTTCGGTAATTGAAAAGATGCTGGACAGGCATTCGGAGTCGAAAGTATACAATGTCGTTGCTCCCGTTCATCCCAACAAGGAAGAAGTCATCAATGCCCAGAAAGGCCTGCCGTATTCCGGAACGCGAGCCGATACAGGAAGGATCATCTCCCCGGAAAAGCTGATCTCCGGACTGGACTTTCAGTTTCAGTATCCCGATCCGCGCTATTTTCACCGGTAAAACTTTGTCAAAGCTAAAAGTCTTTGACAAAGTTATTTTTACAGCATGTCTTCATAAGCCGTTCTCACGGTTTCTTCACCATAAATCTTTTCCAGCTTTCTGACGATAAAATGACCTTTTGCCATATCCTGAAAGTGGTCGATAAATAAAGTATTGACAATTGCTCCGCCAGCCGCCCCGATAGCAGGCACCGCCTGAGCGGTGACTTTTTCGGAGACCTGTATGCTGAAGCGGGCGGCCACTTTTGAGATGAGTTTGACGATCATCGATGCGCCTTCGTCGGCAAGGGTTTTAGAAGTAAACTGTTTAGCTGCTTCGGTCATGGTCTGGGCGAGGGCGATCCGGGTAGCGAAATATCCGCTTTCGCTGGCATCATCGGCTTCGCTTTTTCCGCCGAGGGCAAATACTTCGAGACAGGCCAGCTTAACGTCGGGATCCTTCACCGATTCTCCCTGGCTGCGCGCGATATCGATAACGGAACGCAGCATAATGGTGGTGGAAACCGGAAGCTCAACGGCAAGTGCCGGAAGCCCGAAAAATCCGCCGACCGCTCCGGAAGCCGCGACCCCGATTTTATGCCACCAGTTGGAAGGTTGTGTGTTGGGAATGTCCTTCACGGTGAAAATAGCAGCGTCAGCAGCTTTTATCAAGGCGGCTTCCGTAATCGTTCCTATTTTTTCATGTATATTTTTAGGAAGAAATTTCAGGGTCTTTTCCAAAGGCTGACCGATCGCATTGGTAATTTTGGCAACGATTCCCGGGTTTTCCAGGATTTCCATGGCCTGGCGCAGTTCTTCAAGATGATGTTCAGATAATTCCATTATTATAAAGTCGTTAGTTGGTTAACAGGGTTGCATTTGTTTATCAATGAAAGTATATCAAAAATAGGGACAATCAGTAAAAGGGCTTTTCAAAATCTGACAAATTTAACTTTCGGAAATGACAATTTTTCGCTTCAAGTGACAAGATTTCAGCCGTATAGCCCTGGCATAACCTTTGAAAATATGGAAGTGTGTTCATTAAAATTAATGTTTAACCTTAAAAATTCGTTTGTTATGTCAATCGTAAAAAGAAACAACGGCAGCTTTTTGCCTGCCAACCCACGTGCACTGTTCGATGACTTTTTCAGCCGCGAACTTTTTAATTGGGGCAACACCAATTTTTCTTCCACATTAACGACTGTTCCTTCGGTGAACATCCGGGAAAATGATGAAAATTTCGAAGTTGAAGTAGCGGCACCGGGAATGGAAAAAGAGGATTTCAGGATCACCCTGGACAACAACCTGCTTACCATTTCGTCATCCAGAAAAAATGAAACCGAAGAATCCAGGTCCAATTACACGCGGCGGGAATTCAGCTACCAGTCGTTCCAGCGCAGCTTCGAGCTTGCCAAAGACGTGGTGGATGAAGAACACATCGAGGCCCGGTACGACAACGGGGTTCTGAAACTGATGATTCCCAAGACGGAAAAAGCCAGGAAACAGGCACCGAGACTGATCGAGATTCAGTAATTCAAGACAAACTTACAGCAATTGGTTTTCCTCAGGAAAACCAATTGTCATTACCGGTCATTGGTAAATCATCCAAAATCCAATCCACTATTTCTGTCAATTTTTTAATGTAGATTTAAATAACAGTGCGTTATGAATACGTTGCTTTTATCGGTTTGCATTCTGTGCCTGGTTACTACAGGACTTATTTTTCTGCTTAAAAAGCTGAAGCAGCCTTATCTTATTGCCTACATCGCCGCCGGAATTCTGCTCGGGCCTTATGTCCTGAAAGTATTTACCGGAATCCATGAAATTGAAGTGATCGGGGAGATGGGGATTCTCCTGCTGATGTTTTTCCTGGGGATGGAAATCAATATTCCGAATCACCACAGCCTTATCGTTAAACCGCTGGTAGCGCAGGGGATCAAGATCCTGCTCAGTCTCGGCTTTGCCTTTCTGATCGGGCACTTCATCGGTCTGGATTTCAGGAGCACGATCCTGATTGCCATTCTGTTTACCTTCAACAGCACCGCGGTCGTCAGCGAATTCCTCAAAAAGCACGGAACGCTTCATACCGGTTTCGGGATTACGCTGCTTAATATCCTGATCGTTCAGGACCTGCTGCTGGCGCCGGCGCTTACCCTGCTGAAAGCCTGGAGCGGGGAACAGGCGGATCTGCGGAATCTCGTGCTGCCGGTGCTTTTCAGTATGGCCGTATTTTTCCTGTTTAAAAAAATAAGGAATGTCCAGGAAATCAGATTGCCGCGGCTGTTCCGGAATATTGAAGACGACCATGACCTGCAGGTGTTTACAGGACTGCTTATCTGTCTCGGATTCGGTCTGCTGGCGGAACTGATCGGTTTAAGCAGTGCGCTGGGAAGTTTTATTGCCGGCGTGATGGTCGGAAGATTGAAAATGCTGAACTGGCTCGAGCATGCTTTGATTCCTTTCAAAGTATTTTTTATCACGCTCTTTTTCGTATCGGTCGGGTTGAGGCTGGATCTGGAATATGTGTATGAGCATTATGAGATCATCCTGTTAGGGACTTTTTTCGTGCTGATCAGCAACAGCCTGATGTCGGCCCTGGTTTTCAGGGTGCTGAAATACAACTGGAAAGAGAGCTGGTACGGCGGTGCCCTGCTTTCGCAGACCGGGGAATTCGGGATCCTGGCTTTATCTATAGCTTATAAAACGGGGATCATTCCGTATGACCTTTACAAAGCAGGCCTGTGCATTACCTGCCTTTCCCTGCTGCTTTCAACGGTTTGGATTACGGTTTGCACGAGGATGGATCGCATACATTAACACAAAGTCTAATGATCATTGCGCACATTTTAAAGGCATCAAAGTAAAATCGCAAAGCCGCCGATGAAGCGGATGGATCAGACGGACACTTTCATCAGATCATCCTTCTGATCAATTCTTTGATTACTTGTAAGATGTAGCAGTAAAAGGAAACTCCGAGTCAAAAGCGAATTAATTATTTCAAAATTTTTAGACCGGATTGATTTCTGAGTGATTGATCGAATAAACGTGATAAAATATAAACAGACTTCCGGCACCCGGTTTTTCTCCTCAAGCCTTTTAAGATTACCGGTTGACCAGAATCTTTTCAAGCCCTTCGATAATTTCCTTTTCTATGGCATCTTCATCCAGGGTAGCCAGGGTGTAAAAATCCGGTTTCAGAGCCGCGGTTCCCGTCCCATTCTGGAAAATGGTATCCAGATGGATACCGATTCTTTTTAAATTTTTATCTGCTACGAACATCACGTGCGGAAATTTATCGTTTGCGTAAAAATTAGACTCCACATTTCTGGAAATCTGCAGTTTGATGTGGGGCTGCGCAAGGATTCCCGTTCCGTATGCCGTTTCTTCAGCGATGGAGATCCTGCTGCCGAATTTATTTTCCCTCAGCATGCTCCGGAACTCCTGCATTTTCGGATCGATAAAGTTTTTGCACAGCATCCTGAACCCTTCCAGAAAAACCTCTTCCTCACTCTTTTTCTTAGCCAGGCGGTGCTGCAGTTTCTCTTCTTCGGTTTTTAAATTATAAAATAAATTATTCAGGCGGTCAATGCTTTCTTCTTTCATGCTGCTTTAAAAGTTCACAGGATTGTTTTGATTTCCGAAAGATCGGGAATTTTTTCAGACCGGAAAATATCTGGATTTAAAAATATATCAGTTTCTTTCCAACCTTTTTGGAAAATAATGCATCTTTATCAATAAAAGCAATATTTATGAAAATCACAATACCGACACCCTGTCATGAAAACTGGGAAACCATGACGCCGCATGAACAGGGAAGATTCTGTTCCGTATGCTCCAAAACCGTAAGGGATTTTACCGATGCTTCCGATGACGAAATGATCCGTGCTATTTCAGATCCTTCTGAAAAGATCTGCGGTAATTTCAGGGAATCGCAGCTGAACAGGGATCTGGGATATTCCTACGTCAATTCATTGTTTGCCAGGTTTGCCGTGGGGTTTATTGTAACGGCTTCAGGGCTGGTTCCGTTTCATGCGCAGGAACATTGCAGTTCGAAAAGTGATACGCTGAAAGAAGCGAGTCTAAAAGGCAAACCTGCTCCTAAACTGATCAGGAATGATACGGCTTCAACAAAACATCTGATCCTGGGTGGAATCCGTCGTGAAAGCATTGATAAATACCGTAGCCCTTTATATGTGATTAACGGAAAACCCGGAACTGAGACGGATTTCAAAGCGCTCGATCCTGAATCCATAAGGAAAATCAACGTCCTGAAAGGTGCTTATGCTACAGGCCGGTATGGTAGAAAAGCCTTTAACGGCGCCATTGAGGTTACCACAAAACAGAAAAGGAAGTAGCCAGCAAGGTCTGATGATTCAATACAATATTTATCCGCATTCTCCATTCAGCAAGAGGAAGGAATGATCAAAGATCCAGGATTGAAGATCTTTAAAACTAAACTTATGAAAATCACCATACCAACACCCTGTTATGAAAACTGGGAAGCCATGCCGCCGGATGAACAGGGAAGATTCTGTTCCGTATGTGCCGAAACCGTGAGGGATTTTACCGATGCATCTGACGATGAAATGATCCATGCCTTTTCAGATCCTTCTGAAAATATCTGCGGTAATTTCAGGGAATCCCGGCTGAACCGGGATCTGCAGTACTCCTACGTAAATTCCCTCTTTACAAGATTTGCGGCCGGTTTTATGTTAACGGCCGGAGGTTTTGTTTCTTTGCGGGCGCAACAGGCAGCAGATACGCTGAGACCGGGAAAGATCGAGGAGGTGGTCCTGACAGGATTTTATACAAAAAAAGTTAATTCTATGGTAACAGGCGGAGGGACTTTGATCCGTGAAGATCAGTTAGCGACTTCTCAAAAGGAGAAAGAAGCGGTTTTAACCTTGCGGGGTAACGTTGGAAAACCTGCCTTAAAAGACCATTCGGAAAAGCAGCTGCGGATAGGAGGGGCCCATGCTTCTTTAAGGGAAGATCAAAAACCGCTGACTGTTTTGGATGGCCAGGTAATTACCCTGGAAGAACTGCAGAAAACGGATCCTGAATCCATAGAAACCATAAATATCCTAAAAGACGAGGAGGCGACTTCCTTATATGGCTCAAAAGGAATCAACGGAGTTATTTTGGTAACCACGAAAAAGAAAAAAACAAAAAGAAATTAGGATTATCTTGAAAAAATATACCGCCAGTCATCAACGGAAACAATTTGTGATGTTCGATGAACACCGGAATGAAGTCGGAAGAATCGTTGATGCCAGCAAAATCTTTAGCTTGAGGCACTATATCATTTACAATGCACGGAGCTACGATATCAGGAATGTAGGATTTATGAAGAATGACGTAGAGCTGTTCAACGCCAGAGGGGTTATTTATTTTACCGACTTGGCGAAGGAACGGATCATCAAATCCGGTGAAAAGGTAAGGATCTATAATTTTGCTCTAAGGAAAACAAATCAGCTGTATGAAAAAGGCAGGCTTCTTATTGAGATCAGAGAAGAGAAAAAATGGTTCAAAGATCCCGTTTTTCATATAGAAGCAGATGAATCCACTCATGATTTACTGGTCCTGACCTTTCTCTATTATTCTACGAAAGAATTTAATGGAATCGGCGGAGACGGCGATTGAACTTAAACGTAAAAAAGACCGTCTGTAAACGGTCTTTGTATAATGTGTAAATGCTTTATTTTTTTAAGGCACCGATGGCCGCTTCATAATTCGGTTCGTGGGAAATATCCGCTACCTGTTCTTCATAAATGATTTTCCCTGAAGGATCAATAACCACAACCGCTCTGCTCAACAGGCCTTTCATGGCAGAATCCGTCAGTTCAACCCCATACTTTTTCCCGAAATCCGAACGGAAATCGGAGAGCATCACCACGTTTTTGATCCCTTCGGCCCCGCAGAATCTTTTCTGGGCAAACGGCAGGTCTTTGGAGATGCAAAGCACAACCGTATTCGGAAGATTGGCGGCATCTTCATTGAAATGGCGTACGGAAGCCGAGCAAACTCCGGTGTCGACGCTCGGGAAAATATTCAGGATCAGGTATTTTCCTTTATAGGAATCCAGCGTCTGGTCTTTCATGGCTACATCCGTAAGAGTAAACACAGGGGCCTGTTTATTTAACGGTGGTAATTTAGCGTACGTATGAACCGGTTTGCCGCCGGCCATTACGGTATTGGCAGTCTTTGAATTCTGGGCAAAAACAAATGCCGAAAGGAATAAGAGAACGCCGAGAGCGAATTTTGAATACATAAAATTATTTTTAAGCAAAATTATCGTTTTTCCGGTTCCGTGGTGTTAAACTTTTTTTAAATAGAACAAATCTATGACCGTGCTCTTTTTAAAGTCAGAATTTAGGATTACCTTTAATATTCAAATCCAATCAGACTATTAAAAGTAAGAAATTATGAATTCAGAAAACAACCATTCCTTTCACGAAATATTCAAATCCGAGAACGATATTCCCGAAGAATACAAAGTTCCCGAAATCCACCAGCGCGAGTATCTTCTCAACGGTGAGCTGGTAGCATGGAACGGTAATATTACCGAAATCTACTCGCCGGTCTGCATCCGTACGGAAAACGGACTGGAAAGAAAGTTGCTGGGAAGTATTCCGGATATCGGGCCTGACGAAGCGATGAAGGTGCTTGATGCCTGTGTAAAAGCCTATGACAACGGGCTGGGAGCATGGCCGACGATGTCCGTAGAGGGAAGGATCAGGTGCATGCAGAAGTTTGTCTATCTGATGATTAAAGAACGGGATCTTATTATCAGGCTGCTGATGTGGGAAATCGGAAAAACCCTGGCCGATTCTACCAAAGAATTTGACAGGACCGTAGATTACATCAACCAGACCATTGATGCTTTAAAAGATCTTGACCGGGAGTCATCCCGTTTCCAGGAGGCGGAAGGGACGATTGCCCAGATCAGAAGGGCGCCGCTTGGCGTCGTGCTCAGCATGGGGCCTTTCAATTATCCGCTGAACGAAATCTTTACGACATTGATCCCGGCACTGATTATGGGAAATACCATCCTGTTTAAACTTCCGAAACATGGCGTTCTGGCACATTATCCTTTACTGAAAGCATTTAAAGAGGCCTTTCCTGCCGGAACGGTCAATACTCTGTATGGCAAAGGCTCTGAGATTATCACCCCGGTTATGGAAAGCGGGAAAGTGAATGTCCTGGCATTTATCGGTTCGAGCAAAGTAGCCAACGGACTGAAAAAACTGCATCCTAAAGTGAACCGGTTGAGGGCCATCCTAAGCTTGGATGCAAAAAATGCGGCTATCGTGACCAAACATGCCAATCTTGACGTAGCGGTGAGCGAATGTATTTTAGGCGCCCTTTCTTTTAACGGGCAACGGTGTACGGCACTGAAGCTGATTTTCGTTCAGAAGGACGTGGCCGAAGAATTTACCCAAAAGCTGACGGCCGCAGTCTCTGCCCTGAAGCCCGGACTTCCATGGGAAAAGGATGTGAAAATCACCCCGCTTCCGGAAATGAATAAACCTTCCTATCTTAAAGAATGTATTGATGATGCCGTGGCCAAAGGAGGAAAAGTACTGAATGAGCACGGGGGATTTACTGAAGAATCTTTTGTTTTTCCGGCAGTTGTTTATCCGGTAAACAGTGAGATGAAACTTTACCATGAAGAACAGTTCGGCCCGGTAATTCCGGTGGTGCCGTTTGAAAGTATCGAAGAACCGATCGATTACCAGGTGCACGCTTCCCATGGAATGCAGGTGAGCATTTTCAGTGAAGACGCGATGGAAGTCTCAAAACTGATCGATCCGTTTGTGAATCTGGTAAGCCGGGTGAACATCAACTGCCAGGCCCAGCGTGGTCCGGACGTTTTCCCTTTTACCGGAAGAAAAGACAGTGCGGAAGGAACGCTTTCCGTTTTTGATGCGCTCCGGTCATTCTCTATAAGATCCCTGGTCGCTGCCAAAATCACGGATTCCAATAAGAACCTGCTGAATACTATTGTCAGGGACCATGATTCCAATTTCCTGAGTACGGATTATATTTTTTAAAATTGATAAAATTTAAAGAGTACACGGTACAAAAAATCTATACATCCCTACAATTGTTTGGAAAATTTAGCTGCATTAGGGACAAAACTTTTAACACATGAGTCACATGGGATTTAAGATTGAACGTTGTGCATATTTTTAGAACACCTAAGATTAAAAATCAAAGATTTTTATGTTTATAATTTGAACAAACGTAATTATCGGTGGCTGAGCGGTGCCGGAGCCAACGGGATTATATGTGAAAATCTATGTCAGTCTATGGTTAAGTCCAGTCGCACAATCCTTATAGCTATGGCTGTAGATGCCGTATGATCATCTGTAAAAATCTTTATTTTCTTTGGAAATCCTCCAAAAATAAAATCCGCAGCCTTACGAAGGCTGCGGATTTTTGATTAGTAAAATCAAAAAAACATGATGGTTGAAAAATGTTACTTTTCAGTTAAGAATCTGCTGATGATGCTGTTTAATTCATCGGCATGGCTTACATTGAGTCCGTGCGGACCGCCTTCGATGATGAAAAATTCATTATTGGCAATTCCCTGAGCAGCCTGTTTTCCGGCGGTATCAATCGGGACTACGTTGTCTGAATCACCGTGTACAATCAATGTTTTTACAGTCACGTTCGGAAGTTCAGGACGGAAATCGGTATTTGCCCAGCTTTCTGCACATTTAATGGTAGCAATCGGATTGGCGAAAGAAGCGATAGCCCAATCATAATCCAGTTGTTTCTGGCTCACCGGCTTGGAAAGCATTCCATAATTGTAGAAATCTTTATGGAAAGATTCCAGGAACGTAATCCGGTCCGTTTTCAGGGAATTGAGAATTTCAGTCAGTTTTTCCTGTGGAACTCCGTCAGGATTGTCTTCTTTCTGCTTAACAACCGGGATAATTGATGAAATCAAAGCGACTTTATCTACATTTTCCGAACCGTAATTCGTCAGATAACGTACAACTTCCCCGCCTCCCATTGAAAATCCGAAAAGGATGACATTTTTCAGATCCAGTTGGGAAATCAGTTCATGCAGGTCTTTCGTCAGTCCGTCGTAATCATATCCGTCAGCAGTAGGAGAGGATTTTCCGAAGCCTCTTCGGTCATAGGCGATTACACGGTAACCCAAGTTTAACAATACGGGAATCTGCATTTCCCAGGATTTTCCGCTGAGCGGCCATCCGTGAATTAAAACAATAGGCTGTCCTGATCCGAAATCTTCGTAATAAAGCTGGACGTTCTGATCGTCCTGTTTGGTAATGTAAGGCATAATAATATTTTTGGTGTACTCCATGAGTTTCAAATACCGAGCCATAATGTGGTAGTGACGGAAAAATAGATAAAAGTTATTTTTTAAAAATATCCTGTACTGACTTTAACTGCTTCATGGAATTTCTGATGTTATTAAATTTTTAAGATCGGTTAAAATTAAATCTCTTCATTAATCTGCTGAACGCCGGATTTAAAGAACAATTTTTCAGCAGCCGATAAAAATTACCGTTCAGTACTTATCCTGATCGGTTCCGACTGAAATTCTCCGGCATCCGCCACCCTTTTTCAAGCTTTTTATTCCATATTTTCTTTTAATTCATATTTAACTTGATTATTTTTCAGGAAAACATGTAACATTTTTTTCAGCGAGCAACTAACTCTAAAGAGTGTACAAATCATGGCTTCAACAGAACAGGAATTTTTACAGAAGATCGAAAAGCATAAAGGAATCATTTTCAAGATTTCCAAAATGTACATGGACGATAAAGACGACCGTGACGATCTTTTCCAGGAAATCACCTACCAGGTCTGGAAAGCTTATCCTAAATTTAAAGGCGAAAGTGAATTTTCAACCTGGCTGTACCGGATCGCCCTGAATACGGCCATTATTTTCCTGAAAAACGAAAAAAAAAGAAGCTTTATCGGCAATGAAGATTTTACCGCTTATAAAATTATTCAGGATGAACCCGACTACGAAAAGGAAGAAAAGCTGAGCGCCATGTACAAAGCCATTCATCAGCTGAATCCGATCGATAAGGCTTTTATTTTCTATTATCTGGAAGATTTCTCCGGAAAGGAAATCGCCGGACAGATGGGTATTTCTGAAGGAAACGTCCGGGTAAAGATGAACCGTGCCAAAAATAAACTGAAAGAGATCTTACAAAACCATAGGACTAACTTTTAAATCCAATCATCATGAATATAGACGAACTAAAAAATACCTGGAATGAGGACGATTCTTTTGAAGGAACGCCGGAAATCAGCATTGAACAGAAAAGCAAGATCAAGCTTCCGCTGGAGAGGATCCGTAAAAATATGCGGATGGAGCTGTGGTCCACGGTCGGGATTTTCGTTTTTGCATTTGCCTTAATTGCGTTCTGCGAAGGAAATTTTAAATTTAAATTTTACCTGTCGATTCTGATCGGCTCCATGGTTTTTGTCACTTTTTTCTTTTTCAGCCAGTTTTTCAAGCTGTACCGCAATATGAGCGACCCGGCTATGAAAACATTGGACGGGCTAAAGGATCTGCTGCATCAGTTTAACCTGAATAAGCAATATTACCTTTCCTTTTATCTGTCTTTTGTCCCCTTCCTGGTCTGTGAACTGATTATTGTGCTGGAATTTATTCCCCGTCCGGTACCGCTTTCCGATTTCCAGATTGCCTTTATCCTTATCCTGACTCTGGTTATTGCCATGCCTTTGTTGCTGATCATCGGAAAATGGTGGTTCAGGGTTTTCTACGGAAAATACATTCAGCAGATCGAACATTTTGTTCAGCAGTTGGATTGATAATTCCGGCGGACCAAAGGTCTGCCGGAACTTTATTGGGTATAATAAGCCGGAAATTCCCTGATTAAGGCATACAGATCCTTCCACTCAAAATAATCCGGGCTTACCGAACTTACTTCCTGAAACCCTTTTTCCCTGAACAGTTTTTTAGTCCGGGTAACATGAAAATATTGGGAAACAACAATCAGGCTGTTGAAGTGAAGCTCAGGTCTTAACCGCAGGGTATTTTCAACGGTTTTCCTGGTGTTGTCCCCTTGATTGTCTACCGTAATCGCTGAAGCAGGAATACCTTTTGAAACCAGGAATTCTTTCATTTCATCGCCTTCGTAAAAGCCTTCCTTTCCCAGTCCTCCGCTTACCAGGATCTTTCTTACCCGTTGATCCCTGTAGAGACTGATGCCGCTTTCCAGGCGTTTTTCCAGTCTGGTCGATAAGGTACCGTTGTCATTGACTTTATTTCCCAAAATGACGGCAAGGTCTGCCCGCTTTCCGTTATCAGAAATACCGTCTGCAATAATGTAGATGGAATGAGCGGCAAACCATAAGAAAAGCAGGGCCACAAAGATTTTAAAAAACCTGAAAAATTTTCTGTCCATAAAATCAATACTTCTGTTTCTCATTTTTTTCTTGATCAATTTCTTTCATCACCCAATCCATTTCGGGATCTTTTTGATCCAGGATATCCTGCATGGTTTCAGAAATTTTCACATCCGGCACAACACCTTTTTTAGTGCCGGTAAAATCGATATTGGGCTGTACCAGAAGCACGCCGATCGGTAAATCAATTTTTGAATTCGGGAGGGTCTGGTAGGAATAGAATCCGGCTACCGTTCCGTCATTGGCCCCGCCGGTTTCTTCACCGACAAGAACGGCTCTTTTATCGTTTTTCATTTTAGCCGTCAGGATCGAAGAGGCCGAAAAGCTGCTGCCGTTGATCAGCACGAAAATTTTCCCCGTAAAAACATCCTGCTTGGGTTTTGTTAGCTTGTCGGCTTTGTTTTTATAATAGTACCGGCCGTCTTTTTTATATGTGCTGAATGTCTGTCCGAAGAAAAAAGCAGGGTAGGCAAGGGTTTTTAAAACGTAAGGGAAAAAGCCGGACTTCCTGAAATAATTTGTTTTCAGGGGCGATGCGGCTGAGGCCACCTGTGAGGGTTTGATCAGCGTATAAGGTTCGGGGCTGAGGTACGAGTAGAGGTTGTTGATCTCCTGCAGGGAGCCGCCGTAATTGTTCCGGATATCGATAACGAGATAAGATGATCCCGCTTTTTTGATTTTACCGAAAGTTTCTTTGTAAAATTTAGCTGAATAATCGCCCGAAAAACTTTTTATCCTGATGTATGCAGTCGTGCTGTCCTGATCCAGAAATTTAAAACTTCTGTTATAAGAATCACTGAAAGCAATGTAGTCATTGATCTTTTTTTCTTCTGTTCTTTTCCTGTTTTCTTTTTCTTTTTTGAGGTCGTCTCCGGACTTTTCTTCGCGGGTCAGTTCGTAAGTTTTTTTTTGCCCCTTGTAAAGCGTTTCCAGGGTAGCGCGGTCCTGATATCCTTTTTCCGCTACATAGTAACCGAAAAATACATCTTTCAGATAGTACGGATGAAAAGTCGTATTGAAACCGTCACTGCTGATCAGCTTCCGGTATTTTCTGATGTAGTCCGAAACGGGAACACGGTCGATGGACAGGATTTCAGTACCCGGCTGTATATGCCGGATGGAATCTTTATTTTCAATGATGAACAGACGATCGCCGTCAATGTAGTAGCCGAAACGGCTGAACATACCTTTTTTACCCTCCAGATTTTTAATTTCTTTTTTCGTAATCATCTTTGAAGGGATCCTGAGCGAAAGATGGCCTTCGCGGATGCCTGCAATCACCGGTTGCAGCTTAAAGTAAAACTGAAGCGGGGTAAGCGGTTGGGTGAGGGTCTGCTTAAGGCTGTCGAATTTATGATCCAGTTCCTTTTCTGAAATATACCAATACAGCTGAGGATGGGTTTCCTTCAGTCTGGAATAGGCGAAATCTACATCCGCCTTCAGTTTTTCGGGAGGAATGCATACTTTTTGATGTTCATTATATTTCTTTACCGACACACAGGAAGTCAGGGAAAAGACAAGCAGAAAGATGAGATAATTTTTTAAATGCACGACAAACGATTTCCGGAAGCTAATTTAATAGTTTACAGCAATTAATAAATGCGGTTCGTTATAAATTTGCAGAATCCGGTTAAAAATTTTCATTAAAAATAAAGGTTTTTAGTTTTTGAATCGTCAAAAGACAATAAAGTTACCCCTATACCCATAAAAAATGACATACCTCATTATCGCAGCCCCCATCCTGATCGTTCTTCTGTATTTTGCTATTACCGGGCAGGAAGTTTTCGGCTCGGAAGCCAAAGGGGAGCGGCTGAAGAGGATACGGCAATCCCAACATTATAAAAACCATCAGTTTCAGAATCTCAGCGACACACCTTCCCTGGCGGAAGGATACTCTATGCCGAAAGTGATGTACGACTTCTTTTTCAAGAAGAAAAATCCGCTCCTGAAGCCTTTGAACAATATTCCGTCCATTCATACCGATCTGAAATCCTTTCCTAAGGATCAGGATGTTTTCATCTGGCTGGGACATTCTACGTATTACATCCAGACCGATGGGGTTTCCTTTCTGATCGATCCGGTTTTAAGCACCTACGGTTCGCCGTTCAAATTTTTCAACAAAGCTTTTACCGGAGCCGATATTTTTAAGCCGGAAGATATTCCTGCACTGGATTATCTGGTGATTACCCATGACCATTACGACCATCTGGACTATCCGACGGTAAAAGCGATTAAAGATAGAGTATCAAAAGTTATTCTTCCTCTGGGGGTCGGGGCACACCTGGAAAGATGGGGTTACCGTCCGGAACAGCTTATCGAGGAAGACTGGGGCGGTGAAGCGGTGCTGAAAAATAATCTCAGGATTATCTTTACGCCTGCCCGCCATTTTTCGGGACGGAAAGTAAAAAGGAATGTCACGCTTTGGACGTCCTATGTTCTGGAAACCCCGACCAGGAAACTGTTCTTAGGCGGAGACAGCGGCTATGATACCCATTTCAAAATGATCGGCGAAAAATACGGGCCTTTCGACTATGCCATTATTGAAAACGGGCAGTATAATGAGGCATGGAAATACATTCACGCCCTGCCGGAAGATGTGATTCAGGCCAGTATTGACGTAAATGCTAAAAATATCATTCCGGTTCACTCCTCAAAATTCGCTTTGGCTCTTCATGCGTGGAACGAACCGCTGCAGAAAGTAACGACTCTTGGAAAGGCAAAAAATCTTAACGTTCTCACGCCAATGATCGGTGAACCGTTAAATTTATCCGAATCCGATCATGCCTTTAAAACGTGGTGGGAAGATTGATTCAGGCATGCCAGATGTCTTTGTACCGGGCGGGATGATTTTCAAACTGCTGTCTTACGAAATCGCATTCCGGATCAATCATCAGGTCTTTTTCCTCGGCATAACGTACCAACTCGTCGAGGAGCATCTTCGCATAGCCTTTTCCTTCATGTTCTTCATCAAGCTTGGTGTAATAGACGATCAGTAACCGGCCGTCTATTTCGATAGACATATACCCAGCTTTTCTATCATCGATTAAGATCTGCAGTTCGTCCTGATAGGAAGCTATTTCAAATTTTATATTTTCCATACGATTAAGATTTTCGGTGAATAAAAAATGACTGTAAGCTTTTTTAAAATTACAAATTAAAATTGAAAAATTTTATATTTTTCATATACATTTTCATAAATAGTTGTATTGTTCGTAACATACTGGACACATGATATTCATTGTATTGAAAATATCTTTAGATCGTGTAAGATAAAAGCTAAAGCTTTTTAATGGATATGCCTGCGGCAGATTTCCGTAGATTTTCACAGATAATCCGGTAGCACCGGGTAGCCTCAGCTCCCTGGATTTTCATTAATTTAAAAGCGGAGCACGAAATATCTTGTATACCTGTTGGATGCAATCATTCAGCTCTTTAATCAGCAATGCCTTTTGCGAATGCTCTGTGATTAAATAATTACGGTAATATCTAAACCGGTGATCTACAGATTTTCGAAGATCATTAGGTTCATTCAATTAAATTATTAAGATTTCAGGCTTTACTTTCTGTGAGTTTCTTTCCGGCCTTTAATATTTTGATTGACAGCAATTTAATACCTTTAAAAATTCATACAGATGTGACTTTATTACTGGATGGCTACTTTTGGTTATTTTATTATGAAATTTTTAACAAATATTTGCATTGTTTAAAATAATATGGCATTTTAATTGAAAATACTAGAATATTTAAATTTGATGATTATGAAAAAGTTAATAGCAGCTATCATGTTAATCGGAACGTTCAGTCTTTCAAATGCACAAACTGATTATTACAATGATTACAGAAGAAGCATCACCGATGTTAACTGGCAGAGTGTTGTTTCCGATCTCGTTTTATCTTCTAACCAGGCAAACCAGATTTATGCCCTGAACGACCGCTACCGCGATTATGATACCTGGGACCGGGCTTATACCAACAATCCGGACCGCTGGAGAACCGACCGGTACGGTGAGTTGGAAAGAATTATGGGCCGCGAGAAATATATGAAGTTCAGGAACAAGTATTATAAAGGGCAGAATCCTGTAGCAGTATATAACCGTAATAAAAACAATGATAAACGCTACAAGCACATGGACAAAAAAATGAAGATGCATAAAGGCAAACACGGAAACGGGCATCACTAAAAGGAATATTTGATATAAGCGCAAACAGAAAAACGGCTGGTTCGGAAGACCGGCCGTTTTTTATTTCGGTTTTTCCGGAATTTATATTTTTATTCTGTTTGAATTTTATAATTTTGGATGATGGAATCCAATGAAACGATAAAAGGTTTTTACCAGCGTGTCGGCCTGGAGTGTGTGAAAACGCCGGGAGTAGGGCATTTCAATGTTTTTTCCCGGGATAGCTGTTCGCTGGTGACGCCGTACAGCCGAAGGGATTATTATAAAATCTCGATGATCATCGGCAAAGGAAAGCTGCATTATGCAGATAAATGGATCTACGTCGACCGCCCTGCGCTGCTTTTTTCCAATCCTCTGATTCCTTATTCCTGGGAAGCGGAGGACAG
The DNA here is from genome assembly GCF_007991455.1 of Chryseobacterium hagamense. Lineage (GTDB taxonomy): Bacteria > Bacteroidota > Bacteroidia > Flavobacteriales > Weeksellaceae > Chryseobacterium > Chryseobacterium hagamense. The sequence continues at coordinate 18,363 of NZ_BJYJ01000035.1, read as the reverse complement.
TGATCAGAAAGGGTTTTTCTGTCTTTTTACGGATCAGTTTGTTCATGAGGGCCACCGTCTGGGAAATCTTCAGGATTCACAGCTCTTTAAAATCGGCGGGACTCCTGTTTTCTTTATTAATGAAGAGCAGCAGCATACCGTTTCGGATCTTTTCATGAAGATGATGGCCGAAATCCAGTCGGATTACCTGCACAAATACGATATGCTCCGGGCTTATCTGCATCTGCTGATCCACGAAACGATGAAAATGCATCCGGCGGAAACCTTTGAGCCTTATCAGAATGCTTCCCAGAGAATTGCCTCCCTGTTTATGGAACTGCTGGAAAGGCAGTTCCCGATCGACAGTCCGGAAAGATTTTTAAAGCTGAAAAGCCCCGTGGATTATGCGGATAGTCTTTTCATTCACGTCAATTCGCTGAACCGTTCCGTAAAAGAGATCACCGGGAAAACCACCAGCCAGCAGATTACGGCAAGGATTATTCATGAAGCCCGGGCACTGCTGAAGCATACCGACTGGAGCGTTTCCGAAATTGCTTACGGACTGGGTTTCGAAGAACCCGCCTATTTTACCAATTATTTTAAGAAACATACCGGAATGACGCCGAATGCTATCAGAACAGCGGTTGTTTGAATTTTATAATTCTTTGTTTGAAATCTATATTGGAATTGATTGGCGGCTGTTCTAATTTTGTACTATCAATTTAAAATCACAGGCAATTATGAAATTCAGAACTTTAGGAAACACAGGAAAACAATTGTCAGCTATCGGGTTAGGCTGTATGGGGATGAGCTTTGCATACGGACCTACGGATGAGCAGGAAAGTATTAAGACATTACATCACGCACTGGATTCAGGCGTTAATTTCTGGGATACGGCGGATATGTATGCCAACGGAGAAAACGAAAAGCTGATTGCAAAGGTACTGGTTCCGAACCGTGACAAGATCTTTATCGCTACCAAATTCGGATTCAGATTCAAAGACGGGAAGGCGGGACACAGCGGAGCCCCGGGAACTTATTTCGACGGTTCACCGGAATGGATCAGAAAGGCGGTTGACTTCAGTCTGCAAAGGCTGAACATCGATGAGATCGACCTGTACTACGCCCACCGGGTAGACCCGAATATTCCGGTTGAAGAAACAGTCGGTGCAATGGCAGACCTGGTGAAGGCCGGAAAAGTAAAATATCTGGGATTGTCGGAAGCTTCCGCAGAATCTATCCGCAAAGCGAATAAAATCCATCCGATTACCGCATTGCAGTCCGAATATTCTTTACTGACCCGGGATGTCGAACAGCAGATCTTACCGACCGTCAGGGAATTGGGGATTACGTTGGTTCCTTATTCTCCGTTGGCAAGAGGCCTGTTCTCGAATATCAACGAAGCTCAGAATTTCGGAGATGAAGATTTCAGGAAATCACTGCCGCGTTATCAGGAAGAATACCTGGAAAACAACAGGAATCTGGCGAAGGAAATCAACGAATTTGCTGCTTCAAAAGGAGTAAAAGGAACACAGCTGGCCCTGGCCTGGGTGCTGAATCAGGGCGACGACATCATTCCGATTCCGGGAACCAAGCGCATTCCGTATCTGGAAGAGAATATGGCAGCTACGGATATTGAACTTTCCCCATCCGATCTGGAAACCATCGATGCCATCCTGAAAAAATATCCGAACGTAGGAGAACGGTACAGCGAAGGTTCTATGAAATTAGTGAATAATTAAAATAAAAACATCCTTGGTTCCCGGAACGTTTTCCGGGAGTCAGGAGTTCAAGAAAATTTTCAGCAGCAGCAATGGTTACCCTTAAAGAGAAAAATAAATTCATCGCGACAATCCTCGCTTTTGCCGTGATTCCGATGTCCGGGCTTGCAACGGACATTTACCTGCCTTCCATGCCGAGTATGGCTACAGAACTTCATCAGCCGGAAAGCAATATCCAGCTTACTTTATCAATTTTCCTGATCAGTTACGGACTGACGCAGTTTTTTGCAGGGAGCATTGTCGATTCATTCGGAAGGTACCGGATTTCGATGGTCTCACTGGTTTTATTTGTTGCATCTTTCCTGATTACGGCAACTACCCAGAATATTTTCGTCATCTATGCGATGCGGGTTTTGCAGGGTGTTTTATCAGGCTTTGCCGTGGTCGCCAAAAGGGCTTTTTTCGTGGATGTGTACGAAGGGGAGGAGCGGAAGCATTACCTGAGTATCATGACGATCGTCTGGTCGGTAGGACCGATCATCGCCCCTTTCATCGGAGGCTATCTGCAGAAAAATTTCGGATGGCAGTCGAATTTTTATGTGCTGGCCGGTTATAGCCTGTTGCTTTTGATTTTGGAACTTGTTTTTTCAGGCGAAACATTGAAAAAGCGGAATCCGTTCCGTTTTGAATTCCTGATCAAAGAATACAGTTCCATGTTTAAAGCCAGGGATTTTTTCTACGGAATGATCATGTGCGGACTGAGCTATTCGATGATTATGTTTTTCAATCTGTGCGGATCCTTTATTATTGAGCATAAGATGGGGTATTCCGAAGTGGTGGCAGGCTATGTCTCCCTGATCCTGGGATTTGCCTGGATGACGGGCGGATTTTTGGGAAAGGCGCTTATTAACAGAGCTTTTCTGCCTAAAATCCGCAATGCGAACCTGATCCAGTTGTTGCTCATCGTTATCATGTTTGCGGCCTCTTATTTCTCCAACAACATTTACAGCCTGGTAGGATTTGCTTTTATGATCCATGTTACGGCCGGATTTATTTTCAATAATTATTTCTCGTACTGCATCGGGAGATTCCCGGATTCTGCCGGAATTGCCGGCGGCCTTACCGGTGGAGTGGCTTTTATCATTACATCCGCCATCAGCTATGGCATTGTTGCGGTAATCCGGCCCCAGATCCAGCTGCAGGTAGCGGAAGGGTATTTTGTTCTGGGATTGTTAGGCCTGTTTATCTTAAGCATGATTAAATGGAGAAAGGCCCATGCTTAATAATCATTTTTATTCATGATCCATCTTTCAAATCTGATTATTTAAATTTTCTATATCCTATTTCAATAATAAATCCTCCTAGGACGGGAGGATTTATTGCTGCATAAGTAATTGAGAAGTTGATATCTGTTTTTTAGAGACGGATGCGATTTGTTTTTACTTTAAATATAATGTGAATTCGGCTGTATTCAACTTAAAATTAGATATTTAGTTAATTCAAAATATTCCTCGTAGGATAAATCAATGATTGATACTTCCGATAGGATTTTATCCTGTCCTGTAATAAGCCGTCCTTTTAGGGCTTTAAGACCATACAAATCAGACCTTGGTTTGAGGCTATTTATTCAGGGCTAAATAAGAATTTCCTCTGATAGAATGACAAAATGTTTTGTCTGATCATCAAGACCTTCATGATATTTTTGACGGGAAAGACTTCCTGCATCCGGCTTCCCTCTTCCAGCCTGCTGACTCCGGTACTTCTTTGAGTTCACGTTAAATAGAGAAGCTGTTATTTCCGGATCCGGACTGGATCTCCAGTATGATGTTTACATTTTATTGGAAATTATAGATTCAACTCAGTCAGTAACAGCTTAGTATTGTAATGTGATGGCTGAGCGGAATCGAAGCCATGCATGATTTTTTTCGTCCCTGTTGTCTGATATTACGTTGATGTTCCTTTGGAAATTACTGATAAAATAGGACGTATAATTGGATATAAATATTTATAAAGTATAATTTAAGCCAGTGGTCTGGACATATTTTCAGAAAAGGCATTTCAAATAAAAACGTCCACAGAAATAAAACAAAAAAGCCCCTTTTAAAAAGGAGCTTTCATTTATATCAGAACGGAAATTCAGATTCCGTCGATGATTTCATTTAAAACGGTACTTGGCCTCATGGCTTCATACGTTTTGTAGGTATCAGGTTTAAAATAACCGTTGATTTCCTGAGGTTTGCCCTGGGCACCGATCAGTTCGGCATTGATTACCTCTTCGTTTTCCTGCATGGCCTGGGCAACCGGAGCAAACTGAGCGGCCAGTTCCGCATCAGCGGTTTGATTAGCCAGGGCTTCTGCCCAATACATCGCCAGGTAGAAGTGGGAACCTCTGTTGTCGATCTGTCCGACTTTTCTTGCCGGAGATTTATCGGTTGCCAGGAATTTAGCATTCGCTTCGTCTAAAGCATCAGCCAGAACCTGAGCTTTTGTATTGTTCTGGGTTTGTGCCAGGTGTTCCAGGGAAGCCTGTAAAGCCAGGAATTCGCCCAAAGAATCCCATCTTAAATAGCCTTCTTCGATAAACTGTTCAACGTGTTTCGGAGCAGAACCTCCGGCACCGGTTTCAAACAGACCTCCGCCGTTCATCAATGGAACAATGGAAAGCATTTTCGCTGAAGTTCCCAGTTCCAGGATCGGGAAAAGGTCGGTCAGGTAATCTCTCAGTACATTTCCGGAAACGGAAATCGTATCTTTTCCTTCTCTTGCTCTTCTCAGCGTTTCGGTCATGGCATCTTTTACGTCAAGGATCTTGATGTCCAGTCCGTCGGTATCATGATCTGCTAAATATTTTTCAACTTTTTTGATGATCTCCCTGTCGTGGGCTCTTCCTTTATCCAGCCAGAAAATAGCAGGGGTATCGGATAATCTTGAACGGTTTACCGCCAGTTTTACCCAATCCTGGATCGGTGCATCTTTGGTCTGGCACATTCTGAAGATGTCTCCTTTTTCCACTTTCTGGGAAAGAAGGACATTTCCGTTTTCGTCCTGAACTTCAATTATTCCCTCGGCAGAAGCCTGGAATGTTTTGTCGTGGGAACCGTATTCCTCCGCTTTCTGAGCCATTAAACCGACATTCGGCACAGAACCCATTGTCGTAGGATCCAGTTTCCCGTGTGCTTTCATATCATCGATTACCGACTGGTAGAAGCCTGCATAAGAACGGTCCGGAATGATACAAACCGTATCTTCCTCTTTTCCTTCGGTGTTCCACATTTTTCCTCCGCCTCTTACCAAAGCAGCCATTGATGCGTCTACAATGATATCGGATGGAACGTGGAAATTGGTAATCCCTTTATCGGAATTCACCATCGCCACTCGAGGTCCGTTCACCAAAGCCGCTTCGATGTCCCCTTTGATGTTGGCTTCCTGTGCATTTCCTTTGATTTTTTCAAAAAGATCGGCCAGTCCGTTATTCGGATTGATGTCTAAAGCTTTGAAGGTCTCCGCATATTTGGTAAAAACCTCTTTAAAAAACGTTTCTACGATCGCCCCGAAAATAATAGGATCGGAAATTTTCATCATCGTCGCTTTCAGGTGAGCGGAAAGAAGAACGTTTCTGTTTTTTGCTTCGTCGATTGCCTGTTGGACAAAAGCTTTCAACGAATTTAAATTCATTACCGAAGAGTCGATTACTTCTCCGGCTTGCAGGCCTGCGAAATCTTTTAACAAAGTTTCAGCACCGTCAGTTCCTTTGAAAACGATTTTATATTTTGTAGCATTCTCAAGAGTAGTGGATGTTTCTGTTCCGTAGAAATCCCCGTTTTCCATGTGAGCTACGTCGGTTTTGCTGTCGGAAGACCAGTCACCCATTCGGTGAGGGTTTGTTTTAGCGTAGTTTTTAACGGCTTTCGGAGCACGTCTGTCAGAATTTCCTTCCCTTAATACCGGATTTACGGCACTTCCCAATACTTTGGCGTATTTGGCCTTAATCAGCTTTTCATTTTCATTTTTAGGTTCCGCCGGATAATCCGGAACGGCAAATCCTTTTGCCTGCAATTCGGCAATCGCTGCATCCAATTGAGGGGCAGATGCCGAAATATTGGGTAACTTAATAATATTAGCGTCAGGTTGGGTGGCCAGTTGCCCCAGTTCAGCCAAAGCATCCCCGATTTTCTGATCATCTTTCAGGAACTCCGGGAAATTAGCCAGGATTCTTCCGGCAAGAGAAATATCCGGAACCGCGATCTCAATGTCTGCTGATTTGGTAAAAGCTTTTACAATCGGTAAAAACGAGTGTGTAGCCAACATCGGAGCCTCATCCGTAAGGGTGTAATAGATTTTTGATTTGTCTGACATTATACTGTAATTTATTATTTGATTTTTTTAAGACACACAAATTTAGTAATTATGATTGTTTATTTGGATATTTTGCATAAAAAAAGAGGCAGGTGCCTCTCTTTTAGTCTATGATAGATCAAATTTTATTTTGCTGTGGAAATACTTCCTTTTATTGTTGATGAAAATGTAGCGGTATTTGTCCAGCCTCCTGAATTGTTTGTAGGATTAAAGTGATAGCCATAGGCTTCATTATTAGAATAGACTACAATACCTCCGCCGGATGCAGTTCCTTCTTTTACCGGAGAAGAAAAGGTCACATAGCTGCTCGACCGGCTTCCGGCATTGGTTTCGTTAGGATTTAGATAATAAGCCTTAAATTTCTTCCACCGGATGGGTAAAACCATTGTCAGAAACCGCCTTGGAATTGATGCTCCCGATCGCAGACTGTGCACAACTGAACAGCGGAACTCCAAACAGCAGTAAAGTAATTTTCTTTTTCATGGTTAAACAATTTTTCACGTCTGCGAATAGGGAGAATTTACCATTAAGCAAAAGGATTGTTTGTTTTTAAGTTTGGTTATTTTTAATTGAGAATTTATTGACAATAGCTTTAATAATTCTTCAGTCAGGGCTCAATATTAATTAATAAACAAATCCCGTTTGGTCCGGCTATATAATTTGAGAAACATGAAATTTTCTTTTGTATTTTAACTACATTTGAAAAACATTTTAATAATAAATTTATGGCAACAACAATTACTTTAAAAGGAAACGAAGTACATACTATAGGAACGCTTCCCACAGTAGGATCTACCATCAGGGATTTCGCTTTGGTAGATTCCGGACTGAACGTAAAGACCCTTGAAAATTTTGAAGGCAAAAAGAAAATCTTCAATATTTTTCCGAGTGTGGATACCCCGGTATGTGCAGCTTCAGCAAGAACGTTTAACGAAAAAGTATCTGCTCTGGATAATACCGTAGTCATCAATGTTTCCAAAGACCTTCCTTTTGCACTGGGAAGATTCTGTGCGGCCGAAGGACTGGACAATGTGGAAACCCTTTCAGATTTCAGAGGCAGTTTCGGTGACGATTATGAAGTAACCATCGCAGATTCCGTATTCCAGGGGCTTCTGAGCCGTGCCGTTATCGTAGCGGATGAAAACAACAAAGTGGTCTACACGGAGCAGGTTTCCGAAATAGCAGACGAACCTGATTATGAAGCGGCATTAGCTGCTGTAAAATAAACAGAACAATAGAGTTTTAAGTCCCTGTGAATGATTTTACAGGGCTTTCTTACGCTTTATATCTAATATTAAGGTTAAATTTTAAACCAAGGATCACAGGAATTTGCACGGATAGAAGTGTGGCTTCGGCTCCGCTCAGCCACCGGAATGGCCGGGTCAATTTGAAACCACAGATTGACACGAATTTGCCAGATGATTGCGCCTATCCTAAAAATCTTTGATTTTTATTCTGATGTGTTCTTCTTGTTTTCAAAGCTGGTCTTTCCTTTTTTCTAATGTGTTTACACTTAAATGCAGCTTCAGCTCCTTTCAGTCAACGGATGACCGTTCTTTGAATAACGTAAATTCGGCTACACCAATGTCATATTCAGGTGTTTATTTAATTCAAAAATAAATTAAGGCTGATTTACTCAGGATTAGGAATAGAATTCCTCTGAGTACAATGAATAAAGGGTTCATGCTTCTGACAGATTTTATCCTATCCTTATAATAAGCCATCTCTCCGGGATTTTAAAATAATATAAATCGACCATTATTTAAGGCTGTTTATTCAGGATTAAACAGGAATTTCCTCTTATACAATGTCAAAATATTTAGTTTGATTATCAAGACCTTCATTAGATTTTTGACAGGAGAGACTTCCTGCATCCGGCTTCCCTCTTCCAGCCTGTTAATTCCGGTCCTTCTTCGGGTTCACCTCAAATAAAAAAGTATCAAACCTGGAATAGTGATTCAGAACAATAATAATTACAGAGATTCCCCTTACCTTTACGGGATGAAACGTTCCGGAACTGCAGATTTACCGCTTCACTATGGCAAAGTACCGCCGTGGCTGTATGAGCGCATGTCGATACTCGGGCTTTCCATTGTTGAAGTGATTTTGATGGATTACGGCAAGGATGAAGTACTACGCCGGCTGGCAAATCCTTTCTGGTTCCAGAGTTTCGGTGCGGTTATGGGAATGGACTGGCATTCTTCCGGGATCACGACTTCCGTAATGGGAGCCCTGAAGCGTTCCATTAATCCGAATTCGCAGTCTCTGGGGCTGTATATCTGTGGCGGAAAAGGGAAATTTTCCCGCGAAACGCCTTCCGAGCTGCTTCAGATTGCCGAGAAAACCGGACTGGACGGAAACCAACTCATCAGGGCCAGCAAGCTTTCCGCAAAGGTGGATAACACGGCGATTCAGGATGGTTACCAGTTGTACCTGCACAACTTTATTCTATCGGATAATGGAAACTGGAGCGTGGTGCAGCAGGGCATGCACGAGTCCGACGGCACCGCCAGGCGTTACCACTGGCATTCTGAAAACATTACTTCTTTTGTGGAGGAGCCGCATACCGGAATCAACGGGATCCCGAGAGGAAGAATCCTGAATTTAACCGATGCCGAAGCTTCGGATAACCGCAGAGGCATCCTGGAAATTTCCCATACCGATTCGGCGGAAATCATGAATGATTTTTCAAGACTTATTCTTCCGAACCATCATGACGTGCAGGCATCGGATGTAGATCTGAAGCGTCTGGGTGCGCTTTTGTACGTTACCCGTGAGCAGCAGCCTCAAAATTTTGAAGATCTGCTGATGCTGAAAGGGGTGGGGCCGCGTACCATGCAGTCGCTGGCTTTGGTAAGTGAAATCATTCACGGAGCCCCTTCAAGATTCAAGGATCCGGCAAGGTTTTCCTTTGCGCACGGCGGTAAAGACGGCCATCCTTTTCCGGTGCCCACAAAAGTGTACGATGAAAGCCTGCAGATCATCCGGTCGGGAATCGAAAAATCCAGATTGGGGAATTCTGACAAATTAAAAACTTTAAACAAGCTTCATCAGATCATTGAAGCTACGGAAAAAGATTTTACCCCGGATTTCGATATCCGGGAAGTAATTGAAGAAGAGCGGCAGAACTCATGGCGATTCGGCGGAAAGACTGTCTTCGGGGATGCACAGAAACCGTCACCTCCGAAACCTATTCAGTTATCCCTGTTTTAAGGTCATGTTCAGTCACCTGTGGGAAATGTTTTTTAACAATAAGCATTTTAAGATAATGGGAAGGGCTAAAATTAAGAATCAACAAGTGGATTCTGTTAAGGTAATTAAGAATGTTTTTAATGCCGAAAACTAAGCCCGAGCGTATCCTGAGATTGAAATCAAAATAAATATGTGTAATCTGCGTGAGATTATTGATCCTGAATTTATATCCGTCAGTTCTATTTTTATCCCCGGCATAAAAAACTGCCGGCATATCAAAATAAAATTTTATTTTTAAATCCTGAAACCATTGACCGATGAGCAATACCTCCCTGGAAATCTGCTACGATTTTCCGTTTTTTCTGAAGGAAGAACTTTATGAAATATTCCAAGCCCATAAAAAAGTAAGTTTCCATAAAGGAGACATTATTTTGCAGGAAGGAAAAACTGCTAATGAGTATTATATCCTTGAAAAAGGGCTGGCCCGTTCATTCGTCACGGATTTCAACGGCAATGAGGTTACCACTCATTTTTTTGCCGACAATGAAATCGTGATCGAGGTTTCGTCACTGTTCCAGAGAATTCCGACGCAGGAGAACATCGTCTGCATTACCGACTGTACATGCTGGAAGCTCAGTTTCGACGAGTTCCAGGAGCTTTTTCATAAGATTCCGAACCTGAGGGAATGGGGCAGGGCATGGATGTCCCAGCAGCTTTTTGCTTACAAGCAGCGTTCGGTGGAGATGTTTACCCTTTCCGCAACCCGGCGCTACCTGAACCTTCTGGAGCAGAAACCCCAGGTGGTCCGGTGGGCACCGCTGAAGCAGATTGCCTCTTACCTCGGCGTAACCGATACTTCTTTAAGCCGCATCCGCAAAGAGCTGGTTTCACATCCCGGAAAACACTAAATCTTGTCTTATGGCAAGCAGGCTTTCAGGACAATACGGTAATTTTGGTTAAAAGTTCTAACCTTAAAAATTATTTTATGAAAGCCAATCAGATCTACGTAAGCCTTCCCGTAAAAGATATCGAGCAGACCAAAACCTTCTGGACCAATATCGGTTTTTCCGTAAATGAGAAGATTACCGATGAGAAAGCGGTATGTATCGTTATGAGCGACAATATCTTCGTGATGTTCATTACCGAAGATTATTTTCAGACTTTTTCCGAACGGCCGGTACCGAATGGTGATACCACGCAGGTCCTGGTATCACTGGCCATGAACAGCCGTGAAGAGGTGGACCGGATCGTTGATGCAGCAGTGGAAAACGGAGCGTACCAGCACGAAGAACCGCAGGATTACGGCTGGATGTATCAGAACTCCTTCTGGGATATCAACGGACATGGCTGGAATATTACTTTCGCCGATCCTTCCCAAATGCCTGAATAGTCAAACACCGGAATAAGCGATCAACCAATCTTTTTTCTGGGTGAAAAAGCTGCGAAGATCTGAAGAATTCATGCCTCGCATTCAATCTCATGTAATTTTTACTATAAAAGAAACAAAAGATTTTAACAGGACTTTAAAAGTTGAATGCTTTAACAAAATAAGTTCAGGAAAGTTTTAAAAATCAAAGCTTTTTAAATAAGCGCAGTTATCTCTGAGAATAGATGGTTTAAATCCACTGCACTTATTTGCTCGTTATTATGGTGGCTGAGATTCTCGCAGCCACATTATCATCTGTAAAAATCTGTGCGAACCTGTGGTTTAAATGCAATTGCGCTTATGTGATTGTAATCCCGGTGGCTGAGCAGAGTCGAAGCCAGGCCATTATTTAGAAATCTGGCTCAAATCTACATCAACAATACGGTCTGCCTCATCTCAACATCCGGATCAAGCATGATCACCTTCCATTTAACAAAAAATAAAAACTTATGGCTAAATTAAATTCTTACTTAAATTTTAACGGACAGGCAGAAGAAGCCTTAACCTTTTACAAATCGGTTTTCGGCGGCGAATTTGTGGGCGAAATCTACCGGATGGGAAATGCGCCCGGTACCGAACACCTGTCCGAAGACGAAAAGAACCGGGTAATGCATATTGCCCTTCCGGTCGGAAATGACCTTTTGATGGCTTCCGATATTGTCCCAAGCTTCGGACAGACCCTTACGGTCGGAAACAGCAACTATATTTCGGTTTTTACGGAATCCAGGGAAGAGGCCGACCGGCTTTTTAAAGGACTTTCCGAGGGTGGAGATATCGAAATGCCGATCGAAGACCAGTTCTGGGGCGATTATTTCGGAAGTTTCCGGGATAAATATGGTACGCATTGGATGGTGAACTACAATGAAGAATATGCAGAATAGTCCTATCTTTAAACTTTATTATACCGGTAGGCAGCTGATGAAGTTGCCCTTTTTACCTCATGACAAAATAACAAGCTATGGAACCCATCAAAATAGACATTACCCTCTTGGCGCCCGTTACAAAGGCCTGGGAATACTACAACGGCCCGGAACACATTGTTCAATGGAACTATGCCCATGAAACCTGGCACTGTCCCGTCGCCGAGAATGATCTTCGTGTGGACGGAACTTTCAAAACCAGGATGGAAGCCAGAGACGGCAGTTTCGGTTTCGATTTCCAAGGGACGTATGACGAAATCATTCCCAACAAAAAGATCAAGTACCATCTGGAAGACGGCAGGCAGGTTGAAATCCTTTTTCATGAAATCGACGCGACGACAACAAATGTAGAAATTACTTTTGATCCGGAAAAACAGAACCCGGTAGAAATGCAGCGGGAAGGATGGTACGCTATTCTGAATAATTTCCATAAATACGTGGAAAACCATTAACTCTTTTTTCAGGATCATGATCAATCTGGTGATAATGGCAGGATGCCTGAAATCGGTCTGTATCGATAGTGCGGTCCCCAAAGGAAATTTTCTGCAGGGAATTATAGCGGTGCCGGCAAGAAGAGCGCTGGAGAAAGAGAAGATTGATTCCCTGGAAAAACTGTCGGGCTACTCCGAAAAGGAAATCAGGCAGATGCATGGTTTCGGAAAGGTTAATATGAAAAAACTGAAAATCCATATGAAAGAGAATCACTTTTCATTCAAAGAAAGAATGCCTGATTTTACGGAGCATCAGGAAAAAAGCAGAAACTATGTGTAAGAAAGTTTTAAACACATAAGACAAAAGAAGGAGAGGCCTGCTTTCAAAACAAGACGAACACATCAGATTAAAAATCTCTGCAAGTCTAAAGGTCAATCTGTGGTTTAAATCCAGGCGCACTGATCAGAACGTGATCCCGGTAGCTGAGTGAGCAGAAGCTACGTCAATCTATGAATTAATAAAAACTAAAATTAAATTAAAAATGAACAACGATATTTTCCCTTGCCTTTGGTATGATGGTGATGCCGGAGAGTCTGCCGGGTATTACTGTCAGGTTTTTAACGGTAAAATTACGGCAGATACCCCGATGGTGATGAATATTGACCTTTTCGGCCAGAAACTGATGCTCCTCAACGGCGGCCCGCATTTCAAAAAGAATGCTTCGGTATCTTTTATGATCATCTGCGAAACGGAAGATGAGGTTCAGCAATACTGGGATCAGCTTTCGGACGAGGGCAGGATCCTGATGCCGCTGGATTCCTATTCGTGGAGCAGAAAATACGGCTGGGTGCAGGACCGTTACGGCGTAACCTGGCAGATTTTCCTGGGGGATCGATCCGGAGACCAGAAAGTGGTTCCGACCCTTATGTTCATTCATGGAAACAATGGAAAAGCCATGCAGGCCATGGAATTGTATACCCGTACTTTTCCTGATTCTAAAATCGGAAATATTCTGAAATACGGGCAGGGCAGCGAAGGCCATCCCACACCTGAACCGGCAGAAAACATTCAGCATGCGCATTTTGAAATAGATGGCTACCGCCTGTATTGTATGGATAATTCTTATGACCATGCTTTTGATTTCAACGAAGGAATTTCCATGGTCGTGATGACGGATACGCAGGAACAAACCGATACGTATTGGAATGCCTTAACCGCTGATGGCGGCAGGGCAGGTATGTGCGGCTGGCTCAAAGACCCGTTCGGCTTCAGCTGGCAGATTGTTCCGAAAAGACTCATTCAGCTGATGAGCGATTCCGATTCGGAAAAAGCACAGAAAGTTGCCCGGGCCATGATGACGATGCAGAAGATCGTGATTGAAGATCTGGAGAAGGCCTGTCATTCGTAAGTTTCATCTGTAAGGTACCATAGTTTTTTCTCCTTCGGCTTGTGGTTTGATGTTTAATTCACCACAAAATATTTGAATATGAAAACACAGAACCAATCAGATTCTAAATCAGAGGTGCCTGAAGAAGGGCTTTATCCGGAAATCATCCGTGAAAACTATAGAGGAAGCGACAAGCTTAAGGGCAAAAAAGCACTGATCTCCGGAGGTGACAGCGGTATCGGTCAGGCCGTTGCCGTTCATTATGCCCGGGAAGGTGCCGATGTGGCCATTATTTATAAGGAAAGCGACGATGATGCAAAAGAAACCCAAAGGCTGGTAGAAAAGGAAGGGAAAAATTGTCTTCTGCTGAAAGGCGATCTTTCAGATAAAAGTTTCCGTAAAGAATGCATTGATGAAATTAAAAAGGAATGGAAGTCGCTGGATATTTTGGTTAACAATGCCGGAATCCAGTATCCAAAAGACGATATTGAGAATATTTCCGATGAGCAGATCCACAAGACGTTCGATACCAATATTATTTCCATGATTTCTTTTACCAGGGACTGCCTGAAGATGATGGGCAGCGGCTCACGGGTTATCTGTACGACTTCCGTAACCGCCTATCGCGGCAGCGACCATCTGATCGATTATTCATCTACCAAAGGGGCAATTGCCACTTTTATCCGGTCCCTTGCCACCAATATTGCAGAAAAGAATATCCTGGTGAACGGAGTAGCGCCGGGTCCGATCTGGACGCCTCTGGTCAAGGAAACCTTTGATGATGTTTCGGATTTCGGAAAAGACAATCCGATGAAAAGGGCGGGGCAGCCTTCAGAAGTCGCTCCGGCATACGTATTCCTGGCTTCGCAGGACTCCAGTTTTATCACCGGTGAAATCATCCATATTAATGGCGGGGATTTTGTAGGCGGATAGAGATATACACAGAAATTAACAGCTAGTTTATAAATTTATGGAAAAATTACATTTTGATGTTCAGATTAAGGCTGAGGCAATAAAGGTGTGGAGTGTGTTGTGGGATGATTTTTCGTTCAGGCAGTGGACCTCCGCCCTTACGGAAGGGTCCTTTTATCAGGGCAATTTGCAGGAAGGGGCTATCATTAAATTCCTTGATCCCAAAAATAACGGGATGTACAGCAAAATTACAAAGCTGGTTCCTAATGAGGAAATCATATTTCAGCATCTTGGGGAAATCTATGAAGGGGTTGAAACACCGCGGGACCTGGGAGAAGCTACTGAACGGTATGTATTGACTGAAGATGAAAATATTACCCATTTGGAAGTGGAGATTCAGACTGCCGAAGAATTGAAATCCTTTTTTGAAGAAAAATTCCCGGATGCCCTTTCCAATGTGAAGCATCTTTCAGAGAACCAGTTATAAAATATTAACCAATCCTAATTAAAAAATATGGAAACCCTATCGTATGAAATCGTAATCGATGCCCCGAAACAGAAAGTCTGGGACGTGTTATGGAATGAAAAAACCTATAGTAAATGGACACAGTTTTTCAGTCCGGGAAGCAGAATGAAATCAGACTGGAAAGTAGGCGGAAAAACCTATTTCGTCAATGCCGAAGGAGCGGGCATGGTCTCGACAATCGATACGTTGGAGGAGCCTGATCAGATCATTTTCAAGCATTTGGGAATGGTGGACAAAGACGGTCATGAAGATACCGAAAGCATGGAAGTCAAGCAATGGAGCGGATGCTTTGAAAAATACATCCTCATTGATTATGACGGCAAAACCAAACTCCACGCTGAGGTTCAGACTGAAAAAGAATGGGAGGATATGATGAATACCGGGTTTACAAAAGGACTGGTAGTGGTGAAGAACCTTGCGGAAAATACATTATAATTTTACACATATTTACACGGATTCTCATAGATATTATATTTATTGAGATGTAAAATTTGTGAGAGTCTTTGTCAATTTATGGGTTATGTTTAACTGTTTTATTTAACCATAAAAAATTGAAAAGAGAAAAGTATGCTGTAAAGCTGATTATCAGATTCCGGATAGCTCACCAAAGTTTAAAAAATCAGAGATTTTAAAATAAGCGCCATCATCTGTGAAAATCCGTGCTATCTGCGGGAGATTTTTACTCTCTGTGGTTTTAAAAATCTTTGATTTTTAATCTCATGTGTTCTAAAATATACGCCATTTAGAAAATTCTTTCTTTATGACTTATGTGTTAAAACAAGCAATCACCTTTACTTATCAATTTTAGATTAAGCCATTTGTAAGAACAATTATGACTCAAATACCTTCTCCTTCATGATAGGTATGAAAACTGTTTTGTTTTGCTTAATTTCGGTACCGCACATCCTATTGTGTAACTAAATAAATATGAAACTGTTAACGATTCTCTTCGCCACTTTTATTTTAGGATTATTGGGTACCAGAATTTTTCAGGGAGACTGGAATTTTTTGTTTTCCGGAAATCTCGGGATGGCGGCTTTCATCATCTTTACCGGACTGGCCCATTTTAAGTTCCAAAAAGGCATGGCGATGATGATGCCTGAATTTATTCCTGGTAAAATGTTCTGGGTCTATTTTACCGGAGTACTGGAAATTGCCGCAGGAATCGGACTGATGGTTCCTTCCCTCCGTGAGCTGACGGCGGTCCTGCTCATTATTTTCTACGTATTGGTTTTCATTGCCAACATTAATTCATCCCGGAAAAACATCAATATTTTCAAAGCCGATTATTCAGGACCGGGAATGGCGTATCTGTATAAAGAAAGAATTCCGATGCAGGTCATCCTCATGGTATGGACCTGGTATTTCGGAATTTATCTGAATTAATTGAGAAATAATTTATTTCAATCCAATGTAAGCATGGACCGTTTATTCGTTCTACCAGGATGAGTAGTTCCAAAATCCCGCCTGAATCATTCTAATTTTTATTTTTGAGTTAAATAATCGACTGAATATGATATCAATGCGGTCGAATTCACGTTAAAATACAAGAAAGAATTCTGAAAGTTTAGCCGGTTCATTTATTATTTTATGGTAATCTAAATGAGAATCTTTTCATTCCGCTCTCTAATACTCTGTCTTAGATCCAAAGGGATAGACAAAAAGAGTGTTGGAAGGTCTATATCTGAAGTACTTAAATTTCTGATAATTAGCGGTGTAAAAATCCGCCTCCCTTGAAGGGGTACCAGAAATTCACAGATTTTTGAAGGACTGGTTTATCAGGTCAGAGATTAAAGTGGTAATTGTAAGATCAGACAGATCGTTTAATCTTAAATAATAGCTCCTCCAACCTCCATTCCCAAAAGAAAGTCTTGGTTTTCCGAAAAATATTTTAAATTTATTAAAGTAAAACAAAATTTCCAACCGTCATAGCAATATGGAGGTTGCCGAAAACATAACAATGCCACAGAAGGAGAAAGATAATGTCATCTCACAGACCGTTTCAAAATACGGAGGGAAGCTGATGTCTTACATCCGTCCCAAGGTCAAAAATACAGAAGATGCCGAAGACATCCTGCAGGAAGTGTGGTACCAGTTCAGCAGCCTCACCAATCTTTCCGAGATTGTCAATGTCGGCGGATGGCTGTACCGGGTGACGGCCAATAAAATCACCGACAAGTACCGCAAGAAGAAAACCGAGAACCTGGAGGATTTCGTGTATGAAGATGAAGACGGGGATTTTTCCATCAAAGACATCCTGCTGATGGATGACAGTGCCGGACCGGAAATAAAAATGTTTCAGGATGAAATCTGGAAAAAGCTGTTTGAAGCCCTTGACGAACTTCCTGAAAAGCAGCGGTTGGTCTACGTGGAGAATGAACTCAACGACAAGACCCTCCAGGAGATTGCGGACGAGCACGGCGAAAACATCAAAACCATCATCAGCCGTAAAAACTATGCGGTGAAGCATCTGAGGAACCGGTTGAGGAAATTATACGAAGATTTAAACAGTTAGTAAAACAAAAGATTATGAATCATAGACATAAAAAGGGATGGATTTTTTTAATACTCTGTCCGCCGCTGATTTTTTTAGGCGTTACCTGGATCGTGATGGCCCTCTGGAATTGCCTGCTGCCTGAAATTTTAGGCGTAAAGAGCATCAGCTACTGGCAGGCGATGGGAATCCTGATCCTTTGCAAGATCCTTTTCGGCGGGTTCCATTTCGGAAAAGGAATGCGGGATTTCAAGGAACGGAAAATGCGGGAAAAGATGATGAACTTGTCCCCTGAAGAACGGGAAAAATTCAAGGAAGTCTGGAGAAACCGTTGTGAAAGCGGCTTTTTCAGCAGGAATAAAAGAAACAGCGAATAAACGGAATTTTAAAGAAGTAGTAAAGTAAAGTCCGGACGTATTCGTCTTTATAAAAAAAAGAAGTAGTAAAATTTAAAATTTAAGAAAATGAAAAATTCAGTAACAAAAGGGATTCTTGGAGCCTTAGCCGTAGCAGGCATCGCGATGGTTGCCAAAAAAGCCATTCAGAGAAAAAGATTCGTCAAAGGTATTTTTGAGGAATACGGAATCAAGGAAAAGTCGCCGTTCGGGCTCGCCGATAGAATCCGTGAAATGAACGACGAGGAATACCATGACCTGAAAGGAAAATTCAAAAAAGAATTCGCTTCAAGATGCTTCAACAAAAGGTCTGAAAAAGAACCGCTTGCCGAGGCATAACATCAAACAGCTCAATTGAAATTGTTGGGTTGGGTCTGGAAACATTTGTTTTCTGAACCCAACCTTTTTTATGATCGCCTGGCTACTGTATTTACTTAACACATAAGTCACAGAAGATTTTTCAGATAGACTGAAAATATTTTTAGAGCACATCAGAAAAAAAATCAAAGATTTTTTAAACGTATAGTTTAGAAATGTTTTCAAAGCACTTATTTAATCTTAACATCTTCCACATTAAAAAGAATTTCCTCACTTTGCATACTATATCGCTATCATTTGCTGAG
>NZ_BJYJ01000034.1 GCF_007991455.1 Chryseobacterium hagamense | reverse complement strand
AGACTAAAAATTCTACATGATTATTTTTCTTTCAGATCCGAATAAATAGAACGTAGCAAAAGCTTCGACGGATTCATATCCCATGAAGGATCATTTTGATTTATAACAGCTAATGTCCGGTCATTAAGATCGAATTCTTGTACAAAACAGTAATAAAGGACCCTGGAAATGGTTATGTTTTTTATTTTACCATTCACGTAAGGCGCTAGATAAAGGTAATAAGTCCCTGAATTTTTAATCTCTGCCATAATTGACATGATGTGCTCCTTCCGGAATGCTTTTTTATTTGAATTCCATTCTCCTAATCGTTTTACTCTTCCTTTATTGGAAATACGGTACAAGTCTTCAAAGCGGGGTACAGGTTTCCAGTATTCACCGGGAAGATCCTGAAGCGTAAGATTCATGCACGGTGGAGGATTTTTTTTATCGATACGAGGCTTTCCTAATCTTTCCCAGAGACGTTTATTAAAGATTTTTTCTGCAGGGCTCGATTTTGTGATGATAATAAAGTCTTCTTTTTTAGGCGGACTGCTTTGTGCGAACCATCGGAATCCTCCGGCGGTTAATGTTTTCCTTTCAATGGTGTGAAAGATATGAGTGCATTTGATACCAAGTGTCTCTTCTGCTCTGATAATGCTGTCAAAATTGGCAATCCACTCTCCTTTGACTGTATATTGACTTACAGACTCCTGATATTTGAGTTGTGGATCATCTGCTCTTTTGTTTTTTATTGATTTAAATACTTTTTCCCGACATGTAATCTTCTCTAAATTTTTATAGTTTGTATTCAGGCTGTTCCCGTCTTTGTATGAAATAATAAAATTCCTGTCACTTAGATCGAATTTTTCTACAAAATGATAATATACCAATCGGGATATGGACTTGCGGTATCTTTTGTTATCAAGGGTAAGTGAGCAAAATACATTATAAAAAGAACGGTTGGCGTGACGGTTGAAATTTTTGTTAAATATCAATTTCATAATCAGGTCTTCCTGCTCCCTGAAATTACCTTGAAATGATAAAGTGAGGCGTGCCAGGCTTTTGACCCTTCCGTAATTTGAGATTGCATAATTTTCAAATTCGTCAATCAGCTTCCATTTTTCATCAGGTAAGTCTCTTAGAGAAGTGTTGTAAAGGACTTCTCTTACATATTGATCTTCAATTTCAGGTGGTAACATCATATATAAAAAATGTTTTCCGGAACATGGCGTAAGAATATCCGGTTCATTGATATAAAGGTAAAGAATTTTACAAAAAGTATCTGAAAGAAAAATAATGAATAAAAAAGACCTACATTGCTGTAAGTCTTTTGCTCCTCCTGCTGGGCTCGAACCAGCGACCCTCTGATTAACAGTCAGATGCTCTAACCAACTGAGCTAAGGAGGAATTTTCCTCGATTGGAGTGGTGCAAATATAAAAGGAATATTGCGATTACACAAATTTTTATTTTAAAAAGATGGATATTTTTCCTGTGTCCATGGGACGTTAAGGGTTATTTCATTCTTTATCAATTAATTAAATTGCTGAAGAATATTTATTTCAGGGCATAAAAAAAGACCTACATTGCTGTAAGTCTTTTCTGGCTCCTCCTGCTGGGCTCGAACCCATATTTTTTTCATTTTAATATCAGCCATCTCATGTAAAATTCTCTGCCAGGTTTTACAATAAATATATTGTCTTGGATTCCGCAAAACAGAATTTATTCTGATGCGCCATTTATCTGCTTATATTCACAATAGTATCCTTCTCTTTTAAGGATTTTTTGTATGTTTTCCAGACCGTTCATAAAGTTACTCCTCTAGCGGAAAGACCTGCCTTACAAATTTTAAGAGTTCTTCAATGGTGTTAAATTCTTTTTCTACAGGAATCTGCCCAGTAAAATAGTTTACATTCATTTTATCGCCATTTTTCTCTATTCTGAATATTGAATCCAGCTTGAAATTTCCATTTTCTGGAATGCCAACTGTTAATGAATTAATAAGATTATGAAACTGAGTAGCATAACCTAATTCTTCTAGTTTTTTTGAAATCTCTTTATAGTCCATAATTAATTTATTTTACTTTATATTTATTTGCCCCTGCTTTTACCCAAGAATAAACAAAATCATCTAGATTTACAATAGCTTTTACGCCATTTCCTTTACCTATTCCTTCAATAGGCCATGGATCTCTAATGTAAACTTTATTATCAATAATTTTATCTACAATAACAGCGTGCTTTTGACCATTTAATGGATGAATAGATGCTAACCAGCTTCCTTCTTTAGAGATGTCTTTTAAAATATCAGGCATTGCTTCATCTGTATTTCTAAAATAAGAAAGAGCTTCAATATTTTTACTTGTGAAAACGTCCTCTAAAGCTAAGACTATCCCTAAATCTGTTGTTCCTAATTCTTCCGTAGTACCTGCTAGTTTCCTTATTGCTGCTTCTGTCATTTCTATTCCATGATCCTTAGCTAGTTGCCTGATACATGCAGCAGCACAAGACATGCTATGTTCTTGGGCAACCATATTTCTGGAAAGAATTTGAAGATACTTTAAAATTCCTCCCGTCCCGGTACCTAATTTAGGTTTCAGAATTTTGCTCCAGAATGCATTAACCTCTTTGAAATCTCCTTTGAAGATGGGTTTTTCTTTCCATTTAAGAAGATAGCCATCAACTTTCGCTACAATTTCAATCCCTACTTTTTTAAATCCTGCTCTTGCACTGGTAAGAATATTGAAAATACTCTGTACCTTCTTTCCTTTTAATACAACTTCTTCAATTTCCTCTGCTGTCATGGCTAAATCCTCAGCTTTAGCCCCATTTTTAGCGCCTTGTAACAAATCTTCAATGAAGCGGATAAATCCTTTAAATCCCTTGGCACAGGCTTTCCCAAATCTAATAATAAATCTTGAAAGAAATGCCAGCAAATCCGTAATCCCTAATGTGGATACAGAAACAGTTTCTCTTGCCAGAACCTTTAATAAACTTGCTGCTTTCTCTACATAAGTGGCTCCCTTTACCACATTCCCTGCACCTTCTGTAAAGATCAGGAGGAGAATGTTTATCAGTAATTCAAATGCAAAGATACCTACATAAAAAGCTACCGTGTATCGAGAAATATCACCAAAATACTCCTTCATCTTATCAAATATTCCTTCCATATCAGACTGAGAAATACTTCCACTTGCTTTGAAAAGGTCTTTGATACCCTGTAAGAATTTAGGAACATTCTCTGTTATCCAGTCTACTGCATCCTCTGCTTTTTCCATCAAGTCCCTTCTTTCAAGATATTGTTGGTAGGAAAAAGTTGTCGCAGGCTGTAAAAGAAACTCTAAAATATACAATAAGCATTGGATAAGGCTGATAAGCCCACTATGAACACCACAATAAAGGGCGTTGGCCAGCTTAAGGGCTTCTATACCCTGTTTAGCCATTTCACTAATATTATCTGTTGCATTAGCAAGAAAAGACCGGATGTCATTAATAACACCTGTAATTTTATTAATGAGTTTCTTAAAAGCGTCAGGGAGATGTTCTATTGAGGCATCTTTAACTTTGCTTGCAGCCTGCTTCACCAATGTCCATACTTTTGAGAAAGCAACCTCTGCCCCCTGAACAAAAGGATTATCCCCTAACCCCTCAAAGAATTGTGCAGCCTTATTTAAGTTAACCGCTCCTACGATAGGAACTAGAGGAGAATAGTCCTTGGCTTCGGGATTGTAATTCTTTTCTGTGGGTTTTAAGCTTTCTAATTGTTCCGCGCACCATCCAAGAGCATCAGCTGGAATAGAAGAAATATTACCTATAATCTCTTCAAATCTTCTGTCTCCGGTAAAAAACTGATACTCCCTCATTAAGGCATCACGCACCAGAGCAGCATTGATTTTATCTCCCTCATAAGTATATGCCAACTGGGCCAGATAAGCAGCTTCGTCTTCCATGGAAGAAATATTCCTGAAGAATTTTCCACCGACACTGGAGGGCAATGGCTCAGGAAATCTTTTAAAAAGCTGAACAAAATAATCTCCCATCTTGGCAATATAAAAGTCTCCTGCAAAGTTGGATTTGTTCGGATTTGGTTTCTCATAAAACAGGAATAAAGCCTGTTTCTTTCTGGCATTAGCCTGATAGCTTCCATATACCTGGGAACCTGTTTCACAGGGAAGCACTTCTGCGTAATATTCATAACCCTTTTCTCCTTTTTCATTTAATCCTGTAGAAGGAAAAGTGGAAGATATGGGATTATCAGTAAGATAAGAGTATCCAGATGGTGTGTTTCTGTAATCATGAAATGGGCTTCTGTAATCAGGGAAATCATCCTTGTTGATCATTGTGTTGACAAAAGCATTGTTTTGTTTAGATCTTTGATTTAATTCTTCAAAAGAGCGCGTTTTGAACGGTGATAAATCACCAAAGTCGTCATCGAATTCTTCCATAAGCTTTGCGTTTTAGTAATTAATATTTTGTTTAAATGTTTCTAAAAGCAAAGCTAAATCCCGACTGCGCCAAAACTTGACGTGTTTTAATTTTTTTTTGAATTATATAAATTTTTATTTGCTTATCTTACGTTATGTATTAAACTAAATAAAATAACTTACAAAAATTTAGTTTAAAAACGGATCAGGGATCAGTTGGATCAGTAACAAAAGTTGGGAAAAAAAAGATGAAGTCATTAGAAACTCTCAAATATATCATAATGACAGGACTTTAGAGAAAAAAAAAGACCTACATTGCTGTAAGTCTTTTTTGCTCCTCCTGCTGGGCTCGAACCAGCGACCCTCTGATTAACAGTCAGATGCTCTAACCAACTGAGCTAAGGAGGAATGTCCTTTGTTTTAAGTGGTGCAAATATAGGACGAATATTTATACCCTGCAAATATTTTTTTATTAAAAACGAAAAATATTATAATTTTCCGGCAAAGATCTTAAAGATGTCACTTCCGAAAATAACTAACATCAAGCCTAACAGGAAGATAACCCCGATCATCTGTGCATTTTCCAATACTTTCTGAGGAACCGGTTTGCCCACGATCATTTCATACAAAGTGAAAAGAACGTGTCCGCCATCCAGTCCCGGGATCGGAATCAGGTTCAGGAATGCCAGCCATACGGAGAACATGGCCGTAAAGCTCCAGAAGGCCGCCCAGTTGATCGAAATACCACCGTCTGCAGCTCTGTCAACAGGCATGTTTTTCACGATGGCAATAGGTCCGCCGACGTTTTTGTATCCCTGGATTTTCGAGTTGAACATGATTTTAAACTGCTTTACCTGCATGGTTAAAGCTTCGATGGTTCTTTCGAAACCTCTCGGGATTGCTTCTCCGAAAGAATATTTTTTATCCGTTACTACAGAAGCCAGTGCTTTCTGATCTACCCCAACACCCAGTTTACCGTCTTTATCAACGGCTGCATTAAAGGTTTCCTGTTTGCCGTTTCTCAGTACATCGATGGCAATGGTCTTCCCTTTGTTTTCAGATAGTACAGTGCTTACTTCGTCGAAAAAAGGAGTCGGTTTTCCATTTACTGCTACTACTTTGTCCCCTTTGGCCAGGCCTGATGCTTTCGAAGCCGGGCTTGCGAGAGAATCGATGATCATCGGGAATCTCGGGGTAATGTACAGTTTGGCTTCTTTTTGCTTTAAAACTTCTGCCACACCCTCTTTTTCGATCGGGAAAGTAACTTCCTTACCGTTTCTGAGTACGGTGACCTGGTCGCCCAAAAGAATATTGATAGAGGCATTCTCCAGCCTTTCTACAGGTTTGCCGTCGATATTGATGATTTTATCCCCGCTCTGGAACCCCATTTTTTTACCGGCTTCCGTTACGCCGATGCCATTGTTGAATTTCGTAAGATCGGTATACATTTCCCCGTTGAAAAGAGACAGGCAGCTGTAAATGATCCAGGCCAGGAAAAAGTTTACCGTAACCCCTCCCAACATGATGATCAACCGTTGCCAGGCCGGTTTTGCCCGGAATTCCCAGGGTTGTGCAGGCTGCTTCAATTGTTCGGTATCCATGCTTTCATCCACCATTCCGGCGATCTTTACATATCCCCCGAAAGGAAGCCAGCCGATCCCGTATTCGGTTTCACCTACTTTTTTCTTTACCAGAGAGAACCACGGATCGAAGAAAAGATAGAATTTTTCAACTTTGGTCTTGAACCATTTGGCGGGTAAGAAATGCCCGAGTTCGTGAAGAATGACCAGGATAGAAATGCTCAATATAAATTGAAACAGTTTGATTGCTATTTCCATTAATGCTTTGTATGTTTAATTTGCAAAGGTAACAATTCTCAAAACTATGCCAAATAAAAAAGCCTCCCGAAACGGGAAGCTTTGTCATATAAAGCAATGATCTGTTATAAATTAATGGAAACCCCGAGGCTGCCATTGTTGCCGACTTCGGCGAAAACGCCGATTCTCTCGGTAAAGAAGTATCTCGCGCCGATGTGTGCGCCAAGCCCGAAATTCCTTCCCACAACCCCTACATCAACTCCCGGATAGATATCCAGCTTTTCCGGCAGCTGCAGGGCATCTTTCAAATGGAAATTTACCCTTCCGAAAGCGAATACCCGGTTTTCATCATCGTTGTCCTTGTAATTATCGAAATAAACATTCAGTCCGGCACCTACGGAAATCAGGCCGTTCAGACCGTAGTCATAAGTTCCGGTAATTCCTGTTCCGTATCCCCAGGCGCTGAGCCCGGCGTTGATTTTCTGATCCCCTTTCCCGGTCCAGGCCTGGGCATCTGCAGCAGTACCGGCAAAAACCAGCATCAGCATAAAAACCAGTTTCTTCATAAATTTATTTTTAATTGTTATTATCCGGCTAAAGATATGATGTTGTTTAAAAAGCAAGACATCTTCAACAAAAATAAAACCGAAATCATTGGAAAATCGTATTTTTATGGAAGTTTTTTAACAAAGTTTATGAAAATTACAGGACTGAATCTGGATATTGTCTGGAAAAATAAAACGGAAAACTTTCAGCGTATTGAAAAAGAACTACAGCATCAGGAGGCCGATCTCTTTCTGCTTCCGGAAATGTTTTCCACCGGTTTCTGCATGGATGCTCCGGAAGTTTCTGACCGTCACCTGGAGTCGCTGGAATTCCTCAGGAAAATGGCGAAAGAAAAGAATGCCGCATTCTGTGGAAGTGCTCCGGTGGAAGACAACGGCCGTTTTTACAACAGGATGTATTTTGTACATCCGGATTCACAGGTGGACTTTTATAATAAAAGGCATCTGTTTTCTTTTTCGGGGGAAGATCAGGTATACAGTCCGGGAAAAGAACGGGTAGTTGTAGATTACAAAGGCTTCAGGATATTGCTGCAGGTATGCTACGATCTCCGGTTTCCGGTTTTCTCCAGAAACAATGATGATTATGATGCCATTCTGTATGTGGCGAACTGGCCTGAAAAGAGGGTAAGAGCCTGGGAACACCTGCTGAAGGCCCGGGCTATTGAAAACCTGGCTTTTGTTTTTGGGCTGAACCGTATCGGAACTGATGGAAATAGCCTGTTTTATCAGGAAAGCTCCCATTGCTTTTTTGCAGACGGAACAGAGCTATCTGAGAAAAAAAATAATCTCGTTACAGCGAAATTACATTTGGAAGAACTGAAAGAATTCAGGAATCATTTCCGGTTTCTGAACGACCGCGATTCTTTTTCGATTGAATGATAAAGACAAAGGCTGAGGTTGAGATTCGGGAATTTAGTCTCAGCCCCAGCCTTTGTTTAAGTATATTGTTTTAAAAGCTGTGTCAGGGTATTCACATCGTGCACACCGCTTTCTTTCCACAGGATTTCCCCTTTTTTAAAGATCGCCAGGGTAGGAACGCCGCGCACCCCGTACTGGCTGGCCAGCGCCGGATACTGGTCTACATCCACTTTAATGATTCTGGCATTTTCGCCGATATTTTCTTTTACGGTATTCAGTACGGAAGACTGTACTTTGCACGGCTGGCACCAGGTGGCAAAGAAATCAATAAGAACCGGTCTTTCGGAATCGATGATTTCCTGAAATTTTTGTGACATAGGATTGGTTTTTAGTTAAAAGAAACACTTTAGTTCATAAAATTTAAATCACTTAAAATGATCCGGAGGGTACCGGATGCGGTGTCTTAAATATTTTTCTTTATAAACTAAAGTGTATTGAATTTGTTATGTATCGGAATCAGTACAAAAATAATTCCATTTTAAATCACTTTCGACTGGCAGATAAAATCTGAGGTGGGAAGGATGCCGGTTTTTTTGATGGCCCCGAAACCGCCTTCTATTTCCGTAAAATTCCTTATCCCATGTGAATTGAGAATGCTTGCCGCAATCATGCTCCGGTAGCCTCCTGCACAATGAAGGAAAAAATGCTCCTGATCATCGATGGTCTTTACCCAGTCGCTGATCGTGTCTAAAGGTTTATTATAGGCATTGTCAATATGTTCCGCAGCATATTCGGAAATTTTACGCACGTCGATTACCTTGGAATGTTCCGTAAACTGCCGGGTAAATTCTTCGGGAGAAATCCGGTTAACCTCATCTGTTTCTTTACCGCTGCTTTTCCAGGCTTCAAAACCACCTTTCAGATAACCCAGCACATGGTCGAAACCGACACGGCTCAGTCTCGTAATGGCTTCTTCTTCGGTTCCTTCATCTGCAATGAGGAGCAATGGATGTTTTACATCAACAATTAAGGAACCTACCCAGGGCGCAAAATCGCCTTTCAGACCAATGTTGATGGAGTTGGGGATAAATCCTTTGCAGAAATCACCCGGGTTTCTCGTATCTAAAATCAATGCTCCGGTCTCTTCTGCGTAAGCTTCAAAGTCTTCTGCCGCAACCGGCGTCAGTCCTTTATCCATTACCGCATCCAGACTTTCGTAACCGCCCTTGTTTAAGGCTACATTCATCCCGAAATATTTTGGAGGAGCGGTCAGGCCGTCCAGCACTTCACGGATAAAGGATGCTTTATCAGGCTGGTTTAGAGCATAGTTCGTTCTTTTCTGGTTCCCCAGAAGGTCAACGGTCTCTTTCTGCATGTTTTTTCCGCAGGCCGAACCGGCACCATGCGCCGGATATACCGTAATGCTGTCGTCGAGGGGCATAATCTTTGTCTGGAGGCTTTCGTACAGAATACCTGCAAGATCTTCCTGTGTAACACTTCCTGCCTTCTGGGCAAGATCGGGTCTTCCCACATCGCCCAGAAATAAAGTGTCTCCGGTAAAAATAGCAGTTTCAGTACCTTTTTCGTCAATCAGCAGATAAGTCGTGCTTTCCATGGTATGACCCGGTGTGTGAAGCACTTTGATCTTTACCTTTCCGATTTCAAAAATCTGATGGTCTTCCGCAATGATGGCTTCGAATTCAGGCTGGGCGGTCGGCCCGTAGATGATAGGGGCACCCGTTTTTTTACTCAGATCCAGATGTCCTGAGACGAAATCTGCATGAAAATGGGTTTCAAAGATATATTTTAAGGTAACATTGTCTTTCTCCAGCCGTTCCAGATAAGGTTTTACCTCGCGGAGCGGATCGATGATGGCCGCTTCATTTTCGGATACGATGTAGTACGCACCCTGAGCCAGGCATCCCGTGTATATTTGTTCAACTTTCATTCTGTGATTGTATCCGTTTAATGTTTTTATTTGAAATACAAAAATCGGATTTATTTTTTTAATACCATCAAAAATAAAAAATGGATATTGATAGAATAAATCTATAAAGCCGGCTGGTCCGTAGTATAGAAGATTATATATAAAATTTCATTGGCATCTTCGGTAATATTTTTATCTGCTTTAAACTGGATACAGTCGGCTTTTTGCAGTTCGCGCTCCGGATAATCGATCAGGCCGTGATACATTTCATACATGCAGTCTTTCAGCTTTCCGTTCCTGGCAACTCTAATCATTTCATCGAAATATTTTTTAGTATCGGCATGCAACTGCCATTTTTATAAAAAAGATGAGAGCGCTCATAAATTTGAGAAAAACCTTTTCCTGCACAAGGCCCTGTATTGATTAAAAAACGCCTGTAAAGGGAGGTATGGTCATAAAAAAGCAGCAGAATCTCTTGATTCTGCTGCTTTGTATAAATTTGCTTTAGTAAATTAAGGAAGTACCGGTGCGGGTACCGAAGCATTTCCGGTAGTTACCGCATTCATATCATAGCTGATCTGATTGTTGATTGTAGTCAGCATATCCCTTCGGTAGGCACTGATGCTGAGACGGATCTCCGGAACACGATCAAATACACGCGAGTTGTTCGGCGTAAATTTAATCCTCCAGGTTCCGTTTTCTACAAACGCCCGCGTTGAATATTGAGGAATATAGTCGCCCAGGTTATTCGGGCGGGTAATATTTATATTGGAATCGTTATTCTGCCCCCTGATAATAAATCCCCCGATTACCACATAATACCTGCTGGCAGGAATGCCGGTGTCGAAATTTGTTACTCCGCTTGTGCTGATATTGGTAATAAAGTAAACAGTACTGTTGATGGCACTGAAAGCCGAAGTTGCAGGAACATATCTTTTAATAACGTTATCGCTGTTGTCCCTTACCAGAAAGTAGGAACCCGCGGAATTTCCCGTATAGTCACCCGGATTTTCGAAGTAAAGGTTTCCGCTGAGCTTTGTGTTTCCATTTACTTCCAGGGTGTGGGTCGGGGTATTGGTACCGATTCCTACACCATTGATCTGAGCCGTCAGCATCAGGGAAGTACATATAAAAGCTAATATAGATAAAATATTTTTCATGACAATTATGGTTTAGATTCCGCTTGGTGCTGCCGTAGCGGACGCATTGTTAGATCCGTTGAAATTAACATTGATGGTTCCGAGGTCCTTAAAGAATCTTTTTGAATAGATAATGATATCGAAATTGTAGGTATACCGGTCCGTTGTATTTTGGGTGTTGAGCGTAGGATATCCGATGTTCACATGCCAGTTCTGTCCCGATGGGAATACCCTGATCGTGAAATGCCCTCTGTTGGAATTCGTGTCGGGATTGGCCACGGGCGAGTAAATGCCGTTATTTCCGGCTGAAGGAATCGCTTCAAAGTTGGCAATGGTAATAAAATATTTATCCGTAGGGATATTCAGGTTTACATCATTAAGGTCGTCCCTGTAAATGTTGCTGATGGAGTAAGGCTGTACAATCAGCGGCGTGTACAGGGTTTCTATAGATAAAACTTTTCCACCCACCGTAGCAGATGAAGGGTCGGTTCCTAAAATAGTGAAACCTGCTGGATTATTAACGTAAGCCGTCGGATCGATGGTTACGGATTGCCCGACGGCCACGCTTCCGTTTACTTCAAGTTTTTCAACAGGAGATGGTGTGCCGATACCGACTTGAGCTGTGCTTAAAGCAGAAAACAATAGGAAAATAAATAAAATATTCTTTTTCATGGGATTAATTTTAAGGGAGAATCGGAGTACTGTCTGATCCTGTGGTTGTGCCGTTAAGGTTAAAAGGTCCGCGTTCAGGGAAAATCTTTACGTATGTCTTTGGATATACTGCACATACGATGGTCCATACGCCATTCGAAGTGGAAGACAGCTGAGAATAATCCGCATAGATCTGCCATTCGCTATTTACACTTTTTACGCCATAGGATGGGATGGCGATGTTTACTCCATACAGGTCGCGGTCGAAATAGGCGGATAATACCATCAGCGAATAATCGTCCGAATTTATTTTGGTATTGAAATTTTCTACCCAGTCACCGTTCACGTTGCTTAAGGTATAGGTAATAATGCTGGCAATCCCCGGGGAGTTTGCCTGCGAAGGATTAATTTTTTTTACTGTATTGTCGGAAATGCTGTGGTTAAGCAGCAGATAACGGTCTTTTTCTACGGAAGTTACTGCCGGGATCGAACTTGGTGCGGTCAGGATTTTACCGGATTTATAAGTTCCGGCAACATCCAGCTTCACCCGTGGAGTGTTCGTGTTGATCCCTACATTCCCTACTTGGGCAGACGAAAAACTGAAAGCGAGTAATATCGCAGGTAATAATGTTTTTTTCATGTAAGTTTTGTTAGTATTTTAAGTTGCAAATATATTACTTTTTATGAAAAATAGAAACTGTTAATTATGAGCAGTTTATGAGTTTTATTTCACCTAAAATTGATATTAAGTCCACTTTTTTCTATGGATTTTCTTCGCAATTGTACATTATATATGCATTTGAGCGCTTTTTAAAATTTTGTTATTTACAACGGTATAGAATTAATTCGATAACGGGTACCTCAATAAATTAATATTATTTTAATTTTTTCCTGAAAAAAATCATGTTTTCATCCCATTTATTATTATGTGGGAAATAGTATTTCGGCTGTGGGAGACTGTGTGACGGGTTACTTATGGGAAATTGACTAAAATATTAATCCGTTTGAACTGTATTTTTTCTTCCTACTGTTTTATAAAAACTTTATATTTATCATGTAAAAAAATCAAATGGGAGATCAAGCACAATTTATTGAAGAGCTAAATTCAAGATATCATCCGAAAGGAGAATTTATTATATTAGGAAAGGGCATGCTGGACGGGGAAGTGATTCCTGAAGTAAATGTTAGCATCCCTCTCAAGACAATCAATCGTCACGGCCTTATTGCGGGAGCAACGGGAACGGGTAAAACCAAAACCCTGCAGGTTTTTGCCGAGCAGCTTTCCCATCAGGGGATCCCGTCTCTGGTACTGGACATCAAAGGTGACTTTTCGGGAATTGCAGAAGCAGGCACAGAAAATCCGGCCATTCAGGAACGGTACGAAAGAACGCAGCTGCCTTACCATCCCCAGGCTTTTCCGGTAGAGCTGATGACCATCTCCGGGGAAAGAGGTGTGAAGCTGAGGGCTACGGTTACCGAATTCGGCCCGGTGCTTTTAAGTAAAATTTTACAATTGAATGAAACGCAGCAAAGCATCATGTCGATTGTATTTAAATATTGTGACGACAAAGGCCTGCCTTTAATTGATCTGAACGACCTGAAAAAAGTGCTGCAGTACGTCACTGAAAATCCGCAGGGAAAAGCAGAGCTGTCTTCCAATTACGGTTCCATCGCTCCGGCATCCCTGGGAGCCATCCTCCGTGCCATTGTTGCCCTGGAGCAGCAGGGTGCTTCCGGATTCTTCGGGGAACTGAGCTTCGATGTTCATGACCTGCTGCAGACCAGGAACGGTAAAGGGGTAGTAAACATCCTGCGGGTAGCGGATATCCAGAGCAAGCCCCAGCTATTTTCAACTTTTATGCTCTCGCTTTTTGCGGAAATCTATATGACGTTTCCGGAAGAAGGCGACAGCGGAAAGCCTAAGCTGGTTCTATTTATCGATGAAGCCCATCTGATCTTCGACGAGTCTTCCAAAGCACTTGTTTCCCAGATCGAAACAATGGTGAAGCTTATCCGTTCGAAAGGAGTAGGAATTTATTTTATTACCCAGATTCCCGGAGATGTTCCGGAATCCGTTCTTTCACAATTGGGATTGAAAATACAGCACGCATTACGGGGTTTTACGGCAAAGGATAAGAAAGAAATTTCCAAAGCGGTGGAAAATTATCCGACGACTGAGTTTTATAATGCCTCAACGCTTATTCAGAACCTGGGAATCGGGGAAGCATTTGTGACGGCCCTGGATGAAAAAGGCATCCCGACCCCATTGGTACATACTTATCTTATTTCACCCGAATCGCGGATGGATGTGCTGAATGATGCGGAAATCTCAGAACTCACCGGACGTTCACCCTTGGTGGCCAAATATGAAAAGGTTATTGATAATGAATCGGCTTATGAAATCCTGGTCAGAAGAATGGAACAGGCTTCACAGGAAGCAGAAGCCACACGCAGCCGGAAGACAAAGCCCGTAAAAGAAGAGCCGGGAATGTTTGAGCAGATCCTGCAGAGCAAAGCAGGAAAGACTTTCACCAGCACCCTGATGCGGGAAGGAGCAAAAGCGATTTTGGGAATGCTTGGTTTGGGAGGAAGGAGAAGATAAATATTTTTACTATTTTAGCAGGATTGGTCCTTTTTTATAATATGTTGGCATAAGTTGTGTAGCCATATTGGCATTATTTTAGGAATAAAGGCTTGTTATTAATCTAATAGAACATTGTATAAATTTTAAATGTATTCCATAATTGACATAGAAAGTAATGGTGCAGGTTACAGAAAAGAATGCATTATCGATATTGCAGTGTACCGGTACGACGGGCAGAAAATTGTTGACCAGTTCATATCATTGGTAAACCCTGAAAGCGATATTACGCCTTTCGTTCAGAAATTAACGAACATCACCCCGAAAATGGTGAAAACGGCCCCGAAATTTCACGAGATTGCCCGCAGGATCGTTGAAATTACCGCCAATACCACTTTGGTCGGCCACAACATCGATTTCGATTACCGGATGCTGCGTCAGTCTTTTCAAAGGTTAGGGTACGATTTTAAAATCAATACACTGGATACGATTCCTTTAGCCAAAAAGCTGATTCCGGATGAGGTCAGCTATTCCCTGGGAAAGCTGGTAAAATCGCTGGGCATCCCTCTTACCAATCATCATCGGGCGGACGGTGATGCCCGTGCAACATTGGAATTGTTTAAATTGCTTGTTTCAAAGGATACCGAAAACGAAATTATCCAGAAGCAGCATGACGAGAGTAATGCCAAGACGTATATCAACAAAATTAAAGTGCTGACACAGGACCTTCCCAATGAGAAGGGTTTTGTCTATTTCCAGGATGAAGCGGGGAAGATTATCTTTTCAGACTACGTCCAGGATATCAATAAGTTTTCAAAAAAGATTTTTAATTCCAAATCCAAAAGGTGGGAACTGATCCAGCAGGAAGTGGAGCAGATTAACTACGAGCCTACAGGGACCGATATTATTGCCAAACTGATTTTAAATTCAAAAGGAATAAAGAAAAGGGAAGCCCTTCCCTTTGGATTGTATTACAGAAACGGAAAATATCTGGTAGAGAAAAATAAACTGAATAAAACAGAAAAGCCGGTTCTTAAATTCCGGTCTTTTACCCAGGGTTCAAAAGCAGTACAGTTTATCGGGAAGTTTGAAGCATACGAGGATATTGATACCTTCAGAAAGAAAATCGATTTTAAAAAACGGAGCGAGCTCTGGCTGGGATCCGGCAGAAGGCTGGGGGAAAAACTATTCCTGATCATCGAAAACGGGAAAGTTGTGTCTTACGGCTTTTATGAGCTCTTTACCCAGATTCAGACTTTAAGCAAACTTATGAAACTGAAAGTAGACCTGCTTTATCAGTCTTCGGATCTTGTAAATGAACTGCAGCTGGCTTTACTCCGCGGAGATTTTGAAACTTTACCATTGCCGAAATAATTAGCTACCATGAATTTTTCCGATAAAAATCCGTCGTTCTGGAAGTTTGGACTCTTCTATTACAATAAAGAAGACAAAAGAATCTTTCCGCCTAAAAGATACGGTCTGGGATGGACTGTCAATTTTGCGGATCCGCATTCTGTCATTATGTTTTCGATCATAGTTGCAGCTATGTTTTTAATTGGATATTTTTTAAAACATTAAAATAAAATTCTATATAAATCATATTTTAAAGTATTTTATTCTGTTTGAGTTTAAATTTAAGTATAATATTCTGTAGTATTGTTTTTACATGATCGACAATTTCTTACTACCTTTGTTCTTTCTTCAATAACAAACAAAGAAGTTTTTACTTATTAATTATGAATCCGAAAGAATTGCTGAAGATTGCCAATGAGTTTGGCACCCCGGTGTATGTGTATGATGCTGAATCCATCAAAACCCAATACGAAAAACTTACTTCTTCCTTTTCAAAACAGACCAAGTTCTTCTATGCAGCGAAAGCGTTGACCAACATCAACATCC
The DNA here is from genome assembly GCF_007991455.1 of Chryseobacterium hagamense. Lineage (GTDB taxonomy): Bacteria > Bacteroidota > Bacteroidia > Flavobacteriales > Weeksellaceae > Chryseobacterium > Chryseobacterium hagamense. The sequence goes on along the minus strand of NZ_BJYJ01000034.1, from coordinate 24,152 downwards.
TGAAGTACGTCAAGAACCTGGGGGCTTCTCTGGATTGTGTATCTATTAATGAAGTAAAGCTGGGCCTGAAAGCAGGTTTTCCAAAAGAACAAATATTATTTACGCCCAACTGTGTAGATCTTGCGGAAATCGAAGAAGCCATGGCCTGCGGGGTCCATATCAATATTGATAATATTTCCATTCTTGAACAGTTCGGCAATAAATACGGAAGCTCTTACCCGATTCTGGTAAGGATCAATCCGCATATCTTCGCAGGAGGGAACTATAAGATTTCTACCGGCCATATCGACAGTAAGTTCGGGATCTCCATTCACCAGGTCCGTCATATCGAGCGGGTGATGAAATCCACGAACCTGAACGTGGAAGGTCTTCACATGCATACCGGAAGCGAAATTAAAGATCCGGATGTTTTCCTGCAGGCGCTGGACATTATGCTTGAACTGTCCGAGCATTTCCCGAATTTAAAATACCTGGACATGGGAAGCGGTTTTAAGATACCTTATCAGGAGACCGAAGAGGAGACCGATGTAAAGACACTGGGAAAGAAAGTGGAAAAAGTAATTTCCGAATTTTCACAGTCTACCGGAAAGAAATTCGAACTGTGGTTTGAGCCCGGAAAATTCCTGGTCGGGAAAAGCGGATACCTTCTGGTGAAGGCAAACGTAATCAAACAGACGACTGCAACGGTTTTCGTAGGAATAAATTCAGGCTTCAACCACCTCATCCGTCCGATGTTCTACGATTCTTACCACGTGATTGAAAACCTGTCCAATCCGAAAGGGGCGGAAAGAATTTATACCGTTGTCGGGAATATCTGCGAAACCGATACTTTTGCCTGGGACCGCAAGCTGAATGAAGTACGGGAAGGGGATATCCTGGTGTTCCGCAATGCAGGCGCCTATGGATTTGAAATGAGTTCGAACTTCAATTCCCGGCTGAAACCTGCTGAGGTATTGTTCCTGGACGGAAAAGCCCATCTGATCCGACGAAGGGATGAATTTGAAGATCTTCTTAAAAATCAGATTGAAGTATTGTAAATTGTCGTTAAAAGGCTTACCTTTAAATGACCAACAATATCCTATGAAAAAATTATTTTCTTTTCTGGCAATGGGCCTTTTCACTTTATCCTTTTCTCAGACCTATGTTAAAGTTTCTTTTGATAAAGATCAGGTGGAAACCATCTACAAAGGCGGACAGAAAAAATTTGAAACCGACCTGTCCGGCAATTTAAGGTATACCGGCAATGTTTTTCAGGCAAACGGGGACTTCAGATTAAGTTTTACCTTAAACGACAAGGGGGAAATTGCGGATGTGAAGCTTTTACCGGAACTTTATGATAAAACTTTTGAAAGAGAAGTAAAGAGGGATCTTAAAAGAATGGAAAAGCATTTTGCAGGAAAGCAAAATCAGGAGGTTTCCGTAAATTTAAGCTTCGGCAGAGATATTCAGCCTTCTGATGCAAGGGTGGCCTTTCAGGCAAGAGACCCATTCGCCGGCCAGACGGGATCAAGATAATTCAAAGATAAATCATCAGGCTCTGCAGAAATGCAGAGCCTTTTTTGTGAATTACCATACCATCGATTTCTTGGCATAATCTTTACAGCATATACTATCGGTCTGTTTCGGATCATCATATTTAAATAACACCAAAAACAATAAGAATGGCTAAAAATATTGCAGAACAAATTGTGGAGATGCTGGAAAGCGCCAATGTGAAAAGAATCTATGCCGTAACGGGCGACAGTCTTAACCATTTGAATGCCGCTGTAAAGAAAAGCAGTATCGAATGGATCCATGTAAGGCATGAAGAGGCAGGAGCTTATGCCGCAGCTGCCGAAGCGGAACTGGACGGTTTCGCAGTGTGTGCAGGAAGCTGTGGGCCGGGGCATATCCATCTCATCAACGGCGTCTATGAAGCGCATCGATCTCACGTACCGATGCTGGTAATCGCATCTACTATTCCCAGTGAAGAAATGGGGATGGATTACTTCCAGGAAACCAATACCATCAAGCTATTCGACGACTGCAGTCATTATAACCAGATGATTACCCGTCCGGAGCAGGTGCAGCGGACCGTTCAGACCGCTATCCAGCATGCGATTTCCAAAAAAGGCGTTGCCGTCATCGGTCTTCCGGGAGATGTTTCGGAGCTGGATGCGGAAGAAGCAACGACATCCAATAAGATTTTCAGGACCAATCCGGTGCTGCGGCCTTCGGACGAAGAACTGAACCGGTTGGCAGACCTGATCAATGAAAGCAAAAAAGTGACCTTGTACTGCGGGATCGGTGCAGAGCATGCCAATGCGGAAGTAGTGGAGTTATCGAAATATTTAAAAGCCCCGGTAGGCTATTCGTTCCGCGGGAAAATGTCAATTCAGCCGAATAATCCGAATGAAGTGGGACTCACGGGGCTTCTGGGGCTTCCGTCTGCTCATCACGCCATGCATGACGCAGACCTGCTGGTACTTCTCGGAACCGATTTTCCTTATGACAAATTTATGCCCGTTAAAAATAAAATCGTCCAGATTGATGAAAGTCCGGAGCGGCTGGGCCGGAGAGCCAAGTTAGAGTTGGGACTGACCGGTGACGTCAAGGAAACCATTAAAGCATTATTGCCTTTATTAAGTGAAAAGACGGACACGGATTTCCTGAAACAGCAACTGGAGTTTTATGAAAAAGTAAAAGAAAATCAGTTGACTTACGTAAAGGATCCGGGAACGGAAAACGCCATTCAGCCTGAGTTCGTTACCCATACTTTAGACCGGCTGGCTACAAAAGATGCGGTTTTCACCGTAGATACGGGAATGTGCTGCGTTTGGGGCGCAAGGTATATTACAGGAACGGGCGCAAGGAAAATGCTTGGGTCTTTCAACCACGGTTCAATGGCCAACGCAATGCCGATGGCTATCGGAGCATCGCTGGCCTATCCGGGCAGGCAGGTAATTGCCATGTGTGGAGATGGCGGGCTATCAATGCTTTTGGGAGATATGGCTACTATCTCACAATATAAACTGCCTGTAAAAATTATTGTCTTCAATAACAGGTCGCTGGGAATGGTAAAGCTGGAAATGGAAGTGGCCGGAATGCCGGATAACGAAACCGATATGGTGAATCCTGACTTTGCCATGATTGCCCATGCCATGGGCTATCCCGGGAAAAATGTCCATCAGCCTGAAGAAGTGGAAACTGCCATCAGGGAATGCCTGGAGTACAACGGACCTTATCTGCTGAATATCTTTACCAATCCTAATGCCTTGGCCCTGCCTCCTAAAATTGAAGCCAACCAGGTGCTTGGGATGACGAAATCCATGGCACAGCTGATGCTGGGCGGGAAAATGGAAGAAGTGCTGGATACCGTGAAGACCAATTATAAGCACATTAAAGATATTCTGTAACTGTAAATCGGTGTCAGCCTCTTTTATCAGAGCTTTTTATACATTATCTTTGTCTAAGTAAATTCGAGATTTATGAGAAATCCATTAAGAACCCTTATCGTTCTGCTGACTTTTTTTATGGCAGGTTCCGCGTCTGCGCAATTCAACGATGTGGAGGAAAGGGATGATAATTTTATAGTCGAGAACAATAAAAACATCCTTAAAATAGATATAAAAGAACCTTTGCTTCAGGTGGCGGTAAAGAACTGTAAAGATTTTAAAGCGGCAGGCTTTGAAGGCGGCATTCCGGCTTATAAGGAGCTGCTGAGAAAGTATATGTATGTATACCTCAATACGGATTTTTATGTTCTTAACGGAGATTTCACCTTTACACTGACCGTTGATGAGAAAGGAAAAGTGACCCGGATTGAGGGAGCCCCGAAAGTAGCCAACAGCCAGGTATTCTTTGAGGATATGAAATATGTGGTCCGGAGAATCAAAAAGAACTGGATTCCCGCTACCTGCAACGGCCAGCCGGTCACCTCGCAGATTAAAATCAACATGAACCTTTCTTCAATCGCAACGGATATTTAAACAACGGCACTCATTTTAACCATGAAAAAATACCTTTTAATCCTGCCTTTATTGCTTTTCAGCGGTAAAGGTTTTTCGCAGATGGCCGGTTCTCAGGCCCAGGCTGCCAACGTAAATTATCAGAAAGCGGAATTCCCGGGTGGGGACGAAACTTTCCGGAAAGAGTTTATGGATATGGTCCATGCTTATATCGATACGGCGCTGTATGCCATCCAGGGAAATATTACCTTTATCTTCAACATTGATCCGAAAGGCAAGATCAGCAATATCGATGTGCTTCCGAAGTTTAAAAACAATGAAATGTTCATCGATGATATGAAATACGCTGCAAAAAAAGTAAAAGGCAAATGGAAACCTGCGATGCAGAACGGGGGTCCGGTAGATTCTAAGTTTGTCATGAAGGTGAATTTCAGCCATAATACCTATGATCATGATTAAAAATTTCCGGCAGTTTAATTAAATTCATCTCCTGCCATTCTGTCACAATATTTTGTATCTTTGCAAATTCAATAACTTCGGGAATAAAATTCAGGATCAAAACTTTGAATTTTAAGCCTTGAACTTTAAACCGAATATCGTGCAGGAAAAATATATAGACGAAACCAAACAGGGTGAAGCTTTTGCCATTGCGGAAAAAGACGGAAACTCAAAGAAATTGTTTTTAGAGAGCTACGGTTGTCAGATGAATTTCTCTGACTCTGAGATTGTTGCGTCCATTCTTAATGAGCAGGGGTATAATACAACCCTGAAAGTTGAGGAGGCTGATCTTATCCTTTTAAATACCTGTTCCATCCGTGAAAAGGCCGAACAGACCGTGCGGATGCGCCTTTCCCAATTCAAGAACCTGAAGAAAGAAAAACCCAACATGACGGTAGGGGTTCTCGGCTGTATGGCGGAAAGACTGAAAACCAAATTCCTGGAAGAAGAGCAGTTGGTGGATCTTGTGGTAGGGCCTGATGCTTACCGTGATTTACCCAATCTATTAAAGGAAACCGAAGACGGCAGGGATGCCATCAATGTGATTCTTTCAAAAGAAGAAACGTATGCGGATATCAACCCGGTCCGTCTTGGCGGCAACGGGGTTACGGCTTATGTAACCATTACCAGAGGATGCGATAATATGTGTACCTTCTGTGTGGTTCCCTTCACCAGAGGCCGTGAAAGAAGCCGTGATCCGCATTCCATTTTAGAAGAATGCAAAAGCCTCTGGAACAGCGGCTATAAAGAAATTACCTTACTGGGCCAGAATGTAGACTCTTACCTTTGGTACGGAGGCGGCCCTAAAAAAGACTTTGCCAAAGCATCCGAAATGCAGCAGGCAACAGCTGTGAATTTTGCCCAGTTGCTTGATCTTGTTGCAAAAGCCGTTCCGGAAATGAGGATCCGTTTCTCCACCTCCAACCCTCAGGACATGAGCCTTGACGTATTCAGGATGATGGCGAAACACGATAACATCTGTAAATATGTTCATTTGCCGGTTCAGAGCGGAAGCAACAATATGCTTCTGGCGATGAACAGGCAGCATACCCGCGAAGAATACCTGGATCTGATTAAAAAAGCTAAAGAAATTGTTCCGGAAGTGGCATTTTCTCAGGATATGATCGTAGGCTTCTGCAGCGAAACGGAAGAGGATCACCAGGATACATTAAGCTTGATGAGAGAAGTGGAATACGATTACGGTTATATGTTTGCTTATTCGGAAAGGCCGGGAACACCGGCTCACAAGAAAATGGAAGATAATATTCCGGCCGATGTGAAACAGAGACGTCTGGCGGAAGTAATTGCCCTGCAGGGAGAACTGTCCAGAAAAAGAATGACATCTTACGTAGGAAGGATTCATCAGGTTTTAATTGAAGGAACTTCCAAAAAGAACCAAAATCAATGGAAAGGGAGAAATTCCCAGAATGCCGTTTGTGTTTTCGATAAGCTGGAAGGTCAGCAGATTGGTGACTTAGTGGACGTTTTTGTTTTTGATAATACACAGGGCACACTTTTAGGGGAAACCGTTGCAAAATAATGATGCCTGCAGGATTAACCAATGAACCGCTTTTGAAAAATATTTCCGCATTGCTTGAAAATGCACGGAATAAAGCGGTTGTTGCCGTTAATCAGACCATTGTGCTTACCTACTTTGAAATCGGAAGAATGATGGTAGAAGATGAGCAGCATGGTGAAAGCCGGGCTGAATATGGAAAAGAACAGCTTAAGTTTCTTTCTAAAAATCTCACGAAAAAATTTGGTAAGGGTTTCTCGGAAACAAATCTTAAACAAATGAGGCAATTTTTCCTGTCTTATTCAATTTGTCAGACAGTGTCTGACGAATCTGAAAGTTTAGATACAATTCAACAGTCACCACTTATTAATTTCAATCTTTCCTGGTCGCATTACCTGAAATTGATGCGGATCAAAGATCCGAACGAAAGAAGTTTTTACGAAATAGAAAGCTATAAAAACAATTGGAGTGTCCGGGAGCTGCAAAAGGGATTATTCTTTGTCAGGATAAGAGCGAAGCTCTTGTCCAATATACCTTACCGGAGAATAACGAACAGATTTTTGCGAGTAAATACTTTACGGTATTGCCAAGTAAACAAGATTTTATTAACATTCTAAACTCAGACAATGGAAAAATTTCATAAATATTGCCTAAGTGTATTGTTGGTAATCATCTGCAGCAATATTTCAGCCCAGATTAGTAGCGGGAATGCTGAAACTGAAGACTGTAAGCAATTATACGAACTATATCATCAGATTTTAAATCGTCATGACGCAGGATTAGAAAAGTCTTGTACAGAAGGAAATGCCGTGCAGAACCTAAGGATCGGCCAAAGGCAAAATGCAATCGATCTTCTCGGGAGCGTTTCCCAAGGGAAAGAATACAGAAATTTTAATAAAAATAAATCAGAACCTGGCGTTTTCCAGGAAGGAAAATACAGCCTGCTTCTCAAAAACTTCGAAAAACAGGACAAAGAAATCTGCTTTTCTCAAATTTTATATTTTAAAACAAAAGTTTCAAAAGTCAGAAATAAAGATTATTTAAACGTTATAGGTTAATTATTAAAAAGAAAACCATTTAAAAAATTAATCAGACTGCAGGAAACTGCGAAAAATAATCTAAAACTTTACTTATGAGCAACGACTTACAAAATATAAAAAACCGTTTCGGAATCATTGGAAACTTTCCGGCTTTAAACCGTGCTTTGGAAAAGGCCATCCAGGTAGCACCTACCGACATTTCGGTCCTTGTGATCGGGGAAAGCGGGGTCGGGAAAGAATTTATCCCGAAAATCATCCATTCGGAGTCCAAAAGAAAGCACCAGCCTTATATCGTTGTGAACTGCGGAGCTATTCCGGAAGGGACCATCGACTCGGAATTATTCGGGCACGAAAAAGGAGCGTTTACCGGAGCCACGGCAACCCGTAAAGGATATTTCGAAGTGGCCGACGGCGGAACGATTTTCCTGGATGAGGTCGGCGAATTGCCTTTACAGACCCAAGTCCGCCTGCTCCGGGTACTGGAAAGCGGTGAATTTATGAAAGTAGGATCTTCACAGGTTCAGAAAACAAATGTAAGAATCGTGGCGGCAACCAATGTCAACATGATGAAAGCCATTCAGGACGGAAGGTTTCGTGAAGATCTTTACTACCGTTTAAATACGGTACAGATCGACATGCCGCCCTTACGGGAAAGAAAAGGGGATCTCCATTTGCTTTTCAGGAAATTTGCCATTGATTTTGCAGAAAAATACAGGATGCCCGAATTGGAGCTGGAGCCCAGCGCCGTACATTATGTGGAAAATTATACATTTCCCGGAAACGTCCGCCAGTTGAGAAACCTGGTGGAGCAGATGACGGTTGTGGAAAGAAACAGGCATGTAACGGTTGAAAAGCTGGCAGAGTACATCCCGATGGAATCCCACCTTCCGATGGTGGTGAATACACCCAACAGCCAAAAGCAGAATGATTTCGGCAGCGAAAGGGAAATCATGTACAAAATTCTGTTTGACATGAGAAACGATATTAATGATTTAAAATCCTTAACTTCGGAACTCATAAAGAACCGTGGGACGTCGGATCTCAGCAGCCAGGAGAAAAATTTAATCAACAGGATTTATACGCCTGAAACACAGCAGCAGAATGTAGCACCGAATTCGTTGCTGTATTTTGAAAACAGCAGCAATGCGAACCCTGTTATCCAGAACCCTACCATCATGTCGGAGCCGGAAAACAGCTATGAAGACATTGAGGATATTGAAATCGAGGAAAACAGGCCGGAATCCCTGTCGCTCCAGAATAATGAAAAAGATCTGATTATCAAAGCCCTTGAAAAACATAAAGGAAGAAGGAACAAAGCAGCGGATGAACTCGGGATTTCGCAAAGAACTTTATACAGAAAAATAAAACAATATAACTTAGAAGAATAAACTAAAAAATTAAATTATGGTGAAAATTAATGCAAAGCCTGTCGATTTCAAACTGGGTGAATACATCAGTAGCGGATTTGATTTTATGAAAAATAATTTCGGAAGCGTCCTCGGGGCTTTTCTGCTTTGTATGCTGATGTGCATCATCCCGTTCTGCGGATTGCTGGCCATTGGTAATTTCTACAGATACTGCCGGGATTTAAGAGCCGGAAAACAGGTAAGCGCCGGTGATATTTTTAACTTCGACCAGTTTACTCCGTATTTTATCCTGCAGTTAATTTTAATCGGCGGAATTATGCTGATCTATATCCCGATGATTGTAATAATGCCTTCTATGGCGGATAGGGATGCTTCGGCAGGACTTCCGTTTGTTTTTATGATTTACATGTTCGTCGTTTATATTGCTATTTTAATCGTTTGCCTAAAAGGGTTTTATATGCCTGCGCTGATTTCTTTAGGTGGAATTACAGAAGTTAAAACAGCCTGGAAAATGTCTGTTGCTATGACTAAAGGCAACCTGTTAACGATTTTTCTATATTCATTGGTTGTCGGAATATTAGGACAGTTAGGGGTAATCGCTTGTTTTATTGGCCTTATTTTTACATTACCGTTGGTATATGTCTGCCATTATTTTGCTTATGAAGATGCCATGAAGCAGGTAACCTATGACGAAATTCAGGAAATTGGAATTAAAAATGAATTTTAAATTTAAAAATATCAAAATCAGACAGCCGAAATTCTGGCTGTTATTGCTGTGTCTTGGCGTTTTGAACTCCTGCTACAGCTTCACAGGTTCGTCTCTTACGGATGAAAAAACCATCCAGATCAACGAGTTTCCGAACAATGCGCCATTGGTAAATCCTACCTTGTCGCAGCAGTTTTCTACGGATATCCAGAACCGTTTCCTGCAACGGACTACCCTGAAAGGAACCAAGGAAAACCCGGATATACTCGTGGAGGGGGAAATTACGGATTATTCCATTACCCCGACAACCATCGGTTCCAATACGGTGACCAACCAGAGTACCGGCGGAGTAGTGCAGGAATCGCAGAATAAGCTGACGATCACCGTGAAAGTTCATTATGAAAATAAGCTTCACCCGGATTTCAGTTTCGACAGGACATACAGCGACGAGGCTGTTTTCAACAGTAACCTTTCACAATCTGAGATCGAATCTTCTCAGGTGAAAATTGCAACGGACAGAATTATAAACAAGATATTTAACGATATTGTAGCGAATTGGTAAGATGAATCATAGAGTTTTAGAATTATTGAAGGCCCCAAAAAATATTCAGTCAGAAGACCTTAACCTTCTGAAAGAAGAGATAAATTCTTTTCCCTATGTTCAGAATATCAGAGCGTTGTATTTATATGGGGTCCATTTGTACGATAAAGGAAACTACCAGCAGGTACTTTCTACTACAGCGGCCTATACAACGGATAAAAAAATTCTTTACCATCTTATTAACGGTAAGATCCAACAGCAGCCTAAACCTGAAATCCAACAGGAGACGGAAAAACCTGTGTCTGCTGAAAATGCTTTAAAAACGCTGTATAAGAACAAAGCGACAGGTTTCCCGATTAAAAGGGAAGAAGCACCTGCTGCTGCCGAACCGGAAATAAAGGAAGAACCTCTGAAAGAATCCGCTGACAAGCAGCAGGATGACCACGGCCGTATCCTTCCTCCCCCGAGAGAAGAAATCAAACATCTTTACGTAAACGAAGCGCGCAACAGGATCCTTTACGAAGGCGAAGAAAACTTTCTGGATGATGATACGGTAGAAACAATTGACCTGGAGTCTACTCTGGAATCCGGCTCGATTGTTACCCAGAAAATCGAGAAAAAAGAAGAACCTTCTGTTGTTGAAGAAAATGAACCGGTAGAAAACGCTTTCCCTGAAACCCATGAGGTACAGGAAACCGGAAGAAACGAAGAATCTATACCTGAAACGGCTGATGAGGAGGAAGAGATCCATGCAGAATCAGAAGAAAAAAGCAGTATTAATGAATCAGGGACAGTGCTTCAGAAACAGGATATTGGTGAGGAAACAGAAAATTCTCCGCTGGAGCATACTGATTCTAAGACAGTTGATGGGGGTGCTGTTGAAGAAGCGGAGACTGTTATCACTGAATATGTGGAACCGGAACGTGATACGGAATTGTCTGAATCGGATTTTCATCACATAAAAGTTATTCTGGATACTTTGGGAGATGATTCCGAAAAAGCAGAACCTGTTGCGGCAGCTGAAAATTCAGATAAAGCAACTGCAGAAGAAACAGAAGAATTTACGCCGGAAACCATCATCGAAAAGGAAAATACCGGTACGGGATCTGAGGACGGAAAGGTTTTGAATGAGCCGGAAGTAAGTTTCCATGAGACCGGGGCTTTTTTACCTGAAACAGAAATGGCTGCTGATGAACCGGAAGAGATAAAAGAACTTGAAAACCAGGATTCCGGCAATGCATCGGAAGTCGCCGGCTTTACCCTTGAAAAGATTATTGATGAGGCTGAAATTTCATCTGAAAAAGTAAAAGATACGGTTCAGGATAAATCTGGAGTAAGCTTCCATGAGACCGGGGCTTTTTTACCTGAAACAGAAATTGCTGCTGACGAACCGGAAGAAATAAAAGAACCTGAAAGCCAGGATTCCGGCAATGCATCGGAAATCGCCGGCTTTACCCCTGAAAAGATCATTAATGAAGATCAGATTTCATCTGAAAAAGTAAAAGAGGCAGTTCAGGATGATTCGGAAGTAAGTTTCCACGGCACGGAATCGTTTCTGCCGGAAGTGAAAATTCAGGCCAATGAAGAAGAGCCAATCCGTAAAATACCTCAGCAGAACCTCAGCAAGCATGAAGACGAAATGCGCCGTCTTATTGAAGAGGTTGAGAAAAAAATGAAGGAAAAGGCCGCTTCCGAAGAAAATAAAAAAGAAGAAGAGCCTGCCAGTGCCGGACACGATATCAGCTTTGCAGAAACCCAGGATTTTAATGTAAAACCTGCTGAGCCGGAAATGCGGGAGGCCAAAGAGGAGGCAAAGAAAAATTCCGGTGAAACAAAAGCAGCAGAAAAAGAAGTTCAAACTACTGAACAGCCCATAGAAAAGTCTGAAAAAGAGCAGGAAAAGACAAAAACCTGGAAGCCCATGTCATTCGATGCCAATATTCCTGATTCTTTGTTAAATAAATCTGCCAAGACCTCTCCATCTGTTGTGGAACTCCCAGAAAAAGAAGCTGCTAAAACAGAGTCTCAGAATGAAGATTCCGATGAGACTGAAATTATGGCAACAACAAAATCTGATGAAAACCAGGATTCAGGAGACGCTCTTTCCGAAGGCGGCCGGGAAACGGCTGAGCCCATTGGCGAAAGCGAGACTGCCACTCAGGAAAAAACAGAAGAAGAAGACCGTGTGATGAATGTTTCATTTTTTGGTTCCGGCTGGACCATTCCACAGCCTGAAAAAAAGGAAAATTCAGAAAAAAGTGAATTGGCAACCGGAGAAAACAAGTCAGAGACTCCGGTAGAAAAGTCTTCAGCCCCGAAGTCCAATATTTTCGACAGCAACATTCCCGGATTCATCAATACCTGGCAGAGCTGGCTGAAAATCGACCGGACGGAAGAAGTGGTGAAAGAAAAGACCGAGCTTAAAAACAAAGTGATTGAAACCTTTATCGAAAATAATCCGAGGATTAGTCAGCTTAAAGAAGAAAGCAGCTTTGTCATCAGGGAGAAAGGCGATGACATTTCGCATCTGATGACCGAAACCCTGGCCAATCTGTATTTTGAGCAGAAGCTGTATACAAAAGCCATCAAAGCCTTTGAAACTCTGATCAGGAAAACCCCTGAGAAGAAAAAATACTACGAAGGAAAGATTCAGGAAATCAAAGATTTCAGGACCAAAGGATAAATTAATGTGAACTCAAAATAAAAATCTGGTTAACAGGCTGGAAAAGGAAAGCCGGATGCAGGAAGTCCTCCTGTGTTAATATTACAGTAAGGGATGGCTTATGAATATAACAACGGCGGAAATTTTTCCGCCGTTGTTTATGTGGGTTTGGCCACTCCTTTCTTTTTTTTAAATTTCCGCCAGAGCTTCCTTCCGAAGAATACAACACCGATAATCAGAAGAATTGCACAGACAGCAGCAATAACAGGTGCTGCCATCGCCAGGAAAGCCATAAGGCCTGCTCCGGCCGTTTCCGTAGTTCCGACGACCGAATTCCCTAACCCGCCGGTTGTAGCCGTTGATGCAGCCCGGAGTCCCGCAAAGCCCGAACTTATGGTTGCTGCCGTTCCGCCGCCGGCAATTAATCCCAATGCCCATTGTGGAAAAGTTCCCAGTTCCGCAAACTGGCTGGCAAATAAGACCGATCCTGCCACCGTAGCCATCGGAATGGAAACCGTATCCAGCAGATGATCGATAAAAGGGAGGTAATAGGCCAGAATTTCGACAACTGTAGCAATCCCGGTGGCAATGAGCGCGGGAAGCCCAGCGAGCCATTCAAAGCTTTCATTCATGGGAATCCAGTGAAGATAGGAGGCCAGGCTTACGGCAAACATCGGCAGAAATACCCTGAAGCCGGTGGCGGCAGCCAGTCCGATGCCAATAAATGCACTCAGGAGATAAGAGAAATAGGGAACATGATCCAGCATGGTAGTTTTCAGATTTATTGTTTTCCCTAAGATACAAAAAGTAGGATAAGAATTTATACCAATTGTAAATTCCACTTGAATCCGGAGAAAAACCTGGATTAAGCGGCTGGAGGAGAGTGCCGGATGCCGGCAGTTTCTCTTGTCGAATACAGGATCAATGGTCCTGATCATCAAACTGAACAGGTTATTACTTTATCAGAGGAGTTTTTATGTAATTCCCGATAACCGGTTTGGTTATTTTTCAATCAGAAACGGATTAATATCGTATTAAAGTACGGCTTGGTACAGGATAGGATAAATCCGATCAGAAGCGTGAACCATTTATTCATTCTGCCAGGATGAGGGTATCCAGAATCCCGACCGAATCATTCTGATTTTTATTTTTGAATTAATAATCGGATGAATATGACATCAATGCGGTCGAATTCACGTTAACATAATGATCGAAGGTATTGATGATCACGTGAAATCATTTAATCCTATTAAAGGTAAACTCTAAAATTCCGATTCATCATATGACTTTTACTAACGATTTATTAACAGGCTGAAAACATTCAATTATGATAAGTAATAAAAAACAGGAACTACGGTTTTTTCTGGGCCTGACAGAGTTTGATGAACTGGGCTTCCACTTCCTGGAATTTCCCGGGCATTTCCGGAGAAGCCCAGAAAAGCATCGCCATGGTCTGGTCCCCGAAGGCCTCTTTAAAAAGATCTTTGTTCAGCCGGTAGGATTCCCGCAGCAGTCTCTTGACCCGGTTTCTGTGAACTGCTTTTTTAAAATATTTTTTGGAAACCGAAACCGCAAATTTCGTGCTTTCAACAGGAGTTGCCGGTTTGTTTTTCAGGACAATAATCCTCAAACTCCCGTTCGTTCTCCATTTTCCCTTCTCAAAAAGTAAAGAGATCTCGGTGTTTTTTTTGAGTTTTTCGGCTCTGGGATATCTGAAGTTTGTCATGTACTGGGTAAAGATAAGGGATAATTTTTATTTATAGCAGAGCTCCGGCTTTGCACGGCGTACAGTAATGGACCGCCTGGTATGCCGAAGCTTTAATTTTTAATTAATCTTTTTTACCAGATGATTAATCACCTCCGAAGCGGCATACAATCCGAAAATCGCCGGCATATAACTGATGGTTCCGTAGAAAGACCGTTTGTAATTGGTTCCGTCCGTCATTTTCAGGCTATCTTCATTCTGGATTTCACCGGAGAATACACAGCGTACGCCTTTGTCGATTTTTTCTTTTTTCAGTCTTTTTCGGACCTGTCTTGCCAGGTGGCAGTCGGCGGTCTTGCTGATATCGCGTACCATAACTTTGCTCGGATCGATCTTTCCGCCCGCTCCCATGGAGCTTACGATTTTTATTCTCCTTCTTTTTGCGGCAATAATCAGGCAAAGTTTCGGCGTTACACTGTCGATGCAATCCAGGACATAGTCGAATGCTGCAGAATCCAGTACCTCATCCATTCTTTCCGGGTTCAGAAACTCCTTGATCTTTGTAAGATTAAGTTGGGGGTTGATGTCCATAAGCCTTTCCGCTACCACTTCCACTTTATGCTTCCCTACGGTGGAATGCAGGGCCGGCAGCTGTCTGTTGATATTGGTGATGTCCACGGTATCGCCGTCTACAATCGTCATATTGCCGACTCCGGCCCTGGCCAGGAACTCTGCGGCAAAAGAACCGACGCCGCCTAAACCTACTACCAGGACAGTGGCCTTATTCAACTTTTCCAGGCCCTCCTCCTTAATGAGAAGCTCCGTTCTTTCCAACCAGTATTTATCCATTTTTTATCGTCTCTAAATTTTCTGCAATCTGTCTGTTTAGACCTTCCGGTGAAATCCCCTTCAGTTCCGCCACTTTTCCGTATAATTCTCCGATGCTGAAATCATCATCATCGGTTTCCAGAAAGATTTTGTTTAAAGGAGTCTTTTGCAAAGTCTTTTGCAAAGATAAATTATACAGGACGGCTTTTCCAAAACTCAGGTAAAAATTATTGTTGAGCAGATCTTCTGCAATACGCTCTTTTTTATTGAAACCATGGATAATCATGGGCGGTCCGGCATATTTTCTAAATGAGATCACTTCATAAAATTTCCGGACACAATGGATGATCAGCGGTTTTTTAATTTCATTGGCCAGCCGGATCTGCCTCAGGAAAAGATCGCCCTGTGTTTTCTGATCCGTTTCGGCAAAAGAATCCAGTCCGCATTCCCCGATGGCAAAGCAGTGGTCCGTTATATTCGCACACAACCAGGCCCATTGATCTTCAGAATGCTCCGGATCAATAGCCTTAGGGTGAATTCCTATCGAATAGGGAAAATCCGGCGGGGTTTCTCCAAATCCAAGATTGTAAATTCCATTGGCGGTACTTTTTCTGTGGTGATGAAAATTAAAAAAATCCATGATCAAAAATACCATTAATTTGGATGTAATGTAAAATTCTTTAAACGAACGTTTATAAATCTGTTAAAAATTTCTTAACTTTACTCAAAGTGCATTCATGAAGAAAAAATTTACGGAAAAACAAATCCATATCCTGGACATTGCCGAAGAGCTGATTGCAAAAAAAGGCTACGAGGGTACATCGGTAAGGGATATCTGTTCCAAGGCTAACATCAATGTCGCCATGATTTCCTATTACTTCGGATCCAAAGAAAAGATGATGTCTTATCTTTACCAGTACCGGGTCCTGAAGACCAGGGAAAATTTTTCCGGATTTGCCGATACCATCAAAGACGGAAAGCCGGAAATGCAGATGAAGGAAATGATCAAATACATCGTCGGGCAGTTGTTCAAATATAATTATTTCCATGGCTTCGTCACCCAGGAGCTCCGCCATACCGATCATGTAAAAGACGAACTGATGGATTTTTATCAGTTGTTTGTCAAAAAGCTTGATGACGTCATTAAAAAAGGTGTGGCTTCAGGCGTGTTCACCTTTACTCCGAAACCGGAAGATGTTCTCACCACCATTATCGGGTCTACCCTGTTTGTCATCCGGAACCGCAATTTTTATGAGCTGTATGTTCCTAATAAAAATGATGAAACCTATGCCAAGGAAGCAGAGAAAAAGGTAAGAATGAATCTTTTAATGAGTGTTTTCGCCATTTTGGGATACGTTGCCGACTAAATTTACGTTAAATAATCATAAAAAAAAATCTATTGGCAAAAAAGTTATATTTTTGCAAATTAGTAAATCGGCTGTAACCCGAAAACTGTTGAATTTTTTATATGAAAAAATATATTTTAGGTCTTTTTGCTGTAGCAGTAGTGGCGTCTTGCGTAAGTAAGCAGGAAAGGGCAATGAAAAGTGCGGATAAAAATCTTATCTTAAAGACGGCCAACGAAAACTTTGCTAAAAAGAAGTGGAAAAATGCTCTGGCACTTTACGACAGGCTGCCGAACCTGGTAGCAGGAACAGATGATGCCCCGAATGTGGTTTTCAATTCTGCGTATGCCAACTATTATGATAAAAATTACAGATTAGCCGGAAACCAGTTCAAGAATTTCGCGATCAGTTTTCCTCAGGACAGCCGTAAGGAAGAGGCCTCTTATATGTCAGCCTTATGTTATTACGAAGGGTCAATGGATTACAACCTGGACCAGTCTACCACCCAAACGGCAATCAACGAACTTCAGGACTTCCTGAACAATTATCCGACCTCGGAGAGATCCAAAAACATCAATACCTTGATCGACGAATTGTCTTACAAACTGGAGTTTAAAGCATATGAAAATGCCAGGCAGTATTACAAGATGGGCGAATATAAAGCAGCGAACGTAACGTTTGAAAATGTGCTGGAAGATTTTCCGGGTACCAAGCTTCGTCCGCAGATTTATGATTATATCGTGAAATCACGGTACGAGCTGGCAAACAAATCGGTATATGATCTTAAAGACGAGCGTATCGAAAGCGCACTGGCCTTCACCCGGCAGGTTGAAAAGGAAATGCCGAATACGGAAGTCGCTAAAACCGCTTTAGACCTCAGAGCAAAACTGGAAAAAGAAAAGAAAGATTTCGTGGTGGTTAAAAAAAATACCGAAGCCCGAATTGCCGCTTTAACGGAAAAACAGAAAAGACTGGAAGCACAGAACGCAGAAAAAACAAAAACCGAGCAGCAGGTGAAAGATCAGGTGGAAGCCGAAAAGAAAGCAATGCAGATCCAGAGGGACAGTGCAGCGATAAATACCCCTCCGCCGGCAGCGACTTTCAAAATCCAAAGATAATTCGTAAATTTGCGAACTTAAATAAAAAAATAATAGTCTCAAAATGAGTGTAAAAGATACAAAAGCAGAAGTAAATACGATTACTTACGATAAAGATAAGATTGAAGACAAAGTAGGCTCAATCTATGAAGCGATTGTTATCATGGGAAAAAGAGCAGAGCAGATCAACGCTGAAATCCGTACGGAACTTCACAACAAGCTGGATGAATTTGCCGTTCACAATTCTACCCTGGAAGAAGTTTTTGAAAACAGAGAGCAGATTGAAATCTCCAAGCATTATGAAAAACTTCCGAAACCGACTTCCATTGCCATTGAAGAATGGTTAAACGGTGATGTTTACTTCAGAAAAACGGAAGAAAGAAAATAAGTACATCTTCAACAGTAAGGCTTTATTTTAATAAAGCAACATACAATCATAGAAAAACATTCTGTAAAATATAGCTTTTACAGAATGTTTTTTTTAAATATAAAAAAAGGGGTTATTTTTACTACTTTTACGGCGTAATATTTTAACGAAATATCGTGCTGTTCAATTCCATAAGTTTTCTACTGTTTTTGCCGGCAGTCTTCATTCTTTATTGGTTTTTTTTTAATAAAAAATACAAATACCAGAATTTTCTTTTACTGGTGGCCAGTCTTTATTTTTATGCATGCTGGGATTGGAGGTTCCTGCTGCTCCTGATGTTTTCCATTGCACTGGATTTCTTCTCCGGAATACAGATTGAAAGAAGTAAAACTAAATATGCCGCCAGATTCTGGCTCACCTTAAGCATCGGAATCAACCTTGGTTTTCTGTGTTTTTTCAAATATTACAACTTTTTTGCGGAAAGCTTTTCAGAGCTTCTTCAGGGTTTCGGCTTTCACGCCGATATCACATTGCTCCATATCGTATTGCCGATAGGTATTTCTTTTTATACCTTTCACGGACTTTCCTACATCATCGATATTTATAAAAAGAGAATTCCGGCGGAAAGAAATCCGGTCGATTATGCCGTTTTCGTAAGCTATTTCCCCCTGTTGGTCGCCGGGCCTATTGAAAGGGCAACCCATCTTCTTCCGCAGATCCAGAAAGAAAGGGTTTTTAATTATGAGCAGGCGGTCGACGGAATGCGGCAGATCCTGTGGGGGTTTTTCAAAAAAATCGTGATCGCAGATAATTGTGCCCCGATTGTAAATGAGATTTTTACCCATTACCAGACGGAAAGCAGCAGCAACCTGGCCATCGGTGCAGTCCTGTTTGCTTTTCAGATTTACGGGGATTTTTCGGGGTATTCGGATATTGCATTAGGGGTATCACGACTGTTTGGAATAGAGCTTCTTAAAAACTTTTCCTTTCCGTATTTTTCAAGGGATATTGCGGAATTCTGGAGAAGATGGCATATTTCCCTTTCCACCTGGTTCCGCGACTACCTGTATATTCCTTTAGGAGGAAGTAAAGGCGGAATGCTGATGAAGATAAGAAATACCTTCATCATTTTTCTCGTCAGCGGCTTCTGGCACGGTGCCAACTGGACATTCGTGATCTGGGGCGGACTGAATGCCGTCTATTTTCTACCGTTGCTGGTATCCGGAAAAAACCGCGAGAACCTTGAAGTTGTAGCCATGAACCGATTAGTTCCTTCCTTCCGGGAAATTTTCCAGATCCTGATCACCTTTTCACTGGTTTGCCTTGCCTGGATTTTCTTCCGTGCAGAAAGTGTTTTGCAGGCTGTTCTTTACATAAAACGGTTATTCGGAAAATCCCTGTTTTCTCTGCCGGACCCGGTGCCGTATAAAGTGTTGGCCTTTGTTGCAGTCATGATCATGATCGAATGGCTGAACCGGCGCAAGTTTCACGGGCTCGAAATCCGGGAATATCATCCGTGGCTCCGGAAAAGCCTCTATCTGATCATCGTCTTTATCATTCTGCGTTACGCTAATTTCGGCAGTAATGAATTCATTTATTTTCAGTTTTAATATGAAGAAATTTATCATTAAAATAGCGTGCTGGCTGCTTTTCCTTTTCCTGCTGGGTTATGGCCTGGCATCCATTAAAAAATATGAATTTTACGGGGAATATTTCATCAGGCAGAAAATCAATTATTACGACCGGCACGGGGAGAAGTACAATGCGCTTGTTTTCGGCAGCAGCAGGATGTACCGGCAGGTAAATACGGGATTGCTGGATTCGGCAACTTCCCATAAAATAAAGGCCTACAACCTGGCAAGCGGTGGAACCTTCTTTTCGGAAAGCATGTACGAATACCGGCATACGGATATTCATAAGAATGTAAAATATATATTTTTTGAAATTCAGGATGTGCAGCCATTTGATGTCAATGCCTATACAGAGAAGTTTTTATACTGCCACGATCTTCCTACCGTCAGCTTTGAGCTGAAATACTTTGCACACAACAACGACTGGCACTCATCATTCTTATCAGTTTCCCACTGGTTTGCAAATATTTTTTACTTTAAAAAATTAGGGCAGCGTGATAAAACCGTCAATGAGTTTACCGATTACAACAATGGCTATTTCCCTTTGGAAAAAGACTATAAAAATATGGTAAGCGTAAGGAAAGCACGGTCAGTTTATCTTAAAGACACCACGCTGATTTACAAAAACCGCATCAGTGCCGGAAAAAGCCCGAAAAAGAAACTGAATCCGGCTCTGGTTTCCGAGCTTAAACTCTTGGCGGAGGACTGTCAGAAAAAAAAGATTAAATTATTTCTTGTCCTTCCCCCATTTTCCACACCGGCAGATCTGTCGGAAGTTAAGGCCATTCCCGGCACGGAGATCCTGGATTTTTCGTCCCGAAAGACATTCGGTGAGTTTTACACGAACGGCAATGCTTATGATAACGGGCACCTCAACAGGCCCGGAGCTGTTTTATTTACCAAAAAACTGGCAGATAGCCTCAGCCATCTGATCCGGTAGCATCTTTTAACAGGCAGAGAGAAAGAGATGGTTTTTAGAAGGTATTACACGAAAAATAAGTAATTTAGTATTCTTAAAATTAAATTAGGAATGAATCTTTCCGGTAAAAAAATTCTCATCGCGATTTCCGGAGGAATTGCGGCATATAAAATTCATTTTCTGATCAGGGATTTTGTGAAAAAGGGAGCGGAAATTCAGGTGATTATGACGCCCGACGCTGAAAACTTCGTGACCAAGCTGAGTATTTCCACCTTATCTAAAAACCCGGTCTACTCGGATTTTTATGGCGATAACGGAACCTGGAACAGCCATGTGGATATGGCCTTATGGGCGGATGCGATGATCGTTGCTCCCTGTACGGCATCTACCCTGGCCAAGATGGTTCATGGAATTTGCGATAATTTATTGATTGCAACCTACATGTCGGCCAAATGTCCTGTCTTTATTGCACCGGCGATGGACCTGGATATGTATGCACACCCTTCCACCAGGAAAAACCTGGAGCTGGCAGAGAGCTATGGACATACTGTTATTCCTGCGGAAAGCGGTGAACTGGCGAGCGGCCTGGTCGGGCAGGGGAGAATGGCAGAACCGGAAACCATTGCCAAAACCGTTGAAGATTTTTTTAAATCAGGTCATAAAGAAAGCCTGCAAGGAAAAACCGTGCTGATTACAGCCGGACCCACGTATGAAGCCATCGATCCCGTACGCTTCATCGGAAACCACTCTTCAGGAAAGATGGGTTTTTCCCTAGCGGAAGAAGCTGCGGCAAGAGGAGCGGAAGTCATACTGATTTCAGGGCCTAGTGCACAGAAAACCGGCCATCAAAAAATCAGGCTGCATCAGGTGACCTCAGCCAGAGAAATGCTGGATAAAGTTTTTGAATTTTACGACCGCACAGACATCGGTATTGCCAGTGCTGCCGTTGCAGACTATGCCCCGAAAGAAGCCGCCAGGGAAAAAATCAAAAAAAATGATGATCATCTGACCATCGAACTGGTTAAAAATCCGGATATTCTTAAAACTATGGGTGAAAGGAAGACCCGGCAGTTCTTAGTGGGCTTCGCACTGGAAACGCAGAATGAAGAGGAAAACGCCAAAGCGAAACTGGAAAAGAAAAACCTGGATATGATCGTGCTGAACTCGCTCCGGGATGAAGGCGCCGGATTTAAAAACGATACCAACAAGATAAAAATATTTACCCGGACGGAAAAGAAAGAATTCGATCTGAAATCCAAAGAAGAAGTCGCCAAAGACATTCTGGATTTCGTTGAGTCTCAACTTTTAAAATAAATTTAATAAATTTCCGTTCTCAATTTTTAATAGACAATGAAAAAACTTTTAAGCCTATTTTTACTGCTCTTTATTTTCACCCAGGGGTTTTCCCAGGAGCTGTTGGCCACCGTACAGGTAAACTCCCAACAGATAGGAGGAAGTAACCAGTCGGCATACAAATCCCTTGAGAAAAGCCTGCGGGATTTCATCAACAATACAAGCTGGACCGGAAGAAGGCTGCAGAATTACGAAAAAATAAAATCGAATTTTGCCATTGTGATTACCGAGAGAGACGGAAACCGTTTCAGGGGGAGTATTGTCATACAGTCCGTACGTCCTGTATTCAGCACCACTTACGAATCGCCGCTGATCAACCTTCAGGACAACCGGTTTTCTTTTGATTATGTGGAAAATGAAAACCTTATTTTCAACGAAAGGCAGTTTTCAGGAAAAAACCTCATCGATGTCATCAGCTTTTATGTATATGTAATTTTAGGACTGGATGCCGACAGCTTCCAGTCGATGTCCGGAACGCAATGGTACCAGAAAGCCCAGCAGATTGCCCAGAACGGCGAATCCCAGAATACTTACGACGGCTGGAAGCAGATCAATGAGCCGAGAAGCCGTTCGGTTCTGATCAAAGAGATCATGAGCCCAAGCTGGAGCCAGCTGCGTGCCACCATCTATTCTTATCACCGGGCCGGACTGGATACCCTGTTCAACCAGGACCAGACCCAGGGGAAAAAGGTAATTTTTGATGCCCTGATGCAACTGAAGCAGTATGAAAACTCTTTTCAGCAGGCTTATTTCTTTAATGTTATCCTGGATACCAAGGCAGATGAAATTTTTAATATTTTCAATTCCGGAAACAACGGAGGAATCGTGTTGGGAGACCTGAAGAACGAAATGATCATTCTTTCGCCGAAAAATACCGAGTCCAGATGGAATAAATGGAAACAGTAAGTTAACTTGAATTCTGAAATCTAAAGTTCTATATTTGCAATAGCTAAAATAATCGCTATTATCAATGCTTTCGAGAATTTACATTAAAAATTTCGCCCTGATCGATACCCTTGAAGTATCGTTGCACAACGGATTGCAGGTCATCACCGGGGAAACCGGTGCCGGAAAATCAATTATCCTGGGGGCGCTCCGGCTGATCCTCGGAGAGCGGGCGGACGTAAAATCCATTTCCAAAGCACAGGAAAAAAGCATCGTCGAAACCGAATTTTCCCTAAATAACCAGTTCAAGAAATTCTTTATCGAGAACGATCTGGACTACGAACACCAGACCATCATCCGGCGGGAGATCCTGCCTTCCGGAAAGTCAAGAGCATTCATCAATGATGTTCCGGTAACCCTGGATATCCTGAAGGAGCTCTCTTCCCGGCTGATCGATATTCATTCCCAGTTCGAAACCTCGAACCTTTTCACTTCGGAATATCAGTTTAAAATCATCGACGGGCTTTCGGAGAACAGGCAGGCGATACACGATTATCAGAACGAATTTTCAGATTTCCAGAGCCTTAAAATACAACTTAAAAAACTACAGGCCCAGCTGTCGGATGCCAATAAAGAAAGTGATTACAAAGCCTTTCTTTTAAATGAGCTTGAAGAACTGAACCTGGATGACGTGGATTTTGACGATCTGCAGAACCAGCTTTCCATCCAGGAAAACGCAGGAATGATTTCCGATAACCTGGCGCAGGTGTTGTCCCGCTTCCATCAGGAAGAAGTGGGGATTTTCTCTTTCTTCAACGAAGCTAAAAACAAACTCGGAAAAATTGCCGAGGTATCCCAGAGTTTTGCCGAACTTCATGAAAGGCTGGAAACCTCTTATGTAGAATTAAAAGATATTATTTCCGAACTGGAAAATGAGGCGGAAAGGATAGAAATAAATCCGGAAAACCTGGCCCTTCTGACGGAACTGAACAACCGGATCAATGCCCTGTTCCTGAAACATACGGTAGGAAACATCACCGAACTCCGGGAAGTAAGAGACCAGCTGGCCGGCGACCAGAAAGGAGCTTCCGAGCTTGAGGCACAGATTATCGAAGTGGAAGAAGGTATTTCTAAAAAAGAGAAATTGCTTCAGGCTATTTCCGATAAACTTTCTAAAAACAGGAAAAAAAGCATTCCGGTATTCATTAAGAAAGCTGAAGCGCTGCTTAAAAAGTTAGGCCTTGAAAAAGCAAGGGTGGATATTGAGATGAAAGAGGCAGCCGAGTTCAATATGTTCGGGAAAGAAACCATCCAGCTTTTGTTTCAGGCCAATTCCGGTTTTCCCCTGAAACCGATTCAAACTGCTATTTCCGGAGGAGAAAGATCAAGGGTAATGCTGGCCGTGAAGAAGATCATTGCGGAAAGCGATGAACTTCCGACCTTAATTTTAGATGAAATCGATACCGGGGTTTCCGGAAAGGTAGCCGAGGAAATCGGAAACCTGATGCGCGAAATGTCCGCCGATATGCAGCTGATCGTGATTTCCCATCTGGCGCAGGTAGCGGCCAAAGGAAACAACAACTACAAAGTGGTTAAGCAGGACGTGGCAGGGAGAACCCAGTCGACCATCATCCCATTAAGTGAAAAAGAGAAGCTCAATGAAATCGCCCAGCTGCTTTCCGGAAGTAAGATTACGGAAGCGGCACTGGCACAGGCAAAGGAATTGATGTTATAAATTTATTTT
>NZ_BJYJ01000033.1 GCF_007991455.1 Chryseobacterium hagamense | reverse complement strand
AATCCTTCTTTGGCTTGAAATGGTTTTCAAAATCTTTTTACACGGATATAATTTTCAAAATAAAAAAATGGCTTTTTAAGGAATGACTAACTAGTCTCAGCTTGTTGAGCTTTCCATTTTCAACAAAAAATTCCTTGATATTAGGTACTGCAAATGATTGGCGAGGTCGTCCGTTGTTGCACATCCACATCCATATTTTTGAATAATTTCTCATCTGATGTTCTCAAATAAATAAACAACCAGGAATTCTGTATGAAAACTACTGCTGAACCTTTCTATCAGAACATTGTGTGTTGGTTTTCCGAACTGTATCTAATGGAGCAAGATTTTATTCCTGCTGCACCAATCTTTCAACTTTTCCGCATTGAATGCCGGGTTCGTTGTCAACTCTTATCTTTTCGGATTTTCCACACCAGTTTATCACTTGTTCCTTCAGATACAGATATCAATAAAAAAAAGCACCTACAACTGTAAGTGCTTTTCAACGTGGTCCCACTTGGGCTCGAACCAAGGACAACCTGATTATGAGTCAGGGACTCTAACCAACTGAGCTATAGGACCTCAAAAATTTGGTTAAATTTTGTGATTGCAAAAATAGCAAAATTTCTGTTCCTACAAAATTATTTAGGGTTTTTCTTGGCACAATTCTACGAGGACGCCGTTGGTGGATTTGGGGTGAAGGAAGACAACGAGTTTATTATCAGCACCTTCTTTGGGTTCTTCGGAGATAAATTCGAAGCCTTCTTTTTTCAGTCTTTGCACTTCGGCCGCAATATCGTCCACGCCGAATGCCAGATGGTGGATGCCCTCTCCTTTTTTGCCGATGAATTTGGAAATAGGACTGTCTTCCCGGCTCGCTTCCAGCAGCTCGATTTTGCTTTCGCCGGCGGCATAAAAGGACGTCGTTACGCCTTCCCGCTCCACCGATTCTTTTTTATAGGATTCCTTTCCCAGCAGCTTCGCAAAAAGTTCGTCGGAAACCCCTAAGGATTGTACGGCAATACCGATATGTTCTAATTTCATAAAGAATAAAATAAATTAAGTCGTAATTTTGAAAGAGCCGCCGGATTTCGGGGCAGCAATTCAAACAAAAGTACTAAATTTGCAGAAATTATGGAAAGTAACAGACAAAGAAAAGTAGCCCAGATCATACAGGAAGATTTCGCAGAACTATTCCGCAAGCAGGCCTCGGAAAGCAAACAGAGCATTCTGGTAAGCGTTTCGGATGTAAAAGTGACGCCGGATCTCAGCATTGCCAAGATTTATTTAAGCATCTTCCCGCAGGAACACCGCAAGGCGGTGATGAAGGAGATCGAGGAAAACAAGGCGCAGTACCGCAATTTCATCGGCCAGAAAATGGCGAAGCAGGTACGTGTGATCCCCAACATCAGCTTCTACCTGGATACGACGCTGGACGATGTGGAAAAACTGGAGCGCGAACTGAGAGGCGAAGGCGATAACCCGATTCTGTAAACTTTGAAAAACATTGCTTTTTATATTGCTTCCCGTTACCTTTTGTCCAAGAAAGGGAGCACGGCCGTGACCTTTATTACCTGGTTGGCGGTAGGTGCGATGACGGTAGCCGTTACCGCAATGTTTGTCATCATCTCCGTATTTTCGGGTCTTGAGGATCTCAACAAAGACCTGATTTCCAACCTCCATGCCGACCTGACGATCAAAAGCACGTCCGGCAAAACCCTGAACGACCTGGACCGGATTACCTCCGTTTTAAAAAATAATAAGGAAATCAGCCATTTTTCAAGGGTGATCGAGGAAAAGGTATACATCAGCTTCAACGGCAAAGGCGACATTGCTTACCTCCGCGGGGTCGATTCGGCTTATACGAAGGTGAATCCCATTGACAAAGAGGTGTTCTTCGGCACTTATCCCGGATTTAAGTATTCCAATGAAGTGCTGATGGAAAATTCGCTGGACATCCGGCTGTCGGTTCCGGTATCCACCGAAAACGGCTATGCCACGATATTCATGCCGAAGCCGGGAACCGGGATCATCAATAAGGAAGAGGACATCTACAACAAAAAAGACATCCTGGTTACCGGGCTTTTCCCGGGGAAAGACCAGCTCGACAACTACATCATTGCCCCGATCGAACTGACGGAAGAACTGCTCAGCCTGCCGAAACATTCGGCCTATCAGATTGTGATCAGGCTTAAGAACCCTGAGAATGCCGATGCGGTCAAACAGCAGCTTACGACTTCCCTCGGCGGCAGCCTGAAGGGCGAAAAAATGCCGGCCGGGAAGCAGCTCGAAATCAAGACCAAGCAGGAAGAGAATGCCGCGTTCTGGAAGATGATCAACACCGAAAAGCTGTTTATCTACCTGATTTTCGCATTGGTTATTTTCATCACAACCTTCAACCTCGCCGGAGCCATCATCATCCTGCAGCTGGATAAGAAGGAGCAGGCAAAATCCCTGGTTTCCCTCGGCTTCCCGCTGAGCCACCTGCGGCAGGTGTATTTCTACACCGGGATCCTGATCGTGGTGCTGGGAATTATCTCCGGACTGATCCTGGGAACAGGCCTCTGCTATTTCCAGCAGTACACGGAATTCTTCAAGGCCAATGAAAGCCTGCCGTTCCCGGTAAAGATTGTCGGCAGGAATTACCTGACCGTGGCCCTCACCGCTTCCCTCTTCGGATTCGGCATTTCATGGGCATTCTCCAAGATCAGCAAAGACTATATTACTAAAAATTAACATCTTCAGTCTTCATTTTTTTGTACCTTTACGGCCCAATTTTTAAAAATGAAACGACATCTATTCCCTTTTTTACTGGTTCTTGCATTTTTCAATGCATGGGCACAGGCCCCTGCAACCTATTACAATGCAGCAGCCGGGCTTACCGGTGCCAACCTGAAAACGGCACTCAGCCAGATCATTACGACCGGCCACATCCCCAAAACGTACAACAACCTGTACAACGGGTATGTAAGTACGGACAGCGATAATTTTTATGAAAACGACGGAAGCGTACTGGACATTTATTCCGAAAATCCTGCGGGAACGGATCCTTATGTTTACCAGCATACTTCATCCAGCCAGTGCGGAAACTATTCCAGTGAAGGCGACTGCTACAACAGAGAGCACATCGTGCCTCAAAGCCTTTTCGGCAGCGCCATGCCGATGTACTCCGATATCAATTTCATCCGGCCGACCGACGGTAAAGTAAACGGATACCGCTCCAATTTCCCTTTCGGAAAAGTAGGAATCACTTCTTACATTTCACAAAACGGTTCAAAGTTGGGCACTTCCGTTTCAACGGGCTATTCCGGGACGGTTTTCGAGCCGATCGATGCTTTTAAGGGCGACGTTGCGCGGATGATCTTTTATTTCGTAACGAGATACGAGAGCCAGCTGTCCGGTTTCAGCTCAGGAAACATGCTGGGGAATTCAGCTTATCCCGGATTACAGACCTGGGAGCTGAACCAGCTGCTGGCCTGGCACCTGGCCGATCCGGTATCACCGATGGAAATTTCCAGAAACAATGCCTCGTATATTTACCAGGGAAACCGTAACCCGTTTATCGATCATCCTGAATATGCGGCCCAGATCTGGGGTACCCCGGTGGTGGATACCCAGGCACCGACCGCCCCTGCGAACTTAATCACCAGCAACCCTTCTTCCAACTCGATCTCCTTAAGCTGGACGGCTTCTACGGATAACATCGGAGTAACAGGGTATGATATTTATAAAGACGGAACTTTCTATGTAACCGTTACAGGAACAACGGCCACCGTTTCCGGACTGAACCCGTCCACCACTTATAACTTCTACGTAGTTGCAAAGGATGCGGCAGGTAACGCTTCCACAGCCAGCAACACCGCACCGGGCACCACCCTTGCAGGCGGACAGCCGGGAGGAAGCTGCGGAACGGAAGACTTCTCCAATATTCCGGCAGCAAGCTCTTCGTATGCCACGCAGACCTGGACCAGCAACAACATTACCTGGACGGCAACCGATTCCAGAACGGATCAGACGATCGTTGGCAAGGCCATCAACATCAGAAACGGAAACCTGACCAGCTCAACGATTTCCGGAGGCGTAGGCTCTCTTACGGTAACGACCAAAATTCCGTTCTCTTCCGATACGGCAGGAAACCTGACTTTACAGATCAACGGAACCAATGCGGGTACGATCCCTTTCAGCGCAGCGGCAACCACCACGACGATCAGCAACATCAATGTAGCAGGCAATGCAGTGATCAAGATCATCAATTCCGAAACCGGAAAAAGAATTTCCATCGATGATCTGAGCTGGACGTGCTACAGCGTACTGGCCACGGGCGAGATTTCTAAAGACAAACCGTCTTTCAGCATCTACCCTAATCCGGTAAAAAACAACGAACTGTTTGTAAAAGGTGAAAACCTGAACAGAATTTCAAAAGCACAGATCTACGATTTCTCCGGAAAACTGATCGAAACTATTGAAAACCCTTTCAAACATTCAAATAAAATCGATCTTAAAGGCCTGGTAAAAGGAAATTACATCCTGAAGACCGATGCTTTTGCTGCGAAATTCATCGTAGACTAAGATTTAAGAAATATTTCATGCGGAAGACCGGATTTATCCGGTCTTTTTTTTATTTTTATCCGATGGATTCCAATAAAAAATTAGGGCTGATCGGGAAAAACATTTCCTATTCCTTTTCAAAAAAATACTTTGAAGATAAATTCCAGAAGCTGATGCTGAAAGGCTATTCATACAGCATTTTCGATCTGCCGGAACTCCATGAAGCGGAAGCCCTTTTTGCCGACCCTGAATTGCTGGGCTTCAATGTAACGATCCCCTACAAGGAAAAGATCATCGGCTACCTCGATGAATTAAGCGATGAAGCACAGAAAATAGGTGCCGTGAACTGCGTCCGGATTGAAAACGGTAAAAAGACAGGCTATAATACCGATGCCTTCGGGTTTGAGAAAACGCTGATGCTCCATAAGAAGCCGCACCATCAGTCCGCCCTTATTTTAGGGAACGGCGGGGCAGCCAAGGCCGTGAAATATGTATTTGACAAACTGGGAATCCCTTCCCTGACGGTTTCCAGGACAACCGAAATCAATTACACGAACCTCACTGCGGAAACCGTGGCACAACATCAGATTATTGTTCAGTGTACGCCGGTCGGGACGTTCCCGAATGTAGAAGACTGCCTGGATTTCCCTTTCGGCGGGCTTACCGGAAACCACCTGATCATCGACTTAATTTATAACCCGAACTATACGAAATTCATCATCAATGCTTCAGAAAAAGGAGCCAAAACCGTGAACGGCTATTATATGCTCGAACAGCAGGCAGAAAAAGCCTGGGAAATTTGGAATTTTCAAAAAAAATAACTTAACTTAGTATTGTATTTGGCTTTTTAGCCATATATTTAGAGGATATTATAATGCCACTCACATAAACGATTTGCTATGATTACAGAAAACAATCTTTCTGAGAACGAGGAAAACAGGAACGAACAGGAAACACCTCAGGAACAGACACCAGAACCTGTTGCATCCCGGGATGAAAGCACCCCGCAAGAAGAGCCGGAACATGAAGAAGAGCACGAAGAAGTAGACCTTTCCCTGGCCGATACGCTGAAAGAAATGGAAAAAATCATCAATGCGCCGAATGCCGGTGAAGATTTCAAAAAATTCAATCAGCTGAAAGAAAAAGCAAGTCATTACATCCATGATGAAGTGGAAGACAAAAAGCATGAGTACACCGATGCCGGAAATGCACCGGAAACCTTCAGTTACGAGCATCCTTCCCAGGCAAGATTCTCCGCACTGGTGAACATCTTCAGGGAAAAGCATGACGATTTCCAGAAAGGCCAGGAGGAAGAGCAGAAGAAAAACCTCGACCACCGCCAGAGCATTATTGAAAGGCTGAAAAACCTGTACACCAATTCCGAGCCCGGTACCAACCTTTTCAAATCTATCCGTGAGATCAAGGAAGACTGGTCCAATGCCGGGCAGGTGGCAAAATCCGAATTCAGGATCCTGAATAACAATTATTTCCATCACCTGAACCAGTTTTATCAGATGCTGGACCTGAATAAAGAATTCCTGGAGCAGGAATACAGCCATAACCTTGAAAAAAGACAGCACATCATCGAACGCGCCAGGCAGCTTGAGCATGAGCCGGTGATCCAGAAGGCGCTGAACGAACTTCAATACCTTCACAAGCTCTGGAAGGAAGAAGCGGAGCCGGTAGCGGAAGAATTCCGTGAGAAGACATGGGAGGAATTCAAGGAAATTTCCAACAAGATCCACGAAAGGAAATCCGAGCTTTCCGCAGCTATCGAAACCGAACAGGCCGGCAACCTGGAAAAGAAAAACCAGATTATCGCCGAAATCAAAAAGCTGTCTGAGCCGGCGGAAAACCCGAACCACAATTACTGGCAGAACGCCATCCGGAAGGTGGAGGACCTCCGTACGGAATTCCTGAAAACCGGCAGTGTGCCGAGAAAGCTTTCCAACCAGAACTGGAATGATTTCAAAACCACCCTCAGAAATTTCAACACCACCAAAAATACCTATTACAAATCGTTAAAAGGTTCCCAGCAGGCCAACCTGGAAGAAAAGTTAAAACTGATCCAGACGGCAAAAGACAACCAGAACAACGAAGAATGGGATATTTCCGTTCCCTTGTTTAAAAAGCTTCAGGAAGACTGGAAGAAGATCGGCCACGTTCCGAAGAGCATGACCAACAAAATCTGGGACGAATTCCGTGATGCCTGCAACGCATTCTTCAACAATTACCGTGAAAAGAGCAATGCCTCAAACGATAACTGGAAAGAAAACTACAAGCAGAAAAAAGCAATTCTCGAGGACCTGAAAACCGTAACCAACGAAGAAGGCAGCATCGAAAGGATTGAGGCCATCAAAACATCCTGGAACAACATCGGGAAAGTGCCGAGGGATAAAATCTCCATCAATACAGAATTCAACAAGACATTAAGGGAAAAACTGAAGCTCAATAAGATCAATGAATTTGAGCTGAAGGAAGAAGGGCTTTCTGAAAACCAGCTGACCGACAAAGCAAGAAAAATGAAGAGCCAGATCTCCGACCTTGAAGCCGAAATCGTAAAACTGGAAAACAACCTGGCGTTCTTCAAGAACCCATCCAGGGAAAACCCGTTGCTGAAAGATACGTACAATTCAATTGACGAGAAAAAAGCACATCTTGAAAGCTTAAAACAGAACCTCCACAACATCATTGCCGGAGAATAAAAAATAATCTTAAATCTTAAAAGCGGAGCAAAACATTTGACTTCGCTTTTTTCATGGACTATGCAGGACGAATTATATATTAAAAGAGGAATCGAGCTGGCTAAAAAAGCTTTAGGCCACACCTACCCCAACCCCTTGGTCGGCAGTGTGATCGTACACAACGGTAAAATCATCGGGGAAGGCTATCACCGCAAAGCCGGGGAAAACCATGCTGAAATCAATGCGATCGAATCGATGGAAGACCGGTCCCTGATTCCGGAGTCTACGATTTATGTGACGCTGGAGCCTTGCGCCCATTACGGAAAAACGCCGCCGTGTGCTTTGAAAATAAAAGAACTGGGCTTCCGGAAAGTCGTGATCGGAGCCATGGATTCCCACGATAAGGTAAACGGAAAAGGAAAAAAAATCATCCAGGACGCCGGGATTGAAGTAGTATCCGGGGTTTTGGAAAAAGAATGCATTGAGCTGAACAAAAGGTTCTTTACCTATCACGAAAAGAAACGGCCTTACATCATCCTGAAATGGGCCCGGTCAGCCGATGGTTTCCTGGACAAAGATTTTCAGCCGACAGCCATTTCAAATCCTTTGGTCAATCAATTCGTTCATCAGCTGAGAGCCGACGAGCATGCCATCCTGGTGGGAACCCAAACCGCGCTGAATGACAATCCCTCTCTTACGGTAAGGAATGTGGAAGGTGTAAATCCGGTAAGAATACTGATTGATTTTGATCTTAAAGTCCCTTCGGATTTCAAAATTTACCATACTGAAGCCAGGACCATTGTTATCAATTCCGTGAAGGAAGAAATCCGGGAGCACATTCATTTTATTAAAATTAAAAAAGAAAATTTCCTGCAGGAACTGATGGACGCTTTGTACAGAGAGCAGATCCAGTCGGTGATTATTGAAGGCGGTAGATTTACCCTGCAGCAGTTTATCGACGGGAATCTATGGGATGAAGCTGTTGTTATTAAAAACGAAAGCCTGAAGCTTGAAAACGGAACCCGGGCACCGGAACTTACGGGCAGAAAACCTTTACGCACAGAAAATTTCAGAGATAACAGGATTGAATTTTATCAAGCGGAAATCCTGTAAATCAACACAAAGTCAATCGTATTCAATTTGTTCAGTTCAATAATTTAAAAATAAAATTAAAGCCTGGTTAAGCCGGGATTTTAAGTAGAATTCCTTTTAATTGAATGACAAAAGATCTCATTTAACCGTCAGGACCTTTCATCGTATTTCAGCAAGGGAAACATCCGGCATTCAGCACCGCTCTTCCAGCCTGTTAATCCGGGTTTTCTCCCTGAGTTCACGTTGTAAATTATTAAATATCAAAACTTAGCAAATAAAAATCGCACAATTTATCACTACACTTTGAAATTAATTACGTAACTTCACGATCCATTTAAACCAATACCTCATGAAAAATTTAAGAAAATTATCAAAGCAAGAATTGAGATCCGTGAACGGAGGAATCGAAAAATGTTACTATGATCCGTCGACCAATACCTGGATCTGCCCGTGCAACCCTCATACCACCTACAACTGCAACGGCAGATGTGTCCCGTTGGATCAGGCCTGTGCCAATCCGGGAATTGAACTGTAACCTGCCATAGACCGGAAGACTGTAAATAAATGAGAGAACTTTAGCGGTTCTCTTTTTTCTTGCCCTGATTTCAGTCTTTCCCTTAAAAATTTTACCTTTGGAAAATAATCCTGACATATCAGGCAGAATCATTTTTCCAATACCCTATGTTCAACTTTAAAACGATAGCATCTCCGGTCGAAAATATCTTATTGAAAGAAAAAGGAAGCAAGTTCATCGGCTTCGCTTTCCCGGTAAATAATGAGGAAGAACTTAAAACGGCTTTGGAAAAGATCCGGTCCGAACATCCTAAAGCAACGCATCACTGTTATGCTTTCAGAATGGGGCTGAATGGGGAAAACTACCGTGCCAACGACGACGGCGAACCTTCAGGCAGTGCCGGACTGCCGATCTACAACCAGCTCCTTGCCAATGAAATCACCAACGTCCTCGTGATTTCCGTACGTTATTATGGCGGGACGAAGCTTGGGGTTTCCGGCCTGGTAAAAGCGTATAAGGAATCGGCAAAAATTACCCTTGAAGAAACTCTGATTATTACCAGAGAACTCGAAACGCATATTGAAATTGAATTTAACTTCAATCAGCAGAACCTTATTTTCACCATGCTTTCAAAGTATGACGCAAAGGTCTTACAATTTGATGCCAATGAGAAATGCATCGTTGCCGCTTCCCTGAAACTGTCTGAAAAAGAAAGCATCTCGGAAAAGCTTTCCGAGATGCAGTATGTTTCATTTGATTTTACCGGTTAATTCCTTCGTCCGCCCATCAGCAGGGAAGCGAAGTACATCAGCTGTACCAGCGAGCCGATAGCTGCTACAACATAAGTTCTGGCTGCCCACTTAAGGCTGTCTTTTACACCTACGTATTCTTCCGTCGTTACCGTCCCGGTATCCCTCAGCCATTTCATGGCCCGGTTACTCGCATCGTATTCTACCGGAAGCGTCACAAAAGCAAAAAGTGTAGTTAAAGCAAACATAATAACGCCGATCGTTAAGATCAGCTTATTTCCGCTCATCGCCATCACAATGATTCCTCCCATGATCACAAACTGCATCAGATTTGAGCTGATGCTTACTACCGGTACCAGTCTGGAACGGAGCTGCAACATGGAGTAGCCAACCTTATGCTGAACGGCATGTCCGCACTCGTGGGCTGCAACTGCCGCTGCTGCTGCATTTCGCTGCATATAAACCGCTTCGGAAAGATTTACCGTTTTATTTTCCGGATTGTAATGATCGGTCAGTTGTCCTGGAACCGACATCACCTGAACGTCATTGATTCCGTTGTCCCTCAACATCTTTTCAGCCACCTCTTTTCCGGACATTCCGTTCCGGAGATGAACATTGGAGTAATGTTCAAATTTGGATTTCAACCGCCATGATACCAACCAGCTCACTGCCATTGAAATAATTATAATTAAATAATAACCGCCCATCTAATAACTTTGTAATATATTTTTTCAACCGAGATGATGTAAAAACTGTGCCAAAGTTTTGCATTAATTTATTTATATTTGTTCATTAATTCCACTAGAAAATCATGTCAGAAATTTCAGTTATTGAAGTAAAAAGTGCTGATCAGCTCAAGCAGTTTGTAAGATTTCCGATGGATCTGTATAAAAACAATCCCTATTATGTTCCTTCCTTTGTGAATGAAGAAATCAATATCTGGAATCCGGCGGAAAATCCGGCCCTCGAATATTCGGAGGCGCGGCAGTTTTTAGCTCATAAAGACGGGCAGATTGCGGGCAGGATCGCAGTGATAATCAACCACAAGGAAGAGCGTGAACTAGGGATCAGAAAAGTGCGTTTCGGGTGGATCGATTTTATTGATGACGAAAAAGTTTCCCGGGCACTCATTCAGAAAGCCATCGATTACGCCAGGGAAAAGAACATCGGGAAAATAGAAGGGCCGATGGGCTTTACCAATCTCGACAAAGCCGGAATGCTGACGATGGGCTTCGACAAGCTGGCCACGATGATCGGGATTTACAACCATGCCTATTACCCGCAGCACCTGGAAAAGCTGGGGCTCACCAAAGAAAAGGAATGGGTGGAATTCGAACTGCAGTTTCCGGAAGTACTGCCGGAAAAAATCCACAAGTTCAACGAACTGATTTCGCTGAAATACAAGCTGAAAGTTTTGGAATTCAAATCGAAAGAGGAAATCATCGGCTACGTGGATCCGATGTTCGACCTGCTGGACGAAACCTATAAACATCTGTCGACTTACACTCCCATCTCAGATGAGCAGCGTAAAACCTATAAGGAGAAATATTTTAAACTGATCGACAAAGATTATATCGTCTGTGTGGCCGACGATACGGATCAGCTGGTGGCTTTTGCCATCACCATGCCTTCGTATTCCCGGGCACTGCAGAAATCCGGAGGGAAACTGCTGCCATTCGGATGGTGGCATTTCCTGAGAGCCGGGAAGAAAAACGACCGCGCCAACTTTTACCTGATCGGAATCCACCCTGATTATCAGAGAAGAGGCGTTACCTCCATTATCTTTAAGGAAATCTGGAAACTCTTCCGTAAAAAAGGGGTAAAATATCTCGAAACCAACCCCGAGCTGGAAGAAAACAAGAGCGTCCAGCTCCTATGGCAGGATTATAATCCGGTGAACCATAAGAGAAGGAGAACCTATGCCATGGAGATAAATAATGAGTAATAGGTGATGAATAATGGGGAGTGAATCATTGATAAGTCTGTGAATTCCCTCTTCATAAGATGTTAAAACCTCCTGAAATTCTCCAGCCTTAAAACGCTTCCATCCTCAAACTCTCCTACTCCAGTACCCTAAAACTCTAAAACACTCTAAAAAGTCAACCCATGAAACCACAGCTTATTATTTTCGGTGTCCTGGTGGCCGGATATATTGTATACAACCTTTTTCTTCAGATCCCTGATGAACGTACCAATACCGTAATCAATATCTTATTTGCCAGCATCATCTTCGCTTACATCGCTTTTATGGCTTTCTCCCTTCTTAAAAAGATGAAAAAGTAACCGGCTGATGATTTAACAGCTCCGTCTACCCGTCGATCGGCAGATTTCTGTTTAAGTCCATTTTCTGCATTTTAACTATAAAAAAAGGGAGAAACCTAAGCGAAAAAAATAATTATTAAAAGCTAATTTTTATTGATTCTAAATTACCGGTTTAGCGGATTTTAATTCTACTTTTAACCTCATAAATTTCATGCTTTCTTGTTTATTCGCTAAATTTGCAAATTGAGATAATAATGCAAAAATGAATTTACCTGAAAGTTATATTCCAATCCTTTTACAGGCAGGTGTTGCGATAGGTTTCGTAGCAATTTCTCTGCTTGGAGCACATTTCTTAGGTCCGAAACAGAAAAAAGGAGATTCTGTAAAAAACCAGAGCTGGGAATGTGGTGTCCCGGTAGAAGGAAATGCAAGAACGCCGTTTTCCATCAAATACTTTTTAACTGCGGTACTGTTCGTATTATTCGATATTGAAATCGTATTTTTCTATCCGTATGCGGTCAACTTCAGAGAATTCGGTATGGAAGGTTTCCTTGCGGTTCTTACCTTTGTTGCGATTTTCTTCATGGCATTTTTCTATGTCTGGAAAAGAGGCGCCCTGGATTGGGATAAGTAAAGAAATAGAAATTTTAAATGACTGTTTTAGATGATACAACTGAGGTTGATAACTAACATTAACACTCTTTGGTGATCTAAATTAAAATCTTAAATCAATCAAATGTCAGACAACAAACCAATTATAAAAACAGATGCACCGGCTCCCGAAGGATTTGAAGGAGAAGGGTTTTTCGCAACGAAACTGAGCAGTGTCATCGGGATGGCCAGAAAATTTTCTCTCTGGCCCCTGCCTTTTGCCACTTCATGCTGCGGTATCGAGTTTATGGCTACCCTGAACCCGACGTATGACGCATCAAGATTCGGGATGGAGAGAAACTCTTTCTCCCCGAGACAGGCCGATCTGCTGATGGTCTGCGGAACCATATCCAAAAAGCTAGGACCGGTACTGAAAGAAGTATATACCCAGATGGCTGAGCCGAAATGGGTAGTTGCCGTAGGGGCCTGCGCATGCAGCGGCGGTATTTTCGACACGTATTCCGTATTGCAGGGAATCGATAAGATCATTCCGGTAGACGTGTATGTTCCGGGATGCCCTCCGAGACCTGAACAGATCATCGAAGGGGTAATGCAGGTTCAGGCCCTCGCCGAAAGCGAAAGCATCAGAAGAAGAGATACGCCAGAATACCAGAAATTATTAGATTCTTACAACATTAGCAACTAACGGAAAATGACCAACGAATTTGTACTAGAAGCCATCACCAGAGAATTTCCGGAATCCGTTATTGCAAGCTCGGAACCTTATGGGATGCTGACCGTTGAGGTAAAAAAGGAGGACCTGAAAAAAATCGTCCATTACCTGAAGGATTCCTCTCTGGAAATCAATTTCCTGACCGATGTATGCGGAATCCATTACCCGGAATTCCCGGATAAGGAGATCGGAGTGGTTTACCACCTGCAGAACATGATGGCCAACTTCAGGCTGCGCCTGAAAATCTTTATGACCAGAGAGAACATTGAAGTGGATTCTTTGGTGGATCTTTATGCAGGCGCCAACTGGATGGAAAGGGAAACCTATGATTTCTTCGGAATTAAATTTAAAGGACACCCGGATCTCAGACCTATCCTGAATATGGAAGACCTGGGCTACCACCCGATGCTGAAGGAATATCGTCTGGAAGACGGGACAAGGACCGACAAGAACGATGATATGTTCGGAAGATAAAAAAGCCAATGGCGAACGGCAGCTAGCCAATAGCCGGAAGCAAACAGCTAAAAGCAATCATTATGAAAGATAACTCATTATCTAATATACTCAACCAATACGAAAGTAAGGAACAGATTGACGGGCAACTGTATACCCTCAATTTAGGACCTACCCACCCTGCAACACACGGGATCTTCCAGAATATCTTAACGATGGACGGTGAAAGGATCCTTCACGCTGAACAGACCGTGGGCTACATTCACCGGGCCTTTGAGAAGATTTCCGAAAGAAGGAATTATTCTCAGATTACCACCCTTACCGATCGAATGAATTACTGTTCTGCGCCGATCAATAACTTAGGCTGGCACATGACGGTTGAAAAACTGATCGGCGTTGAAGTTCCGAAGCGTGTAGATTATATGCGCGTGATTTTAATGGAACTTGCCAGAATCGGTGACCACCTGATCTGTAACGGGGTAACCGGGATGGACTCAGGCGCTATTACGGGGCTTACCTATATGTTCATCGAGAGAGAGCGTATTTACGATATGTACGAACAGATCTGCGGAGCGAGGATGACCACCAATATGGGGAGAATCGGCGGTTTTGAAAGGGATTTCACCCCGAAATTCCATGAGCTGCTGAAGGATTTCCTCAAAACCTTCCCACCAAGATTCAAGGAATTCTGTACGTTACTTGAAAGAAACAGAATTTTTATGGACCGTACCATCGGAGCCGGAGGCATTTCTGCCGAGAGAGCATTAAGCTATGGTTTTACAGGTCCGAACCTTCGTGCGACCGGCGTTGATTATGACGTTAGGGTAGCACAGCCTTATTCTTCTTACCAGGATTTCGATTTCATTATCCCTGTGGGTACCTCAGGAGATACCTATGACCGTTTTATGGTGCGTCAGCAGGAAATCTGGGAATCCATAAAAATCATCAAACAAGCTTACGAAAACCTTCCTGAAGGTCCGTTCCATGCGGATGTTCCGGATTTCTACCTTCCTGAAAAGGCAGATGTTTACAAGAAGATGGAGGCATTGATCTACCACTTCAAAATCGTAATGGGTGAAACGGATGTTCCGAAAGGCGAAGTTTACCATGCTGTAGAAGGAGGAAACGGGGAATTAGGATTCTATTTAGTAAGTGACGGCGGAAGAAGCCCATACCGACTGCACTTCCGAAGGCCTTGCTTTATTTATTACCAGGCATATCCGGAGATGATTACAGGATCTGTAATTTCTGACGCGATCGTTACCATGTGTAGTATGAACATTATTGCAGGAGAATTAGACGCATAAAACGGTAAAAAGTACAGGGTGTGAATGTGCCGCGTACTTAAAAATATAAACAGATAATAATACTTTGTACCTTGTACAATGTACATTTTACAACAAAATAAAATGAGCGAAACAATAGCTTTTAAACCGGAAAGTTTAGCACTGGTGCACAAGATGATGGCAAGATATCCTGAGGGAAGACAGAAATCTGCCCTTATTCCTGTACTTCACCTGGCACAGAAAGAATTCGGAGGATGGTTGGATGTTCCCGTAATGGATTATGTTGCGGAATTGCTGAGCATCAAACCGATCGAAGTCTATGAAGTGGCTACTTTCTACACCATGTTCAACATGAAGCCGGTTGGAAAATATGTACTGGAAGTGTGCAGAACGGGACCCTGTATGGTTTCCGGAAGCGAAAAGATCCTGAACCACATCAGAACCAAACTGAACATCAGGGACGGAGAGACGACGGAGGACGGAATGTTCACCCTAAAGCCGGCCGAATGTCTGGGTGCCTGCGGATATGCTCCGATGATGCAGCTGGGAAAATTCTTTCATGAAAATTTAACGATTGAAAAAGTAGACGAAATCCTGGATCTTTGCAGAGAAGGACAAGTTGCTTTGGACTAATTGAATTTTAAATATCAAATAAATAAGAAGCGTACCACCGGAGCCACAAGCTGTCGGCCATTCGCTAAAAGCATATAGAAATGAGTAAAAAACTTTTACTTAAAGACGCACATATCGAAGGCATCCGCTACTTTGAAACTTACCGCAAACAGGGAGGTTACACTGCCGCAGAAAAAGCCTTGAAAATGACACCGGAAGAAGTTCTGGAAGAAGTGAAAGCTTCAGGACTTCGCGGACGTGGAGGAGCCGGATTCCCTACCGGGATGAAATGGAGCTTCCTGGCAAAACCGGAAGGCGTTCCGAGACACCTGGTGGTGAATGCCGACGAATCGGAGCCGGGAACTTTCAAAGACCGGTATCTGATGGAATTCCTTCCCCATCTGTTGATTGAAGGAATGCTGATTTCATCTTACTGTTTAGGTTCAAATGTTTCTTATATCTATATCCGTGGAGAATATTCCTGGATTCCTGATATTCTTGAAGAAGCGATTGAAGAAGCCAAGGCAGCAGGATTTTTAGGTAAAAATATTTTAGGGACCGGTTTCGATTGTGAAATTTATGTTCAGAGAGGTGGCGGAGCTTACATCTGTGGTGAAGAAACGGCATTGCTCGAATCCCTTGAAGGGAAAAGAGGAAATCCGAGACTGAAACCGCCGTTCCCGGCCGTAAAAGGACTTTGGGAAAGACCGACGGTTGTAAACAATGTTGAATCTATTGCTGCCATCGTTCCGATTATCGATATTACCGGAGCTGAATACGCCAAAATCGGTGTAGGAAGATCTACCGGTACGAAATTAATTTCTGCCTGCGGAAACATCAACAAGCCGGGCGTTTATGAAATTGATATGACGATTACCGTTGAAGAATTCATTTATTCAGACGAATACTGTGGCGGAATTAAGGACGGAAAAAGACTGAAAGCCTGTATCCCGGGTGGAAGTTCCGTTCCGATTGTTCCTGCCAACTTGTTATTAAAAACCGTAAACGGGGAACCGAGATATATGAACTACGAATCTTTGGCCGACGGTGGATTTGCTACCGGCACCATGATGGGTTCGGGAGGTTTCATTGTATTGGATGAAGACCAGTGCGTGGTGGAACATACCATGACCCTGGCAAGATTCTACAACCACGAAAGCTGCGGACAGTGTACCCCTTGCCGTGAAGGTACGGGATGGATGTACAAGATTTTAAAGAAAATCGAGAACGGAGAAGGAAAAATAGAAGATATCGATCTGCTTTGGGATATCCAGAGAAAGATCGAAGGAAATACCATCTGCCCGCTGGGTGATGCCGCGGCATGGCCGGTGGCAGCAGCGATCCGTCATTTCAGAGACGAGTTCGAATGGCACGTGAAAAACCCTGAATTGTGTAAGACACAGAACTATGGACTGGCCCATTATGCTGATCCAATCCCTGCCGTTGAAAACAATGCTTAAGATGAAGAGTTTACTGGTTTCCGGGTTAATGATGTCGGGTTTTCTTTTTGGACAGACAAAAGAAAAAGACACCTTGGGAGAAAGAACATTGGACGATGTTTTTACTGCTCCTGTTAAGAAAATGGAAAAGCCATTACCATTAAGCAAAAAAGGTCAGGTCTTCGCTTTCTTCGGCTGGAACAGAGGGGCTTTCAGCAACTCGGATATCCATTTTACCGGAAACGGTTACGATTTTCAGCTGAATAATGTATCAGCGAGAGACCGGCCTACGAAATTGGGAATTGTATATATCGATCCGTCATGGTTCACCGTGGTTCAGTATAACTTCAGAGCAGGTTATTTTATTAAAGACAATTTAGCTTTGGTTTTAGGAATCGACCACATGAAATATGTGATGAACCAGAACCAGACCGTTGATTTTTCAGGAACGATTTCCGATTCGAAATACGCCGCAATGGTACAGAACGGACAGGTGAATTTATCTGATGAGCAGTTCCTGACATTTGAACATACGGACGGCCTTAATTATGAAAATGTAGGCCTTGAAAAATATAAGAATCTTGTTCACAAGAAAAATGTAGACCTGGTATGGTCTTACGGAGCGGGACTCGGCTTCATGTTTCCGAAGAGCAACGTCAAGCTTTTCGGTAATGAAAGAAGCGACCGTTTCCACGTAGCGGGAATGGGAACTGACCTGAGATCGAGCTTAAACCTGGTTTTCTGGAACCACTGGATGATCCGGGCAGAAGCCAAAGCCGGATACATCAACATGTGGGACATCAAAACCACGTTGAACAACAAACCGGATAAAGCCCGTCAGGATTTTGTTTTCGGACAGGTGCTGGCCGGAATTGGGTATACATTTAATACGAAAAAGTATAATTAAACAGAGCTTAATGGCTAAGGCATAAGCGAAAAGCATAGAATATGAGCGAAGAGGTTAAAAAATTTAAAATAACGATAGACGGACAGACGACCGAAGTGATGCCCGGAACTTCTATTTTGGAAGCTGCCCGACAGATCGGTGGAAAATCGGTACCTCCGGCAATGTGCTACTACAGCAAATTGGAAACCAGCGGAGGAAGATGCAGAACGTGCCTGGTAGAAGTTTCCAAAGGATCTGAAGCAGATCCGCGACCTATGCCGAAACTGGTGGCCAGCTGCAGAACCAACGTCATGGACGGTATGGAAGTGAAAAACCTTACTTCCGAAAAAGCACAGGAGGGCCGTAAAGCCGTAACCGAGTTTTTATTGCTGAACCACCCGTTGGACTGCCCGATCTGCGACCAGGCCGGAGAATGCCACCTTCAGGATCTCGGCTACGAATACGGCAACGAAAACACCAGAACGGAATTCGAAAGAAATACCTATGATGCCGATGACCTTGGCCCTCACATCAAACTGAATATGAACCGTTGCATCCTGTGTGCAAGGTGCGTACTGGCAGCCAATCAGCTGACCGGAGAAAGAGAGCACGGAATCCTTTTCAGAGGAGATCACGCCGAAATTTCAACCTATCTGAATAAAGCCCTGGATAATGATTTTATCGGAAACGTAATTGATGTTTGTCCGGTAGGTGCCTTAACGGACAGAACCGCCCGTTTCTCCAGCAGGGTATGGTTTACGAAGCCTATGAACGCTTCGTGCAACTGTGGAAAATGCTCCGGAAAAGCAGTCGTGTGGATGAAAGGGGATGAAATCATAAGGGTAACAGCCAGAAAAGACCAGTGGGGCGAAGTGGAAGAATTCATCTGCGACACCTGCCGTTTCGAAAGAAAAGAACTGTCGGACTGGAACATTGAAGGGCCAAGACATATCGACAGACATTCCGTAATTTCCCTGAACCATTACGAGAAGCCTAAGGATGAATTAAGAGTCCTGGACAATCCGATGGCTAAGGAAATCAGCGAAAAAGACGAAAAATAAAAAAGTTGGATGCTGGAAGAAGGAAGCTGGAAGTTTAATATAAAACTCACCTACTGCTTTCAACATCAACGGTCTTAGAATATAAAAAATTAGTAATGTGATGATGAGTTAATGCCACGATGTACTGAACATCCAGCTTCCGGCTCCCATCTTCAAAACATTTAAATTAAAAATGGATTTAATTACATTTAAACTTATACTTGTATTGGCACTTTTCCTGCTTTCACTGACGATTGCAGCCTACTCTACCTGGGCGGAACGGAAAGTGGCCTCAATCATGCAGGACAGGATCGGTCCGAACAGAGCAGGACCTTTCGGATTGCTGCAGCCTCTTGCCGACGGTGGAAAGTTTTTCTTTAAAGAAGACTTTACCCCGGCCAATGCGGAAAAATTCCTTTTTGTGCTGGGTCCGGCTTTGGTGATGTTTATTTCATTGATTACCGGAGCAGTTATTCCCTGGGGTAAAAGTTTAAATATCGCCGGAACGTCTTACGATCTGCAGGTTGCCAACATCGACGTTGGGGTTCTTTTCATTATCGGAATGGCCTCCATCGGGGTGTACGGAATTATGATCGGAGGCTGGGCTTCCAACAACAAATATTCATTGTTAGGAGCTATCCGTGCTTCTTCACAGATGATTTCTTATGAACTGGCGATGGGATTGGCTTTGCTTTCCATCATCATGATGACGGGAAGTCTGGATCTGAAAGAAATCACCGCCAGCCAGACTGACGGTAAATTATGGGGCTTTATTCCATGGGTTTCCGGACTGAACTGGAATATTTTCTACCAGCCCATTGCTTTCCTGGTTTTCTTTGTAGCCGCTTTGGCGGAAACCAACAGACACCCTTTCGATTTGCCGGAATGTGAATCTGAACTGGTAACCGGATATTCTACGGAATATTCATCCATGAAATTAGGTTTGTACATGTTCGGTGAATATGTGAACATGTTTATCTCCAATGCGTTTATGGTCGTTCTTTTCTTCGGAGGATATAATTATCCCGGAATTGAATGGGTAACGCAGCACTGGGGCGAAAATACCGCAGGGATCCTGAGTGTCGTAGCATTTTTAACAAAAACAATCATCGGAATCCTGATCTTTATGTGGATCAGATGGACACTTCCGAGATTCAGATATGACCAGCTGATGCACCTGGGATGGAAAACGCTGATCCCAATGGCACTGGTGAATTTACTGATTACCGGAGCGGTGATTTTAGCCTTCGGCAGTTAATCATTTGAAATTAAATTAATTTGAAAATTTGATAATGTGATGATGAGTTGATGTAATGGTCTTCCATCGTCTAACATTTAATAATAAAAGATAATGAAACTTACAAACAGATCAAAAGTTGTTTCCAATAAAGAAATGACCCTTGCTGAAAAAATCTACCTGCCTGCAATTTTTACGGGAATGGGGATTACCTTTAAGCATGCTGTGAGAACGGTGCTGAAAGGAGCTCCGGCAGTGTATGCCTATCCGGAGGTACAAAAGCCGAGAGCCGAAATCTGGAGAGGCCAGCACGTCTTG
The DNA here is from genome assembly GCF_007991455.1 of Chryseobacterium hagamense. Taxonomy (GTDB): domain Bacteria; phylum Bacteroidota; class Bacteroidia; order Flavobacteriales; family Weeksellaceae; genus Chryseobacterium; species Chryseobacterium hagamense. The sequence goes on along the minus strand of NZ_BJYJ01000033.1, from coordinate 21,018 downwards.
AAAAGAGACGAGGAAGGCCGCGAAAGATGTACCGCCTGCGGATTGTGTGCAGTAGCATGCCCTGCAGAAGCTATCACAATGACGGCTGCTGAAAGAACAAAAGAGGAAAAGAATCTGTACAGGGAAGAAAAATATGCATCGGTATATGAAATCAATATGCTGAGATGTATTTTCTGCGGGATGTGCGAGGAAGCATGCCCGAAATCAGCGATCTATCTTACCGACCGACTGGTAGATGTGGAAACCAACAGAGGGTCTTTCATCTACGGAAAAGATAAGTTGGTAGAAAAAATAAATGAAAGGATTGACATTACTGAAAGACAATCCGAGAAACAAAAAAATGCGGTAAAATAATGGATCAGTTTTTATTTTTCTTGGTGGCGTTTTTAGCAGTGGCCAGTGCGGTATACTTCGTATTTGCCAGAAATCCTTTATATGCTATTCTGTCATTAATTGTGACGATGTTTTCGATTGCAGGCATGTATATTCTTCTGAATGCACAATTCCTTGCGATTATCCAGATCATTGTATACGCCGGGGCGATCATGGTACTTTTCCTGTACATCCTGATGATGCTTAACCTTAATAAGCAAGACGAAAGTAAGAAGAGCAATACTTTAAAATTTGCCGGCGTTTTTACGGCGGGTCTTCTTCTGATCGGAGTTTTAGGGGTATTCAGAGGAGTACAGCAGAACCACGTGGTGGTTGAAAATGCAGACCGCAGCATCGGGCTTACCAAAAACCTGGGCAGACTTTTGTTTAATGAATATGTTTTACCGTTTGAGCTTGCATCCATCCTTATTTTGGCAGGTATTGTAGGTGCGGTATTAATCGGTAAAAAAGATTTATAAAATTATGGGAGAAGTAAATACATTTATACAAAGTGTTCCTCTGAATTACTTCATCATTCTTTCGTCAGTATTGTTCTGTCTGGGAGTGTTGGGCGTATTGCTGAGAAAAAATGCTATTGTTATCTTGGGTTGTGTAGAGCTTATGCTGAATTCGGTAAACCTTTTACTCGCTGCTTTTTCAGCGTATAAAGGAAACGGCGACGGACAACTTTTAGTTTTCTTCATTATGGTGGTGGCTGCTGCGGAAGTAGCGGTAGGTCTGGCAATTATTGCTATGCTCTATAGAAATACCCGTTCTGTTGATGTAAGTATATTTAATAAATTAAGAGGATAAGAATGGAAAATTTAGTATATGCAATAATACTTTTACCCCTTTTAGGTTTTCTTATTAACGGTTTATTCGGGAAAAATCTTCCGAAAATCGTAGTAGGCGGCCTGGCGACGGCAATGGTTTTTGCTTCTTTCTGCATTGCAGTAAGCATTTTCCTGGGTTTCAATTCCGAAAGCCAGCCGGTGATCGTAAAAGCTTTTGAATGGTTCAGGGTAAACGGGGTTCAGATCAATTTCGGGTTCCAGATCGATCAGCTGTCTCTGATGATGGTGATGATCATTACGGGAATCGGTTCTTTAATCCACCTCTACTCCATCGGATATATGAGCCACGATAAAGGATTCTACAAGTTTTTCACTTACCTTAACCTGTTTATCTTCTCCATGCTTCTATTGGTAATGGGAAGCAACTACCTGATCCTTTTCATCGGATGGGAAGGTGTAGGACTATGTTCTTACCTGTTGATCGGGTTCTGGTATACCAACGAAGAATATGGTAAGGCAGCAAGAAAAGCATTTATCATGAACAGAATCGGTGACCTTGCGTTACTGATCGGGATTTTCATGCTGGCTTCCCAGACCAACGCTGTAGATTACCTTACGATAAAAGAAAATGCAGGAAAATTTGAACTGGACGGCAGCGTAATCATCTTTATTACGGCAAGTTTATTTATCGGTGCTACCGGTAAGTCGGCTCAGGTTCCTTTATATACATGGCTTCCGGATGCGATGGCCGGTCCTACCCCTGTTTCTGCATTGATTCACGCGGCGACGATGGTAACGGCGGGGATCTACCTGGTGGTACGTTCGAATTTCTTGTTCACCCTTGCACCGAGCGTTCAGGATATTATATTATTCATCGGTTTCATGACGGCTGCATTGGCAGGATTCTATGCCCTCCGTCAGAACGATATCAAAAAAGTACTGGCTTACTCTACCGTTTCCCAGCTTGGATTCATGTTCATTGCCTTAGGATTGGGTGCTTACACCACGGCCATGTTCCACGTAATGACGCACGCTTTCTTCAAAGCATTGCTGTTCTTGGGAGCAGGTTCTGTAATCCACGCCATGAGCAACGAGCAGGACATGCGTTTGATGGGAGGACTGAAAAAATACATTCCGGTAACTCACGCTACCTTCCTGATCGGGACCCTGGCAATTTCCGGATTCCCTTTACTATCGGGGATGATCTCGAAAGACGAAATTCTTGTAGCTGCTTTTTCCAAAAACCCGATCTATTGGGTTATGCTATTCATTTTAGCGGCAGTTACGGCAACTTATATGTTCAGACTGTATTACCTGACGTTCCACGGAGCGTTTAGAGGGACGGAAGAACAGAAGCATCACCTTCACGAAAGCCCGTCGAATATGACGCTGCCATTGATCGTGCTGGCCATCCTTTCCGTAGTCGGGGGGTTCATCAACCTTCCTCACTTTATCGGACACGGCCATTATGCTAAATTAATGGAATGGCTGAAGCCGGTGCTTACCGAGGAAAGCTATAACCAGATGGAAGCTACTCTTTCAGGAGTGCCTTTCGGAACGGAAATGATCCTTTTGGGAGCAACCGTCCTGATGTTCTTCACGGTTTGGTTCCTGGTAAAAAATACATACGTTAACAAGAAAAAGCAGGCCCTGCCGGAGGAAATGTACACCGGATGGGAAAAACTGTCTGCCAAGAAATTATATGTTGACGAACTTTACAATGCAATTGTTGTAAAAACGGTTGAAGGATTAGGACGCGGAGGAAGAATGTTTGATAAAGGTATTCTGGACCGTTTTGTAGACTTCGTGGGCGATGGCGCTGAAGACAGCGGAAGAGCTATGAAGCGAATCCAGAACGGAAATGTAGAGAACTATATTCTTATCATGTCTTTGGCAGTAGGAATTATATTAATTGTTAACTTTTTATTACAATAATAATGTCGGGTTTGTTATTAACATTATTGCTATTACCTCTTGTAGGTTCGGGATTAGTTTTTGCCTGGAAAAACAATTCCAGCAAATATTTGGCACTGGGAATTGCGTTGGTACAGATGCTCGTTACCTTCTACATTGCAGCGGATTTTGATTTTAATCCGACGGTAGACAGCGTATTGCAGCACGAAATCAACTATCCATGGTCACAATTCATGAAGAGCTCTCTTCACTTCGGGATCGACGGGATGAGTCTGCTTCTTTTATTGCTGACGAATATTTTAACGCCGATTATTATTTTATCTTCATTCAATGAAAATGTAAGCTACAGAAATACATTCTACGGTTTGATCCTGATGATGCAGTTCGGTCTGATCGGGGTGTTCACTTCGCTGGACGGATTGCTGTTCTACATTTTCTGGGAAGTAACGCTGATTCCGATCTGGTTTATTGCCGGACTTTGGGGGCAGGAAAATAAAAGGTTTGAATTCACCACGAAATTCTTCGTTTATACGTTTGTAGGATCACTGTTTATGCTGGCCGGGTTGATTTATGTTTATAATCACTCAGCCTCTTTTGCACTGACGGATCTTTACAATGCGCAACTGAACGCAACCCAACAGACGGTAGTGTTCTGGTTTATCTTCTTTGCCTTTGCAGTGAAGTTACCGGTATTCCCCTTCCATACGTGGCAGCCGGATACCTATACTTATTCGCCAACTCAGGGATCAATGCTTTTATCCGGGATCATGCTTAAAATGGCAATTTACGGGGTAATGCGTTACCTGTTGCCGATCACCCCGATTCCGATTGCAGGAATTTCGGGACAGATCGTTATTATCCTGGCGATTATAGGGATTGTTCACGGAGCTTTGATTGCAATCATCCAGACCGATATGAAGAAAATCATTGCATATTCGTCTTTCTCTCACGTAGGGTTGATGGTTGCGGGTATTTTTGCTTCTGCCGTGATTTCTTTAAGAGGAACCTTCAATATTGAAGGAGCTGAAGGGGCTTTGGTACAGACCTTCGCTCACGGGATCAACGTGGTGGGTCTGTTCTACTGCTGTGATATCTTATATAAAAGATTTAAATCAAGAGACATCAGGCAGATGGGCGGCCTTGCGAAAGTAGCGCCAAAGTTTGCGGTGTTGTTCCTGATTATTATACTGGGCTCAATGGGCGTTCCGTTAACCAATGGATTTATCGGAGAATTCATCCTGTTGAAATCGGTATATGATTTTAACGGATTGGCAGCAGTGATTGCCGGTCTTACCGTAATCCTTGCCGCAGTCTATCTGTTAAGATTCTACGGAAAGGCCATGTTCGGGCAGGGTGATGAAGCAGTGTTGAGTACGGCAAAAGACCTGTCTGCAGTTGAATTCTCAGTATTGGCAGGTTTAGCGGTTTTTGTGATCGTATTCGGTATTTTCCCGCAGCCGATCATCGAAATGGTGAATAGTTCGTTGAAGTTTATCTACCAGTCAATGGTAAGCTAATTTGATATTTTAAGAAATGAGTGTTTTAATTATTGTTTTCCTAACGGCAGTTGTTGCGTTATTTTCAGGAGTTTTTGAACAAGGGAAATTCGCAAGATACATTGGGATTTTGGGATTAATCATCGCATTATGGGTAAGTTTTATGCCGGAGCTTTCGTTCTTCGGACAGTACAGGCATATGTACGACTACACCGGTAATGCGGCGCTGTTCACTAAAATATCAATCGTAACGACTTTATTGTTGTTCTTTTTGGGAGGTTTTGCATTCAGCAACCACAGAAGCCACCAATCGGAACTGTATGCTTTGATGCTGTTTGCGCTATGCGGCGGGATCATCCTTTTCGGATACCAGAATTTGGTGACCTTATTCCTGGGTGTTGAGATCCTCTCCATTCCGTTATACGTAATGGCCGGAGCCAACAAGACGGATCTGAGATCAAACGAAGCTTCGATCAAATATTTCCTGATGGGTGCATTCGCAACGGGTTTCCTGTTGTTCGGGATCGCCTTTATCTACGGAAGTACCGGAAGTTTTGATTTATATAAAATCCAGGATTTCGGAGTTTCCAATCCCAAGGATGGAATGTTTATTCTGGGAGTATTGCTTATTCTTTGTGCCCTGGCATTTAAGGTAGCATTGGCGCCTTTCCACATGTGGAGCCCGGATGTCTATTACGGAGCCCCTTCGCTGATCACTGCTTTTATGGCGAGTGTGGTGAAGATATCAGGATTCTTTGCCCTGTTCAGACTGATGACCATCGGATTCGGCGGCGTTACTGCGGAGTGGATCAACGTATTCGGGGTATTCCTGATCATTACTTTACTGTTGGCAAACGTAATGGGTCTGGCCCAGACGAATGCCAAAAGGATGCTGGCCTACTCTTCCGTTTCCCACGCAGGATATATCGGATTGGTATTCTTCGGAATGACCAGCCTTTCTACTTATAACCTGGCTTTCTACCTGTTTGCTTACGCTTTATCCACTGTAGGGGTTTTCATGGCCCTGATCTATGTTGAAAAGCTGAAGAGGGAAACCTCCTTCGGAGCATTCAAAGGATTGGCAAAAACAGAGCCTTTACTGGCCACTGCTGCAGCAATCTCCATGCTTTCCATGGCCGGGATTCCGTTAACTGCCGGTTTCATGGGGAAATTTGCCTTATTCTCTCAGGCGATGAATTCAAAACACGGGGTATTCTTAGTATTGGTAGCTGTATTGGGATCTGCGGTTTCCATTGCTTATTATCTGAGACTGATTATCTCCATGTTCTTCTTTAAAGAAAGTACATTCAAATCTTCTGAAAAAGTAACCGTTACCTATAATATAGTTGGCGTATTCGTGATTGCGTCAGTAGTAGTTCTGGGAATTTTCCCTGATCTCTTTGCAAGATTGTTCGGGCTGTAAAAAGTCTTATAAAATAGAAACCACAACCTTAAAGTTGTGGTTTTTTTTTACCTTTACTCTAAATTTCAGCTTTGTCAGACCTTTATAAAAAAGACACCCCTTTTCAGGTATATATCTCATTCGGACGCTATCTGGATGTACTGGAACATATCCGGTACAACGACCGGCTGGAATACCGCGTCAACTATGCAGAATCTTTAATAGAAAAGACGAAAAATTTCCGGGAACTCAGAGACGGCTTCCAGGATACTTCCCTGCTGGAAAAAAATGAAGACCTCATCCGGCTTTTGCTGGCAGACCTCTTCCCTACCGGCTTAACGCATAATGAAATAAAAGCAGCCAGTATTCCGCTATCCAATATTACCTTCAACTATACCGAAAGGTTTAAGGCCATTCTTAAAGATGCAGGAAAAGATTTTTCCATCGAACTCCGGAATATCGACGATGACGAATTTTATGTGTTCTGTTGCTGCCTGATCCTGCAAAGCTACTTTAAAAGAGACATCAAGAGCAACCTGCCTTTTTATTATGACATCCCCAACCGGCAGGGCATCATGAAACACTATAAAATATCGGTAAATGCCGATTTTACGGAAGTCTATCCTACGGAAGGTACCAGAATCCCTTCAGAAGAGGTAGTTGATATGCTTCTCGAAAACCTGGATGACTTTAAGCTCTGGAAGAAATATTTCCCTTCAAAATCATGGGTCCTGAAAGGGTTCTCCATTGTCTCTCTTGTGGATTGCACTTCCGAAGTGGCATTGTCCGACCTGAAGTCTACCATGATCCGGATTGATCCTGAAAATATAAAGCCGGATGAAAACCTGGTTGAAATTTTCAAATCGTATTTCGATGTAGCCGAACTGAGCTTCGGGCTGATGCTCTTCAACAAAAAGGACCAGCGGCTGGAAAAGCTGCCGATTTATGAAAACGTCTTTACCAACCATATCCTGGATTTCTGGATCAATACCTTCGATGCGGAAACCAGAAAGGAGACCTTTACCAATCTGAATTATAATTCCAGGCCTATTGTTGTTTCCAATATTGAAAACCTGGACCATTCTGTCAAATCCCTGCCGTCTTTCAGCATCTTAAGGGATAATAACATCAACAGCTTTATGGTCATCCCGATCATGAAGGATGGCGAACTCATGGCCATGATGGAATTCACCTCCCCGATTGCCAACAGCTTTAACGGTTTAAAGCTAAAAAAAATGGAGTTTTTTACGGATATGATCCTGTTTTCGATCAACCGGTTCAGCTTTGAAAAAAATTATCAGATCGAGGCCATCATCCAGCGGGAATATACAACGATCCACGACAGTGTAGTCTGGAAGTTCAGGAACGAAGCCGAAAAATATTTCAATGCTTCCCTGTCTAAAAAGATTTATACTTTAAAACAGATTTCATTTAAAAATCTGACGCCGCTTTTCGGCTTTTCCGATATCCGTTCCTCTTCGGAAAAAAGATTCCATCTGATGCTGGAGGATCTTAACCGGCAGATCGGCTGCCTTCATGATATTTTTATGATGATCCATTCCGATTCGGAAAAATACCTGCTGGCACTGGAAATTTTCGAATACGAACTCAACAGTGACATCAAAGCCGATACCGAGCAGCGTTTCCAGAGATTGGTAAGGGACGAAATCCACCCGTTCCTCCAGGGAAAGCTGGAAATAAAATCGTCCAGCGAAGTAAAGGCAAAAATCAAAGACTATTTTGCCCAGGTTTTTATCCAGACCGATCTCTTTTACGCCAAAAGAAAGAGCCTGGACGATTCCATAACCCTGGTCAACAGAAAACTGGCCGATGTCCTGGACGAGGCCCAACTTGAGGCCCAGCAGATCTTTCCGCATTATTATGAAAGATTTAAATCGGATGGTATCGAGCATAATTTATATACCGGCCAGAACATTGCTCCGGATCTTCACTACTCTTCCAAAGTAGTGCATAAGCTGAGATACTGGCAGCTGAAGACCATCTGCAATATGGAACTGGAATTCCGTAATTTCAAAAAAGACCTCCCGGTAGACCTGGAAATTGCCTCTCTGGTTTTTGTGTATAATGAAAAAATAGATATCCGTTTCAGAATGGACGAAAAACGGTTTGATGTGGACGGCGCTTATAATTCCTACTATGAAGTCATTAAAAAACGCCTGGACAAAGCCCATGTGAAAGATTCTGCCGACCGGATTACCTGTCCCGGAAAAATCACCGTCGTGTATTTCGGCATGGAAAACCAGCGGGAATATCTGGATTACATCAGCAGGCTCCAGAAAAAAGGAATTCTTCAGAACGATACCGAATTTTTAAAAGTGGAAGACCTTCAGGGAATCACCGGACTGCTGGCTTTAAGGGTTTCTTTAGCGCAGTGAAAATGAATCCAGTCCCTTATATATTCACGAATGATTTCACTTTGTTTTGACACCTAAGTCACGGAGAAAGATTTTAATGATTATGGATATTTTAAACCACATCAGATTAAAAATCAAAGCTTTTTAAAGTTTTGAGTGCTTTTGCAACGTTAAGCAGTCAACTTTTTATCCGACATGCATATCTTTTATGACTTTTGCGGTAAAATTTTCTCACGGATTTTACAGGCTCAGGAAAGCATATCCGAAAGACAGCACGGAAATAATAATCCCGGCCATGAAAATCTGGTAAGTAATCGACAGCAGCCTGTATTTCCGGTCCAGCACTTTTCCCAGGTAATACAGATCCTTTACCATGGAATCGTAGATATAATCCCGGTCTTTGATCAGAATATCCATGGCATTCTGGTAATCCTCAAAAATCATCCGGTTAAAATTCCCGAAGAATAAAAGATTGACCTTCCGGTCGGCTACATCCTGGGCCGTAAACCGTACTTTGGTGACATTGGGTTTGGTTGACAGGATCGCAAAAATAATCGTCAGAACACTGGACACCAGTAAAATAAAGCTCGGAATTATAAGATGTGAATTTTTCGGGGCATCGAGCTTCGGTACCAGTACGGAAAGGCAGACCGAGATAATGATGGCATTAACCGACAGAAGGATATTTGCCTTGCTGTCCGCAATATCACTTAACCGGGTATGGTTGCCCAGGGTAATCCGGAATAGAGTGTCCACGCTCCGGTCGGATTTCGGCTCCTTTTCCTTCCTGCTTTCGGAAGGCTGTTTTTTACCGTCGTCCTTTTCAAGCTTTTTCTCGATTCTTTTAATGTTTTTTTCCTTCAGCGGCTGCCAGTTCTTTTTGGCATAATCCGTATAAAAGCGGTGCTTGTTTTTAAGCATATCCAGATTTCCGGCATTCCATTCATCATTAGAGTAGCAACGGACGTTCGTCAGTTCCCATTCTTTTCTCAGCGCATCGGAAATATCATTGTAGTCGTGGCTGGCAAAATGGCTGCAGTCGGCATCCTTTACGATTTTCTCCAGGAGATTTTGGGGCTTGTAGGCAATTTTCGTCGCCAGGATCAGCCTGGAAATTTCTTCTATGCCTGCTTCAGGATAATGCTCATCCTTCAGGAATCTTTCTGCAATCCGTACGCCGGCTTCTTCGTGCTCTTTGGCACATTCTATGTACCCGGTATCGTGGAACCATAAGGCCAGCAGAACTTTTTCCTGATCTTCCACAGAAACTTCCGTATTCCTGAGAATCTCCTCAGCTTTATTTACTGTAAAGGTAGTATGTATGAAATTATGATAAAAGTAAACCGAAGATAGTTTATCTTTGAATAAGGTTTCCACATAATCTTTGGCTTTGTGTAAAATAGTCATCACCGCAATTTTATTAATGTAAATTTATGAATTTATACTTGAAAACGCATTTAAAAAATACTTCCGTTGCACTCAGGCTTGTCCTGTCAGCAGGAGTTCTATATTCATGCGCAACCTATAACGTAAAAAAGGGCAAAAACTTATCTGAAATAAACCGTACCGGCACCCCGTCCGGAAATGATTTTAAGCTTTTCCTGGTAGGTGATGCGGGAAATGCGGACGAGCCACAGGCCCGGCAGACCCTGGACCTGCTGAAGAGCCAGCTGGATAGTGCCGGCACCAATTCCATGCTGATTTTCCTGGGTGATAACATTTACCCGAAAGGAATGCCGGAAAAATCCGATAAAAACTATGATACGGCCAGAAAGAAACTGGAAGACCAGCTGGCCATCACAAAGAACTTTAAAGGAAGAACCCTGGTGATTCCCGGGAACCACGACTGGTACAGCGGGCTTGAAGGGATTAAGGCACAGGAAGATTTCGTGAAAGATTATTTAAATGATAAAAAGGGATTTCTCCCGAAAAATTCCTGCCCGATTGATGACATCAGCTTAACCAAAGACATCAGGCTGATCGTAATCGATTCGGAGTGGGCCCTTTTGAACTGGGACAAATACCCCGGCATCAATAAAGACTGTGATATCAAAACCCGCGAAGACCTTTTTGTGGAGTTCAAAGATTTAATCAATAAAAACCAGGACAAAAGAATCATCGTGGCGATGCACCATCCGCTGATCAGCAGCGGGACCCACGCAGGATTCACTTCTGCACGCTCCAACCTTTATCCTTTCAAAGGGAGGATTCCGGCACCCGGCGTAGCCAGCCTTCTGAATGTGGCCAGAAGCGCTTCCGGAGCCAGCCCGGAGGATATCAACAACAGCCGTTATGCTGCTCTGGCCGGCCGTATCCGAAGCATCGTCCAGGACAGGGAAAACATTATCTTTGTTTCTGGCCACGACCATAACCTGCAGTATCATAAAAGCCGCAACATCCGCCAGATCATCAGCGGTGCCGGCTCCAAGGTAGATCCTGCTTCGATAAGGGATAATACCGACTTTTCTTACGGCGGCAGCGGTTTTGCCGTGCTAAACCTCAGGAAAGACCAAAGTTCCGATGTGGAATATTTTTCGACCAAAGACAATACCCTGCAAAGTCTTTCCCACATTCAGGTGATGGACAAGCCTGAAGATTTTGTAAACAATTATCCCGATTCCTTTCCTGCCACCGTTACATCCACTATTTATCCTGAAAGATTAACCCAAAAAGGAAAGTTCTATACCTGGCTTTGGGGAAAGCACTACCGGAGATACTACAGCCTGCCTGTTGAAGCGCCGACAGCCAATATTTCAACGTTGGACGGCGGCTATACGCCTTTCCGCGAAGGCGGCGGAAACCAGTCGAACAGCTTAAGGCTGAAAGCGAAGGACGGACAGGAATTCGTGATGCGCGGCGTGAAGAAAAGTGCCGTCCGTTTCCTCAACAACATGGCATTCAGGAAAAGTACTTTCGGAAACGAGCTGGACAATACCTTTCCGGAAAGGTTCCTCCTTGATTTTTATACCACCAACCACCCTTTTACGCCGTTTGCCGTCGGGAACATGGCTGATAAGATCGATCTTTACCACAGCAACCCCAGGTTGTTTTATATTCCCAAGCAGAAGGCTTTGGGAGAATACAACCAGCATTACGGTGATGAGCTGTACATGATCGAAGAACGCTTTTCATCGGACCCGAAAACACTGGCATCCCTTGACAATGCAACCGATATTGTCTCTACGGACGACGTCCTGAAAAATTTCAGTAAAAGCTATAAATATTCCGTTGACCAGGAAACGTATATCCGGGCGCGGATTTTCGATATGCTGATCGGCGACTGGGACCGGCATGCCGACCAATGGAAATGGGCCGAATACAAAGACGGCGACAAAGTGCTGTATAAACCGATTCCGAGAGACCGGGACCAGGCTTTCAGCAATTACGACGGAACTGCGTTTAAAGTCATCATGAACATTCCGGCTATCCGCCATATGAAAACTTTTAAGGACGACCTTAAAAACGTAAAATGGTTTTCTATGGAACCCTATCCTCTCGACCTGGTGTTCCTGAAAGGAGCTACCGAAGCAGACTGGGCGGCACAGGCGAAATATATCCAGGAGCATCTTACGGATCAGGATATCGACGAAGCCTTCAAAAATTTACCGGAAGAAGTACAGGATGAAACCCTTGCCGGTATTCAGCGGAAATTAAAATCAAGAAAAGCAAAACTCGGTACTTATGCTTCCGAGTATTATGATGTCCTTCAGAAAAAAGTGCCGCTGGCAGGAACCGTACATCCCGATAAATTTGTCATTACAAAAACGGGAAATACCGTTCATGTAAAGCAGTACAGATTAGATAAAAAGAAAGAAAATCCGGAATTGGTTTTCGAAAAGACCTACGACGATTCCAAAACCAAAGAACTCTGGATCTACGGGCTTGAAGATGACGATCTCTATGAAGTATCCGGTGACGGCAGGCCGAAGATGAATATCCGCCTGATCGGGGGCTACAATCATGATACCTACAACATTGCCGACGGCCGCAAAGTAAAGATTTACGATTTTAAATCCCAGAAAAATACCTATAATACCAAGGGCGCCTCAAAGCATATTTCTGATGATTACAACACCAACACCTACGACTATAAGCATCCGAAATACAATTTCTTTGCAGGCTATCCGAACGCCAATTTCAATCCTGACGATGGGGTGATTCTGGGCGTTGTGGCCAATTATACGGTGAATAATTTCATCCGTGACCCGTTTACCCAAAAACATACCCTCAGAGCAAATATGTATACCGCAACAGGCGGATTCAACGTCGGCTACAAAGGGGTCTTTAAAAAAGCCATCGGCGGCTGGGATGCGGGAATTGACGCTTCTTATACCACCCCGTTTTTTGCAAGAACCTTCTTCGGACTGGGCAATGAGACGGTATATGACAAAGAGGCGGTGGACCGCGATTACAACCGGGTAAGGATTTCACAATTTAAATTTGCACCTTCCGTTTCCACCACCGGCTGGAACGGATTGAAACACCAGTTCCAGCTGAATTTCGAACAGGCCAAAGTGCAGAGAAACGATGACCGCTTCATTGCCGTTTCTGCGGATGTGAATCCTGAGGTTTTCAACGGGCAGAAGTTTGCCGGAGCCAATTACACCTTCGGCTTCAGGAATATCGACAATACTGCCTTTCCTACCCTCGGACTGGAGCTGGCCCTGAATGCAGGATGGAAAGCGAATGTATCGGAATTCAGCCAGAATTTCGCTTCGTTCCAGGGAACGCTGAATATCTTTCACCGGATCGATAAGCGCGGAAAATTTGTCCTCGCCAATTCTGCCAATGCCATGATCATCAACAACAATAATTTTGAATTCTACCAGGCTGCAGCCATCGGCGGAAACAATAAAATGCGCGCTTACCGGAACGAAAGGTTTGCCGGAAAATCCTATTTCGTCAACAATACGGAAGTCCGTTGGGATTTCGGACGCATCAAAAACAGGATCGCACCTGCCAATATGGGAGTCCTGATCGGGTATGACCTCGGAAGGGTCTGGATGGACCGCGAATCTTCCGATAAATGGCATCAGGGCATAGGTGCCGGATTCTGGCTCAATATCCTGGAAATGTTCTCTGCAAGGGTAGATTATTTTACCGGTGAAGACGGCGGCAGGATTTCAGGCGGGGTCGGGCTTGCATTCTAGGTTACCATCAACAATGCCGAAAAGGCTTTTGACACATTAGAAACATAAGATTAAAGATAAAGCTTTACGCATATTGTAGAGCATATAAGAAGAAAATCAAAGATTTTCACCGGAATGCCGGAATATCCATCCCGCCTGTCATCGTCAACATCAGATCTGGAATTTAAATAGAAATCTCAATGCAGATCTTTCCTTGTGATGCTCTGATATGATGTTGAGATTCCCTTCGGGAAATCAAAGATTCAATGCAGCTAATGACAAATAGGGTAATTTAAGGTATGTAGATCTAATTTTATACCTGTGGTGAACATAAACGATCAGTTAAATGCTTTGAAATATTTCAGAATGCATGAGTATTTAAAAATCTTTGATTTTTTTTCTAATGTGTTCTACAAATATTTTCAGCCTGTCTAAAATTCTTCTGTGGCTTATGTGTCATATCATTAATGGACATGTATTGAAAATTTCTTATTTACAAATCTGCAAAATCTGCAGTATGAAACATCCATCTTTGCGTTGAAAAATTTCTGTAGCTCAAACGATGAGTCGGATCTGAATTTTATTTCAGATTGAACCGGTACACCTTTCCACCCGTTTTCTTGTCCTTTTCATCGGCGATCATCAAAGTATGGTCATCAAAAAAAACAACGGATTCTTTTTGGGAATTGTGATTCAGGGAGACGGTACGGATTTTTGTTTTGCTGAAATCATCAGGGCTAAAACCGGTCAGCACCTGAATATTTTTGTGGTTTAATAAAACGATCTGGTCTTTGGCACTGTTAACAGCCGCGGAAGTAATGGCGGCATCGCTGTATCCGCCTTTCAGCTTCAGTTTACCTATTAATTGAGCCTGAAAGTCGCCGGGCTGATTGGGAACTTTAAAAACGAGAAACGTCCCGTCGAAGCCTTTGCTCCGGTTTTTGGTAAAGAGGTAAAAATTTCCGTCCATCTCTACAAAAGCTTCACAGTCGTACAGCAGGTTTGATTTTTTGGGTGGAAATTCCGTCTGTCCTTCATAATGGAATTTTGTTTCCTGGGTTACCCGGGTAGATTTCTGGTCAGCCTTTTTAAGGTCGATTTTTAAAATTGACAGGTTCTGCCGGTCATTGTCGTTATTGCCGAAATCCCCGATGTACAGGTTGCCCCGGGCATCTGCCGTCATATCTTCCCAATCGTGGTTCTCTGCATTTTCCACCAATACGTCTGCCGTCAGTTCTCCCTGCAGGTTCAGGCCGTACACCACGTTTTTATTTCCCTGGTCTTCGATGGTCCAGAGGGTTTTCTTATCCGAAGACAAGGCGATTCCTGAAACTTCCTTCAGCTTTTTAGGCAGAGAAAATTCCACTTTCAATTCGTTGGTTGCAGACGAATCCTGGGCTTTCGGATTGCAGCTCCAGAGGAAAAAGGCAGAAACAATAACAACGCGCAACATATTTATTTTTTTAATTTTTTAAACCGGAAATAAGAGAACCTGATATTTTTCTCTAATTTATTAATAATCTGCTGATGGTGGAGGAAAAATCCTGCTGCCAGACCGATCAGGCTCCCGATGATGGTATCGATAAGCCGGGCCTGCATCAGGCTGCCGACGTGATGAGGCGCACCGCTTGCCGTTTCCGCCAGAAGAATCGTCAGCGGTGTTATAAAGATAACCGCCAGTCCGTAATTTCTCACCACTAAAAATTCGATCATAAACTGCAAGACTGTAATCATGATGATCATGGTTATTTTATCAGGATCCAACAGGAGAATCAGCCAGACCAGTCCGATGCCGATAAAAGTCCCCAGGATCCGGTGGGTATTCCGTTGCCTGACGTGTTCGAAATTCCGTCCCTGGATAATGGCTACAGCCGCAATGGAAATCCAGTAGGTATTTTTAAATTCCAGCAGATGGCCGGTAATCAGCGTCAGGGCCATAAAAAATCCGATAATGGTGCTTTCGACGAACCTTGTATATCTTCTTTTGTTGAAAATCCTCCGCGGAACCGTTACCACTTCACTTTTTTCAACAAAAACCGAATACAGGAAGGCCAGTGAGCATGACAGGATAGCCCCCATCGCCACAAGACCGACCCTCACCGGAATCAGTTCCGGATCAAACGGATAAGTGCTCGCCATAGCTGCCACCATGATAAAGAAAAAATTGCCGGGCGGCGGAATTTTAAAATAGGACGAAATAAAATGGGCCAGGAATGAAATCACGGCCACCGACAAAGCGGCAAAATAAATATTGAATCCGAAAAAGGAACTTACGGTAAATGAAAAGACAATCCCGAAAGCACAGACCATAAGATGGATCATCCGCTGGGCCATCGGAGCTGAGGTGAAATACAGGATCGTTAAAGCCCCCAGGCTGGAAAGTGCACCGTAGTTCGGTTTTCCCAGGAAATACCCGATGAACAGGCAGCTGCCGATGCACAGGGCTGCCAGAAATGGAAAATGCCATTTCCTTTCCGTCTGTTTGATTTCCAGCAGGTACTGAAACCGGTGATGCAGCGGATTTTCTACTTTCATTTCTGCAGGCGTTTGGCTTGTTCCCAAAGGACATCCATTTCTTCCAGCGACAGATCCGCAAGATTGACTTCCTGCTCGGCAGCCAGGGTTTCCATTTT
Organism: Chryseobacterium hagamense; assembly: GCF_007991455.1. Lineage (GTDB taxonomy): Bacteria > Bacteroidota > Bacteroidia > Flavobacteriales > Weeksellaceae > Chryseobacterium > Chryseobacterium hagamense. The sequence goes on along the minus strand of NZ_BJYJ01000033.1, from coordinate 4,903 downwards.
CTGAAATCTTGAAATGAATTTGAGATTGGTTCTTTCCAGGGCGGAATCCGGATTGATCCCTGAAATTCTCGCATAGTTGATCAGTGAGAAAAAGACATCGCCCAGCTCCTGCTCTTTCTTAACGGGATCGGTTTCTTCATGGAATTCCCGGATTTCTTCATCCACTTTTTTCCAGGCATCTTCCGCATCATGGAACTCGAACCCGATACCTTTCACCTTATCCTGGATGCGGTAAGCTTTTACCATACTCGGCAGGCTTTTCGGGACACCGCCCAGAATGGATTTGTTGCCTTCCTTCAGTTTCAGCTTTTCCCAGTTCTGCTTTACCTCTTCTTCATCTTTCACCTCGGTATCTCCATAAATATGGGGATGCCTGAAAATCAGCTTTTCGTTTAGGGAATTGATGACATCGGCGATATCGAAGCTTTCTTTTTCAGAACCGATTTTTGCGTAGAAGACCAGATGCAGCAGAACGTCGCCGAGTTCTTTTTTAATCTCCTGAAGATCGTTCTGTAAAATCGCATCCGACAATTCATAGGTTTCCTCCAGCGTCAGATGCCGGAGCGATTCCAGGGTCTGCTTTTGGTCCCACGGGCATTTTTCGCGCAGGTCGTCCATTATATCCAGTAATCTTCCGAAAGCTTCCAGCTTTTCCTGTTTGGTATTCATAGTTTGGAAATTCAAAGTCGTACAAATTTAAGGTAAATATTCTGTTATGTTCTTTTGTGCTGAAACAAAAAGAATCAGAACCCGTTTGATTCCCGGTGAATTTCTTTCTGTACGGAAGTGTATCACAGATCGGCTTTCACCTGCTTTTCCGGATTATTTAAGAAGCAATCGACAGAATTAAAAATTACCGCCATGTATTTAAATCAAAAGTTCTCCCCTGAGGAAGAACTTTTTAAAATGTAACGGGGAAGAAGTTTATCCTTCTACCGGTTCAGGCACGATAATATAGCATTCTGCATTGATTGCGACACAAACGTCCGCTTCAGGACAATAATACGTTAACGGAGGACATTTTGAACCGGATGCGGCACCTTTAATTCCTTTCAGTTCTTTTCTTGACAGACTTTTTAAATTTTTCATAGTAATACAATTGTTTAGTTATAAATTTTTTATGATTCTTGATATTCTCAAAGTTAATAAAACATTGGTATCATAAAATTTTATTTATTACTTATTTTCAAACAATCTTCCGTTGAAACATTCTTTTCATTATGAAATCCGGATTTTAATCGTTTTATCATACCGGAAACTATCTATTGATATTTAACCAGACAGAGGACTAATCCTGTTTTAATCTGCCAATTTTCTCCTGAAGGAAAGGATTTCTTTCGCATTGAAAATAATTACTGCTAAAAATATGATGGAATAAGCCAGGATCTGTACGAGTGAAAGCTTTTCGCTGTAAACGGCTCCTGCCAGAATAAAAGCGATAATGGGATTGATGTTTAAAATCATTCCCACTTTGGAGGATGAAATCCCGGACAGCGCATAGAGATTCAAAAGCAGCGGAACAATGGTATACATAACGGCAATAATCTCAATCAATACATAAAATCTGAATTCAACGGGAACGGTACCCGAATAGGATGGGAAAAACGGCAATAAGATCAGGGAAGCCAGAATGATGTGGATGTTAAGGATCATAAATTTATCAAATCTCTTGTTGATGCTCTGGAGAATAAGGTAACCGGCATAACTGAATCCGATCAGGCTGCTGTACAGCATATCCATCAGGTTGGAATACGACAGCAGGATGCATCCCAGTGCGCTTAAGGCTACAGACAGCCACTGCAGCCGGTTGAGTTTTTCCCGCAGGATCAGGAAAGCCAGGATGGTGGTAATGATCGGGCAAACCAGGTAAGCGACAGAAGTAGCCCTTACGCTGATGTGGTTCATCACATAGATGAATGAAAACCAGTTGGCGGTCAGAAGCAAACTACTTACTATATTCAGCCCTATTGTCCGTTTCCTGGCTTTTTTAGGCAGGCTGTTCAAAATCTCCAGGTTTTCTTTCAGTTTTTGCGTTCTGAATAAGGCGGAAATCAGAGACATGATGACGGCGCAGCTGAACACCCTGTAAAAAAGGATATCAAGAGATGAATAATCGTGCAGCGGTTTTAAAACAAGGCTGAACGTCCCCCAGATGGCAAAGGCAATCATGGCGGCAAGATAATATTTTAGCTGTTTCAAGTGAAGTCCGTGTTTTTCCGATTTGTTTTTAAGAAGGGCAAAGATAAGTATAATTGGTGAGGCTATGCCGGCTTAAAAAAACAACAGCAGGATTCCGAATAATTAGCCTGATGAAGAGATTTGATTTAAAGTTCCGACAGGCCATCATTTCATTTGATTGGACTCCCCATTCATATATTACTGATAACAGACACCTTGACACATACACCTGCCTGTTTCTGTGACAATTGTCACGCTCATATTGTGTCAAAAGACGTTGTCCCGGGACGGGATCTCATGCTACTTTTGCTATGTAATAAAATGTAACGGTAATCATTTTATACAACCAACCTTAATTTTCAAAAGAATATGAGCACACAGCCTATTTATTATCAGGACGCAAGCAGCCTGGCAGAACTCATACGGAACCGGGAAATCTCACCCGTTGAGGTTTTGAGAATCCACCATGAACGGATCAATTCGCTGAACCCGTCCATTAATGCAATTGTCACCCTTTCCGACAGTGCCATCCGGGAAGCGGAAACGGCTGAAAAGATGGTTCTGAACGGTGAAAAGCTGGGGCCTTTCCACGGGGTTCCTTTTACCGTAAAGGATTCTATCGACACCTCAAATGTACTCACCCAGAGGGGATCGCCTGTTTTTAAAGGACGGGTTCCGGATGCGGATGCCACCAGTGTGGCGAGAATGAAGACGGCCGGCGGAATTTTGCTCGGGAAAACCTGAATTTTCCTACTGGATCGAAAGTGATAATTTACTGAGCGGCCGTACCAATAACCCATGGGATTTAAGCCTGACTCCCGGCGGATCAAGCGGCGGCGAATCGGCAGCAGTTGCGGCGGGCCTTTCACCGGTCGGACTGGGTACCGATCTTGCCATCTCCGTCCGCGGACCTGCTGCACAGACCGGAATTGTTTCTTTAAAAGCCACTCACGGAAGTATCCCGATGACGGGAATCTGGCCCCGTGCTCCACGACGCTTCTGGCATGTGGGGCCTATGGCAAGAAGCATCCGCGACCTTTCCCTGGCATTTTCCGTCTTATCGGGGCCCGATGGAAAGGATGGATTTTCATCAGGATATTTTCAGAAAAACCTGCCGGATCGCCCGCTCCGGATCGGATGGATGACAGGACCCGGTTTCGGACCGGTAGATCCCGAGGTAACCGATGTTGTAAAATCGGCAGCCCTCGCGTTGAAAGCGTTGGGCCACACGGTAGAGCCGGTTGAAATTCCGGCGCTTGAGAAAGACTTTGCACTGGAGGTTTTCAATCGTATCCATGTGATGGAAATGAAAGCAGCATTCAGACAGGCCACAGCGGGAAGAAGTGAACATGAGCTGTACAAGATGGCAAAAACAATGCTTTCTTTACCGGATACTTCCATGCAGGATTACCTCAATGCCGAGCAGGCCGCCGAACGTTTAAGAGACGGTTTTGCAGAATATTTCTCCCAGTACGATGTGCTGCTGACCCATGTGCTGCCCATTCCGGCTTACAAGCACGGTGAGGAGCATTTTGTCATCAATGGGGAAACCGTTGACGCTACCTATCTTCAGGGGGCCACCGTACCTCTAAATATTACAGGACTTCCCGGCATTTCCATGCGGTTCGGAACCAGCCGTGAGGGCCTGCCTATCAATGTGCAGATTGCAGGAAGCTGGCACGCGGAATCCACGATTCTTCATGTGGCCTCCTTGCTTGAAAGTACCGGCACCGTTTCGGATCTCCACCCTGCTGTTTAAAACAGCTAAAAAATCTGAAATTTAAGGTCTGGCGCAAATGGTCAGGCCTTATTTTTTATGCTGCCGTCTTTCCTGATCCGGCTCAGCGTTTCGCGCGACATCCCCAGGTAGGAAGCTACCATATACAAAGGGACTTTATTAAAAACATTAGGATACGTCTTTTGAAATTCGGTATATTTTTCTTCCGCCGAACCGCTGATCAGGGAAAAGATCCTCCGCTGGCTGGCTTCATAGGCACGTGCCTGCAAACCCTCTTCAAATACCTTCAGTACCGGAATTGCCGACAGCAGATGCTGCCAGGTTTCTTTTGTCCAGAGGATAACGGTGCTTTTGGAGAGTGCTTCAATATTATATACCGACGGTGTGCTGTTGTTATAGCTTTCCTGATCGGTCATCCACCAGTTCTCAATACCGAACCGCATCGTATGATCGGTACCGTCTTCGCCGAAACGGTACAGCCTGAAACATCCGCTGGCGATAAAACAGTTATAATTCCAGACTTCCCCATCATGCAGCAGCGATTGTGATTTCCGCAAAGTACGTTCCCTCCCTGCTTCACAGATCATCCGGATCTCATCTTCTGAAATTTCCGTAAACTGTTCCAGGTAAGTTTTGAATTGGCTAAACATAGCTGTAAAATTATTAAATTGTGCTGAATGAACCGGAATTCCAATTAGTTTTCCTAAATATTTTACCGCTTCATCGTTTTCCCATACATCAGCTTCTTTTGTTTTTGATTACCTGATTGATATCACTGTTCAATATAAACATCGTTTTTGAGATCTGATAACTTTAAAAAGGATATGAAACGTTTGACAAATTTACTGAATATGTGAGGGATGTATCATTGAATTTAAATATCCAAAAATCTGGATCCTGCCTTACCGCTGATTGATACTTATTCCCGGATCTTGAATTTTCTCTGTACCGGTATCAATACATACAAAATCGAAAGCTTACCGCAGT
>NZ_BJYJ01000032.1 GCF_007991455.1 Chryseobacterium hagamense | reverse complement strand
TTCTAATATATTTAAATCAAAATTACAAATTAATTTTTAACCTGTATTTTAAAATGAAACACAAATTAACGGCCGGGAATCTGGTTTTTAATGGATAAAATAAGGACTGAATTATTCTTATGGAGAGGATCTTGCCTTCTGAATCAATTGATTTTAATTCAATGTGAATTCGATAGTTATTTGTTTTTATGTGATTTAATGCGATAAAAAAAGCCTGTTGAAAAAATCGGTTCATCTTCAAAATTCCTTGCAATATCTTAACCGAAAGTTCTTCCGGCATCCGGCGTCCCTCTTCCAGCCATTTTTGGTACGGTTTGTACTTCGAGCGCGCGTTAATTTAAAAATTTCCTGCCATTGATTTTCTCTTCTGCAGTCGGTACCAATAGTCGGTCCTCTACATCTTCTAGTAAAAACCCCCGTTTTAAAAAATCAGTATTTACCCTCAGCTGCAGGAAAATATTTCCTCCTACTTTTGAAATGATGATGAAGACCACATGATGGTAACGATGTAAACTTAAATCCTGAATAATATGCCAACAATTCGCGACAACGATTTTATCCTTCATATGCTGGAGGGAGTCACCAATCTGCAGATTTCCATTACCGGTCATTCCATCACGTCCGGTCAGCCGTGGGAAAATACCCCTTCTGTGGCCGCTAACGGAAACAGTACCTGGAAAATTACCGTACGGGCCGGAAGAAAAGGCAGCAGTGGAGTAGCCGACTGGTTCAGAAATCAGATCACCGGCGGGAGCGCCATCGGATGCAGCACCTCCGAAAGCATGCCGGGTGAACTGAATTTTGCCTTCACCTGTACTATTTCCTTCGATTACAGGAACAAACGCTGCCAGCTCCCCAATCTCGTCATCGGGCAAGGACATAACTGGAAGTCTGAGAACAACTGGTGGATTGGCAGTAAACAGCTGAAAAAAGCAGGGAATCTCTATATATTGTCTACCAATCCCGGAACCGACTTCAACTGCAATCTGGCCGTATCGGGCGTAAACGAATTTTTCTTCTCCCTGAATATGATGCAATGGATGGGCAAACTTGATCCGGATTCCTCCCTTCTGTCATTAAGCATTCCCGGTACTCATGATTCCGGAACTTATAATATTCCTTCTGTAGTAGTAGGGGCGAGATGTCAGAATTATGATATCCGGAGACAGCTGGAAGATGGTATCCGTTTTTATGATATCCGGCTGGCCAACGGCTCCAGCTCTTCCGATCCTTTAGTGCTTTACCACGGGTTTGTTCCCTGCGATGTAAGTTTTGGGGAAGTACTCAATGCCTGTGATGCTTTCCTGAAAGGCAATCCGTCCGAAGTGATTCTGATGTCGGTAAAAAAAGAAGACGGGTCGGATATTTCCGCTAACTTTATTACCTATCTCAAAAAATACAATTCCCTGTACTATAAAGGAAATACTGTTCCCGATCTTCAGCATGCAAAAGGAAAGATCATCTTCTTTTACCGGTTTGATCTTAACGTCGGAAACTCAGGAATTGATAAAAATGCGTTGGGCGTAAGTTTTGGCGAATGGAAAGATGATGCGACTTTCGAATCTGCCAATGCCCAGGGCCAGAAATTTTATATCGAAGACAACTATAAGAGCAACGACACGCATAAAAAGGCGGAAGAAGTAAAAGCCAATCTGGAAAAAGCGGTAAAAACCGATGCGGCCAATCAGCAGGTCCTGTATATCACATTCAACAGCATTGCCGTCGGAGCTCATACGCCCTACCAGTATGCATGGGGTGGTTTGGGTGTAAATCCGGCGATGAATCCTTGGCTGAGAAACTATACCCTGTATTCCGGGAAGAAAAGGCTGGGTATTATCCCGCTTGATTTCTATAATAACGGTGGTGACAATCCGAATGAAAACGGCCTGATCAACAACATTATCCAGTCGAACTACTAATAGAAAAGTTTATGATTAAGTAGAGTGAAAGCCGAAAGGTTTATGATTAAGGCCGGAAGAATTTTTCTTCCGGCTATTTATTCTATTGATAAACTAATATAAATTACCACTAATTCAAAATATTAAAGATAAGCAATCTTAAATTTTACTCTTTATAGCAAAAGGAATTCAGCATTTCTTCACCAATTGAATCTGGAATAACCTAATTCATTCCCTATTGCGATCTGTTTTCAATCCTGAGAGAATAAATCTGTTCCGTAAAACAAAATCATCAGAAGTAAAAATTTTTTATGTTTATAGTATTTAAGAATATTGTTATCACCAAAATACAAAATTTTCAATTAAACAGCTTCCTGAACTCCCCCGGCGACTGCTTCACCTTCTGCTTGAACAATTTACTGAAAGACTGCGGATGTTCAAACCCCAGTTCGTAGGCAATTTCACTGACGGATAAGGTAGTGGTGCTCAGGCGTTCCTTGGCGTAGTCGATTAATTTGTTCTGGATGTGCTGTTGGGTATTCTGTTGGGTATTGATGCGCAGCAGGCTGCTGAGGTAATTGGGCGAAATGTTCAGCTGTCCGGCAATGGCGGTTACAGAAGGAATTCCGTTTTCCGGAAGGCTGCCGCTTTCAAAATATCCGGAGAGTACTTCCTCGAATTTGTCGAGCAGTTCATGGCTGGACTTTTTCCGGGTGAGGAACTGTCGTTCATAAAAACGTTCGGAGTAGATCAGGAACAGCTCCAGCTGGGCGACAATCAGTTCCTGGGTAAACTTGTCGATGTTGTTCTGGTATTCCTTTTCGATATTTTTAAACAGGCAGACGATAATGTTTTCTTCTTTTTCCGACAGGAAAAGGGCCTCGTTGATCCGGTAGCTGAAAAATTCATAGGATTTCATCTTTTTTGCCAGAGAAGTTCCCCAGAGAAAATCGGGATGGATCAGAAGCAGGTAGCCGGTCGGTTCCACTTCCACGTCGGGTTTCATCTCGATCCGGAGAAACTGGAGCGGCGAAACAAAACAGAGCACACCGGAATCGAAATCATATTCCTGCTGACCATAATTGAACCGGGCGTTTACATTTCTTTTTAACCCGATGGAGTAGTAGTTCTGGATCCATTTCATTTCGTCATCGTTCACCGGATACTGCACTTTGCTGTAATCGATCAGGCTGATCAGCGGATGTTCCGGTTTCGGCAGACCGCAGAATGTGTGAAAATCGGAAATGGAATTAAAACGGATAGGCTCTTTCATAAAAGCTAAGGTATTAAAATAAACAGGTTAGAGGAATTTGTAATTTTCCCGAAAAGATGTAATGAGAAGAAAATCGAAAATTTTCAGTTGGATCAGGTCTGTTGAGACTATCAAACCCATAAAGTTCTTGAAAGTACTTTAACCAAAGGTCTTCCGGCATCCAGCCCCCCTCTTCCGGCCCTTAAACGGTTTCTAATCATCTCACCAGAATGATTTTACCGGTGTGTGTCCCGTTTTCCAGCAGTCGGTGTGCCTCGGAAGCTTCCGAAAAAGGAAAAGTCCGGAAGATCACAGGCTTGAATTGCTTTGCTTCGATCAACGGCCAAACGGATCTCTGAACTTCTTTTGCCAGTTGTTTTTTAAATTCGTATCCCCTGCTCCGGAGCGTGCTTCCTGTGACCGTCAGACGTTTGGTCATCACTTTCTTGATGTCGAGACGGGCCGGGCTTTGATCTACAGCATTGATGTGGACCAGTCTTCCGTCAGGTTTTAAGATATTGATGTTTTTGGCTAAATAGTCGCCGCCGATCATGTCCAGAATCACATCCACGCCTTCGCTTTGCAGTTCGTCTTCAAAATTCTGGGTTTTATAATTAATGTACGAATCTGCTCCCAGATCAAGGCAGGTTTTCCCTTTTTCTTCAGAGCCGACGGTAACTACCACTTTGGAACCTAAGGTATGGGCAATCTGGATTCCGGTGATGCCGATGCCGCTGTTTCCGCCGTGAATCAGAAGGGTTTCTCCGGGCTGAAGATTTCCCCTCTGAAAAATATTGGACCAGACGGTAAAAACCGTTTCGGGTAAACTGGCCGCTTCCGCAAAACTCAGTCCATCGGGAACCGGAAGGCACTGACCTTCACGGACACTGACAAATTCCGCGTACCCGCCGCCTTCCAAAAGAGCGCAGACTTTATCGCCGACTTTAAGATCAGTTACCTCAGGTCCGCATTCAACCACCGTTCCGGCGACTTCCAAACCTAAAATATCATCCGGGACACCGGCCGGAGCGGGATAATTGCCCTCACGCTGGAAAACATCCAGACGGTTAAGTCCTGCCGCTTTTACTTCTATCAATACCTGATCTCCTGAGATTTCGGGCGTCGGATATTCTTTTAATGCTAAAACTTCCGGTCCTCCGGGTTTTGTAATTACGATTGCTTTCATTGTTTGTATGAAGTTTTTATTTAACTTTTTCCCGGGTCAGTTGGCTGATGGCTTATCGGTCCACTCTTCCTGCCGGAAATTACTTCGGATAGACTTCATAATTTGTGCCGATACCATCGGGAGCTTCAAATAACTAAAAAGCTGTCTGAATTAAATTAAACAAGGCATTCATTTCTGTCCTTATTCAGTAATTATTCAAACAGCTTTTGACATCCCGGCTACAGGTCCTGAATTTTATTTTAAGACAACCCTATTAAAGGGCAGTCGATTCCGTCAGGCTCTTCCAGTTTTCTGCATCCTTCGTCATTGTTTTGAACTTATTATTCAGAAACTCATTGGTTTCAATACCGAGCAGGAAATGAACCGGCGGATTCTGTTCTTTGCTCAGGGCAATCAGGGCTTCAGCTGCTTTTACCGGATCATTCGGCTGGTTCCCGTTGATTTCATTCAGGTGGGCCTGTTCCGAATTCCTTGCCGATTCATAAGCTTCAATGGTATGAGCCGGAGTTTTCGCCGATTCCTGGGTTAAAAAATCCGTGCGGAAATAGCCGGGGTAAACAACCGTTGCATGAATCCCGAAAGGTCTGGCTTCTTCCGCCAGGGCTTCCGTAAATCCGGCCACGGCAAATTTTGTAGAGCAATAAATGCCCCAGCCCGGAAAATTACCGGCGTAACCGCCGATGGATGAGATGTTGAAGATGTTTCCCGATTGCTGTTCCCGCAGGTAAGGCATCGCATTTCGGATAACGTTCAGGCTTCCGAAAACATTCACGTCAAAATTTGCTCTTGCTTCTTCGTCGGTCAGTTCTTCCAGCGTTCCGATCTGGCCATAACCCGCATTGTTGACGATCACGTCAATATTTCCAAAATGTTCCACAGTTTTCGCAACAGATGCTTTTACGTTGTCATTGTCCGTAATATTCATATCCAGCGGTAAAAAATTTCCGGAAGCTTTCCCGAAAGAAGCAACCAGCAACTCAACGGTACGGCTGGTAGCCGCCACCCGGTAACCTTCAGACAATAGTTTTTTTACCAGTTCAAATCCCAATCCTTTGGAGGCTCCCGTGACGAACCATACTTTGTTTGTTTCCATTATTTAAGTATTTGTTTAATTGATAGGACAAAGATCAGAAGATCAGTCATGAAAAAAGTAACCGGATCCGCGGAGAGTGTATCCGGATCGTGAATGATCAGCTTTAGATGAAGGCTGACAGCAGGATGATAATTATTTAACATAATATAAAAATATCTGACTTTATATCAATATATTTGCGCCAAATTGTACATATGAAAACTAACATGATTACAGCGGCGCTATGCCTTTTTTCTTCATCCTCTTTATTGCTGGCCCAGGTAGGCATTAATACCACCACGCCGCAATCCACTTTGGATGTAAACGGAAATATGAAAATCAGGCAGATGCCAACGGCCGCGTCTACTGTAGGGTTCCAGATCCTGGCTGTTAACCAGAATACGGGCGGCGATTTCGAGGTGACCCGGCTTAACCCCCAGCTCATTGCAGACCTGGCAACCCAAGGAGGGACTACCGGTGTAGCGGCATCGGTATATTCGGCCAGGAAGACCGCAGGGGTTACTCTGTTTTCCGCAACCGTTTTCCCAACCGGTTTCCGTGCCGTAAATTTTGTTAACTCCGAAAGGACAGTAGGTTCTACGGCTGTATTTTCTGATACGGATAACACCTATACTGTTCCCAGTACGGGGGTGTATCAAATCACTTATACCTTCAGATACGGACAAGGAGTATTTGGGCAGGCTGTTACTGCGGGAGTAGGAATCGTCCGTACAAGAAATGCTGTTTCAACGCTAATTAATTCACGTGCTTTTATGAGTGAAAATATAGGCAATAATATGACGGTGGCGATCGCACAGGAAACCCTGGACGGGCTGCACCCCCTGCAGGCAGGAGATAAAATTTCCTTTGGACTGACGAATTCATCTCTTCTGGATCCCGGTGTTCTAGGTAACAGTACGGCTAATTTCAGCATTTACAAAGTTTCAAATTAAATCAGAGCTTGTCCGAAAAACAGGTCATATCAGTCTGATTTTCCATTAAATATAGGTTAAGAATACGCTTCCCGATCTGTGAGGAGTGTATTTTTTTTGATTGTAAAAGGTAAGCCGATGGTTTCCGGATAAGCTGTAATTCGACAAAAGCATCAGATTGGTTAAAACATAAAATTAAATATTAGAAAGTCTGGTAATCGTACCGTGTCCTATCGGCCGATCTCCTTCGAAAAAATCGAAATCCATGCCTTCATACAGGGCTCCGGTGAATTTTTCGGGCTGAAGCAAGGTAACTTCGGAAGTAACAGTGTCTCCGGGAAACACCAGGTCTTCTTCACCGGTGAATTTCTGAATGGCAATAAAAAGGTTTTCATCGAACGGAAATTTGATGATGGGCCTGTGGTCAGAGGAAACGGGAGAGGTAAGCCCGCCTGCTTCAGTAGAATCGTAGGTCAGCAATGCGGTAAAATGATATTTTGTTTTCATAGCATGAATTTTTGTAGCCTGCACAATATCTATGCCTGTTTCAGGTGTTATCTGCAGGTTGTTGGGGTAAGGACTTCACTGTAGACGGCTTTTAAGATATTTTTATATTTCAGATGTCCGTTATTTTCAGGATCTGTCAGTTCCCCGGTCAGTATGTAAAGTTTATTGCCTTCAATTTTCATGAATTTGGCTTCCGTTTGTTTACTGCCTTCAATCGTATAATCATACAACAGCTCCATTTCATGGGCGGAAACCAGTTTTCCGGAAAGTGTTCCCTGCGCACCGTCTTTTTCCCATGGCTGCCAGGTCATTTCGCCGTTTACGTTACTACCGGAGATCATAAGATGCACATAAGTGGTATCTCTATCTTCAGTTTTCATAAAACAGTAATTTCCTTTCAACGTTTTTACAGATTCCCGGATCCGTTGATCCTTGTTTACATCGTTCGTTCCATAGGCCTTGTTTTCCTTATTGCAGGAAAAGATCAGGAGCAACATACCAAGAGACATGGGTAAAGAAATTATTCTTTTCATCTCATCAGATTTTAAGTTGGATCAAATATGCTGAATTGTCTTCAAATAAAAAAGAGAAACCCGAAAGTTTCTCCTGAATTATAATTGTCCGGCCCGGTTTACCACGGACTGATTCCTGTTTCGTCCTCAATGTCGTTGCTGAAGAATTGTCCGGTCGGGCCATCTTCATCGGTCAGGGTATGTTTAACGATAAACGTTGCGGCACTTTCTATTGAGCCAGGTCCGCTGTGGTGGTTGAAATCCGTTGCGGTATAACCGGGATCAATAACATTCACTTTAAAAGGAAGTTCCCTCAGCTCATAAGCAAGAACAATGGTATAGGCATTTAAAGCAGATTTCGAAGGCCCGTACGCTGCATTTTTCACATGGTAATATTTCCATTGCGGATCGGTGTGTAAAGTGAGCGAGCCTAATCCCGAAGTGATATTGCTGATTCTCGGGCGGTCCGATTTTTTAAGCAGTTCCAGAAAAGCCTGCGTTACAGTAATGGCCCCGAAGAAATTGGTTTCAAAAACTTCCCGGATGTTTTCAACAGCTGTTGCTTCTGCGGTCTGTGGCTGTACCCCTAAAATCCCTGCATTGTTGATCAGGATATCCAGTTTTCCCTGTTCTTTTTCAATAAGATCCCTGGCTTTGGAGACAGAGTCAGGACTGGTGACATCAATTTCGACCGCCTTCATGTTTTTAAATCCTTTTTCAGCAAGGTCTTTTACCACTGCTTCACCTTTTGCAAGGTCACGGCTGCCTAAATAAATGAATAACCCTTTTTCCGAAAGCTTTTTGGCGGTTTCCAGTCCGATGCTTCTGTTGGCTCCGGTAATAAGTACGGTTTGCATATTTTTTTATTTTAATTGATTACTGAAGCAAAATTCCGCCAATTTCCCGGACCGGCATTTGCCATTTGACAAAAAGAGTGGTGGATGCGGGATGTGGGATGCGGGATGATGGAAGATGGAAGATGGAAGATGGAAGATGGAAGATGGATGCGGGAGGTTAGGGTAGTGCAGGTTTGGGCTTCTGACTTTATCATCCATTCTTTTCCCGGTTTATTTCTTGCCTAAATATTTCTTGCCGGAACCAGTGCCAAACTTCCAGCATCCATCTTCCAGCCCCCTACAGCTTCACATTCTTCCGGATCCTGCTCAGTGACGACTGGGTCACGCCAAGATAGGATGCGACATAGGAAAGCGGGATCCGGTTGACGGCAGAAGGGTAGATCTCCATGAATTTGAGGTAGCGTGTGGTGGCATCTTCCGAAACAAGCGGGCTTCGCCGTTCTACTTTCTGCATCAGGGCCCTGGAAATAATTTTATGGACAATGGCATCAAAACCTACAATGGTCTGCAACAGTTCCAGCCAGTCTTTTCTTTCAAAAACGATCAGCTTACAGTCGGTGACGGCCTGCACGTAGGCACTCGAGCAGATCTGGTTATCGAAACTTTCAAGATCCACGACCAGGTTGTTTTCATCGATAAAATATTTGGTGATCTCTTCGCTTTTATTGTTGTAATAGCAAACCCGGAGAATGCCTTCGGTAATGAATCCTACCTGCCTGGCTATTTTACCGGCTTCGGAAAAATATTCTTCTTTGGGGATGGAAACTTCCCTGGCTTTTGCCGTAATGAAATCCATCTGCTGTGGGTTTAGGTTCCCGAAGGTCAGGATAAAATCAAATAATGCTTTCATGCGGGCAATTTAGGGAAAGTTTGGTATTTGCCATTTGCCATTTGACAAATATTTATTTCACTATGATCATGACAAATATTTAATTTGAACCCGAATTGAAAATCAGGTAATAAGCCGGAAGTTCCTTTTATCAAAATACGGTTGAAGGTAGTGACGATCAGGCGAAACCGTTTGTCTTTCTGTCGGAAGCAATTCTATTTAATATGCTGATTAATAGAATTAATTTTACTGTATCATTAAATAATGACTGAAATTAAGTTAAATACGGTTGGATTCACGCTAATAAGAAGAAAAAGCCATTACAGAACGGCTTTATCTCCATGAATTCATCCGGAAGAATTGAACATTGAATCCTGTACTCACCGGACCCTGATCATACATCCTTGATAAAATCCTCGTATTCATAATAAAACCTTTCGAAGCCGTCCATTTTTTCTACAAAAAATTCAAAGATTTCCTGCCAGGTATTTTTATTGAAGATGGAAACCTGATGCTTTTCAACCCAGATCCTGGCCATGACCTTACCGTTTTCCAGGGTATAATATTCGTCTTTATGGAAATCCCCGATAAAATCCTTCAGGATGTCCTCCAGCGACCAGATCTTTTCATAGTAGGCATTCCTGAAAATTTCGTCCTTCATTTCGATATCCAGAGAAACTTCCGCCTTTTTATTGTCTGCATAAAATTTGAACGACATGTCCTTGATTTTGGTATCGTACAAAATCCACTTCCTCGGGAAAGACTTTCCGAAAGCCGTCCAAAACTCCTTTTTTAACTGCTGTGCTTCCTGTTTGCTGAACATAAGACAAAGGTAGGAAAAAATCAAGAGCCAGGTAAAAAGTAAGAGGAGCCAGGTAGAATGCAGTTTGAAACGTTAAGAGAGATGAAGATTTTTAAGGCTGTTTATTCAAGACCACACAAGACTTTCTCCTAACAGAATGACAAAATGTTTAATTTGATAATCAAGACTTTTTATTGTATTTTTTGACAGGAGAGACTTCCGGCATCCAGCTTCCCTCTTCCAGCCTTTTAACTCCGGTTCTTCTTAAATACCTTTTTCCCTGGCTCTTTTAACTTGGTTGTTTAATTACTTTTTTCTTATTTTTGTTGTAATGCTTTCTAAAAAATCCCAATACGCTTTTAAGGCACTGTCATACCTGGTAGAAAAAAGGAATGACGGCCCGGTTCTCATTTCCGAAATTGCAGACCGTAAGAAGATTCCTTTGAAGTTTTTAGAAAATATCCTGCTTGAACTCAAAAAAGCGGATATCCTCGACAGTAAAAAAGGGAAGGGTGGCGGATATTTCTTCAGGGAAAATCCCGAAAACGTAAAGCTTGCCCGGATTATCCGGCTGGTAAACGGACCCATTGCGCTTCTGCCATGCGTCAGCCTGAATTTTTATGAAAAATGCGATGACTGCAGCGAAGATCACTGTGGCCTGCACGACGTACTGATCGAAGTGCGGGATGCCTCCCTGAATATTCTTGAACAGAGAACCTTAATGGATCTGGTGAATTAAAAAGATCCTTTTTTGGAATAATTAGTCTACTCATTTGGTAGGATAATTATTTTGTCGGATATTTGTTATACTTCAAATGGATAAATTATGATTTCAAAAGAAGAGGCAGATATTCTGAAACAGCTTTCGGCAGAGGAGGGATTGAAACTGATCTCCTCCAAATTCCCGCAGGGAAGCGTTTTCTCTACATCGCTTGGTCAGGAAGACCAGGTGATCACCGATATCATTTTCAGAAACGCACTTCCCGTCAAAGTATTCACCCTGGATACCGGAAGGCTCTTCCCTGAACATTACGAATTACTGGCCCAGAATCACGCCCGCTACAAAAAGAGAACGGAAGTCTATTTTCCGGAAAGTTCCGATGTTGAACAATATGTAAATGAAAAAGGGATCAATGCCTTTTATCATTCCGTCGAAAACCGGAAGGAATGCTGTTTCATCCGAAAGGTTAAACCTTTAAACCGTGCTTTGCAAGAGGCTGAAGTCTGGATCACGGGCTTGCGTGCCGGACAGTCGGAAAACCGTGAACACATGCCGGTGATCGAATGGGACGCAGAAAGACAGCTCTATAAATACAATCCGCTGATCCACTGGAGCTATCAGCAGGTACTGGATTACCTGGCCGAATACAAAGTCCAGGAATTATCCCTTCATAAAAGAGGATTTGTTAGCGTAGGCTGCCAGCCCTGTACCCGGGCGGTTGCAGAAGGAGAAAATCCCCGTGCCGGACGCTGGTGGTGGGAAAGCTCACAAAAAGAATGCGGCCTGCATACACACTAATTCAAAAAAATTAAACGAAAAAATGAATACTTACCAACCGGACTATCTGGAACAGCTGGAAGCCGAGAGCATTTACATTATGCGTGAAGTGGCGGCCCAGTTTGAAAAGCCGGCCCTGCTTTTCAGCGGTGGAAAAGATTCCATCACTTTGGTCCATTTAGCCATAAAAGCATTCGCCCCGATGAAAATTCCCTTTCCTCTGGTCCATATCGATACCGGGCACAATTTCCCGGAAGCCCTCCGGTTCAGGGACGAACTTGCCGAAAATATCGGTGCCGAACTGATTATAAGAAAAGTGGAAGACACCATTAAAGCTAAAAATTTAACCGAGCCTAAAGGGAAATTCGCTTCCCGGAACTGGCTCCAGACCCACACCCTGCTGGATACGATTGAGGAATTCCGGTTTGACGCCTGCATCGGCGGAGCCAGAAGGGATGAAGAAAAGGCCAGAGCCAAAGAACGGTTTTTCTCGGTACGCGATGAATTCGGGCAGTGGGATCCGAAACTGCAGCGTCCCGAATTGTGGAACATCTACAACGGCAGGATCAACAAAGGGGAAAATGTAAGGGTTTTCCCGATTTCGAACTGGACGGAACTGGATGTATGGAACTACATTAAAAGGGAAAACATCGGTTTGCCGCCGATTTATTTTGCCCACGACCGCGAGGTCATCGAACATGAAGGCCAGTGGATCGCCGTTTCGGATTTTATCAGGATCGATGAAAATGATACGGTTGTCAGCAAAAAAGTCCGTTACCGGACCGTAGGCGATATGACCTGTACCGCTGCCGTAGAGAGCCACGCCGGAACACTGGATGAAGTTGTTGCCGAAATTACGGCCTCAAGAATCTCAGAACGCGGGGAAACCCGGATCGACGATAAAGTGACGGAAGCGGCGATGGAAGACCGGAAAAAAGGAGGCTACTTCTGATGACTAATGAGCATAATCGGGATACCGGATCACTGCAGTTTATTTACAGATCATCAATTTTAAACTTTAAAAAAACAATGAGGCATTGGTAGGGATAATATTAAATTACTCATTACCAATTACTCATTACCCTTATAAAAACATGGATATATTAAGATTCATCACTGCCGGAAGCGTGGACGACGGGAAAAGTACCCTGATCGGAAGGCTTCTGTACGACAGCAAAAATATACTGATCGACCAGCTTGAAGCATTGGAAAAACAATCGAAAAACAAAAATGAAGACGGAATCGACCTTGCCATTTTAACGGACGGGCTGAGAGCCGAAAGAGAGCAGGGGATTACCATTGATGTGGCCTACCGTTATTTTTCGACCCCGAAAAGGAAATTCATAATCGCTGATGCACCGGGACACATCCAGTATACCAGGAATATGATCACGGGTGCTTCCAACTCCCAGCTGATCATCATTCTCATTGATGCAAGGCAGGGCGTGATCGAACAGACAAGAAGACATTCGATAATTGCCTCTTTGCTGAAAATGAAAAATGTGGTGGTGGCGATCAATAAAATGGATCTGGTGGATTATTCCGAAGAAGTTTTTAATGATATTAAAGCCCAATATGAATTGGTGGCTGAGAAACTGGGACTGGAAAATGTGAATTATTTCCCGATTTCCGCTTTTCACGGAGACAATATCGTCGGGAAATCCGAACAGATGCCCTGGTATAATGGTCCTGCATTGCTGGATTTCCTTGAGACCATTGAAACCGGTTCAGCCGAAAATTTTGACAGTCCGAGATTCCAGGTACAGTACGTGATCCGTCCGCAGACAGATGAGCATCATGATTACCGGGGTTATGCCGGAGAGGTGATTTCCGGAATGTATAAAAAAGGGGATGAAATTACGGTTCTCCCTCAACAGATTCAGACTAAAATTTCAAAAATTGAAACCGGCGGAAGAGAAGTGGAAGCCGTGTTTGCCCGGCAGCCTGCCGTGTTGCATACCGAAGACGATATCGATATCAGCCGCGGCGATTTTCTCGTAAAAACAGCGAGCATGCCTGAGGTTGAAAATGAAATCGAAGCTGTAGTCTGCTGGCTGGATAAAAAAGAACTGCAGGAGGGCAACAAATATTTCATTCAACATAAAAGCAGGGTACTGAAAGCGGTCGTAAAAGAAATTGATTATAAAATTGATGTGAATACCCTGGAGAAAATCCCGGTTTCAGAAAACGTAAAACTGAACGAAGTCGTAAAAATCCGGCTGAAAACAGCTTCACCTCTGGTCTATGACCGTTTTGAGGACAGCAACGCAACAGGAAATGCCATCCTGATTGATGAGACCAGCAACTCTACTGTGGGAGCGCTCATGATTTTATAAACTGAATCGGATGGTCATCTCAAGAAAAGTACAGATCAGGCTTAATGTTTTCTTCATTACGGTTGCAGCGGTAGCCGTCATTGTTTTCTCCCTATACGAAACGGGTTATCTTGACGAACTGCTGAAAGTTCTGGCTAAAGACGGCTATATTTTTTACTGGATGCTCTTAGTCGGGTTTCTGGCGGAAATCGTGGCCGGCTCTATGGGAATGGGCTACGGGGTCATCTGTACCACGACCCTTTTATTCCTGGGAATTCCGCCGCATGCGGTAAGTGCCAGCATCCATTCGGCAGAAAGTTTTACCACGGCAGCAGGAAGCATCAGCCACATCAAACTGAAAAACGTAAGCAAAAACCTGGTGAAAAGACTAGCGGTTCCGGCAGTGGTCGGCGCGGTAATCGGCGCGGTTTCCCTGACTTATCTCGGAGAATACTATTCGAAAATTACGAAAAGCGTCATTTCCTTTTACACGCTGTATCTCGGAATCCGGATTTTATCGAATGCGTTTAAGGAAAAGCAGGATAAAAAACTTAAAAGGAAAACCAACCTTACCAAGCTCGGGCTCATCGGAGGGTTTATCGATTCCTTTGCCGGCGGCGGCTGGGGTCCTCTGGTTACGGGCACACTGATCAAGAATTCCTTTACCCCGAGATTTGCCGTGGGAAGCTCTACGGTGGCCAAATTTATCCTGACGTTAACAGCTGCCATTACTTTTGTTTTTACACTAGGCATCCAGCACTGGAATATTATTCTGGGACTGCTGATCGGAGGGATAGTCACGGCTCCTTTCTCAGCCATGCTTACGGCAAAACTTCCGGTGAAGAGCATGTTTGCGGTCATTGGGACTCTGGTAGTCGTGATGAGCTGCATTACCATTTATAAATCAGTTTTTTAGCGGCTGATGCTGTTGAATGTTGAAAAATAAATCCCTGAAATATATTTTGGGGCTTTAAAATATTCTACATTTACACCGCTAAAAAATTAACAATGAATATACATGTAGTTGCGCTTTTTAAATTTAATGAAAATTACCTGATGGAAGCGGTGGAACTTTTTCAGACGCTGGTACGCGAAACCAGAAAAGAGGAAGGATGTCTCCAGTACGACCTCATCGAGGATAAAGACAACAAAGGGACTTTTTTCATGGTCGAATTATGGGAAAGTGAGGAACACCTGAACCGCCACAACGGGCAGGATCACCTGCTGGATTTCAGAAGAAACGTTTCCAAAATGCTGGAAAGTTCAACGATGGTGCACAAAGGATTTAAAACACTGTAATTCTGGTAAAGGAATCTGGTGCGACGGAAAAAACCGGTTTCCGGACATTTGATAAAAAACTAAAAGGCTGTTCACCGGAGTGGGCAGCCTTTTATTAGAAAAAATAGAAAGTATTATTTTAAAGTGAATGGTGAATAGTCAATACATACATTATGAATAGTCAGTTTTAAATTCACCATTGACCATTTACCGTTCACGGTTAACCTGTTTCATGATCAGCTTTTTCTTTAATATCAAATAAAACGGCAATTATATGCAAGCTGCCTCTTAAATATCTGTTTTATAGATTATTAAATTTTAACGATGAAATTGAAGTTTGTATAAGCTCAAAAAAACTGATCTATGAAATTATAAGTCAGCTAATGATCAAAAAACATCTGATCAGCCTATTTCTTAATGAATTTTGATTTTACTATTGTTCCTTCCGCGGTTTCGATGAGAAGATAATATACTCCGGTCTGAAGGGTATTGATGCCGAAAGATCTTCCCGATAACTTTCCATCGGCCACCTTTCGGCCTCCTGCTGAATAGATCTGGATATTCTTAGGATCTTTTTTGGTGATAAATTCCAGTGCGGTATGATCGGCATTTACGGCAAACCGAACCTCTTCCTGCGATTTTGCCAGGTCTGAAACGGCAAGGCTGGTTGCTGTATTATACACCACATTATCAATCTGTACCGCCACATGGCTTGTGGAAGGCGTAAACCTGAATACGATATACTGTTGGGCAGAAGCCGGAATATTCACGCTGATAGTCTGTACGGAGCCTATCGTCGACAGGGTAACCGGGTTTCCTACAGCAACAAAGGTACTCATATCCGTCTGGCTCGAAGCCATACCGATCTGGATGGTCCCGGAACCGGGAGAAGGGGCTACCAATACCGTCTGAAAAGACAGGGATTTGTCTCCTGCAGGGGCTACGATCTGCGGAGTAATCAGATAAGAAGAGGCACCGCCGTTATTTCCGGCATACGACTGCACCATTTTGTTATTCGCATCACCGGCATCCACCGCTACGATCATTCTCGGGGAAACCGGCGGAGGAGTGGCAGAGGCAGAAGCCACAACGGCTGCCCATCCGCCTTGTGGAAAGGTGGTATTTCCTGCCGTAAAGGCATTGAAATTCTCATTAATGGTTGCTACCTGAGCATTAATCGAAACTGCTGCAAACATTAAACCTCCAAAAAGTAATCCTGATTTCATACTGTTATTTTTATTTAGAATTATTCCACAAAAATATATAATTATTTTTAACTATTCTAAATAAAGTTTTATATTTGTCGAAATTTTTTAATCCCCATGAAGAAGAAACTGCTTTCCGTCCTGTCTTTATCCGCTCTCCTTTATGCACATGCACAAGAAAAAGATTCTCTCAACCAGACAAAGATTGATGAGGTGGTGATCACCGGACAATATATGCAGCAGTCGATCAACAGGTCGATTTATAAAGTAGAGGTGATTGATGCACGGCAGATTAAGAATATGGCGGTGACCAATGTTGCGGAAGTACTTAATCAGAATCTCAATATTTTAATTGAACCCGGCAAAAGCTCGGGGAATTCCAATGCCAGCATTATGGGATTAAGCGGCAAATACACCAAAATCCTTATCGATAATATTCCGGTAGTAAGTGACGAAGGAATGGGAAACATCGTAGACCTTACCAAAATTAATGTGAACAACGTTGAGAGAATAGAAGTCGTTAAAGGCTCCATGGGGGTTGAATACGGAAACAATGCCGTTGCCGGGGTCATCAACATCATTACCAAAAAAAATTACGGCACAAAATTTACAGCCCTGGCATCTTTACAGGAAGAGACTGTAGGTAAAGACTATGACTGGTTTAAAAAAGGAAACGGCCGGCACATCCAGTCATTGAATCTCGGCTACCGGATCAATGACCGCTGGTCGGTTTCTGCCGACATCAATCATAATGATTTCCAGGGATACAGAGGATCGCTCAACGGATATAAATATTTCAGCGAAAGCAAAGATGGCCTGCGGGGCTATGACTGGCAGCCTAAAGACCAGCTGACAGCAAACGGCACCATCCGTTACAGCAAAAACAACACGAGCTTTTTCTACAAGCTGAATTTTCTTACGGAAAAAATAAACTACTATAATCCGGTCATAACCGATGAATATATTGGCGGAGGTAACAGGACATATACAGCCAATGACAAAGATTACCATACCCACCGGTGGATCCACCAGTTCAATATCCAGAGCAAGCTGGGAAGGATCAACTATCTGGGAGACTTCTCCTACCAGAGCCAGGAAAGGAAATCACAGCAGTACACCTATGATGTTCCCAACCGGAAAGAAATTTTGAGAGATGCTGAAATTACATTCTATAAATCCGATGTATTGTACTCAAGAGGGATGTTCAGCAATTTCCTGGACAGCGACAAAATTAATTTCCAGATCGGGTATGAACTGGACAGGACCAAAGGTTTTGCCGATGCCACCACTTTTGAAAGCAACAACAACGGCAGAAGCATCGAACGCTCGGTCTTCAATTACGCCAACTTCCTGTCGGCAGAATGGAACATCAACAGCTGGCTTTCATTCCGCCCCGGGGTAAGATTGGCTTTAAGCGATAAATTTAATTCCCAATACAATTATTCCGGAACTTTAAGGTTTAAAACTTCTGAGAATTCGGATATCCGTACGGTCTTCGGATCTGCGAACCGGTTCCCCACGTATGACGAACTGTATACTTATGTTGTAGACAACAACCACGACATCAGGGGAAATGAAAACCTGAAGCCGGAAACCGGATATTCCGCCGCTGCATTCTGGGATTATGCCTTGACGAATGCCAACAGGTGGAAATTCAGTTTCAGTCTTTCGGGAATGTACCTAAATGTCCAGAACAGGATCGAAGATGTAATCGTCAACAACATTCCTTTACAGATGACTTACCTGAACGTGGACAATTACAAATCGATCCTGTTCGGAGGCGGAGTGAATCTCAGAAAAGGGGCTCTGTCATTAAATGCCGGTGTTTCGGTGATGGGAATTTCCCAGATATTGAACACGGGAAACCTTATTTCACCGGACAATTATAATTATTACGCGGAAGCCAACCTGGCGGCCAACTACACCCTACCTTCTTCCGGGACGCTGTTTGCCCTTTATTATAAATACACCGGGAACCAGCGGAGATACACGCATCTAGCAGACAAAGATAATCCCAAAGATCCGGGACAGTACATTCTGGGTGAGATCGGGGATTTCAGTATGCTGAATTTTACGGTAAGCCAGCCCTTCTTTAAAAATCATTTTGAAATCAGCGCGGGAATAAAAAATATTTTCGACGTGACCAGCGTGAGAAACACCGTCCAGTCCGGAAGCAGCCATAATGCAGCGGCAGATCAACAGAACCTGTTCTATGGCAGAAGCTATTTTGCCCGTTTAAATTATAATTTTTAAATCCCTGAAAATGAAAAAAATACTGTTTTGCTTACTCGTAGGTGCATCCTTTGTTTCCCAATCGTGTATTAATGATAATGAAGATCCGGTAACGGTTTCCCGAGGTGAAGGATCCATTGCAGACCCCCTCGTAGGTGGAGCTACACAACCCAACCAGGTCTGGATTGATCTTAGTGAAATTGATCCTGCTACAAAAGCACCTGTTCAAAGCCTTACCAAGAGAACGGATTGGGACCTTGCTTTTTATTCGGGAAACGATTTTAAAGTAGTCTTAAATTCATCCATCATGATGGCTGCGGGCAAAATTCCCAATGTTACGGATATTGATGCCGTTACCGAAGCAAGTGCTGCCTCCTTACAAACACAGGTTCAGGTGGCCAATTTCAATCCTTCCAATGTAATTTATATTGATGATGTAAAAGGGAACTTCCCTTCAGGATATACGGCCATCGATGAAATCAAATCAAATGATTCCGAAAACGCTGTTTATCTTGTCAATATGGGTAAAGAAATTTTCTCCGGCTCTGTTCCTGTAGGTTCTGTGGCCACAGGAGGAGACAGCAGGGGCTGGATGAAAGTGCAGATCAGCAGAACCTCAGCCGGGGGCTACAAAATAAAATATGCACCGCTGGCCTCTTCTTCCCATGAAGAATTGGTTATCAATAAAAACACGGCTTACAATTACAGTTTTGTCAGTTTAAAAAATAAAAAAGAAGTCCTCATTCAGCCTGAAAAGAAGAAATGGGACCTTTGCTTCACGGTATTCACCAATACCATTACCGGGGCGGGAAGCTACGTTTATGCGGATTTTGTGACGACCAACAATGTAGGTGGGGCCGGGGCTTATGAAGTCACCGTTCCGGCACCGGCATCAGGAGTGGAAGCCTATAACAATTTTAAGACATCCGATATCGATCCTTCTAAATTCATTTATAACGATCAGCGGATCATCGGATCCAACTGGAGAAATCCGGTGGGGGCAAACGGACTGGAAGTATACGGCGACCGTTTCTATATTATCAAAGATGCGGAAGGCTATTATTTTAAATTAAGATTCACCAGAATTACCAATACTTCCGGAGAAAGAGGTTTTCCCCAGTTCGAATATAAACCCTTATAATACAATCAAATAATAAATAGATTATGAAAAAATTCATTCTTGCCGCTTCCGTGCTCGTTGCCGTATACTCCTGTAAAAAGCAGGAAAGCGGGAAAGCGGAAAACCGAACGGAAGTAGGCGCTGAAAGCCCGAAATCAAATAATAAGATCGTTACCCTGAATGGCGGGATCACGGAAATCGTAGCCGCTTTGGGCCACGAAAAAGAAATCGTAGGAACTGATGTCACCAGTACCTATCCGGAATCCCTGAAAGCGACAGCCAAAGATCTGGGCCATGTACGGTCGATGACCATTGAGCCGATTATGGCCGTTTCCCCGACGTTGATTTTAGCTTCAGACAAAGACATCAATCCGGCATTGATGGGGAAAATCAAATCGTCCGGAATTAAGACCGAGGTTTTCAAACAGGAATTTACCGTAGACGGAACCAAAAAATTAATCGCCGATGTAGCCAAAACCGTCGGAAGCAATGATTACCAGCGGCTGAACGATAAAATAGATGCCGATCTGAAGCAGATTCAGCCGTTGGCCAAAAAACCAAAAGTCCTGTTTATCTACGCCAGAGGAAACATGCTGATGGTTTCCGGAAAAAATACGCCGATGGCTTCATTGATTGAAATAGCCGGCGGAGAAAATGCCGTTAACGATTTTGAAGATTTCAGGCCTTTGACTCCGGAAGCAGTGGTAAAAGCTAATCCTGACGTCCTGTTCTTCTTCACCAGCGGATTGCAGGGAGCCGGTGGAAACGAAGGCGCTTTAAAGATGCCGGGCGTTTCCCAGACCAATGCCGGAAAAAACAAGAAGATCATCGCGATGGACGGAGGCCTGGTTTCAGGTTTCGGGCCTAGATTGGGAGAAGCTGCTGCAGGATTAAACAAACTTTTAGTTGAGAACACCAAGTAAATTATACGTTTACGTCACCATAAGTGCCCTACTGCTTGCTCTTATAGCCGTATGGTCTCTTAATACCGGGGTTTATGATTTCGGAGGGAAATCTGCTTTTGAAGTATTAGGTAAAATGATCAAAGGTGATCCGGGTTTGCCTTTAAGCGACCGGTATGTCGTATGGGACGTTAGAGCGGCCAGGATTGTAATGGCGATCCTGATCGGAAGCATGCTGGCCGTTTCAGGGACAAGCCTGCAGGGATTGTTTAAAAATCCTCTGGCCACAGGAGATTTAATAGGGCTGACTTCAGGAGCAACGCTGCTTGCCGCCATTACTATCGTTTTAGGAGGGCATTTCAAGCCGTATCTTCCTGAAGCGGTACAGTTTTCACTGGTAGGCATTGCTGCTTTCATCGGTTCCTTTTTATCGATGCTGCTGGTCTACCGGATTTCAACCAGCGGAGGAAAGACCAATGTGGTCATGATGCTGCTGAGCGGAGTTGCGGTTACGGCCATCGGCTTCTCCGTTACCGGTTTCCTGATTTATCTTTCAAAGGACGACCAGCTGAGGGATTTAACGTTCTGGAACCTAGGAAGTCTCGCGGCGGCCACCTGGACAAAGAATATTATTTTAGCTGTTGTTTTAATCTTATCCTATCTCATCCTGCTGCCGAAAGGCAAAGCACTCAATGCCATGATGCTGGGTGAAAGAGATGCCCAGCATCTGGGGATCAATGTAGAACGGCTGAAGAAACAGATTATCCTGATTACGGCACTGATGATCGGAAGCTGTGTGGCATTTTCCGGAACGATCGGGTTTGTAGGACTTATCGTGCCTTATGTTTTACGGCTGCTGTTCAAATCCGATTATGCCTTTATCCTGCCGTTGTCGGCAATTTTCGGAAGTATTCTGTTACTCACTGCCGATACGTTCAGCAGAAGTATTGTAGAACCTTCGGAGCTGCCGATCGGGATTCTCACCGCTTTGATGGGAGGGCCGATCTTTATTGCTATTTTGGTTAAATTTAAAAAATCACTGTCATGATCAGAGCGCATCAGATCAGTTATAAATATAAAGAATTCCACATCCTGGATGCGGTGGATGTTCATCTGGAATACGGTGAATTCCTGGCGATTGTCGGTCCGAATGGCGCCGGGAAATCCAGCCTGCTGAGTATGCTGGCCAATGAAGTGAAATGCAGTCAGCCGGTTGTATTTAAAGATAAAAACATCAACAACTGGCCGGTGCAGGAACTGTCCAGGCACAAGGCCAAATTTTCCCAGCACAACAGCAGCGACATCCCGCTGGAAGTGAAAGATGTGGTGATGATGGGGCGGTATCCGTATTTTGATGCGCAGCCCCGGCAGGAAGACCTTGAAGCCATGAACAACATGATGTACGAAACCGATGTTTATCATCTGAAGGACCGCGAATACAATACCTTGTCGGGCGGGGAAAAGCAACGGGTGCACCTTTCGAGGGTGATGGCCCAGCTGCAGAACGGCATTGCGCATAAGCTGCTTTTCCTGGACGAACCCCTGAATAACCTGGATGTCAAGCATCAGTATAAGACGCTGGAAAGCATCAGGAAATTTACCCGGAAGGCCAATTCTGCGGTAGTCGTGCTTCATGATCTGAATCTCGCGGCGCAGTATGCCGATAAAATATTATTAATGAAATCGGGAAAGACCGTCGCCTACGGAACCCCGGAAGAAGTTTTTACCGCTGAAAACATCAGCAGTGCCTACAACTTTCCGTGCACGATCTGCGAACATCCGGTAACCCGCAACCCTATGATCATTTTTGGATAATGGACCAGGAAAAACTAAAAATATTAGCAAGAAACCTGGCGAATCCCGAAGGCGAAAAAGGCATCGGGACCGGTGAGATGATGAATGCCACCAACATCGGAATGACGCTGGAAAGTATTCAGGCGCTTCTGATCGAAGACAGCGAGCACATCCTCGAAATCGGCCACGGAAACGCAGCCCATGTGAAAAGCATTCTGAACAGGGCCCAAAATATCCGGTACACGGGAATCGATATCTCCGGAACCATGCATCAGGAAGCCCTGAAACTGAATGATGATTTTAAAGATCAGGCGGATTTCCTATTGTACGAAGGCGAAAAACTTCCTTTTGAAGATAAAACGTTTGATAAAATACTTACTGTCAACACCGTCTATTTCTGGAAGCAGCCGGTCGACTATTTAAATGAAATCTACAGGGTCCTGAAAAAAACGGGAACTTTCGTTCTGACGTTCGGACAGAGGGATTTCATGGAGAAGCTGCCGTTTACCCAATTCGGTTTTACCCTTTACAGTACCGATGAAATGGAGGAAACGGTTTCAAAAAGCTGTTTCAAAAGAATGACGGTTTCCGAAAGGGAAGAAGAAATAAAAAGCAAAACAGGAGACGAAACCATAACAAGAAATTACACGATTTTAACCATAAAAAAATAAAATAATGAGCACATTAGTACATGATCTGAAAGAAAAATGGGAAGCTCTTAAAGCTGAAAATCCGCACGTGAGAATAAGGAATGCAGCAGAAGAACTGGGCGTAAGCGAAGCTGAATTGCTGGCAACCGGCGTCGGGGAAGGGGTAACGGTACTGAAACCGGAATTTAAGGATATTCTTACGGAAGTTGAACAGTTGGGAAAAGTAATGGCGCTTACCCGTAACGACGAGTGCGTCCACGAAAGAAAAGGAATTTACCGGAACGGTGATTTCAGCAGTCCGCACGCCCAGCTTTTCGTAGGGGAAGATATCGACCTGAGGATTTTCCTGAACCACTGGAAATTTGCTTTTGCCGTAGCGGAAGGAGACCGGAAGAGTCTGCAGTTCTTCGGAAAGGACGGACTGGCCCTTCATAAAATTTACCTGACCAAAGACAGCAATGAAGCAGCCTTTGATGCATTGGTTGAAAAATTCAGGTCTGATGAGCAGGATACCTCTTTTGAATCTGAAGCGGTGGCTCCGAAAGCGGAAGAAAAACCGGACACTGAAATCGATGTGGAAGGTTTCCGAAATGCATGGAAAGCGTTGAAAGATACCCACGATTTCTTTATGATGACCCGGAAATTCGGCGTGAGCAGAACCCAGGCCCTGAGACTGGCTCCGGAAGGCTTTACCCAAAAAATCGAAAGTTCCAAAGTGGTCAACGTGCTGGAAGACGCTTCGGAAAAAGAACTTCCGATCATGATCTTCGTAGGAAACAGAGGGATTATCCAGATCCACACCGGAAACGTGAAGAAAACCTTATGGCACCAGCAGTGGTTCAACGTGATGGACCCGGACTTCAACTTACACCTTGACGTAACAAAAATAGCAGAAGCCTGGATTGTGAAAAAACCGACGGAAGACGGCGAAGTAACGGCGATTGAAGTATTCAATAAAGAAGGGGACTTTATCGTTCAGTTCTTCGGAAAAAGAAAACCGGGCATCCCTGAGCTGCAGGAATGGAAAGACCTAGTGGCAGGGCTGGAAAAATAAATAGTTAGATTATTTTTTTAAGGCCGTTCTGTTTTTGCAGGGCGGCTTTTTCTTCGGTTAAAACACGGATGTCGCGAAAAGTTTCACAAATGACACGGATGATGCTGATCTGAAATTAAGTTTAAGCCCGTTGTACATGGGCATTGTTTTTATACTCCCGCAGATTTGGCAGATTACGCAGATTTATTTGCCTGATAAATGTAAATATATTATTAAGTTAAATTTAAACAGGTTTTAAAAATTCAGAAGGCTTATCTTTAAAATTATATCGTGATCTTTGTGGTTCCTATTGGTGTCATTTGCATTAAAAAATTATTCAGTATGAAAAATATTCTTATTTCTATATTGTTGGTTGCTTTCTGTTCGCTTCATGCACAGGATTTTAAATCCTATCAGTTTTATGATAAAAAAGGAAATGAAATGCCAACGGAAAAAGTGGTTCATGAACTGGCCGGTTATGACATCGTATTCTTCGGCGAAAACCACAATAGTTCCATCAACCATTGGCTGCAGCTGAAAGTGACCGAAGCTTTGGATCAGGAGAAAAACGGGCAGTTGATCTTGGGCGCGGAAATGTTTGAACGGGACAATCAGCCTCAGTTAAACAAATACCTGAACGGAATATTCGATGCCAAAACCCTGAAAGATTCGGCGAGGTTGTGGAACAATTTTGCCACCGATTACCAGCCGCTGGTTGATTTCGCAAAGGATAAAAAATTACCGTTTATCGCAACCAATGTCCCGAGAAGATATGCTTCCCAGGTTTCAAAAGAAGGACTGGAATCCCTGAATAAACTGCCGGCAAAGGACAAAACCTATATGGCCCGACTGCCGATTAAAGTCACTCTTGAAACGCCCGGTTACCCCGAAATGAAAAAAATGATGGGCGACCATACGGAAGAAATGAAAGTAATGAATTTTATTTCGGCCCAGGCGATCAAGGATGCCACCATGGCAGAATCGATCCTGAAAAACCTTCAGCCCGGAAAGACGTTTATCCATTACAACGGAAATTACCACAGCAAGGAATTCGGCGGGATCTACTGGTATCTCAGACAGAAAAACCCGAACCTGAAAATGGCCGTGATCTCTGTCTTTGAATCTGACGATCCCGAACTGAAAGTACCGGAAAAAGAATACATCCCGACGGATTTTAACCTGGTGATTCCTGCAGATATGACGAAAACGTATTAGACGAGAAGAGCCAGGGAAAAAGTAAAAAGAGCCAGGGAAAAAGTACAAAGAGACACGGAAGAGGTAAAAGGAACAAGTGAATTTTGAGTAAAAGAGGCTGTTTTGAACCGTAACCTATGCTTTGACTCAGATGCAGACTTTATAAGCTGTTGAGATTCCTGCGGAATGACAAACGGGGTGCCGAATTTCTCAGATTTGTTTCGTACATCTTATTAGTTTACATCCTGTCATGTAAATAAACGGCCATCCGGTGGCTGAGCGGAGCCGAAGACACGCTATCATCCGTAAAACCCGATGGAGTTAGTTGGTTAAAATATTAAAAACATCATTTATCTTTGTTCAACAATTGCTCAGCATGAAAAAACTTTATTTTCTATTCATCTTGTTTATCGGTTTCATCAATGCCCAGAAGCTTACGGCTGATGAGGTTTCCCTGATCAATCAGGGCGATATCCGGACGGCTTTGCCGATTTACCAGACCACCGATGAGCATCAACACAAAACCTTGCTGAGTCTTTCTTCGGAAATCAATCCGCTGGATAAAAATACGGCGGTTCTGGTGAGAAGGATGAAGGAGTCTTTACTATCTACGGATGGCGGCGTGGGCATTGCGGCACCGCAGGTCGGGATCAATAGAAAAGTGATCTGGGTGCAGCGTTTCGACAAGCCGGGAGAACCGCTGGAATATTTCATCAATCCCCTGATTACCTGGAAATCCGAAATTCAGAACCTCGGACCTGAAGGTGACCTTTCAATTCCCGATTTCCGGGACCGGTTTTACCGCAGTACGGTCATTCAGCTGGAATATGTTGATCTGAAAGGGCAGAAATATTCGGAGATCGTCGAAGGATTCACCGCCGTGATTTTTCAGCATGAGATCGACCATCTTTCCGGTATCCTGATTATTAATAAAAAGGAAAGGGAATCCAAGGACCGGTATCAGCAGGTAGAGGCTTTTAAAAAAGTGATGTTGTGATAAATTAATATGAATTTGAAGTTGAAACCGGATTAAAAGGCCGGAAGAAGGGTGCCGGATGCCGGAAGTATCTTCAGTCATGGTATTTTAAGAATCCTGAATGTTAAAATGTTTTTTTTTATAAGGCTGAAAACTTTATTAAATTCTCATCATTTTTATTTATTTGGTCTTCTTAAAACGAATTAAATACGATCAAATTTACGTTGTTTTAATATTCTTCTAATTTCTTATTATCTAATTGGTCAATAATTGAATGCTGCTTTAAGCCTATTTAAGAAAGACTTTTTATACCTGTTTTTTAATCTGATTTTTTCTCCCTCTTTATGGTCGATAGGAAGGGCAGGGCTTTTGATACCAAATGGAGATACGATATCATAATGGTTGTAATAATAGTCTTCACTTTTATCGGAATAACGTCTTGCACACAAAAGCTGGATAACGGTTTTGTTCCTGTGAACACATTCCACGGAAATGTTGATCCAAACCGGTATTTTGCCTTTCCTGTACAAAAGCTCTGCAACATCGGTATCCTTTACCATTTCTAGTCTGCGGTCATTATCCTCAGGGTAAATATCAAATCCTTTAAGATTAGGATCGTCACAGGAAACGTTGAGTGAAACGCAATAAATGAAACGTTCGGGAAGATCATCAGCAACATAATTTTTTGCAAATTCGTAACACTCCTTCGTTGATTTTCGTAAGAGATCCAGAAGACAGGTTTTGGTCATGAGGATAATTATTTATTTTGATGGATTATTTGCATTAAAGTTTCATATTTTTTACAACGGGCAGTGACGCGTGAGCAGCTATAACGGAACCTGTTTTATCCGGAACACTATTCAATATAGTACATTTCCATACTAAAAGTTTATAGCTGATAAAGATATGATTAATATCTCCTAATCTCCACACACGAAACACTTTTGATTTTAATCTTCCTGCCTGCTTTCTTCAGCAATCCTGTTTCCGGATTTCTCCTGAACACAACAACAGTACCGGTTCCGGCATTGGTGGCAATTAAAAATTTGCCATCCGGATCCAGATTGAACACCCGCGGGTGTTGTCCTTTGGTAGACCGGTAGCCGACGGTTTTTAAAGTTCCGTCATCCCGGATTGAGAAAATAGCAATATTATTTTCGTTCCCCCGGTTGGAGGCATACAGGAATCTGCCGTCGGGTGAAACGTGTACGTCCGAACCTTCAAAATTTTCTTTGTATTTTTCAGAATGGGTATGGATGCGCTGCAGGCTGTTCAGCTTTCCGTTATCGTACGAATAAACACTTACGGCTCCGCCCATTTCTTCGATGCAGTAGGCAAATTTCCCGTTGGGATGAAAGGTGAGATGTCTCGGCCCGCTTCCCGGAACCGTTGCCGTGAAAGGAATCGCTGCAGGTTGTAGCGGCTGGTCTTTCTCGGTTTCAAACCTGTACGTTCTGATCTTATCCGCTCCCAGATCCGGTAAGAAAATATAGTTGAAATCCGGAGAAAAAACGGTGGAATGGATATGTGCCCGTTCCTGCCTGTTTGGGTCTTCACTCCCTTCGGCAAACTGAAAATTCTGGACATACGGCTGGATTTGCCCGTTCTCAGAAACGGGATACACCGAAACGCTTCCTTCCGTATAATTTCCGTTCACCAGCCATTTTCCGTTTGGGTGGACGGTAAGATAAACAGGGTTTTCGCCGCCGCTTTTCTGCTTGCTTATCAGCGTGAGCGACTTTTTTTCGGGATCAAATGCAAAGCTGCTGACACTTCCGCCGTTTTTCGTTTTGCTTTCCGTGCAGGCGAAAACATATTTTCCATTGGGCGAAACCGTAAGAAAAGAAGGATTGAGCATTCCTGTAAATGAAGTAACTTTCGATAATTTCCCGCTAAGGGTATCCAGTTCATAAACATAGAGTCCTTCCGTATCTTTATCCCGATTGAAAGAACCGAAAAAAGTATAGGTGTGCTGGGCGTGAATCTTGGATAAGCTTATTATAGAAATGATAAGAAAAAGGATTGGTTTCACAAATAGTGTTTTATAATATTGAAATTTCGAGTGGTAAACATACTAATAATTTTAATGGCAAGTATGTTATTAAATTTTTAATTGAGTTTGTAATAAAAAAACAAACATACAACATGTTTTGATCTTTGAATGTGTATAAATTCAATTAAGAGATTTCTACAGATTTTATCTTCATATAAAATATTCCAGTAAATTTGTTATCGTTACTTTATTCTATATTCTATGAAAATCCAGTTTTCCGATATTATTCAAATTATTAAAAATTCCCGCAATAATGCCATTAAGCTGTAAATTCAGAACTGATCAGTCTTTATTGGAATGTTGGAGGTTACATTAGCCAAAAAATAGAAATAAGTGAATGGGACAGTCTATAGTGAAAGAATTATCGGAATTTATCATCACAACAGAGCCTGAAATAAAGGGTTTATCAGATAAGAATTTATGGAGAATGAAGCAATTTTATGAAACATATAAAGATTTTCCAAAACTCTCACCACTGGTGAGAGAAATTAGCTGGAGTCATAATATGGTTATTTTTTCCCGATGTAAAACACAAGAAGAACGTGAGTTTTATTTACAAATAACTAAACAGGAGCATTGTACTAAAAGAGAATTGGAACGTCAGATTTCCGCAAGCTTATTTGAAAGGTCGATGGTCAAGAATTCAGTTAAAACCTCTCCTGTATTAAAAGAAATGGATTCAAAAATTATAAATACCTTTAAAGATACCTATATTTTTGATTTTTTAAACTTGCCGGATTTGCATTCTGAAAATGATCTGCAGAAAGGCTTAATCAAACAAATGAAAGATTTTATTCTGGAGTTAGGAAAAGATTTTTTGTTTGTAGGAGAAGAATACAATGTTCAAGTGGGTTCGTCAGATTTTTACATTGATTTACTTTTTTATCATCGTGGGTTATAATGTTTGGTCGCTTTTGAACTCAAAGCTGATAAATTCAAACCTGAACATTTAGGCAAGCTCAATTTTTATCTTGAAGCATTGGATAGAGATGTAAAGAAAACAAATGAAAACCCAAGCATTGGAATCTTACTATGTAAAGACAAAGATAACGAGGTTGTAGAATATGCCTTAAGTAGAAGTCTTTCTCCTACAATGGTTTCAGAATATAAGACACAGCTTCCTGATAAAAAATTGTTGCAGGAAAAATTACATGATTTATTTATTCACGAAAATGAAGAAAATGATTAATTGATTAAAGCGCTTCTTATACTAGCTATCGGATAATATCTGAAAGTATAATAAGGAATAGATATTAAATACAAAAAATCTGCTTCCTGAAAAGCAGATTTCCTATAATTCAAAAGATATGATCTTAATTATTCGTTACCGAAAGTTTCACTTCGATATTGTTTCGCGTGGCATTGGAGTACGGACAGATTTCATGGGCTTTTTCCGTCAGAGACTGGGCCTCTTCCCGGGAAACGCCGGGAATGTTGACGTCCAGTTGAACTGCCAGTCCGAAGCCGCCGTTATCCAGTTGGCCGATGCTTACCTCTGCGGTTACGGTAGTCTCTCCGGTTTCTGTTTTTGAAAGGGAAATAACTCTGTTTAGCGCACTGTCAAAACAGGCGGAGTATCCTGCAGCGAAGAGCATTTCAGGATTAGTGAAATCATCATTGGCTCCTCCTAGTGCTTTAGGCATTTTTACTTCTAGATCAAGAATTCCGTTTTCGCTTTTTACATGGCCGTTTCTTCCTCCGGTTGCCGTAACTTTTGTAGTGTACAAGGTTTTCATTTATTTTTCTATTTTGTTTAATATTTTCTGAACACTTTCTTTAAGGGCGATCCAGTCTTCGGGAGCAGCATCGATTTTCTTCAGCAGCTTTCCGGGGATTTCGCAGGCTTTCAGCTGCAAAGCTTTCCCGGATTCCGTGATGAATACTTCAACCACCCGTTCGTCCTCTTTTTTCCGTTTCCGCGAGATAAATCCTTTTGCCTCAAGTCTTTTCAGCAGGGGCGTCAGGGTACCGCTGTCCAGATAGAGCTTTTCGCCGATACTGCTTACCGGAAGGCCGTCATGCTCCCAAAGGATCATCATGACCAGGTATTGCGGGTAGGTAATATCCAGCTCATCCAGAAACGGACGGTAAAGCCCTGTCATCTCTTTGGCAATCACGTACAACGGAAAGCAGAGCTGATTATCGAGTTTTAGGCATTCGGGATTTTCCATAATTTCTGAAACTGAAAGTTGAATTTTTTTTACATTTTAATGATAAATTCCTCCATAGGAATTCTTACTTTCTTCATGTGGGAAAGCCAGTCGTTGTTTTCGTCACGGTATCCGATATAAAGAAGACTTACACTTTTTAATCCCAGCTTTCCTAATCCTAAGATCTCATCCACTACTTCATTGCTGAAACCTTCTGCCGGGGTCGTGTCTACTCTGAGTTCGGCTGCCTGTGCCATCGCCAGTCCAAGTGCAATATAGGTCTGTCTGGCCGTGTGGGCAAAATGTTCTTCCGGCGTCTGGGCTCCGTACATCTCCTTGATTTTATCGGTGTAGCTGGAAAAACGTCCTCTCGGCAGATCTCTCACATCCGTATGGTGATCATACACCTTATCGATTTTCTCATCGGAATAGCTGTCCCAGGCGGCAAAAACCAATACGTGGGAAGAATCCCGCATCACTTCAGGGTTCAAGGCGCCCTGAACCATTTTTTCCTTTAATTCCTGATTTTCCACTACGATCACACGGAAAGGCTGCAGTCCGGATGAAGTTGGGGCAAGCCTTGCCGACTCCAGGATTTTATTTAAATCTTCTTCCGATACTTTTTTAGCCGGATCATAAGCTTTCACCGCGTGTCTCCAGTTTAAATCTTCTATTAATGACATGTTGTTAAATTTTTTTTGTTGAATTCTATACTGCAAAGATATTGCCAAATTAAATTGTGTACAATATAATTGGGTTAAGTTTATCTAAATGAATTATTTCCTGTATCTATAAAGTTTAATATTCTTTCAAATAAATATAATATAAACGGCTGAAGGAGGGAAGAACGGAGAGGGGAAAGCCGGATACCGGAAGTATTATTAAATTAACGTGAACTCGAAGAAGAACCGGAGTTAACAGACTCGAAGTTGGAAGTTGGAAGTTGGGTGCCGGAAGTCTCTCCTGCCAAAAAGAGGATCAATGGTGTTAATCATCAAACTAAACATTTTGTCATTCCATCAGAAGAAATTTTTATTTAATCCCAAATAAAACAGCTATCATTTTATCTTTAAACCAAGATCTGATTTATAGTATTTAAAGTTCCGCAGGGACCGCTTGGTTACAGGATAGGATAACATCCTGTCAGATGCGTAAATCTTCCTTTCGTTCTGCCAAAAGGAATTCTATTTAAAGTCCTGACCGAATCAGCCTTAATTTTACTTCTGAATTAAACAATTATCTGAATATGCTGATATGGCAGGATTCACGTTAAATCAAAAGTTCCTGCAAAATACAGGAGCTTCATATTATTTTTAATTAAAATCCACAGCTTGAAACACTTGGTGCCGGGCTTGGGGAGCATCCGGAAAGAGAAGCAAAGGTGGTCAGTACACAGTTGGTATTCATATAATTGTTATCATACAATAACGATCCCGACGGGCTTCTGTAATAGACGTTTCCTGCCGTGTTGGTGTATGATGAAGCAGATGCCGTTCCGCAGCTCGTATTCACACAGGCAGTTCTCCAGGCCGTATCCGTTACGGGGCCGCTGGTAAACAGGGAAGGATCGATGATTCTTTTTTCAACTGTTCCCGAAGCATTTTTATAACTAACCAATATGGCCACATGATATCCCCACGATACACAGCAGGTGCCGGTGGAAGCTTTCAGGTTGCCGTAAACAAACTGTTTTTCGCAGTCGTATCCGGCGTTGAGGAGAATCTGTCTCATCTTGTGGGCTCTGGCATAGCAGCCGTCAACCGCATACCTGAAAGTAATGCACGGAGAAGAGGCGGTGGATGTTCCGCAGGACTGGTTCCTGATCTGGTTGAAAAGACTGGTCAGCGTAGCCTGGTTTGGAATCACACTTACGGCTTTCTGGGTCTCCGTACGGGTTTCCTTAGTCAGCAGCGATTTAAAATAACGGATATCCTCTTCCGTCGGCGCATCAACTTTTACAATTTCATTTGTCTGGGCTCTCAGGAAAACATGGACCGGCGTCTCATTTTTCACAGCCTCGCGGATCATGGAAATGTACCTTGCATTTTCTTCGCTGTCCCGGATTTCAAAATTCTGGGCGGTAAGGATAAAGTTCACCCGGTATTTACCGTTTTCTTTTTCCATTGTTACCGGAACGGTGCTTCCGAAGTTCTGTACATTTTCGTTGAATTCCCTGGCCAGCGCAGGATCCTGGCCGGCGTTTGAATCTGCACAGGCATTGAAGGACACAAAGGTCACCAATGCCATCATGGATAACAGAAGTTGTTTCATCGTTTTATTTTGTTTGGTTAATAGGTAATGAACCGTATAATTAGTTCACTGTTTTGTGATATTAAATGTAATAAAAAAATGAATGGGAAAAATATTTTTATTTAAAAAATAAATGAGGCATCTGATGTGTAACCGGATTCCCTGTCCATTCCTTTTACTTAGAGGGATAGCAGGAGAACCGGAATATGGAAAAGTTTCTGGAACACCGCTTTTTTACCGGATGCAAAAGGATTATTCCTCTACCAGATTGCTGCTTAAAATGATGTTTTTAATTTCCTTTTCAAAATAATAATACAAATCACTGTTTTCATTCATCTGGTTTTCCAGGACAATCAGGCTTACGTCGCTTTCAGGAAAATAGATGTTGAGCGAGGCAAAGCCGTCACCGAGACCCGTATGCCCGAAATAGGAAATCCCGTGATCCTTGGCGATTCTGATATTGTAACCATAGCCCGTTTTCTCTTTCCCGAAAACATCATGCCGGGACATAGCTGACGGAGTCACCATCAACCGGTACATCTCAGGAGGCAGGAGGTTTCCTTTGTGAAGCGCACTGTTCCATGTGGAAAGGTCCTTTGCTGTGGTAACGATCCCGTCCGCAGGCAGATTTTCGTCAGTAATCAAAGATTCCTCAACCGCACTGAATACATTATGGTCAGTCATATGTCCGGTTACCGGTTTTCTGTTTCCGTCTTTCAAATAGAAAAAAGTGTCATTCATCCCTAATTTCAGGAATAGATTTTCTGCCGCTGATTTATAGGACTGTCCCGATACTTTTTCGATGATCTTCCCTAAAAGAATATTGGAAAGATTGCCGTATTTGAAATCCGATCCCGGTTTGAATTCCAGCGGCTTATTGAGATCCGTAATTCCATGGGTGTGGTTCAGGAGCTGATGGACCGTGACCGAATTCGCCCACGGCTGGTTGAGGTTGTGCAGGTATGTTCCAATCGGGGCCTGCAAATCAATCTTTCCTTTTTCAGCTTCTTTCAGCACCAGAACAGCGGTTATCTGCTTTGTGTTCGACATGATTTCAAACGGGTCATTGATCTGCAGCGGAACCGGATTGTAGATGTCCTTAATTCCATAAGCCCTTGAATATTGCACTTTCCCTTTTTTGGCAATCAGGATAACGCCGTTGAAATTTCTTGGGCTTTTAAGACTGATCAGGCTGTCGATCTCAAAAATATATTGTTCCTGTGCAAAGGAATTGACGAAGGATAAAAATAGGAGAAGCCAGAGGCATCTGAAAGTCCGTGTCATTAAGTTTTTATTTAAGCGGCAAAAATAAAATTAATAATTCAATCCTGCCCTAAAAATCAGGGAACGAATAAAAAAATTATCCCGCCATACAGATGACGGGATAAGTTATTGATGAAACAAAAGCGGTTTAAAAAATCACCTGATGTTTTGCTGTTATCGTTACAAATTATTGAATTGCAGTTCCGCTTCAAAAACTTCTTCAAAATGTTTACGGATCTTCGCTTTGAGCTCTTCCATTTCCTCAGCCGTCAGCTCCCTTTCAAGTTCCCTTTTCAGCGAAGTTACCTGTTTGTCTTTGATCCCGCATGGAATGATGTATTCAAAATACCGCATGTCGGTGTTTACATTTAAGGCAAAACCATGCAGGGTTACCCAGCGGGATGCTTTTACCCCCATCGCACAGATTTTCCGGGCATACGGTTTCCCCACATCCAGCCAGACACCGGTTTCACCCGGGGAACGTTCGCCGTTCAGGCCGTATTCGGCGATGGTGCGGATGATGACTTCCTCAAGGTTCCGCATGTATTTGTGGATGTCGGTAAAGAAATTTTCCAGGTCAAGGATCGGATAACCGACAACCTGCCCGTAACCATGGTAGGTAATATCACCGCCACGGTTGACTTTCACAAAGGTGGCATCGATTTCTTTCAGCTTATCGATTCCGGCCAGCATGTTTTCTTCGTGACCGCTTTTCCCAAGCGTATAAACGTGCGGATGCTCCACCAGTAAAAAATGGTTGGGCGTTGCCAGATGCTGCCCGGCAGGAAGATCACGGTTTTTGATTTTGAGATCAATGATGTTCTTCATCAGCGATTCCTGGTAATCCCAGGCCGACTGGTAATCCCGGGTTCCTAAATCTTCAAATGCGACGGTTTTATTCTGAATGGTATTCATATCCTTTTTTGACTGTACAAATTTAGTGATTTTTAACCGTTAATGGAACGGATGAAATCAGCAGCTTTGTTCTTCCAGTCTTCATGCTGCAAAAGGACGTTTACAAACGCAGTCCCGATAATTCCGCCATCTGCTTTTTCGGTCACATTTTCAAAATCTTCCCTGGATTTGATGCCGAAACCGATCATCACCGGATTTTTCAGCGGAAGGGCAGCCAGTCTTGAGAGGTAACTTTCGTTTTTCAGAACCGCATGTTCATTTCCTGTGGTGGATGAAGAACTGACGGCATACAGAAATCCTGAGCTTAAGGAATCCAGGTACATAATTCTTTCATCCGAAGTTTCCGGAGTAACCAGAAAAGTGAAGTTCAGTTGATACTTATTTAAAACGTCACGGTATTTCTTCTCAAATTCGATCGGCGGCAAGTCAGGAATGATTAATCCTGAGACTCCGCTTTCCGAGCATTCCCGGCAGAAATTCTCAAAGCCGAAACTAAGGACGGGATTGATGTACCCCATTAAAATCACCGGAACGGTAATCTGATTTTTTACGGATTTCAGTTGAGTAAACAGTTTTTCAATGGTCATTCCGTTCTGCAGGGCCCGTTCGTGGGCCTGTTGGATGACCGGTCCGTCTGCCACCGGATCGGAGTACGGCATCCCGATTTCCATCATGTCGGCTCCCGAATCCTGGATCAGTCTTATAATATCGGCAGTATCTTCCGGTTGCGGGATTCCTGCGGTGAAGTAGATGTTTAGTTTTTTTTGAGGCTGGAAGCCGTAGGCTGGGTGCTGGATGTTATTATCATTCATAAAATTAAATTAGTTTAAATTTAAATTGATTTATTTTTATTGTGGGTTAATCTTCCGTCTTCCCGCTTCCTTCATCCAGCTTTTTCAAATACGTTTCCATATCCTTATCGCCGCGGCCGCTTAAGCAAATGACCACAATATCATCTTCTTTAAATTCTTTTTTATCCAGAACGGCCAGGGCATGGGCGCTTTCCAGGGCCGGGATGATGCCTTCCAGTCTGGTGAGTTCAAAGGCCGACTGCAATGCCTCCTCATCCGTAATGCTGAAAAATTCAGCGCGTTTCTCCCGGAACAGGTTGGCGTGGAAGGGTCCGATCCCGGGATAATCCAGCCCTGCGGAAATGGAGTGGGGTTCAATGACCTGTCCGTCAGGAGTCTGCATCACCAGGCTTTTGCTGCCGTGTAAAACGCCTAACGTTCCGAGGAAAGTCGTCGCGGCCGACTTCCCGGAATCCACACCGAAACCTCCGGCTTCAGCTGCAATGATTTTCACGTCTTCCTCATTCACAAAATGGTAAAAGGTTCCTGCCGCATTGCTTCCGCCACCGA
The DNA here is from genome assembly GCF_007991455.1 of Chryseobacterium hagamense. Taxonomy (GTDB): domain Bacteria; phylum Bacteroidota; class Bacteroidia; order Flavobacteriales; family Weeksellaceae; genus Chryseobacterium; species Chryseobacterium hagamense. Next base: position 5,757 of record NZ_BJYJ01000032.1, on the reverse strand, counting down.
CACAGGCAATCACATAGTCCGGATTTTCCCGGCCGGCCTGCTCCAGAAGCTGTTCTTTGATTTCCTGTGAAATGATGCTCTGGAACCTTGCCACGAGATCCGGGAAAGGGTGCGGGCCAACCACACTTCCGATCACATAATGGGTAGTCACCGGATTGTTGATCCAGTCGCGTAGGGCTTCATTTACCGCATCCTTCAGGGTTTTTGAACCTGAAGTGGCGGGAATAACTTCTGCCCCCAGCATTTTCATCCGTCCTACATTCGGCGCCTGCCGCTGGATATCCACTTCTCCCATATAAACGATGCATTCCAGTCCCAGCAGTGCGCAGGCCGTTGCAGTAGCCACCCCGTGCTGGCCGGCACCGGTCTCCGCAATGATCCTGCTTTTTCCAAGCCGTTTGGCCAGTAAAACCTGTCCCAAAGCATTATTGATCTTATGGGCTCCGGTATGGTTGAGGTCCTCCCGTTTCAGGTATATTTTAGTGTGGTATTTCCGGCTTAAATTCCCCGAAAAATACAAAGGGGTCGCACGGCCAACATAATTTTTCAGAAGCTCCTGGTATTCCTGCCGGAACTCCTCCGATTCAATAATGTCGATGTAACTTTTCTGCAGTTCTTCAACATTCGGGTATAGCATCTCAGGGATAAATGCCCCTCCGAATTCTCCGTAATATCCGTTTTCATCCGGGTTTTTATAATTCATTTTGTATATTTTAATTTAATTGTTTGTGAGTCCCAAAGGGACGATTTAATTCAGGATCGGATGCAGTCCGGTTTTTTATCGCCCACACATTACCGTCATCATCCGTTTCATATTTTTTCCATTGTCCGTCAATACATCTTTTTTTTCTAATTTGGTATAAATCGGACTGCATCCGATTCTGTTCTAAGCCGTCCCTTCGGGACTTTACGTGATTTTCCAGATTTGGATATGAAGTTGTATTTTTGTGTCGATTTCATTTTATCTGTATCACTCCCATATATATTTTTCGTCATAATCCAATTTATGTTTCTGCAGAATCGCAATCAGTTCATCCTTGTAATGAGCGTGTTTGTGATGTTGCCTTTGGTTTTTAATGTAATGAATAACCGGATATACATTTTCTTTACTTACAGAAAACGCACCATAGCCGTCCTGCCAGAAAAAGGTTTTATATTTTTTACCTTTTGTTTTTATCCATTTTGAGGAATGAGCTTTAATTTCCTGCACCAGTTTCATCAATGCGATTTTCTTCTACAGCGAACAGAGAATATGAATGTGGTTATCGGTCCCTCCGATATGTAAAGCAATGCTTCCGAAATCTTTACATAATGCAGCGATATAAGAAAATAGCTCTTGTTCAACGTTTTCATCAATAAAATCTTCCCGGTTTTTCGTACTGAAAACAATATGGACATAATTTTTGACTAATGATTGTGACATTTTTTGTGTTTTTTGGTTTAATGTTGGTAACGTAAACCGGATTTTATCCGATTCTATTGTAAGCCGTCCCTCCAGAACTTTCTTTTTCTGATGCTATTTTTAAATATACTTGCTTCATTTTTATTAAAACTAAGAAGTTTGACAGTAAAGTCCCAAAGGGACGGTTTAATTCAGGATCGGATGCAGTCCGGTTTTTATCGCCCATCCATTACCGTCATTATCCATTTCATATTTTTCCGTTGTTCATCAATACATCATCTGTTTTCCAATCTGGTATAAACCGGATTTTATCCGATTCTGTTGTAAGCCGTCCCTTCGGGACTTTTTATCTGATCTTCTTTTCGAAATTTATTATCTTTCCGACGTCTTTAATCCCCGGTTCGATTTCAAATTTCGAATTGATATCAATTGCAAAAGGTTTTTGATGCAGCATTGCAGTATTGTTAATATTGTCTTCCGAAATCCCGCCGCTTAAAAAATAGGGAAGGGGGATCTTTATTTTGTTCAGCAGATTCCAGTCAAATGTTTTCCCTGTTCCGCCGAATGCTTGGGAATCGGTATCAAAGAGCAGGTAGTCGACCATTAACCCATTATCGTTGATTATTCTCTGTAGTTCATCCGGTGTCTGTTTTCCTATTCTAATGACTTTAATAATTCCGGTTTCAGGGTTGATCATTTTTCTCAGTTCAGCAATGAAATCTTTATCTTCATCGCCGTGCAGCTGAATAAAATCCAGTTTTGCCTGATCTGCCGTTTCTGCAAGTTTTTCCAGAGTTGCGTTAACAAAAACCCCGACCTTTGCCTGATGGCCGATCATTGAAATTTCTTCCAACGTCAGATGATTCAGCACATACCGTGGTGATTTTTCATAAAAAATAAAGCCCAGAAAATCAGTGTTTATCAAAATCAGTTCCTGAATCTGCCCGATGCGGGTCAATCCGCAAACTTTGAGCTTCGGCTGATGGCTGATGGCTGATGGCTTTTGGCTTTCTATCATTGTTATATTGGTAAATTGTTATATAGTTACATTGGAAATAAATTCTTTGAATTTATTTCCAGGGTTTTCGTCTTTCATAAAATATTCACCCATCAAAAATCCGTCGAAGCCTTTTTTCTTCAGGTATATAAAATCTTCCTCACTATAGATACCGCTTTCAGCAACGGATAAAATGCCTTCGGGCAGCCTGTTTTTAAGATCAACGGAATGCCGTAAATCCACTTTGAAATCTTTCAGGTTCCTGTTGTTGATGCCCGCGAGATCAACATCCGGGTTAATATGCTTCAATTCTTCTTCCGAATGGATCTCAAGCAATACTTCCAGCCCGAGTTCATGGGAAAGTGCCGTAAATTCCTGAACCTGCTGAGGGGAAAGACAGGCCGCAATCAATAAAATGACATCGGCACCGATGGATTTGGCTTCATAGAACTGGTATTCGTCTACCATAAAATCCTTTCTCAAAACAGGAATTTGGATGTGGTTCCTGATGCTTAAAATATCACTGAAACTGCCGCCGAAAAAATCCCGGTCCGTCAGCACCGAAACTGCGCTGGCTCCAGACTGTTCATAAGCTGAAACCACATCCAGCGGCGGGACTTTGTTATTGATGACTCCTTTGGACGGGGATTGCCTCTTAAATTCAGCAATAATTCCGCTTTTGGTTTTTAAAGTTTCTTTTAATGAAAAACTTTTTCTCCCGAAAAATTCCGAATCTTTGAGCTGCTGAACGGAAACCTTTGATTTTGAAAAGGCCAGTTCTTCTTTCTTCCTATGGATGATTGTATCTAAAATATTCATAACCGGTCATTTATTCATTCAACAAACATTTCAGGCTTTGTAAGGCCTTTCCGCTGTATAAACTGTCTTTCGCCCTGGAAAGGCAGTCTTCATAGCTTCCGGATTTACCGGTAGAGAATAAGGCCACTGCTGCGTTGGCCAGTACCACGGAATTCTGTTCGTCCGTTCCTTTTCCTTCAAGGATATTCCTGAATATCTTTGCCGTTTCTTCCGGCGTACCGGCTGCCTGAATGCTTTCGGGTGTCACGGCGGTAAAACCCAGATCCTCTGTTGTGTAAACAGATTCGCCTTTTTTACTGACGATCTTGCTGTCATCCGTCAGGCTGATCTCATCATAGCCGTCCATCCCGTGAACAAGGGTAAACTCACGATTGTCTTTCTGCAGGAGGTACTGGTAAATCCTTGCGATCTCCAGGTTATAAACGCCGATTACCGAAAACTGCGGTTTTACAGGATTCACCAGCGGACCGAGGAGATTGAAAAAAGTTCTCAGTCCCAATGATTTCCTCAGGGCGCCGACCGATTGCAGGGCCGGATGAAAATACGGAGCGTGCAAAAAGCAGATATTGGCCTTGTCCAGCTCTTCCTGAAGTTCTTCAGAGCTGTTTTTAAATTCATAACCCAGCGCTTCCAGCACATTGGACGATCCCGTGATGGTGGAAGCCCCGTAATTGCCGTGTTTGGTTACCTTCTGTCCGGCGCCGGCCACCACAAAGCTTGCCAGGGTGGAAATGTTGATGGTGTTTTTCCCGTCACCGCCGGTCCCTACGATATCAATGGCATCTCCAGCCTCAATATTCACCGGAACGGCCATCTGTAAAAGGGCATCACGGAAACCTTCCAGTTCCGGCAGGGTAATATTCCGCATCAGGAAAACGGTTACAAAGGCCGTTACTTCCGTAGCGTTGAATTTATTCTGTGCAATTTCAATCATGATCGCCTTCGCCTGCGATTTGGACAGTGTATGGTGATTAAAAAGGTATTGAAGGATTTCTTTCATCTGAGGTTTCTTTTTATCGTTTTATGTATCATTTTTTACTTCGAATTTAATAGACACTCTACTGATTCATAATGCAATCGATTTGCTAATCGGATTAAAAGATCATTATTTCCTAAGCTTAAATTTATATTTCTGCCGTAATAAAAAGCACCATATAAATCAACATCTGTTCTTTGTATTTCAAATAAATGAAGATAAAGTTCTATTCTTTCATTTACTTTAAAATCCTTTAAATCATTTGAATTTAAGGTTTGGGTAAACAATTCAATTTGATGTGCAGTCCAGTTAGAAATATCAGTCTTTATTTTTTCAAAAATATTAGCACTGCAGTTTTTTATGATATACATTAAATCATTAGTACCATGATCTTCATTCCACCAGTCGCTGTCAAAATTTTCATATTCAAGTATATAACCATAAATTTCCAACAGTTCAGGATCTTCACTTTCGGTTTTGTTACTTATATTTAAACTGAATACTTTATCAAATTCTTGTTTTGTCATTTAATTACTTAAAAAATTTCGGATAATGACTTCCCCTTTCGGAGTCAAAATACTTTCAGGGTGAAACTGGACCCCGTGTACATCATAAGTTTTATGCTGCAGAGCCATGATCATGCCGTCTTTGTCCACGGCGGTGATTTCCAGTTCTTCCGGTAGGTCCTCACGATTTACGACCCAGCTGTGGTATCTTCCGACCTCAATCCCACTGGAAAGGTTCCTGAAAATTTTCGTATCATCTTTTATAACATCTGCCGGCGTAGCAACCCCGTGATAGATTTCAGTGAGGTTGATCAAACTTCCGCCGAACGCTTCTGCAATCGCCTGCTGGCCGAGACATACCCCCAGGATACTTTTGGTAGGGGCATAGGCTCTGATCACGTCCAGCAAAATTCCCGCTTCCTCAGGAATTCCGGGACCGGGAGAAAGCACGATTTTATCGTATCGATCGATTTCAGCCAGGGGAATCCGGTCATTTTTTACCACATCCACTTTGGTATCCAGAATCCTTTCGATCATCTGAACGAGGTTATAGGTAAAGCTGTCGTAATTATCGAATACCAGGACTTTGAGCGATGGTTGATGGGTGGTGGCTGATGGGTTGTGGCTTAGTGTTGATGGTTCTATGTGTTTCATTTTATTTTTTTCTGTAATAATTAATAAATCCGTTCAATAATTTTTTGCAGAGAATCGTCTGATTTAACAATTCTGTAAATTGCTTTTCATTTATATAGCTTTGATCATAAGATAAATATAGCTGGGTCTCCAACTCATACAATGAACCTCTTGCGATAAACAGAAATTGTATTGTTGCTTTCGCTGTATTTCTCCCGCATCCTTCAGCTATATTGGAAGGAATAGATACCGCTGCTCTTCTGATCTGATTGGTTAAACCGAATATTTCTTCCTTCGGATAATTTTTAGTTGAATCGTATATACTTTTAGTAAGCTCTCTTGATGCAACCCATACATCTAAATTTGTGTACTCCATAATTTGTGTTTTATAATTTTTTAATAAATATTTTAACTAATAACTAAT
>NZ_BJYJ01000031.1 GCF_007991455.1 Chryseobacterium hagamense | reverse complement strand
TTGGTCTTCCCGGGTTGTCGTGCCGGTGATCGTAATCATCGTCATCTTCTTCCTCATCGTCATAATCCTCATCATCATAATCTTCGTCGTCATCATAGTCATCGTCATAATCATCATCATCATAATTATTACGGTATCCGTCAGAATAGTCATCATCTTCTTCATCGTAATCATCGTCGTCATACTGATCATCATAATCGTAACGATCGTCATCATCATCGTAGCGGTCATCTTCACGGTTGTAAGAACCGCCTCTTGAATTGTTGTAATTTGAGCTTCTGCCCGAAGCATTGTTGGAAGATCCGGATCTTCCTGAGCCTGAATTTCTTCTGGTTGACATAAATTAATATTTTATTGGTGTGCGGTAGAATATTCAACAATTAAGCCGCAAACTTTAAAAAAATAAGATGTGGTATCTTTTATCACACAACACATTATCTGCGGTTTCAGAAAATACTTCTTCATTTTCTTTCCAGCTCCGGCCATTGGCTTGTTAATTGATAAAAGAAACTTTAATCAAACAAGCGGTTGGTGAAAAAAATTGTGTTATTCGGACTTCTTATCTGTTTTTCCTTTGGTTATGCACAGGAGAAAAGGGATTCCCTGTATTACAGGATCGAAAAGTTTTCGGATAAGAGAAAATTCACCAGGTTTCTTCACCGTTTTATCTTCCGCAGGGAGCCCGACTCGGCTTCCGTAAAGACAACAACTGAAAAACAGGTTCAGCAGACGTCCGACGGCAAGTACATCAGGAACGTGCATATTGAGACCATTGACCCGTTCGGATATGGTGCCGGGGACCGAAAGGAAAAATCCAGATGGTATGACTGGTTTACCAATCATCTTCATTCCAACACCCGAATTTCCACGGTGAATAATTACCTGCTGTTTAAAAAAGGGGAAGAGTACAATGCCCAGAAACTTTATGAATCCGAACGTCTTTTACGGGCCATGCCATTTATCAACCGGGTAAGCATCAGCGTTTCCGACAGTACTTCGACCAGGGATTCAATTGATGTGGTAGTGAAAGTGCTGGATTCCTGGAGCCTTAAGCCCCGGGCCAGCTATTCCGGAAGCAAGATCGGCATGGGGATTAATGAAGAAAACCTTTTAGGATTGGGACACGACCTGGATTTCCTTTACCGGAATGATTCCAAAGAGAAACAGGATTATTTCCTGGGAAGTTATACCGCCTACAATCTTTGGGGTTCTTATATCAATGCGCAGATTTTAGGAGAAAGGGATTTCTACAAAAATGAAAGGATCAACCTGAACGTAAAACGGGATTTTTTCTCTCCACTGACGAAATGGGCAGGCGGTTTCAGCTTTGAATATTTTATGCGCCATGTCTTGCTTCCTCTTGAAGAAGATACTGTTTTTCCGGAAGTACAGATCAAAGTGTACAGCCAGGATCTCTGGGGCGGCTACCAGATTCCCGTTTCATCGGATCCCGAAACTAAAATTTCCAGCAACATCGCCCTGATCGGAAGATTTCAGAATTACCAGTACAAGGACAGTCCCGGGATTGATCAGTATGACTACTTCAGCTCCTACAGCAGCTTCCTCGCCTCAGCAGGACTTATCCAAAGGAAATTTTCCATTGAAAAAAATATCTTTCAGTACGATCTTCCGGAGGATATTTCCTTTGGCTATTCGGCTAACCTGACTTCCGGATTTCTGGCCAGAAGCCATAAAATCATCCCGTATGCAGGCATTTCCGCTTCTTATGGTGATTTTACGGAACTCGGCTATTTTACCGTAAAGGCCCAGTTCGGAAGATTCTTTAACGAAGACCGTCAGAACCGTGAGTCTTTCCGGTTCGACGGGACGTATTTTACCAATCTTACCGACTGGAAGTTTGCCAAAGCCCGGCATTTCTTTTCTCCGACTTTAGCCTTGGGGAATCCGCAGCATAACTACTCCTACCGCGACCGGATCAATCTTTCCGGAAGCGATGAATTCCCGGTATACAACGGAGATTATATCGGAACCAAAAAACTGGTGCTCCGGTACCAGCTGCAGCTTTTTATCAACAAAGCCTGGAAGAATTTCCATTTCAGCCCCTACATTACCGCGGCGGCAGGATGGCTGGCCATGCCCGATGAAAAGCTCCTGAAGACCAACACCAATACCAAGATAGGAATTGGTCTGATGATCAACAATCCTTTTTTAGTCTTTAACAGGATCCAGATATCTTTTACCTATTATCCGAAGGTGCCTTTCGATAATGATCATGTTTTCGATTTTAACAGCAACCGGAATAATGTGCTGCCACTGAATGGTTTCGGTACGGAAATCCCGCATTTCGTGAACTTTGGAAACTAAGTGGCCGTTTAAATTTAACCTTTATATTTTACCATCAGGAATTAAATTAAACCCGTAATAGAATTCAGATGTGCAGCCTGGAAGCCGGATTCCTGAAGTTTCTTTGCCAGGCTGATATCCGGGAGGTTATTGAAATCATTTGCTTACCTAGCAATAGAAACTTATTTAAAATCCTGGCTCACCAAACTGACTTTCAGTCTCTCATTTAAATAATCAGATGATTCCCGTGAGTAATCGACTGTTTTCTTAATTACGATTTTCACGTCTTTTACAGCAGAACCCATTTAAATCGGGAGCGTAAACCAGAATTCGGATCCCTGTCCTTCTTCGCTTTCCACCCCAACTTTCCCACCGTGCTCTTTAATAATATCTCCACTGATGAATAAACCGAGGCCGAGACCGGTGAATTTCTGTCCATGGTAATTGGTCCGGTAATAGCGCTTAAAAAGATGTTCCAGTTGGGCTTTCGGAATACCCGGGCCCTGATCTTTTACACTTATTTTGATTTCCTGATCGTCGATTTTCCGGGCGGTAATGAGGATCTGTTTCGATTCCGGAGCATACTTGACGGCATTGGTAATGAAATTAATCATCACCTGCCCGATCTGCTGGTTATCGGCTATCACCCGCTGGTCGGTATCACCCCGGAAAATAATTTCCTGGTCTGTAATCTCCGAAAAGCTGGAACAGCAGTCTTCAAAAAGTTCCGAAATGGTAAACGGCCGTTTTTCCAGTTTCAGCTGTCCCTGTTCTATCCGGCTGGTATCCAGAAGGCTGTTGATTAATCCTGATAATTTATCAAGGCTGGTGATCGACTGGTTCAGGAGCCTGGCACGGGATTCCGGCGGCAGCCTGTCATAGGAACGCTGCAGCAGCTGCAGGGAAGCTTTCAGGGCAGTTACCGGCGTTTTCAGTTCATGGCTGGCAATGCTGATAAAGTCTTCTTTTCCGCGGGTGATCATTCTTCTCGCCGTGACATCCATAAAGGTGCCTATTCCACCGGTGAGGTTGCCTTCGGCATCAAATAAGGGAGCCGCATTGATGGAGATATACATGATTTCCCTTCCCGGCGCCTGAACACCAATTTCATGGTCATACACCGGTTTTCCAGTAGACATCATGACAGACATGGGGTGCTCTTCTGACGGCAGAGGGGTGCCGTCCAGCCTGAGGTTCTGCCATTGAGGATCATCATACGTTCTTTCCTTGATTTTACTTTCGGAAAGCCCCAGGATGTGCTGTGCCATCGGATTGGCGTAGACCAGCTGTCCGTTGGCATCGGTAACGCCCACCCCTTCTGCCATGGTTTCAAGAATTCCCTGGAGCCGCTGTTCGCTTTTCAGGAGGGTTTCTTCCAAAACGCTTTTTTCGATGATGATTTCTTCACGCTCCCGGATCGCCAGGACCTGGGGGGTAACTTCTACGGCCATATCGATGACACCGGTTATTTCTCCGTTTTCAACAAACGGAGTATAATTAAAGGTGAAATATCCGTGTTCCAGCTGGCCGCTGCGGTTTAAAAGCACTGGGTTCGAATGGTCGGAATTCGGTTTTCCGGTTTTAAAGGTTTCGATCAGCAACCTGGCAGCCGGTTGCCCGTCCAGTTCAGGAAGTACTTCAAAGAGGGATTTGCCGATAACGGAACTGTCTTTTTCAATGAGTTTCAGCATGGCCTCATTAATCATGGTGATGATGAGCCGGTCGCCTTTCAGGAGCATGATGGCCACAGGTGCCTGATTAATAAGATTGCTGAAGCTGATATCGCTTTCGGTTAATTTATTATTAAGCCTGGTAATGGTGTCATTCAGGTCTTTAAGCTCCTGGTTCTTTGAACTGAGGTTTTTATTGGTGTCTCCTAAATGGATTATATCATCCTGAAACTTTTTATTTCCGAAAAGCAGTTCGTCGTTCTCTTTTCTGAATTGCAGATTCTGATCCTGGAATATCCTGTTGGAGTCACCGAGTTTTTCATTGGTAATGGTATATGCTTTATTTAAAGCGGAAAGTTCCTCATTGCTGGAAAGCAGTGTTTTATTGGAGGCTTCCAGTTTTTCTTTTGCTTCTTGCTCCTTTTTTTCCTTTTCAAAAAGAATTTCTCTGGCCCTGATGATTTCAGTTACCTCTTTGGCCGTATGAAGGATGCAGTAGAGTTTTCCTTCTTTATTCATCACGGGTTTGAAGATAAAATCATAATAGGAAGTAATACGCTGGCCTTCAATTTCGGTAGTGGCGGGCATTTCCTTTCCGATATAGGCTTCTTCCGACTCCCATACCCTTTTCAGAAGTTCTGTAAATTGCTGACCTTTCATTTCAGGCAGGGGCTCTTTGAGCTTTCTACCGATTACCGACTGATCTTTTCCCCAGAACGTAAGCATGGCATCATTGGCAAATTGAATAATGAGTTCGGGACCCGTATAAATGGCCATTGCATCGCCGGATTGTTGCAGAAGTTCGAGGAGCGGGTCGATCCCCAAAGCAGAAAAAAAATGAGTCATTCAGTGAAAGGTGTTAATATGATTCAAATCGATACAATAAATTTACGAATTTTTTATGTTAAATCTGATCCGCTTATAATCATATATTTTGAGGGAACAGGAAGGGTAATTCACGTATTAATTGTTTAGATTAAATTAAATAAACTCCGGCTAAGTATCCGATAAAATTTTTCTGAAATCCGGTGTCAAAAACATTCGATTCAAAAATCCGGTAGTATAAAAATCAATCAGGAAGTCTGAGAAACAGGGGAGTGGATCAAAATCTTTTGTCCTGTTTCAAAACCGGATCATACTTTAGTGAAAGACAGATCTTAAAAGACCTTTGGTCTTCATATTCCTTTTTTTAGATGGTTTAATTGAAACTCTGCATGAGGAAACCGTTTAATAAACGAAGTGAATTCAACCGTATTAAAATCAAATTCAGCTGTTTATGCAATTCAAAAATAAGCCTAAGTTTTTTTTGAGTCAGGGTTAAATTGAAACTCCGTCTGACAGAATGACAAAGTAGGTGGTTTGATGATCAGGACCTTTGATCCTGTTTTTGACAAAAGAAACTTCCGGCATCCTCACGTTAAAATAAAAAGCATACAGCAAACATCTGATTTCAGAAATAGACTTCGCCTTCCGGAAATGAAAAACATCTGCTGCTCATATTTAAATAAGTCTACTTTTGGGCCTAATAAAATAAAGATACCACATAAACCCATATTGTCGTATGATTAAACGTAAAACTACATAAAGATTCATACCTTTGCCGCCTTTTAAAACTGTTAAGTGACATTCAACAAACTATTATTTTTAGGGGTATTTACTGCTCCCTTATTTCTCAGTGCCCAGCGGGCGGTTTCCAGGATTTATTCAGATTACGGCGGCTTTTGGGACAGCTTCAACACCGTACAGCCCGATAACAGCCATAACCTTCTTGCTTTCAGATGGGATGCGGACGGGCCAGGCACGGCCTATGCACCGGTAACCTACAGCACCGGAGTCAACGATGCAGCGCTCACCACAGGCGGCGTTACGTTTCAGCCCGGAACTTTTATATCCCTGCCGATTTATAACATCCCTGCACCGGGAAGCAGTACATTTATCGGGGTAGGAAAAATGTACGGAGGAAACGGTAATATTTCACCGGTGCCCGTCAACAATAATATGGTGGAATATCTGTCAGACGGCGCCAATGGCCTTGGTCTGGGTTCCGCCATCTTCAATATTCCTCAGGGTTCGAGCATCAGCCTCAATACCATGGGGATTGTAGCTTCTTCTATCGGCGACGGGGTTCCGGACCTTATTTTTACCCAGATGGGAAATCCTTCTTCTGCCAATGACAGCTATCATTTTGAAGATATCAACGGAAATATCGTCGGAACTACTTATTCGGTGGCTTTCAGCAATGTACCCAGCATCGGAAAAGCCTGCTGGAAATTCTATAATGCCAATGTAAATCCGCCTGCCTACAATGCAGGGACCTCTTCCAGCTGTGAACGGGAAATCAGGGTGCTGGCTGCCGATTGGTCTGAATTCGGGATTACCTCTGCCAATTATCCGCAGGCCGTGAAACTGATCCAGTCGTTTTCGGGAACCTCGGATCTTGCATTTATCGGGGCCTATAACCATGAATCGATTACCTTTGCCGCCAGTATCGCAGGATATGTCTATAATGATAACAATGCCGGAATACCCGACGGGAACGGCCTGGCAGGAGTTACGATGAAGCTTTTCAGCAACAATGTGGAAATTCGCAGTACGGTAACCAATACCCTGGGGTTTTATTATTTTGATAATATCAATACCAATGTCAGTCAGGGGCCTTACCGGGTAGAGGTTGTGCCACCGTCAGGTTTTCAGGTCGTGGGGAACAGGATAGGCACTACTTCATCCAGCCTCCCGGTTGTTTTAAACAACAGCACTTCGACAGGTAACCATTTCGGTCTTCATCAGGCGCCGGTTGCTAATAATGACCATCTTTCCGTTGAAAAGAACAATGCCAAAAGCCTGCTGATTACAGGTAATGATACGGATCCCGATTCCGGAACGCTGGTGCTTTCTTCCATTGATCTCATGCCGCCTTCCGGTGCCGGAAATATCATATACAGCAACGGGCTGGTAAAAGGTTTTACCGTGAACGGGCAGGGAACCTGGCTGGTCGATAATGCAGGCTTACTGACTTTTACGCCTGTAATGAATTTCTTCAGCACTGCAAGCCCTTTCACATACACAATAAAGGATGCGGCTAACTTAACGAGTAACCAGGCAACCATTACAACAGCGGTTGATTACTGTACCAAACCGGGACTGACCGGAACCCCCGATGCATATACGGACCTGGGAATATCCACGCTTTCATCGCGGTTCAAAAACTGGCCTGCCGGTCCGGGCATCAGCAACGGAGGGATTCCTAACGGTGCAGTGGCTTTGGAATCTTCCGGTAAAGGCCTGGTCATCACCAGGGTTGCCGGTACCGCTGCGGTTGCAGATCCCGTAAAAGGAATGATTGTTTACGACCGCAGTGCCCAGTGTGTGAAACTGTATAACGGATCTGTCTGGAACTGTATTAAAAGAAGCTGTAATGATTAAAATTTTGATGAAATTGAAGACGAAATATATTCTGCCGCTCTTACTGGCCGGAAATTTTATAAATGCCCAGGTTTCCATAGGTAAACAGGGCCTTTCGGGAGGAAGTTCTATTCTGGAATTTGCTGGCATGACCCAGACTTTCGCTCCTGAAGATATGGAGACAAGCAATATCAGAGGGATCATTCTCCCGTCCGTGGTTGCTTCTCCGGTTTTCACACCGGTTAATCCTTCAACCAATCATCCGCAGAACGGAACTTTTTTACTGGATAGACAGACCTCAAAAGTACGGATGTTTGAAAACGGGAACTGGATCGATATGACGGATTCCGGAAATGTTTCATCCCTGATTCCTGTGGCAGGGACTGAAACGGGCAACGGGGTTATTGTCGGGGCAGCGTCAAGCAGTTCAAAAGGTGTGTTGGTATTGGAATCGGCAACCAAAGCGATGATCCTTCCGCACATCAAAAATCCGCACCTTACCGTTAAAAGCCCTTATCCGGGAATGATGTGTTTCGATACCGTCAGCAAATCGGTTGCGGTGTTTGACGGAAATAAATGGAGCTACTGGAAATAACCGCTATCCTGAATAGTATTGGTATCAATGAAATAACCTCCGGGACATACTGTTCCGGAGGCTGTTTATATAGGGGATGTAAGCGAATCAGTTGTTCTGCAAATTGCCGATCAGATCTTCAATTTTAACGATTACATCATCGATATCAAAAGGCTTGGATACGAAGACGTCCGCTTCGCAGGAATTAATGACAGTCGCTTCTTTGGCATGGGCGCTGATGATCATCACCGGAATATTGGAAGTCAGGGGATCCTGTTTCAGTTCATTGCATAAATCGGTTCCTGAACCATCCGGCAAACGTACATCGAGAATAAAAATATCGGGAACTACGGATCGGTCTCTTTTGTTAAATGCTTCCGCAGTAGAAAAGGAACGCACATCATAATTCTCAAATGACAGGAGCAGCTGTAATGCATCTCTGATGCCTGTCTCATCTTCAACGATAAAAATTGTTTTCATATACTTTCTGGCAGGCAAAAACAAAGCCAATCTCGGTCTGGCAGAATAATTTTTTGATCAACGGTTGCAGACGGTCTTTTTTAATTCTCATCTGGCCTTTTATAAAGGTTGGAAAAAAGCGCCTGTGCGCATCCCAACATTACATCATCATTTCACATTCAGGAAAAATCAGCATAAGTATCAATCAAATTATTTCTCCGGCAAACCAGCGTTTCCGATCTTTATCAGATGCAGCAGTTTCATTGCTGCCATTGTCCCCATACTGAAACCGTCGTTAATGATGCATTCATACGATTCGTCCAGGTATTTGGGAAGGATCCCTTCGGTAATGGCTACGACCTTGACGGCTGATGTCTCTGCTTTCTTTTTAATCAGCGAGCTGTGCAGCCCGGCCAGCGTTTCGTCGCTCATTGCAAAATATCCGTCGAAATGTTCATAATCCAGAATAATGTTCAGCTTTTCTTTTACCTGATCTGCCGATTCGCAATAGATTACTTTACATTCTATATCAGGACGGGTACTGATTTTCTGTAGGAAAAAATCTCTCCGGGTCTGGGTGATGTCGAGATTTTCATCCCCGAAGACGGCCAGGATTTTTTTACATTTTCCTTCTGTAAACTTTTCAGCCGCTGCTTCTGCATACATTTTATTATCAAAAATAATCTCTTCAAAGAAATTTTGCGGAATCGTTTTGTCGAAAATCACGGCCGGAACTTCCAGTTCCCTGATTCTCTGAAGATGCGAAAGATCTTTGGTGTGCCGGGTCAGGGAAATCAGGATCCCGTCTACCCGGGAGTTGATACAGGTAATAATATTTTCGGCCTCCATGCTGAGCGACTCTTCCGAAGAGAGGACGAAAAAATGATAGCCTTCCCGGTGAAGCACCGAAGAGATCCCTTTAATAATGGAAGGGATAAAAAACATCGACATTTCGGGAATGATAAGTCCGATTACCTTCGAAGATTTTTTCCGGAAATTAATGGCAAAGTCATTGGGAACATAGTTGAAGGTAGTTGCCGCCTCCTTTACCCGCACCTTCACGGCCTGGCTGATGTCCGGATGATCCTTCAGTGCTCTGGATACTGTAGAGATGCTGATATTAAGCATTTCAGCAAGGTCTTTTATGGTGACTCTTTTCATTCTTAAGTTAATGGAGACGATATTTGGGTTAATTTCGTGATATTATATCGCTAAATTTAAGTTAAAAAAGGTTAATATTTTCGCAATAAAAGTTAATAAAAAGTTAAATTATAAATTACTTATCCACCGCAAACGTTTGCGCAAACGTTTGAAATTAATACAAATTTAATACAGTCTGTAAACCGTATTTTGAATAAGGTAAAAAAAATACTTTTAGACCATCATTAAAAACTCCTGAAAAATATGGAATCAAAAATTTTTACCAGACTGCTCGTTTTCGGTGCCATGAATACCGCAGCATTCATGTTCTCCCAGAATGTGCAAAATGACACGATTACCCGTGGCAAAGCCATTGATGAGGTGGTGGTTACCGGAAATTCCAATCCGAAGGCTTCCATCAAGACCAGTACCTCTATTTCTACATTAAAGCTGAAGGACATCGAAAATGCAGCCCCGAGAACCACAGCCGAGATTTTCCGGACCATTCCCGGAATCCGTTCCGAATCTTCAGGCGGTGAAGGAAACTCGAATATTACCGTAAGAGGGGTTCCTGTTTCTGCCGGAGGTTCACGGTATTTGCTGATCCAGGAAGACGGTCTGCCGGTGATGCAGTTCGGGGATATTGCCTTTGGTACCCAGGACCAGTTCACCAGATTCGATTCTTTTGTTTCAAGAGTAGAGGCGCTGAGAGGAGGTTCGGCATCCGTTTTTGCCAGCAATTCTCCGGCGGGGATCATCAACTTCATCACCAAAACAGGGGAGAAGGAAGGCGGAAGCATCACGCAGCAGCTGGGCCTCAATTATAAAAACTACCGGACCGATTTCGATTACGGGACCCGGATCGCCGAAGGCACGTATGCAGCAGTAGGCGGATTTTACCGCATCGGGGACGGACCCCGGAAAGCAGGTTTCAATTCCAACAACGGCGGACAGTTCAGGCTATCGTTGCTTAAAAAATTCGATCGCGGAAGTTTCAGGGTTTATGCCAAAGTACTGGATGACAGGACGGCTGCCTATATGCCGATGCCGGTAAGCGTAACGGGAACGGACTCTGATCCGAAATGGTCTTCATTGCCGAATTACAATATCCTTACCGGAGCCTTGCAGACGATCAGTCTTCAGCACGACCGGACTTTAGGGAACGACGGCAATATCTTCAACAGCGATATTTCAGACGGAATGCACTCCGTATCCAAAACCATCGGTGCCGAATTTAATTATGATCTTGGAGAAGGCTGGAAATTTGAAGAGAAAATACGCTATGCTGCGAACAGCGGGCAGTTTATTGCGCCTTTTCCGGCCAGTGTAAGCAAAGGAAGCGATTTTTTTACGGCAGGGAACTTTACCAATTTCGGAAGTGCCGTATATGCAGGAACCAATACACCGGTCGATATGAATGCTTATTATATGAAATTCGCCCTGTTTAACGTAAAGCTCAACAACTTCAATAATTTTGTGAATGATTTTAACATCAGCAAAAAATGGAGCCAGGTGAAAATGAATGCCGGATTATACAAATCTGCCCAAGACATCAATATGTCCTGGATGTGGAACAATTATATCCAGGAAGTTAGCGATAACAATGCAAGACTGGTGGATGTAAAAAATACATCAGGCACACTCATTACAGACAATGGTTTACTGAATTACGGGATGAAGGACTGGGGCAACCTGAAAAGGGATTACAATACCAAATACGATATTACCGCTCCGTACGCCCAGGTGGAAATCAACGCTACCGATAAACTGACGATTGATGCCGGGGCAAGATATGACATCGGAAAAGTAAGCGGTTATTTCTCCGGTGCTACGGTAACGTATACCAGCCGCGACATGAACGGAAACGGGGTGATCGATATTCCGGAACAGATGGTGGGTTCAAATGATAACATCAATGTTCCTGTGAATTACCGCTACGGAATCTTCGGGTATTCGGTAGGAGCGAACTACGCACTGAATAGTAAAAACGCTGTCTTTGCAAGGGTAAGCCAGGGCGGAAGCGCTTCGGCAGACCGGATCCTGTTTTCCGGCTACAACTATACCAACAATAATGATCCGGCACTGGATGCGGTAAAGGTAAACAAAGTAAACCAGGTGGAAGCCGGATATAAGCTGAGAGGAGCCGGTTACTTCCTGAACACCACCTTATTCTATGCCGGGACCAAAGAAGCCAACTACGAAGCAACCACCCAGAGAAAAACGGAAAACAAATACCAGTCGCTGGGTGTGGAGCTGGATGGCTACTACCGGATCAGCAGAAGCTTCGATGTAAAAGCCGGACTTACCTATACCCACGCCGAAATCAAAAACGCACTTGATCCTACGATTATCGGGAACATGCCGAGAAGGACACCGGAGCTGATGTTTTCCGTAAACCCTAATTTCAGTAGGGACGGGTTCAGCATCGGGTTCTACCTGATCGGGGCTACAAAAGCCTATACCCAGGACAGCAACAAACTGATGATGCCGGGATATGCGATTGTAAATCCTTATGTTTCTTATCAGATCATGAAAAATCTTTCCGTTAGCGTCAATGCCAATAATATCTTCAATACCATTGCAGTTACGGAAGCGGAAGAAGGTTCCATTACCGGAGGAAACGGCATTGTACGGGCCAGAACACTTCCGGGAAGTACCTACAGCGCGAGCATGAAATTTGATTTTTAATAATTTAAACTCTGTGGAATGAGCTTTACGGTTCATTCCGCTTTTTTAAAAACAACACGATGTTTAAACAGGAAGCTATTGAAATGATCAGAAAAGCCATTACCGAAGAAGGGATTCTGGCGTCTGCCCAACAGCGCGACAATTATGCGAGGGTATGGGCGCGGGATTCGATGATGGCGGGATATGCGGGCATTTTAATCGATGATGAGGAAATCCTTGCAGGACTTGAACAGTCGATCCTTACGCTGGCCCGGCAACAGGCTGAAAACGGACAGGTCCCATCCAATGTGGTGAACGGCAAAGCCAGCTACGGAACCCATGTCGGAAGAACCGACGCCACCACCTGGTTGATTGTAACGACCTGCGAATACCTGAAAAGACCGGAAAAAGAAACCCTTAAAAACCAGCTCCGGCAGCCGGTTTACCAGGCGCTTTCCTGTCTGAAAACCTGGGAGTACAACCAGAGGGGACTGGTCTACAGTCCGCTGGGCGGAAACTGGGCAGACGAATATGTAACTTCCGGATATACTTTATACGATAATATCCTACGGTACTGGGCATTGAAAAATGCGGCAGAAATTTACCAAGATGAAGAACTTCATGCCAGGGCTGTCGGCACAAAACAGCTGATCCAGGAAAATTTCCTTAAAAATAACTCCGGTAGTGTAAAATACCACGAGACAGCTTATGCCAAAGCTCCGGTAAAACCTTATTTCTGGGCATCCCTTAATGCGAACGGTTACGACGCACGGTTTGATCTTGCCGGAAATGCATTGGCCATCCTCCTTGATTTTGACCTGGACTTAAAAGCCTTTTCAGACTTTCTCGAATCGGTTCACCGGGAATTCCGTCACTGGATGCTGCCTGTCTTTTACCCTGTGATTCACCCCAGCGACGACGACTGGCGTCTGTTGGAGAACAATTACAGCTACAGTTTCAAAAATAAACCGTACCATTTTCACAACGGCGGATCGTGGCCGATTTTCCTGGGCTGGCTCTGCCTTGGGCTTAAAAGAAGAGGACTACCGGAAATCCCCGGAAAAATCCTTGCCCAATATGAAACGCTGATGAGAGAAAAAGGAGAACCTTTCAGGGAATACTATTCCACGGATGGGTTGCTCCCGCTGGGAACGGAAGAGCTTTGCTTTTCCGCATCGGGATACCTCTTTATGACGGTTTGAAATGAAAAACACATAAAGCACATTAGATTTTAGATTAAGGCATTGCGCATATTTCAACTCACATCAGATTAAAAATCAAAGATTTTTTAATATTGTCATATTTTGAGAAATTGGAAGGCCTGGTGGCTGAGGCTCTCGAAGCCACATAAAATGATCTTTGAAAATCCATGCAATCTATGGGAGAAATTTCAACCACAAAAGTCACAAAAGCTTTTTTGGCACATGAGTCACATGAGATTTTAGTTTAGCGTATTGCGCATAGGTTCAGATCACAAAAGAATAAAAATCGAAGATTTTCATTAGGTGTAATTAATCATCAAGGAATTTTAAAAATAAGGCTTAAGCTTTTAAAAAATAAAATAAAGCGTCATCATCTGTGAAAATCCGTGAAAATCTGTGGTAGAAAATAAGCTCTTTGCGGTCTTCGTTAAGTAGAATGCGTTGGCGAACTTAAAAAACAGTTAGCAGTCAAAAAAATTTTGTGGCCTATGCGTTAAAGAACAAACAACAAGATAAAAACAACAACATGATCGGTGATACAATCGAATTAAATGAAAACTACCTGGCTCCTGCCAGAGACATCATAGCTCTATTAAAAAAAAGATTTCCACTGAAGGGCAAGACCAAGTTGGCCATCGGCATTGCCGGTGAAAGCGGAAGCGGAAAGTCGGTGACGGCATTTGCCCTACAGAAAGTACTGGAAGGGCAGGAGGTAAAAAGCCTGGTCCTGCAGATGGATGATTATTTTAAGCTTCCTCCGGGAACCAACCATAAAAACCGGTTGAAGTCGTTGGAAAATGTGGGAATCCATGAAGTGGATCTGGAAAAGCTGGCTCAAAATATCAAAGACCTTAAAAACGGAGTTGCAGAAATCGAAAAACCTTTGGTGAATTACAGTGAGAATTCCATAGGAACGGAGATATTTGATGCTTCAGCTTACGATGTCGTAATTGTGGAAGGAACCTATATCTTTGAAATCGATTTTTTTGATTTTAAAATTTTCATCGACCGGAATTATAAAGACACCTATGAAAACCGTGTGAAGCGTAACCGTGACGAACAGAGTGATTTTGTAGAGCAGGTACTGGAAATTGAACACCGGATCATCCGGAATTTCAAAAATAATGCGGATCTTATCCTCGGAAAAAACTATGAACTGATAAACCCGGATTTATGAATACAAAACGAATCATTCCGCGCCTGAGCTTCTGGCAGATCTGGAATATGAATGTCGGCTTTTTCGGTATTCAGTACAGCTTCGGACTGCAGCAGACGGCCGTAAATCCCATCTATTCCTTTCTGGGAGCCCATGCGGAACAACTGCCGATCCTCAACCTGGCAGGCCCGATTACCGGACTGCTGATCCAGCCGCTGATCGGGGCCATCAGCGATAAAACCTGGAGCCCGAAGTGGGGCCGCCGGAAGCCGTTTTTTCTGCTGGGTGCCGTGTTCTGCAGTGTTGCCTTGTTTCTGTTTCCGTTCAGTTCTTCGATCTGGATGGCCTTAGGCCTGCTGTGGATCCTTGATGCAGCCAACAATACCGCCATGGAGCCTTACCGTGCTTTTATCGGAGACAAGCTGCCGGAAGACCAGCAGACGTTTGGGTTCCAGATGCAGAGCCTGTTCGTAGGAGCGGGGATTACCCTGGCCAACCTTTCACTTTTTGTGTTTCAGAAATATCTGGGAGGCAATGCGGCGGGCGGTGGAATCCCGGTTTGGGTATATTATTCATTTTTTCTGGGATCTTTCTGTTCGATCGCTTCGGTAGCCTGGTCCGTTTACAGGACACCTGAAATTCCGCCGGCCGCTGAAGAACTGGCAGAACTGAAAAAAGCAAAAGAAGAAAGTACTTTTTTGACACCTTTTATTGAAATTGCCGTGGCCATCCGGGAAATGCCGAAAATTTTATGGCAGCTGGCTCTGGTATACCTCTTCCAGTGGTATGCACTTTTTATTTACTGGCAGTTTATAACCCCGATGCTTAAATCATCCCTGTACGGAATTTCAGAAGCTGAGGAAACAAAGGCGAATACAATCATGGAACATGCCGAAAACGGGATTTCCGTAGCGGTTTCAGATCTTACCTGGGCGAAAGGCGTGCTTCATCAGGTAGAAGTTGCTGTCGGGCAGACCGGGCTGATGAACGGCTCCTACAATATCGTGACGATGATTTCCGCATTGCTGCTGGTACCTTTTGCCAATAAGTTCACTTCAAAAAACACCTATACGTGCTGCCTTTTCTTTACAGGGGCCGGATTGGTCACCCTGCCGTTCATTAAAAACGAATATCTCATTCTGCTTCCGATGATAGCTTTGGGAATCGGGTGGGCTTCCATGATGGGGCTGCCATATTCAATGGTTTCTCCGTCAATCCCTCATCAGAAGAGAGGCGTGTATATGGGAGTAATTAATATGATGATCGTTATTCCCATGCTGATTCAGACCCTGTCTTTCGGGTTTATCTTCAATAATTTTTTAGGTGCTGATCCCTCATCGGCAATCATAACGGCCGGGATTTTATTTGCTGTGGCAGGAATCAGTGTTTCTATTATGAAACCGGATCGCAGGAAAACCGAATTTATTTAACGTAAATTTAGCTAGATTAAATTGATACCTGTTCCGGCCTTTTATCAGGATTTACTCAGCGTTCGCGTTATTTAATAACTTTTCATGATTCCGGTCATACTGTACAATGATGAGATTCCCTATTTTTATCTTTATAATTTTATAAATTGTATTTCGAGTGTAGTAAAAGGAACAGCAGATTGTTGTTCCTTTATTTTTTCCTTTCATCTCTTCTGACCGTCAGCAGGGTGCAGGAATGAGTTCTTTTACTTTAGATAACGTGAATTCGACCTTATTTGTATCATATTCAATAGTTTATATAGTTTAAAAATAAAATTGAGGCTGATTCGGTCAGGAGCTTAAACAGAATTCCTCCCGGCAGGAAAGATAAACGGTTTACTTTTCTGACAGGATTTTATCATGTCCTGTAATGAACTATTCCTTTGGGACTCTAAAATGATATCAGTTCAATCATGGTTAAAATAAAACTAAAGCTATTGAGTCGGGATTGAATCAGAAATCTATCTGGCAGAATGACAAAATATTCAGTTTGATAATCGAGACCTTTGATCCTGTTTTGACAGGAAAAACTTCCGGCATCCTGCTTCCTTCTTCCAGCCGGGTAATCCAGGTTCTTCTTCGAATTCACGTTTATTTTAAAAAAAAGCAGACAGAAATTAATCGGTCTGCCATTATCATTCAAATAATTCCGGGTAACTTATGAAACCAGCTGGTTGGCTTCGGACGTATGTTTAATGGCCAATGCCACCCGCTTTCCGGCCGTATCACAGAAATCAAGACCGGAATAGTCCGGATTCAGGCCGGCAATATACGGTACTGCCATGATGTACAGATTTTCTGTTGCCTCACCGTAATAATCCAGTGCCTGAAAATGATCGTTGATATTCAATCCGTCCACCCGCAGGTAGAAATAATCGGGTTCTATTTTCAGGATATGGCTGTTGCCCTCTTCCAGAGCTTCCGCTCCTTTATTTTTATCTTTAAACTTGAGATAGCCCGAACTGATGCTTCCACTGTCACGCAGACCTTTAAAAGGAATGTCGTTAAACTGAACGGGCTGCTGTCCGATGGCATCGATATACAGCCGGTAATGCTCCGCTACCTTGTTTCCTTGGTGATCGCTGTAATGGTAGATAATGCCTTCGTTTTCATCGGGCTCCACCCGGCTTTCTTCGTCTACACTGATGAGGTCAATGATTCCGGCATTGTACAGGGCAATAATTTCGCGGTAGGAGGACTGCGGAAGAGAAGCGATAATTACGGAGATCAGCGGCAGAAGGGTTTTGCGCATCCGCATCATATCCTCTGCCGAAAAATGCTTGGCCGGATAATTAATGGCATAGCTGAATGCGGCGAGCATCTCTTTCCAGGCAATGGTCTGATGCCTTTCAATGGATTTCTGCGCTTCCCGGTATTCTGCTTTAAACAGCTCGAAACTATCCAGTTCTTCCCGTAAACTCAGCATTTTCTCTACAAACTCCTCAATGCTCAGATCTTTGATGTCATTATAGAATTTTTCATTCTTTTTTTGCAGCGGTTTTTTAAAATTTCTCTCGAAGATATAATCCAGATCTACAAAACCTCCGTTGTTTTGTTTGTATTCATAAATTTCTTCCTGCGACATGATCCATCCTTCCGAATACGGGCTGCCTTCGGAATGGAACCGCAAGGCCGGCAGATACCCTCTTTTTGAAAAGAGCGTCATTGAAAAATTTTTGCTTTCTTCATGCAGGGTATAGGTGTATCCGTCATCGTTCTTTGTAAATGTCCCGTTCAGGTGGGCTAATGTTTTAATGGCGTCTACAGCCGTGAGGGAAGTTCCCCGGATAGCCACGGCACAGTTGGTCGTTCCGGTAAACTTGGATGGGGGATAAGGTGAATCGAACCAGCCTTTAACTTCACCTTCATTCTTTTTCGGCCAGTGATGCCCGGTACAGAGAATAACATTCGAACAGATATACGAATCGCCCCGTTCGGTTTTGATATGAAACTCATCGTCTTTTTTATAAATATCCGCCACGCCCGTTTCTTTATGCACCTGTACTTCAGTTCCCGTTTTCCTGGCCTGGTTTAAGAGCAGCTTAAACTGCTCTTCCATATAATTTCCGAGGAGTAATCTGGGGATCACCTGGAATTCGTTCAGGTTCCTGTAGTCGCTGAAATCAGGATCATCGGAGTAAGGTTTACGCTTAATGTAATCGCTTAAACTTTCAGGTAAATGGGGAAGCTCATTGGCCGATACGTTGGCCACATGCTCATGGCAGGCACCGCGCTCGCTGTAGGGCATTCCTGCTCCCAGCCGGTTGCCTCTTTCGAAGATGTGTAATTCGTCAGGTAATGCCTGTTCGGAAATCAGATGTTTGACGGCGAACAGAGCGGCAGGTCCCCCTCCGATGATCGCAATGCTGTCGGGCTTTTTCATGAGATTGATATTTTGCGGTTATTCCCGGATCAGAAATGGGTGTCGGCAATATCAGACAACAGTATTTTCTTTGGGTCTTCCTGTTGTATACATCCTTTAAAAAACCTCCTGAAATCAATGATTACAAAAATATTGCCTACCTTATTTATGATCCTCCTCATAATTTGCAATAAGTATGCCTGTGGTGGCGGTGTGGTATCTAAAGTTTACGGTGAATTCCGTAAACAACGGGTTTCAGCCGGACAGGAACGGCTGTTGACAGCTATATGGTTAACGGCTTGTTGATTTGGCTAAGGGCATCTGCAAGTAATTTTACCTGAAGCGGCCTTTTCTTTTTATCTACCTCCAGACGGTTGTAAAATCCGGTTTTTACAATCACCATATTCCGCTCGGGAATCATGATGATAAACTGGCCGAGAAAACCGTAGAAGAACCGGCATTTTGTTGGGTTCTCATCATCAGCCCATACGGTAAAGCAAAAAGCATCATTTTCGGGAGTGGGGGTAAGCATCCTTTTGCAGTAGTCTTCGCTGATCAGCTGTTTGCCTTTCCACCGGCCGTTCTGCATAATAAGCTGCCCGAGTCTTGCAAAATCCCTGGCCGTGGCATGGATACAGCAGAAAGCTTTTTCCATTCCTTTTTCGTCGGTGCTCCATTTTGCCGGAAACTCCATATTCAGCGGTTTCCATATTTTTTCGGAAAGGTAAGTGGCAAGATCCTGGTTAACCGCCTTTCTGAGGGCTAGCCCCAGAAGCTGAGCAGCCACGCTCTGGTATTCGTACCTTGTGCCCGGCATCTCAATAAAACCGATGTCAAAAGCCTGTTCTGCAAGGTCTTCCACAAAATACTGCTTTGAGTTTTCGGCAAAGGGGTGGCGGTATTCCTCAATCCAGTCGAATCCGGCCTGCATGGTCATCAGATGCCTGAAGGTAAGGTGTTTCCCGTAAAAGCTTTCCGCATACCGGGGAAATACCGTAGAAACCAGTTGGTCTTCCGATTCCAGGTAACCGTCATCAATGGCACATCCGGTCAGGACAGATAAAATACCCTTTGCCATGGAAAAAGAATTCATGAGGGAAGAGAAATCGTGGTCTTTCCAATACTGCTCATGCAGCAGTTTCCCGTTCTGCACCACTAAAAGGGAAGAGGCCCTGGTCTTTTTCAGTTCATTTAAAATATCCTCTGATAATGTCATCCGGTTGTAGTGGGCATCTTTTTTCCAGGCTTCTGCTTTCAGATTCGGCACCGGCCGGGAAGGGAATTTTTCTTCATCATCGATAGAGGGGGTAACGGCACCTTTTTTCAGATTGAGGGCTGCGGCTCTGAAAATGTAGCCGTATCCGGAAAGATAGATAGCTGCTGCGACTGCTGAAGTTCCCAAGGCCAGGGCCGTTATTATTTTTTTCATAAATTAAACCTTATAATTAAAGACCGGTCATTTTTTCAACAGCATTGGCACCTTCTCTTATTTAAATTCAGTGATTTCGGTTAAGATGACTCTGGAATAATTAATAATTTTAGTGCCAAACTTGATTTTAATTTTTAAATAAGGAAAGTCTTTCCCATAAGTCTGCCGCTTCGCCAGATAAGTGCCTTATTTAAGGAACGGTTTTTGTAACTTTTTGGCAGATCACTTAAAAATTTACAAATCGAAATATTATGAAAAACTATCTACTGCCGGTAGCAGCTTTATTGTTGTTTAGCTGTAAGGACAAGAACAAATCCAACGGAACAGGATCAGGCGATACCGCCGTTACCCAGACCGATACCCTAAAGCTTCCGCCGCCCAATGAAAAAGCTTCCAAAAATAAATTCAGCAATGTCATCGGCTGGCCGAAAGATAAAGCGCCAACGGCTCCCGAAGGATTTACAGTGACCCGTTTTGCAGAGAACATCAAGAGCCCGAGGAACATGATCCAGGCTGAGAACGGCGATATTTTTGTAGTCCTTTCCAATTCTGAGCGATCGGTTTCCGAGAAAATCAAAAACGACATCAGTGGCAAAAGCGATGCGGAAGTCGGCGGAAAATCGGCCAACAGGATCCTGATGTACCGCGATGCCAACAAAGACGGCATCCCGGAATCCTCATCCGTATTTCTGGCCAACCTGAACCAGCCGTATGGTATGCTGATCATCGGCAACCAGTTCTACGTAGCCAACACCGATGGCGTGTGGGTCTACCCATATAAATTGGGAGATACTAAAATTACACAGCCGGGAAAAAAAATCGTAAGCCTTCCTGCGGGCGGTTACAACAACCACTGGACCCGGAACCTGATTGCCAGCAAAGACCAGTCTAAAATCTATATTTCCGTAGGATCCGGAAGCAACGTCGGAGAAAACGGAATGGAAAATGAAATCAGAAGAGCCAATATCCTGGAAGTAAGCCCGGACGGAAAAGGAGAGAAGATCTATGCCGCAGGTCTCAGAAATCCGGTAGGTATGAGCTGGAACCCGGTAACCGGGGAACTCTGGACGGTAGTGAACGAAAGGGATGAACTGGGTGACGAGCTTGTGCCGGATTACCTGACGGGGGTGAAGCAAGGCGCCTTTTATGGTTGGCCGTATGCGTATTTCGGAAAAAATGAAGACCCGAGAAGAAAAGGGGAAAAACCGGACCTGGTAGCAAAAACCATTGTTCCGGATGTCCCGTTGGGTAGCCATACCGCATCGCTTGGACTTACCTTTTATACAGGCGCACAGTTTCCGGGGAAGTATAAGGACGGCGCGTTCATCGGACAGCACGGATCCTGGAACCGATCGTCACTGGCCGGATATCAGGTTGCTTTCGTTTCTTTTAAAGACGGAAAAGCTTCGGGTCCTTACCAGCCGTTCCTCACCGGTTTCATTGCCAACGAACCGAAAGGGGATGTGTACGGAAGACCGGTCGGCGTGCTTCAGCTTGCAGACGGGTCGTTACTGGTAGCCGATGATGTAAGCGGCATCGTCTGGAGAGTGGCGTACAATAAAAAATAGTTTTAATTCATTTAAATAAAATAAGGTAAACTCGAAGAAGAATACGGATGAAAAGGCTGGAAGAGGGAAGCAGGATGCCGGAAGTTTATTAGATCAAAATAGGACCGGAGATCTTTGTATTATCTTAAAGTCATGAAGGAACGGCTTATTACAGGATACGATAAAATCCTGTCAGAGGTATGGACCATTGATTTATCCTACAAGAAGTCATTCTATTTGATATCCTGATTGATAAAGCCTTAATTTTGCTTTTGAATTGATTAAATATTTGAATACAAGCTGAATACAGGCGAATTCACGTAAATAAAAACAGGCAGTCTTTCGGATTGCCTGTTTTATTGTAAACTTTTCTGAAGTTTCCATACTTGATCATACGGTTATTCAGGTAATTTCAGCGTCTAACTTGCTGTCGTTAATGTCGGTAAGATAAACCGACAAAATAATGTTTCTGTGCCTGATGCTGGATCCTGTAATTCAGTCCTGCATCCATCTTAAAATCTTTAGCTATATCGACCTCAATGGCTGCGTTGATGTAATTGGACAGCTCGTGGGCTTTGAAATCATAGGTGTAATAGGTTTCCGCTATCCCGTCGACTCCTTTGGCAATGGAATGGCTGAGCGTCAGGGTCTGCAGCAGTTCGGTATGCATGGCCGGCAGATCCAGGTCTTTCAGGCGGTCGACTTCCACCTGGAATCCGAGTTTCCATTCGCCCGGCAATTTATACATCATCGGAACAATCAGCCCTCCTTCAAAACGGCTCTCATCATCGTATCCGGAAGTCGGGAATTTAACATAAGGCAGAATGGCCATAACGAAATTCCCATGATCATTTCCGATCAGGTTCTGTTTAATCCTTACATTGATGTCTCCAAATCCGTCGGTTCTCCGGATATTTCCTGAAGACAGGTCTTTTTCCCGCTGCACCCCGTAAGTCTCGAAGCCGATCTGTATGGCCGTTGAACCGGTAATCCCCAGTTTCAGGTTTCCATGATTAACCAGTACCGTAGAAACTTCCCGGGAATCAGATCTTTCTTTCTCGAGCCGGATCAGGTCGGTTTCGTACTGGAAGTGTCCGGCGTCCACCGTGTAGGCCGATTCCGTAACGTCCGGCCGGTCAGTCTCCATCTCCCTCATCAGGGATTCCGGAACAGGATTGAAAAGCGAATAATGTTTCTCCTGATTTTCCTGTCCCCGGTAAGCGGCAGGGATGAGGAGCATGCTGCCTAGCAGCACGGCAAAGCGTTGGTTTTTATTCATGGCTGGATTTCCGGGATTGCATGGATTAAGCGGTAGTAAAAGAAGGTCAGAAATTGACCCTGATGTCTTCCGGTGTTTTCACCACGACCCGGATGCGTGTAGGATGGTCGATAACATCATAATCGATGTCATCCGAGAGGTGACCGTCTTTTTTCTGCTGTATCCTGATGCCGTCAAAACCCACCTCGTCTTTGGATATTTCAAGATAGTAACAGTTCTGTTCTTCGTCGTGGATAAAATGTTCTTTTTTAAATTCGATAAATTGCATATTTCTATTTTTTTGGTGTTTTAAATCAATGAGCCACTGCAGAAGGCTCTGAAAAAGTCAACACAAAAACGGAGCCATAAAATGATCATACCGCCCCGAATATGCCCGAAGTGGTACCAAAATATAATGCGGATCTCATGGACCCGCATTATATTGTATTAAAAAAGAAATTACGCCTGTATAAATTCCAGGAGGTCTTTATTGATGGTATCTGCTTCTGTGGTCGGCATTCCATGCGGAAACCCCGGGTAACTGATCAGTTTGCCGTTTTTCAGCAGTTTTGCCGATTTCAGTCCTGAATTTTCATAAGGGACAATCTGGTCGTCTTCACCATGCAGTACCAATACCGGAATCTCCACCGCTTTCAGATCCTCTGTAAAATCCGTTTCCGAAAAAGCTTTTACGCCGTCGTAATGGGCAACGATACCGCCCATCATTCCCTGTCTCCACCAGTTATTCCGGATACCGTCTTTTATATCGGCACCTTCCCGGTTGTAGCCGTAGAAAGGAATGGTAAGATCCATATAGAATTGCTGCCTGTTGTTCATTGTCTGTTCCCTGATGTTATCAAAAACCGACATTGGGACCCCATCCGGATTGTTTTCACCGGCCACCATCACCGGAGGTACGGCACTGATCAGTACGGCCTTTTTCGCTCTTCCGTTGGCATATTTGTGAACATAGCGGATCACTTCGCCTCCGCCTGTGGAATGTCCGATATGAATCACTTCTTTCAGATCCAGGAATTGGACCAGTTCGGCGGCATCCGAAGCATATTGTTCGATGTTGTGGCCGTAAATATTCTGGCTGGACCTTCCGTGGCCCCTTCGGTCATGGGTAATCACCCGGTATCCGCGTTGAAGGAAAAAGATGACCTGTGCGTCCCAGTCGTCCGATGACAAAGGCCATCCGTGGTGAAACATCAGCACCGGGCCCTGCCCCTGGTCTTTGTAAAAAATCTCTGTTCCGTCTTTTAATGTAAGTGTACTCATAGCTGTAAATTTTTTGTTTCGATTAATTGTTTTGTTGTTTATTTCTTTGACAAAAGTAGGACATCGGCATAAGACAAAAATTGACCTGGGTTAATTTCGTACGGTTTGATGAAAAATTCTGAAGCTGTTGATTAAAATTTTAAAGCTAAAAAACCGGGTGCCTTACCTGAAAAGGATTTCCTTATCATGACGACCCTTTTTGACCGGTTTTTTGCCGGCATCCGTTTTTTGAGGGATAAAACATGGATCATTTCCAATAAAAGCCTGTTTTCTGTACGAATTCATATAAATTTTTTCTTCACCATTAGGCTGGAATTCCCATAAAACCTATATTTGCAGCCTAAATTTTTGAAATAATGAAAGAACTAATTGAAAAAATCAACGCGGAATTTGAAGCTTTCACAGCTGAAGCTAACCAACAAGTAGAAAAAGGAAACAAGGCAGCGGGAACAAGAGCCCGTAAATCAGCTTTGGAACTTAGCAAACTGTTCAAGGATTTCAGAAAAGTTTCTGTTGAAGAAGCAAAAAAATAGTTGTTCTAAAAAAACCGGCTCAAAAAGCCGGTTTTTTTTATGGTCAGTGGCGAATAGTGAATAGTGAATAGTGAATAGTGAATAGTGAATTTTGCTTTGCAGGTGAATGGTGAATTCAAAGTTGAATATTCACCATTGACCATTAACAAGCGCAGCGGATTGACCATTCCCATTCACCTTTTACAGGATCATGCTCAGCTGAACCCTTTTTCTTCCTTCATCCACATCGGTTACTTTTACCTGAACGTGCTGGTGGAGTTTTACCACTTCATTCACATCCGATACAAAACCTTCCTTCAGCTGGGAGATATGGACCAGTCCGCTTTCTTTGATGCCAAGATCCACAAAGCATCCGAAAGCCGTAATGTTGTTGACGATGCCCGGAAGGATCATTCCTGTTTTCAGGTCTTTAATGCTTTTGACTTTCGGGTCAAACTCGAAGACTTTAGCGGCTTTCCTCGGGTCGAGCCCCGGTTTTT
Organism: Chryseobacterium hagamense; assembly: GCF_007991455.1. Classification (GTDB taxonomy): domain Bacteria; phylum Bacteroidota; class Bacteroidia; order Flavobacteriales; family Weeksellaceae; genus Chryseobacterium; species Chryseobacterium hagamense. The sequence goes on along the minus strand of NZ_BJYJ01000031.1, from coordinate 16,345 downwards.
CCAGTTCTTTCAGGATATCTTTGATGCTTAAAATCCCGATGTCTTCCGTTATGTATTTTTCGGGCCGGATCAGGGCAATTTTCTCTTTGTTGGCAATCAGTTCGTTGGTTTTTATGCCCAGATCTTCTGCCATTTTCTCGACGGTTCCGTAGGCTTCCGGGTGAACGGCGGAGTTGTCCAGCGGGTTCTTTGCCTGATGGATCCGAACGAATGCCGCTGCCTGCTGAAAGGCCTTTTCACCTAACCGCGGTACTTTTTTCAGCTGCTTCCGGTCTTCGAAAGCGCCGTTTTCCGTCCGGTAGTTCACGATATTTTCAGCCATTTTTTCTCCGATTCCCGAAACGTAACTCAGCAGGGATTTGCTGGCCGTGTTGAGGTTGATGCCGACGGCATTCACGCATTTCATCACCGTAGAATCCAGTTCGTTTTTCAGTTGCGTCTGATCCACATCGTGCTGGTACTGTCCGACCCCGATGGATTTCGGATCGATCTTTACGAGTTCCGCCAGCGGATCGGCCAGCCTTCTGCCGATGGAAACGGCACCGCGGACCGTTACATCATAACTTGGAAACTCGTCCCTTGCAATTTTACTCGCCGAATATACCGAAGCACCGGCCTCCGATACCACGAAAACCTGCAGCGGCTTGTCGAAGGCAATCTTTTTAATAAAGAATTCAGTTTCGCGGCTCGCCGTTCCGTTTCCGATGGAAATGGCTTCGATATTATAGGCGTTCACCATGGAGCGGATCTTTTTCATGGCCATTCCGGTTTCGTTCTGCGGTGCGTGCGGATAAATGGTTTCGTTATGCAGGAGATCGCCCTTTTCATCGAGGCAGACGATCTTACAGCCACTTCTGTATCCGGGATCGATGGCCAGGATCCTTTTTTCGCCCAATGGGGGAGCCAATAGCAGCTGGGTCAGGTTTTCCGAAAAGATTTCAATGGCCTTTTTATCCGCTTTCTCTTTCGCTTCCTGAAGGGATTCGTTGGAAATGGCCGGTTCCAGCAGTCTCTTATAACTGTCTTTAATCGCTAATGCAATCTGATCCGATGATTCATTGTCGGATTTGATGATGGCTTTTTCAATAAATTCCAGGGCTTCCTCTCTGTCGATTCCCACATTGGTTTTCACGAAGCCTTCGGCTTCTGCCCTGAGCATGGCCAGGAGCCGGTGGGAAGGTGTACGGTTAAGGTTTTCCTCCCATTCGAAATACTGGGAGAATTTCTGCGCTTCTTCATCGTCTTTTTTCGCTTTTACCGCTTTGGAGGTAATCACCGCTTTCCGCTGGAAGAGGCGGCGGAGGTTTTTCCGGACGTACATATTTTCGTTGATCCATTCCGCCATGATGTCCCTGGCAGCCTGCAAGGCCTCTTCTTCGGAAGAAACGTGATCGTTCAGGTATTTTGAAGCCAGAGACCGTACATCGTGCGCTTTCTGGCTCATGATAATCTTGGCTAAAGGTTCCAGCCCTTTCTCCCTGGCCGCATCCGCTCTGGTCTTTTTTCTTTTTTTGAAAGGCAGGTAAAGGTCCTCCAGTTCCTGAAGATCGAAGCTTTCTTCAATCCGCTGCTGCAGTTCAGGCGTTAAGGCATTCTGCTCCCCGATGGATTTGAGGATACTTTCCTTTCTTTTAACGAGATCTTCAAACTGTTTGTTCAGTTTTGAGATCTGTTCGATCTGCGTTTCATCCAGATTGCCGGTACGGTCTTTCCGGTATCGGGAAATAAAAGGAATGGTGCAGTCTTCCGCCAGGAGGTTCAGCGTAGCGTCAATGCTTTTTTCGGATATATTGAGGGATTGTCGGATATAGGTTACGGTGTTCATCTGAAATTTTAAACGGCTAAAATACATTCTTTTTGTAAGAGTAGGACTGAATAAACGGAAAACCGGAGGGTGAATGGTGAATTTTGCGCTGCAGGTGAATGGTCAATGGTCAATATGCTTCGCTTGTCAATGGTGAATTGTCAATTTTATATGTAACGTAAGGATTGTAATGCATAAGAGCGCGAAAGGATTTTAATTGCTGTTCATGGGAAAGACGCAAGGGTTTTTACCTCTGATAAAATGGCGTACCGCTGAAATCCTCACCGCAATTCCCCTTCTTGGAGGGGGGTCGAAAATTCAGGGAATTTTTGATGGGGTGGGTTGGTGAATGGTGAATTTTGCGCTGCAAGTAAATAGTGAAATGTGAATTTTAAAGAAGTTTTTGCCTGAAGACATAAAATACGGAGTTTTTTTTAATACATAACATTTTCAAGTTTCACAAAGCCATTTCATTTACAGGAGCACACCAAGTTTCTGAATACTGGCAGTTTTGGAAAATCGATTTTAAAGAAAAGAAATTATAGAATATTAATTTTAACAATATATATTTGACAGCGTTGATTTCTACACCGATCAACAGCATTATTATCCAATTACCTAGTGCTTTTGTGTACTCCAACCCAACCAAAAGTCTGATGTAAATTCCCTTCACCGCAATTCCCCTCCCTTGGAGGGGTGTCGAAAATTCAGGGAATTTTTGACAGGGTGGTTTTTAGGGTGAACGGTGAATCTTGCGTAGCAGGTGTAAGGGATTCATAGTGTGGAGGTGTTGGAATGCGCAAAGGCACAAAGCGCTTATCTTTAATAAAATTGTAGAACGCTGATTAATTGTGAAAACAGATCTTATAAAAAAACAATTTCAGCAGCATTAAAATTTGACCGCGTCAAATTCTTGTCGTCTTTAAACATTATTATTTTAAAGAAAATGGCGACTTTGCGCATTCCAGCCAGGAAGCATCTTTATCAGCTACCCGTAAAATTTATGTTCGGTTTTCATTTATTGATGTAGGTTAAGAAAACAGAGTAGGGAAGTTGTTATCTTTGGCTTTTTAAATGAAAATTCTTGTGGGATCTTTCATTTTGCTTATATTTAAAATCTTTAAACTCATTAATAAAATAAATAATATGAAAAAACTTAGTGTTATTGCATTGGTAGCTGTAGGAATGCTTGCCGCATCGTGTAACAAAGACAAATCGGCTGAAAATGCAGCAACGTCTACCGAGAAAACCGTAGCGGAAAGCAAAGGGGAAGTATTGCCGGTAGATACCGTGGGATCTGTGGTAAACTGGAAAGCGTTCCACAAAGGGGGAATGGCGCCGCGTTGGGGAACTTTAATGGTAAAATCCGGAGACCTGAGCGTTGAAAACGGAAACGTTACCGCCGGTAACTTCGTGATCGATATGAACTCCCTGAAAGTAGACCCGGCTTCCGTAACCGAAAAAGACAAGAAATACACGGATCTTGAGGCTCACCTTAAAAATCCTGATTTCTTCGATACGGCTAAAAACCCGACGGCCGACTTCAAAATCACCAGCGTAACCGATCTTAAAGAGCCAGCTAAAGACGCGGTGGCAGGAGCCAACAAAACCGTAAGCGGAAACCTTACCCTGTCCGGAAAAACAATGAACGTGACCTTCCCGGCTAAAGTAGACGTAATGGAAAACGCTGCTTCCGTACAGGCTAAATTTACCGTAAACAGAGCGGATTGGGGCATCAAGTTCGGAACTTCCGAAACCGATCCTGCCGAATGGATGATCAGCAAAGACATCGAAATCGCCGTAGACGTAAAAGCGAAAAAATAATATTGTTAGATCTAATCTTGTAGGCCGCTCCTTTTTTGGGGTGGCTTTTTGTATGCTTTTCCGTACTGGTTTGATTAAATAGATCGGCCGGATCTGCAGACAGTCTCTAATCACAACTAAAAACGAAACCCGTCAGGTTTTATCCGTCACCGTATTGATCGTGCTCTCCGCATTCCGAAACGGCAGGGCATAAAAAAGCCTCCTGATTATGGACAAGAGGCGACCCAAATGTTTTCACAACGGAATAATCCTTATTGTGAATTGCTTTCATATACAAATGTAGAAAATATTTTTTTAATCCTTTTCTGGATTCCCGTAAAAAACTTCCTTTTTTTCTTTTTACATTTATGCAATTTCTAAAAACTGATACATTATGATTAAACATATACTTGGACTGGACCTGGGAACAACTTCCATTGGATTTGCTCATGTTACTGAAGGCAATTCGCCTGAACAATCATCAATAAAAAAAATTGGTGTTCGAATAATTCAGTATGACAATTTTGATAAAGTAGATAAATCAGGAAAGGTTACAGAATCTAAAAGTCCTAAAGATGATTTTGCCTCTGGAAGAGGACTTTCTCCAAATGCAGGAAGAACATTGAAACGCGGAGCCAGAAGAACACTTGACCGCTATCAGTTAAGAAGAAAAAACTTGATAGAGGTATTAATAAAAGCAAATATTATTTCGGAGAATTCGATATTGGCTGAAGATGGAAAGCAAACAACTTTTGAAACTTGGCATTTACGTGCGAAATCGGTTTTAGAGAAAATTAATAAAGAAGCATTGGCAAGAGTTTTCCTAGCTATTAATAAAAAACGAGGCTACAAAAGTAGTCGTAAGGCCAAAAATGAAGGTGAAGGTCAAATTATTGACGGAATGGCAGTTGCAAAAAAAATCTATGAAGAAAATCTCACACCAGGTAAGTTAGCTTATCAATTATTAAAAGAAGGAAAAAAGTATTTGCCGGATTTTTATCGTTCAGATTTACAAGAAGAATTTGATAAAGTCTGGAATTTCCAGAAGCAGTTTTATCCTGAAATTCTGACAGATGAATTTTATATGGAATTAAAAGGTAAAGGCCAGCGAGCTACTTCTGCGATGTTTTGGGCGAAATATGGATTTAATACGGCAGAAAATAAAGCAAAATCGAGAGAAGAAAAAAAATTGCAAGCGTATTTGTGGAGAAGTGAAGCAATCGAGAAGCAATTGGAAAAAGATAAAGTCGCTTTTGTGATTACCGAAATCAACAATAATCTGAATAATTCCAGCGGATATCTGGGTGCTATCAGCGATAGAAGCAAAGAATTGTATTTCAATAACCAAACGGTAGGGCAATATCTGTATGAACAACTGAAAGAAAATCCGCATACGAGACTGAAAAATCAGGTATTTTATCGTCAGGATTATTTGGATGAATTTGAAAAAATATGGGAAATGCAAGCGAAGTTTCATCCGGAATTGACCAAAAAACTGAAAATTGAAATCCGTGACATTATCATATTTTATCAAAGAAAATTAAAGTCGCAGAAAGGTTTAGTGAGCTTTTGTGAATTTGAAAGTAAAGAAATAGATATTGAAAAAAACGGACAAACTGTTAAAAGGACCATCGGTTTAAAAGTTGCTCCCAAATCATCACCATTATTTCAGGAGTTTAAAATCTGGCAGGTTCTGAACAATGTTCTGGTCAGAAAAAAAGGAAGTGAAAAGAGGGTTGCAAAAGAAACCACTGTAACCTTATTTGAAGAAGAAAAGGAAATTTTTGTATTTGATTTGGAAGCCAAACAGAAATTATTTGATGAGTTAAACATCAAAGGCAATCTGAAATCGGCAAAAATTATTGAAATTTTAGGCTACAGATCTTCTGATTGGGAATTGAATTATTCAGAATTGGAAGGTAACAGAACCAATAAAATTCTGTATGATGCTTTTCTGAAAATTCTGGAGTCAGAAGGCTATGATAAAGATTTGCTTACCCTGCAAGGTAAAGATGATATTGACGTTTCAGAGCTGAAAGCACCTGTATCAGAAATTAAAGATATGATCAGACGTATTTTTGAAGTGCTGAATATCAACACGGAAATTTTAGAATTTGATGCAGAATTAGAAGGAAAAGATTTTGAAAAACAGGCTTCCTATCAGCTTTGGCATTTGTTGTATTCGTATCAGGAAGATGATTCTAAAACTGGAAATGATACTTTGTTCAGATTGCTGGAAGAAAAATTTGGGTTCAAAAAAGAACATTCACAGATTTTGGCGAATGTTGCTTTTTCTGATGATTACGGAAATCTAAGTAGCAAAGCGATGCGGAAAATTTATCCGCATATCAAAGAAGTAACTTACGATAAAGCTTGTCTGCAAGCGGGTTACAGACATTCCGCTGCGTCCTTAACCAAAGAAGAAATCGCCAATCGTCCGTTGAAAGACAAATTGGAACTCCTCAAAAAGAACAGTTTAAGAAATCCAGTGGTTGAAAAAATTCTCAATCAACTGGTGAACGTCATCAACACAATCATCGAAACCAACAGCAAAAAAGATGAGGAAGGAAATATTACGGAATATTTCAGATTTGATGAAATTCGGGTGGAGCTGTCACGTGATCTGAAAAAGAATGCAGAAGAACGCAGGGAAATGACTTCCAATATCAATGCATCGAAGATCGCCCATGAAAAAATTTTCAAATTGCTTCAGAATGAGTTTCATATTAAAAATCCAACGAGAAATGATATCATCAGGTATCGGCTATATGAAGAACTGAAAGGTACCGGCTATAAAGACCTGTATACCAATGAATATATCCCTAGAGAAATCTTATTCAGTAAGCAGATTGATATTGATCATATTATCCCTCAGTCTAAATTGTTTGATGACAGTTTTTCAAATAAGACAGTGGTTTACAGAAAGGATAACCTGAAAAAAGGAAACAGAACTGCCTTTGATTATATTTCAGAAGAATTCGGAGAAACCGGTATCGAAAATTTTAAGTCAAGAATTGAAATGCTGTTTGAACAGGGAAAGAAAAATAAGGAAGAGGGAATTTCCAAAGCCAAGTACCAGAAATTACTGAAGCAGGAATCGGAAATTGGTGATGGTTTCATCGAAAGGGATTTGCGTGATAGCCAGTATATTGCCAGAAAGTCGAGAAATCTTTTATATGACATTTGCAGGACTGTAACACCTACTACGGGAAGTGTAACTGCAAGGTTACGAGAAGATTGGGATCTTATCAATATTATGCAGGAATTGAATTTTGAAAAATTCAAAGCTTTGGGTCTTACAGAAATGGTAGAAAAGAAAGATGGAAGTTTTAAGGAACGCATTGTAGACTGGAGCAAAAGGAATGATCATCGTCATCATGCAATGGATGCTTTAACGGTAGCTTTCACCAAGCAAAGCCATATTCAATACCTGAATTTCCTGAATGCAAGAAAAAATGAATTTCATAAACTTCATAACAGCATTATTGGTATTGAAAATGCAGAAACAGAGATCAAAACGGATGATGATGGCAACAAAAAAAGAGTTTTTAGATTACCCATTCCCAATTTCCGGCAGGTAGCCAAAGAACATCTGGAAAATATTCTGGTTTCGCACAAGGCAAAAAATAAAGTCGTCACCAAAAACAAAAATAAAACCAAGTCTAAAAACGGCGGAAAAACGAAAGTTGAATTGACACCGAGAGGGCAATTGCACAAAGAAACTGTTTACGGAAAATACCAGTTTTACGTGAATAAAGAAGAAAAAATAAGTGCGAAGTTTGATAAGCAAACCATCGAGCAAGTAGCCAATCCAATTTATAGAAAATTATTGCTTCAAAGGCTTTCAGAAAATGATAACGATCCTAAAAAAGCATTTGCCGGAAAAAACGTTTTGAGCAAAAGTCCAATTTATCTGAATGAAGAAAAAACCGAAGTTCTTCCCGAAACAGTAAAATTGACTTGGCTGGAAGAAGATTATTCCTTCCGAAAAGACATTACGCCGGAGAACTTTAAAGATGTAAAGACCATCGAAAAAATCCTGGACGAAGGGGTAAAAAGAATTTTACAAAACCGTTTAAAAAAGTTTGGAAACGATCCGAAAAAAGCATTTTCCGATTTAGAAAAAAATCCGATCTGGCTCGATGAAGCAAAAGGTATTTCAATTAAAAGAGTCACCATTTCAGGTGTGAAAAATGCCGAATTTTTGCATTACAAAAAAGACCATTTTGGAAACGAAATTTTAGATAAAAACGGCAAGCCTATTCCGGTTGATTTTGTGAGTACAGGGAATAATCATCACGTTGCCATTTACCGTGATGAAAAAGGAAGCTTACAGGAACGAGTAGTGTCGTTGTTTGATGCTGTTCAACTCGTAAATGCGGGAGAACCTGTAATTGATAAAAATTATAATCAAGGAATAGGATGGCAATTTTTATTCACCATGAAACAGAATGAATACTTTGTTTTCCCGAATGAAAAAACAGGATTTAATCCGAAGGAAGTTGATTTGTTAGATGTAAAAAATAAGAAGGAGATAAGTCCAAATTTGTTTAGGGTGCAAAAGCTGGCAACAAAAAATTATATGTTTAGAAATCATTTGGAAACAAATGTTGAAGAACAGTCACAGCTTAGAGATGTCGCATATATAAGTGTCAGAAGCACTAATCCATTAGCGAATATTGTAAAAGTCCGTCTCAACCATATTGGAGATATTGTCGAAGTAGGAGAATATTAAACATTACTAATTTAATCTTAATTATGTCTAAAACAGCCCTCAAAAAAAAACTTCAAAAACTTAACAAAGAAAAGCTCATCGAACATATCCTGGATCTGTATGAAAAAAACAGTTCAGTTCAGGAGTTTTATAAGTTTTATCTTAATCCGGCCAACGAAAAACTACTGGCGGAAAAATACAAAAGGCTGATCCGCAAAGAATTCAATGTGGAAAATCCGATGCGGAGTACCGAAAAGTTTTCTGTGGCAAAACGGGCAATTTCAGATTTTAAGAATCTGCAGCCGTCACCGGAATACCTGGCGGACGTCATGTTATATTTACCTGAGAGTGCCTGTGAATTGACTGCCCTGTTCGGGGATTTTTCCGAACAATTTTATAATGGTACATTTAATAATTACAAAGCAGCACTGGTATTTTTAAAAAAGAACAATCTGCTAGACGATTTTAAAGACCGTGCCGAACAATGTGTCAAGTGGTCGGAGTACTGCGGATATGGATTTGCGGATGATATGAGAGAAATTTTTTATGAATATTATCATTAAATAATTAAAGCTAAAAACCATGATCACCCGCTCCATTTACATCGGCAATCCTGCTTACCTTAAGCTCAAGGACGAGCAGCTGAAAATCCTCTGTCCGGAAACGAAAACGGAAAAGGGGAGTGTACCTGTTGAAGACCTGGGACTTCTGATGCTGGATCATTACCAGATCACCGTCTCGCACAACCTGATCCAGAAAATGATGGGGAATAATGTGGTGGTTGTAAGCTGTGATGCCCATCATCTGCCGCACGGGATCATGCTTCCGTTGTATGGGCATACCGAGCACTCGGACCGGGTGAAGGATCAGCTGGAAGCCAGTGAACCGCTGAAAAAACAGCTTTGGAAACAGACGGTGGAGTGCAAGATCGAAAATCAGAAAAATGTCCTGATGAAGCTTGGGAATTATTACGAACCGATGCTGGAATACCAGCGCAATGTAAAATCAGGAGACAGTACAAATATGGAAGGCATTGCCGCCCAGCATTACTGGAAATACCTGATCAGCCTGGATTTCCTGAGGCAGCGTTTCGGGGATTCGCCCAACCCGTTCTTCAATTTCGGCTATGCGGTGCTCCGGAGTATTGTGGCCAGAGCGATCGTAGAAACGGGACTGCTCCCGGTTCTCGGGATTTTTCACAAGAACAAATACAATCCGTACTGCCTGGCCGACGACCTGATGGAGCCTTACCGGCCATTTGTCGATCTGCTGGTCATGCAGTGGCTTAAACTTCATCCTGAAAATGATGAACTGTCGAAAGATTTCAAAGCCCATATGCTGCAGATTGCAACCAGGGACGTACGCATCGATGATAAAACCAGGCCATTGCTGGTGGCGGTGAAAACCACGGCTTCATCGCTTTACAAATGCTATACCGGTGAAAAACGGCTGATCTCTTATCCTGAACTGATCTGATGAATTGAATTACTTCTTACATTGTTGTACATTTTACAAATAAAAATATGGACGCCGAAAGGTTTAACGCATACCGGATTATGTGGGTAATTGTATTGTATGACCTCCCGACCGAAACGAAAGCCAATATGAAGGACGCTAACCGTTTCCGGAAATCGCTGATCGATGACGGCTTTACGCTGTTCCAGTTTTCCATGTATGTGCGCCACTGCCCGAGCCGTGAAAATGCGGAAGTGCATATCAAGCGCGTCAAATGTATGCTTCCCAAAGCCGGGAAAGTCGCTATCATGTGCATCACGGACAAACAGTTCGGCGATATTGAGATCTTCTTTGCCAGGAATAAAGAAGAACCGCCTCCAACCTTCCAGCAGCTCGAACTCTTCTGATTTTTTTAATCCTAAATAACAAATAAACCCACTGCATTTCAGTGGGTTAAATGTTGAGGTTGTGTTGTATCCCAAAGATACGATTAAATGAAAGCAATTCACAACAAAAATGCTAAAAGTGCGTTAAGATCGTTAGTTGTGTTGTATCCCAAAGATACGATTAAATGAAAGCAATTCACAACTACGAAACCAATCAGCCACAAAACGGCACAGTTGTGTTGTATCCCAAAGATACGATTAAATGAAAGCAATTCACAACTAAATAATATACTGACCATAAATACCATAAGTTGTGTTGTATCCCAAAGATACGATTAAATGAAAGCAATTCACAACACATAAATACCATACCATAAACCATAAATAGTTGTGTTGTATCCCAAAGATACGATTAAATGAAAGCAATTCACAACTATAAATACTGACTGACTGACTGACCATAAGTTGTGTTGTATCCCAAAGATACGATTAAATGAAAGCAATTCACAACACTGACATAACCATATACTGACTGACCATAGTTGTGTTGTATCCCAAAGATACGATTAAATGAAAGCAATTCACAACTAATAACCATAATAACCATAAATAAACCATGTTGTGTTGTATCCCAAAGATACGATTAAATGAAAGCAATTCACAACCTGACTGACTGACTGACATAAAACCATAAAGTTGTGTTGTATCCCAAAGATACGATTAAATGAAAGCAATTCACAACACTTCTGTTCTTGCTGCAAAACTAAATGATGTTGTGTTGTATCCCAAAGATACGATTAAATGAAAGCAATTCACAACCGGAAAATATGTTGGTATCCAGGAAGGCGAGTTGTGTTGTATCCCAAAGATACGATTAAATGAAAGCAATTCACAACCAGTGAATTCGATTATGACCCGAAAACCCAGTTGTGTTGTATCCCAAAGATACGATTAAATGAAAGCAATTCACAACCCAGGATCTCGGATGTTACTTTACAGATTTGTTGTGTTGTATCCCAAAGATACGATTAAATGAAAGCAATTCACAACTTTATTCTTTGTATAATGTTTTCCATGTCGGTTGTGTTGTATCCCAAAGATACGATTAAATGAAAGCAATTCACAACTTCGGAGCAGGCCGGCTTTGCAATTGCTCAGTTGTGTTGTATCCCAAAGATACGATTAAATGAAAGCAATTCACAACTATGAGGCGGAAACGGCCTGTTACGGTGAAGTTGTGTTGTATCCCAAAGATACGATTAAATGAAAGCAATTCACAACCAACGGATTTAATAATTCGGAACAACAAAAGTTGTGTTGTATCCCAAAGATACGATTAAATGAAAGCAATTCACAACATTAGTTTAGGCCGGGAGGCAAATTATGACGTTGTGTTGTATCCCAAAGATACGATTAAATGAAAGCAATTCACAACAAGAATGTTCTCCGTATGTGGATCAGGTCAGTTGTGTTGTATCCCAAAGATACGATTAAATGAAAGCAATTCACAACTCCGGTCTTGTCTTTATTGTGAGCAAACTTGTTGTGTTGTATCCCAAAGATACGATTAAATGAAAGCAATTCACAACAGTACAGATCCCCTGCACTACCTTCCGTATGTTGTGTTGTATCCCAAAGATACGATTAAATGAAAGCAATTCACAACAAAGAATCGGATTTGCCTTTTATCGTAATAGTTGTGTTGTATCCCAAAGATACGATTAAATGAAAGCAATTCACAACTTGTCCCAGCGTAATAATTCGCGATCATACGTTGTGTTGTATCCCAAAGATACGATTAAATGAAAGCAATTCACAACATATGACAAAAACGTCTTTTATCGCTAACGGTTGTGTTGTATCCCAAAGATACGATTAAATGAAAGCAATTCACAACATATGACGAGCGATTTTTATTTCTCCCTTTGTTGTGTTGTATCCCAAAGATACGATTAAATGAAAGCAATTCACAACTCGCTTTCATCGAGGGGGTTAAGCGGGAAGGTTGTGTTGTATCCCAAAGATACGATTAAATGAAAGCAATTCACAACGATTGATTATTCTAGCCATTGCGGCCCTGGGTTGTGTTGTATCCCAAAGATACGATTAAATGAAAGCAATTCACAACAGCATTAAAGGCGTTGATTATTGGTTGCGAGTTGTGTTGTATCCCAAAGATACGATTAAATGAAAGCAATTCACAACAGAAAAGTGTTTGTATCTTTGAATCATCAAGTTGTGTTGTATCCCAAAGATACGATTAAATGAAAGCAATTCACAACTCGATCAGACTCCGAAGATAACGTCAAATTGTTGTGTTGTATCCCAAAGATACGATTAAATGAAAGCAATTCACAACTTGATCGGTTCAAAGCCGAATTTTGATTTAGTTGTGTTGTATCCCAAAGATACGATTAAATGAAAGCAATTCACAACACGGAATACGGATGAAAAAAGAACTTTTGGGTTGTGTTGTATCCCAAAGATACGATTAAATGAAAGCAATTCACAACACATTTAAAAACCGTTCTTGACCGGTTTAGGTTGTGTTGTATCCCAAAGATACGATTAAATGAAAGCAATTCACAACTCAGAATGTGCCATTTCAAAAAGGTGGTGAGTTGTGTTGTATCCCAAAGATACGATTAAATGAAAGCAATTCACAACCATGAAAGATGAGCAATTTAAGGCTTTGAAGTTGTGTTGTATCCCAAAGATACGATTAAATGAAAGCAATTCACAACGCATCGGTTAGCGGCCATTCGTGCATCGAAGTTGTGTTGTATCCCAAAGATACGATTAAATGAAAGCAATTCACAACTTGGACGATGACGACGAGCTCGCCGAATGGGTTGTGTTGTATCCCAAAGATACGATTAAATGAAAGCAATTCACAACTGCCGATTTAGCGGCCGCCCTTTTCCCTACGTTGTGTTGTATCCCAAAGATACGATTAAATGAAAGCAATTCACAACTCTGAAAGACTGTTTGACTTTATCCTTAAAGTTGTGTTGTATCCCAAAGATACGATTAAATGAAAGCAATTCACAACATTCTGATCTCATCACCTTTGACGTTATATGTTGTGTTGTATCCCAAAGATACGATTAAATGAAAGCAATTCACAACGTCGAAAGAGAGTTCTACATCATGGATGATGTTGTGTTGTATCCCAAAGATACGATTAAATGAAAGCAATTCACAACAGTGTTGGTGGATTACAATATGGTGAAGGTGTTGTGTTGTATCCCAAAGATACGATTAAATGAAAGCAATTCACAACAAACCGGAATGAGATTAAGTCCCTCGCGTCGTTGTGTTGTATCCCAAAGATACGATTAAATGAAAGCAATTCACAACTAACCGTCTATCAATTAGTTAAGAAGCGTAGTTGTGTTGTATCCCAAAGATACGATTAAATGAAAGCAATTCACAACGTATGGGTGGTTCGTTTATATGTTCAAAAAGTTGTGTTGTATCCCAAAGATACGATTAAATGAAAGCAATTCACAACAACTAAATTCGAGAACTTTATGACAGGTGGGTTGTGTTGTATCCCAAAGATACGATTAAATGAAAGCAATTCACAACTACACTTAAGTACGCCTTCAAAAGAGTCGCGTTGTGTTGTATCCCAAAGATACGATTAAATGAAAGCAATTCACAACAACGAAAGGATACAGGCAGTACAACAGGAGGTTGTGTTGTATCCCAAAGATACGATTAAATGAAAGCAATTCACAACATATCATCGTAGATAGCGTTTGGGTCATTGGTTGTGTTGTATCCCAAAGATACGATTAAATGAAAGCAATTCACAACAACGCTTCACAAAAGGGCTTGGCAGCATGAGTTGTGTTGTATCCCAAAGATACGATTAAATGAAAGCAATTCACAACTGCCTCAGATGCTCACACACCATCAGGAAAGTTGTGTTGTATCACGAAGATACGATTAAATGAAAGCAATTCACAACGTGCGTACGTCGTTGCTTTCCCGGCTGCCTGTTGTGTTGTATCACGAAGATACGATTAAATGAAAGCAATTCACAACGAATTCAAGGTATAAACGAAATTAAAAGAAGTTGTGTTGTATCACGAAGATACGATTAAATGAAAGCAATTCACAACGCGGATGTTTACTCCCGGTTCGTCAACATTGTTGTGTTGTATCCCAAAGATACGATTAAATGAAAGCAATTCACAACCAGGAAGGTGTACTTCCCGTACGTTTTTAAGTTGTGTTGTATCCCAAAGATACGATTAAATGAAAGCAATTCACAACTGGAAGAGATTAAGGAGCCGGGTTACCACGGTTGTGTTGTATCCCAAAGATACGATTAAATGAAAGCAATTCACAACGAGAATAGGGCGGCATATTACCGCCCTCATGTTGTGTTGTATCACGAAGATACGATTAAATGAAAGCAATTCACAACTGCTCTGTGGAGAATACGGGATTTGAACCCATTGTGTTGTATCCCAAAGATACGATTGAATGAAAGCAATTCAGAATTTTAAAAAGAATGGGATACGGGAAGCGGTAAGAATTTACCCGGATCAAAACGATTGATATGATTAAAGAACCGGTGTTCAAGACCAGCAGGTCTGCCAATTCCTATATGCTAAACAAAAACCACCCGCCGCATCCGGCAGGTGGTTTTTATTTGGTAAATCTGTTTCTATTTTTAAACTTTCGCCAGCGGTTCTGCAGCGGCCAGGGCGCGGGAGGCGATCCAGCTGATGATCTGGGCGCAGGTGGTCTCGACCAGTTCGTCGCGGGTGACCTCACGGATGCCCGGGATGAGATCCGAGGCCGGCGGTGGCGGAAGAGGCCGGGAGAGAATCAGGCCGGGAACGGCAGGATCGAATGACACCCCGCGGTAAAGATCCACATGCTGAACGAAGAGCTGGGAAATGTAATCCTTCATTTTCAGGGGAGGAACATTAATCGCATTCTTGCCGTCCGAGTACTGTAGGGTGCCCGTCAATGAACTGTTCCGGATCCGGGTATAGGACGCTCCGGATTTTGCGGCATCGTTAAGGGCAATTTTCTGTAACCGGTCGAGAAAGAAGTTTGTCCAGAAATGAGGCGATTTTCCGAACAGGGTGGCGACCTTTTCCAGGTCGGTGGTATCCCAGGCGTGGGGAACCACATCGATGGAATTCCAGTGCATCGTGTTCCAGCTCTGGTAGGGAAGCGGTTGCGGCTCCCACCCGGAGGGCAGTGCGGGGAAAGTGGTGTTGAATAGTTCCGAAAAGTTGGCTTCCCCGGGCGTCGGTCCGGCGGTAGGATACACCAGCGTCAGTGCAAAGGCATCCAGGTCATTTTTCTGTTTCAGGTAAAGCGCAAGGGTCGGAGACAGGGCACCGCCCAGGCTGTGGCCGCAGAAAATCACAGCCGTATCCGGTTGGGGTTTTGCACCGGTCAGGAACTGTTCGAGGCTGGTGCCGGGAGCGGCTGCCGCATCCGGGGAAATCATTCCGAGAAGGTTCTGAATGCCGGTTGCCGTCCCTTTGGAGATAAACGGGGTACCTTCCACATAAGGCGACGGGGTAAAGCCGGACGGATCGTAGGTATTCCAGTTCACGACTGTGGAAACCGAAAAATCCTCATCGCCCCAGTCATAAAGGGAATCGGGATTGGTTCCGGCAACCGCCACCACATAAGCGGGCATTACTGTACCGCCGGGAAATGCCACGGCATCGCACTGGGCAACAAACAGCGAATTGTCGGCAACACCGGTCGGAACGCCGTTGATCACTTCTTCAAGCACCGCCGGTCCCCATACCAGTTTCCAGTTTCCTAAAACCGGCGTCACCAAAGGGTCGGCGGTAGAAGCCGATTTGATGGGATCCACAGGCGGAACGCCGCTGAGATAAAAAGAAAGGTCTTGCTGAAGCTGTTGCTGAAGCAGGGTTTCCGGACCGTGGTAACCGGCGGCACGCCCTACGATGCAGGCCATTGCAAATACCTGCTGGTAAGCGTCTAATGTTGGATTGTTCATGAGGTAAAAGTTTTTAGTTGGGTTAAATTAAAGCCATTGATTGTTCTTTCCTGTACCGTTTTACCTGCGGTAAAATCTTCCGGGGAACTGATGTAAAGGAAGGGAGAAAAATCAAGTAAAGGTTAGGTAGAAACAACCAAAGTATAGCGTCAGTGTTTGTACTCAGAAGTGGCTTC
>NZ_BJYJ01000030.1 GCF_007991455.1 Chryseobacterium hagamense | reverse complement strand
TGAGGAGTGTGGCTTCGAGGGCCTCAGCCACCGGGAAGGATTTGCGTTTGGATTATTTAAACCACAGATTGACGCAGATTTTTACAGATGATTGTGCATAAAGGAATGATACTGATACAACTTTTTATAACTTCCTACTCCCTCCGGTGGCTGAGCGGAGCCGAAGTCATCGTATATGGTTCTGATTGATGTTATTTTAATTACCGTTTCCGAGATAAATTTTTAATTCAGAAAATTATTATTTTTATTTCTCAAAAAACATCGACGATGAAAGGATTTCTCTACATTCTCCTTTGCTCCGACGGCAGTTATTATACCGGAAGTACTAACGATCTCGAACGCAGGCTGGTCCAGCATCAGTCCGGGGAAGGAGCTAACCATACCAAAAAGCGTCTGCCCGTCCGGCTGATCTATTATGAAGAGTATGACCGTATTGATCTTGCTTTTTGCCGTGAAAAGCAGATTCAGGGTTGGAGCCGGAGAAAAAAGGAGGCATTGATTAAAGGTATGCCGGAACTTCTGCCCGAACTTGCCATAGCATACCGTGATCTAAGAGAG
>NZ_BJYJ01000029.1 GCF_007991455.1 Chryseobacterium hagamense | reverse complement strand
AGCAAAATCTTTGTCGGCTGTAATTATTGAACAATTGTAAAACCGGAAATTTTTACATAAAAATTTGCTATGAAGTCTTTAAATTTTTGATTTACAAAAACACCTATACAAGTGGCAGGTAAATAAGAACTTAATAAATCAGTTAGCTTTGCCGCTCTTTTAAGAATAAAATTATCAAGATTTGGTTCGACGGAAGAAAACTCTCTGAATTGTAATATTTCAAAATTGTTAGCAACCTTAAAGTAATTCTTTGGGATATCCAGTAAAACCCAAGGATTAACACTTCCATAAAGATAAAATTTAAATCCTTTAGTCAGGGTCTAAATAAAAAACCGAAACTTGTAAAATTTCGGTTTTCCATTTAAAGTTTATCATCTAATTGAGCAAGATTAAAGTAAATATCTTTTTTTATTGAAGTATATAATTATTATTTAATAAATACTTCTTCAACATTAAGTTCCATGAATTCGACACCTGATATTTTTTCCTTCTCAATCCTTCTTTTTAGTTCTTCTGAACACCACATAACCGTATCTATTTCTGGTCGAAGTAAATCAAAATATTCATCCATAACTATTTTTTTTGGATAAGAACTAAATAAAACACCTTCTTCTTTAGTGATTCGCTTATTTTCTTTGACCAAATCTTTGAACGAATTAATCGGTGAATTAATTTCTTTTTCAAACTCAGGTTTGCGTAAAGACTTAATTCTTTTATTGATTACAAATATTGATTTTTTATAATCAATATTTGATATACTTTCAATATTTAAAAAAAAATATTTCCAATCTGCACATTGATGTCCATGAATTTTAACATCCATAAATCTATAATTAGAAATTTTATATTCTTCTAAAATAGTTCTAAGTTTATTATTTATAAAAAAACCATCTGAAGATAAAAAAACAGAACTTAAAACATCTGTTTCATTAGCTTGAACATGAGCCTTAAACTTAGTCATATCAAAGGTGTCATCCAATAATTCGAAATGATTAACACCATATTTCGAAATTCTTTCAGGCGTATTATTTTCAAAATCAACAAAATCAATTAATTGTTCTTTCTCCGATTTTATACCGGTAACCTCTGAAGATATAGAGGATTTCATTTTATAATATTTAACTAGTTTCATTTTTAAAAAACTATTTCATTAATTTTCATATTTTTATTTGCAGTAATGATTTCATCAAGAGATTGAGCAACTATTTCCAATATTTCTTTAGCTTCTTGTTCAGAAACCTGACTTAAAGACATACCTAATTCAGTTTTGACTGTATTCTCTATAAAATCTACAACCTTACTGGTATATTGTGGATGACTTGCATGTACTCCATCTTTTAGGTGTTCAAATTTACTACTAAATTGTTTTAGCCACTTTGCATTTATTTTACCATTAAATTCAAAACCTCCGTTTATGGCTTTTTGTATCAACTTACCAACTTTTTCATTTGTTATTAATTCAATTGGAATCAAATGATGCGCCTGTTCAAACTTTTTGGCTAAATGTTTTCCAGCATTTTTAGCAATACTGCTTCGATTTTTAATAACATCAGCTACTTGTTTACCATATTTTTCAAGAGCTTCTTTATAGTTGAATGAGTCTACATCATTTATAAGCTGTTGTCTAGCAGAATCATCAGCTAATTTTAAGAACTCATCTACATCTTGACTTCCATCTTCTATAGATTTTACAAATTTAGACATTTTTGTTCCTCTTCCTGTTCCAATAAGGATTCCCTCAATTTGTTCGTTCGCTATAGTAGTAAATTTCCCTTCTTGACCAACTTTTTTACCTCCTTTATTTGTTACTTCTTTTACTTCACCTGTAGGCAGTAAAACCCAAGGATTAACGCTTCCGTAAAGATAAAATTTAAATCCTTTGACAACAATTATTTAAGCTTTCGACTAAGCTTAAAGAAAAAACCGAAACCATTTAAAGTTTCGGTTAAAAAAAGTATAATTTATTGATCTAGATAAAATTCTATATCTGTCTCTTCAAATACGACACCAGTCAGTTTTTTTTCTTCTATTTTTTGCTTAAGATGTTCTGAAAAGTAAATAGAATTTGAATTGGCCAATTTAATTATATCAACATATTCTTTAAGAATAGCTTTCTTTGGAAGTATTTTCATCGTAGGATCATCCATAATTACTTCCCAATTCTTTGAAAATAAATCGTCCTCATTATTAATTTCAATTTCTTTACCTCCATCACGCCACTTAACAGGCGAAGCATCAACTCTAAATGAACTTTTTTTGTAATCTATGCTATCTGTATTAATTATGTTTAAAAAAAAGTAGTTATCAATTTTTTCGCCTTTTTTATATAAGGTTGTATCTAAAACTCTAAATCTATGTGCTATTGCATTTTTAATTACTTCCCTAAATTTTTCGCTAATGAAAAAGCCATCAAGTTTTAAATAATCACTACTCAATATATCTGTTTGTTTAGATTTTTTATCTAAACTAAAATTGTGAAGATTTATAATTTGATCATTAATAAAAGTATTTTTCCTGTTATCTTGATATAGGTCAATAACTTGTTTGGTAAAGTTTGATCTATCAAAAAAATCATTAATCTGAGATTCAGATCCCATGATTTTTTCGTCAACACTATAAGTAATTTCAAAAAATTTAATCATATTAATATTGTTTTCAATTGAATAAGTCATTAATTTTTGTTGTTGGGTTTTCTTCTATTTTCCTGGCTAACTTTTTAGCAATATTATCCATAATAGCTTTCACTTCATTTTCTGATATTTCATCAACGTTTTTTCCTAATCCTACTAAGATATCATCTAACATTTTTTCAACCCCTTTGGTATAATTAGGATGACTTGCATGAACTCCATCTTTTAAATGTTCAAATTTACTGCTAAATTGCTTTAACCATTTCGCATTTATTTTCCCATTAAACTCAAAGCCACCTTCTATCGCTTTTCTAATAAGTTTAGATTTTTGTATTAACTCAATCGGGATTAAGTGATGAGCCTGTTCAAATTCTTTAGCCAAATGTTTTCCTGCATTTTTAGCAATACTGCTTCGATTCTTAATTATATCTGCCGCTTTTTGTCCATATAGCTTGACGGCTTCTTCATAATTAAAACTATCTACACCTCTTATAAGTTGTTGTCTAGCGGAATCATCGGCTAACTTCAAGAATTCATCTGCATCTTGAGTTCCATCTTCTATAGCTTTTACAAATTTGGATTTTCTTGTTCCTCTTCCAGTTCCGATAAGAATTCCCTCAATTTGTTCACCTGCTATAGTAGTAAACTCTCCTTTTTGACCTACTTTTTTACCACCTTTATTTATTACTTCTTTTACTTCTGTAACTTCACCACTCGCCAATAAAACCCAAGGATTAACGCTTCCGTAAAGATAAAATTTAAATCCTTTGACAACAATTTTAAATCCTTTAAATTTAAACCGTTTCGCTAAGTTTTCACCTAATTCGTCTAAGTTTTTAGCACCTTTAGAGATTCGTTTACCTAAGCCTTGAGTAAATTAAAAAACTCCGCAAAAGTTTTAAGCTTTGCGGAGTTTTGTTGGTAATCCTTTTATTAAAGGAGATTAATTTCAATAAGCATTAATCTTTTTACAATCAATTGTATAAAATTTTGCTCATCCTATTTTCAAAGTTTCTAATGCTTCATCTAAGCTAAAAAACAGGTTAGAATTTTTTATAAAACCATAGGTAGTATCTGTATCCTCATTGATTATATAGCTTACTTTAGCTGGATTACTATCAAAGTCTTGATAAGTAGGTATAAAATCCTGTAAGTATTTATCTAAATATTGATATTTGAAATCCGTAATATCAATGATAACATGTCTTACCTCTGAAAATTTTAAAAATTTATTTAGAGTGGAATAAAACCTTTTTGTTTCCAATATATCATCATCAAGATTTCTGAAAGAAACAGGGTACGTTCCTATTAGTTTGAAATAGCCCAACTTACTTTTCTCATCATATTTGGTTTCAAAGTTCCATGAATATACGTGATCATTATACTCCAAAATTTTAGGAACATCATTTTTATAATCGTATATTCTTATTTTTCCATCAAAATATTTTTTCTGCATTAAAGATGAGCAGTAATTAATACTTTCTATTGTATCATTAAAAATATGTTTTGCTTTGATATTAACAACATCTCCGATAAAAATATATTTATCAAATGAAGAATCATTTAAATTTAAGATATAATTTTCATCCAAGCTTAGTTCCAACAAATCAATAATATAATAACTACTATCATATAAAGATTGTAATTCTTCTTTTAAAAAGAACAATAATATGTTTACTTCATTACTATGTAAATAACCCTTAATTTCAATAAAAAAAATACCATAATGACTCTTTGTCAATTTCCAATAATATTTCTCAATATCAAAAGGATATTTCGGTAAATTATATGTTTGTAAATTCATATCTAAAATATAATTCCTTTACCTGTTAATGCATTTTTTGCCAAAATTCGTACGGTACTTTTCCTACTCAGTGGGTTTTAGTCTATTTCTTCCAAAATTTTTAGATAATCCTTCTTGTAAATTAACGAATTCTTTGAATTTCGGTTATAAATATTAATATTTTTCATCCTTCAGAAATTTTATATTTTTATAATTTCTGTTTAGATAATTATAAATAAAGATATCTTTCATAGTCTATTTCAAAAGAAACATTCTTGTAACTTTCATCTTGCCAATTTTCTTGGGAAAAAAATATACTCCACATTAAAAAAAATATTTCTTTAAGGTCCTCATTTTTATCACTTGGAGCTAAATCTTCTATAAAGAAAAAATCAAATAGTTTTATTCTTTCAAGATTATTTAAGGTAATCTTTAGACTTTCTCTTAACCTTTGAAAAAAAACATCCGAGTCCTTGTAAGTAATAGCAATTTCTTTGATTTCAGTAAAGCGTACTTTATAGGCATGATAAAAATCTTGTTCAAATATTGCATCAACTGCTTGCCCAATTATATATTCTATGTAATTAAAATAAATTGTTTTCATACTAAATTATTATTATAATGTTGGAAATGCTGTTATTTCATGTAAAATTATCTTACCACTACTGTCAAAGCCTCTAATTACAAAGACTCCTGTAGCTTTATCTAGTAAGCCGGTAGGTTCACCTGGTAATTTTCCAAGGTGAGCTGCACCACGAGGAGAGAGGAATCCTGTTCCTACAGAAAATCCCATAACCTCTTCTTTTATAGCGATTCTATTACCCACTGTTAAGGAGGAAGGAAGAGAAATATTTGTTGGATAAATACCACTACTTACTGCACCTTGAATTTTCTTTTCTAACATTTTAATTGTTTTCATGTGAGTATTAGGATCTAAAAACCTTGTAGCTGCTTTAGCTGTAAATATTGGTGTACTTGATATTCCTCCAGCAGCTCTATCTAATAGCCATTTGTCTGTTTTTGTTGCACTATGTCTACCATGTGTGTGTCCTCCTGTTACCTCATCCATTAATTTTAAGGCCTTATTTGCTCGTGTATTAGTAGCTACCTTTTTATAACTATCTTTAGATAAATTAACCTGTCCTTTAGCTAAAGAAAATCCTTTGAATTTAAGCGTTTTGCAAAGTTTTAGCACAGCTTCAAACCAATTAAAAAAACTCCGCAAGGTCTTGACTTTGCAGAGTTTTCTTTATAAAATTAGATTTTTACTATATAGATTTGAGAGTTTCTTCTATCTTCTCAATTTCCAATGTGTAAGAATTGACATTTATTCTTTCATAAAAATCTTTACTAGCCTTTAAAAATTCTTTAGTAAAGACATTTTTATTTAAATAAATTGGTTTTTCATTACCAATTTTAATCCAGATATGTTCTTTTTCCTTTTTTAAATTAACTTCAATGGGTTGATCTGGAAAATAAAACTTATCAGACTCTTCATTATCTATTATTAAACTATAAATAGAATTAATGAAATATGAGCATAATTGATCAATTAAATCCCAATATTTAAATCCTATTAGTTCTGTTCCATAATATGATATATATATAGCGCCCTCTATATAAAAGTTGTCCTCTTCTAAATATTCGTTTAATTGGCTTTCATTTAATTCATTAAAACGAAGAAAATAAAACTGCCAATTCTTCGAAATATCTTTTAAGTTATCAATGACAACATTTCGCTTTTTTAAGAAAAATTCTACTTGAATTTCTTTATTTTGTATAAAACTGACCGATTCTACCATCTTTAAATCCCATTGTTATATTAATATTTCCTACAGTTCCTTCTATTTGAAACATTCCTTTATTTGATTTTTTACCAATTAATAATGTCCTATTTTGGTTCATTACTTCTACTATTGCTTCTTCAACATCTTTAACGCCCCAATGTTTAGGTAAAAATGATTGTTCCGCTCTTACTGATCCTTCCCAAAAACTCGGATGATGACGTTGAAATATATGCTGAAAACTTTTTTTGTCAAGCTTAAAGATATTGTTGCCATACTTAATTGTTTTACCCGGATAAGATTTTATAACATTCCAAAGCTTTTGACTTCCTTGAATTGCTCCCCTTGGTGACGCTACAATAATACCTTCGAATTCATTACCTAAATCATCTAATACATTAACTTTTTCACCTATTGATGTCTTTCCAGAGATGATTTCGTCAGGTGAATATTTTTTTACTTCGCCACTCGCCAATAAAACCCAAGGATTAACAGTTCCGTAAAGATAAAATTTAAATCATTAGAAAACATTTATTAAGCTTTTGACTAAGCTTAATAAAAAACCCGAAACTTTTTAAAGTTTCGGGTTTTTTATTAATTTGGTTGACACTTTATTCTTTAATATAAAATTCATTTCCTGTAAATTCTTCAAACCATACTCCGGAAATATTAGCTTCTTCTATGGCTTTTTTAAGTAATTGTGAAACTAAAAGATCAACATCAAAAGGAGAACGAAATAAATCGGGAGTTTCTTTTAATACTAATTTTTGAGGGCTTAAAAACATAGGTAGCTGATTTTCATTATTACCGGTAATAATTTCGCTCGTTTTTAAATCTTTAAATACCGATAGACTAAAGTCAACTATCTCATTGACATATATTAGATGAAGAAAAAAATAAGGATTTTCAGCTAATTTCTTAATAAAATCTTTATCGGCTGTAATTATTGAACAATTGTAAAACCGGAAATTCTTTACATAAAAATCTGCTATTAAGTCTTTAAATTTTTGATTTACAAAAACACCTATGGAAGTAGCAGGTAAATAAGAACTTAATAAATCAGTTAGTTTTGCCGCTCTTTTAAGAATAAAATTATCAAGATTTGGTTCGACGGAAGGAAACTCTCTGAATTGTAATATTTCAAAATTGTTAACAACCTTGAAGTAATTCTTTGGGACATCCAATTGTGGCCATGTTCCTACAATTTCGCTTTCCGTCGATAACTTCATTGTATAATAAACTATCTTTCTCATTTATTTAATATTTTTTAAAAAACTTTCTAATACCTCGTCGTATATAACTTTCGAATTTAAATTACCCATGTTTTCTCCTTGTCTAAATAAATCGTCTACTTTTATTTTTTTTTGCTTAGATAATACATCTAACTCTTTTAACATTCTCGTAGATAATTCTTCCGTAAAGTTTTTTGCCATTGATTTATTATAATTTGGTAAATGTGCAAATTGTAAACGAAATTTTTCTAATAAGTTATAAACTGCATCATCATAAAAAGGATGACTTGCGTGTACCCCATCAGTTAACCCTAACGATTTGCTATACTTTTTAAGATTTATACCATTTATAATAGTATTAACTTCAAATCCTGCATCTATAGCATCTTGATAAACCTTACTTCTACCTATGTTTGAAATAGAAAGAGCATGATGCGCCTCTTCACCAGCAACAGTTTTCAAATTCTTTCTAAGCTGAGATCTGTTTTTAGCAGCATCTTTTGCTGCCTGTGAAATGTTTGGATCACTGAACCAAGCAGGATCTTTAGTACCTTGATAAATCTCATTCTTTGCATTGGGAGCTGTATCTAATTCCTTAAATTTCGTTTTTAATGCATCAACATCATCAGAAATTTCAACTAGATCGTCAACAAATTTACTAACACCTCCTTTTTCTAAAGCTTCCTTGGCACTTTTAGCTCCTTTGGAACTATGACTTCCAACAATGAATGCCTCTTCTGTACCAACTTTTACTTTATCACCAACTTTTCCTAATTTTGGATCATCTACAAATTCTAATTTTCCACTCGCCAGTAAAACCCAAGGATTAACACTTCCGTAAAGATAAAATTTAAATCCTTTGACAACAATTTTAAATCCTTTAAATTTAAACCGTTTTGCTAAGTTTTCACCTAGTTCATCTAAATTTTTAGCACCTTTGGCAATTCCTTTTCCTATGCCCTGAACAAAAAACTTCGCTTTACCGGCTTGTTTTATAAATCCTTTTCCTGTGGCGACCAGTGCATTTTTGCCTGCTTTCAGCGTATTCCTGGCACCTGCTTTAGCTAAATTGAAGACTCCTTTCACGCCGCCTTTCGCTGCTGTTTTTAAGACTTTAAACAATGCTGCAGAGTCGAATAAAAGGATGAAAAGTAATTCAACTAAAATAATCCCGATTGCTCTTGCTAAAGCTTTTCCTGCAGTAGCTGTTTTTCCCAACCAGCCATCAGTCATAAATGTCTTGAAGAATCCGCTCGCTTTTGCAACAGCCTGTGCCATCATGATAGCCGCGAAAATCTCAAGCGCAGGCGGAATCAGCGCAAAAATGGCTCCTGCGGTAAGGATTGCCAGGGCAGTTATACCTAGAACAACAGCCGCTCCAATACCGATGTATTTCCATTTGTTTTCTGCCCAGTTTTTCTTTATTCCCGACCACATCTGTTCCTTCAGATAGTACAAACGCACTCCCGGAGTCCACGGTCCGACCAGTTTCATGTCCTCAGGCATTGAAGCTGATGTGGCTGGCTGCTTACCGGAAGCACTTGAGGTATCCGTACTTGTTGGTGACTGGCTATTTTGGTAGTTGATGAACCAGTCGGCCTGAGCGTAAGGATCAGCAGGGATATTTTGGTTTTGTGCCACATCGCCTCTGCTTTCTGATTCTTCCGGTCCCAAAGCAGATTGCTTAAAGCTATGGATGGTATTCTCATTGGCTCCGAAATTAATTTCGCCGTTGCTGTCCTGCAATTGGGCCAGAAGTTCCGGGCTCAGTTCCATATCATCGGTTACAGGATCCACATGGAAATCACTTTCGTCGTAAGAGCTTCTTCCCAACAGATCAGCATACGCCAGATCCGGATCCGTTCCTGTCGCTTCAGCCATAGCTGTTTTCTCAAACGGCAGCGGCTGTGTGATATCCATTCCCAGAAATTCTTCGGAGATTTGTCCCATAAAGTTGTCCGGCATTAGCATTGCGGAAGCAGTTAAGTTTGCTAACCCCTTCATAATCTTTATAATCCCCGCCACAATAAAGTTAACGGCATCCAGGATCAGGTTGTAAACCGCCTGTAATGAGGCTAATAAACTATCCACAACATCAGCCAGGAAATCAATCACAGCCACCACCGCTTTTTTGAAGACTTCAAAGGCCTGGTTCACCAGCTTTTCGGCGACGGCCACATATTTGTCTATACGGGATTTCAGTCGGTCCCTGATACCGGGGAAAGCTGCCAGGGCAATGTCCAGAAAGCCTTTGATGACGGAAGCAAATGCTTTGATCAGGCTGACAATGGCTTTCCGCGCCAGTTCCAGGGCTGCCAGCACCAGGGTCTTAGCCGCTTCAAAAATAACTTTAACGGCATCCCTGAGCTTGGTGAAAATATAATTCAGCGCATCTTTCAGGGCATTGATGAATGCCGAAGCTTTGTCGGCTATCCAGCCGAAGAACCCGCCGCTGGCTTTCTGCTGTTCCGCTTTTTTCTGCCGGGCTTCGGCCTGGGCAGCCTCTTTCTTCTTGCGTGCCTCCGCATTGGCCTTGTCGACATGTCCCTGGGCTGTGGTTTCGCCTTTGCTTTTTTCCGTTTTGATATGGCCTAGCGTGGCTTTGGCATGGTCGCCGGACTTTCCGGCAAAATCGGCTTCTGTTTTATCCAGGGTCTGCTGCCATTCCACCCTGGAGCTGTGGACGTCCGACCGGGCGTCTTTTACGGTTTTCAGCTGCTTTTCATGCGACCGGTCCTTTTCGGTTCCGATCTGCGTTTCCGCCGTTTTTTCCTGCTCCAGCACCTTTTGGTCATGCTCTAGTTCGGCAGCCTTGTATTTCTCATTCTCTGCGCCGATTTTTGTCTGGATGACCGGGGCAAACTGGGCATTAATTCCGGCTTCGTCAATACCTTCCAGCTTGAGTGTTTCAAGAGGCTGCTTCTTAACCGCTTTGGCACTTATTTTTCGCGAAGGCTTAAGGATCTCGTCTTTCGGTTTCTTAATGATGTCGTTTTCACCGTAGTCTTTATGGATATCATTTTCTGCGTGATCCTTTTGGATGCCCATGTCATGAGCCGCTTCCTGCTGTTCGATAGCAAGATGCTGCGTATCGGCTTCTCCCGTCAGTTGTACCCGGGTATCCTGTTGCATGGCCGCCGGAATGGCTGAGGTATCCAGTTTGAGATTGCCCAATACATGCTGAGCCTGCTTTTCCAGGCCTCCGGTTTGGCCTGCTGCATTAAAAGCGTAGCTGGTCTTTTTCAGAGGCTCGCTTTGGGCAAAAGAAATTTCTTTTGATTTCGGCTTTTGGGCAACCGGCTGAATGGTTTTTTTACCGGGCTTTGCTGTTTTCTTCGCCGGACCCGCTTTACGTTTCGGTTTGGATCCGGTGAAGGCACTGCCGGATTTTGCATTCACTTTAGGAAGCCTGTGCGCCGCTTTTTCAGCCTTGGTATTGAAAAGACCGGCGCTGCTGTCCTGGACGGTATTGAAATGAGCTGCCAGCTCCGTAGCCGGAGCATGTGACAGGCCGTTCAGAGCGTCATCCGCATTGCCGGAACCTGCCGGTTTTGCTTTCTGCTGAGCTTCTTTCTGTATTTTGTTTTCCCGGTAAACCGCCGCCTGCTCCTCCAAAGTCTTCGGCAGGTACGTTCCGTTTTTCAGGTTGTGGTAATCCCGGATCTGATCGATGCTTAAGGTGGAGATGTAACTTTTCTCCAGCTTTTTGGTCTCGGGGTGGTTGATATCTCCGGTTTCCGCCAGGCTTTCCTGAAACTTGCCGTACCGGATTTCGGCACCCCGGTCGTAAATGGTCTTTGAGCCGTGGACCGGAGCGATGGTTCCGTTCAGGCCCGTCCTGTTGGAAGAAGGGTTTACTGATCCGGCTGTTATGGCGGTGGTTTCCGGTTTCCGGGTTTGTAAATTGGCAACTTCGGTTACCGGCAGGGGGACCACTACAGGCTTTTCGGGCTTCTGTTTTTTGCCCGGGCCGTGAGGATTGCTGCTGCCTTTATCTAAAGGTTGTGCTGCTTTCATGGACTTGATGTTTTTATTTGAATTTGCTTTTAAAGTAATATAAAGCACGGCGATATCGGCAGTGCTCTATACTACCGGATGATCGGGAAGGACCGGACCGGTTAAAGTGTTTTTAGGTTAAATCATCTGAAGCCATGCCCGGCCGGTTGGTAATCGGTAATGCCGGGCCGCTTCAGGCTTTGCTCCCGTGTTTCGGTTTTCAGGTTAAATTATATTTTAAAAGTTCAGTTTAATTTTAAAATCAGGTTAGATCTGTTTAATTTGGGTATGATATAATTAATTCACATTCAGTAGTTTAATTAAAAAGGAATGATTGAGGTTTTTATGAAATTTTTATTTGACCTGATAAAAAAATCATTTTAATATGCATAAATCCTGTAAGTATCTTAACTGAAAGTACTTCCGGCACCAGGCTTCCCTCTTCCAGTCTTTACTCACCAGTTCACATACATAAACTTTTCCTTCCAGGGCAGCTTCACCAGGCCGATGCCCCAGGCCAGCCTGTCCAGCAGGATGTCCTGGGTTTTCCGTTCTACCGTGAGGGTATAATCATAGTCGGTGACGACCAGTTTGCCCGGACGCTGGAAAAACTCGTTCTGCAGCAAGGCGGCGGATGAATTTTTCATCGGGCTCCAGTTGTGCCTGACGCTTTCGATAACGTTTTTAGCCTCCGTCTTGTGCTTGCGCGACAGCTTAACGTGCCGGCTGATGGGTTGGTGCGCCGGGATATTGCACAGGAATTTCTCAAAAACCATCTCATATTCGGGGGCGTTGGTCTTTCCGGTAGCAAGGTAATGCAGCAGATGGGCCCCCAGTTCCGGATCGAGGAGCTGCCGGGTTTTCGGATCCAGAATTCCGCAGTGCTCAAAAAAAGGTTTGATGAACGGATGGATCAGGATAAGTCCGGCATGTGCAACGTACTGTCCGTCATCAGGTACGGCTTCTTCATGAATGCTTTCTTCCGATGCTGGTTTTTCAAAAAAGGACAGCTCTTCCTGATGAATGGTTTCTGAAAAGGGTTTTGCATTTTCCGTGGGGTCGGGCTGACTGATTTTCAGGATTTCTGTAATCTCCTTCTCAACCTCCTCTTTTTTAAGGAAAGGAAATACCTGCATAATCGTCTTCAGGTTCTTCCGGATGGTTTCCGCCTGCAGTGTTCCCGCCGTTATTGCTTTTACAATTTGCCGGATCAGATATTCCCGGAACTTATCGCTTGAAGGAGCCGTATATGCTGATACCGAATGCAATATCAGTTGCCAGACCATCGTCCGGTCAGGTAGGGTGAGTGCCGGGATCAAACGGATTGTCTCCGGCTCCGGGCTGATGTCCGTTTTCTGATCTTTCACAAGCACCCGGCACAACTGGGCAATCTGAACATCCGGCAACTGATGAATGAGCCGGTCCCGTACGATTTGTTTCTGTAAGGCAGGCTTCATCATCTGAAGGAAACGGTCGGCTGAAATCAGGGTGTCGAATACCGCAGGGTCGAGGAAATCAATCCCTCTTTTGTCAGGGTTCCACCAGGGCAGCGAGCCATATTCCAGAAAATAGATCAGGGTCCGGATCATTTTTTCCGTACTTCCGACAAGCTGGGCTGCGGTGCTGTTTTCCGGTTCCTGCTCCTCATTTAAAACCGGTTCGGCAATTGCCGACAATTCTTCCTTAAAATGCTGAATGATTGTATTTTTCAGCTCGGTATTCAGCGCACTGTTCTTTACCTCCAGATCCAGATCCAGTTTGGGGATCTGCAAGGTTTGGCCCGGAAATCTGCGTTCCAGGGCATCAACATACTTTTCGATTTCCGGAAAAACCTCAACAGACAAAAAGCTGCTGATGCCGTCTTTGATGCTGTAGGCCTTTTCTTTGTTGCCGACGGTAATTTCAACAAAAACTTTCCTGATGATATGGTCCTGGTTCATGTAAAGGAAATTTGATTAAACAAGGTGACTGCTGCCGGATGATTGGGTTCTAGTTGAATTCCCCGCCCCAGAATCCGGCAGGGCAAAGGCTGGCTTTTGATTTCTGTTTGGCGCTCAGCCTGCATCCGCAGCCTCTGATGAAGCCTTCTTTCGGGGCAGTTGCCACTTCCATGGTCTGCGGGTTGATCCATTTCTGGGTATCGCAGTTGTTGCCGTTTTTCAGAGGGCAGGCATTGCAGATTTCTTCTCTTACGGCAAAGACATATTCTTCGTTTTGATCCGCAAGTCCCAGTTTCGAGCGGAGTTCGTTGAAATGGCCGCCGATGATCTCATTGCGCTGGCCGAAAATTTTCTTAATATTCATTGGATTAGGTTTTAAATTGTGGGGTCAAAATTAAAAGAAGAAAATCCGTTTGACGAATGATTCGGACTCTCCGTTCAGTCTTTGCAGTGGAGAGAAACGTCAGATCTGCCAGAACCGCCCGGCATAAACCCAACGTGAAACCCGAAATAGAAATCAGGTAATGAGCTGGAAAAAGGATGCCGGATGCCGGAAGTTTCTTTTGTCGAAAAGAGGAGGGGCTGATGATCAGGCTAAATCGTTTGTCACTTGATCAAAGGGGGAACTTTGTTTTGGATCCTTTTTCAGTAACCTGTATTTTACGTTTTGGCATCAACAGGACATCATGAAATCCCGCAGGCTTAGCTGAATGAATTTCAACTGACTTTTATTTTAATTAAAAAGTAAAAACAGCCCGACAGGTAAATCATGTTTTAAATACCCGGGAGCTCCGGCAGTAGCTGAACCTATAGAACTTCCGGCCGTCGGCTTCTCTTTTCTAACTTACAGATCATCTTTTAGCTCCGGTTCAGATTGACGGTGAAATTGAAATAATCACCCTGTCTGGATTTACTACAGCAACCCAGCAGCAGGATATTCTTTTATTTTAAATATTTCTGTCGGTAAAATAAAGTGTTGATTATTAATTATTTAAATCGTTATTTTTATTCTTTTTTAGTTGAAAATAAAAATTCCATTTACTGCAAAGACAGGTTTGGGACCCTGAAATGTTTGTCTTCTGACGAACCGGAATTGTATGTTTGCACCATAATACGAAAGAACAAAATTATGATAAGCAAAGTATTGAACGTTTTAAAGGACAAGCTGAATACGGCAGACATTATTGAAGATAGTGTTGTTGTGGCAGACGTTGCCAAGCATGATGACGGTACTTCGGGCCTGAGCGATAAGGTAATCATCACTCTGCTGAATGTTCAGGAAGAACCCACCCTGAAAAATGCCCCGAGATACAGCAAGATCATGGCAGGCGGAACAGCCCTTAGATATGAAATGAGAGATCCTGCCTACATCAACCTGTATGTAATGATCTCAGCCAACAGATCATCTTATGAAGGTGCATTGGCCAGTATCTCGAAAGTGATTGAAGTGATCCAGGCCAATAATGTATTAAAATACGTGGATATGGGAAATGACCGCAGCAAAGATTTCAGTTTCAGGACCGAAATGCATTCGGTTCCTTTTGAGCAGCTGAGCTATGTCTGGGGACTGTTGGGCGGAAAAGTGATGCCATCGGTTCTGTACAAAATAAGTGTCATCAAGATAGAAGGGGCAGGCCCTTCAGATGTTGCCCTGATCGACCAGGTGGATATCAGAAGCATTGCGGTTGATCAGCCCTAACCATAAAAACGAATAACCTTTAATTTAAATTTAAAACATGCCAAATCCAACTACTCCGGGCGTTTCCATTCTGGAAAATGCGAGGCTCCCTTATTCGGTTTCTTTATCGGAATCAGCAGTACCGGCATTCATCGGGTACACCGAGGTGCAGCCTGCCAATTCTACGGAACCCTTCAAAATCAGCTCCCTTTTAGAATACGAACAATACTTCGGAAAGGCAAAGAAAGAAAATATCGTCCTGAAAGATACAAAAGAAGGAGTAACGCTTATTGCGCCGCAGGTAAACTTCCTGATGTATTATTCACTCCAGCTGTATTTCGCCAATGGCGGCGGCCCGTGTTATATCGTTTCGGCAGGAACTTACGGTTCGGCATCATCAGGCGTGCAGCGATCTGCTCTGGAAACAGGGCTGTCTATGACGGATACCATAACACAGCCGCTCCTGCTGGTATTCCCGGATGCCGTTTCGCTGGCAGTTCAGGATGATTTTTATGCGCTTTACAATCATGTGATCGCCAAAGCCGGCGATGAAACCCGGAACCGGTTTGCCCTACTGGATACCTATTACGGCAATTCCGTTATAAAATCAGATAATAAAAATACGGTTGAACGCTTCAGGAGCGAAATAAACCCGGCTGTTGCCGATGCTTCTCACGCAGCCGCTTACTTTCCTCATCTGGAAACCGTCCTGAACTATACTTTTGATGAAACCCGGACGCCGATAACCCATACCGGTTTACAGGCAGCCGGACAGAGCAGTGCCGCTTTTTATGCAGACGAGATTGCCGCTATCGACCGGCTGAAAATGCTGGCAGCGGATGAAATCTCAAGCGGATCGGAGAACGCCTTTGTCCTTGCCGGCTTAATGGATCAGGCGATTGCCATTGCAGAAAAAGTGAAAGAAACAGCAGATGTAAAAGTTGATTTAACGACTACAATTAATAATGCCAAAGGTCTTTCGGGTGCCCTTTATGATGGCGTTATTTATGATTTTGATGAAAATGCACCCCTTTTTGACGGAGAGTTTGAGGCACTGAAAACAGCCGTTCTCAATGCAAAAGACGAGAAAGGAGAGGCCGACGGAATCCTTTTTAGAGACCTGGAATCTTCCCGTTCCGGATTATACAGTCAGGTGAAAGAAGCGATGCAGGCTTTAAAAGTGATTCTGCCTCCGTCTTCAGCCATGGCCGGCGTTTACGCGAGGACAGACCGGATGAAAGGCCCTTGGAAAGCGCCTGCCAACGTTGGTCTTCATTACGTAACTGCCCCGACGGAAAAAATTTCGGATCAGGAACAGTCGGATCTCAACATCCATTCTACCGGGAAATCCATCAATGCGATCCGTACTTTCAGCGGAAAAGGCAACCTGGTCTGGGGCGCAAGAACACTCTCCGGGAAAGATAAAACCGGGGATGGAAAGGACAATACGTGGAAGTACATACAGGTCCGCCGGTATTATGACATGATCCGGTACGCACTGGACCAGGTACTGGTGAAAGAATACATGGACAAACCCAACATTTCCCTTACCTGGATACACGCCAAAACAACGGTGGAGAATTTCCTGAACCGGCAGTGGAAAGACGGAGCCCTGGCAGGCAGCACACCGGAGGAAGCTTACCATGTTGAGGCCGCAGGCGATGAAACCAGGCCGAAAACCATGAATATTAACATAAAGGTAGCCCTGGTACGTCCGGCAGAATTCATCGTCCTGAATTTCTCCCATCAGTTACAACCATCTTAAAAAAAATAAAGATCCGTTCAGGATAACCATTCGGAGTCTGCTCCGAGGAATAATTAATATTAACTTTAAATTTTAACAAATGAATTACAAAACCCCTGGAGTCTATGTGGAGGAGCAAGCCAAATTCCCGCCTTCCGTAGCACAAGTTGAAACGGCAATTCCTGCTTTTGTCGGATATACGGCAAAAGGGCCTCAGAAACCGACGAGGATTTCTTCAATGCTGGAATATGAAAACCTTTTCGGAAAAGCGAATCCGGAAAATTTTGCGGTCGATTTTAATGACGGTGTTGCTAACGTAACCCAGATCAATGTCGGCGATTATAAAATGTACTACGCCATGCAGATGTATTTTGCCAACGGCGGCGGGCCCTGCTATATTGTTTCTGTTGGAAACTATACCGATGCCGTGGCAGTAGGAACTTCTACAACAGAAAAAACTTTATCATACGGTCTTGAGCTTCTTAAAAAAGAAGATGAACCTACGCTGATTGTTTTTCCTGATCTTCAGAGTCTGGTAACCAATGCCCGTGATGTTGCGGATGCAGCGGCTTTAGAAACAATAGCCGTAAGCAATAAAACGGTAGCCAACGACGCTAAGGCCGCTGCTCAACAGGTAGTTACTGCTGTTGCAGGTGCTGATGCCGCCGCTGCCGGTAATGCGGCTCTTGCAAAGGCTAATACCTATACGGTTAACGAAACCAGCACACCTTCCCAAATTGCGGCCTATAATGCGGCTCAGGCTGTTGCTGCCGCTGCTAAAACAGCATCCCTTATTGCGAATGCTACGGCGGTCACGGTGAAAACGGCGGCTCAGGCGGCGGCGGCGGTTTATAACCAATATATGGATACGGCCACAAAAAGTGCCGAAGCTGCTACCTTGGCTAAAACGGCTGCAGAAGCAAGATCTGCCGTTAATGCTGTCGCTTCTGCTTATTCTATTTACAATAATGCTTTGAATCAGGCGGAATCCATGAAAGACCGTTTCGTTATCATGGATGTTTTAGGAGACGAGGGTGTCTTCAGGGATAAAGTAAACGCCCCGGGCCTGAAATACGGTGCCGCCTACTATCCGAAATTAAAAACCGTCTTAAGCTTTGAATTCGATGAGGCTGAAGTCCTGGTAACCGGTGCATTCGGTATTGCAAGTTTAGCCGCATTAAAATCCACCAGTTCGGATTTGTACAGTCAGGCTAAAAATGCGATCGCTGCAAAGCAGGTGGTTATGGCGCCGTCGTCGGCAATGGCGGGTGTGTATGCCAAAGTAGACAGTACTTCCGGCGTATTCAAGGCACCGGCGAACGTAGGGCTTAACTATGTAGTGGCACCTACGGAAAAAATTTCCCAGGATAAACAGGACGGTCTCAATGTAGATGCAACTGCCGGAAAATCCATCAATGCGATCCGTACTTTCACCGGAAAAGGAACCCTGGTTTGGGGCGCGAGAACCCTGGACGGCAACAGCAACGAGTGGAGGTATGTGTCGGTAAGACGTTTCTTCAACATGGTGGAAGAATCCGTGAAGAAATCCACCGAGCGTTTCGTTTTCGAACCCAATACGGCCAATACCTGGGTCCGGATACAGACGATGATCGAGAATTTCCTGAACCAGCAGTGGAGAGACGGTGCATTAGCCGGAAGCAAGCCTGAGGAAGCCTATTATGTAAGCGTAGGTCTTAACAAAACCATGTCTGCCCAGGATATTCTGGAAGGAAGGATGATCATTGAAGTCGGAATGGCTGCGGTTCGTCCGGCAGAATTCATCGTACTTCGTTTTTCCCACAAGCTGCAGGAAGCTTAAACTTAAATTAAATCAACCCAAATTAAATTAAAAATATGAGTACATACCCATTAGTAAAGTTTGCCTTTGAAGTGGACTGGGGCGGAACCAAAGTAGGATTCCAGGAAGTGTCGGGCTTAAATATCGAAACCGATGTCATCGAATACAGGCACGGAGCCAGCCCGGATTTCAGCAAGATCAAAATGCCCGGAATGCAGAAGTTTAGTCCTGTTGTTTTAAAAAGAGGAATCTTCAGGGCAGACAACGAATTTTATGCCTGGTTCAAAACCATGCAGGCAAATACGGTAGAGCGCAGATCCATTACGATCTCTCTCCTTGATGAAAACGGGGAACCTGCCGTAACCTGGAAAGTGAAGAATGCGTTCCCTGTGAAATTACAGTCGACGGATCTTAAAGCCGAAGGTAACGAGGTTGCCATTGAAACGCTGGAACTGGCCCATGAAGGCTTAACCATTGAACATAACGCCAATTAATTTAAAAAAATTTAACAAATGAATTACAAAACACCGGGAGTGTATGTGGAAGAAATCACAAAATTCCCACCATCCGTAGCCCAGGTAGAAACGGCAATTCCTGCCTTTGTCGGATACACGGAAAAAGGACCGAAAAATGAACCGACCAGAATTACTTCCATGCTGGAATACGAAGCGCTTTTCGGGAAAGCAAAGAACGAAGGCGAAGCCATTACTGTTTCTATTTTAGATGATGTAGTTACTGCAAATTTTGATGATACCAAATTAGGTAGATTTCAGATGTATTATGCCATGCAGATGTATTTTGCAAACGGTGGAGGACCATGTTATATTGTTTCAGTGGGATCTTCATCAGGCTATCCGGCTAATTTACGTTTAAATGATTTCCAAA
The DNA here is from genome assembly GCF_007991455.1 of Chryseobacterium hagamense. GTDB lineage: Bacteria > Bacteroidota > Bacteroidia > Flavobacteriales > Weeksellaceae > Chryseobacterium > Chryseobacterium hagamense. The sequence continues at coordinate 24,870 of NZ_BJYJ01000029.1, read as the reverse complement.
ATGGTCTTGATACCCTGGAAAAAGAAGATGAGCCGACATTAATCGTTTTTCCGGATGCCGAAGCATTAGGTATAAATGCATATACTTTGTACAACAGTGCATTGAATCAGGCAGAAGAAATGAAAGACCGCTTTGTCATCATGGATGTTGTGAGAAATGTAACTGAATTCAGAACAGGAGTTACGGCAACAGGTTTAAAATACGGTGCGGCCTATTACCCGAAACTGGAAACGGTTTTAAGTTACAGCTTTGAGGATAAAGACGTTCTCATCACAAGCTATAAAGAAACGAATACTTCAGGAGTGGCTGTGGCCGTTGCATCGCCTGCTGCCGATCTGAACGCATTAAAAACAAAAAGTTCAGCACTTTATAACCAAGCTAAAAACGTAATTGCTTCTAAAGGTGTTGTTGTATCACCATCGTCATCAATCGCAGGGGTTTATGCCAAAGTAGACAGTACTTCCGGCGTATTCAAGGCGCCGGCGAATGTAGGACTGAACTACGTGGTAGAGCCGGTTGAAAAACTTTCTCCTGATGATCTGGATAACCTGAATATAGATCCGTCCTCCGGAAAATCCATCAATGCGATCAGAACGTTTGCCGGTAAAGGCACGATGGTCTGGGGGGCAAGAACATTAGACGGCAACAGCAACGAGTGGAGGTATGTGTCGGTAAGGCGTTTCTTCAACATGGTGGAGGAATCCGTGAAGAAATCCACCGAGCGTTTTGTTTTCGAAGCCAATACAGCCAATACCTGGGTAAAGGTACAGGCAATGATCGAGAATTTCCTTAACGAACAGTGGAAAGACGGAGCCTTGGCCGGAAGCAAGCCTGAAGAAGCATATTATGTAAGCGTAGGCTTAAACAAAACCATGTCTGCCCAGGATATCCTGGAAGGAAGGATGATCATTGAAGTAGGGATGGCTGCGGTTCGTCCTGCGGAATTTATTATTCTCCGTTTCTCTCACAAGCTGCAGGAAGCCTAAGCTTTAACCTAAAAAAAATCAACCAAAATTAAATTAAAAAAAATGAGTACATATCCATTAGTAAAGTTTGCCTTTGAAGTAGACTGGGGAGGAACCAAAGTAGGATTCCAGGAAGTATCGGGCTTAAATATCGAAACCGATGTCATCGAATACAGACACGGAGCCAGCCCGGATTTCAGCAAGATCAAAATGACCGGCATGCAGAAGTTCAGCAACATTACCTTTAAAAGAGGGACGTTCAAATCGGACAACGAATTTTATGCCTGGTTCAAAACCATGCAGGCAAATACGGTAGAGCGCAGATCCATTACGATCTCTCTCCTTGATGAAAACGGGGAACCTGCCGTAACCTGGAAAGTGAAGAATGCGTTCCCTGTGAAATTACAGTCGACGGATCTTAAAGCGGAAGGAAATGAGGTAGCGGTGGAGACGCTGGAAATCGCGCACGAAGGTTTAACTATTGAAAATAACTAATCATGGCTGTTTTATATCCTCCCACCAGTTTCTCTTTTATCGTTAACGGGATCTCGACCACAGAGGGTATTGACTCCAGATTTCAATCCATATCCGGGTTATCCACTGATATTGCCACTGAAGAATATGCCGAAGGAGGCGAAAACCGGTTCGTCCATCAGCTTCCTCTGCGTCCCAAGTACCCTAACTTAGTTCTTAAACGCGGATTGCTCGTCAGTTCAGGATTGATCAGCTGGTGCAGAAATGCGATGGAGAACTTCGAGTTTGAACCCAGGGATCTGATCGTTTCCCTTTCCGGGGGACTGCAGTCTACGGCCCCGTTAATGGTCTGGAATGTGGTAGGAGCCTATCCTGTACGGTGGGAAGTATCGGAATTCAATGCGGAAGAAAGCAAACTGGCCGTTGAAACCATAGAGCTGAAATACAGGTATTTCACGATACCTTCTTCACTGGCAAGCCTGGGCTTATAATTTCTACATCAGATCCGGGCACATAAAGCGTGTTTCAGCAGAGATCATTTTTACCAGAATTTTTTTTGATAAAAACAAACAGACTGGCCGTACCGCCAGGACTGAGCACCCTTTATAGGCCCGGATTTTAAAAAAAAAAGATGTGTTAAACCATTGGTTGTTAGTAATTTATTTATTAAAAATCAATTAAAAACGAAACGAAATGCCAATAGAAATAAAAGAGCTCCACATTAAAATAAATGTGGACGAACAAGCCGCCGCAGCGTCAACTGCCACTTCGGTAGATGAAACGCAAATCATGCGGGCGGTCACCGAAAGTGTAGAGCAGGCCGTCAATATAGAACACCGTAAAAAAGAAAGATAATGAGAGGAGCAATTCAAAAATTGACAATTGGGACCTACGAAGATTCTGACTATAAAAGGAGAATAAAAAATGGAGCCTTCACAGCCTTTATCAACCCGACAGGATTTTCTGTGACTTATAAGACGGAGCTTGATCTTAAACAGCCCATAGGAACCGCTGGTGCACCTGCAAAATATATTGCAACACGTTCATCAGACCTTCAATTGGAATTTTTATTTGATGGCACAGGGGTTACGGAAGCTAATTCGGGAATTAAACTCATCAATGTAATTAAAGGAAAGTCCTTTGCGAAAAAAGCAGTAACCCAGCAGATCAAAGACTTTTATGAAGCCACAGGTAAACTTGAAGGCTCCATCCATAAACCGTTTAATGTTATTCTGAATTGGGGAGATTTTGAATTCAAAGGAATACTGGCAGAATTTACCATAGAATATAAACTATTTAATAATGAGGGACAACCATTAAGAGCGATTGGTAAAGCAAAATTTGTTACATCAATCAGTCCAAAGCTTGAAGCAAAAGAATCTGATAGAAAATCTCCTGACCTCACCCACAAAAGAACCGTACAGGACGGCGATACTTTACCCCTGATGACTGAGCGGGTTTACGGCGACTCCAAATACTACCTGGAAGTGGCCAAAGTAAACAACCTGATCAATTTCAGGCAATTGGTGCCGGGCGATGAGCTCTACTTTCCACCTATAGAAAAAATTAGATAACATGAACAACAGCGGATACATACAGACAGCAAAAAACCCGGACCTGATCACCTTCAAGGTAATGTCCGGAGGTACGGAACTGCCGGGCAGGTATGGAATTACCCATATTGTCGTGGAAAAAGAAATCAACAGGATTCCCTACGCCCGTATTACCATCCTGGACGGCAGCGCGCCGGAACAGGATTTCAAGCTGAGCAATGAAGACCTGCTGATTCCCGGGAAAGAAATCGAGATCACTGCCGGATACCATTCCGAGGAAGAGACGATTTTTAAAGGGGTTGTCGTAAAACATAACATCAAAGTAAGAAGCGGTTCTTCTTACCTGATTGTAGAGTGCCGGGACAAAGCCGTAAAAATGACGCTGGGAAGAAAAAGCAAATATTTCTACGACAGCAAAGACAGCGGGGTTATGGAAGAACTCATCGGCAACAGCGGGTTAAAAGCTGAGGTAGAAGCGACTTCAAATTCACATAAGGAATTGGTACAGTACCGGGCTTCCGACTGGGATTTCATGCTGACCCGCGCCCAGGCCAACGGAAAACTCTGCTTTGTTGAAAACGGAACGGTGAAAATTGCCAAACCGGATTTCAGCAAAAAAGAAGTGGAAACGGTGGTGTACGGATCTTCCGTCCATGAATTCGACGGCGAGATCGACGCCAGGGACCAGTTCAGTAAAATTACCGCCAAAACATGGAGCTATACCGATCAGGAGCTTACGGAAGCGGAAGCTCAGGATCCTGCTATCAGCCTCAACGGAAATCTTTCACCGGGCGAGCTGGCCAAAGTTTTCGGCATCGAAGACCTGCAGCTTAAGCACGGCGGAAACCTTACCCAGGGCGAACTCCAGGAATGGGGCGATGCCAAAGCAACCTTCCAGCAGCTGGCCAAAACCAGGGGACGGGTAAAGTTCCAGGGAATCCCGTCGGTACTGCCCGGCGTTACCCTGACGCTTCAGGGCGTAGGAAACCGGTTCAACGGAAAAATATACGTCACCGGCGTACGTCATGAGATTGCCGACGGCAACTGGCTGGTAGATGCCCAGTTCGGGCTTTCGCCGACGTGGTTTTCGGAAACCTATGATGTAAGTGAAATGCCGGGTTCCGGAATTATTCCTTCCATCAGCGGACTGCAGATCGGTGTGGTCTCCCAATTGGAGTCGGATCCTGATGGTGAAGACCGGATTCTGGTACAGATCCCGATCATCAACAACGAAGAAGAAGGAATCTGGGCCAGGATCGCCACCCTGGATGCGGGAGAAAACAGGGGATCGTTTTTCAGGCCGGAAATCGGCGATGAGGTCATCATCGGATTCATCAATGACGATCCCAATGACGCCGTCGTACTCGGGATGCTGAACAGCAGCGCCAAACCGGCTCCGCTCACCGCTTCCGACGACAACCATGAAAAAGGATTCGTCACCCGGAGCGAAATGAAGATGATCTTCAATGACGATAAAATCTCTTATACCCTCGAGACCCCGAAAGGCAAAAAACTAATTTTGAATGAAGACGAAGATGCCGTTAAAATTGAAGATGAGCATGCCAACAAACTGACGCTCAATAAAGACGGCATCACTATGGAAAGCGGCAAAGACATTAAGATCAAAGCCAAGGGCGATATCAGCATCGAAGGAACCAATGTGAGTGTAAAAGCTTCTGCACAGTTCAAGGCAGAAGGAAGCTCGGGCTCGGAGCTTAAATCCGGAGCGGTAACCGTAGTAAAAGGATCACAGGTAAAAATCAATTAATCACCATGAAACCGGCAGCAAGAATTACAGATATGCATACCTGTCCGATGGTGACAGGAAATGTTCCGCATGTGGGCGGACCCATTATTCCGGCAGGAGAGCCTACGGTACTCATCGGCGGAAAGCCTGCCGCACGGGTAGGGGATAAGGCCGTATGCACCGGTCCGCCGGATACCATCGCGTCAGGATCTTCAAGCGTCCTGATCGGCGGAAAACCAGCCGCACGGATGGGGGATTCCACCGCTCACGGGGGCGTCATTACCGCAGGCGAAGCAACGGTTCTGATAGGCGGATAAAAAAATATTCCTGAACGGGAAACGGCTGTTTACCGATCATCTGAAACCAAAATAAAACATCCGCAAAGAACGGCGGGACGGCTGAAAGTTCCGGGTTCCGGAAGGATGTTAATCCAATAAAAACAAATAACGTATGAATATAAATACAGATTTCTTAGGAACAGGCTGGAGCTTTCCCCCCGAATTCAATGAGACGGAAGGAATCCTGAAAATGACCACCGATGTGGAAGACATCAACAACAGCCTTATTATTTTACTGTCCACACGTCCCGGTGAACGGGTGATGTTCCCGGATTACGGATGCGACCTGCAGGAGATGCTTTTTAAGCCCCTGGACCTTACCCTGATCACCCAGATGAAAGGGATCGTCGAGCGTGCCATTTTATATCATGAACCCAGGATCAATATTCTGAATATCGACATCGATTCCCAGGAGGAACTTCACGGGGAAATACTGATAAAAATTGACTATGAAGTAAGAAACACCAATACCAGAAGCAATATGGTTTTCCCCTTCTACAAAGGAGAAGCTACCGAAATATAAATGAAGCCGGGAGGTCTGTAGCCATGTTGTATACCATCTCACATGACATGAAGTATTGCATCTGACCATCGAAATATAACTATAAACTAATGAAAAAAACAGATACATTTTCGCATTACCGCGAAGGAAAATCACAAATGCAGCGCTTTTTAGCAGAATTGGATCCCGGCAATCTAGAATTGCACGATTTCGATCTGTTCGACTGGCTGTTGTTTGCTAATAATTTTGCCAGGCATGTCAATTATTTTCATAAAGATGATCCTGATACACCGAGAGGAAACTGGGAGAACTTCTTTCTGGGTGATGATGGCCAAACCGTTCCGCGCAGGGAAAGCGTGGAATACAAACAGATGAAGAAGCAGGTTACCGATCTTATTTCCCGGTTTGAACAGGACAGCAACCTGACGCCCCACCTGACCTTATTCGTGTGCTTCCTGAAACTGCTGGATTTCTCCAAAAAAGCATTCAATGACCTGACCAAAAGGCACCTGGATTTTTACTACAACGAAATCCTTCAGATTGAGAAGAATGATGCCAGGGCAGATCAGGTCTACGTGATTTTCGAGCTGGCCAAAAAAGCTCTTCAGGAAAGGATTCCCGCCGGAACCCTGCTGGATGGCAATAAAGATGCCGACGGAAATAAACGGATTTACAAGACCGGAGAGGAGCTTATGGCCAATCAGGCAAAAGTTGCGGAAATTAAAAGTTTCCTGAATGATGATGAAAAGAGGGAACTGAAAATGGCTCCGGAAGCAGCTACGGCAGACGGCCTTGGCGAAAAGCTGCCGGAAGACAGCAGCTACTGGTGGCCGTTCGGATATAACTCGGAGGAGACCGTTTCCGGCAGATCCATCTACAAAGAACTTCCGGAAGCCAAACTGGGCTTTTCCATAGCATCTTCCTTATTTGATCTTAAAGAAGGCGAAAGAACGGTAACAGTTGCCATCACGTTCAACAGAAATTCGGCGCAGAAACTGCAGGACCTTTCAAATGAGGACATCGAAAGCAACATCAAGGTGCTTTGCAGCGGCGAAAAAGAATGGATGTCGGGCTTTGCTTTGAAATGTCTGAAAAAGGAAGACACACGTCTGGAGCTGTCTTTCACTTTATTGAAAGATGATCCTGCCGTAGTGCCTTATGATAAAAAGGTGCTTGCAGAAAATTTTCAGACCGGCCTTCCGGTGGTAAGATTTATGATCGAAGGACAAAGGTATTACGATGTTTACGAAGCCCTTTCGGAGAAACCGGTAAAGAACATCGAAGTATCGGTGGATGTAAAAGGGATAAAATCCGTACAGATAGAAAATGACAACGGGGCTCTGAATTCGGGGAAGCCTTATTATCCGTTTACGGCACAACCCGTTAAAGGTTCTAATTTTTATATTAAATATCCCGAAATGTTCTCCAAAAAATGGCAGAAGGCAGACCTTACCATCAATTGGAAGAATGCACCGTACTCCCTTCAGGACCTGTACAGCGGATACGTGATTCAGCCGGACCAGAACATCAGCGTAAAAGATTTTGAGGCCCTGAAAAGTGCTTCGGTCGTAGGTTCCGATGATTATTTTAAAGCGGATATCGGCCTGTTGGACAAAGAAACCTGGTATACGGCCTCCCATGATATCACACTGTTTGATAAAGCGGAAGGCTCTTACAGGACCTGTTTTTCCGTCAGCAGTATCAGCGGTAAACCGGGGACTTCCGAATCTTTGCGTGTGACACTGAAACAATCCTTCCTGCAGGATGTTTATCCGAAACTCTATACCCTGGCTTTATCGAGCAATCCGGAAAAAAACAAACTGATCCCCAACGAACCGTATATCCCGTTTGCTGAAGATATCGAGCTGAATTACAGTGCTTACGAAACTGCCTATTCTTACCTGAGCAGGGATGAAGAAGGGCAGGCCTCAAAAAATTCAGGAATGCAGGTCTACCATGAGGACGTTTTCGGGCAGTACGAAAAAGAAGTTGAAACCACAGGCCTGGTGCCGGTGCATGAAACCGGGGGCGAATTATACATCGGCCTGGAAGCCCTGCCGCAAACGACGGTTTCCTTACTGATCCAGATGCTGGAAGGGAGCGAAAATGCGCTGGCAGATCCTTTTGAAGAAAAAGAATACATCCGGTGGCATATTCTTTCAGGAAACACGTGGCTGGATCTATCGGATTATATCCTGAAAAACGAAACCCGGAAATTCCTGGAATCCGGTATTGTCAGGTTCAGAATACCGAAAGACCTCAACACCAGCCATACGAGACTGACTGACGGTCTGGTATGGATCAGGGCCAAATCGGAGAGAAACTACGACGCGGTATGTAAGGTCCAGGGGATTTACACCCAGGCAGTACAGGCAGAATTTGAAAACCATGAGAATGAGCTCTCTCATCTGAATACCGGCCTTCCGGCCGATACCATTACGAAACTGATCACCCGTGTTCCCCAGGTAAAATCGGTGAGCCAGCCGTACAATTCCTTCGACGGCAAATACAAGGAAACCGATCCGGAATATTACCGGAGGGTCAGCGAGCGGCTGAGACATAAGAACCGGGCCGTTACGCAATGGGACTACGAACATCTGGTATTGCAGGAATTCCCGGAAGTATTCAAGGTGAAATGTTTAAACCATACTTCTGAAAACTCTTACATGGCTCCGGGACACGTTACCCTGATGGTAGTACCGGATATCAAAAACAAAAATGCTTTTGATGTCTATCAGCCTAGGGTCAGCAGGGCCAGCCTGAACAGGATTCAGACCTACATCAATGAATTGAATGCGATGCAGGTCGGGGTTCAGGTAGTCAATCCGAATTACAAAGAGGCAAGAGTGGAAGCCGGCGTCAGGTTCTTTGAGCAGTATGACGAATCGTTTTATACCAGGCAGCTGGACGAAGATCTTAAAAAATACATCTCGCCATGGGCCTTTACGGAATCCGGGGATATCGATTTTAACATCAAGCTGAATGTCAACCAGCTCATCACCTATCTGGAGCAACTGTATTATGTGGATTATATCGGTGAAATAAAAATATTTGTGAATAATGCTTTACAGAAACAGTCTTTAATCGAAGTGGATCCCAAATCGATCCTGGTCTCGGCCAAGCAGCATACGGTGACCATGGCAGAGCAGGGATGCAGGCAAAACAAATAAGAAGAAAATAGAATTATGTCAGAAAATAAGCACATCAGCATACCCAAAAATGTAGAAACCGGAGATCAGACCGATTTTCATTTTCTGCGCAGGACCGGTATCGAATATATAGAAAAACTGGGCGGAAAGCTCTGGACGGATTACAACTCCCATGATCCGGGGATCACCACACTGGAAGTTTTAAGCTACGCCATTACGGATCTCGGGATGAGGATGAACCTGAATACCGCAGATCTCCTGGCTTCAAAAGATGCAGGAAAAGACATCCAATCCCAGTTCCTGAAGGCCACCGAGATTTTACCTTCGAGACCCCTGAATGACCTCGACTACAGAAAGCTCTTCATCGATATCAGCCTCGAGCCGGATCTTAAAAGGCCCATCCTGAACTGCTGGCTGGTTCCCCGGACTGAAAAAATTTATGTAGACTGTAAAACCGGAACCATGGACTTTAACCCGATCGGGGAAAAGACCGGTAATTTTAACGTAAAGGGGCTCTACGATCTGTATGTCGACTATTCCGAAGAACTGGATACCGACGAAGACCGTTGTAAAAAGGCTAATGTCAATTCCGGGATCCTGGAACGCTATCATGCCAACCGGGGACTCTGCGAAGACCTGGTGGAAATCAGGGAAGTACAGACCCAGAAAGTGGCCGTCTGCGCCAGAATCGGATTGGTGAACAAAGCCGATGAAGAGCTGGTACATGCGAAAGTATTAAAAACAATCAACAATTACCTGGCACCGGAAGTCCCGTTTTATTCACTGAAGCAGATGCTGGATAAAGGGCGGACCACCGATGAAATTTTTGACGGTCCGCTGCTGGAGAACGGGTTTATCGATACGGAAGAACTCAGCAAAAGCCAGCTGAAAAAAGAAATCCGTCTCTCGGATATCATCAGCGAAATCATGAAAGTCGACGGGGTAAAGGAAATCCATGAAATCTCCATTGCAGGCTGTGATCAGATGAACAGTCAGGCCAGCGACTGGCTGATCTGCATCGAAGACGGTAAAAAGCCGGAACTCTGCGAATTAAGCTCATTCAGCTACACCAAAGGTTCCCTCCCGCTGAATATCAATGATAAGAAAGTACAGGAATATGTAAAAACGCTTAAAAAAGAAGAAGATGTCCTTCGTGACGATGCCGGAAAAGATAAAGAACCGGTACTGCCGAAAGGAACGACCCGCGACATCGGAAACTACGCTTCCATCCTGAACGAATTTCCGGATACCTACGGCGTCGGGATTTCAGGAATCATCGGGGACAAAACACCCGGGCGGGAAGCTTTGGCCAAACAGATGAAAGCCTATCTTCTGTTTTTCGACCAGATCCTGGCCGGCTACTTCAGGCACCTCGAAAAAGTAAAAGAAGTACTGAGCATTAACGGCGGCTTAAAAAGAACCTACTTTACGCAGGCCCTTAAAAACATCCGGGGTTTTGATGAACTGGTTTCCGGTTACGATACCGGTAATGAGGATACCCTTACGGATGCCTTGTATAAAGAGCTGGACAACAGCGTGGAAAGAAGAAACGAAGTGCTGGATCACCTGATCGCCCGTTTTGCCGAAACCTTCAGTGATTATACTTTTGTGATGAAATCGCTGTACGGAAAATCTACCGACGAGATTGTTTTAAGCAACAAGGAGAATTTCTTAAAAGAATATAAATTCCTGAGCAAAGACCGTGGGCTGGGGTACAATTATACCCTGTCTTCGGATAAGGAGGTATGGAATACCGATAATGTTTCCGGCGTGCAGAAGAGGATTGCCCGGCTGCTGGGAATTAAAAATTATACCCGGAGAAATTTGTCCCAATCTCCTGTTCTGCTTATTAAAACACAGGGCAGCAATGGGAAAGCGAATTATACCTGGAAAATAAAGGATGCCGACAATGCAATTATCCTGTCCTCCGTCAATACCTATGAGATTGAATATGCAGCTACCAGGAATCTGAACGAAGCCATTTACCAGACCATCCAGATCGATCAGGAAGACCTTGAAAATGCTTTGAAAACGTTTGAAGACGATCCGGAGGAGAATACCCTGATCGGAAATATACAGATCCGTTTTTCAGCAGGAGGAAATTATTATTTCGACATTTTGGATGAGGACGGAAATGTGATGGCCAATCATAAAAAAACCAATCCTTATTCAACCGTAAAGGATCTGATGACAGGAATCCGGGCCATCGTAAACTATTTTAAATATGATTTTACCGAAGAAGGTATTTTCCTGGTCGAACATTTAATGCTGAAGCCTGTTCTGAAGAACTATAAACTGATGGGAGGGATCGGCTGTATGAAAGTGGGGAAAACCTTTAAAGTAATGTATGATCTTGAGGTAACAGGGGCATCGTTCATGTCGTCGTGCGAGGAAGACTGCGAAACGGATATTTTTGATCCTTACTCTTACCGGATCAGTGTTGTTCTCCCGGGATTTGCCTACCGTTTCCAGGATCCTGATTTCAGGCGTTATGCCGAAACGGTAATCCGCCAGGAAATTCCGGCCCATATTTTAGCGAAAATCTGCTGGGTCGGAGACCGGATGAGCGAAGTGCAGACCGCCCAGAGCGACTTGTCCGAATTTGAGACCGCGTTCAGAAAATACCTCACCGATAAATCCAGGAACAACCTTCCGGATCTGGGAAGCAGCATTCAGGATCTCCTGGCTGCGCTTGCCAAACTCAATAACATCTACAGGCCGGGAAGGCTTCTGGACTGTACCGCAGATGATAACGACAGTCTGGACGGAAAAATAATCCTGGGCCAATCAAACCTATAAAAATCGATACATAATGAATACTAAATTAAATAATATAACCACCCAGTACCGGAAGTTCAACGAAAACCAGGCATTGACGGAAGGGCAGTTAAATGAGTTTATCGACTATTTCGAAGACCAGGACCGGATGTCAAGAACCCGCCTGAGCGGAGTAGGTATTGCCTGCGGATTCCAGGTAGCTTTCGTAGACCCGGATATTTCGCAGGATGGCGGTGCCATCGTTATCACCCAGGGAGCCGGCGTAACCACCGACGGAGACCTGATCACCCTGCGCCGGAAGGGCGGCACCGCTTCAGAAGTGAAAATCGACTTCACCGGTGAGCGTTACACTTACTACAGGGAATATAAAGATGTGGCCGGTTATGATCATTTTAAGATCAGTGATAAGCAGGTTCCTCTTTTAGAATTGCTTACAGACGCAGAATATAATGCGCTGAAAGACAAAAGTTCTGTAAAAAGCACTAAAGAAATAGCCAATCTCAGAGACCAGGTGGTATTCCTGTATCTGGAAAGTTATTCCAACGAAGAGACCCCATGCCAGGATGCCGACTGCGACAATACCGGTGCCGAGCAGGTTTCCGACCTGAAGGTATTGCTGGCCGGTTCGAAATCGGTTGAAAAACTTTTTTCCGGAGGGGATGCAAAAGACAGTCTTTACAGGCTTCATAACCGCTATCAGAATCTTTTTGATAATCTGCCGGCCATCGAGGCCAAAAGGGTAATCCTGAATTCCGGTATTGCTACCGCAGGAAACCTGAAGACTCTGTTTCAGGATGCGATCGGTGAAGTAACGGAATTCTGTAACGGTTTCAATGCCATTGCAGAAACCTTCAACATTAGCCCCGACCTGAGAGGAGAAGATCTGATCAAAAAGATAAAATCGGTTTTAAAACCCGTTGCTTCAAACCTGGAAGATTACCAGTACCGCTACGACCTGCTGAAGGACCTTATTGATACCTACAATGAAATAAAAGACCTGCTGTTGCATCTGAATGCAGAATGCTGCCCGGATATTGCTTCCTTTCCTAAGCATCTGATGCTGGGCACGGTAGGCCCGTCTCAGGAGCTTGGCGCACGAACGCCGTACCGTCATGCTTTTTACCACTCGCCGGTAACTACAAATGAGGATGAAAATTACGAAAGGGTAATTATGCTGGCCAGCCGTTTCGTACAGAAAGTAAAAGCATTCCAGTCCTACAGAGGGCCTGTAAAAATTACCCCTTCCCATCTTCAGGTGCGGTTAGGGGATAAGGCAATTCCTTATTACTACAATGTCGATCAGCCGTTACTCAATAAATGGAATTTCGAAAAAGCAAAAACCGACCGGGAAACCTATAACCTGAGCTATCATACCGGTAATCTGGCAGCCGCAGACTTCATCCAGAATCCGTTGGATTACACGATCGACGATAACGATTTCTACAGGATCGAAGGACATCTGGGGTTACCTTACAAAACGGCGCTTCAGAACATCAATGATCTGAAAACAAAATACGGCCTGGCTTTCGATGCCATTGCCCTGGTACTGGATAAAGGAACCAAAACAGAAGGGGAGCCTCCGCGTAAGGAAGAAACCGTGTCTATTGACGATCTCAGAAAACAGTTGTCGGCCATTTCCGGCGATATCAGCAACCGGAAAAACGATTCGGATAGCACTTTGCTTACCATTTCCAGATTGGACGAAAAGCTGAGGTTACTGAACAAAGCGGAGTTTTCCAAAGAAGGCGAAGGGGTAACCGTAGTGAAGCAGGATCCTAAAAAAGAAGATGTGGTGAGTGAACTGCTGAAAGAATTTTTAGAAAGAAAATCAGGACTGGAACATATGGCCGGTGTGGAACCGGGCGGAACTTTTGTTCTGATCTATGCTTCGGAAGCCGATAACCGGGTGCTTGCCGACTTCTCGTTGCCATACCTGTGCTGCTCCAAGAAAGAACCTGTGTCCCTGATCTTGCCGAACGGCAAGCTCTGTCAGAAAGATGCTCCGGTTGCCATGACCGTCATTCCTGCCAACGGCGAAGTAAAAGCCTTTGTGAACGGGGTTCAGATAGCAGCTGTTACCCAATCGGCAGGCCAGAGTTATTTTGATCCGGGCTTAGTTCCTGCAAATGCTTTGGAGCAGACGGTAATGTTTACAGTGAACGGTGATGCGGTGGACACCCAGATGACCGTCAACAAAAACCCTGAAATAACCTCTGTGACATCCGGTACCGTAACGTATGAAGCACCTACGACCAATCCGAATACCACCAATCCGGATGCAAAAGTGGAATTCGATGTAGCCGGAGATCTTGCCGGTCTTCTCTTTACATGGAATTTCGACGACGGCAGCCAGATTATTCAGAACGAGACGCCAACCCATAAGAAAACCCATATTTACAAGCTTATTGCCGGCCAGGAAGATACTTTCAACCCGACGCTCACCGTGACCAACAGGAACGGATGCAGTACGGTTTACAAATTAAAACCGTTAACGTTGGTCGGACAATCTACCATTGCCTGTTTAACGGGGATGAGAATCCTTATTCAGTATATCCATGCAAAGGAAAACGGAAACCATACCTGTAATGCAGCAGTCTTTAATTTAAAAGGAAACGGATTGACCATCGGGGGTAGCTCTAATGGAAATGTATCTTTGAATAATGCAGGGGGACCTGATGACCGGAAGAATTTCCCTAAAGGATATCCGTCTAATTATACGGGATACGATCGTGCAAGTGAAATTATTATCTCTCAGGATGAAGCGCAGCAGATCGCCGCCTTATCTCCGGACGGGTTTATATCCTTCTCTCTGGAATGTGCATTGCAGCGCGGGTGCCATACCGGTGTTGCCTGGACCCAGATCTTCCTTGCAGACAGCCAGGTTCCGATTTATGATGATTATCCGCAGAATAATTTCTTATCCATCAATCCTTGTACAGGAGAAACAAGAAAATAGTTCAATAAGGAGAAATGGTTTAGTAATGGCTCCACGGGCCTTAATAGGGTCTGTGGAGTATATTAAACTTTAATGAATCATTAAAAATGAATAATAATGAATAACCAATCAAATAATCAGTACCGGAAATTGGATGAGGTATCTACGCAATACCGTAAATTCAGTAAAGGACAATATATAGAGCATACGCAGTTCAATGAGTTCCTGGATTTTTTTGAAGACCATGACCGTTTATCCAGGATTATGCTTCAGGGAGTAGGGATTGTATGTGGGCTTAAACCTAATCTGATCTATAAGAACGGGCTTTTAAGCAACATGCAGCTTTCTCAGGGAGCGGCAGTTACTACCGACGGGGATTTGCTTACCCTGAAAGATGCCGGCAAGGCGGGTGAAGATCTTTATGTGAGTGATCTTAGAACGATTGATCTTCAAAATAAAGATTATACCCACTTTAAAAAATATGACGATTTCAAGGCGCAATATCCTGCCTTCAAAAAAGACGACGGAAGCCAGATCGAACTCTGGGAATTAATCCCTGTGCAGGAGGCCGGTTCCGGTACCCAACCCATAGGTAATCTTCCGGATCCGGAAGATAAATACCTGCTGCTGTACCTGGAAAGTTATGAAAAAGAAGTGAAGCCCTGCCGGGGAGTCGATTGTGACAATCATGGGGTGCAGCAGATCCGGAACCTGAAAATCCTGGCTGCCACCAAAAGCGGAATCGATCATATTCTGGAAAAAGACAGGATCCGGCCTCATGCTTTATTTGTAAAAGATATTCTGGAAGCAGAGAAACAGGAACGGGTAATCATCGAAAGACTTCTGCTGGAGCAGGGGGCTGAAGCACAATTTGATACGTCCCATCTGAAGGATCTTTACCTCCGTGCGATGGAAAAAAGCGGATACGGAGCTTCTGTTTTTAAAAAAATCAATACCATTTCCCAATTCATAGGCCTTCCTGCAGTCGATCATGTGGAATTTACAAGTTTATTAAAACAGGTTCTCCAGCAGAACACAGGTTTCCAATATGCTTATGATGTATTGAAAGATCTTTCGGATACCTGTTCAGAAATCATCCGAGTGCTTCCCAAATCGTTCACCATCGGTTTTCCGGACCTGGAATCTTTCCCGAAACATGTCATGCTCGGAAAATTAGGATCGGATATTCAGCTGGATAAATACAGGCACCGGTTTTACAATTCGCCTGTTCTTGATGATGATAAAGAAACCCTTCAGGTAAAAGTTTTACTCAATCGATTTGCGCAGCAGGTACAGAATTTTAAGTATCCGGAACTGCAGGAAGGAGAGGGAATTAAAATTACCCCTTCTCGGAAGTCAGGCCCTTTGGGTCGTAAAGCCATACCCTTTTATTATCAGATAACGCCGGAGTTTTTAAAAGTCTGGAATTTCAGTAAAGCAGCCCGCCGGTTGTCCGGTGAAAACCTGGCTTATGATACTTCCTTGCTGTCATCTGCCGGACACATCCAAAATCCTGTTGGGTTCAATATCGATAAAAATACCTTTTATAACATAGAAGGCCATCAGGGAATGTCCCGTGACGAAGCTTACGGGCAGCTGAAGGAATTAAGGGACAGGCATCAGCTCGGATTCGATATTATGCTTCTGTCTTTCGGGGAATTAAGGGATAACAAAGATCTGTTTAAAGCCTATTTCAACGAATATGTCGGAAAGCATCCCGGACTGGAACACAAGCGGGGAGTCGGGCGGGGCGGCACCTTTGTCATGATCTATGAGCATAATGGCAGAGAAACCGGCATCATTGCCGATTTTTCAATCCCTTATATCTGCTGTACTCCGAAAATTGATGCCGGTTTAAGTTTGCCGGCTTCCGTTATCTGTGCAGAAGCCGCACCGATTCCTTTTACCGTGCTCCCTGTAGGCGGGATGGTGAAGGCTGTCGTAGATTCGGAAAAAACCGGAGTTGTGCTGATCGACGGAAAGTATTTCTTTGATCCCAGGGAACTGGACGAAAGCCTGCACGGTCAGCTGATTGCTTTTACGGTAAATGGCAAACCTACCGGCTGCACGATCAAAGTGACCGCACAACCTGACATTGAAGTAAAAGTTGATTATGTCTTCTATCCTGAAGGAAATTCAAGTGCGACTACCGTCGTGATGCTGGTTTCCGGTGAAAATTTTAAAAACTATACTTACCACTGGGATTTTCTGGACAACGGCAGCTTTGTTACACTGAGTCCCGATGATGAAGGCCGTCTGAAGTACACTTTATATGATGTAAACCCGGCAAGAATTCCGACGATAAAAGTAAAAATTGAAGGCAGCGGATGTACTCAGGAGGTGTCGGTCAGAGATTGGTATAAAGAACTGACACAACTCAGTCTGCCGGTTGCGGAGATCTGCTCGGATTCTGAAGCGATCCCTTTCAACGTATCGCCTGCAGGAGGAATTGTAGAAGCCAGTGCCGGCGGAGGGGTAAAATTCGAAAACGGAAAATATACTTTTAACCCGAAACTGATCGATAAAAGTCTGCACGGTCAGCTCATTACTTTTACTGTAAACGGGCAAGCGACCAACTGCAGTATTAAAGTGATGACGAAACCTCAGGTGAAAATTGACGTGACTAAAGTGGACTATCCGGGGAACGGATCATCTTCAACAACGGTTCACTTCCTTGTTTCCGAACCTGGTTTTAAAAATTACAGTTACAGCTGGGATTTTCTGGAAAACGGAAACTTTACAACAATCCCGCCGGATGGAGACGGAAACCTTATTTATACCCTCACTAATCTTGACAAGACTGGAATTCCTGTCATAAAAGTAAAGGTGAGTAACGGGAATTGCATTCAGGAAATCATTATCGGTAATACCTGGTATAATCCGCCGGCTGCTCCTTCCGTTGTGATAAACAGTATCGGTTTTCCTTCCGGAAACTGTTGTGAGGGGACGGTGCAGAACAAGGTAAGTGCTTTTGTGGAGAGTGATGAGAGAACAATTTATCTTTCTGCCAATGAGCTTTTTGAACTGAAAGGCTGGGCTTCAGGAGCAAATGATTTTGATTATTCCTGGTTCCAGACCTATAGTAATAATGATGAAAAATTATCACTTTCGGAAAGCAATAAGCCAACTGTTGTTGTTTCAAATTTATCAGCAGGAATTTATGAATTTCAATTTATGGCAATTGATATTGCTACCGGTGCATTTGATACTAAAAGAGTAAAAGTTTCCATAGTCCGGTAAACAATCGGTCATCTGCAATACCGGAGGGTATTTTTGCAGCCTGAACTGCAGGGTCCTCCGGTTTTATTAAAATAATAGTAACGATAAAAAATAATACAATGGCAGCAGCACAATGCGAGATTTTATTTAAAATAGATTATACTTCCTCTGTGCCGGTAACCGGTGCAAATTCAAGTGCATCTTACAGGATTATCGGACCGGGATACCCTACCAGCACCATTGCTGTGGATCCGGATGCTGTGATAGCGCTTCCGCAAATCCAGGCTCCCGGCAATTATGATCTGGAAGTGGAGCTTACGGTCGGAGGCGTAACGGCTACCGCTTCAGAACCTTTTAAAATAGGGGATTGTAAAGGAGAAAAGAGAACCATATTTTATAACCATGCTAAAAATATTCGTAACGGAAACGATCTGAACAGTGACGTTGAATTTTCAATCAAAAAAAACGGAGTGAAAATGGTAATGAGCGATACCCCAAACGCAGACTATAATAATCCAATTGAAAAATGGGAATCGTTTGAAGCCAAAGTCGGTGATTACATCGAATTTACAACCGTTCTGACAAAAAGCGGAACCAATGGCAAAACAGAAGGGAGCATGTTTACCTGCAGTACGACAGGTATCACCGGTACGGTAAACGGAATGAATCCTACAGCATCAGATCTGAAAGCTTTAAATTCCCAGGACATCGGACCGGCTTCCGGAACCACAAGGATTTTTGCTTTCCGGGTAGAATCAAAGGTAAATTATGCATTGGGAACAGATTTCTTTCAGTAAAACATTGTTTAATAACATCTTCTGATCCTGTAATGATCTTTGGAATCAACAAAATCCTCAATCAAATTGAGGATTTTTATTCACCCGAAAACAGCAGCCGGATTATCTCCTGTTGTTTTTCCGCCTGGTACTGATGATATTGAACAGTTTCGCGACATCATCCAGATGGATTTCAAAATCATCATAATATTCATTCAGGGAGTGAAGGGTAATGATGCCTTTTTCCACATCGTGTTTGATGATGCGCTTGACCAGGATGCCTTTTTCTTTGTGTACGATCACAAAATCCCATTTGTCATAATGCAGCCTGCTCCTCCAGTAGTCCTGACGGATATTCCGGCATAAGATAATGTCGCCTTCCAGGTAGCTTTCGTACGAACCGTCGTCCATACTGTCGCCTTTTACTTCAAAACACATATATTCGCCGCGGTGCTCCACATCATCGGTAAAAGGGATCACCGGAAGGCTTTCCATATATTCTTCGTCCGCAAATCCGTTCAGGTAACCGGCCTGTGCATACTGGTTCGCCAGCGGGACATACATTACTTTTAATTCAGAAAATACCACGGGCGAGGCACTGTTCTTCATTTTGCGCTCCTGTTCTTCCAGCAGGTTCTTTACAAAATAAGCTGTCGTCTCCGGTATTTTCCGCTCGCCTTTTTCCCAGTACTGCACCGCCCTCGTACCGACTCCGATCGCTTCTGCAATTTCCGCCTGTTTCATATGGAGCTGTTTCCTGATCTGTTTGAATTCTAAATGGGTCATTTTGATCGATTTATCGTTATTTATAAAAAAAGACGTAAAATTTTTCTGTTTTTATTTCATAAATACGAACATTGTTCGTATATTTGTCTCGTTGATAAGAAATATCTGCACAAATATAACAAATTATATTGATAATTTTATGAAGTTATAATAATTAATTCCTTTCTATAAGCCTGAAAGCGAAACATAACCGAAAAGTTAAAATTAAATATAACAAGCTGTACTTGCGGCAGGAATTTAAATTTTTGTATCAGACGGTACCCTGCCATACAAAAAGAGCAATTAATAAAAGTAAAAAGTGCGGTTTTTGAAGCCCTGTTAAATAATTTTTGTTCGTATCCCGATAGAAGACCAATTGGAAGATGTCTTTCAGATACCTAAAGGAACAGCCGGCTCCGATGCTTCATTTATTGAGCGAACGTAATAAACGGTGAGATGATTAATGGGTCTCCGGTTCTCAGCCATCAGCATGTTTATCGATTAAAACGGAATTCAGAAAAAACGGCCGGCCATTTTTGGCCTGAGAATCCCTGGCCGGCTTCTGGAAAATCAAAAAAAACAAATTCATATCATCCTCCGGAGGCCGGAATATCTGCCTTTGCAGATCTTTTACGGACTTATTCCATAATAAAAACGATAAAGGAAAGGCTGCCGGCCGGATGATAAAAAAAATAACTTTTAACCTTAAAGAAAATGAAACGAAGTAAAGAATTAACAGAAAAAAGAAAAGATTTTGTCAACGATTATGTAAAACGCAATCAGGACAAACAGATGAAAGTCATCGTGACGGAACTTACGGAAATGCTGTTCCTGTCGGAAAGAACGATTTATAATATTATCGTCCAGGATTAAGCAGGTTTTTATAGTATAAATAATTAAAAATAATGAAATCGCTTCATGGCCGGAATTCAATAAACCAAATCCGGAAATCATAGATCTTAAATCGAAAATCCTTCCGGCTATTGAAGCGATATCTGAATTGATCTCCTTTTTCCTTACATAACAGCTGATAAACGAAACGCCTTTGCTGCCATTAAAAAAATTTCCGCTGTAATCATCAGCGCCGAGCTTTATAAAAGCATCAATGATTCTTCTTTTTAAACCGGACAAAGGCCGTTTCGTTTTATTTGCTGAAGACATCAACGCACAATGGGCAGAATAGACCGCCAGGGTAATTGCGCTGCTCCGTACGGGAGACAATCCCGTACCAAAACGATTAAAGGCTGTACCCGACATCGCTCCCGAATTTAAATCTGCCGTTATCTTAAGAAGGTAATCCCCGTTTTTCTTTTGGTCTGCTGCTGTCAGGTAAAAGGCTAAAAATTTCCTGCTCCTGATGACAGGAGCATCGATCCGACTGGGTAAAAACAATAACCACCATATCCATTTAATAACCATGAAAAAAAGAAAAAACAAAAAAAATAAAGAGAAA
Organism: Chryseobacterium hagamense; assembly: GCF_007991455.1. Classification (GTDB taxonomy): domain Bacteria; phylum Bacteroidota; class Bacteroidia; order Flavobacteriales; family Weeksellaceae; genus Chryseobacterium; species Chryseobacterium hagamense. The sequence continues at coordinate 4,216 of NZ_BJYJ01000029.1, read as the reverse complement.
CTGCAGAAGCCCCGTAAAGAGATCAGCGAACTGATCGACGAGCTTGCCTATATCAGTGAAGGTGAAAATATCCTGAACAGCAAAAAATTTTTAGACGGTCTGTATATGCTGGAGCATGACTGAACTTCTGAAAATGCTTAAAATATAGGAAAGAATGAGTTTGGATAGTATAAAAGCCCTTTTTATCGGAACTGCCATCGCATTCTCCGGAGGGCTGTTAAGAGTATTGATCTCAATACAGAATAAAGAGAAGAAACAGCTCTGGGAACACTTCGTCACACTGGCCATCGTCATGATCGTCGGGTTTACCATGAGTTACGTCATGAGCAGGGCCGACCTTCACGACAAATGGTATTCCACAGGCATATTGTTTGTACTCGGCTACGGGTACGATAAATTCCTGAAGATGATTACCACCAACCTGCCGGAATGGATCGAAAGAGCGGTAAGCCTCTACATCGAAGGCCGGTACGGCGTGAAGACAACCCGGCCGGCTGCCGGTGAGGAGGAAAAAAAAGACGATCCCGTTTAAAATAAAATTAATAATAAAAATCATGAACATCATCAGTCACAGTTTTCCCGAAAACCAGTATTACCGGGAAGTTACCGCAAAGAAAGGCATCGTACTGCACCATACGGTGTCGGGAGATTCGGTGGAAGGGGACATCAACTGGTGGAAATCCACGGCCGAGCGGGTGGCGACGCCCATCATCATTGCCAGGGACGGCGGAATCCATCAGCTGTTTTCATCCAAGTACTGGGCACATCATCTCGGAATCAAAAAAGCGCATTTCGCACAATTCGGGCTTCCTGAAATGAATACCCAAAGGAATAAGGAGTTTATCGGCATCGAACTCGACAGCTGGGGAGGCCTGACCTTTAAAGATTCAAAATATTATTCGTTCTCCGGCCAGGAAGTCGCCGCAAAAAATGTGGTAAAATATGAAAAGGAGTTCAGGGGGTACCGGTTCTACGAAAAGTATACCGATGCCCAGATCGCTTCCCTGAAAGAACTTCTGGTCTACTGGGGCAAGCAGTACGGCATTTCCCTGAAGTACAAAGGAAATATCATGTTTGAATTTAACAAAAGGGCACTGGGCGGCGAAAGCGGCATCTGGGCACATGTCTCCTTCAGGCCCGATAAATCGGATGTCCACCCGCAGCCTGAACTGATCCGGATGCTGGAATCACTGGTCTGACCTGAATCCGAAGCAGAAACAGCTTTACCTAATCAAATGATCCTGTTTGAATTCTGTAAAGGATAAACTTCTCTTCTAAACCCCTGATCAGCTTCCTGATTTTTCAGTTTTTTTTGTTAAATGATTGAAAACAAATTAAATGCTAAAGAGCTGACGCTAATATAACGCGAATTCGAGGTACAAACCGTACTATAAAGGCTGGAAGAGAGAAGAGGGATGCCGGAAGTTTCTCCTGTAAAAATATAATGAAAGATCTTGATGATCAAACAAAACATTTTGCCATTCAATCAGGAAAAATTCTTACTTAATCCTGAATAAATAGCCTAAAAACCAAGATCTGGTTTATATTGTTTTAAAATCCCGAAGGGATTGCTTATTACAGGATAGGATAAAATCCTATCAGAAGCATAAACCATGTATTTGTTCCTGCGCGGTGAGTATTAATCAAAATCCTGACTAAATCAGTCTCATATTTATTTTTAAATTAAATAATAAGCTGAATATGATGTTGATACGGTCGAATTCACGCTAATATAAAAAAATCGTAGGAAACACCTTACTGCAGCTACAGAATCATACCGGAAAAAAGCTGGCGGTTCCTGCGGAAAAGTACGAAATTTAACCCTGAAAACTAAACATGAGAACGAGGCCCGGAGCTGGCAGGCACGCGTGTTTCTCATCACAAAGCCGATACCGCTCCGGGTTTATTTTTTTTAAACCCTTCATAAAAGTAAGTCCGGTGTTCCGGATCCTGAAGGCAGCCTGTAAAGCACGTCCACGGTATTTTACAGGTATTTTAACCCAAATTTAAAATTAAAAACATCCAATCCATGGAAGCAGCACAACCTTTACATAAAGGCAGCATTAATCCTCACGGCCCGGGCAAGAAACAGAAGCCCGAAAAGCCGGTGGTGGTGCCCCTGCCGGTCACCGAAGTTGCCAATTTACAAACTCAGAAACCGGAAAGTACCGTCGTAACGGCCGGATCGGCCAGCCCTTATTCCAACAGGATGAACCTGAACGGAACCATCGCCCCGGTGCACGGTTCAAGGACCATTTACGACAAAGGTGCCGAAATCCGGTACGGCAAGCTTCAGGAAAGCCTGGCGGAAACCGGAGACATCAATCATCCCGAGACTAAAAAGCTGGAGAAAAGCTATATCTCCACCTTGAGCATCAGCCAGATCCGGGATTACCACAACCTGAAAAACGGAACGTACCTGCCCAAGACCTTAGAGGAGCAGGCGGCGGCTTACCAGGCGGGTAAAAGCACCTCCGAAGCGGAAGTTCCGGCAGCTTCCGGATCAGATGCTCCGGTCGAAATCAGTCCTGCAGCGGATATTGCAGCGGAATCCGGGATGGATGAAGGATTTGCCCTTCCCGAAATCCAGGAAGATACCGTAAGAACAACACCGACGAGTTCCAACAGTGACCCGAATTTTAACCAGACCGTCGGTTTGGTTAAGACTACGGCAAAAGCAAAACGGGCTCACGCGACAAAAGAAAAAGCGGAAACCCATGCCAATGCCGCTGCTGCCGTACCCGCCGGAGAACGGAAATCGCAGGCAAAGGGCCGGCAGGTAGAAAAGCTGGACCAGCAGAGGACCGGTTCTTTCAGCGCATCCGGTTTCAAGGTAAAATTAAGGGACAAAATCAAGAGTATTAATTTGCCGGCAAAACAGGGAGATGCGGAAAACTTTAAGAATCGGAATAACATCAACGCCGTCAACGGATTGATTAAACACGATGTCATGGTTTCCAAAAACAGCGTTACGGGAGGCATTGAAACGGTTGCCAGGCAACAACCCGATGAGACGAAAGTTGCACTGCGTACGGCAATAGCTTTGCCTGATCCGAAAATTGGTTCCAAGGTCACCATCAGAGCAACGGAGGCCATGCCGCCTAAACGGGGCGACTCCGAATTAAGCCAGCCCATTGCTAAAAGCTATAAATCCGTTGAGCAGCAGTTTGCCAAGAATCACATCACCGATGAACAGCTCGCCAAATCGAATGAGCCGGATTTCATCAATGCCCTGAATGCCAAAAAAGCGGCCAAGGCCCATGCAGAGCAGGCGCCCGGAGAATTTAGAAATGCTGAAAGCAAAAAACTGGAGGCGTCCAAACGTGAAGCTCAGGGCAAAACCAACAGCACGATGGACGGAATGCACCAGAGCAGGAAAGGATTGCTGGACAGCGTAACGAACAAACAGCACAAAGCCGGTGAGAAAAATACGGCTAAACACCAGGAAGTGGTCGATAAGCTGAATGCCATTTATGCAGAGACGAAAAAAACGGTAGACGGGCAACTGGGTGATCTGGAAACCAAAGTCGCCCAGTTATTTGACGACGGTGCCAAAAAAGCCAAAGATGCTTTTGAGAAGGAAGTCACCCAAAAACTGGAAGCATACAAAGCCAGACGCTATGGCGAATGGTATGATGTCCGCGGCTACGGCAACCGGATCGAAGATGCCTGGAATAAAAAACTGCCGGACGAGGTAGACAAGTATTATAAACAGGGCAAGGATCATTTTATGACCGCAATGGACGGCGTGATCACGAAAATTGCAGAACTGGTCACCACCCGGCTGAATGCCGCCAAAGCTTCCATTACTGCCGGACGCCAGAAAGTGGTTTCCTTTATTAAAAACCTTCCGGCGGATGTAAGGAAAGCCGTTAAAGGGGATATCGACGCCATCCAGGGGCAGTTTAAGGAGCTTGAGAGTTCCATCAGTGATAAAGAATCCTCACTCATCGATTCACTGGCAAGCAAGTACAACAATGCATTGAAGGAAGTGGACGAGCTGATTGCCGATATCAAGAAACGCAACCGTGGATTCCTGGCAGCGGTAGAGGATGCCACGGTGGGAGTAGCGAAAACGATCATGGAAATCCGGAAAACGCTTACCGAATTACTTTCCGGAGCCGTAAGCGCCGTCATGGCAATCGTCGCGGATCCGATCGGATTTTTGTCAAATCTGATTGCCGGGGTTTCACAGGGAATCACCAATTTCGGAGCC
>NZ_BJYJ01000028.1 GCF_007991455.1 Chryseobacterium hagamense | reverse complement strand
GAAGCAAACAAAGGTTTTTAATTTTAAATTTGAATTCAAAAAATCTGCGGCATCTACTAAATCTGTGTGCGACTTATTTCAAAGGGCCCGGCATAAACTTTTTACTTAACCAAGCCTGCTAAGTTTCTTAAAAGAATCACAGCCTTTTCTTTTATTTGAACCATTAAGTAGAATGAAGATTTTAAGATGGAATTAAGGCAAGATCAAAGATTTTATTTAGCAGCGTGCTTATTTAAAGCAAAGCTCCTCTTAATTTTTCCCAATCTCTTAATATACCTAACGGTTCAATTCTCTCAGAGTAGGCAAGCATTCAGATTAAAACCTGCCAGATCTGCGTGAGATTATTTGAATTTTTAAATTTAATTATAAATCCACATCAGCACCGGTTTTCCGGATTTTTGGAGCATCGGATCGATTTCTTTCATGGCATTATTGGAAACCGTCGGACAGCCCCAGCCTTCGGGTGAACCTTTGGGAAAGACTTCTTCATCACTCATCAGGTTCCAGGAATGGAAGACGATGGATCTTTTGAGGGCATTGCTGTTGGTCCCCTCCAGGCCATGCATCAGATATTTTACATGGATTCCCCAATCGCTGTAGCCCCGCTCCTGAATTTTATATTTCCCCAGCGACGAAAGGTGGCTTCCGTCTACATTGCTGAATTGCGGCCGGTTTTTCGAGCCGTCTTTACTCCAGGGATCATTTCCGCAACCGTGACCTACGAGATATTTTCCGGCAACTTTATTTTTCTTAAAATCCCAGACGAAAAACCGTTTTACCCCTGAATGCAGGCCCATATCGATCAGAAGACAGAAATCCGTGCTGAAATTTTTCTTTTTGCAGAATTCTAATGCCTCTTCCGCTTTTTTAAGTATTTTAACCGAGTCGGCAACGGGCCGGATTTCCTCTGCAGTTCCTAAAACCGGAGCGGTCCCGGAATTTGTTTTCTGCTTACACGACACAAGCAGGAACATGATAAAAATAAAGCTTAAAAACCTCACAGGCTTATTGATAATGAAGGAAAATCCCATAATCCGAAGGGGTCCACCAGGCCGCTTTCTGCCCGGCAGCCTTCAGGGCATTGTTTGCCCAGGTATTGCAGGTATCCAGGAAGCTGTATTTTCCATTGGCATCATAAAAAGCGTCGTTGTTTCCGTAAACGGCATTAGTAGGAACCAATACATAGTTTCCACCGGCATCTTTGTCAAATTTTTCATCAACAAATTTCACCAGATCTTTATACTGGTTTCTGCTGATCATGATCATTTTACAGTCGTCCCCTTCCTTCATCGTTTTATAATAGGTACAGTGCATCGCCGATTCGCTTAGCCAGAAAGCCGCTTTGAAAGCCGTTGAGAACTTCAGGTCAGCCCAGGTCGGCGTGTCCAGATAAAACCCTTTATCGCCCCACCCGATTCCTACAAACCGGTAACCGGTTTCTTTGGATCTGGTATTGCTGAACGGTATTTTTGTACTCCAGTCGTGCAGATCATTCTGCACCGGCATGACGATATCGGTATGAACGCCGTTGGTATAAATGTAGATGGGAATTTCTTTCTTCTGTCCGTCATCCTTTGCAGGAACTTCTATAAAAGGAAGGAAATATCCGACAGCTACATAAACCACAATAATTCCCAGAAAAACCCCCAATATTTTCAGAATCAGCAGAGTCATTTTTTTCATCGTCATGTCCAAATAGTTTAATAAAATTTAATCTTTAATTTTTCGTAAAAGTATTGGTTTCGATTGAAATTTTCGCTAAATTTAAATACAAATACGTCACAAATATGCAGAAAAACACCAAATCCGGCAAAAGATTTAAAATCAGGGTAAAAACGGCTCCTAAAAGAGTCCAGAAAAAACGTTGATCTTCAGGATAAAGACTTTCTGAAAATCGATTTTTTTTAATCGTTAAGTCTTAATACGTGTCTGATTTTATCTTCCTAAAATTTTTATTTTAGGAACGGCAGCTTAACCATTTTTGTCCGAAACTTGAGTTTTTCCGGATCAGACCGCATCTGCAAAAATGATGATTTATTCTTTGTCTGAGGACTGTTCCAGAAATTCAATATTGCGCTTCAGTCCGGCGAATTTCGTACGTTTTACCGGCGATTTCCGAAAAATTTCGGAAAACAGTTCCTGCGTCAGTTCCCGCCACTCTCCTTTTTTAAAGTTTTTTAAACTTTCATTCGGTTTGAATTTGCTCTGCTGATGCGGAGCCGAGAAACGGTTCCACGGACAGACGTCCTGACAGACATCGCAGCCGAACATCCAGTCGTCCATCTTATCCTTGAAATAATCCGGAATCGAATCTTTTAATTCAATGGTGGCGTACGATATACATTTGCTTCCGTCAACCAGTTTTTCTGAGACAATCGCTCCGGTCGGGCAGGCATCAATGCATTTCCGGCACGTTCCGCAATGATCCGTTACCGGATGATCGGCAACCAGTTCGAGATCACAGATAATTTCCGCCAGAAAGTAGAACGACCCGCTTTGCCGGGTAATCAGGTTGGCGTTTTTACCGACCCAGCCGATTCCCGATTTTCGCGCCCAGCTCCTTTCCAATACCGGCGCCGAATCCACAAATACCCGGAACCCGAACTCCCCGATCTCCTCCTGCAGCTCAGCCACCATGTCGCGCAGAATATCCTTAATGACCTCATGATAGTCTTCCGCATACGCATATTTCGAGATCTTGAAATTCTCAAGGGTTGAGATTTTTTCTTCCGGGAAATAATTATACGAAAGAGAAATCACCGATTTGGAGCCTTCCACCAGCAATCTCGGGTCCAGCCTTTTATCGAAATAATTTTCCATATATTTCATTTCGCCATGAAAGCTGTTTTTCAGCCAGTTTTCGAGCGGACGGGCTTCTTCTTCCAGGAATTCCGCTTTTGAAATGCCACAGCCCTGGAAACCAAAACTTTTGGCTTTGGCTTTGATCAGCTGTGAATATCTTTCTGCGGTTGAACTCATCTTTTACCTTGCAAAACTAAGATTATTTTATAAATTTGCCGCGTTTGAAAAATTCAGACCTCAATAATATCAGAAAAAAACAAAACCATGAAAAAAATCGGTCTGCTTACCGGACTTGTTTCTGCCTGTTTCTTTAATGCACAGATCAGGTTCGAAAAAGGCTATTTCGTAAATAATTCAGGACAGAGAAGTGAAGTCTTCATCAAAAACCTGGATTGGAAAAACAATCCTACGGAATTTGAATTCAGAACGGACGAAACTTCGGATGTGAAAAAAGAAAACATTAAAAATATCCGGGAATTCGGGGTCGGCCATGAACTGAAATATGTAAGAAAGACCGTTATCGTCGACCAGTCTGTTGAAATCCTGGATAAAATTTCAGATAAAAAGGACCCGGAATTCAAAGAAGAAACGGTTTTCCTGAAATATCTGGTTGAAGGAAAAGCCAACCTTTTCTATTATGAAAAGGGGGACATGAAAAAGTTTTTTTTCAATATCGATGATTCTCAGGTTGTACCACTTATCTTTAAATCTTATTATCTGAACAGCAGCCAGATTTCCTATAACGAAGATTATAAAAAGCTGCTTGGCAAAAGCCTGAACTGCAACCTGGATCAGAACCGTATTGAAAAGATACAATACCAGGCCAATGATTTATCAAAAGCTTTCATGGGCTATAATGAATGTACCCATACCGGCACAGCGGTAAACTATAATCAGGTAAGTGAAAAAAGAGATCTTTTCAATCTGAATGTGAGACCGGGCGTGAATTTTTCGTCTTTTGAAACGGTTTTGTCATCCTACTACGGGGGCAGTGACGAAGTTACAAAATTCAACAGGGAAACCGCTTTCAGAATCGGAGTGGAAGCTGAATTTGTGTTACCTTTTAATAAAAATAAATGGGCCATCTTCACAGAACCTACTTTCCAGTATTATAAGGCAGAAAAGGAATCTGTAGTTTATCCGGGACAGTCTTTTGAAATGAAGTCTACAAGAACCGTTGATTATAAGTCAATTGAAATTCCGTTTGGAGTGAGACATTATTTCTTTATTAATGACAAATCAAAAATTTTTGTCAATTTAGCCTATATCTTTGATTTTAATCTTAAATCGGAAATAAAATACGATTACCAGATTCTGGAAATCAGTTCGGGAAACAATATGGCCTTCGGTATCGGATATAAATACAATGACCGGTTCTCAGCCGAGTTCCGTGCTGCAACCAACAGAAATCTGTTACAAAATTACAATACGTTCACCTCCCGTTACCAGACGATGTCTTTAATCCTTGGATACACTCTGTTTTAGAAATAAAAAAACCTTATAAAAACCATTATCCGTAAAATTTTACGTAATTTCGTTTAACATTTGAACCATAAAAACAAAGCAATATGTCTTTATCAGAAGTTTTAAAATCAGGAAATTATCAGTTGATTGACGTTCGTGAACCCATGGAACTGGAAATGGACGGATCCATAGAAGGTGCCAAAAATATCCCGCTGGGCGAAGTGGAAGACCGACAGGAGGAAATCCTTTCCATCGAAAAACCGGTAATCCTCTTCTGCAGAAGCGGAAACCGAAGCGGAAAAGCACTGGAATATTTAAATACCCAAGGTCTGAAGGACGGTCATAACGGCGGAGGCTGGGCCGAACTGAAAGCCACCATCGAAGCAAATCAGGGAACTTTTTAAAAGTTCCTTTTTTTATCTGAAAAATGCCGCTATGAGGTTACAGGAAAGGTTTACCCATCAATGTCTGACATTCATAAATGATCCTCAGCTGATCGGAAATTTATGGACCGAAATCCATGAAAAATATGCTGAAAAAGGCAGGCACTACCACAACCTGCAGCATCTTCAAGCCCTATTTTCCGAGCTTGATGCCGTAAAAGATCGTATTTCAGATTTTTCAACAATTACCTTCTCTGTTTTCTACCATGACGTTATTTATGAGGCCACCTCAAAAGCCAATGAAGAAAAAAGCGCAGAGCTGGCTGTATTGAGGCTTCAAAAATTAAATATTCATCAGGACATCATCAATAAAGTTTCTGAGCAGATTATCGCGACCAAATCCCATCTGCGGTCCGGTGACCAGGATACCAACTATCTCCTTGATGCTGATCTTTCCGTTCTGGGAAAAGACCGGGAAACCTATCTGGATTATACCCGTAAAATAAGAAAAGAATACGCTGTTTATCCCGATTTCCTGTACAGGCCGGGAAGAAAAAAAGTACTGCAGCATTTTTCAAAACTGGAGAGCATCTTTAAGACTGATGAATTCAGGGAAAAATATGAAAATCAGGCAAGGGAAAATATTAAATGGGAGATTCAGAATTTGTAGGGGTTAAGGTCAATGGCGACTTCTGCTCCACAGGTGAGCGGTGAATTTTAAACGGTATTCAGTTTTATCAAAATAAAATCCTTATTACTTAAAAACACAAGATATTAAGAACCTCTAGCGGCTTTGCGCTTTCCAACATTAAATTCATGTACAATCACTATTCACCAATGACAAGCGAAGCGCATTCACCATTCACTCTTTCAGAATGCTGTTGATGAAGCTGACGGCTTTTTCCAGAACAATTTTAGGAACCTCTTTATGCGGTGTGTGCCCGGCGTTGGAAATGATGAATTTTCCGGCTGTTCCGCTTACCTGCGAAACGGTTTTTTCTACCTGATCGAGTGTTCCGTACTCGTCTTCTGCGCCCTGAATAAAAAGCAGTGGCGCAGTAATGTTTTTCAGTAAAGATTCAATATTCCAGTTTCTGAAGCGGTCGCTGAGCCAGATTTCCGTCCAGGCCCTGACGAGCATTTCCGTTTTATCGCCGTGGTATTTTGCAAGACGTTCCGGAAGATTGGTCGTCTGATAGGCTTCCCATGCATCCCTCACTCCTTTTACGGTGATGTCTTCCACAAAAATATGCCCGGCTTCACAAATGACTGCTTTTATTTTCCCAGGGTATTTTGATGCCGTGATCAGAGCAATGGTTCCGCCGTCGCTGTGCCCGAAAAGAAGGGCCTCGTTTATTTCCAACGCATCCAGCAAATCATTCAGTACATCGGCTTCAGCTTCCATATAGCTGTTTTCCCTTTTATGGGTAAGCATGGGAAGAGACTTTCCATATCCCAGCCGGTCGTATACAAGCACATTGCATCCGGTGGCTTTCCCCAATTCGGAAGGAAAATCACGCCATAGCTGGATACAGCCTAAGGAGTCATGTAAAAAAACAAGAGTCGGGCTGTCTTCAGAGAAATGGTGATATTCGGTATAAAGCTTTTTTCCTTGTACATCAATAATCTTCGGTTCCATTCGCTTACTCCAATTAGAGGCTGGGAATACCCGTATTATTGAATTCGTCCAGCAGATTTCTGAACACCGTTTCTACCGGCAGTATCTCATCGATCAGAGCGGAAACCTGTCCTATTTCCAGTTCGCCTTCTTCCATATCGCCTTCGAACATGCCTTTTTTCGCTCTTGCACGGCCCAGGGAAGCAATGAGGGATTCTTTGTTTCTTCCGGTATGATAAATGTTTTCAAGGTCATTAAAAAACTTATTTTTCACCATCCTTACCGGTGCCAGTTCTTTCAGGGTTAGATGAGTGTCGCCTTCGTGAAGTTCGGTGATTTTCTGCTTCCAGTTTTCATGGGCACTGGCCTCCGTCGTAGCGGCAAAACGCGAACCGATCTGCACACCATCCGCACCTAAGATCATGGCCGCCTTCATCTGGGAGCCTAAAGCAATTCCGCCAGCCGCAATCAGGGGTTTGGAAATATGTTTCCTCACATTCGGGATCAGGCAGAACGTAGTGGTTTCATCCCTTCCGTTATGGCCGCCTGCTTCGAAACCTTCCGCTACTATGGCATCTACGTCTGCTTCTTCACATTTGACGGCAAATTTGGTGGATGAAACAACGTGAGCTACCTTTAATCCTTCTTTCTGTAAAGTTTCCGTATAGGTCTTCGGGTTTCCCGCCGAGGTAAAAACAATTTTAATCCCTTCTTCGAGGATGATGCTGATAATTTCCTCCAGATTCGGATACAGCATGGGTACGTTTACCCCGAAAGGTTTATCCGTAGCCTGCTTACATTTTCTGATGTTCTCCCTTAATACATCGGGATACATGCTTCCGGCACCGATCAGGCCCAATCCGCCGCAGTTGGAAACCGCCGAGGCCAGCTTCCATCCGGAATGCCAGATCATCCCGCCCTGGATAACCGGGTACCGGAGGCCGAAGAGTTGGGTAACGGTATTTTGCCGGGACTGCATCCCGTGAAGCTTTTTAGCTGAATTGAAATCTATAAAACTGCTCATGGTGTAAAAATAATAAAAACCCCGGTTACGGGAAGGTTCTCCACAAAAAAACCTTCAGAAAATTCTGAAGGTTTTGTCTTATTTTTTTACTGAATCTTTTTTCCAGCTTCCTTTGAAGCTACAGGTGTCATAGCGGCTGTCAATGGAAATAAAGGTGGTCGGAAGTTTTGAATTTACATATTTTTCAACCATTTCATTTTTCTTCTTGTTGAGCGCCATCTGCTTGATCCGGTCATAATCGGTTTCAAGTGTGATCTTGTGGGCAGGAATCACATCCTCCATTTTAATGATCTTTACAACTTTTCTCTTTCTTTCATCCTCATCGTCAAAAGCCGTGGTAATGTCTCCCTTATTCAGCCCCGCCAATTCGTAGCTGATGGTTCCCGGAAGCGTTTCTCTTTCAATTTTACTGGAACCGTCTGCTCCCGGAATCACCCCGGCGTTGAACTTGGTTCTTTTATCATCGGAAAACCTGAAGGTGGCATCTTTGAAAGTCATTTTTCCACTTTGGATCAATCCTCTGATGCTGTCCAGTTTTGCTTTTGCCGTTTTTATTTCTTCATCCGTCGGAGTGGCCATCAGAAGAATATGTCTTGCGTCATACATCTTTCCTGACTTTTTTACCAGCTGAATAATGTGATATCCGAATTCCGATTCAACCGGGTCTGAAATCTCTCCTTCCTGAAGATTCAGTGCGGCGGCCTCGAAAGGCTTTACCATCTGTCCTTTGGAAATATTTTTCATCAGACCTCCGTTTGATGCGGATCCCGGGTCTTCAGAATAGATTCTGGCCTGGCTTTCGAACGTTTCGCCGCCCTGGATGTCCTGTTTGATTTTCTTCAGCTTGTTGATCAGCTCATCTTTATGGGCTTCGGTAAGCTTAGGGAACATCATGATCTGGGATAAGGAAACCTCATCCTTGATTTCCGGCAGCTGGGTTTTGAACGTATTGTAAAAATCCGTTACCTCATTTGGGGTAACGTCGGCTTTGTCGGTAACCCTTTGGTATTTTGCCTGTCCGTAATACTGGTCTGCATCGATTTTTTCGATGGCATTCTTCATTTCGAAGCCGTTTCTGAACTTATAGGCGGTCAGCATCGTTTTTTCGTCCGGAAACTGGGAAAGCAATTGCTGGTATTTGGCATTGGCCTGTTCTTTAATGGCTGCCGAACGGTTTTCGATCAGCGTATCTTTTTTAGCTTCGTAAACAAGAAGTTTGTTGTTAAGAAAATTCTCCAAAAACTCACACTTATCAATATTAGAAGCGCCCTGCTGTTTTGCATAGTTCATCTGCTCGGTTACATCGGACTCCAGCACAATTTCATCACCGATTACCGCAGAGATACCATCCACTAAATCTCCTTTTTTCAGCTGAGCGTTCATCGCATCGGCGCCGAACAGCAGGATGAAAATTCCAAAAAGAAAAGTGATCTTAAGTTTATTTGTCATTATACTATTTTAAACAAGTTGCAAATTTAGAATTCTTAATGAATTACACTAAATTTTTTATTATAAATATTTCTTAAAAGAAGATATTACTGAAGTTCTACATCGAAGGTCGTAAGTTCTTTGAATTGTCTCAATCTGTCGAACATATCCGCTTCGTTTACTTCCTGGATTCTCTCCGTTCCGAATTTCTCAACGGTAAAGGAAGCCATGGCCGAACCTACGATCAATGCGGATTTCATTGTCTCGAAATCAATCTTTTCTTTCTTGGCCAGATAGGCTGCAAAACCTCCTGCGAAAGTATCCCCTGCTCCGGTAGGATCAAAGACATCTTCCAGTGGCAATGCAGGAATAGCAAATACTTTATGGTCATGGAACAGCAAGGCACCGTGCTCCCCTTTTTTGATGATGACATATTCAGGGCCCATTTCATGGATCTTTTTAGCGGCTTTCACCAAAGAATATTCTCCTGAAAGCTGTCTTGCTTCCTCATCGTTGATAGAGATGACATCGGTCTTGGCAATCATCTCCGTTAAGATATCCAGAGCGGAATCCATCCAGAAATTCATGGTATCCAGAATTACCAGCTTCGGCCGGTTATGCATCTTTTCCAGTACAGAAAGCTGTACACCCGGATGAAGGTTCCCCAATAAAAGGATCTCTGCATCCTGCATGGAATCCGGGATTTTAGGATCAAAGTTTTCCAGTACGTTCACTTCTGTTGCCAGTGTGTCTCTTGTATTAAGATCGTTGTGGTATTTTCCTGCCCAGAAGAATGTTTTTCCTTCTTTTACAATTTCGATTCCTTCAATATTGATGTCTCTGTTGGTAAACATATCCAGATGCTCCTGCGGGAAATCCCCTCCTACAACGGAAACGATCCCGGACTTAACGCCGAGAACGGATGAAGTGATCCCGATATATGTGGCAGCACCCCCTAAAATTTTATCTGTTTTCCCAAATGGCGTTTCGATTGCGTCGAACGCAACACTTCCTACAACTAAAAGTTTCATATTTTTTTCAAAGTATTATAAAAGTCAATTATTTTTTCCATTCAAAAGTATCCAGCAGGTGCTTCATATCATTTTTGATATAGTCTACTGCAGGAGCCAGTGAATCAGGTTTCGGCCTGGTGTTGAAATATAAATAGGCCGTCACGAAATGCTTCGTGCTGTCCGTAATGTAAAACTGAAGATTGGATGCACTTTGCCCCTTCAGCTCATAAAAATTTCCGTATACCTTTTTGTCAGGGTATTCAAAAGATTTGGTATCGATGGCGCTGGCCTTGATGGTATGCTCATACACCATCTTTTCCGCTTCCTTGATGTGATCGGCAAAATCGTTCTGTATCGGATAATAGGTCACGAAAACCTTGGCTTTCATTTTCGGATAATTCAGATAGTACCAGCACGGCTTTTTCGCATCGGTAATTTTTGCAAAACCGGAATATTCAAAGGTATAGTTACAATTGTTTTCAAATTTGCGGTACTGAGGCTTCGGATATTCCAGACGGAGTTCTCCGTAGGGCTTCGGAACCGGATCTTTTCCACACGCCACCAAAAGCAGGGCTACAAAAATAAAAATCGCGTTTTTAAACATTTTGCAAAAGTACAAATTAGATTTCAGATTCCGGAAGACAAATTTCAGCATTTCAAGGAGTTTTGGATTTAAGGTGAACGCTGCTTTTGAATACAAAGCGCACAAAGTTTTTTTACTCCTAAATGTTTTCAGGCTCAAAAAGCCGTTTTTAATACTTAAGGATAAAAGAGATTTTATTTTAACGCTGCGAACACAAGGATTTTTTGGCTACTAACTGTTTCTCAGTCCGCAAAGGCGTTTCACTCAGCAAATGACAGCGGAATTTATATTTGAACACAAAGCGCATAAGGTTTTTTTCTCCTAATTGTTTTCAGGCTCACAAAGCCGTTTTTAATACTAAGGATAAAAGAGATTTTATTTTAACGCTGCGAACACAAGGATTTTTTGGCTACTAACTGTTTCTCAGTCCGCAAAGGCGTTTCACTCAGCAAATGACAGCAGAATTTATATTTGAATACAAAGCGCACAAAGTTTTTTTACTCCTAAATGTTTTTAGATTCACAGAGCCGTTTCACTTACAAGAGACCGCAAAGGTTTATTTTCCCGGCGTCTTTGCCACTCTGTGGGAATCCAAAGCCAAATCTTCCCCGGCTTCCCTAATGCTATGTTGAGATTCCCTAAGGAAACGGCAAGAATGAGGGAAAATTTACGGTTGGTTTGTCAATCCGCACAAATCAAGGTGCGAATCTTTTCGCGCTTCCCTGCGGGAATGACAAATGCTTGGCAAAGGGTTACAAAAACCGGTAGGCTTCCTCATAATTCCGGATATAAGTTTCCAGCGGTTTCGGGAATGATTTTTCGTGAGAGGATTCAACATCGGTAGTGAGATAGCTGTTTTCAGCAATAAAATGATTCCAGACTTCTTCGGAAAGTACTTCCACGTTGTAAATTTCGATGCTGAGGTTTTTATGGGTCAGTTTATGGCTGACGGTTTTTACGCCTACAACGAACGGCACCAGCGCATCGGAAATCTCAGGCGGAAATTCAAACAGTTTTTTCCAGATAAAATCATCTTTCCGCTGCTGAATCAGGAACTGTCCGTTCCGGTGAACAAAGTAATACTTCAGTTCCAGGTCTTTGGCTTTCATCTTTTTAGCTTTAACCGGAAATTCCGAGACTTTTTTCATGGAGAATGCAAGGCAGTCTTCATTTAACGGGCATTCCCGGCATAGCGGATTTTTGGGTTTGCAGATTTCGGAACCCAGATCCATCATAGCCTGATTGAAATCCCCCACCTGATCCGGTAAAATAAGATGTGCCAGTTCCGAAAAATAATTGAAGGCCCTTGAATTGGAAATATCGAAGCCGTCGGCGAAAACACGGCTCAGTACCCGGTAGAAATTACCGTCCACTGCCGGCATTTTTCCGTTGAAGCAAATGCTGGAAACTGCCGCTGCCGTATACTTCCCAACGCCTTTCAGCTTTAGAATCTCTTCATACTCATGAGGGAATTTCCCATGATAATCAGTCATGATCTGTTGGGCCGCTTTGTGGATATTGATGGCCCGTGAATAATAGCCCAGGCCTTTCCAGTACAGAATAACCTCATCTTCTTCAGCTTCTGCCAGTGTTTTCACATCCGGAAACCGGGCAACAAAATTATTGTAATGCCCCAGGCCCTGGCTGATCCTGGTCTGCTGGAAAACAATTTCACAGATCCAGATTTTATAAGGATCTTTGGTCTGCCTGAAAGGAAGATCTCTGGCATTTTTTTCGTACCAGCTTAAAAGTTTATTTCCAATATGCTTAAAGTCCGGCTCTTTATTGATGTTCTTCAAATTTTTAATTTTTATTCGGATATTCCGGCAGGTCGAATACAGGCGGACAGAATCTGCTTTCAGCAAATGGTCAGCTTTACGGGCCGGAATTTCAGTCAGGCAAAGATAAGGCTTTATTGTTCAGGTTTTACCGAATAAACCGGGGCTGCTTTCAGCCATTGGTAGTTCAGCTTCATTTGTTTGGCGATAAAACGGTACCCCTCCAGCTTTTTGAGGTACGTGTAAGAAGTGGAATCGCGGCGGAACATCAGCCGCTGATTGGAAAGAAACTGAAACGGAAATACCACTACCGAATCCCTGGTGGTCTTGAGCACTTTCCCTGAATTTACACGGTAGATAAAAATGGACTTTCCACGTCCCGAAGACTGATCGACAAGTTGGATGTCTGCTGAGGACACCACCATATCGCTTTCATAAAAACATTCCTGAGGCTTCATCACGTAGGCTTTTCCTTCCTGCCTTTCATCGGCGAAAAGGTCAATCTTATGACTGTGTTGAAGCTTTTTTTCTTCACAGCCCGCCAGGCCCAAAAGCACCGGCAAAAAGTACATCAGCTTTCTTTTCATAATGATTTTAATAATTCGGTAGAAAAAAACCGATGTGAAAATCCCATCGGTTTAGTATTTTAATTAAGTAAAAATCAGTCCTGAAGATATTCAGCATCCCATTCATTACCGTCATCTCCTTTGTGTCCGTCAAGTTTAATAACAAAACTTTTGGTAGGGAAATAAGGGGTTAGGCGGATATCCAGCCACACACGGTCCTTATTCACTTTATCCTGCTCAAAACGGACAATCTTGAATTTTTCAATCAGCTTGTCCGGACCTTTGATTCCGTCAAGGAAAGTAACAATCTGTCTTCTGAGATCATCCTCATTCCTGGCATTCCAGTTTTCGAAAGCCCTTCTGTTCAGGAAATCCAGCAATACTTTGGTTACGTAGTCGAATACACGGACTACGGAGTAAGTCTGAAGCCCGATATTATCTCCGGTAAACAAGGTTTTGGCAGAGAATGCCATGATTTTTCCGTATTCGTTTACCATCGGTACCAGGCCCATTTTTTCCAGCTGGGAAATTTCGCTTTTCTTAAGCTCGAATTTTACGGCATCCACTTCATTGATGTTCCCGTGTTTCTTCCCTGCGGCCACCTGGGACATCAGGGTTTTGTGGATTTTTCCGGCCAGTGAAGTGGATGGCGGAAGTTCTACGTTTTCCTCTTCTCCTACTTCTTCGGCTTTTCCACGGCCTACCAGCCAGTTGCAGGTCATAATCACATTACTTCTGTGAAGCTCGCCTCCGGTAAGGTTGGCTGAATGGAATAAGTCTACCACATCATCCGGTTTGTCAAGATTGGCAAAATCCGTGATCATCATCACCTTATTCTCGTTACAGATCTTCGCCCATTTTTCAATGACTTTGTTGGAACCTAAGTATCCTGGGATTGCCAGGATAGAATAATTGTCCCTGAGGTCCAGACGGTCGTAGTAGTTTTTGAATTCTTCTGCCACAGCATCGATAAACAAAGGATTGTCAAGGTCTGAAACCTGATCCAGGCTTGCATTGACGATGCTTACGTTGTCTACCTTATCGAGTTCGGTATTTTTGTAGAACTGGGCAACCGTTCTGTAGTTGGTCTCCAGCATCCGGACGGCGTCCAGTGTATTTTTAAGGTTTAATTTTAAATTCTGATCGGCCGCCTGCGCTTTGGATTTGCAGGTATCCGCCATTTTATCTGCAGATTCATTGCCTTCCAGAAGTTCTACCCAAAGATTGATTTTCTGAAGAAGCTCTTTTCTCTCTTCTGCTTTATTGCCGTCGTTCAGGAAGATTTCCTTTCTGGCTTTTCGGGTGGGGTTCATATTGGCGATGCCGTCTACAACAGATTCTACAAAGCCGAAACCTCCTATTTTATTGAGTTCGGCAAGCGGATTACCCTTGGGCTGGCCTGCGTGTTGCTGCTGCCCCTGCTGTTGTTGGTTCTCAGCTGCCTGTAATTTACTATCCATGATTCGTGAGTCTTTAGATTATTTTTCTAGTTCTTGGGCCACTTCTTTCAATACCTCTACGAATGCAGCCCTGGTCTGGTCATTCTCAAGCATATTGCGCAGAATTTTATTGGTTTTCAGCTGGCGTACGATTTTATTGTACTGCTCCTGCTCCATGCTCAGCTTCTGTAGGTATTCTGATTTCTGAGTAAGGTTTTTGGGAGTAAAGTCTGCAAGATTCTGGAAACGGAACTCTTCTTCGACTACGTTACCGTCTTCCGTTTCGTGCTGAACATGCACAGAAGGCTGGAAATGCCTGAAGACGTCGTCCACGGTTTTTAGTCCTGTTACAATTTCGGGAACGTAAGATTCATCTGTTGTAAGCTGGCTCACTATCAGCGACTTATTCTCCTGGATCTGCTGGATAGCTTCGTTAGCGTCTACTTTTACTTCGTTTCCGCCAACGCCATAATTAAACATTGCCATATTGTTGTTATTTTGAGATTTCTTATTTTGGTGTTCATTGTTTTTATCAGCATCAAATAACTGACCAATCCAATGCCTAAATTTAAAAAAAAACTGTAACATAAAAAATTTTGTTAAGATTTTTTTGAAATATTATTTACCGGGATCAACCTCAGCAGCGACTGATATTTCCGGCATCACTAAACTAGGAAAAATAAATAAAAAACGCATCATTTCCGATGCGTTTTTCATTTCTAACAATTTCCCGGTTTTTATTACCAGATTTTTATCCTGTCCTGAGGTGCTTTATACATTTTGTCCCCCGGCTTGATATCGAATGCCTTAATAAAAGAATCCTGGTTTACCAATGGTCCGAATGCCCTGAAAACACCCGGCGAATGCGGATCGGTCTTTACCTGGTTGGTCATGTACTGGTCGGTGGATTTGGTTCTCCAAACCGTTGCCCAGCTCATGAAGAAGCGCTGATCCTGCGTGAAGCCGCTGATCGGCCCCGGATTGCCATGGTCTTTCAGGTACATCTGAAGGGCATCGTAAGCAACGGCTACTCCTCCCAGGTCCCCGATATTTTCACCACTCGTAAATTTACCGTTCACGAAGCTTCCTTTTACCGGTTCGTAAGCGCTGTACTGGGAAGCCAACTGGGCTACTTTAGCGTCAAAGTTCTTACGGTCGGCATCTGTCCACCAGTTGTTCAGGTTCCCGTCTCCGTCGAATCTGGAACCGCTGTCATCGAATCCGTGGGAAATTTCATGGCCGATCACTGCCCCTATGCCGCCGAAGTTTACTGCAGCGTCAGCCTTCGGATTGTAGAACGGAGGCTGAAGAATAGCCGCCGGAAAAACAATTTCGTTGTTGGATCCGCTGTAATAAGCGTTTACCGTCTGCGGCGTCATCCCCCATTCTGATTTGTCAACAGGTTTCCCTACCTTATCCAGACTTCGCTGGTACTGCCATGCGGCTACATTCTGAAGGTTGGAATATAAAGTCGCCCCCGCTTGCGGAGATTCCACTTTCAGTTGGGTGTAATCTTTCCATTTATCCGGATAGGCTATTTTTACCGTAAATTTAGACAGTTTTTCCTGTGCTTTCACTTTGGTTTCCGGAGACATCCAGTCCATATCGTTGATGTGGGTTTTGAATGACTTTAAAATATAATCGATATAGGTCTCCATCTGTGCTTTGGCTTCAGGTGTGAAGTATTTCTCAACATAAAGTTTTCCGAAAGCTTCTCCCAGGACACCGTTCACCAGAGAAAGCCCTCTTTTGTTCATCGGACGCTGTTCTTTCTGGCCCTGAAGATATTTGGAATAGAAATCGAAACGGATTTTCTCCAGGTTTTCATCCAGGTTGCTGGCATTGCCGTTAATCAGATGGTATTTCAGGTAATCTTTCAGCAACGGCAGGTTTTTCTGCGTCAGGAACGAATCCATATTCTGGTAATATTTCAGTTCGCCGACAATGACGCGGTCGGTATTCACTCCTGCCTCTTTTAAATATTTCGGAAGGTTCACATTCTTCACCAACGCCGGCAGTTCGGATACGTTTTTAGGATTGTATCTTAAATTGGCATCCCTGTTCTGTTCCAGAGTCAGCAGATAATTGGTCAGCTGCTTTTCGAAATCCACCACATTTTTAGCGGCAGCATCTGCATTTTTATAGTTTAGAACGCCGAAGAGTTTTGCGACATACGACTGGTATTCCGCCAGGGTTTTGGTGTTGGCTTCGTTTACTTTCTGATAGTAATCTCTTCCCAATCCAAGATCCGGACCGCCGAGATAGACTGCATTCATCGTAGAATTTTTCATATCGGCGCCTACCCTCCATCCGTAGAATGAATTGTCGCCCACCTTTGTTGCTTCCAGTAGATATTTCTGAAGGTCATTCAGGTTTTTGATGGCATCGATTTTCGCCAGGTCTCCTCTGATCGGGCTCAGGCCTTCTGCATTTCTTTTACCGGTGTCCATAAAGGAAGCATAGAGATTCTGGATTTTTTGGCCTTCGGAACCGGCCTGATAAGATTCGGATAAAATTTTATTTAAAATATCCAGGGAAGCATCGTCTACATTTTCCCTCAGGGCATTGAAAGATCCCCAGCTCGCTTTATCGGAAGGAATCTGTGTGGTCTTCACCCAGTTTCCGTTGACATAACTAAAAAAATCATCCTGCGGACGTACTGCTTTGTCCATATAGGCTAAATTCAGTCCTTCTTCTTTCATTTCTTCTTTTTTTACAGGCTCTGTAGTCATTTCCTTGGTCATTTCCGGTTTCTGAGCATCTGCCGTCTTTGCCGTACCACACGAATTTAGGAATACCAGACCCGAAAGGGCAATTATTCCGATATTTAGCTTTTTCATTAAGATATTTTTTGATTTACACAAACTTACCAAATATACAAATTCTGATGATACATTATCATTCATTAAGAATCAATATGCTTTTATTGCATCATTTAATTATATCTGGTTCAAACCGGGTTTATAATACCGGGTTTAAAACTACGGTCAGCTTGAAATGAAATTTTGTTGAAAACTTTCGAATTTGTATTAAAATATTTTCAAAACAGTTAAATGAAGAAGTTTATGGTATCTTTTCATAAATCAGATAAATTTTAAAGGCTGAATAAGAATTTATTTACGGTTATCCACTTACGATGGATACGTTAAGCGGAAGACTGTTTTCCAAGTAATAAAATACAGAACAAAACCTTTACAAAAAAGGAAAATAAGAATATTTTCCAGCTGTAAAATTAAATAAATGGTCTTGGAAAACATCGGTTTTTTACAGTTACAACTTTGGCAAGCAGAAAAAAAACTGAATAATCCGGCCTTGCCTTATCATAATTTATCTTAAAATTATTATCTTTGCCATGTGAAATATTGCAACAGCTTAATTCAGGTATCATAACAATTGCTCAGCAATACCAAATTCAATGGCTTTGATTTAAGTTTACATTGATTTTCATAATAATGAAAACACCCTTCCTTTTAACTTTACTGACGTTTTCAATAGATCAACAAGTCTGTATTAAGAAGAATTGACCAACTTAATTAAAAATAGTATAACAGTATTACATACTGGAATTAATTTGTTAATTAAATTTTTTAAAGCTTCTCTATATGAAAAAGAACTTATTTATCCTGTCAACTGTAACCTGTTCAGTTTTAGCTTATTCACAAGTAGGAATCGGGAATACAACACCGAACGCCAAACTTGATATAAGAACCAATACCACCAGTGTAACAGACCCGGGCGAGGGAATGCTGGGTATAGGAACTTCTGCTTCCAGTGCATCTTCGGCAGGTGCAGGTGCCCTGCGTTACAGCACTTCGGCGGGAGGCTCCATGCAATACAGCAACGGTGCCAACTGGAATACGCTCAGCAGTAATGTCCAGAAAAGTATCGTGGTTGCCCGGAAAACCTCATCGCAGTCAATTGGTAACACAACGGTTACCAATATTATCGACTGGTCGGAAACTTCGGATTCAAATAATAATTTTGATCCGGTTACAGGGATTTTCACCGCACCCAGGGATGGAAATTATACCGTTTCTTTCAATTTTATTTTTAACAGTGCCGGTGTCAGTGCAGACAGTCAGGTTGAGGCACAGCTGTATCTTTCCAGCGGGCCTATCAAAATAGGAATAAACGGATATGCTACGGCAGGAACTGTTATTTCAAGTTCAAGCGTCAACGTGACGGTAAGAATGGCTGCCGGCGAAACTTTGCGTCCTGCCATCTACCACAACACCGGCAGTTCCAAAAGTACAAGGGCTGCAAACGGTTTTAACGATTATGTTAACTTTTCAGTTGCCGAATTATAAATGCCTTTTTTGGAAAACTGATATTCTATAGTAAAAAAATGCCTCTAAAAGCTTATTTGCCTATAGAGGCTTTTTTAAATTCCGTGAAGCCTTTCGTCACAATTGTCACGAATGGATTCCAGCCTTGTTTCTTATGTTCTTCGTACCGGGAAATGATAATTTTTTGTTAAAATACCGTTCTCTTCCCTTCTGTATTTTTCTCAGAGAAAGGAAAAATTTATTTTTACCCTTAAATATCCAATACCTGTAATCATGAAAAAAATATTTCCGGGAAATGTATTGCTGCTGGGAGCTTTTCTTTTTTCCACACTGATTTGTTCCCAAAGTGCGGTTGAACGAAATTATCTTAGAAAATTTATCCATCCTCTCCAATCTTATGATGCGGACACCGGCTTTAAAGAAGATTCTCTTGTTTTCAACCGTTTCTTTGCCAACGTCAAAATAATAGGACTCGGAGAAGCTTCTCACGGCTCCAGTGAAATTTTTAAGCTGAAAGATAAATTAACACGGTATATCCTGATGAAAAACAACGGCGGTGTGTTTTCCATAGAATCCCCCATGCCCAAAGCGATGCTCATCAACGAATATATTGTCAACGGAAAAAAAACCGGTAAAGAATACGTGATGAACCTCGATTCCTGGATTTATCAGACTGATGAAATCTTGGATATGACGGAATGGATGAAAAAATATAACGACAGACACGCATCCAAAATAACATTTACGGGATTCGATATGACCACGTACCGGGGTTCCGTGGTACAGTTTAAAATAATAATGGACAAGTATAATGTTTCCACTGATCATCTGATGAAATTAACCCAGCTGCTTCATGAAGAAAACCAATTGGAAAAGAAACAGCTCTCCCGGAAAAAGCAGATCCATGCAGAGGCATCAACCGAGTTAGACCATATAAGAAACTTTTTACCAAACATTTCCGGACCCGATGATTATTCCTGGTTTGCACAGCACCTTGTGCTTCTGGAACAGTATATCCACCGGTCTTATCTTGATCGCAACCGGTACATGGCAGAGAATATAGCCTGGCTTAAAAATAAATACCCGGAATCCGCTTTTGTCTTATGGGCCCATAATGAACATCTGAAAAAAACCGGAGCGGAAACCGGAAGATTTCTGATCGAAAAATTTAAGGATGACTATACCAGTTGCGGAACTTTCTTCTACGAAGGGTCCCATTCCGTAATCGGATTGGATGATAAAAAAATCACGCCCGCCTTCGTGAAGAAAAACACACCGGATTCATTGGAAGAACTTCTCAATTCTTTCAACATTCCTATTTTTATCCTCGACCTAAAAAGCATTAAAAAAGAGAATAATGAACTCACAAAAGTACTTTTGAAAAAAATAAACTACCGGACGGTAGGCGCTTCACCGACCTCCAATGACTTTAAATCCGGAAATATAACTGATGATTTTGATTACCTGATCTTCATCAAAAATTCTACGGCATCGAAACTGCTGAGTAATTAAATTTAAACCGTTTTCGCTGATCTATAAAAATACAAGGAGCATTCGGACTAAAAAGACTTGAAGAGGGATGCAGTATGCCGTTAGCACCTGTATTTAAAAGGCTACTGACTGGCAATTGATTTTTTAAATCAGGCTGAAAATCTTGTAAAGTTTCTTTTTTCCTTATCCTCCTTAAATTACGGAAAGCGGAATGAATATTATCGAATTTACATTAAGCAGAACGCTCAGTAAAGAGTGTATTAAATTTTTCAAATGTCTTTAAATGCTGTTGGTCACTTAACGTTGCTCTCAAATTTTAAGCTAAAAAAAACCGCTCATTGCTGAACGGTTTTTTTTGATATTTAAAAACGGACTACCAGATCTTGATACGGTCTGCCGGTTTCTTATAAAGTTTGTCGCCTTCTTTTACGTCGAATGCTTTGTAGAAAGCGTCAACATTCGTTAAAGGTCCGAAACTTCTGAAATACCCCGGAGAGTGCGGATCGGTTTTCACCTGGTTCACCATATATTTTTCACTGGATAAAGTTCTCCATACGGTTGCCCAGCTTAAGAAGAATCTCTGATCCTGCGTATATCCGCTGATTACTCCCGGATTCCCTTTGTCTTTCAGGTACATCTGTAAGGCATCGTAAGCGATGTTTACTCCGCCTAAATCGGCAATGTTTTCACCATTGGTAAAGGTTCCGTTCACGAAAGTTCCTTTTACAGGCTCGTACTTATCATATTGGGAAGCCAGTGCTTTGGTCGCTTTTTCGAAGTTGGCTTTGTCTTCCGGTGTCCACCAGTCTACCAGGTTTCCGTCTGCATCGAACTGGGCTCCGGAATCATCGAATCCGTGGCTCATTTCGTGACCGATCACGGCACCGATTCCTCCAAAGTTCACCGCAGCATCCGCTTTAGGATTGAAGAACGGCGGCTGAAGGATGGCAGCCGGGAATACGATCTCGTTGTTTACCGGGTTATAATAAGCATTTACCGTTTGTGGCGTCATTCCCCACTCCGATTTATCCACCGGTTTTCCGATCTTAGCCAGGTCTTTGTTGTACTGCCATTCCGTAATGTTCTGAAGGTTGGAATACAGGTTTCCGCCTTTGGATTCGGGAACGATGGTCAGTTTGGAATAATCTTTCCATTTGTCCGGATACGCTACTTTTACCGTGAACTTATTCAGTTTCTGCATTGCTTTCTCCTTCGTTGTCGAAGACATCCAAGCTAAATTATTGATGTGAACAGCAAAACTTTTCTTTAAATAGTCGATCAGTTCCACCATCTGCGCTTTGGCTTCTGCAGGGAAATATTTCTCAACGTATAATTTTCCGAACGCTTCGCCCAAAGTTCCGTTGATCAGCTCAAATCCTCTTTTGTTCAAAGCCCTCTGCTCCTGCTGGCCTCTCAGGTATTTACCGTAGAAAGCAAACTTCATATCCCCGATCTTTTCGCTTAGATAAGAAGCGCTGCCGTGGATCATGTGGAATTTAAGATAATCTTTGATTACAGGAAGATTCTGCGTATTGATGAATTTATCAAGATTTTTATAATACCCCAATTCCCCGATGATTACCTTATCCGAAGTTACCCCTACTTTTTTAAGGTAACCCGGAAGGTCTACATTTCTTACCAGAGCAGAAAGCTCGGCCATGGTTTTCAGGTTGTACTGAAGGGTATTGTCGCGGCTCTGCTCGTTTGTGAGATAGGTCTGAGCAATGCTCTTCTCATAAGCAACGATACCTTTTGCGGCGGCATCAGCATTTTTATATCCTAATTCTTTCAGCATGGAAGCCACATATTTTGTGTATTCCGCCAATGCTTCGGTATTTTTTTCGTTTACTTTCTGATAGTAGTCTCTTCCCAATCCTAAAGAAGCGTCTCCTAAGTACACGGCATTCATCTTGGAATCTTTAAGATCCGCATCCACGCCCCATCCGTAGAAATTGTTCTCCCCTTCTTTCGTTACGGAGATCAGGTAATTCTGAAGATCATTAACGTTTTTAATGGCATCAATTTTATTCAGATTTGCCTGGATCGGCTTGATACCGTCTGCATTTCTTTTAGACATATCCATATATGATCCATACAGGTCCTGGATTTTTTTACCTTCCGTTCCGTCAGCAAACTTATCTTTCAGAAGCGAGTTCAGGATCGTCATCGAATTGTTGTCGGTATCTTCAGCCAGCTTGTTGAAACTTCCCCAGGTTGGTTTATCGGAAGGGATTTTGGCCGTCTTCATCCATGTTCCGCTTACAAAGCTGTAAAAGTCATCCTGCGGACGCACTGATTTATCCATCAGGCTAAGATCCAGACCTTTGTCTGTCGCCTGAGCGTTCACTGCCTGTGAACAGAGTCCTCCCAATAAAAGCAGGGAAAGCGTTAGTTTTTTCATTATAATTACAATTTATACAATAAGTGTAACTTTTTTTTAATTCGTTACTTTTTATGAAAACAAATTTAATCAAATATTAAGAATTTGCGATTTCTTTTACATTCCCGGTTCTTTTCAGGAATCCCCAGGACTGCATTTCGCCTTTCAGCGCTCTTCTCAGGCTTCGGAACAGGACAATGTACATCAGCCACCGGTAGCCGAATCGCTGCGGAATCACATAGACCAGGTAAATGAGCTTCTCACGCTGCATGATGAAGGCAATAAAGGCCAGTGAGGCATCCACCAGTAAGAATATGAGATAATAGCTGAATATCTTTCCGCCGTTTCCTGATAACAGGCCGAAAAACATAATAAGATCAGCCATCGGCGAGAAAAAAGGAATGATATACTGGAACAGCAGAATGTTCGGCATTGCCCACAATCCCAGCCCTTTGTATTTCGGGTTCAGGAAGGTATGTCTCTGTTTCCAGAACATCTGCATAATGCCGTAGGTCCATCGGAAGCGCTGTTTTAGAAACTGTTTTACAGTTTCAGGTGCTTCGGTGACGGCTACCGCCCTGTTTTCATTGGCCACGGTATATCCTTTTCTCAGAATTTTCACGGTAATGTCACAGTCTTCAGCAAGGGTATCGGAAGAATAGCCTCCCACTTTTTCGACAACGGATTTTCTGAAAGCCCCGATAGCTCCCGGAATCACCGTAATCGCATTGATATCGGCATACGCAAGCCGGTCGAAATTCTGGCTGGTCGTATATTCGATCGACTGCCATCGGGTGAGCCAGTTGACGGTATTTCCCACTTTCACGTTTCCAGCAACGGCAGCAATTTTATCTTCCGGAGCGGAATTTAAAAACCGGGCGATTAAATATTTCACCGCATCCTGTTCCAGCTTGGTATCGGCATCAATGCAGACCACATATTCCGCATCGGTTTCAGCAATCCCATAATTCAGGGCAGTTGCTTTCCCTCCGTTCCGTTTGCTGAAAATTTTAAGCTTCGGATTGCCGGAAAAGGCTTCTCTGGCTTTATCGTATGTCGAATCCTTGCTTCCGTCATCTACCATAATCACGTCAAAATTCGGGTAGGTCTGCTTCAGCAGATTGTTTAATGAAGAAACAATATTTACCTCTTCATTGTAAGCCGGAACGATGATTGAAACCTTCGGATAGGATTCCAGTATTGGAAAAACCCCTAACTTTTTTTCTTTTTTCCTTTCCCGGAATGCCCAGTACAGCATAATGAAAAGCCTGATCAGACCTAACCCGATGAAGATCGTAAACAGGGCCACCAGGAAGTGACTGATTCCGTAGATCACCGTTGCAAGAATGAGGTTCAGCTGCATCACATAATAAGCTTTTGTCTTCGGCACCTCAGGCATCAGTTCGTTTTTGCTTTTATGCAGGATGCTGGTCAGGTTGGTGAAGTGGTAACCCTGCTTTTGTAAGGTAGGAATAAGAACTTTCAGTGCCTTCACGGTTTCTTCCCGGGTATCTCCGCCCGCGTCATGAAGAAGGATGATGTTTCCCCGTTCCGCTTTTATTCCGGCCATTACCCTTTTTACGATTTCATCGGCTTTTATTCCGGGCTGCCAGTCTTCAGGATCGATGTTTTCACCGATATCCAGGTAATTCTGTTGTCTTGCCAGCGCTACAGGAATAATCTCCTCTGAAGTCGTCGGCTCGGAATCCGCATTATACGGAGCCCTGAAAAGGATGGTGCTGTGTCCGGTGATACACTCGATCAGCAGCCTGGTCAGTTTCATTTCGAGCAAAGCTCTTTCGGGGCTTACTTTCGCCACATTTTCGTGGGTAAAGGTGTGGTTTCCTATTTCATGGCCTTCCCGGTAAATCCTTTTCACCAGGGGAAGATTTTTCTCAGCATTCAGGCCGACCAGGAAGAAGGCGGCCGGAACATGGTATTTTGAAAGAACATCCAGCACCTGCGGCGTATAGGTTTCATCCGGACCGTCATCAAAGGTAAGCACCAGTTCTTTCTGGGGAGCTCCGCCGTACTTCCTTACTTCGTAGGAACTTGGATAGGTGATGTAGTTTTCGTCGGTGATAATTTTTTCTTTCGGATCGATTTCCACAGCAATTTTCCCGTCATGTGGGGTATTCAGCACGTCCAGCACTTCGCCGTCGCCGATATAATCCACCATGGTCTGGCCTTTTACATTTTCCAGCAATCTTAAATTTAATTTTGAAAGTCCTGCAGACGTCAGGTCTTTATCATAAAAATTCCAGATCCGGCTGTCCTCACTTCCGAGCCTCCAGAGTGCGGTACCGGCCAGCGGATATTCGGAGGAGAAGCGCATCGTGTTAAAAATGGATGCCGCATCATTAAAAAATACGGTGTGGGTATTATTCTTCGAATCGGTATACGAATAATTCAGGTTGAAGGTATTGTCGTCAAAATTGATTTTCGCTTTACTGGCACTAGCCTTCGTGATGGCCTGCATGTAGGTGACGGAGCTGTTGTCGTCTTTATTTGTACTCCAGTCGTAACCATAGGCCCCTAATCCCAAAATAATTTTCTCCGGGGAAGTTTTCGTTAAAATTTTCCCGGTCTGTGCTTCGATCCATTTCTGGGATGAAACCGGCCCGGCATCGCTGTCGGCGGAATATTCATCATAAGCCATCAATATAAAATAATCCACATACGGATTCAGTCTTTCAACATTATAATCGTCGTTCTCCGTCATGATATCCATGGAAACCAGAAGGTTGTTCTGCTTGAAAGTGGCCGAAAGCTCCTTCATGAAAGCAATCAGGTTTTCATCGGAATCCAGGTTCATATCCTCAAAGTCGATGTTGATCCCTTTAAAATGAAGCTTCTGGCACTGCTGTTTCAGCTTCCGGATAAGCTGCGTCCTTTTAAGGGGATCTTTCAGCACTTTCCCCAATCCTTCCGAGTGGAATTCCTGATTGGAGTTGTTACTCAGGATCGGCATCGTGGCCACACCTGTTCTTCTGATGATTTTATAACCTTCAGGATCCACATTGGTCTTCAGGTCTCCGGTTTTGGGATCCAGGAAAAACCATTCCGGAAAAACCAGGTTCACATGTCTGATATTTCTCTTTAATGACATCAGGGACTGGGGATCCCAGGCCACATAAAAAGCGGAACGGATCCCGCCGGGAAACTGGGACCAGTTGCGGTTCTGGTTTTGCAGCCTTTCGGCTCTCGCTTTTTTAATCTTCGCAAGATTGGTATGGATGTTTTTTTCAGAAATAAAACTCCTGAAACCCTTGTACTCTTTGGAGATCTTATTCTCCTGAAGATAAGGTTTGCTGGCGGTAATTACTGCTTTGTAATCTTCTTTGAAAGGTATTTTCGGACTTCTGCCGAATTTCATCATCACCCCTAAAGCCAGAAAAAGCAGCACGGCAATGAAAATAAATATACGGCTGCCCCACTGCACATTTCTC
Source organism: Chryseobacterium hagamense (assembly GCF_007991455.1). GTDB lineage: Bacteria > Bacteroidota > Bacteroidia > Flavobacteriales > Weeksellaceae > Chryseobacterium > Chryseobacterium hagamense. The sequence continues at coordinate 19,725 of NZ_BJYJ01000028.1, read as the reverse complement.
CAGCGTTTTTTGTTGTCGGTCTGAAAAATCTGTTTTGAATTTCCCACGATTTGTACTTTTTATTTTGGATTACAAAAGTCGTGAAATATCAGCTTGTATTTAATTAAAAAATTATTAAAATTAAACGTTACATTCAGTTATTAACAAGAATTCCTATCAAATCCTGAATTATCTTCTGCGAAACAAAATGCATGAAATCCTGTCTTTCCAGGTGAGGCATGTATAATCTGGAAGTTACTTCCTGCTCATGGATCCGTACGGTATAGAAAACCGTTCCCACCTCATTGCCGTCCTCTCCTTTTCCGGGTCCCGCTACACCAGTAGAGGACAGTGAAATATCGGTGCCGAATAATTCCTGACAACCCGCCGCCATTTCCGCAGCTACCTGTTCACTGACTACCGTATATGCCTCCACCGTTTCTCTTTTTACTTTGAGGATATCAATCTTCTTTTCGGTGGCATACGGAACAATTCCGCCAAGAAAATAGGCAGAACTTCCGGGAACCGAAATGATCATTTTAGCCAGCTCTCCTCCGGTACAGCTTTCTGCCGTAGAGAGGGTAAGTTTTCTTTCCGTTAAAATTTCGGCAAGGATCTTTTCTATTTTATCTTCGGAAGTGGCAATGACGTTATCTTTGATTAAAGGCAAGAGCTTATGGATCTCCTCTTCCAGTTGCTGCTGCAGGATTGCTTCATTATTGCCGGTTGCCGTTAACCGCAGTTTAACCCGGGTTCCTACCGGCAGGTAAGAAAGGGCCAGATTCTCAGGCAATGCCAGTTCCCAGCTTTCGATGGTATCCGCCAGGATACTTTCGGGAATACCGACTACGGAAACAATCCTTGTTGAAATATAATTCAGACTGAATTTCTCCTGAAGATAAGGAATGATCTGGTCTTTGATCAGCGGTTTCACTTCATAAGGAACCCCCGGAAGACTGAACAGCAGTTTCCCGTTCTCTTCCATCATCGTACAAGGTGCCGTACCGAAGTGGTTCTGAAAGACCCTGGATTTTGCAGGTACGAAAGCCTGCTCCCGGTTCCTTTCCAGTATTTCCAGGCGGCCGCGCTTTTCCATGTAGGCTTTCAGATGATTGAAGGTGGCCTCATCCAGGGCAAGCTCATCATTGAAAAATTCGGCAATGGCCTTTTTGGTTTTATCGTCGCGGGTCGGTCCCAGTCCGCCGGTAGTGATGATCACGTCGCCGGTTCTGAAGGCAGTCTGTATGGTTTCTTTGATGGTTTCAATTTCGTCGCAGATCGTAAAGATCTGTGAAACTTTTATCCCGATGTTTTTAAGTTCGTTTGCAATAAAATTGGAATTGGTGTCTACCGTGTTCCCCGAAAGGATTTCATCACCGATAGTGATCAGAACAGCATTTTTCATATAATATAAGTCGAAAAAATTTCTGCACAAATGACGGAAATTTATGATTGCCGGGCAATATAAATTGATTTTTTCTATTTTTGACGGATATTGTTAAAAACGATGATAAAGTATGGCTAAATATGACGATGCTTCATGGCATTATGGCGGAGATTTCCCCGAAGGACTTTCTGAAAACAATGGGGCTACCCACACGGGAATGTTCCTGAACTGGTGTATCAGTAAAGGCCTGATTTCCGAAGATCTGAAGGAAGATGCTGAGGAGGAAATCGGAAAAATCAAACGCCGTGAAATAACGGGCGCTGAATTTGTGATGGACTGTATGGACGGAAAATTTTCTGAATCCGATCTAAATCCGATGGGAAATGCCTTTGCGCAGGATTATTACAAGGACGAAACGGATTTCGGAAACCGGTTCAGTTCATTTGCAGACGATTACGTCAACCTCTTTGATACGAAAGCCGAAGAGAATGATTACGAATATGAAACCTTCTATCATATTGAAGATACCTATGAAAACTATGATCTGATGAAGCAGGTAATCGATCACCGTTTTGAGGAATGGAAAGAGTATAAAGGTTTAAACTGACAGTTAACCTTTAAATATTTTAACACATAAGAAACATAAGATTTCAGGATTTCAGCTTTGAAAATATTTTAGAGCACATAAGACAGAAAATCTGAGATTTTCTTTGATGACCCGCTTTTTTCATTCCGTAGTAATTTACATATAATGTTATCAGCTGCATGGAAGGATTCGCATCCGGACTCCTACGGAATAACAGAGTTTATAATAATCTTTATATCATAACATAATCTCAGATTAGGAATGATTTTTATGACATGACAATTTTCTGATAATTACCTCATCACTCAGTCATGCTTCACCCAGATCAGTTGATCCGTATTGTAGCCGATACTTTTGGCTTTTGCCAAAAACCTCTGCTTAATACTTTCGGGAATTTCTTTGGTCCGGGAAAGGATCCACAGGTATTTTAAATTGTTTCCCATAATTAATGCGTACCGGTAATTATCATCGATATCAACGACATTATAGCCGGCCCAGATCGGTTTAAAGAAAGAAACTTTCAAACGGGCTTCATTTTCACTGTTTACGAAACGGGCCTCGCCGACAGATTCTTTCCATTCTTTTTTCACATAATTGTAGCCTCTGTTATCGACTTTAATGGTGCCGTCAGAATTTCTGGAATAAGTGGCCGTTGTGTTATCCATATTTTTCTCGAATTTAAAATCGAAACGGGCTATTTCATACCATTTACCCAGATACTGATCGGGTTTGAAATTCTGAACGGCTGTGGCACCTTTAGGAATTCCTACGGAACAGGAGTTTAAAATCATCAGTCCTAAAATTCCCAGTGAAACGGGAATCGCGATTTTCTTCAGCATTTTCATAACAGAATATTTTTGTGGTATCCTGAATTCTTCAAAAATGGTGCCTGAAAGATTTCCTGTTTTTCCGCTTTAAGAAAAAACTCTAAAGAAAGTATCCTTGAAACTGCCGGAGACCTCGATCTCGGTATCGTCGGAAAGGGTTACAGTTCCGCTTTTATGGTAAGATTTTACAAAACGCGTATTGATGATGTGTGAACGGTGAACCCTTACGAATGGCGCTTCAAGCAGATCGTCGAAATGTTTCAGGAAACGGCAGACCATTTTTCTGGAACCGTCCGTAAGATACACCTGGGTAAAATTGCCATCCGCCTGTAGCCTGATGATGTCTTCTGTCTTTACGACGTCAAAACCCTGTAAGGTAGGAAGGATCAACTGTTGTTTCTCCGGTTTTAATTTTAAATTTTCGAGCAATATCTTATTCCGGTTGAGCTCTTCCTTGCTCTCAATGCTTTCTGCCGCTTTGTTTACGGCTACAATAAGCTCCTGAATATCGATGGGCTTCAGGATATAGTAGCTTGCCGATTTGTTCAGGGCCTGCAGGGAGTACTGTGAAAAAGCCGTAATGAAAATGGTTTCATAGGAAAAGTCTTTGGTGGCTTCAAGCACATCAAAGGCATTCCCGAAGGGCATTTCGACATCCAGGAAAACAAGCTGCGGTTGTTTATCGGTAATCAAAGGAACAGCCTGTCTAATGTTCTCCGCTTCCCCTAAAATTTCGACCTGCGGGCAGTATTTGGTGAGATAGCTTCTCAGAACCTCTCTGGCCATCAGTTCATCGTCTACGATTACGGCTTTTATTTTCATTTGTTCATCAATTTATAGGTGATTTCCACAGCAACGCCCTGTGCATTTTTCTTATCCGTGATCTTACACTCTATTTCCTGATTATATAGATCATTTAACAGCGATATTCGTTCCACGGTATTTTTCATGCCCCGCCCTTTACGGGCTTTCTGGTGTTCCGTTTTCTGTTTTTTGCTTTCTTCGATGCCGATGCCGTTGTCTTCCACTTTGATTTTCAGCTGTTGGTTTTCCTTTTCAAAACGCAGGGAAAGAAATCCTTTGTCGGTCCGGTACCGGAGTCCGTGCCAGATGGCATTTTCGAGGAAGGGCTGTACAAGCATTCCGGGAACGTTCAGGCTTTGCGTATTCAGGCTTTCATCCACTTCAATTTGATAATCGAATTTATCGGCGAAGCGTGTTTTTTCCAGCGCCAGGTAATTCTGCAGAAGGTCCAGCTCCTGCTGAAACGGGATGAAATCTTCCGTGGAATTTTCCATCACGCCGCGCATCAGCTTTGAAAATCTGGTGAGATACTGGTTGGCTTCCAGTTCGTTATTCGTCGCAATAAAATGGTTTACCGAATTTAAGCTGTTGAAAATAAAATGCGGATTCATCTCACGGCGCAGCGATTGCAAGGCAATCTTTTTATTTTTTACCTGAACTTTTTTCAGGGTTCTGAAAATGAAAATGCTTAAGGCTGTTAAAATAGCCAATGCGGCCATCAATCCGTAATTGAAAATATTCTTTTTACGGATCAGTTCATCCTTCAGCTCTTTTTCTTTTTCGAGCTGGGTAATCCGCTGTTCGGTATCTTCCAGTACTTTTTCATCGACCAGGCTTTTATCTTTGCCCACGAGCTCAGGAAGATTTCCCAGGAAATCACGGTAAAGCCTTACCGAAGCATCCGTATTTCCGGAAATCCCGTATAGGCTGTCGAGTTTCCTTACGCTCTTCTGCGCGTCCAGGGTATGGCCTTTTTCAAGGGCGATGCCGTACGACTTTTTCAACAGGGCGATGGCTTCTTCCGGATTATTTTTCTTAATGTAAATATCTGCCAGTTCCCGGATCTGCTCGACTTCCTTTTTAGAGTTTTCCTTTACGAAATTTTCTTCTAACACTTTCTTTTTTGCTTCAATGGCCTTGTCAAACTTCCTGTGGTCTACATAGAAATCTGTCAGTTTCCGGTTGATTTCCAAAGCCTGCTGCGGCGCTTCCTTCTTGGATATCTGATAAGCACTGGTCAGATTGGCTTCTGCTTTCGGAATGTCATTCTGCTGAATGTTAACATCCGCCATCTGGCTGTAGCTCGTTGCCAGTGCACCGTTGTCTTTTTCCTTTTCGTTCAGCCGGATGTTGCTCCGGATGGCTTCTTCCTTTGCTTCGGGAGAACTGACGGAGAGCCGGGTCGCATCATTGGAATTGAGAACCCGGCTTTTAGGCGAACTGACTTCTGCCGCCCTGCTGTAATTGCTGATGGCCGGGGTGATCCTATTCTGTTTTTCCTGGGATTGCGCCAGTTTACGACTTGTTTTTTCGATGTTGGGCCGGTCGTCCAATTTTTCATAAATGGTTTTAGCCTTTGTATAATATTCTTCACTCTTACGGAAGTTTCCGTCCTTGAAGAAGGTTTCACCGATGTTGTAATAGGAATCGGCCTGTGCAGATTCATCTTTGGTATCGACCGCCTTTTCCAGTTTTTTGGTCTGCATCCGTACCTCCCCCACAACATTACCGCTCTGGGAATAAGCCATATTTCCAAAAGCCACTGAAAAGAAAACGGTAAAAAGTCGGAGCATTTTCATAAAACAAAGATAGACATATCTGGGATTTACGGGAAACGGTTCACCAAGTGAAAACGGATACCCACCAAGTCTGCCGTTTTTATCCATGATTCCGAAATTAATTTTACGGCAGAATTTTAAATTTAATGATCATGAAAAATTTTTTACCGTTAATTTCGGTTTTGTGCTTTCAATTGTCTTTCCCGCAGGTTTCAGGCAATATCAATTACAGAAACCGGATGCAGTATTCCGAAAATAATATCAATGTCGCAGATCCCGTTATTGCACAGACCGTTAACGAAAGCATCATCAGCGTAAAAGGTCTGGCCAATGTAAAAGCGGAAGAATACGTTGCGATCTTCAGCATTACCCAGGTTGCAGAAAGCGCCGAAGAAGTGAATGACCTGATCGACCGCCGCATTACCAGTTCGCTGGAACACATTAAAACACGGAAAGGAGTCGAAACTTACGTAGACATGATTTCGTTTGTGCCCGTTTACCAAGAAAAACGTCGAGTAAAAAGACCTACAACGAAGTACCCGCAGGATTTGAGCTGAAGAAAAACATCCATATTAAATTTACCGATCCTTCGCAACTGAACGATTTCATCTCCATTTTATCCAAAAACGAAATTTATGATCTCGTACGCGTCGATTATTTTGCCGGTAACATGGAAAGCATCAGAAAAGAGCTGATCCGTAAAGCAACCCTGGCATTACAGGAAAAAATAGAAAATCTTCAAAACCTGCTGGGTGAAAATTTCGGGAAAGCAGAAAAAAATGTGAGCGACGGCTTCAAGGTTACCCTGCCTACGGAAATGTACCGGACCTACGAAGCCTATAACAGTTCTTCACTGGCTCTGGCGAAGTTTTCCAGTGTCAGTCAGGCCGCCAAGTCCGTCACTTCCTATTACCAGCCGGTCCTGGACAAAGAATTCGATTTTGTTATTGGTCCGGTTATTCATGAACCCGTTATTCAGGTGATGTATGAGATTAAATTAAATATCAGAAGGAATCCGGGCACAGGAAAAGTAGCGGAACAACATTCATTCGAGAAAGAAAAAAAACGGTTCAGGTTATTTTAAGGGATGTTATCAAAAGCTTTATTTTTCGTATCAAAACCTTAATATTAATTGAAATTCCGTTAACAGTCAATCATTTAGCATTGAGTATATTTGTTTAAAACCAAGCATGATTATGAAAAAAGCTTTTTACTTTCTGGGCTTATGTACTCTATTCCTGCAAAACTGTTCTTTCCTGGAACAGAGCGATTTTATGGAAACGAAGATTATTTCCAGCGACCTTAACGAAAAGATTATCTATAAATATTACCAGACGGGCATCCACCAGTATAAAGTCGATTTTTACTCGGTGGACCGGTCAGGTTCTACGCGGTTGTTCGGACATTACATCAGTGATGCCTTCCTGTCCTCCGATACCTACCACATCTCCGAAAATAATGATGAACTGATCATCAGGACAAAGCTTTTTCCGGACGCTAAAAAACTCGTTACCAGGAGCGGAAAATCAATTATTCTAACAAACCGGTAAACACAGTCAGCAGGATTTCTTATTTCCTGCCATTCACCAAGTGAAATCCGCTTTTCACCCAGTTCCATGGGATTCCGTTTTTATTCTTTGTAATTTTACTATAGAAATTTAAAATTAAAAACAGGAAATTATGAAATGGAGACATTTTTTACTGATCGGATTTTTAGTATTCGGAAGTCTGATCAATGCGCAGGAGATTAAAAAGAATTTTATTGAAGTAACAGGCGTTGCCGAAATGGAGGTGGAACCGGATGAGATTATCTTCAACATCGGAATTAAAGGCGATAATAAAAACCAGCTTGCCGATAATGAAAAACAGCTGTTCGAGATTTTAAAGAACAACGGAGTGAAAAACGAAGACATCAAATTCAAATCGATGTACCAGAACATTTATTCCAAAACCAAGATCTTTACCAAAAGCCTTGAGTTTAAAGTAACGAAAAAGGCGAATATGGGAAATCTGTTTGAAAGCCTGAACCAGAAATGGGTTACCAGCATCAACATCAGCGAAATTAAGAATACCAAAATCGCCGATTTCAGAAAAACGGTAAAAGTGAATGCTTTGAAAGCAGCTAAAGAAAAAGCCGACTACCTGCTGGAAAGTATGGGTAAAAAAACGGGAAATCCCCTTGAAATTGTAGAGATGGAAGATTATACCAGCGACACTGTGCTTCCGATGGCTTACAGGAGTAAAGTAGCCAATGTTCAGCTGGAAGCTGCCGATGCCAATGTAGACTATTCGTTTGACAATATTGATAACATCAAGCTGAAATACAGCATCAAAACAAAATATGAAATCCTTTAGAAACAATTGATAAAGGGCCTACGTTCCTTCATCAGGTATCTATATTTTAAGTGTGCAGCCCGTGATTTAACCGTCACGGGTTTTTTCATCTTTAAAAAAAACAAATTACAGATGATACATCAGAATTTTTTAAATAAAATAAATAATTCATCTGTGGTACCACGAAAATTTAATTATTGGTTCACTTTTTGTTAACCTTCAACTGAACCACCTAACAAATATACGATATGATAACGATTATTTCAGAAGCTCCGGAAAATGTTGCTGCTTTCAGCGCAACGGGAGATGTAACAAGAGAAGATTTTGAAAACTTTGTACTTCCCCATGTACAGAAAAAGGTGAATGAGTACAATGAGCTGAATTATCTATTGTATCTTGATACGGACCTGGACAAATTTACCATGGGCGCCTGGCTGCAGGATGCTATTTTAGGACTGAAAAATTTGACCCAGTGGAACAGAGCCGCCATTGTGACAGACAAAGAAGGAGTACAGAATTTCACTGATATTTTCAGTGTGGTCATGCCGGGAGAATTCAAGTCCTTCCCAAAAGGAAACCTTTACAATGCTTTGTACTGGTGTAAAAACGGGAATGAAGTAGAAGCGTAAACAGCTTATTATAAAAACAATTGAGGACTGTCTTTTTAGGCAGTCTTTTTTGGTAGATTAAAAGGCTGCTCCCGTACGGAACAGCCTTTATTTTATCTATTGATCACACGAAACGCATCCGGCAGCTAATTCGCCTTTATTTAATTTCTGTGAAGCATACAGCTGCTTGTACCGGAAAGCAATGACCAGTCCGATAAGTGTCATTCCTACTCCGACCAGGGACGGATAATTATAGGCATACCCTTTCTGCAGCGGAATCCCTCCTAAGAACGCGCCCATCGCATTGGCACAGTTGAAGGCGGCCTGCATAAAGGCTGCAGCCATCATCTCACTTTTTGGTGCCGCCTTCATCATCATGATGTTGATCGGTGCCGCTACCGACATGGATAGAGCCCCGCAGATAAAGGTGAGTACCAAAGAGACAACGGTATATTCCGAAAAGAAGAATACCCCGGCCAGTGAGACCATCATCAGAGTCATCAGCAGGACACAGGTTTTTTCAGGGTTAAGCCTGTCTGACAAATAACCGCCGACCAGGTTTCCCACCACCATTCCCGCTCCGGCCAGGATCATCACATAAGCCATCCGGCTTTCTTCAATCCCCGAAACGATCGTCATCAGCGGCGTGATGTAGCTGAACCAAGTAAAAAGACCACCGAACCCGATGGCTGTAATCATCAGCACCAGCCAGGCCTGTTTTCTTTTAAGAAATTTTATTTCTTCCGTAAAACGGGTGTCCTGATTGGTTTCCAGTACCGGAAGCCAAAGCTTTAAAAACAGCAGGGCCAGCAGTCCGATTACCGAAACGATCGCGAAATACCATCGCCAGTGGAAGGTATGTCCGATATAGGTTACCAAAGGAACCATCGCGAGGTTGGCAATGGTAAGCCCGGTAAACATCAGGGAAATGTAAAATGCCTCCTTGCCTTTGGCCGCCATTCTGGTAGCCACCACCGTTCCTACTCCGAAAAATGCACCATGCGGAAGCCCCGAAAGAAATCGGATGATCATCATGGTCGTGTAATCCGGTGCAACAGCCGATAAAGCATTGAATATGGTAAAAATGATCATGAGGGCGATCAGCACCTTCTTCGGTGGAAACTTTACCGAATAACCGATCAGCAGCGGTGCGCCCACCACGACCCCGAAAGCATAAGCCGAAATCAGGTGCCCTGCCTCGGGAATGCTAATCCCCAGGCTTCTTGCCATATCGGGAAGCAGCCCCATAATGGTAAATTCGGTAGTCCCGATCCCCAGTCCGCCGACGGCCAGCGGGATGATTCTTTTATCAATCTTCATTGTATTGCCTTTTAACTATTTCAAAGTGCAAAAGTCGACAGAATTTACCGGTTATACTTTAACGGAAATGATGTAAATTTGTTCTGTATTAACAATTTTAATTAAATTTAAATTAATTATTAATCAAAAGAGAACCTAATGAAAATCCAGAAGGAGATTATTGAGTTTGAAGAAGGCAAATCGTTCAAGCTGTTTTCCCCGTCGCTTAAAAACTGCTTTTTCTGGCATTATCATCCGGAAACGGAACTGGTTTACGTAGAAGCGAGCAACGGCATCCGTCATGTGGGAAAGAATATCTCAGATTTCAAAGACAGCGATCTGCTGCTGATCGGATCCAATGTGCCTCACCTCAATTTTGATTACAAGATCCAGACGGAATGTAAGCAATTGGTGCTGCAGATGCGGGAAAATTTCATTCAGGACTTTATCTTTTCCGTTCCTGAATTTGACAGGATCAAAAAATTACTGGACCGTTCCTACCTCGGCCTGTCGTTTTCAGGGGAAACCAAGCATCGGGTGGTGGAAAAGCTGCAGCGGATGAAAGATGAAAATACTTTCGCTTCTTTTATGGGGCTGATTGAAATTTTACAGATCCTGGCCCAATCCGATGAGGTGAAGGAACTGAATACGGAAGACACCCGGATCAAATGGTTCCTGAACGATAAGATCCGGATGGGAACGATCTATGATTACATCCATGAAAACTACGATAAAGCTCCCAATGTGAATGTCATCGCCGGGAATGTAAACCTCAGCACCCCTGCGTTCTGCCGTTATTTCAAGAAGCAGACCAATATGACGTTTACCGATTTCGTAAACAATTACCGGATCAACCAGGCCAAACTGCTGCTGCTCCAGAATTCAGGGATTACCGAAGTCTGCTTTCAGGTGGGTTTTGAAAGCCTCTCTTATTTTAATAAACTGTTTAAAAAATACATTGGTGAGACGCCTTCAGCGTTTAAGAAAAAACATTTAAGCAAAATAGCGCATCCTTGAATTTAAACGTAAAAATTTTAACCACAAAAGCCACAAAAAATTGTTGACACATGAGTCACATAAGATTTCAGATTAAATTATTGCGCATATTTTTAGAGCACAGAAGAAAGAAAATCAGAGATTCTCATTTATACAATGACTTAACTACGGTTCGGTGGATGCGCGAAGCCGAAGCCACATCGTTATCTGTGAAATCCGCAGATTTGTGGGAGATTTTTTAGTCATCCATATAAATACAACCGTAAACCCTTCCTGCTTATTGCTAATACTATGCTTAGATTCCATTCGGAATGACAAACGCTATGTTGAATTTTGCAGTTGTAAATTATACTCAGGTTTTAAACGACGGCAACCGATGATTGACTGTATCCGAAGCCACCCAATCCTATGGAAAATCTGCGTAAATCTTTTGCTTAAAACAAAAAAATCGCTTCAAAACTGAAGCGACTGTATTTTAATGAATATGTTTTTCTGCGTGATAGGAACTTCTTACCAGCGGTGAACTTTCCACATGCCTGAACCCAAGGCTTCTGGCAAAATCCCCGAACTCATCGAATTCTTCCGGGGTAATGAATTTTTTCACCGGAAGATGTTTTTTAGTAGGCTGCAGATACTGTCCTAAGGTAATGATGTCCACGTCTGCATTTCTGATATCTTCAATCGTCTGGAAAACCTCATCTTTCGTTTCACCCAACCCGAGCATTACGCCGGTTTTGGTTCTTCGCTGCCCTGCTTCTTTCAGATATCTTAAAACGTCAAGGCTTCTTTCGTATTTGGCCTGAATCCTTACTTCTCTGGTCAGGCGTTTTACCGTTTCCATATTGTGGGAAATCACTTCAGGAGCCACATCCACCAGCCGGTCGATGTGTTTGGTAATTCCCTGAAAATCCGGAATCAGGGTTTCCATGGTTGTTCCAGGGGAAATCCTTCTCACGGCATTTACCGTTTCCGCCCAAAGAATGGAACCCATATCTTTCAGATCATCGCGGTCTACCGACGTTAAGACGGCATGTTTGATCTTCATTAATTTGATCGAACGGGCCACTTTTTCAGGTTCGTCCCAGTTTACATCCATGGGTTTTCCGGTTTTTACGCCGCAAAATCCACAGCTCCGCGTACAGATGTTCCCTAAGATCATGAACGTCGCCGTTCCTTCGCCCCAGCATTCGCCCATATTCGGACAGCTTCCGCTCTGGCAGATGGTGTTTAATTTATATTTGTCGACCAAAGTTCTAAGTTCCCTGTAATTCTTTCCGGTAGGAAGTTTTACACGGATCCACTTTGGTTTCTGAATGGTTGTATCCTGAACTAAATTCTCCATTTATTTCTCAAATTGAGGCTCAAAGTTAGTGATTTTTTTATCGAAACAATCAAAGACCGGGATTGATGAAACCCATAATTTCGTAATTTTAAGTTTTAAATCTGATTTATGAAAAACATATTTTGCCTTCTGCTGATCTTATCCGGTACATTTTCTTTCGGCCAGAAAGAGTTTCAGCCTAAAGGTTCCGCTGTTATTGAAACGGTTGATGGTGACCTGGACGGTGATCAAATTCCTGAAAAGGTAATTATTTACAATACAAAAGACACAACTGAATACGGAAACATCCGTGAGATACAGATCCTGAAAAAAGTCAACGGGAAATGGACGATTCTGGAAAAGTCCAGAAATGCCATCCTTAGAAGCAATGACGGCGGAATGATGGGTGATCCGTATCAGAGCACCGAAATTCAGAAAGGAATTCTGATGATTACCCAGGCCGGAGGAAGCAGCTGGAAATGGGGCTACACCGATAAATACCGGTTCCGGAACGGCCGTTTTGAACTGATCGGCTATTCCTCAGGCAGCGGAAAACCGGAAGAATACTGGACGGATATTGATTTTAATTTATCCACCGGCCAGCTGAATTTTGAAAAGGAAGTGGAAAATACCAAAGAATACGGAAAATCCAAAAAAGAAACCTTGATAAAAAAAGGATTGAAAATAAATCTTCAGAACAGGAACCAGGAAAAGCGCAGGGAAATTCTGCTGCCTAAAACAAAAGAGAAAGTTTATTTGTGATTAACCGACTGATCAGAAATGCTGAGTAAATAATTAAACCCGTCAGGTTTTTATCGTCAATTTTATTATTAAAAAAAATAATTGTTTAGTTATCGTCAAATTCATTGTTTTTCAGAAGCTCTGCCAATACTTTTTTGGCACGCATCACCCGGACTTTCGTATTGGCGACTGATATTCCCAGCTCTTCGGCAATTTCCCTGATGCTTTTTTCCTCAAAGAACCGCAACTTGATAATGGCCTGATAGTTGGCATCCAGCGATTCAATGGTTTTGATGATCTTTTTCTGTTCTTCTTCAGAAATCATCAGCTCTTCAGGAGATTTTGCATAGTGGTTTTTTACCTCATCAAGATTTTCGGTCGGATCCTGGTTTTCCCTGGATTTCTTTCTCCAGAAGTCGATGATGGTATTCTGGGCAATTGTCAGCACCCATGTTTTAAACTGGAAATGCGGATCATACATATCCAGCTTGGAAAGAACTTTCGAGAACACATTGACCGTGATTTCATCAGCATCATTTTCATCATGAACCTTCTTCATCACAAAAGAAAAAACATCTACCCAAAAGATGTTGATGAGCCGGGTCTGGGCCTTCTGGTCTTTATCCTTCGCCTTACCGATAAGCTGGAATAGTTGTTCGTCGTTCATTATTAACAAATATAACTGATTTTGACGGATGCTCAAAGAGGCCATCTAAAGATCATACCTGAAAATTCCGAAACGAAAGTTCCGGGCTGAAAATACCGATTGATCACCGGAGTTTCAGGAATGATCTCTTATCCCGCTTTTTAAATCTATTTCCCACTGAATTTCTTATCTTTGCAGCTTAAATTTTAAAGCAGAATATAATGAACTCTTTTATTGAAGAACTGAAATGGCGCGGTCTTTTTGCCGACATGATGCCCGGAACGGACGAACAACTGGATAAGGAAATGACGACAGCCTATATCGGTTTTGATCCTACTGCAGATTCTTTACATATCGGGAGTCTTATTCAGATCAAAATCCTGGCGCATTTCCAGCAGCACGGCCACAAGCCGATCGCCTTGGTGGGCGGTGCTACCGGAATGATCGGTGACCCTTCGGGAAAATCTGCCGAAAGGAACCTGTTGGATGAAGCAACTCTTCTTCATTATGTGGACTGCCTGAAAAGCCAGCTTTCAAGATTCCTGGATTTTTCGGGAAGCGAGCCGAACAAAGCGGAACTGGTGAACAATTACGACTGGATGAAGAATATTTCTTTTCTTGATTTTGCGAAAAACGTAGGAAAAAATATTACAGTTAATTATATGATGGCCAAAGATTCCGTAAAGAAAAGATTTTCCGGGGAATCGGGAGCAGACGGGATGAGCTTTACGGAATTCACCTATCAGCTGATCCAGGGATACGATTTTTTACATTTGTATCAGAATAATAACGTAAAGCTTCAGATGGGAGGTTCCGACCAGTGGGGCAATATTACTACAGGTACCGAACTTATCCGGAGAAAAGCACAGGGAGAAGCCTTTGCATTGACGGTGCCTCTGATCACAAAAGCCGACGGATCCAAATTCGGAAAATCGGAAAGCGGCGAAAATTACTGGCTGGATAAAAAGAAGACATCGGCTTATAAATTCTATCAGTTCTGGCTGAATGCCACGGATGATGATGCGGAAAGGTTCATTAAATTCTATACTTTCTTAGGCAAAGAAGAAATCGGAGCACTGATCGAAGAGCACAAAACCGCTCCGCACGAAAGAAAACTTCAGAAAAAACTGGCCGAGGAAGTAACGGTTTGGGTTCATGGCAGGGAAGAATATGAAAAAGCACTGAAAGCTTCTGAAATCCTTTTCGGAAGATCGACCGCTGAAGACCTGGTAAGCCTGGATGAAGAAACCTTCCTGGAAGTTTTCGATGGGGTTCCTCAGAAAGAAGTGGCAAAAACTGATGTTCTTGGCGTGAATATCGTTGATCTTCTTTCTGAAAAATCGGGATTTCTTAAATCTAAGAGCGAAGCCATCAGAGAACTGAAAGGAAATTCAATCTCTGTAAACAAGCAGAAGATCAATGAGGTATATACCGCAAACGAAACGGACCTGATTGACGGTAAATTCCTGCTGCTTCAGAAAGGGAAGAAAAGTTACTTTATTGTAAAGGTGATCTGATTCAGATTTTCCGGAAAATATAAACGGGCGCGACGTAAAAATGTTGCGCCCGTAGTTTTTAATCAGCATTAAAAAAGCCATCCGTACAGATGGCTTCATATGATTTAAGTGAATGATCTTATAATTCCAGGAAACTGTAGAAAACAGCTGCGCTTTTATCGCCTGTTCCTACGACTTTCTGGGTTTTGGCTACCTCACCGTCCACATAGATGGTCACGATAAGTTCCGAATCAGAATAAGGAAGCGTCGCGTTGGCTGCCAAATTCAGCTGAGACTGGCTGGAGCTTACATACATATCACCGCTGGACCATGTAGTTCCCGTAGGATTGAAAGTAGTGCTCTGCCCTGTTCCGATCTGCGTTACAACGGTTTTGAAAACACCTACCACCGGAGGGTTTGCAGGAGGATTCGGGCCTTTGGTATTTATTTTTGCTTCAAACTGAATAATGTGGTCTGTATATCCGTCATCGTCATCTTTCTTACAGGAATTAACCACAAAAATTACTGAAAATAGTACAGCGAATAAAAAAGAAAGTCTTAGTAAACTTTTTGATTTGTAAAATTGCTTCATTTCTCCAAATAGATTTTTAATGTTTCAAATATAGGTTTTTTATCAATATAAAAATAACTTTTATGTAAAATTTCCAACAAAGATTTCCAAATAATATCGATTCAATAAATATTCAGAGGGCTAGGTATACTTAAATGTCCGCAAGGCTAATCCTCTGGTTTCAGACAGTTTGTCATAAGTTTCGGATTGGTGCGATCTTTATACCTTTATCTGAAATACAGCAATATTAATTATCTTTGCCCCATGAATTTAGATTACATCGTAAGAGAACCGGAACATATCACCCCCGATACCACCATTCTTTTTATGCTTCACGGCTACGGCAGCAACGAACAGGACCTTTTCAGCTTCAGGGAAACCCTTCCGGAAGACTGGATCATTATCAGCTTCCGTGCCCCGCGGGCGACTCAGTTTGAAGGTTTTTCCTGGTATGATATAAACTTTACCGATCCTGAAAAATTTGTAGACGTTCCGCAAGCGACCGAATCCCTTAACAGTGTAATGGAAAACATTTTAAAAATCGTCAACCATTACGGCATTACCCAGGGGAAAACCCACCTTTGCGGTTTCAGCCAGGGAGGAATTCTATGTTATGCACTGGCCCTGAAATATCCTGAAATGTTTAATCTTGTCGCATGTTTAAGCAGCTATCCCGAAGAAAAGCTGCTAACGGACATTGTAAAGGACAAGAAAAAGCTTGAAAGACTGAGGTTCTTTGTTTCCCATGGGACGGATGATGCTGTAATTCCTTTGGAATGGGGAAGAAAAGCAGCAGATCTACTGTATGATCTCAGCTGTTACTTCACCTTCAGAGAATATATGAGCGGCCACGGCGTAAACCAGAAAAATTACATGGATCTGATGGAATTCTTCTCAAGATAAGTTTGCAGAAAATCCATTATATTTTCCATTTTATTAAAAATATACGAACATTCCTCAGACGGGGAATGTTTTTTATTTAGGATAAAGATAAAATGATTAAATTCAGTAGATGAAACTGAGGTATCTTTTTATAGGGTTATTCTGCTGCATTTTTATAAATGCCCAGAATTCCTTTGAAGTGAATGATACCCAAAAAACAGTTATTCCCTTTCAACTCATTGCCAACCTGATTTTTATTCCGGTTAACATTGATGGGGTTGATTTAACTTTTTTACTGGATACGGGGGTTTCCGAAACATCCATTTTCAGTCTGGAAAATCAGGAATTGAAACTTCCGAATGTAGAAAAAATCAAATTTTCGGGATTGGGTGGGAACACCAGTATCGAAGGGTTCCGTTCGGATAACAATGTAGCGGGGATCGGGAAAAATTTTGTAAACCGTTCAATGACCATTTATATTATTGTCGACCAGGATTTTAACATCTCGTCTCACGTCGGAATTCCCGTCAACGGAATTATCGGTTATCATTTTTTTAAAGATCATCCTGTAGTCATCGATTATTCTTCAAAGAAAATCACGATCTATAATGACGAAAATCTATTCAGAAAAAGAATCAAAAAATTTGATAAAATCGATATCAGTATTGAGAAAAACAAACCCTATGTATTCGCCGATGTAGAAATGACAAACGAGCGAAGGCGTTGCAAATTGCTGATTGATCTCGGCAACAGTGATCCGATATGGCTCTTCCCTGTTCTTATGAAAGATTTTATCTACAACCGTCCGAATATCGACGATTATCTGGGGCGGGGATTTAATGGCGATGTCTACGGTAAAAGAAGCCGGATCCACCGTTTATATCTGGGTAAATTCAGTTTTGAAAAACCGCTTACGGCGATGCCGGACGAATTTTCGATACAGCACGTCAATCTTGTTGAAGACCGGAAAGGTTCCTTGGGGGGAGATATCATGCGGCGTTTTACCGTTGCTTTTGATTATGCCAATCAGAAAATGTATCTGAGAAAAAACACCGGTTTCAATGATCCTTTTCATTTTAACATGAGCGGACTGGATTTCCGGCAGGACGGCATGGAATGGTCGAAAGATGTAGTGACTTTGCCTGCTAGAAACAAAAATGCGCCTTCCGGCGGCATAGAAATAATCAATAACAGCCTGCAGTATAATTTTGTCCTGAAACCGGTGTTTTCAGTTGCAGGTGTCCGCAAAGATTCTCCGGGTGCCAGAGCAGGGCTTCAGAAAGAAGACCGCCTGATCAGCATCAATGGCAGGAAAACTGCAGATATGACTTTGCAGAAGATTCTGGAGATAATGAAATCCGGAGAAGGCAGAACCATCGAAATAAATATTGAAAGAAAAAATAAACCCATGACTTTCCGGTTTACACTGGAAGATCCAATACCTTATCAGGAATAATATGAATACAGAAGAAACGACCTTAGATAAAATCCGGACCCGGCCGAGGTTTACCATGTTTACGAATCTTACCAAGGAGGAATACGCAGAAAACCTTAAAAAGTACCTTTCGGAACACCGGGATGAATTTTCAGGAAACATTAACAGAGAGGTGGCCACCATCTGCGTGGAAACGGAATATGAAACTTACTGGAAGCCCAGACTTTCCCTAAGGATTGAAACTGAGGACGAAAAAACTTCCGTACGTGGTGTTTTCGGTCCCAGTTCGGCTGTGTGGACGTTCTTTATGTTTCTGTATTTTTCCTTTTCTATTCTGTGGATGGTATTTTTTTCCATGTATTATGTGGAAAAACAGATCAAGAGCCAGGAATATCCATGGGCACTTACCGCATCGTTCATTATGCTCGGCTTCATTTTACTAACCTATGCTGCAGCCAGATTAGGCCAGCATAAGGGCAAAGAAGAAATGCGCAAGCTCAGGAAGTTCGCTGAAGAATCAACTTTACCATTTGAAAAAGCGGATGCTTAGGGAGCTACGGTTTTGGTAGTCTGCGGCATTTGTTCCACGACAGCTTTTGCCGCTTTTATAGAATCCACTACCCTTTCACGGTTATCCTGTTCTTTAAGGATTTTTTCGATGTTAGGCTGGATCATCCTGGTCATTTCTTCTACCGAAACATTATTGGCATTCGGATCATTTAATAATCTTCTCCACGGCTTTCTTTTCCCCCATCCATAGTCACCGAATACCAATACAGGTGTTCCTTTGGCTTTGGTCGTGGCGCCTCCCGGATTCAACACCCAGGTATCCGCATAGCCATAAAGCCATTTGGCATCATTCATCAGCAAACGCAGGCAGGAATGGGATGCAGGATAGCCCGGCAGGTCATACTGATGCCATCCGATTCCGTCAAGATTAAAGATATTGAAGTTATAAGGCAATTTCCACTCGCTGCTTACGGTAGAGATGGCGAGTTGTTTTTTCCAGTTGGCAAAGGTAAGACCGGTTTTTGTTTTGGCATTTTTTTTACCCATGCTGGTAGGTCCCCATTTTACCAGAGTTCCGTTTGAATACACCCCAAATGCCTGGATCGGGTAGGAAAACACCACGAATTTCTTTACAGGGCTCAACACATCCAGTTGCATCGGGAACGGTGCGTATTCCATCAGTGTTGTATCTATTTTTGCCGGAACAACCAGGGTATCGGCATTCCATTTATTTTTGGAATCCAGACGGTTTAGTGCCAGGATAGCATACCGTTCTGAAACAGAATATTTTTTATTAAACACCGCAAACAGCGAATCCTTCATTTTTTTGTCTTTCGGAAAAATAAAAGCGTTGTAAAAACCATCTTCCTGCATGGCAGGCGGCATCGATTCTTTTTGAATCACCGAATCTTTTTTTGCAATTACTGAGTCTTTTTTTTCATCAGATTCATCAAGTACTGAAGAAGAAGTATCCTTGGTTTTGTCGCCGATCTTTTCTATTTCTTTTTTACAGGAAAGGAGCATGAAAGCTACACATAATACAGACAGAAAAGATTTTTTAACAGATATGTTTTTCATAAATAAGATCGAAATTATTTTCCCCAATTCAGTACAAATATCAGACCTAAAAACGGATTAAAAAAATGCATATGCAAAATACCGTAAAAATACGGGAATGAAATAATTTGTTTAAAATACATTGTCCGCTTTCAGAAGATTGAGAAGCGTTAACTGATATAATTTATTCTTAAATGTTTTAATTAAAAGTCAGAATTTATTATTTCAAAATCAAACCCCAACTTGCTGGATTGGATCAGAGTAATAGTTCAGCAGGTTTAAATTTGACATTTAAAAAGCTTTGTAGCCATCTCTATAACCCAACTGACCATAGCTTCTTTATATCCTACCTCAAATATTAAAATTAATTATCCCTTATCTGGTTCTTAGCTTTTGTGCGTCATCTGGTTTTCTTCCTATTCAGATTGACCAAACTTTTTGCCTAGTCCCCAACTTTTGCGCATGATCC
>NZ_BJYJ01000027.1 GCF_007991455.1 Chryseobacterium hagamense | reverse complement strand
AAATACCTTTACCAACGAAAAATATGCTCAATGTTTTAAACAAAGCTCTTTGCGGACGTCGCGTTAAAAATACAACATCCCATTACCGGCAAAGAAAATAAATTCCTTATTTTTGTAAGGTTCAATGAAAGATTACTACTATTTTCTCGGGATTTCAAACGATGCTTCGGATGAGGACATCAAAAAGGCGTATCGGAAGCTGTCTTTAAAATACCATCCGGACAAAAATGAAAATGACTCCTTCTTTGCCGACCGGTTCCGGGAAATCCAGGAAGCCTATGAAACATTGAGTGACAAAAGCAGCCGGTACACCTACGACCAGAATCTGGAGAGCCATCAGAAAAGCTTCCGGTATACGGTTCCGCCTTCCATCAAGAACTTTTCGGCCAATAAGATCCACGCGAAAAAAGGGGAGGAGATCATCATCACCTGGCAGACCCAGAATGCGGATGTGGTAAAGGTATTGCCTTTCGGGCTTGAAAAGGCGTATGGAGAAAGGACTTTCAGGATTACAGAATTCAGGGACGGAAAATTCCAGATCCTGCTTCATGCGACCAATTCGCTGCTGCACAAAACGGCGGTTCAGGGCATTACCATCACTGAGGTTTTTGAGAATAATACGGAAAAATTCAAAGACAAAGCGGAAGAACTATTCAAATCCCAGCCGCGGACGGCAGCCAATCCGGCCGGGCAGTCCAAAATAGCGAGACTCATCATAGGGATTGTAATGCTGATTATAGCGGTTTACTTCCTCATTAAAAATTTCGGACATTAACAGAAGCCTGATTTTATTTTCAGTCAGTTAATATAAAATCAAACAATAGGATAGATCACTGTCCAGATAAAAACAGTAGATTTTATTATTCAGCACCACTGGTATTATTTGGACTAAAAACATCCAGCCTCCAGCTTCCTTCTTCCAGCCTGTAACTAAGCTAGCTTCTTATTTCCCGGGCACTTTTTGCATCTTTTGCCTTTTTTGAATTTCTTGCAGCAGGATTTCTTTTCGCCACAATACATTTCTTCAGTATTTACTGTAAAAGCAGGAGCCAATGGCGGTACTTTGAAAGGAACGATCATATTCATGATGCAAATATATTAATTTAGAATAAATACAGATAATAAAAGCCGGAAATATTTATCCTTTTAACACTTAATGGCTTATGTCATCATTTTTTAATGATCTTTTGAACGGTTATAAAGTCTTAACCGTTTTTAGTATTCTCCGGAATAGAAAAAATGAATGGCTGATTTTGTGAAATTTTCAACAGCTGGTTGTGAATTATTTTTGATGATATAATTCATTTCAGGCTATTTCTTATTCAAAAAAGCAATAAAAACGGGTTAATTTTAAATAAGATAGAATACTTTGCGTTATTTATTTATGATTCCGATTTAGTTGTACAATTTTCCAAAAAATCGTAATTTTACCCATCTTTTTTTACAAACAAAATCTAATAAATAAAAATGAATACAGAACAGTTTGTGAGCCGTCACATTTCCATGAATGAAGCCGATAAACAGGCCATGCTGGAAAAAATTGGCGTTTCAAGTGTCGAAGAGCTTATCTCTCAAACCATCCCTTCCTCGATCCGTTTAGAAAAGGATCTCAACATCTCGGCCCCGCTTTCCGAGTATGAGATGATGAACCACTCCAAGGAATTGGCGTCTAAAAATACGGATTACACCAGCTACATCGGTTTCGGATATCACAATACCCTGTTGCCGTCGGCTATTCAGAGAAACATTTTCGAAAACCCGAGCTGGTACACGGCTTATACGCCTTACCAGGCGGAGATTGCCCAGGGAAGACTGGAGGCACTTCTTAATTTCCAGACGGTGGTGTGCGACCTTACCGGTTTTGCACTGGCCAACGCTTCATTGCTTGATGAATCCACGGCAGCAGCTGAAGCGATGCACATGTTCTTCAACAACCGGACAAAAGACCAGAAGAAAGGCGGAGCGAACAAGTTCTTCGTTTCGGACCTGGTACT
The DNA here is from genome assembly GCF_007991455.1 of Chryseobacterium hagamense. GTDB lineage: Bacteria > Bacteroidota > Bacteroidia > Flavobacteriales > Weeksellaceae > Chryseobacterium > Chryseobacterium hagamense. Next base: position 47,184 of record NZ_BJYJ01000027.1, on the reverse strand, counting down.
GCCTCAGACGATTTCCGTTTTGAAAACAAAAGCGGAAGGTCTTGAAATTGAGATTGTGGAAGGCGATCACAAAACGCATGAGCTTGACGGTTCCTACTTCGGGGTACTGTTGCAGTATCCGGGGAAAAATGGGATTGTTCTGGATTATACGGAAGATATTACCGAATATAAGAAATCAGACCTTCAGGTGGTGGTTGCCTGCGACCCGATGGCTTTGGTGAAGCTGAAGTCTCCTGCATCAATGGGTGCCGACTGTGCCGTAGGAACGACGCAGAGATTCGGGATTCCTTTGGGTTACGGAGGGCCTCACGCTGCCTTTTTTTCCTGTAAGGAAGATTACAAAAGGGATATTCCGGGAAGAATCATCGGGGTTTCCCAGGATGCTTACGGAAAGCGTGCCCTGAGAATGGCATTGCAGACCAGGGAGCAGCACATCAAAAGAGAGAGAGCAACGTCCAACATCTGTACCGCTCAGGTTTTACTGGCGGTAATGGCCGGAATGTATGCCGTTTACCACGGTCCGAAAGGATTGAATTATATTGCCGACCAGATCCACTTCAAAGCCAATGCCTTAAAAGGCGGACTGAAAGCATTAGGATACGACATCGTTGAAGAACCGATTTTCGATACGGTAAAAATCACGATCAATGAAGACGACAAGAAAAGGCTGATGAGAATGATGCTGGACCACAAGCTGAACCTGAATTATTTCACGGAAGGGGTGGTAAGCATCGCGATCAACGAAAGTACGACTCTGGAGAAGCTGAATTACCTGATGGCTTCGTTCGCCCAGTTCAAAGACAAGCAGACTTTCAAACTGGAAATTAAAGAAGGATACAGCATCCCGGAAGAGAATTTAAGAAAAGACGAAATCCTTACCGAAGAAGTATTCAACAGATACCATACGGAAACGGAACTGATGCGTTATATCAAGCGTCTGGAAAGAAAAGATTTATCGCTGACGCATTCCATGATTTCTCTGGGATCATGTACAATGAAGCTGAATGCGGCTACCCAGATGCTTCCGCTTTCATGGGACAACTGGGGAGCGATCCACCCGTTTGTACCGGTAGACCAGGCAGGAGGATATCAGGAAATGATCCGTGAGCTGGAAAAAGACTTGGCGGAAATTACCGGTTTTGCAGGAACTTCCCTTCAGCCGAATTCAGGAGCCCAGGGGGAATATGCAGGACTGATGGTAATCAGGGAATATCATATTTCAAGAAACGAAGGCCACAGAAACGTTGTATTGATCCCGCAGTCGGCACACGGAACCAACCCGGCTTCTGCTGCCATGGCGGGAATGAAGATCGTTGTCGTGAAAAATATGGAAAACGGGGAAATCGATTTCGAAGACCTGAAAGCCAAAGCCGAACAGCATTCCGAAAATCTTTCGTGTGTAATGATTACCTATCCGTCCACTTACGGATTCTTCGATGCGAACATTAAAGAAATTACGTCTCTGATCCACGAACATGGCGGTCAGGTCTATATGGACGGAGCCAACATGAACGCTCAGGTTGGTTACACCAGCCCGGGGAACATCGGGGCAGACGTTTGTCACCTGAACCTTCACAAGACTTTCGCGATTCCTCACGGTGGAGGAGGTCCTGGAGTTGGTCCGATCTGTGTGGCGAAACACCTGGTTCCTTTCTTACCTTCCAACGCAAACATCAAAGTAGGAGGGAATGAATCCATCGACGGGATTTCGGCAGCGCCTTACGGTTCCGGGCTGATCCTGAACATTTCTTATGCGTACATCAAGATGCTGGGAACTTCAGGATTGAAAAAAGCAACAGAACACGCGATCTTAAACGCGAACTATTTAAAGGAAATCTTAGCGGAACATTTCCCGATCTTATATTCCAACGAAAACGGAAAAGTAGCCCACGAATGTATCGTGGATTTCAGACAGTTCAAGTCTTTAGGCATTGAAGTAGCTGATGTTGCGAAAAGATTGATGGACTATGGATTCCACGCACCGACGGTTTCTTTCCCGGTAGCCGGAACCCTGATGATCGAGCCGACCGAATCCGAAAGCAAAGCAGAAATCGACCGTTTTGCGGAGGCCTTAATCGCCATCAAACACGAGATCGATGAAATCGCCAACGGGGAAGCCGATGCTGCCAACAACGTATTGAAAAATGCACCGCACACCGAGCAGATCGTGATCTCCGATTCATGGGATAAACCATACAGCAGAGAAAAAGCCGCTTATCCATTAGAGTGGGTAAGAGACCACAAATTCTTCGCTACCGTTTCCAGAGTAGACGAAGCCTACGGAGACCGGAACCTGGTTTGTACCTGCGAGCCGATTGAAGCCTATATGTAATTCAATCTGATCTATAAAATAAATCCCTCCCGTGACTGAGAGGGATTTTTTTGTTTTTAGATTTTATTTTATCAATAAATAATCAGACAATCTTATTCGTTTATTCAATTTGGCAAAATACATCAGATTGATTCCTGGAGTTTTTAATGATTCAGGTTAAATACGACTTAAAAGGATTTAATTGATTCATTTCATGAGATCGATTTTAAGGTAAATTTTGCCATTTCAACAGTAGCTGTAGTGGCATCTGCTGAAAAAATAAGATTTCCTAAAAGATTTTTAGCTTCTTCACTTTTCCCGGCATTGTTCAGGAGTATCGCTTTATTTATTTTTAGCATTCCGGCTGTATCGGCATCAGGATTTTTTAAAAGACCTTGTTCGATAGCTTTCAGCCTTTCTGCATCACCATTTAAAAGATTAGAAAGTTCTTTCCAGGCAGGCGCAAAATCGGGAACCTTATCCGTTAAAGTTTTTGCGATCTCTAACTTCTGTTCTTTATTATCTGTCCATTCAATTTGTAAATAGGCAAGATATAAACCTTTTGGAAATTTCCCAGACTGTTCTCCTTCTAAAGTATATAAAGCAGCTTTAGTTGTAAAAAATCCTTTTGGAGCTAATTCATCTGTTCTTTTATAAAACTTTAAAGCACTTTCGAAATCTCCTTTCAATAGATACGTAAATGCTAAATCATAGGTAGGATATGCCCAATCCGGTTGGATTTTTATAGCTTCTTGGAGTTTAGCAATTGCCAAATCATATTTTCCCGACTGGCCCAACTGTCTGGCTTCCTTGTGTAACTGGTCAGCAGTTGCATTTATATTTTGATTGTCCATAATTTACTTTTCCCGTTATATTTAGCAGATCTTTCTTTGATAGGCTATGGCCCAATTTGTCTCTAAAGACAATAACATTTTCTGGAGATCTGTTTTGTTATGATTTTTTCTGGCAAGAGTTGAAGATTGAAAAGATATATAGTAAAATAAGTTCAGGTTTCTTTATCATGATTGAAGTAGTGTTATATGTTGTTTTTATTGAGAACTCCACTCCACCACAAGCGTTTTCTCCATCCACGGATATTTAATCATAGAAAAAGAAAAAGGGCATCTGTCGAGGAGTATATCAAAAGGTCCAGGCTTTACCGTAAGTTTCCATTGTTCAGGAGATTCAGAAAGTACGCCTTCTCTCATCAGGAAAGTTTCCCGGAGTGCTGGTATGGAAATGCTGCCGAGCGCAGGCCAATTAGAAATTAAGGCATTTAAAACCTGATCGCTGAAGGTTGCATCTTCGGCTGTGATTTTGATATGTTCGGATAATATGACTTCGGGAGAAAGACCGCAAATGATCTTGTTTAACGCTAAATCATTATTTGGTGTATCTTGCTTTCCGGTTACTACAAATTGCAGCAATAAGGCTGCCGTTTCCCTGTTTTGCTGACTGGTAAAGTGATCGTCAGCGGTGAAGTTCAGGCGTTCCAGCAGTCGGGGAATGAATGGACTTAACAGGACTATTCCGGCATTCCGGACGGGGATATTTTGTTGGTCTGTCATTTTTATGGTATTAGTTTTTATTTTCATCGTATTCCTCTCAGCGCTGCCGCGGGCATCACGCTCGTCGCTCACCAGAGTAGAAATACCCTGAATTTAATAAAAGTTTTATCTGAGCTTTTATTTGGACCTGATCAGGTTCTCCAGTCTTACCATCATGTCATCCTTTTCCTTCAGCATTCTTTCGTAAAGCGCAATTTTTTCTTCGTGAAGCTTAATTAATTGATCTAATTGATTGACTGTGGAATTATAAAATACAGATGCCGGCTGCTGACAATTGTCAAAGGTATTAGAGATAATATTAATAGCCTGTTCCTCATCAAAATTCTGAAAAGCTTCTACCGGGATTTTCAGGACTTCGGATATTTTCTGCAACAAAGCTTCTTCTACGACTGCTTTCTGTTCCAGTATCGAAATTTTCTTCTGGTTCCAGTCTTCGCCGAGATCAAAGGCCAGGGCTTCCTGCTTGATGCCGAGCATTTCCCTGAACCGTTTTACATTCCGTCCCTGATGTATTTTCTGTTCCATTTGTTGTTTTTACGTTTTGTATAAGAAAAATTGAAAGTAAAGATAAAAAAATATGGATGAGGATGAAAATTTCTTTGGGAATAAAACATCCTTCTCGTATTAATGATTCAGGAGTACATAATATTACCGTTAAATTGCAAAGGTCGGCACAGATAGGAGCGTGGCTTCGGCTCCGCTCAGCCACCGGGATTTTAAGTTGAGCGCCAGCCAAAAATCTCAGATTTTTGAGAACTTAGGTGACCTTATTCAAATTCCGGCATTTAACTTTATTATCCGGCATGAATATCTTTTGATCCTTTTGTGGTTAAACATTCATCTCCAGCTTCCTGATTAAATTCCCCTTCACCACCGTAAACGCATGGTCTTTTGCTTCGGCAAAGGAGATGCCGTATTGCCGTTCGATGTTGCGGAGATCTTCCGGGAATGCCGCCAGGATACGGTCGTAGAAGGTGTCGAGAAATTCTTTGGAAGGCATTTCATATCGGACTTTCAGCTGGAACCGTCTGATCAAAGCCGTGTCGATGATTTCCGGGTGGTTGGTGGCACAGAGCAGCAGGGCGTTTTCGGGATAATAGTCGATAAGCTGGAGCAGGGTATTCACCAGCCTTCTCATTTCGCCCACATCTTTATCGTCGCTGCCTCTGGCTTTCCCGATCTGGTCGAGCTCATCCAGGAAAAGGACCGACCGTTCCCGTGCGGCTTTGTCGAAAATCATTTTGATGTTCTGTGAAGTTTCGCCGATCCGTGAGGAGACGATGTTGCTGAGATTAAGGATGATGATGTTTTTCCCCAGGGCATGGGCAACCGCTTTGGCCGTCATGGTTTTCCCGCAGCCGGAACTTCCTTCCAGAAGCACCTTGTTGTTCACCGGAAGCCCGTATTCCTGCAGTTCCTTCGCGTAGGTATTTTCTTTGATGAGCTGTACAAACTGTTCTTTGTTTTGGGGTGACAGGAATACGTCGTCAAGCGTTATTTCTTCCCTGTCCTGGATGATGAGGTTGTACAGATTCATTGCTACAAATTTATGGCAGCAAAGATAAAGCTTATCCAGCAAAAAAGCCGAACAATCAATGTTCGACTCTATCGGCTATTATAAAAATTAAAAGTTGTCTTCCTTAGTGTAAAATCTTTGCCCTGCATTCGGTGCCCTTTCACCCGGGCCGGGCAAAAGAGCGGTCAATCTTTCTGACGGATTGAAAACATAGGCAATATCATTCATTTGTGTTTTCCAAAACTGGCAGCCAGTTCCGGAAAATCTGATTAGTTTCTCTCTTCTCTCTTAACAGTTGCAAAATAAGAAGCAAAAACTACTAAACATGTTGCGATTCCGATGTAAGTGATCATATTGTTGAATTTTTAATTATTTGATTTATTATTGTCGATTTTACATTTGCAATATTACGACTTTCAAATCAGGTTCCAAAACAAATAATCATGATGTATATCAGTGTTTTAAGTGGTTTTTGTTTACGATTTAGATAAAAATAGTTTACATTAATTTAATATAAAATTAGAAATTTACAAAGGCTTTTATTGTGTTTTGTGTAAAAAATTATTGATCTGTTAATTATTTCGACGCTTGCATTTAAAAGTTGATAATCCAAAAAAGAAAAAATGCCATACATAATAACATTTTTTGAGACAATATTATATCACTTATTTTGGACTTGTATTGATATGTAGTATTACAAAAACTTATTATTGGGATATTTTAAGATGCGGCTTTTGCGGTCCTGTTTTCAGCAGCAGCATCAGAAGATCCGGATAATTTTGATGGAAGACTTATTTTAAAGGATGATTTTTGGTCTGTTAATCAGATGTTTAAGAGTATGTTTTTATTGAATGCATCTTGAAAGACTGAAGATCTTTATTTTAGGCAGAAGTAAAATGAATTGAGAAAAATCGGATTTCCATCAATGAAGATCTTCTTATTGATCGGGGATCAATGATTTTTACTGCTTTAAAAACTGTACATGATCAGACCCGGCGGATGGATGCCGGAAACGGCAATACAGATCGGATGCTGTATGGAAAGCTGAGAGGAAAAGAAAATGTTTATATGTCGTAAGTGGATTGCTTTGTTAAGTTCCACTTCCCGTTTTTGAAAAGCGCTTCGATATAACCGCCACCGGATCCGCTTCCGTAATCGATATAAAATCTGTTTTTGTCTTTGTCTTTCCTGATTTTCCCGATGTGTTCCGGAAACATACCCAGCCGGTAATCGGATTGAAGCTCGGAACTTTTGTTCTCAGGATAAATGAGGACTTTTACCTGGGTAGGATTAATGTGATGGAAATAATCACAGTCTGAAAAATAGCCGGTAAAAAAATAAGAGCCCTTTGAAAAACCGGATTGCTCATATTCACGATCGATAATCAGGGTGTACAAATCCGTGAATTTTGATTTTTCAGAGCGGTACAGCGGATTGCTGTCGGTAAAATCAGGAATACCGTCTTTATCGGTGTCTGCTGAATCCGGATTCAATAAAACCAGCTTTTCAAACAGGTCGTTGAACCGGTCCTTATCCGAATCCTTTTTTACGGTTTGAAGATCGATTTCAAAAACCAGACGGTCTTTAACAGCTTCTTTTTGCGGACCGAACGGATAACCCCAGCTTTTACTGATCCGGACGAAACTGCCGTAAGCCAACAGTTTGTTGCCTGAGATAAAATGTTCCGGTTGCTTTTTGCTGAAATGCGTAAATTGGCTTAATCCTAAATAATAGGCAGCAACAGTATTATTTTTCGTTTCAAGCAGCCAGTAGCCGAACATATTCTGCCCGATGCCATATACAATGCCATCTACCTTTTCCGTATTGATATAATAAAACTGGTTACCGAAATTTTTGATGAGTTCCGCATACTTATCGTCATATACTTTGAAGCGTTTCTTATCTTCTGCTTCCGAATAAGATTTCCGGGCATCTTCTGTTTCTTCTTTATAAGTCTTTAGTTTATTATCGACAGTAAATTTTACATGAGAAGGGTTGGCCCGCAGAATTTCCTGTGGGGTATCGATCCTGAATTCCTGGTACGCTGTTTTTTCTTTTTTATCATTTTCAAAACAGGCATCTTCTTTACGGTCGGTGATACAGGAAATCAGAATAAAAACAGACAATGGTAAATAAATAAGTTTCATGGTTAGGGTAGTTTCAGTATAGTTTCTGGTCGTTTTTGCAGAAGAAACTGGTACGTTTCCCGTGTCCGGTTTCTTTCTTGATGATTTCTTCACCGCAGTTCGGGCATTTTTTCTGTTGATAAACTTCAAAACGTTTCCGTAATACATTTTCCTTTCGCCATTTCTTGAAATCAAAGCTGTAGATGCGGGCTTCATTAATCATCGCTTTCAGCCTGGCCGGCGGAAGATGGCCGATCAATGTTTCCGGATGGATGCCCACCCTGAAAAGGGCTTCATTTTTAATGATATTGCCGACTCCGGGGAAAATCTCCTGGTCCATCAATGCATCGCAGACCATCATTTCAGGATTGGCCTTCAGTTTCTTTTCCGCTTTTTCAGGATCCCATGCATCGCTCATCACATCGGCCTCCCAGTCGAGGCCGGATATAAATTCAGGCTTCACAGGCTTTACGTTGCAGGTGTAAAAATACATGCCTCCGTCTTTGAATTCCAGTCCGAGTTTCAGGGTATGGGCCTGGGCTTTATTCTCCGTCAGGCTGTAGGAACCGAACATCAATAAGTGGATCCGGATGTTGGCTTTGTCGAAAATAAGGAAGGTCTGTTTCCCGTGGGTCCTTATTTCCCTCAAAATATGGCCTTTGATCTGAGAGATTTCCGTGATGGAGCTTCCTTTCACATCAACTACTTTTTCACCTGCAAACTTCTGCAGGTCTTCTTTCATCAGAACAACCGGTGGACCTTCGGGCATAGCTTTATGTTTTATATTCCTGGTCTTCAAGAACAGACCATTTTCCGTCCTTATATTCAGCAATTATTCTGCCACCACTCGAACTTTTGAAGTAAGGGATGTAAAAGGTTGTTTCATCCGGACCTTTTTTGATCCTTCCGTAAAAAGTACCGAACGGCGAAGACCGGGAATTATTTTCCAGCTGATAAGCCTGCGAACCGGAGAGCACCAGTATTCTTGTATCCTTAGGGTGGATTCGCTGAAAAAAATTACAGTCGGACTCATAGATTTTAAAGGAATAATAATCCCGGGTTGCATCTTCATTTTCGCCCAAGTCTGATTCGATAATGCTTTCAAAGAGTTCGGTGAACCTGTTTCTTTCCGAAGCATGAAGCGGATTTAAATCCTCAAAGTCTGAAATGCCGTCCCCATCGGTATCGCGGGAATCAGAATTCAGGAAAATAAGGTGTTCAAAGAGATCATTGTATCCGTCACCGTCGGAATCCTTTTTTATATCATCAAGACTGATTTCAAAGGTCAGGAAATCTTTTACGGCTGTCCATTCATCAAACCGTATTCCCTTTTTGATGCTGATAAAACTGCCGTCGAGGAACAGGGTATTATTCCTGATAAATCCGTTCTTTTGCCTTCTGTTGACATAGGTATTTTTACTGAATCCGATATAATAGGCCTTCGGCTTCCGTCCCTTTATTTCCAGCAGCCAGTGTCCGAATTGATTTTCAGCAACTGCATACAAGGATTTTCCTGCTTTTTGAAGTCTGATATAATGGAATTGGTGATTAAAATATTTGTAGAAAATTTCAAACCTTTTATAATCCTCCGACATCCTCTGTTCATAAGGCATGCCTGAATATTCATCCATCCTTTCATCTTCTTCATAACTCAGGTTTGCCCTGTTTTCTTTGTACTTAATATGTTTCGGATTATTCAGCAGGATAAATTCTGTCATTTGGGTGTAATGGGAGAGTTTTCCTTTAGCGGAATAATGTTTCTGGCCATCATCGAAACAATTTTCCTGGGAAAACAGGTATACCGGAAACAGCAATACGAGAAGACTTTTCATATTTGAAATTTGTAACAATACTACTGAAATTTTTTTAAGCTGTAAATTTTTTTATTTATAATGAATGACAATTGGAACTAATAATTTTTGTTATCTCTAATAAATGAAATGGCTTTGTGAACCTGGAAGCGACGAGTAAAAAAATCTCTGTGCCTTTCGTGTTCAACAATATGTCCAATAATTTTAATCTTTGATAATTATTACTGACAGTCTCTGTTGTCTTTTATAAATGAAATGGCTTGGTGAACCTTAAAACAGCTGGTATTTTAAAAAACTCCGTGCGCTTAGTGTTCCAACACCAACAATTCACTCCATATTGCAATATTTTATCAGAAAGAAATAAAAATTAAAGTATTTTTGAAGCATGATGAACTTAAACCAGATTTTCACGAACCAGCGTACAGGCAACAACCCGCACACCAAAGCGTCGCGAACGGATTTCCAGAGGGATTTCGACCGGATTATTTTCTCCTCGGCTTTCCGTAGACTGCAGAACAAGACGCAGGTGTTTCCACTGCCAGGAAGCGTTTTCGTGCATAACCGCCTGACGCATTCGCTGGAAGTTTCATCCGTAGGCAGAAGCCTCGGGAGCGTGATGGGAGAGTTTATCTATGACGAATTTAAAAGTGACCTGACCGAAGAGGCAAAAAGCTTTTACCTTCACAGCCTTGGAAACGTCATAGCCGCGGGATGCCTGTGCCATGACGTTGGAAATCCGGCTTTCGGACATTCGGGTGAAGATGCCATTGCCAGCTACTTTGAAAGGAATGAATCGGATCTGAAGCCGAAATTCAATGAAAAGGAATGGGCCGACCTTGTAAACTTTGAAGGAAATGCCAATGCGATCCGCGTGTTGGCGCAACAGCAACAGGGAAAAGATGCAGGAGGGATCCAGCTTACTTTTTCTACTTTAGCCAGTATTGCAAAATATCCCTGTGAGGCTATCGCCAAAACAAAGGGGGTGGTACACCGGAAAAAATTCGGTTTCTTCCAGAATGAAAAAGAGATTTTCCTTGAGATTGCCAGCAAAACACAACTGATCTGCGAAAACGAGGAACCGTATATCTTCAAAAGACATCCTTTCGTATGGCTGGTGGAAGCAGCGGATGATATCTGCTACAACATCATCGATATGGAAGATGCGCACCGCCTGGGCATTGTTTCCACGGCCGACTGTAAAAACCTGTTTTTTGAACTGGTAAAATCCGAAACGGATGATGTGAAAAGAATCGAAAGCAAGCTCAGTTCCATCTCCAACGAAAACGAGCAGATTTCGTATCTGCGGGCCAAGGTCATCAATGCCCTCATCAACACCTCAATGGAAAGATACAAACAGGATTTTGAAAAGATCCTGAACGGCAATCTCGATAAAGCCCTGCTGGATCTTTACAAAGATAAAAACAAAGCCCTGCAGGACATCGAAAGCTTTTCCATCGAAAAAATATACAACCACAAGGCCGTGGTAGAAATCGAAAATGCCGGCTATAATGTCATGTACGAATTGCTTGACCACTTTATTCCTTCCATTCTTAAACCTGAAGAAAAAAGAAAATCCTACGATACCAAAGCGCTGAAGCTGATTCCGAAACAGTTCATTTACAACAGCGGAACCGATTACCAGAAAGTACTGGGCGTCATCGATTTTGTTTCCGGCATGACGGACAATTACGCCACCGATCTGTATCGTAAAATCAAAGGAATCGATATCGGAATGACCGTGTAGGATGGTGAATTTTACTCTGCAGGTGAATAGTGAATTGTCATTCGTTATTACAGCTCGTGCTTGTTGGAATGCGTAAAGGCCTTTAAATGCTTTGCGTGGAAAAATACGCTGGAATTTTATCTTTGATAAAATTGTATACCGCTTATTTGATAACAAAGCAATCATTGTTAATTTAAATATCCATTGCTGTCATTTGCTGAGTGAAACACCTTTGCGCCCGGAAAATATTCTCAAGGTCATCAAAAAATCCTTGCGGTCATAGCGTTAATAAAACCAATAGTCCAAAAAATTAACAGGCACAGCGAATTCACCATTCACCTTTGAAACCCGCCTTTCATTTGATTTTTCAGGTAAAAATCCCTATCTTACAGCAAATCACTAAAATAAAACATTATGGCGTATGCAGGAATACTGGCCTTTATCGGTCTTATTATTTTATTTGCTTCATTCTTTACCGTTAAACAGGAATCTGCTGCAATCGTAGAGCGGTTAGGGAAATTTTTAAAAGTAAGCCATGCAGGGCTGCACCTGAAAATCCCGTTTCTGGACCAGATTGCCAAACGGCTGAACCTCAGGATCCAGCAGCTGGATGTCATTATTGATACCAAAACCCTCGATAATGTATTTATCAAAATGAAAGTTTCCGTACAGTACCAGGTGATCAGGGAAAATGTAAAGGATGCCTATTACCGGCTGGAAAATCCGGAAAACCAGATCACGTCTTATGTATTTGACGTCGTGCGTGCCGAAGTGCCGAAAACAAAACTGGATGACGTATTCGTACGCAAAGATGACATTGCCATTGCCGTAAAAAGCGAGCTTCAGGAGGCCATGCAGAGTTACGGGTATGATATCATCAAAGCGCTGGTCACCGATATCGATCCCGATGAGCAGGTGAAGCATGCGATGAACCGGATCAATGCCGCCGAAAGGGAAAAAACGGCTGCCGAATACGAATCGGAAGCCCAGAGAATACGGATCGTAGCCGTAGCCAAAGCCGAAGCGGAATCCAAAAAGCTGCAGGGACAGGGGATTGCCGACCAGAGAAGGGAAATCGCGAAAGGACTGGAAGAATCGGTGAAAATGCTGAATGCCGCCAACATCAACGCGCAGGAAGCTTCAGCACTGATTGTGGTTACCCAGCATTACGATACCCTGAGTTCCATTGGCGGAAACAACCGGAGCAATCTCGTGCTTCTTCCCAATTCGCCTACCGCGGCCAGTACCATGCTGAATGACCTGGTGGTTTCCATGGCGGCGACCCAGAAAATGGACGAATATGTGCCGGCAACGGATCCCGCAAAGAAAAAAGATCTCTAAATTGCTTCGGTGATAAAACCGACTTGGAGATCATCGGATGATTATGATAAAAAAGAATGATATCCCATAAAACAATAGGGAAATGATTGTTTTTAAAGAACGAACTGATCCTTTCCGGCATGCCGGAAAGGATTTTTTGTAAAGAGATGATTCTTTAGCAAATCATGGGATTTGATTCAATTAATTTATTTTTAATGGGTTAAATTAAGTAGGAGAGAAAAGAGAATGTATATGTATTTTAATAACGTGAACCCGAAGAAGAACATGGATTAAGCGGCTGGAAGAGGGATGCCGGATGCCGGAAGTTTCTCTTGTCAAATAAAGGATCAAAGGTCCTGATCATCAAATTGAGGTTACCACTTTATCAGAGGAGTTTTTATTTAATCCTAATAACCGGTTCTGGTTATTTTCAATCAGAGACGAATCAATACCGTATTAAAGTCTGAAGCGACGGCTTGGTAAAGGATAGGATAAAGCCTGTCAGAAGCGTAAACCGTTTATTGGTTCTGCCAGGATGAGTGGTATCCAAAATCCCGACTGAATCATTCTAATTTTTATGTTTGATTTAAGAGCCTGTTTAAAATTTTAATTCATCAAACTTTCCGTCATTTCTCTTAATTTTCTGAATTAAATAAACTTTGTTTATTCTTCACTTTAATACGATGATTTCAATTGACTTAATTGAATATTGCCGGGCAACCGACATATTGATTTTTTAAGCTAAAATGCCTTAAATTCTTAATGTTAAAATATAAAAGGTAAATTTAAACAGGCTCTAAATAATCGATTGAATATGATGTCAATACGGTCGAATTCACGTTAAATAAGGTTCGTTAAAACGGAATAGCAAACAATACGGTTTGACAATTAAATTCCTGTTAGTATTAGATCGCAAGAGAAAAACTTCCCGCATCCGGCATCCAAACCGTTAAGGAAATTTCTTCAATTTTTTACTCTTGTTTTTTTACCATTAAATCCCTAATTTGATTTTTCTTTTTAAAAAACCAAATTGTACAATCAGCAATAAGAATATGGATAATCAACTTGAAATTGAAAATTACAGGATCGGAAAAACGGAAGCATGGGCAGGAAATATAGAGGATCACGAACTTCTGGAACGGATCAGGGAGTCTGAGTTTGCCAAACACCAGATTGATCAGGGAAAAGATTTCTGCTACTTTTTAGATAAAAAATACCGCTCCGACAATACCGAAAACAGTGAGTATGTCTGCATGGCCTATACCCTCAATGAGCCGGCTAATCTGGAAAGGGCATCCGTCTCCGATATCATCGTGGAAGAAAATGAAATCTACCATATCCACCGCATCAGCGTAGTGCGGGACGGAGTTCTGATTGATAAGATCCCCGACACCAAAATTAAGGTCCTCGACAGTGAGAGCCAAAGCAGCGGCGGAATCCTGAGCAGCAACAAAAAAATCAACATCACCATAAAAGACCTCCGGCTTAACGATATCCTGATCATGGAAGATTCCAGGGTGAAGGAGTTTACCGAGCGTGATTTCCTACGAAAGGAATTTGCAAAATACGTCTGGGTAAGTCCGGATAGCTATTGGGCTTACGGAAACTATACCTTTACCTTTATCAACGACCGCCAACAGAGGATTGCCTGTAAAAAAACATTCTTCCGTGATGAAGCGGGGAACGTGCTGGATCCGGAAATTCATTACCTGAATAAAGGGGAAGCATTTGTCTTTAAACTGGAAAACTACATCAATCCCGTCGACGCCAGCCGCGAGATCTTTCCGTACATCGACTTTGCAACGGACAGCAGCTGGAAAGAGCTTTCCAACTACATAGCGCCGATTTACGGCGAAATATCCGGTCAGGCCTCTTTGCAGGATTTTGCGCCTAATGTCGTAGAAAAGCTGGATGCCATAACAGATCAGGAGGAAAAGATCCGGTTTGCCATTGAATACGTACAGAATAACATTTACTACATTTTCAATGCTAATGAAATGAACGGCCATAAGCCGCAGGAACCGGCTGTTACCTATGAAAACAAGCAGGGCGACTGTAAGGCCAAATCCGTTCTGCTGAAAGTGATCCTGGATTACATCGGCGTGGATTCCTCTATCGTGCTGGTCAACTTTCATACTGATTTTTATATCAAATATTATCTGCCGTCACTGCTGACCTTCAACCACGCGATTGTAAAGATTAACCATAAAGGGGAAGAATATTTCATTGACGCAACGGTACGGGATGAGTTCGGGCTGCTGGAAAACCGCGGGTTTATCTACTTTATGCATTACCTTGAAGTAAAGCCTGACCAGGAACTGAAACAGAGAAAGCCTTACCGATATCCGTATTTCTGCATCGATGAAAAAGTGGATTTCAACGTACAGGATAAAACCGGGAAACTGGTTCTTACCACGACTTATAAAGGCAACAGGGCCAACGCGATGAGGCGGTATTTCAAAAATACCAATAAGCGGGAGGTCATCGACAGCTGGAACAATTTCCTGTTCTACAGCCTGAATTACTCCGGCGACCGCAACGGCACCGACGTCCGGAATATCTTTACGGATGCAGCTATTGAAATGGTAAGCGACGACAGGAAATTAAATGAATTTACAGTACAGTATAAGGCCTCCGTCCATAATCCGTATTACACCGATCCGAAAGGAAACCGCTTCCTGATGTATTTTGACCGGAATGTCATAAAATCCGGTGCGAGGGATTTTATTCACAAAGATCTTCCCTTCTGGCATAATTTCGACAGCGAAAAGTATGAGATCAACCTTTATACGGATCAGAAAATCGATACCGAAGAGAAATATACCACCCAGGAAAGCACCATACATAATCCGTACTTTGATTTTTCAAGCCGTAAGAAAGTGACTAAAAACGGAGCAACGGTGAATATTGAATGTAAGCCACTGGTCAATCTGGAAATCCCGCAGGAGGCATTCGAGAAGTTCAGGGCCGACCATCATACGATTGCCGACAGCAATTTCGGACTGGGTATCGATATCATCGAACCCGGATTCATGAATATGCTGAAGTACAGTTTTAAGATGAAGTTTAAATAACAACAGGCTGGATGGCGGAAGCTGGAAGCGGGATGATGGGAGAATCTAAATTTAGCTAATGATTATAGAAAGGGAAATATTTTAATATTAATGAGGATTGGTAAATGATCATGGATATTTAATAAAAAGTTTCGGCGGGTTTGCAGGCAAACCCGCCGAAACTTTTTATTGGTTAATTTAAAATTCAATATTATTTAACGTGAATTCGGCCATTTTAATACCATATTCAGACATTTATTCAATTCAAAAATAAATTAAGGCTGATCCGGTCAGGATGATGAACAGAATTCCTCGAGGTAATAAGCCGTCCCTTCAGGATTTTAAAACAATATAAATCAGACCTTGTTTTTAGGCTGTTATTCGGTATTTAATAAAATTTCTCCTGATACAGCTTAGTTTGATGATCAAGACCTCCGAATCTATTTTTAACAGGAGAGACTTCCGGCATCCGTCATCCCTCTTCCAGCCTGCTAACTCCGTTTCTTCTTCGAGTTTACGTTATTTAATGATGGATCAGTAGACACCTGGTAATCAATTTTGACAAAAGGAAACTTCCATCTTCCAGCACCCATCTTCCTGCCAATGATTTACTCAGAATCTTTAGGTGTTGTAATTCCCCGGAATTTCTGTTTCCCGATCAGCAGCTCAAAGAACAGGCGGAAATCCGAAATCAGCGACCATAGCGGATATCTGAAAGTGGCGGGTTTGTTCTTTTCAACAACCGCATGGCTGAACCAGGCAAATCCGTAGCCGAAGATCGGCACATACCAGAGGAAGCGTTCTTTTCCTGAGACAATCACATATCCGATCACAAAAAAGACCAGCAGGGTTCCGATAAAATGCAGCACCCGGGTTCCTGTTTTACTATGCTCAGTTAAATAAAACTGATAAAATTCCTTAAATGTTTTTATTCTTTCAGCCATGATTATCTGTAATTTAAAGTTCCAATCATAAACGTCTTAGAAGCATTCAATGCCTTTGAATTTTTAGTCGGCTCCTTAATTACCCCTTCATTGTGGATGTAATTGGAATGAATAAAATAAGTGTCCTTATTTTGGCGGGTATGGAAATCCAGCCCGACAATATATACCTGATTTTTCTTTTTTCCTAAAATATATTTTTCCAGATCCTGTCTTTTGGTAAAATACCGAATGTCCGTACACAGCTTTGTAATCATCACCGAAGACGCTTGCTGGGCAAGAAATGTCCGGTTGAGGCCAAAACCGTAATCGGACAGCGTATTGGTTACAAAATAGCTGCAGGCTATGCTTCCTTTCCGGGGTTACCGTGATGTTCCTGCAAATGACCAGGTTGTGCCATGCCAGTATTGAGGAACATCGTTATTGATAAATCTGAAAAGATAAGTGCTCTTTTGTCTTCTATCTTTCTTACCAATGGTTTCTAAAAACTCCTTATACTCCAATTTTTTTCCTGTAGGATTACTTTCGGAAATAAGTCCATCCGTTTTCTTACAACTGATTAAAAACAGCAGCAGGCAAAGCCAGAGGTATTTCATTGAAATTAAGCATTTCTCAGCTTGCTGTTCCGGTATCCGTAGCAGAAATAGATTACCAGACCTACTGCAAACCACAGTCCAAACCAGAACCAGTTGTCATGGCTCATTCCCGTTAAAAGATAGAGGCATGAGCTTAACCCGATCAGAGGGATCAGTGACAGGTTTTTAATGAATGCCACGGCAGACAGAACGATGTTGATCAGGATAAAAAAGAAAATAGAAGCCCTGAATTCACCTTCTTTCGGATCTTTCCAGTCCATCAGCGTATGGAAGAAATCAGGCTGCCAGAAGTAGAAGAAGACGAGTCCTCCGATGAAGATCATGGGGAAAATCAATTTACCGTTGATGTAGGGAAGATGAAACCGGCCTTTGATCTTTTCTTTGGGCGGCAGCATCAGAACCCCTGCACAGACCAGCACGAAGGCGAAAATCGTCCCGATGCTCGTAAAGTCCAGAATGAAGCTTTTATCGGTAAACAGGATCGGAATCCCTACTACAATTCCGGTAACCACCGTAGCGAAAGCCGGGGTCTTATATTTCGGATGCACATCCTGGAATTTCTGTGGCATCAGTCCGTCGCGGCTCATGGCATACCAGATTCTCGGCTGCCCCATCTGGAAAACCAGGAGAACCGTAGTAATGGCGACAATGGCGACAAAAGAGACCACCAGCTCCATCCAGGCGACATTGGTGTTTGATTTTTCAAAAATAAAGGAAAGCGGATCTCCAACCCCGTCGAATTTTCGGTAATCCACCATTCCGGTCAGTACCAGGGTGAGGGCAATATAAATAACGGTACACAGTACCAGGGAAATGATCATTCCTTTCGGCAGTGTTTTCTGTGGATCTTTGGTTTCTTCCGAAAGCACGCTCAGTGCATCAAAGCCGATATAAGCAAAGAATACGCCGGAAACTGCACTCATCACGCCTGCAAAACCATTTGGCATGAACGATGAAACGTGGGTTTCCGGATTTACCGGGGTCCAGTTATCGGTATTGATATAAGCGAATCCCACCAGGATCACCAGAATAATCACGGCCAGTTTAAGGATCACCAGCACATTGTTGAAATTCTTGCTTTCTTTCACCCCTATATAACACAGCCAGGTAATCAGTCCGTTGATTACCAGAGCCGGAATATCCACAATGAATTTGAGGCTCCCGATCAGTGGGGCATTTGTCCATGCATTGATCAGTTCTTTATTTTCGGAACCATTCATAAAGGCTTTTTTCGCTTCAGTGTAGCTGCAGGTCAGGTAATCCGGGATATGCATGCCCAGGCGGTGGAGGAAGCTGGTAAAATAATCGGACCAGGAAAAGGCTACGTAAATATTTCCGAAAGAATATTCCATGATCAGGGCCCAGCCGATAATCCAGGCAATGAGTTCCCCGAAGCTGGCATAGGCATACGTATAGGCAGAACCTGCCGTCGGGATCCTGCTCGCAAATTCAGCGTAACAAAGGGCCGTAAACCCGCAGGCAAAACCACAGATCAAATATAGCAGGATCACGCCGGGACCTCCTCTGAACACGGCTTCTCCCAAGCTGCTGAAACTTCCTGCCCCTATAATTGCCGCAATACCAAAAAATACGATGTCCCAGACGCCCAGCACCCTCAGCAAATGCGTGGATGTATCGGTTTCTGAATAGTTTTTCCTTCTAAAAAGTTGATTCATTCAATTCTATATTTGATTCAAGAAAAGCAAATGTAATTATTTCCCGGAAATAATTTTTATTTTCTTAAGGTTTCTTTCCCCAAAAAGTTAAGAAGTCTTAAAAAAATATACAGTTATTAACAATGTGTTAAAAGGCTTGTTTATACAATTTCTTTTCAATATTTTCGTTGATAAATTGTGGATAAAAATTCCCGTAATTTTAAATATTTGAACCTGAACATCAGGCTTTTCCATGTTAAAATTTAAAATTAATGAAATCTAAAAAAATACTTTTAGCGGCTGCTGTCATGTATTTCGGGGTCTCCGATGCGCAACAGTCTCAGTACTTTACCCAAAAAGACAATTACCGGTTCAATTTAGCTGAAAACCTTTACCAGACCAAAATATACAACGCTTCCCAGTACGAATATGCCCGACAGTATTTTTACAACGAGCATCTTTCGCGTTCCAGAAAGGAGGCGGCGCAGTTTTTTGACAATGTGATCGGCGTGATCCTGCAGAAAAACCATTCGGAAGAGGGACTGGCCGCTTTTATGAAAGAATACCCGAATTCAGCTTATTTTGCCCAGGCAAGCTTACCGCTGGCGGATTACTATCTGGCTAAAAAAGATTTCGAAAAGGCATTGGAAACCCTGAAAATGGTCAACCAGTACCAGCTTTCAAAAGAAGAAAATACCCAGTACATCCTGAAACTGGGGTATGCCAAATTTATGATGGGCGATTCCAAGGGGGCGACCGATGCCCTGGAGGAAGTCTACAAAACGGCAGACCAGTCGCAAAGAGGGGATATTGCTTATATGCTGGGCCACCTCTATTATTCAAACCGACAGAATGATAAAGCTTTCCGGTATTTCGATTCCGTAAAGGAAGAAGCGAAATATTCGAAACTGGTCCGTCCTTATTATGTGCAGATGTACTACAATGACAAGGATTACGATAAGGCCATTACCGAAGGAACGGCGCTCCTGAACGAAGATATTTCGGAGGCTTACAAAGCGGAAGTCCACAAGATCATCGGGGAAAGTTATTTCATGAAGAATGATTATCCTTCGGCTTACCCGAACCTGAAGGATTATCTGAGCGTCCAGCAGAACCCGTCGGAGAATGATCTTTATGAGATGGGATTTGTGGCTGCACAGCTTAAAAAATATGACGAAGCGGTTTCTTACTACAACCAGTTGCTCAACAGCAATTCGGCACTGGCCCAGAATGCTTATTACCAGCTGGGGAATGCTTACCTGGCAGTAGGGAAGAAACAGGAAGCTTTATCGGCGTTCCGTTCGGCTTATCAGATGAATTATGACAAGAATGTAAAAAAGCTGGCCCATGAACAGTATGCCAAACTGAGTTACGATATCGGGAATCCGTTTGAAAGTGCTTCGACGGTGATCCAGAATTATATCAACGAAAACAGGAACGGAGCCAATGCTTCTGAAATGCAGTCGCTTCTTATCAAATCCTATTTATATTCCGGAAATTACAAGGAAACCCTGAATGCCATCGACAGGCTGCAGAATTCCACACCGGAAATCAACAAGATCGATCAGGAGGTCTCTTACCTGCTGGGGACGGAAGAATTCAATAAAGGCAATTACGACCAGGCGGAACAGTATCTCTTAAGAAGCTTAGGTTTTAATATCAATAAGGAATTCAACAACCGGGCACTGTACTGGCTGGGGCAGGTGTATTACCAGAAAGGAAATTATCCTTCGGCGATTGCCCGGTACGAAAAGCTGCTTAACGAAAATTTCCCTGAAAAGCAGCAGCTGCCGTACGATCTCGGCTATGCTTATTTTAAGTCTAAAAAATTCGATGAAGCCGAAAAGTATTTCAGGCAGTATTTAGCCAATCCGAAACCTGAATTCAGGAATGATGCGGAACTCCGTCTGGCCGATATCAATTATGCCAACAACAACCTGAATGAAGCAATTGCCATCTACGATAAAAATGAAGATGCCACCGATTATACCCTGTACCAGAAAGCAATGGCTTTAGGTTTCAAAGGGGATACCCAGGCAAAAATCACCAACCTGAAAAACCTGTTGTCCAGATATCCGGATTCGGATTATTACGACGATGCGCA
This sequence comes from Chryseobacterium hagamense, assembly GCF_007991455.1. Taxonomy (GTDB): domain Bacteria; phylum Bacteroidota; class Bacteroidia; order Flavobacteriales; family Weeksellaceae; genus Chryseobacterium; species Chryseobacterium hagamense. The sequence goes on along the minus strand of NZ_BJYJ01000027.1, from coordinate 26,460 downwards.
GTATGAAATCGGAACGGCGTATGCGGCACAGGACGATTTCAGCAATGCCAATGACTATTTCAATAAAGTCATCAAAACTTCTTCCGATAAGGATCTGGTTGCCAATGCGTCCATCTACAGGGCACAGAATTACATCGACCAGAACCAGAGCGATAAAGCACTATCTGAACTGAGATCGCTTGCAGAGCAGTATAAGAATACGGCTTACGCAGAGAAAATTGTTCAGGCAGCGAAACCTATTTTTACGAAAAACGGGGACGTTTCAGGTTATGAAACCTTTGCCCGGAATGCGGGCGTGAATATCGATGCTTCGGAAATCGATGAGATCAACCTGTCTACCGCCAAACAGCTTTTCACGAAGAAAGATTACAAAAATGCCATTTCCTACTATGAAAAATATTTAACCCAGAATCCTACCGGAGAAGGGCTTTACCAGGCAAAATACGAATTGGGGGAAAGCTATTACCAGACCAAGAATACCACAAAATCCCTGCTGGTTCTGCAGGAGGTAGCCGGGGTCCCGAACGATTACCAGGATGATGCCCAGACCCGTCTGGCGCAGATCTACATCGCTCAGGATGATAAGCAGGAAGCCAAAAAGTATCTTGAAAACCTTATCAGTTCATCTGATATTAACATTAAAAACTATGCGAACGTAGAACTGATGAAGATCTACGCGGATGAAAAGAATTTCAACCAGGCAGAAAAACTGGCAGATGCCGTGATTGCCAATAGCAAAAACTCATCGGCGGTAATTGAAACGGCTAAGGTCATCAAAGCCCGGAGCCTGATGAATTCAGGGAAAGATAAAGATGCACAGTCGGCTTACGCGGTGCTTGAGAAGTCTTCCAATACATCGGTAGCAGCGGAATCGCTTTATGCAAAAGCCTATTATCAGAATAAAGGCAAAGCGTACAAATCATCCAATGAAACCATCTTTAAGCTGGCCAACAATTATGCGTCCGAAGAATTCTGGGGGGCAAAAGCCCTGGTGCTGATGGCGAAAAACTACATCGGCCTGAAAGACAATTACCAGGCCAGTTATACCTGCGACCAGATCATCGAGAATTATAAAGATTTCCCGGAGATCGTGGCGGAAGCGAAGGACGTTAAAAAGCAGATTAAAAAGTAAAAGTATAGAATGTACAGCGTAGAATGTAAAAAGTAAAATGTAGCAATACATGATACATCCGACATTATACATTAATACCTATAAAAAAATGAACAAAAGAATTCAAATATTATCCCTGTTATTGGTAGGAATTTCGTCGGTGGCGTTTTCCCAGATCAAAGAAGAAAAGCTGATCCTCAATAAAAAAAGGGAGCCGGAGGTAAGGAAGATCGAAAAAAAGAAAACTTCGGTAGAAACGATCAAGAATTATCCGCCGGAAGAGAAATCACAGAATCCGGTACAATATACCATTACCGATGTACCTGCCGTTTCGGATTTCAAGACCTCTACCATCCAGGGGCAGGACGTGACGCCTAAGTTTGATGGCTCCGCGCAGAACAACTACCTCCAGTTCGGAATGGGAAATTACGGGAAAATCCTGGGCGACGCCAACATTTCGAAAACACTGGAAAACAAAATTGAAGTCGGCATTGATGCCCATTTCCTTTCGACCCAGGGTCTGAAAAAAGAATACGACTGGGATTCCAAACAGAGCTCGACAACTTTGGGAGCTTACCTGAATTCCTACGGCGATAAAGGCAAATTCAATCTGAACGCGGAATACGGGCTGAACAGCTACAACTACTACGGGATTTATGCTTTAAATCCGGGCGATGTGGATCTGGACCAGCGGGTAAACCAGTTCAAGGTAAACGGATACTACGATTTCTACTCGAATGAAATTTTAAACGACGTACGGGTAAAATCTTCCTTCCTGAAAGACCATTTCGACGCACAGGAGAACCAGGCTTCCATACTGGCTAATTTCTCGAAGCATGGGGTAGAAATAGGGAAATCGGGCATCGACCTGAATGCTGACCTGGGCATAGGACTGGAAACCGTAAAAAGTGAGTTTACGATCCGCGATAAGAACAACTCAAATTTTTTCAATACCAATCTGAATCCGAAAGTGACTTTCCGTAAGGGGGATTCGTATTTACGTTTAGGTTCCCAGTTTTCGTTCCTGAACAGCAAGAACAACAATGACCTGATGGCAGAGCAGATGAAGAACAACAAAGCTTACTGGTTCCCGGAAGCGGAGTTCCAGTTTGCAGCGGCTGAGGAGTTCAAATTTTACGGTGGGGTAGACGGAGGCCTGAAGATCAATACCTACGCCGATTTGCTGCAGCAGAACCCGTTTCTGCTATCCGACCAGTATCTTAGACCAACGGAAACAAAATATCACTTTTATGTAGGGTTAAGAGGGGATATCGATGAAACATTCAAGTATGATGTTGCGGCAGGCTATGGAAAGATGAGAGACATTATGTTCTTTAAAGGCAACAGCCTTTTCGACAACAATTATACCCTCAACCGCTCGGCTTACGACTATGCCAATACTTTTTCGGCAATCTACGATGACGGAAATGTAAGCGATATCAAGGGAAGCTTACAATATTTCCCTTTAGCCAATTTAATCCTGGACGGAGAGGTGAAATTTACCAAGTTCGACCTTAAAAATTACGAAAATATCTACAATGTTCCGTTGCTGACAGCTACAATCGGTGCAAAATACACGATGTTGGATAAAAAATTATTACTCGGTTTCAAGGGGCTTTTTGCCAGCGACAGAACGACGAATTCCTTTATGATTGAGGGAGTTGGCAGTCCGATGATGTACCGGTCTACCGAGGATACCAACGACAAAGTTGGGGGGTATGCCGATATAAATTTGTCTGCAGAGTATAAAGTTCACAAAAATTTTAGTATTTTTGCACTCGGAAATAATCTTCTAAGCTCCAAATACCAGACGTACAAAGGATACAAGGTTCTCGGTGCCCAGGTTTTGGGAGGGGTGAAGATTACGTTCTAAAATATAATTGATCGATGATGATTAATGAGTGATGACATCATTTATAATTTATCAATTATCATTTATAAAATGGCTCCGTAGTTCAACTGGATAGAATATTGGATTTCGGCTCCAACGGTTGGGGGTTCGAATCCCTCCGGGGTCACAGAAAAGCTTCTTTTTTAAGGAGCTTTTTTTTTTTTATACCCTTTTGCTTTTAAAAGTATTCTTGATATGTTTTCAAAAGAGCCGCTTTCAGTCGGTAATTCGTATGGATATATAAACCTGACGGGTTTTGAAAACCCGTCAGGTTGTTGCACAATTTTTATTTCGCGTCATCTGAAAAACGGAGATCAGATAATATTGCTTAGCATCGCTCATATTTTTAGATTGAATAAAAATCAAACCTTAATCACGGGATTTTAGCTTCCCCGATACGTAGAATAGCCGTAAGCCGAAAGGGTGATGGGAACATGATAATGATTCTGGTCTTTTATTTCAAAAACGACCTCGATGAATGGGTAAAAGCTTTCTATTTTGTCTCTTTTGAAATAATCGTTCGTATAATAGATTAATCTGAAAATTCCCGTATTGGCATTTCCTTTTTCTGCAGGTAAGAAATCCGGGATCCTGCCGTTTGAATCCGTCTTCTTTTCATCCACAAAGGTCCAGAGCTTCGATGGTTCATTGTATTTTTCCAGTCTGATGCTGACACCCGCCGCGGGCATACCTTTGGATACATCAAGAATATGGGTCGACAGCTGAAAAGTTTTATTCTGTGCAGAAACACTTACTGAAAAAAGTGTGAAGAGGAGTGTGACAAAAATTGATTTCATTGATATTTCAGGTTTTAAATTATTCTGATAGGATGGTTTATTCTTTCATTAAATAAAGTAGGAATTAAAAATTTTTCGGCCTTCGCAGAATGATAATCATCTTTATGGAAATACACCACACGGAAAAAATATATTCAAAAAATATACCTTCGACATTCACTAAAATAAACCCTCGTTATTTTCTTTATCACATTTTCGGGCTTCAGAAAAATTGATTAATTTAACGGTAGAATAAGGATTAAAAAAAATTAAGCTATGGCAAAACGTTTCCAGATTTTAAATATCTTGGTACTGATGGCAACCATCTGCGTCAACTACCTTTCAAATACCGGATTGATCAACAATGAAACGATGGCGAGCATTTCTGCAAAATACCAGAACCTGTTTACCCCGGCCGGATATGCTTTTTCCATCTGGGGCTTGATTTATCTCGGCCTGTTGGGATTTGTCATTTATTACGGTCCGTTTATCAGACAAACGGAAGCCAAAGAAAAAACGGTGTTACATACCGGATGGTGGTTTGCGGTTTCATGTGTGGCCAACAGCCTCTGGATTTTTACGTGGCTGCATGAATATACTCTGATCACGATTCCGATTATGATTCTGCTGTTGGTTTCCCTGTTGAAAATTATAGGGAACAACCGCGATATGATCGGATCCCGGGATTTCAAAACAACCGTTTTCCTGAGACTGCCTTTCTACATTTATTCGGGATGGGTATCGGTGGCATTAATTGCGGATGTTGCAGCTTATCTGAAAAAGATACAGTGGTCGGGATTCGGCATTCCGGAGACCGGCTGGACGGTCCTGATGTTTATCATAGCGGCTGCCATTCATCTGTATATGATCTGGAAAAAGAACATGAGCGCCTTTGGTCTTGTAGCGGTCTGGGCGTTGATCGCCATCGCGGTGGCCAACCGATATTCCAATCAGACGGTGTATGTTTCAGCTATTGTGACGGCTCTGTTTATTTTGGTCAATATTGTTTTTAAACGGTCAAAGAAAAAAGCTTTGCTTTAAACGGCTGAGGTCTCAGAAGAATGATATCTTCATTTAATTAATTTAAAATTTAAATTGCATTTACTCATGTTAACCCATTTTACCAATCAACATATAGCCGGTCTGGAGAAAAGGACAAGAACAGCGCTTGTAAATTCACTGAGCGGCTTTAAAAGCCTTAACCTGATCGGAACCGTCAATACATCCGGGCAAACCAACCTGGCCATTTTTAATTCGGTGATGCATATCGGTGCCGATCCTGCTTTGATGGGCTTTATTTCCCGTCCGGATTCCGTTGACCGCCATACGCTTGAAAACATAAAAGAAACCGGCTTTTACACCATCAATCATGTTCACACGGAGATCTTTGAGAAAGCACATCAGACATCAGCACGATATGGAAGGGAGGAATCGGAATTCGATGCTGCCGGGCTGAAAGTCGATTATAAAGATGGTTTTCCGGCGCCTTTTGTGCAGGAATCGCGTATCCGGATAGGTTTGAGTTTAAAGGAAATTGTTCCGGTCCGAGTCAACAACACCCTGCTGATAGTCGGCGAGATCACGGATCTCTATTTCCCCGGTGAAATCTGGGATGCCGGTCAGGGCATTTTTGATTTTGAAAAAGCCGGTACGGTTGCAGGTTCCTCGCTCGAAGGGTATCATACTACGCAGCTGATTAAAAGGCTGAAATATGCGAAACCTTGGAGTGGATAAATTAAATCTGGATTAATCATTTATAAACCGGAATAAGGATCTTGTAATTCACGATATTACATTTGAATCAGCCTGATTTTAAAGAATAATCCTTTACAGACAAGGCTTCTGAAAGAATTTTCAAATGCACATTGGTGACAAAAGAAGAAGAAAATGTATCTTTGGATATCAGGACTTTTTAAAAATCGGCATAATTGAACGGAGGTCGGTTTACTGAGAGATAATACATTATTTAATCCGGATGGCAAGCGAACACTACATTTTCAGCATATACGGAATGCCCTGCGACAGGAGCCGGTATTTTATATTGCGTACGGTCCGGTCCGATTTTAATAATGCCTCTCAGACGCAGGAAGACAAATGCCGGGAAACCGAATCAGCTTCGAGACTGAGGCTTCTGGAAATGATCGGAAGGCAAAACAACACAGGAGAATTGGAACTGGTCGGTGAGTTTCACGGCTATCCCGAAGGCGATATTTTTTATTCGGAGTCCGGGGCATCCGATATTTCGGTTTATTATATGGCAACCGGTTTCGGGAAACCCTGGATTATTTTCGGTACTGCCGCCTCGGAGGAAGATTTTTTAACAGGAGTAGAAAATGATGAAGATCTCCGCACACTGGCTCCTGCAGGAGAACCTGTAAAAATCAGTGCCCGTTTTGTAACTGAAAACGAACTTAATTTTAATTAATATAAATTTTATGAAAAAACTAGTAACCTTCGCTGCGGTTTTGGCCGGCGTTTCTTTCGCAACAGCCCAGACCATTGAATCGGGAAGCCGCAATACGGCAGGCTATATCAAATCAGACGGTACCATCGAAAACAGCAGCCATTCTACGGTTGGTTATATCAAAAGCGACGGCACCATTGAAGATAAAAGCCACAGCACCATCGGCCGTATCAAAAGCGACGGAACCATTGAGAACAGAAGCGGTTCTACCGTAGGCTACGTTAAGAGCGACGGAACCGTAGAAAACAGCAGCCACAGTACTTTAGGCTATGTCAAAGACAACGGAACCGTGGAAAACAGCAGCCACAGTACATTAGGCTATGCCAGCGGCATCAGGAAATCATGGGCTGCCGTGGCATTTTTCTTTTTTAAACTTTAATTCGCAAAAATTTCATATTGATACATGCCTACAAGAGATCATGGATCGATCATGAGGGATCTGACGAATAAATCAATCAATAAGGCTGTCCGTGCGGACGGCCTTTATCTTTTCTAAAATTCCGGGAATTTTAATCTGATGTAAAAGGTCTTATTTAACATGAATTCGACTGTATTTAGCTTATATTCAGATATTTGATTGATTCAAACGGAATTAAGGATCATTCAGTCGGGATTTTAAATAGAATGAATTTTGGCAGGATGATAAAAGATGCGGTTAATCATCAGGAAACTTAATCCTATTTTAACGGGAGAAACCTCCGGCATCCGGCATCCCTCTTCCAGCCTTTTTATCCGGATTCTACTTCGGGATCACTTTATTTAACAACTTGGAATATGTTTTGTTTATCCCGAGATAGAACTTTTACTGATGAATGATAAATCTTTACCTCTTCAATCCCGGCGCCGTAAATGGCTGATTTACACAATTGCCGTTATTATTGTGCTGGCAGTGGCTTTTCCCTTCGCCCTCGAATTTTACCTGCAGCGTAAACTGCCGGATCTGGTGAATGATAAAACGCCGTATACCGTTAAAATCTCAGGTTTTAAACTCAGTCTCATGTCCGGGGATATTACGGTCAACCAGTTGAAAATTTCAACGAAAGATCCGAAAAACAAGAAGATTACCCAGATTCAGGGGAATGCAGGGCAGGTGAAAATCACTGACTTGGGGATTATGAAGGCTTTGTTTAAAAAATCGTATCACGCCGATCAGCTTTTGGTTTCGGACGGAAACATTAAAATAAAGACAGCCGTTCCTGATAAGAAAGAGAAAAAGGAAAAGAAAAAACTGGATATCAGCTTAAATGACCTTGCCATTAAAAATGTAACGGCAGACGTGGAAGATGCCGGCGGTAAACCGGTTTTCAAAGGGGAAAATATCAGGATCAGCCTGAAAAACATTACCCAGAGCAGCAACGGTGCGAAGATACCGATTGCATTTAAAAATCCTGAAATCGATGGATCGAATATTAAAATCGGGGTTAATGAATTTTATGAAATCCATTCGGAAAAGGTAAGGGCATCGAAAAATTCACTTAAATTGACGGCTTTCAGGCTGAAGCCCATTCAGGATCCCCGGAACTATAATTCTAAAAATATTTTTGATTTCTCCGCCAGGGAATTCACCGCTGATGATTTTAATATCAGTCAGGACTCGCTGATTGTTTCCAAAGTATTCTTTTCGGAACCCGACCTTAAAGTAACTTCTACCGGAAAGCAAACCGTGGAAAAAAATAAAAACCCAAAGGAGATCGAAATGAAAATCGGGATGAAAAATATTTTCTTCCGGAACGGCAAAATCACCGTCCTTCAGCAGGACCGGGAAAAAACAGCTTCGGTCGAGCATTTTAATTTTAAGCTTAATGATATTGTTTTTGATAAAAATACCGTGAAGGAAAAAATCCCTTTCCGTTTTACCAACCATGATATCGAAGCTGAAAATATCTATTTTAAATCCGATCCCGCACAGGCCATCAGGGTAGAAAAGATTACCTCCAGAAATTCCGATATCATCATCGACGGTTTCAGGATGCTGGCTTTACAGAAGAATGTTTCAAAGGACGTATTCACCGCATCAGCCCGTCAGATCAGGTTGCTGAAGAATAAAAGCCGCTACATCGGCCAGAAGCTGAACATCGATTTTTCCGGAATTGTTATCGACCGTCCGGACATTGGCGTCAGTTCCCCTGCAAAAAAATCGCCGGCCCGAAAGAAAAAAGTAACACCTCCCGACTTTGCTGCAAAAATCGGTTTTATTCACTTAACGGACGGAAAGCTTTCCCAAACCGTTCAGAATAAGAATAAAATGTCGGTAGGATCATTTGATGTTAAACTGGAGGGGATCTACAGCGATCAGAAAGTTCTGGAGCACAGCATTCCGTTTACCGTTCGGAAAAGGGATATCAAAGCGAAAAAGATTTATCTCGATGCCGGAAAATATTATACCTTTTCAGTAGCCGGACTAACGAATTCTGGAAAAAAGACGGAAATGTCGGATCTGCGTTTTACCCCGAAATATTCCCGTAAAGCGTTCAGCCGAGTAATTGCCAAAGAAACCGATCTTTACAACATCACTGTTGGAAAAGTTCGGATAGAAGACCATCAGTCATCCTTTGAAAGAAATACCGTGATCGACCTCGGCAGAATCGATATCGACCGTCTGAACTGCAACATTTACCATGATCTGGCACCGCCTGACGATAATGCCATCCGTTATTTCTTCAGCAAAAAACTCAGGGATGTAAAGGTGCCGCTCTTCATCAAAAATATCAACCTCAGAAACTCCGAGCTGACGTATGAAGAAAATGCGGAGAACAGCAATATCCCCGGGAAAATCACCTTTAATAAATTCAATGCACAGATCGCCAATGTAAACAACGCGAAAATCAAAGGCCGTCCGACCGTGATCAATACCGATGCCCAGTTTGATTTCTTCGGAACGGCGGATACGAAAGTGAACTGGAGATTCGATGTCCAAGACCGTTCGGACCGTTTTACCATCAAAGGCGATATCCGGAATCTCTCTGCTGAAAACGTAAACCTCTTTGTGCGACCGTATCTGAATGTAACACTGGACGGGCAGATTGATTATTTAAAATTCGACTATTACGGAACCTCTGCAGGCATCAACGGGAAATTCTATTTCAAATACAATGATATGTACGTCAACCTTCTCAATAAAAAAGGAAAAGAGCGTAAACTCCTGACGAAAATTGCCAACTGGTTTGTAAAGGACGATTCCAAAGGAGAGCCGGAGCATGTGGTGATCGAGAAAAAAAGGGATCCCGAAAGAAGCTTCTTCAATATGCTTTGGCAGGGAATTATGGAAGGTCTCAAGAAATACATTATTTAAAACAGATTAATCGGCATTCTTTTTGCCAGCCTACTAAACATTGATGAGGATAAGGACGATGAAAGGTGCTTATCCTCATTTTAATTAATACACCGCTTTTTATGAACAAATATTATCCGTTATTCTTGCTGCTGTTTTCAACTTTTCTTTTTTCCCAGTCGAAAATCATGATCAGAGACGCCGAAACTCATTTGCCTGTTACCAATGCTACCGTGAGCTGTGACCACACGGTGCTGGGTAAAAGCAACAGTTCCGGGATGCTCTATTTTACATCAGACTGTAAAAAAGTAACGGTAACCGCACCGGAATATAAAGAAGCAAGCTATCTTACCGATCAGGTGATCGAAGTGTTTCTGGTGAGAAGGGAGCCCAAAACAAAATCTATAGAAGGCGTGGTTTTATCTGATAAAAGTGACCCGAGAGCACTGGAAATTTTACAGAAAGTAAACGACAATTACAGTCAGAATTCACCGCAGAGCCTGGAGTCCTATGCTTACAAATCGTATGAAAAAATAGCCATGGATCTGGACCAGGACAGCATCGAAAGCTATAATCAGTACATCAGAAAAAGAATCGATTCGCTGGAGAAACTTCCGCAGAGGGCGATGAAGCCAAAAGATAAAAAAGACTCGCTACAGTCTGTGCAACTGGCTCAGTTGGCCGGCCAAAGCAAAATGTTTCTCTGGGAAAGGGCTTCTGAGGTAATGTATTCAAAGACCTATGGAGAGAAAATCAATATACTAGACAACCGGGTATCCGGGCTTAAGCAGCCTTTGTATGAGCTGATGGCCTTCCGGTCAAACCGCAACAAGATCCCTAAAGAAGTACAGGAAGAAAACAGAAACCTGTACCGGTTTTTCCTTACCGATTCCCTTGAGATCGAAGGCCGTGAAAATTATGTCATCCGGTTCAGACAGGTCAGTAACCGGGAAGCAAGGGACCGTAAAAAGTTTAACGGATACTTATACATTGACAAAGCTTCCTATGCCCTGAAAAAGATTGAGAGCGAAAGCAATGAAGCCAATGAAGGCACCATCACCAGCATCTGGGTTCCTGTAAATGAAAAATGGTTCCTGCTGAAAGAAGACTACAAACTGAAAGTAAACAGCAATGTCCTGGATATGAACATCAGCCTGAGAGGTGAAAAACCCGAAAGGAAAAAAGATAAGGGCAAGAAGTTCGGAACTTATGCCTATGCTACCGCTGATTATTTTGATATTAAAACACCCATTGAAGAAAATATCAGAGATTTCAAAGGCTATACCATTGAGGTTAAAAATTCCGACGGCCGTCTGTTGGATGAATACCGTACCGAAAAACTGAATGAAAGGGAGGTTAATACCTATGTAAAAATCGACAGCCTCAGCAGCGTCTACAAACTGGACCAGAAAGCGAAAGGCCTGGCCGGATTATTAAAAGGAAGGCTCCGTCTGGGTATGGTGGATTTCGATCTGGCGAAAGTATTCGGATACAACAAATACGAACACGTCCGTCTTGGTTTGGGCGTTAAGCTTAATGAAAGGTTTAATAAATATATTTCGCCGGATGCCTATTTTGCTTACGGGATTTACGATAAAAAATTCAAGTTCGGGGGCGGGATCGATTTCAAAACGACCCTTGAGAAAAATTCATTTTTCAGGATTGAATACTTTAATGATGTAAATGCCGCAGGCCGGTTCTCGGAAAACCTCTGGAATTTCAGGATGCAGATCATGAATTCGGGAGTAGCCATCAACAACAATATCTTCTATGGTTATGAAGGTTTTAAAGTAAGTTATGAAAACGATATCACCAACGGCCTGACCCTGAACATAGCGGCCAAAAGATCGCAGGAAGAAGCCCTGTTCGATTACAGCTACAAAGATCTGGGAAAACGTTTCGACATCACTTCTGCAACACTTACCCTAAAATATTCCCCGAATTCCAAAAATATCATGACACCCGAAGGCAAATACACCTATGAACAGAATTATCCGGAATTCTACTTCAATTATGAACAGGGGCTGAAAGCATGGGACGGTGATTTCAACTTCAGCAGGCTTGATGTATTGATCAGCCATAACCTTAAAACCAAATTAGGGGTTACCGGAATCCGTGCCTACGGAGGACTGATGTTTGGTGACGCGCCGATCTGGGAGAACTTTACCATGAATGGGCTGGCCAGCGGAAGGGGGAACTTCAACTTCAACCTCACGTCTTATCTGGGATTTGCCACGATGGAAGGCGGTAAATATTACAATGATAAATTTGCCGGCATCTACCTGACCCACAGGCTGCCGTGGTATTTCAAAAGCTTTGGTAAGAATGTTTCAAGCTTTGATGTCATTTATCGTGGAATTACAGGCAGTATGAAAAACCCTCAGGACCACCGGTTCCAATTTGAAACCCTGAACCACCTGTACAATGAAGTCGGATTGGAATGGAACAATTTCCTTTCTTCCCAGTTTAACCTCGGCTTCTTCTACCGGGTAGGCCATTACAACACCGGAAATTTTAAGGATAATTTTGCTATCCAGTTTAAATTGAGGTTATTAGGGTTTTAAGGATAAAAAAATAAATACAACGGAAGCAGTGGTTTTGAATCACTGCTTTTTATTTGATTTCCACTCAATAGTTGATGGCCAAACAGAATTGAATCACCTGATATCAACGTGAACCCGAAGAAGAACCTGGATGAAGCGGCTGGAAGAAGGGTGCCGGATGCCGGAAGTTCCTCTTATCAAATATAGAATCAAAGGTTCTGATCATCAAAATGATAGGTTATTACTTTATCAGGAAAAGCTTTTATGTAATCCTCAATAACCGGTTTTGGTTATTTTCAATCGGAAACGGATTAATTTCGTTCCAAGTCCTGCAGGCATAGCTTAGTACAGGATAGGATAAAATCCTGTCAGAAGCATGAACCGTTTATTCGCTCTATCATGATGATTGGTATTCAAAATACCGTATGAATCATTCTGATTTTTATTTTGAGTTAAATAATCGGTTGAATATGATGTCAATACGGTCGAATTCACGTTATTACTGAAAAGAAACCAGTTACAATCGGATTTGCATTAATTTTAACTGCCTGTAAATAAACGCAATTATTTGTGAAAATCCGGGGAATCCATAGTTTAAAAATTTCCGATTTTAATCCGATGTATCCTGAAATATATTCAGGGTGTCAAAACCTCCATGGACTCATGGGGTCCATTATCATCTTGAAACCTAAACCTTCAACACCAGCAATGCGGCGATCAGTGCAGGAACCATCACCACTGTTCCCAGTTTCAAAAATGCCCATCCGCCCATATCGTAACCGTTTTTTCTAAGTTCCTTCAGCCATAAAATCGTGGCCAGTGAACCCGTAACGGAAAGGTTAGGACCGAGATCAATCCCGACGAGGATAGCGCTTCTTACTGCTTCGGGCAGGTGAATGGCAGAAACCGTCGAACCGGCAATAAGTCCGGCCGGCAGATTGTTGATGAGGTTACTCCCGAAGGCCACTGCCAGACCGGCCAGCCAGGAAGTCGTTTCCGTGGCATGATGTGCTTGCTCTGCCAGTTTCTGCGACAGGGAATCGATAATGCCTGTCTGCTGGACTGCTTCTACCAGGACAAACAAGCCCGCCACCAAAGGGAGCACAGACCATGAAATATGCCGGGCAAATGCTACCGGATTTTTGCGTCCGGCGATTAAAACAAAAATAGAAATGCCTAACCCGGCAATCGCAGTCGGTAATCCGAGATCCCAATTCATGGCGGAAGACGCGAGTAAAAGCAGGGTCGTCACAATAATTCCGGCCAGCGCCATCTTTCCTCCCGGAAGTAAGGTTTCAACCTGAATATCGGAATCTATCGTTCCGGTGAGTCGTTTTCTCTGGGTCAGGAAAAGCATGAGAAAAGTGATTCCCACCGAAAACAGCGACGGCAGCAGATAAGTACTGAACCACACGCCTAACGATGGCATTTCCTTTCCATAAATCACCAGATTGGCCGGGTTGGAGATAGGGAGGATAAAGGATGCTGCATTGGCAATAAAAGCGCAGATCAGAAGATAGGGGAGGGCATTTTTTACCTTCGCCCGGCTTGCGGCAACGGCAACGGCCGGAGTCAGGACAACGGCAGTGGCATCGTTTGACATAAAAGCTGTTACAATAAGACCAACCAAGTAAATCAGCACAAAAAGCCTGAAAGAAGACCCTTTGGAAAAACGGATCGCGTAACCGGCCAGCCAGTCAAAAAGCCCTTCCCGGCGCGCTGTTTCAGCCAGGGTCATCATCCCGGTTAGGAAAAGATAGACATCGAGGCCTTTCCCGATGCCCGTCCAGGCGTCCTGCAAAGAAATCAGTCCGAAAGCAAGCAGCAGCAGAGCTCCGGCAACGGCCCAAACCGCTTCCTGAATTTTATAAGGTCGGACAATCACGCCGGCAATGGTAACAAAAGCGATAAAGTAGATGAAAAATTCACTGTTCATAACGAAGGGGAAATAATCTTGATTTAATGATAAAATAACCAGAAAGTTTAAATGGAGTTGAAGCTGTGATTCCCTGCAAAGGATGCTGAACCAATATATAGGAGTTCAGATAAAATCCGTTTAGTTGGTCTCAGGGTATAGTAATCAAAATAAAGGCCTGTTTAAGTTTTATTTTAGAAATTTTCCTCTGCCTCCCTTTATCTTAATTTTTTGGATTGAAATAAGCTTTGTTTATCCTTCGCTTTACGATTGCAGAACCCTTTGCTGATTCATTGAATCCAGTGAATAAAACTTTATTTATTAATTTCTAAGATAAAATGTGCTCATTACGTAATAGTAAAACACAGAGTTTAATTTTGATGAGATCTTAGACCAAAAAAATACAGAAATTAAATTTTAAGCAGGCTCAGAACAGGCTTCGGAAGGCGCACATTCTTTCTTCATGGTTTTCGCATTGATGATCCAGAGTGCAATGGAAATTACCGCAATACTTCCCAGAATCAGAAATGCGGAGCTGTAACCCATCTGCTGGGCAATCCATCCGCCGATCGCAGGGCTTAATGCGGCACCGACTCCCTGAACCGTCATCACTGCACCCTGCCCGATGTTTATCCGTCCGGTTCCGTTCAGGATATGGGCCACCAGTCCCGGTACGGCTACACTCTGCAATCCGGCACCAATGCCGTCAAGAATCTGTACGGGGTACAACCCAACTTCACTAATCATCTGGGAAGCTATGAACCCTCTTAATGGAAGCGACAGGAAAGAAACCAGCATAATCATCCAGTATCCGTTTTTTTCGGCAATCTTCATTCCAGCAATGGACGTAAGGATCATCACCAGCTGGGCAATAATAACCGTTAAGGCAACAAACATATAGGCATTTTCCTGCATTTTAGAAGCTGCGGCCATTCCGTACAGGGGAAGTAGAGCCCCGTTACCGAGATGGAAGCAGGCCAGCGCGCCGGCAAGGATCAGTAAAGGTTTACATTTCAGCAACACATCAAGGCCGCTGGCTTTTTCATTCTCTTCGGCATCCGCCTTCATTCCGCGCGCTGCTTTATTGTCGATGCTGTCCGCCGGAATCATCAGTACGCTGATGATGGTTAAAATACCGAAAAGAGCCGCGAGCAGAACAACAGCAGTCATTCCCCATTTCAGTCCGAGATAGCCGGATAAGGCAGCACCGACCACATTTCCAGCATGATTGAATGCCTGGTTGAGCCCGTTCTGCCTGTTAAAACCTTTCTGCTTTACGATACCCAGCGTAATGCCCACAACGGCAGGTCCGATGGCTGCACCTGCAACCGCTGTGGCTACCTGGGAAAGGCTTACTACCCAGAAGTTCTGGGAAAGCAGGATAAGGGCAGAAGCAATGACGGTAAAAATCCCGGGAATGATGACGAATCTCCGTTTATGCTTGGTGGAGTCGATCACGGCACCGGCCGGTGTCGTCATCAGCATTCCGGCAACGCCGCCAAGCGACATGACCGTCCCGATGGGGCCACTCTGCCATCCTTTGGATAACAGGAAGATCCCTAGGAAAGGACCAATACCGGCCTGCATATCGGCCATGAAGAAATTAAGTGCTTTCAGGGCGCCCAGTGTACGGTGCCCCGCAGAAGTCGTTTTTTTCATAGATACCTCAGTATTAATTGGTTTGGTGCAATCCGAAAACCGTTTCGGAAAATATCTGGATTTACTGATTAACCGGTCTTCAAATTAATTTTGTGTGTAAATGCTGATTTTTTAACCCTGCCAAAAAGTATTCCAATATGACCAGGATCATATTAATAATCTGAAATAAAATGACAGGCCTGCTGTAACACGGATGACATCATATCGCTTTTTCTTCCGTATTTTCATAATTTTATTTAACTCCAAGGTGCATGACAGCTTTATAATAAAAATAGATTTTTGCGATCGGAAAGACCCTAATTTAAACTTATTCTTAACAAAATATTTTATAGTTTTGAGATGTGAAAAAGCTGATTGCTATACTGTTATTATCCCTCTTTTTGGTATCGACCACCGAATTGTATCAGCTGCTGAAAATACCGGATCTTGCAGAACATTATTTCGAGCATAAGCAGATGAACCCGGATATGCCGGTGATCGCTTTTTTTAAGGCTCATTATGAACATCCGGTAAAGGACGGAGATTACGGAAAGGATCAGAAACTGCCTTTTATTACCCACACAAAAACGCTTAATTTTCTTTTTACAATTGGGAACCGGTTCCGGATTGATTTTGAAAAAGAGAATTCCAGAACATCATACGCCCATAAAATACCTTCCAGGGACGAGGATCACTGCTTCAAAGGCTTCGCAGGATCCGTCTGGGAACCTCCCAGATGTTTTTTCATCCGGCTCCCTATTATATTTTGATTTAAATCCTGGCCAAAAGGATATCACCTACTTTAAAATTATTCTAAACGTTAAAATAATGAAAGCACTGTTTTCAGCCATTATGATGGCTGTATTCTCTATAGCAGCCCATGCACAGACCCGCATGGAAACCGCCAGAAAAACTGCTGCGGAAAACAAAGAACTGATCCTGCTGAACTTTTCCGGATCAGACTGGTGCATTCCCTGCATCAAACTTCATAAAAACATTCTCGGAACAGAAGACTTCAGGAAGCTGGAATCTGACAATGTTATTGTGTACATCAATGCCGATTTCCCACGAAATAAAAAAAACCGGCTTTCAGAAGAACTGAAAAAGGAAAATGCCTCACTGGCAGATCAGTACAACCCAAAAGGTATTTTTCCGTACACTATCCTTCTGAATGCAGACGGTAAGATCCTGAAAACCTGGGAAGGGCTGCCTGCTGAGGATGTCCTGGCTTTTACCGGAGAAATAAAAGAAATCAGAGAAAAGCAAAAACCTTAGCCGATGCTGAAAGAGTTCAAAAGGCCTCAGAAACTGATGGGGAATGCTTTTGAAATAACCGTTGTAAATGATGATGAAAATGCTGCAAATGATCATATTGACGCTGCCATTGATGAAATCCGGAGAATTGAAAAACTTCTCACTACTTACAATGAAGAAAGCCAGACCAACCTGATTAACCGGTATGCCGGTATCAGACCTGTAAAGGTGGATTGGGAAATCTTCGGCCTCATTGAAAGAAGCCTCCGGATCAGCAGGATTACAGACGGCTATTTTGATATTTCTTATGGTGGAATCGATAAAAGTTTCTGGAATTTCGACCGTGAAATGACTGTGCTTCCCAATCCTGAACAGATCAGGGATCATCTGAAACTCGTCAATTACCAGAACATCATTCTCAATCGCGACCGGCAGACCGTTTTCCTGACAGACAAGGGAATGCGGATCGGTTTTGGCGGAATCGGGAAGGGATATGCGGCGGAAATGGCCAAAAGGCTGCTTCAGGAAAGAGGCGTTCATTCAGGAATCGTGAATGCTTCCGGTGATCTGACGACCTGGGGAAACCAGTCGGATGAAAAACCGTGGACGGTGGGAATTGCGGATCCCGACAACGCCGGACAACCTTTTTCCTATATGAATATCACGGATATGGCCGTCGCGACATCCGGGAATTACGAAAAATTCGTAATCATCGACGGCAAAAAGTATTCCCATACCATCAATCCGAAAACAGGCATGCCGGTTTCGGGGATAAAAAGTGTAACCGTCTTTTGTCCCAATGCGGAAATAGCCGACGCCATGGCAACTCCTGTAAGCATTATGGGAATCGGGACCGCACTTGATATGGTCAACCAGATCAACCATCTGGAATGCATCATCATTGATGATCAGGATAAAATATATTCATCTCAAAACATTAATCTAAAATGAAAAACCTTATAAAAAACAGTCAAAAGCGCCCATATTTATTTGGGCAGCTTAAAACTTCGTTCGTAAATACCTTCGTTTTTACCTCATCCAGGTCTTCCACTCCCGCTTGTAACCCGGAGTTTGTCAAAGAGGCTGCGCAGGTCGGGGGGAGAAGATCCAAGACTTTAAATTACAGAACAATTGCTGTTATTTCAATATTAACCATTCCGTTTCTTAACTCGTGTACCACGGTAAAGGAATATGAAAAAAACAGGCTCAACGATGCCGAAATGGTTCTCGGCAACAGGACCATTGAAAAAACGGAACTCAGTTTCCAGTCTTACCGGGAAGGTTCCTCAGGAGCCAACGCAGGAAAAGTAGGAGGGGGCTGCGGCTGCAATTAAGAAAGAGAAATTGTAAAATGTAATTGTGATTTAAAATGAAAAAAATAATCGTAAGCATTACGGCTCTTTTCGGGATCTTTAATGCCAGGGCACAGGAAAATACAAACACCGGGGCATCCAAAAAGCTGAGCCTCGACGAAGTTAATCTCGTATCAAGCTACTATAAACAGGATGGAAACAATTCGGCAGTAACCGGCGGGATCGGGACAGAGAAACTGACCGACATTTCCAATGCTATTGACGTGACGGTGGTAAAATACGATAAAAAGGAAAGGAAAAATAAATTCGGATTGAGTGCAGGAATTGATCATTATACCTCGGCTTCTTCGGATATGATCGACCTGAAAGCCAATTCATCAGCTTCCCATGCCGATACACGGATTTATCCGTCCCTGAGCTGGAGCCGGGAAAATGAAACCAAAGGCACTACGCTGATGGCCGGAGCGATGTTCTCTACGGAATTCGATTACCAGTCTGTAGGGGCCAATATCGGATTTTCAAAAAAAACCACCGACAGGATGGGCGAGTTTACGGCAAAATTCCAGGCATATATCGACCAGGTGAAACTGGTAACCCCGGTCGAGCTGAGGACAAACGGCAGCACAGGCAGCGAACATGAAGGATACGGAACCAGCGGAAGAAATACCTTTGCGCTCTCCCTGGCCTATTCTCAGATCATCAATCAGAATTTCCAGATCGAGCTTCTGGCAGACGGTGTTCAGCAGACCGGTTATTTAAGTCTGCCTTTCCATCGGGTGTATTTTACAGACGGAACGGTCCATCAGGAAACCCTGCCGGATCGCAGGTTTAAAATTCCTTTAGGTGTCCGCGCGAATTATTTCCTTGGAGATAAGGTGATATTAAGAGCTTATTACCGGTATTATACCGATGATTGGGGATTGAAATCCAATACGTTCAGCCTGGAAACACCGGTGAAAATTTCCCCGTTCCTTTCAGTAAGTCCGTTCTACCGGTATTATTCCCAGACCGGAGCGAAATACTTTGCCCCATATCAGCAGCATACCGCTTTTGACGATTACTACACCAGCAATTACGACCTGTCGAAATTCGACAGCCATTTTTACGGAGCCGGAATCCGCATCAGTCCGAAGAACGGATTGTTCGGAGTCGAGAGGCTGAATATGCTGGAAATCCGGTATGGACATTACACGAAATCCGTCGGGATGAAATCTGATATTATTTCCTTAAATTTAAGGTTCAAATAATAGCCTATGAAATTATTAACACTATCTGCTTTGATCTGTTCGAATATTATTTTCGGACAGGTTACGGCAGATTCTTCGGCAACGGTTCAACAGAAGGTAAAATATAAAGACCATGTTTATAAGCCCGGCTATAAAAAGCTGATCGTTCCGACGGTTTTTGTGGCTTTCGGTGTTACCAGCCTTACCTCCGATGCATTAAAGAATCTGAATAATTCGACCAAATACGAGATCGGGGAGCACCAGCCGAAACATATCACCCTGGATAATTATACCCAATATATCCCTGCTGCCATGGTCTACGGTTATAATCTGGCCGGAGTAAAAGGAAAACACAATTTAAAGGAGCGGACCATTATTTACGGAACCTCACAGCTTATTTCCGCGGCCATTGTTCTTCCACTGAAGCATCTGGTAAAAGAAGAACGTCCTGATGGCTCCAATCACCTCTCATTTCCTTCCGGACATACCGCCACGGCTTTCTCATCGGCACAGTTCCTGTTCCAGGAGTATCAGGATGAAAATATCTGGCTGGCCATTTCAGGATATCCGGTGGCCGTTTTTACCGGAATCTACAGAACACTGAATGACAAGCATTGGGTAGGCGATGTAGTTGCAGGGGCCGGATTCGGCATCCTGAGTACCGAGCTGGCCTACTGGCTGTTTCCGTTCATCAATAAGCATCTGAATAAAAAAAAATCCAAAAATTTCACCATGATCTATCCGGTATTTCAATCGAAAAGCGCCGGCGCCGGATTGGTTTTAAATTTCTGAAAATTATGGGAACCGGAATAGGTGGGAAGAGAAGGAAAGCCGGATATGGGGAGCTTGTTGTGGGTATCTCACGCAGTCAACTCTTCAGGTATTAAACAGTGCTTATTTTCTAAACCTTAAACCTCAAACCTTAAACTTTGAACCTTGAATTTTAAGTCCTATGCATCATCAGTTAGAAAAACATTATGTCAATAGGGTCGGCTGGCTCCGAGCGGCGGTGCTGGGCGCCAATGACGGCCTTTTATCCACTACGAGTATTGTGATCGGGGTGGCGGCAGCCTCACCTGAACGGAACACCATTATTCTCGCCGCTCTGGCCGGAATGATTGCCGGAGCCATGTCGATGGCAGCCGGCGAATATGTATCGGTAAGTTCACAGGAAGATACCGAAAAAGCCGATCTTCTCAGGGAACAGCGGGAACTTGAAGAAATGCCGGAAGTGGAACTGAAGGAGCTGGCCAAAATTTATGAACAGCGGGGAGTGAGCAAAGAAACCGCCTTGCGGGTAGCCACTGAGCTGACCCAACATGATGCTCTGGCAGCACATGCACATGATGAATTGGGCATCAATGAGATAACGCAGGCTAAACCGCTGCAGGCGGCATTGGCTTCATTCGGTTCATTTGCCTTGGGCGCATTGCTGCCGTTTATAGTTTCCCTGCTGGCGCCGATTCAGCAGATGGTGTATTTCCAGTATGGATGTTCCATTGTTTTCCTGATGATCCTGGGGGCTGTATCCGCACGAACCGGAGGTTCCAAAATAGGGATTGCCGTCCTGCGCATCTGTTTCTGGGGCACCATCGCCATGGGCGTAACGGCATTGATCGGGCATCTGTTCGGAACTACGGTTTCGTGATGAAGCCTTATCGTGATTTAAAAGTAATGAACTGGTCATTCAACGTGAAATTGCAGGGAAACACGTATCAACAGATTGGAAACTGGAAGTTCCTCTTATAAGAAATATAATCAAAAGTCTTGATTCTCAAACGAAATCTTTTGTTATTCTATCAAAAAAGGTTTCTGTCTAATGGGTAACAAACGATCCAACTGATACCTTCAACCGTAGTATTGACAAGTAAACTTCCAGTATCCGGCCTTTCTCTTCCTACCTGAAATCCGGTTCTATTTCGAGTTCACGTAAAGTAAAAGCAGCAAGGTGATCAGAGATTATTAAGCAGGATCAGCCTTTAAATACGATTATATAATTATTTCCATAGAAAACTGCCGACACTTGTTTTGGCAAAAGGAACCAATGGCACCCAGCTGCCTTCTTCCAGTCTTTAATCCGGCCGCTGCTTCGAGTTCACATGATCTTATAATTGAATTTAAAATTTTATCAGAGCATCCTGATTTATGATTTTCATCATCTGTCAATCAGCAATCCGATATCCTTTTCTGTGTTTTACCGTAGGGTAGAGCGTTATTGTTCCTTTAACAATAAATTTCAGGATTCTTTTTTCGCTTAAATGATCCGTAAATTTATCTTGAAAACCCTTTTATAAACTATATGGGCATAATATTTGGTCTGGTAGATATCATGAGTCGATAACCTCTTGAACAACGGGGTTCAATAGCTATTTCGATCATTATATGTGCAAGCAATTTTATACTTTATGGATAACAATAATCTCGGACTTTATTTAAAAGCACTGGACTCTGCAAATTCAGGAATTATCATCACGGACAACAGTCTGCCGGATAATCCTATTATTTACTGCAACAAGGCCTTTGAAAAAATTACAGGATACAGCCATAAAGAAATTATCGGTCACAACTGCCGTTTCCTGCAGATGAAAGACCGCAACCAGCCGGAACGTGCGATTTTAAAAAAGCATATTGAAGAAGGCACGGAAAGCAGGGTAGAAATCAGAAATTACAAAAAAAACGGAGATCTGTTCTGGAACGAACTTTATATTTCTCCGGTAAAAAATGAAAACGGGAAAATTACCAATTTCATCGGCGTCCAGAATGATATTACCGACCGCAAAAAAGCCGAACAGGATCTGAGGGAAGAAAAAGCCAGCGTAGAGAAGAAAGTGGATGAAAGAACACGGGAGTTGCAGGAAAATGAAGCCTTTCTTTCCAGTATCATTCAGACCGTTCGGGAAAGCCTGCTGGTGCTCGATCCGGATTTCAGGGTGATCAGTGTAAATTCCTATTTTCTGAAAACCTTTAAGGTAACTGAAGAGGAAACTGTCGGAAAAGTTTTATACGAGCTTGGAAATCACCAGTGGGATATCGAAGCTTTGCGGGAGATGCTGATTAAGATATTGCCAACTAATAATCCTGTTATCGATTTTGAAGTGGATCATGATTTTCCGTACATAGGTCGGAAATTAATGCTGCTTAATGCTTACAGAATTGAATTTGACGGGCAGTACAAAGACAATATCCTGCTGGCCATTGAGGATATTACGGATAAAAGAGATATTGATCGCCGTAAGGATGACTTCCTTTCCATTGCCAGCCATGAACTGAAAACCCCTTTGACCACGATAAAGACACTGGTACAGTTGCTCGAGAGGAGGCTTGATAAGGGAATCGATGAAAAATTCAAATCAACTCTTCATAAGGTTTCCGTGAATATTGAAAGACTGAATAACCTGATTAACGAATTGCTCGATACTTCTAAAATCCATTCAGGAAATATTGAAATCAACCGGCAGCCGTTTGATATCAATAAGTTAATCCACGAAACGGTAGACAACAGCTTATATAATGTGTCGTCTTCTCATCGTATTGAAATTAAGGGAAAGACCAATGCCATTGTGGAAGGAGACGAAATAAAAATATCCCAGGTCCTTAATAATATCGTCTCGAATGCCGTTAAATATTCACCGGGAGCCGATAAAATAGAGATTTTATTAGGTAACGTAGGAAACTTCGTTAAGATTTCAGTAAAAGATTTTGGCGTGGGAATTGATTATGATGACAAATCAAAAATCTTTGAAAGATTTTTCAGGGTAAAAGACGTACAGCAGAAATTCTCCGGACTGGGCATCGGTTTATATGTAAGCCAGGAAATTATTAAGATGCATGGCGGCACCATCTGGGTGGAAAGCGAACTGGGAAGCGGATCTGTTTTCAGCTTTACGTTACCGATTTTAAAAAATGAAGAAAAGTGAAAAATAAAATAATATTAGTTTGTGATGATGAAGAAGGAATACTGGATGTCGTCGAAATGATGCTTGATGCCGAGGGTTTTACGGTATATACCGAACTTGAAAGCGCGCATGTCCTTAACCGGATCAAAGAATATACGCCCGACCTTCTGATCGTTGATTTGTGGATGCCGGTAATGTCCGGAGACGAAGTTATCCGGAAAATAAGGGGGAGTGAAGAAATCAAGTCACTGCCGATTATGGTCATGTCAGCAAGCCGCGACGGTGAAGGGATTGCTTTTGATGCCGGTGCAGACCGCTTTATCTCAAAACCTTTCGATATCAGTGCATTTGTATCCAAGGTTGATGAACTGATCGGTTAACGGATACCGGTCTGTATGTTTTATCTATTGTGAAATTATATTGTTATTGACTATCAGCATGTTGATACGGAAAGACAAAAAGAGAAAGATTCTTATTTTTGATGATGATGTGATGACCCTCGAGGTGATTTCTCTTATTTTCAGCGAAAAAGGGTATGAGGTTTCAGTTTCTGAAACCACGTATAATATTCTGGGAATTGTTGATCAGGTAAAACCGGACCTGATTATCATGGACAATTGGATTCCCGACCGGGGTGGAGTAGAAGCAACGCTCCTCCTAAAAAACAATCAAAAATATTCGGCCATTCCTGTCCTGTTCATTAGTGCTAATCTTGATATCGAAAAATTAGCCGCCTATTCTTACGCAAATGATTATATAAAAAAACCGTTTGACCTGGATCATTTCGAATACAAGGTAAGTTTGTTACTGAACATTTAAAATTACGAAACCTTTATCTATCCATATTTCTCTTTCCAACCGGACTTCATCTTTTTATATTCCGGCAGTTCTTCTGCCGCCTGCCATTTCTTATAGAATACATTGGCAGATTTTGCCTTTTCAGGATCTCCTGATCCCCGCTCCAGCAGCTCATAGTTGTTTAAAGCATCGTATTTCTTACCGCCTTTGTAATTAAAATAACGTCTCGACCGCGTAAACCCCATCTGCAGGTATTTTCTGGCCAGATCCGCTCCTACAAAATCGTTTTCTTTTACATAATCAAGAAAAAGAGCAAAGATTTTTTCTGAACTCTCCAGAGCAACCTCTTCGTTTTTAAAACGCCAGTACGGTCCGATCTCACTCTTGTACGGTTCGCAGATCAGCACGCCCTGTTCGCCTTTTCCGACCCTGTACAACTCCGGATGTTTGCTGTAATCGATATCCGGTTTCCATTTATATTTTTCGGCATTAAAATTCACATAGCTGGGGGTGTCTTTTTTCATAAAAGAGAGGTTATGGTTAAATTTAAGGTCACGTGGCTGAATAAGTTGGAGATATGATAATTAATCTTTGATATAATTTTCAAAAATAAAGCCAATCTGTTAGTGATGGGAATTTAATATCGATTATGTTTTTGACGAAAAACATTTCCAGCATCAAACTTCACTTTTTCTGCTTTATTATCCCATTTCTATGTTGGATTCACATTACAGTAAAATGTAAGAATGGTGGCATAATAATTTCAGGGTTTTAGGCAAAATTAAAAGTACGATGAGTGAAAAGTTTATTAAAATCCTAGGTTGGGTGGCTACGGTAACTGCAATGGCTATGTATTTCTCTTATATTCCACAGATTTCAGGAAATCTGAACGGCCATAAAGGCGACTGGCTTCAGCCCCTGGTTGCAGGCATCAACTGCAGCCTGTGGGTTATTTACGGATTTATTCAAAAGCCTAAAAGAGATTGGCCTATCGTTGTTGCAAATTTCCCGGGTGTTTTCTTCGGACTTTTCGCATTTATGACCGCCCTGTAAATCGTTTTAAAGATTTTGATTTTAAGTCCAAAATTTAACAGCAGCTTTATACCGCCGAGCAGGCCAGTCGGAAACAGAGTACAAAAAAGCAGGCTCTCCGCCTGCTTTTATAAAATTGTTACATACTAATAAGGTCTGTAATCGTCGTCTTCATCATCTTCATCATTCTCATAGTCTTCGTCCTCGTCGTCATAATCTTCGTCTTCATCATCCCAGTCCTCTTCGGTATAGTTTTCTTCGTCATCCTCTTCATCTTCTTCAGAAGCATTGAAATTAATGGATGTTTCGGCAATATCGGTAAGGTCGCGGTCGGTCTGTTCTTCTTCATCGAGAGTAGTCTGCAGAAGATCAGCCGCTTTGTAAAGTTCTAAGGTCTCTGCGAGGGCAACCAGTCCGCCGTACGTGGCAATTTCATAATGTTCCACTTTCTGTGCGGCAATGATAAGGGCTGCGTCACGGGTCATGGTGCCTTCTTCGGTTTCTTTGATGATATTTTCGCTTTCTTTCACGATCCCGATGATGGCGTCACATTTTTTAGCTTCCGGTTTTTCATCAATGGATTTGAAAACTTTTTCCAGCCTTGAAATCTGCTTCTGCGTCATCAGGTGGTGGTCTTCAAAAGCTTCCTGAAGTTCTTCCGTAGTGGCGGTCTTCTGCATCTTTGGCAATGCTTCAAGAATATGTTTTTCAGCAAAATAAATATCCTTCAGGGCATCCATGAAAAATTTATACAGCGGTCCTTCCTTTGATGTTTCGGAAACCTGACTTTTTTCAGCAGACTGTACTCCATTTTTTTCTTCCTGCTTGTTTTCATCCTCTTTGTTTCCCTCTTTTTTATTCTGGTCTTCCTTTTTTACGGCAGAGGTCTTAGGAGCGGCTTTTGGTTTTGCAGCCGCTGTTTTTTTGGTAGCTGTTCCTTTCGGCGTCGCTGCTGAAGATTTGGCAGTTGCTTTTTTTGCCGGAAGAGGCGGCTGTTCCTGAGCCATGGTTTCAGGTCCTGCGTTTAAAAGATCGGAAGCTATTTTTTCGGTATTATCCGTTGATTTGGTTGTATTTGTTAAGTTATTGGTATCCATGATGTAAGATATTAAAGTTGAGTAAAAAGCCGGCTTAGGTAGCCGGCCTGTATAATAGGGGATTACGAATTTCTGCCTCTGCCATTGCTTCTGCTTCCGAAACCGCCTCTTTTTGAAGAAGTAAACCTTCCGTTTTCATCCCTTTGCTGATTGCCGTTTCCTCCGGAATTCCTGCCGGAACCTGATCTTGAAGAAGAACCGTTGGAGCTTCTGCCGTCACCGTTTCTGCTTCCTC
>NZ_BJYJ01000026.1 GCF_007991455.1 Chryseobacterium hagamense | reverse complement strand
ATTAATACTATAATCTTTAGTTGACCTATTTGAGTAAAGCAATATAATAACCATAACAAGAAACGGAAAAAGACTACCTTTTCAGATAGTCCTAATGTTCTAAATATTTAATTATTTGTCATATTTAAAAGTTGAAGTAAATAAATTTACAAAAACGTAAAAATTGTGAATTACTTATTTTCTTCAATCACCTTACCGGTCTTTTCATCATATATAAAACCTTTTGGGAGTTTAGATAATTCTTTAGAAAAAAAGGTATTAATATCTATTTTTGTCTTAGGAATTTCTATTTTATCCAAAATATTACTATTATTCTTTGATAATGACTCTACAAATTGATTAGGATAAAAATTATTATTAAAAAAAACAGTGCCCTGAATATAATATTCTGTTTTTTCCATAGGTTTAAGTGGTTTTGTAGGAAGCCCAAAAGCTTTTAACTTTAAAATTTTCGTGCTCTTAGGAGATATCATAATTTTGCATTCGATATATTTTAAAAAATAGAAAGCCTGCTTAGAATCAATATTGTATTTCTTCATAGTGTTCTCTATTAATTGTTGATTAATATCATTATTAATGTTATAAGCATCATATGTTTTACCTACAAAAGTATCATATCCAATCGGTCTTTCACTATTCCATAATTCAAACTTTGTATATAAAGAGTTTTCATAAATCAGAATCTTTTGGTTAGTAGTATTTTTATATTTCAGAAGTAAATAACCTTGAGGCTCATTAATACTAATAATTTGTATTTCTTGAGCATAAGCTGTCGCTGCTCTAATAGCAAACATGAAAAAAAAAAGTAGTGATCTCATTATCTAAAATTCATAAGTGATTTAAAAAAATATTCAGGATAATATGTAGTAAAAGCAGGAGAGAACTTCAAATTTTCGCCAACCATAATATCTGATTGAAGATGAGCAAAAAATTCTGTAACATTTTGAGCCATTTTCATTGCCTTATCTCCAAATCCAGTATTGACATAATAAAAATATAATGCTTTTGTAAAACCTTTTACAGCATGTATATAAAGCAAAAAAGCGAAGCAAAAATGTTTCTGCTTCGGTTTAATTAATCTATTTTTTACCTATAATATGTATTGGATTTTTAGGACGTGACATTAAAAAGCGGATTATTTTTTAAGCTGATCCGGAATATTGGTCGTGATGAATCCAATCCCCTGCTTTTTCAGTTCGTCTGCAGTGGCCACATCATTTACCGTCCAGGCATTGGTGATCAGTCCCAAAGCTTTTGCATCGGCAATCCAGGTCGGGTTTTTCTGGAAAATGCTGAAATGGTAATCCAGGCCGTCCAGTCCCTCGTCTTTGATCTGCTGCGGAGAAAGCTCCCCTTTCAGGTACTGTACTTTAAAAGAAGGCTCCAGCTTCTTGATTTCCTTACAGATGTTCAGGCTGAAAGAGATGAATTCGCATTGGGATCCCAATTTCATGTCCTTAATCATTTTAATCGTCTTTGCCGTCAGCTCGTCTTCTTTTTCCTTGGTCTTATCCGGCTTTATTTCAACGATCAGTTTCAGGGCCTTGTCTTTTTTCCCCTGCTTCAGGTAATCTTTTAAAGTAGGAAAATCTTCGCCATTGGATAATTTCACCTGTTCAAGCGTTTTGAAATCCGTTTCGGATATTTCCATTTTGGCGTGGTGTTCATCATGGTTGATGACCAGGATGCCGTCTTTCGTCATCCGTACATCGAATTCGGAGCCATAGATTTTTAACTTCTGTGCATTCTCCAGCGACTTCAGGGAGTTTTCCGTTGTCGGCGGCTGGGTCTGCCAGTACCCTCTGTGGGCGATAACCCGGGTTTGTGCCTTCATAACCACTGTGC
The DNA here is from genome assembly GCF_007991455.1 of Chryseobacterium hagamense. Taxonomy (GTDB): domain Bacteria; phylum Bacteroidota; class Bacteroidia; order Flavobacteriales; family Weeksellaceae; genus Chryseobacterium; species Chryseobacterium hagamense. The sequence continues at coordinate 47,974 of NZ_BJYJ01000026.1, read as the reverse complement.
TTAAAACTGCTAACCCTAAGATAAAATTTTTCATAATATAAATTAAATATTAAACTCGAAAGCTTTTCAACTTTCAGATAAAGGTATATAAATTTATGTGAATGGTGAATTTTGCTTCGCAAGCCAATGGTGAATTTGATTAATTTACTTTTTAAAATTTCATTGTTAAACATTCATCATTCACTATTGACCATTCACCATTCACATGATCAGAACGTGTACTTTGCTCCGATCTGGATCTGGTACGGGTTTCCGCTCAACGGCTCCAGACCGCTGGTATTCAGGTTGTATTTAAACTGCCTGGTTGTCTGGTCGAACCCGGTGATCCTGTACAATGACATATTGCTGTAGGATTTGTTTACGCCCCATTCTTTGTTCAGCAGGTTTGCCACGTTGAAAATATCCACCGAAAGTTCAAAGGCTCCAATTTTGTCAAATTTGATTTTTTTTGCGACACGCACGTCCCAGACTCCGTAGAATCCGTTCTTTCCGCCGTTTCTTTCCGCAATCTTATTGTTGTAATCGGTGATGTAATTTTTAAGTGCCGTTCCTACTTCAGGGTTGTCGATCAGCGTCTGGGTGAGGTTCGGGAAAATGTAGGCCAGGTCATTGGAATCCACGAAATCCCCGTTTACATTTCCGCCGGCCAGTACGGAGAAACGCGTACCGCCCATTCCGGCATAGCGGATTCCCAAGATGAACCCGGCAATTGTAGGTGAGTTTCCATAGATCACCACCTTATTCCTGAACTGGTTATCGGAATACGACATTCTCAGGTTTCTCGGATCGCCGGCTACCGGTGTGGATAAAGTGGCCGAATTGGCGACGTTCCCATTATAGGACGTATTGTCTCTGATATCCGCCCAGGTATAACTTGCCGTAATTTCCCCGTCTTTCCAGTAGCGGTAGCTGGTATCTGCCACAAAAGAAAACTGGGTGACTTTTCCGTCACTCACCAATTCCAGAACCCTTCCGAAGTTTTTGTTGATCCTTCCCTCCTTCCAGTTCAGGGTTCCATTAGCGGCGATGGTTGTTGCGGGAACATATACGCCTCTTCCACCTTCGTTATCCAGTGTAAAACTCGGATTGGCCACCATATTCCGGTCGTAATAAAAATAGTTGTTTCTTCCCAGAGCCATGTAAGCCCCGAGGCCAGCCCTGAATCTTTCGTTAAAGAAGTGGGTGTATGATACATTTGCTTTGTAAACCACCGGGATTTTAGCATCTTTCCCTGTATAGTTAATCGTTGGAAGCTGGTTCTGGGCCAATGTAGGAACCGTGCTGTAATCATTTCTATAGCTATTGAAATCCGGAACAGGAACATCTTTACCGGTCACATCCACCGTTGCCAGATGCCTGCCATCAAACACCAGGTTATTGATGATCATATAATTGTTGATATCTGATGAAAATATCCCGGCGCCGAATTTCAGGAAGTCTTTGTTTCCTTCGTTGATATTCCAATCGAACTGGAATCTCGGCTGAATAATGAATGATTTGATCTGGTTATCTGTCCTGATTCCCATTTCATCATACAGCTTCTGGTTTAATCCCGCTTTCGGATAACCGCCGTAGTCCAATCGCAGGCCGGCCATTAAATCCAGGCCTCTGGCTACTTTCGTCTGGATCTGCCCGTATACCCCCAGGTTATAAATATTCGATTTTACGGACGGATCGTCCATCAGAGGAACCTCCCTGTAAAAACGGTACGCGATCCGGTTGTCGAAATTATACAGGTTATCGCCGTTCTGTGCCGGATTTTCCCGGAAATGAAACCTTCCGTTCACCTCGCTTCCGTATACCGATCTGGCCATGGTGTACATGAGGTCTGCCCCGAAAGTGTATTTGATTTTATCGGTATTGTAATATAAATTGTCTACCAGCTGGAACACATTGTTTCTGAAGCTTTCCTGAGCGAAACGGTGCCCTCCGATCTGAATAGTGGTTGCCTTGTCGCTTCCGTCAATTTTACTTACGATATTTTCAACGATGGCTCTAGGTACCGGATGCCCGAGCTGATCGTTCTGGTAGCTATCCTGGGACGTATAAAGATACTGCGCCTTCAGCTCGTTGGTTATATTAGGCTTCAGATTCGACCGTAAAGTAAGCAACAAACTGTTATCCAGGTTTTTATCATTTCCATACGATTCATAAGCGGTGATGGCCGTATTGTCTGCCAATCCGATTTTATTTAAATCATACGTAAAGTTATTTCTTAAAGTCAGTAAGTTTTTATCGTTGATCTGCCAGTCCAGGCGTAAAAAGGCGGCATCGGAATTCCTTATCTTATCGAAGCTTCCGAACTGAGGGCTGTTGGAAACGCCGTATTTTGCCCTTGCCACATCCAGGAATTTATTCAGAGTTGCTGTGGTGGTATTTAACCTTAATTCATCCTCGTGCGACTGGATGTCGGCAATCTGTAACGGCCGGGAATCCAGCTGATGATCCCACGCCGCGAAGAAGTGCAGTTTGTTTTTAATGATCGGTCCGCCCAAGGAGAAACCGAACTGTGAAGTCGAGAAATCAACGTTCCTTTTGTTTCCGCGGATGTCATACGGGCTGGAAAGCCAGTTGGTCCTTAAATATTCCCATGCACTCCCGGAAAACCTGTTGGTCCCGGATTTCGTTACGGCACTGATGGTTCCGCCCCCGCTTCTCCCCAGTGTAACGTCATATTGGTTGGTAGTCACCTTGAACTCCCGTACCGCTTCGATTGAAATGGAAAACGGGGCGCCGCTCCGGCTTGTGGTTGCACCGGCGGAAGTCGGGTTTTTGGCCGTCATCCCGTCGATAGTAAAGTTGGTGGAAGAACCCAGCTGTCCCGAGATGCTTCCGTTTTTACCGCTTAAAGGGGATAATTCCGCAAGATTGGTGAAATTCCTCCCGTTTACCGGTAGTATCCCGATATTTTTTGTCGTGATGGCGGTTGCCGCTCCTAAATTTCCTATTTTATTCTTCAGGTTTCCCACGACAACGACTTCTTCGATGGACTTTTCATTGGCAAGATCCATATTTACCGTTACCTGGTCGCCGAAGTTGACGTTGTAGCCTTCCCTCTTCTCATCATTTACGATCACAGTGTAAGGTCCGCCCAGAGGAATTTCCTTGAAGATGTACTCACCTCTGGAATTGGTTTCCGTTTCCGTTTTAAAGCCGGTGGATTCATTTACGATCGTTACTTTTACTTTTTCCTGCGGGGCTTTCCCAATGCCGGTTACCTTCCCGGTGATCGAAGCCTGCGTGGTCTGCGCATAAGCCAAAGTCCCGAAACTGAGGAACAACAATCCCAATACAATTTTTACTCTTTTCATATTTTTCAAATTAGCTGCATGCAAAGGTACCCTCCCTTACAGATCCCTCTGTTTAAGGGAGTTTTAACATTTTTTAAACTTTATCGGAATATTATGTTAAGTAAATTTTAACACCGGATTTATCCGGTAGATAGTCAGCCCGTTAAAATATGTTACGGTTTTTTAATTTTCTCAGAATGAGTAATTGTCGTATTTTTTACATCGGATTTAGCTATTTTTGCTGAAAAGATAGAAACCGATGTCCGAAAATATCCAACAGAAAATAGAAGACCTCCGTAAAGAACTTCATCAGCACAATGAAAATTATTATCTCCTCGATATGCCGACGATTTCAGATTATGATTTCGATATGCTGCTGGAGGAACTTCGCGACCTGGAAGCCAAATATCCTGAATTTTACGACGAAAACTCTCCTACGGTACGCGTAGGCGGCGGCATTACCAAAGTATTCCCGACCATCCGTCATCAGTTCAGAATGTATTCCCTGGACAATTCCTATGATTTTGACGATCTTGAAGACTGGGAAAAGAGAATCATCAAAACCACCGACGGTCCGGTGGAATTCGTTGCCGAGCTGAAATACGACGGGGCCTCGATCTCCATCCTGTACGAAAACGGAAAGCTGGTACAGGCGGTCACCCGCGGCGACGGTTTCCAGGGGGATGAAATTACGGGGAATGTCCGCACGATTTCCGATATCCCGCTGAAGCTGAAAGGCGACTTTCCGCAGCAGTTTTTTATGCGGGGCGAAATTTATCTCACCCGGAAAAATTTTGATAAGATCAATAAACAGCGTGAAGAGGACGGCCTGGATCCGTTCATGAATCCACGGAATACCGCCAGCGGCAGCCTGAAGATGCAGGACAGCGGCGAGGTGCGTAAACGCGGACTGTCTTCGGTGCTGTACCAGTATATTTCAGAAGAAGTTCCTGCCGAATCGCACTGGGAGCTTCTTGAAAAGGCCAAATCCTGGGGCTTTAAAACCTCCCGGGAGGCCAGATTGTGCAAGACCATGGCCGAAGTACAGGAATTTATCACCTTCTGGGATCTGGAAAGACACAACCTGCCGTTTGAAATCGACGGGATCGTGCTGAAAGTAAATTCTTTGAAACAGCAAAGGCAGCTTGGCTACACGGCAAAATCCCCGCGATGGGCCATGGCTTATAAATTCAAAGCCGAAAAAGTGGAAACCCAACTGGATAAAGTAACCTATCAGGTCGGGAGAACGGGAGCGATCACTCCGGTGGCCAATCTAAAGCCTGTCCTGTTGGCCGGAACTATTGTCAAGCGGGCGTCGCTGCACAACGAGGACATCATCAAAAAGCTGGATCTGCATGAGCATGATTTTGTGTACGTTGAAAAAGGCGGCGAGATCATCCCGAAAATCGTTGCCGTGAACCCGGAAAAAAGAACGGAGGACAGCAAAGAAGTCGAATACATCAGAAACTGTCCGGAATGCGGCACCGAGCTGGTAAAAATCGAGGACCAGGCGATCCATTTCTGCCCGAACGAACTGCACTGCCCGCCGCAGGTGGTCGGAAGAATGATCCATTATGTTTCCCGGAAGGCGTTGAACATCGAAAACCTCGGAAGCGAAACCATCGAGCAATTATACCGGGAACGCCTGATCGAAAACCCCGCCGACTTCTATGCCCTGACCAAAGAACAGCTTCTGCCGTTGGAAAGGATGGCGGAGCGATCGGCCCAGAATATTATTTCAGGAATCGAAAACTCGAAAGAAATCCCTTTTGAAAAAGTGTTATACGGTATCGGCATCAAGCATGTAGGGGAAACCGTTGCCAAAAAGCTGGTGAAAAACTTCCCGACCATCGACGAGCTGAAAAATGCCACCGTTGAGGAACTTTGCCAGGTGGAAGATATCGGCACCAAAATCGCCGTCAGCCTTTACGATTTCCTCCATAATTCCGAAAACATCCTGATGCTCGAACGGCTGAAATCTTACGGCGTTCAGCTCGAAAAAGGGGAAAGCACCAATGAAGTCCTGTCGAACATTCTGGACGGGAAAACGTTTCTCTTCACCGGTAAATTATCTTTGTTCACCCGGGAAGCTGCAGAAGAAATGGTGGAAAAGCACGGCGGAAAGAATATTTCGGCCGTTTCAAAAAACCTGAACTATCTGGTGGTGGGCGAAAAGGCCGGCAGCAAGCTGAAGAAAGCGCAGAGCATCGGAACCATCGGGATCCTCGATGAGCAGCAGTTTCTGGATCTGATAGAAAAACAATAGATCTTAAAAATATTTATAGATAAACCATTGGAATTCGTTTTCAATGGTTTATTTTTGTTTTTTTTTTAAATCAATAACAACTAAACTGATAATCCATGAGAAAAAATCTTCTGATCATTTTCCTGATGATATTTGCCGTATTTCAGGCACAGATCGTGAATATTCCGGATGCCGCCTTCAAAGCAAAGCTGCTTTCTGCAGATGTCACTAATTCTATTGCCACCGGAATTTCCAGTGGAGGACTCAATATAAAAATTGACGCCAATAATAATGGTGAAATTGAAGTTTCCGAAGCCCAGCAGGTAAATATTCTGAGGCTTTATGGCGGAGGAATAACGGATGTTACAGGAATAGCGGCTTTTTCAAATTTAGGAATGCTTGATATATCCGGGAACAATATGACCTCCCTGAATTTAAGTTCCAATACCAGTCTTGGGGAATTAAGCATCGATGCAAGTAATCAGCTGACTTCCGTGAATCTCACCAACTGTAATTCATTAGTCCGGATTTTTTGTAATTCTCTGAGTCTTACTTCATTGAATCTGGAAAATAAACCTCAGCTGAAATATGTTTATATCTTTAGTCCACTTACTACTTTCAGTGTATCCGGATCTACGCAGATTATCGAACTGAATGTTGAAAATACACAGCTTACAACATTTGATGCATCAAACCTGCAAAAGATTTTCGTGTTTTATGTCAGAAATAATCCTTTGCTTTCAAATATCAATTTTACCAATGCGAATATGGAAATTATTGATATCAGTAAAAATAATCTGTCATCAGTAAGCATTCAGAATCAGAGTTTTCTCCGTGCTGTAGACTGTTCACAGAACCACCTTACAGGTTTTTATGCTCCCGGTTGCCCGGATATGAGAATAATCACGTGCTATAACAATCTGTTAACCGGTTTAAATCTTTCGGCCTATCCGCTTTTAAATACACTGGATTGTCATAATAATATGATCCCGAGTCTCGACTTATCCCAGAATCCTGAATTTTACAGTATTAATTGTGCTACCAACGGAATGACTTTTCTGAATCTGAAAAATGGCAGATCCCAACAGAATAATTCCACAAGCGTAGGCTATAATCCGAATCTTGTGATCTGTTGTGATGAGAGCGAACGTACCATGCTGCAAAATATGATCAGCGGCAATCCTTCTTTTTTCCCAAATTATCAGGTAACCTCTTACTGCTCTTTTACACCGGGAGGAACTTTCTATACCATTCAGGGAAACACAAAATATGACAGCAACAATAACGGTTGTGATGTAAATGATCCCAACAAGTCATTTCAAAAATTTAATATAACAAACGGAACCCAATCTGGAAGCTCCATCGGCAACGGCTCAGGAAATTATTCCATTCCTGTAGGCGCAGGAACTCATACCGTAACGCCGGTTCTTGAGAATCCTTCTTATTTCAATATTTTACCTTCCACGATTACCGTTACTTTCCCAACACAGTCCAGCCCTTTCACCCAAAACTTCTGCTTAACGGCAAACGGGACACATCATGACCTTGAAGCGGTAATCATTCCGGTTACGGCGGCAAGTCCCGGCTTTAACGCAAAATACAGAATCGTTTATAAAAATAAAGGGACCGGCACACAATCCGGAACGGTTTCATTTAATTATAATGATAATGTGACTGATTATTTATCTTCAACAGTATCCCCCAATTCACAATCAACAGGATTGCTGAACTGGAATTTTGCAAATCTGCTTCCTCTTGAGACCAGGGAAATTACAGTGACTTTAAAATTAAATACCCCGACACAAAATCCTGCAGTGAACGGAGGAGACATTCTACATTATACGGCACAGGTAAACGGAGCAGTTGATGAAACCCCTTCGGACAACATTTTTACCCTGAATCATACCGTAGTCAATTCTTTTGATCCGAATGACAAAACCTGTCTGGAAGGAACAACCATTGCCCAGGCCCAGGCCGGAGATTATGTTCATTATGTCATCCGGTTTGAAAACACGGGAACGGCCAATGCGCAGAATATTGTCGTGAAAGATGAAATCAACACTTCGAAATTCGATTTATCCACCCTCATCCCTTTAAGTGCAAGCCACAACTTTGTGGCAAGGGTTACCAGTCCGAATGTCGTGGAATTTATCTTTGAAAATATTCAGCTTCCTTTTGATGATGCGAACAATGACGGATATGTTTCATTTAAAATCAAAACAAAATCGACACTGAACGTCGGAGACAGCTTCAGCAATCTGGCAAAAATTTATTTCGATTATAACGCACCGATTACCACAAATACCTATACGACAACCGTACAGAATATACTCGCTACAGCAGAAACCGGTAAGGAAAACATCAGGGTTTCCATTTATCCGAATCCGGTAAAGGATGTCCTGAATATTCAGTCAAGAAATGAGATCATAAAAGCTGAAATCTACGATGCCGCAGGAAGGGTCGTGATGGCTGTTCCGGTGAAAGGAAACGCCATCGGTGTTTCCAGGCTTGCCAAAGGAAATTATCTCATTAAATTATCTTCAAAGGATAAAACATCCACTCAGAAATTTATCAAAAATTAAATTTCAATTCATTAATTTTAAAGACTGTCTCTCGTAAGGCAGTCTTTCTTTTTTCCAAAGATAATTACAGTCATAAAAACATCTCTCTTTTTCATGTAACTTTAGGTTAAAAGAAGATTTTAACAATGGAATTTCTAAATGACCACTCGATTCAGAACGAATTGCTGCTTATTTTCATTTCCGTGGTTCTCGGAATCCTTATCGGTGCGGAGCGCGAATACCGGAACAAATCGGCGGGGCTGCGCACATTTATCCTCATCTGTTTCGGATCCTGCCTGTTTACCGTTCTGTCGATCAAAATCGGCATTGATGATCCCGACCGGATCGCTGCCAACATCATTACCGGCATCGGATTTCTGGGAGCCGGCGTTATTTTTAAAGAGAATAATAAGATCGACGGCATCACCACGGCAACAACGATCTGGGCAACAGCATCCATCGGGATGGCCGTGGGTTCGGGCTATGTCTATCTTGCTGTCCTGGGCACCCTCCTGGTACTGGTGATTTTAAGCTCCCTCACTTATTTTGAAAAGCTGATCGACCGCGAACATAAAGTCCGGGAATATAAAATAACGGTTGCCGGTTATCACGACTTCGCTTATTGTGAGAAAATGTTCAGGGAGAACCATCTGAGGTTTATCATTTCCAAACAGAAATATACCGGTGGCAATCTTACCGGTTTATGGATTGTTACCGGGAAAAGCATCCATCATCACGTCTTACTGGAAAATTTAATCAGGGACGAGAGGATCATCAGCTACGAATTCTAAGCGCTGAAGCTTTCTTTATTAAATACCTCTTACATTTGGCTCAATGTTTAAGGTTTAAAGTTTAAAGTTTAAAGTTTAATAAAGATAAAACTTCTACGGAGTTCGTTGCTTCGGCATCCTGACGATCCGCTACACCGATATTACTCCTACGGAGCAAAGTAAATCACTGAACAACCAACTTGATATGAATTCAGTATGTCCATTTAACATAAAATTAACGTGAATCCGACTGTATTTAATTTACAGTCAGATATTTAATTAATCCAAAAGATCCTTCGTAGGATAAATCAATGATTCATACTTCCCGACAGGATTTTATCCTAGCCTGTAACAAGCCGTCCTTCCAGGACTTTAAGACTATACCAGTTTGATTGTTTTCAATTTATATTCAGTCTCTTATTTAATTAAAAATAAAATTAAGGCGATTTTTATTCAGAATTTCAGATAGAATGACTTTTGACAGAATGATAAAAGATGCGGTTTGATCATCATGAACTTTGATCCTTTTTTGAAAGAAGAAACTTCCGGCATCCGGCATCCCTCTTCCAGCCTTTTCATCCGAATTTTACTTCGGGTTTACGTTAAATACTTAAAAATAAGAAAGCCCGATAGTCAGGGTTTTGAACAGGCCTTTTTTTGCCGAAGCAGCTTGGTGAACCTTAAATCAGCCTGCCTTAAAAAATCATGAGCCTTTCTGTTCAAAAGTATTAAACGGAGTTGTTCCCGTTGAATCATAATTATAAATATTCCGATCAGGGCTGCTGCAAACTTCACCATTCACTATTGACCATTCACCATTAAAGCTTCCGGCCTCCATCATCCCTCCTCCAGCCTTCTGCTCCGAATTCTATATCGGTTTTACCGGGCCCGTAAACTTTAAATCCAAAACTTTAAACCTGAAACTTTAATTTAAACCTGAGATTTTCTTCGTAAATTGGGACAAAATTTTGATTATGACAAAAAAGATACTCTTATCTGTATTTCTTTTGCCGGCGGTAATGACGTTTGCACAGCAATACGGCGGAATGTGGATTCCGACAGAGCTTAATGAAAAGGAGATGAAAGATTTAGGAATGAAGATTTCTGCCAAAGACATTTTCAATCCGCAGAAGCCCAGCATCAAGGATGCCGTGGTACAGTTCAACGGCGGATGTACGGCCGAAATTATTTCGCCGAAGGGCCTTCTGCTCACCAACCACCACTGCGGATACGGGCAGATCCAGGCGCATTCAACCGTTGAAAACGACCTTCTGTCCAACGGGTTCTGGGCCAAAAATATGACGGGTGAACTGTCGAATCCGGGACTAACCGTAGATTTTATTGTAGACATCAAAGAAGTCACCCCTCAGATCCTGCAGGGAACGGACAATCTTCAGGAACCGGAACTGGCCAAACAGATTGCAAAAAATATCGAGGTTTATAAAAATGCCCAGAAAACCGAGCCGTACCAGTCGGTTTCCGTAAAATCCATGTACTATGGGAATAAGTTTTATGCGTACACGATAGAAACCTTCAAAGACATTCGTCTGGTAGGGGCACCACCGCAAAGCATCGGGAAATTCGGTTCCGACACGGACAACTGGGTATGGCCGAGACACACGGGGGATTTCTCCATGTTCAGGATTTATGCCGATAAAAACAACAAGCCGGCGGAATATTCCAAAGATAACGTACCGTATGTTCCGAAGCACTACCTTCCGGTTTCCATCAAAGATAAAAATGAAAATGATTTCACCTTTGTTTTCGGATTCCCAGGCAGAACCACGGAATACCTTCCTGCGATTGCCGTTGAAAAAATCATGACGGAAATCGATCCTGCAAGAATTGCGGTACGGGATGTTGCGCTGAAAACACTGGACGAAAAAATGCGTACCGATGCGGCAACACGGATCCAGTATGCTTCAAAATATGCTTCGGTAGCCAACTATTGGAAAAAGTGGATCGGCGAAGCGGAAGGATTGAAAAAATCCAATGCCGTGCAGAAAAAAGTAATGTACGAAGGGACTCTGGCGGCCAAAAACCCGGAGATCAAATCCACCATCGACCAGATGAACAGGTTGTACGCCGAGCAGGCACCTTATGCCTTAAACAATGCCTATTATTCTGAAACCGTCAGAAATGCGGAAACGCTGATGCTGGCCAACCTGTACTACGGGTATATTACTGCAGTGGAAGCCGGAAGAGCCGACGAAAAAAGCACGGCGGCCTTCAAAAACAGGCTGACTTCTTTCTATAAAGATTACAATGCGGAACTGGATGCCAAAGTGACTGCCAAACTGCTGGCCCTTTACGCCAAAAAAACGGCACCGCAATTCCTGCCGGCAGGATTCGATAAATATAAAAACGAAGCTCAGAATATCCAGGCCATCGAGGAGGTTTCTAAAAACTCGGTGATTACGGGAAGAAGCGAAGTAAACGGTGCTTCATTAAGCAAGGATATTGATAAAGCATTCTCCAACCAGGACAAGCTGATCAAATCCATCAAAAAAGATCCGGCTTACCAGCTGTATGTAACCATGAGAGACACATACATGACAAAAGCGGATCCACAGTTCACAGGTCTGCAGACGAAGATCGACGCCTTACAGAAAACCTATATGGCGCAGCAGATCAAAACGGATAAAGACCGTAAATTCTTCCCGGATGCCAACTCTACCCTGCGTGTAGCCTACGGAAAAGTAAAAGGTTCTTCCCCGAGAGACGCCGTTTCCTACAACTACCAGACGCACCTGGCGGGGGTAATGGAAAAATATGTTCCGGGCGATTACGAATTCGATGTTCCGAAAAAGCTGATTGACCTGTACAGCAAAAAAGATTTCGGCCTGTATAAAGACAAAACGGGTGACGTTCCGGTAGGATTTACCGCGACCAACCACACCACCGGCGGAAACTCCGGAAGCCCGGCGCTAGATGCCTACGGAAACCTGGTGGGGCTGAACTTCGACCGTCAGTGGGAAGGTACGATGAGCGACATCAATTACGATCCGCGATTCAGCCGGAACATTATGGTGGATACCAAGTACATTCTTTTCATCATTGATAAATTTGCCGATTCCAAATGGCTGGTAGATGAAATGAAGATCGTGAAATAATATCCCGAGAATGGGGTTGAACTCCGTCCCTATTGATATAAAACCAAAAGAAAGTCCTGAAATTCAATTCAGGGCTTTTTATTTTTCGGCGATCTTATCTATGTCTGTTAACTACGCTGTTTCAGAAAGAAGCTGTTGATTTATGCAGGATTTAACCGGATTCTTTTTAATTTTGAATCATCAATGAAAAAACACGTCATCAATTTTTTATCGGGATTCGAAAAAGAAAATATTGGGGAAACATTTCCCTTAGGCTATTGCCTGCCGGTCTACCACTGTGTTTCGGATGAAAGCCTGCCCCACCTTAAAAATATCATTCCGTATAAAAACACCAGGCAGTTTGTGCAGGACCTGGATTTCTTAGCCCGGCACTTCCAGTTTGTCAACTGGGATGAATTCAAAGAATTCGTCAACGGAAGTTTCCAACCCCAAAAAAAAATTGCCCTGCTGACTTTTGACGACGGTTTGAGGGAATTTTACGATACCGTGATGCCGATCCTGGAACGGAAAGGAATCTACGCCATTAATTTCATTAATCCGGCTTTCATTGACAATACCGGTCTGATGTTCCGGTGCAAGGCAAGTCTTCTGGCTGAAAAAGTAAAGTCAGACAAAAACATCCATCCTGATCTTTTCAGTATTCTGCCATCAAAAGAAGATCCCGTTCGGCAAATTTTAAAGACCGGTTATTTAAAACAGAGCCTTCTCAACCGGCTGGCAGAGCTTCTGGAAATTGATTTCAATGAATTTTTACGGAAGCATCAACCGTATATGACACTTGGTCAGCTAAAAGGTGCTGCACAAAAGGGATTCGGGATCTCTTCCCACAGCTGGGATCATCCTTTATACCATGAATTATCCGTCGGCAAGCAGCTGGAGACCACCGGCAAAACGTTTGGTTACCTGAAACAGCATGGTTTTTTGTATGAAAGTTTTGCTTTTCCTTTTACCGATTTCGGGGTGAAAAAAGATTTTTTTGATCAAATGTTTCAGAATGAAGAGGTTTTCTGTACGTTCGGATGTGCAGGCATCAAGCTCGACAGTGTGGAAAGGAACTTCCAGAGAATTCCCATGGAAAATGGTGAACCGGCCGAAACAATCCTGAAAAAAGAGATGGCTTATTTCAGATTAAAAAAGCTGCTGAATAAAAATAAAATCGAAAGGCTATGATCCGTCTGAAAACATTCAATAAAAAACAGCTTGAAGCATTTGTATCATCCGGCGATTACAAACAATATGATTTCCTTCCGATCACCCGCCACCGTGCCGTTTCCCATATCAGCAACCCGAAGGCAAACGAAGATCAGACGTTGCTTATTCTTGCTTTTGATGATGATAAATTAGCAGGTTACCTGGGCTGCTTTCCTGATCATTTTATGACGGACGGAAAAGCTTTCTGCTATGCCTGGCTCAGCACCCTGTTCATCAGCAACGAATTCCGAGGAAAAAAAATTGCCCAAAGCCTTTTGAATAAAGCTTTTAAAGAATATCAGGGAAATATTGCCATCACGGAATTTACGAAAGAAGCGGAAAGTTTATACAACAAAATCGGTGTTTTCCGGTACATAAAGCCCAAACACGGGAAAAAATATTATTTCAGGACGGATCTGGCGCAGATTATTCCGTCCAAAAAACCTCAGACAAAGCCTCTGAAGTCTATCTTCCGGCTGGCAGATTCGGTAATCAATACTTTAATTTCGGTAAAAAGCAGCTTCGTTCAAAACCCGGGATTCCGGTTTGAGATCCTGGATCAGGTTGATCAGGAAAGCAAAATTTTCCTCTCCAATTTTAAAAGCAACCGGAATGCGGAAGAGATCAACGGGATCATCAGCCATCCGTGGGTTCTGGAAGGCGGATCTCAAGATGAAAAGTACCTGTTTTCAAGCTATTCGGAGCAGTTCCGGTATTTCTGGATCAAAATTTTCAGTGAAAACAATGAGCTGGTTACCTGTTCGCTCCTGCTCTTACGGGATGGACATTTAAAAATCCCTTATGTATTTTCAAAAGCAGTACCGGACCGGTTGATCGATTTTCTCGGTTATTTTATCCTGAAAAATAAAGTGATTACACTGACCAGCTATCAGACTGACGTAAATCGCCGGATCGAAAATTCAAAGAAATTCCCGGCCATCCACAAACGGGATATCGAAAGAAGGTATATGTTCCACCGGGACCTCATCGCCCATCTTCCCGGATCCTTCGATCCCGGATTCCAGGACGGCGACGGCGACTGTGCAATGACGTAAAACAAAAGAGGCTTTTTCAAGCCTCTTTTTTTAATGTCCGAAAATATCCTTCAGACTTACTTCTTTAAAGGTTCCCATCTGGCCGACGGCTTCCCTGTTCAGGTTTTCTTTCTTCCCGATAATGGCGGTATTGAAATCTACCGGTTTGATGTAGTGTGTATAAAATGCTTTTAAATCCTCGAATTTCAGGCTTTCGATCTGATGGTAAATGTCTTTCCTGAAATCGTGGTGAATGTTCAGCTTTCTCAGTCTTAAGGTATTGAAGAAAATATTGGTTCTCGTTACCCGTTGGGAAGCGATCTGCTTCAGGGCCGAATTCCTTGCATTTTCAAACTGCACCGTTACTTCCGGCAGCTCGGCCATGAGTTCCGTCATGGTATCCACGGCAATCTGAAGCTTGTCCGGCTGTGTTCCCACGTAAGTCGTGATGTAATCGGGATGGTTGAGTTCAGAATTGGCCGCGTAGGAAACATACGCAGAATACGCCAGGCTCTTGCTCTCCCGGATTTCCTGGAAAACGATCGATGAAAGGCCGCGCCCGAAATATTCGTTAAAAACATTGATTTTTCCGAAGTTCTCCGGATTAACGTCTTTTCCTCTTCCCACTTTGCTCATTTCCATCTGCACCATATCGTAATCGGTAAAGTAGACATTCCCTCCGGTTTCCGGCTCAGGATACTTCCTGGGTTCCGGGATCCGAAGCGTTTCCGGCTCCGTATATTTGCCGATATAAGCCATGAAAGCTTCTGAATTCCGGCCGTAGAAAAAGATTTCATAAGGAAAGCTGAATAATTTTTTTACCCGGCCGGTAAACACCTCAACATGGCTGCTTTCAAGTTCTTCTTTTGAAATCACATCCGTAAAGCGCGAAAAGGCTCCCAGCTTCGTATAGTTTGTCAGGGCCGTCATAATCCTGCCTTTATCCTTCTTCATCGCTGCACGGTTTTCCAGCACGGTCTGCACGAAATCTCTGTAAATTTCCTGGTCGGGCTGTACCTCTTCCATCCAATGACGGAGCAGTGCAATGCCTGTTTCGATATTTTCTTCCAGTCCTGTTAAAGAAATCAGAAGCTGGTCGTTCGTGGTTTTGAAATCATTGGTTATCCCGATTTTAAAGAACTCCTTCTTCAGTTCTTCAGGAGCATACCGTTCTGTTCCCAGGTATTGCAACACCTGCATGGAAATTCCCAGATCACGGTCGTTATCGCTGCCGAAAGGGAAAATGAAGTGGACCTGGGCAATATCGTTGTACCTGTTTTTAACGAAGCTTATTTTTTTTCCTTTTACCGCATCGGTCTTAATTTCTTTCTGGTAATCGATAAATTCAGGCTGAATATCTTCCGTTTTCTCCGCCAGGATTTCCTTCAGGAACTCCGATTGGGCTTCGCGGTTTATTTTAACCGGCGTGATGCCCGGATTTTCCACCCGGATCAGTTTCTCGTTGATGCCTTTTTCTTTGTAAACGATAACATAATTATCTTTAAAAAATTCATTGGCAAAAGCCACCACATCCTCTTTTGTAAACTGTGCGTAGTCGTCCAGCTCATTCAGTTCCTGTTCCCAGGTTCTGCCTTTGATGTAGGTATCGTAAAGATTGGTGGCGAGTCCGTCCGCTGTTTCCAGGGACTTCATGCGCTGCACCCTGAAATCGTTGATGATGGCAGGAAGCATCCAATCCGGGAATTCCCCTTTTTTCACCAGTTCCACCTGTTCCAGTACCAGGTCTTTCGCCTCATCCAGCGTCTGGGTTTCTTTAGGAACGGCAACTATGGAAAAATAGCCGTACTCTTTCAGCCCTACCGAATACGCCTGTCCCCAAAGCAGTTTCTGGGTCTGGTTGATATTTAAATCCAGTAACCCCGCTTCACCCCTGTTGCTTAAAATATTGGCCACAATATCGGCCAGTATGGCTTCCCGGGTTCCGTAGCTTTCCGTTCTCCAGGCCAGCTGGACGCGCGGTGTCGTCGGGCTTTTTACCGTCCTTGTACTCATTCCGGTCAACGGCTGTTCCGCAACGGGTGTTTTCTCCGGCAGTTCCCGGTAAGGAATTGTCCCGAAATACCGGTCCACCAGCTGAATGGTTTCCTCAAAGTCAAGATCCCCTACCAGCACCATGGCGTAATTGTTGGGAACGTAATATTCATCAAAATATTTATGGATGGCCTTCATGGAAGGATTTTTCAGGTGCTCCGCTTTCCCAAGGGTGGTTTGCTGCCCGTTGGCGTGTGTCGGGAAAAGGGCATCCATCATTTCGTACTGTACCAGCCTCGAATCATTATCCTGTGCCCTGTTGAACTCTTCATAAACCGATTCCAGTTCCGTATGAAAAAGCCGCAACGTCAGTTCCGAAAAGCGTTCCTTTTCGATCTTCAGCCATTTCTCCAGCTCATTGTTCGGAACATTATTCTTGTAGACGGTTTCATCAAACCAGGTATGGGCATTGGTACCCGTAGCACCAAGTGACGAAATCGCCTTATCGTATTCATTCGCAATGGCATACTGGCTGGCTTCCTGGGAAACCTCATCGATTTTACGGTAAATATCTTTCTTTTTCTCCGGATCCTGTTCTGCTTTATGGGCTTCATATAAGTCTGAAATCCTGTTCAGCAGTTCGCTTTCCTTCTCCCAGTTCCGGGTTCCGAGCCTTGAAGTTCCTTTGAACATCATGTGCTCCAGATAATGCGCCAACCCGGTGTTATCGGCAGGGTCGTTGTTGCTTCCCGTTCTTACCGGGATGTAAGTCTGTATTCTCGGCGCGTCTGCATTTTGGGCAAGGAATACCTTTAATCCGTTTTTTAAAGTATAAATCCTTACTTTATTTTCGTCATGGGAAACTGTGATATATTCGTAATTGTTTTTATCTGTATGAATTTCTTCCTTAAATCTTTTTTCGATCATAAATTTCATTTTGCACCCTTACAATTCAGAGTGAATACAAAGGTAAGCAATCGTGAAATAAGAATGCCTGATTTCCTTATTATAACGTCTATAGTTTTGATTTATATTAAAATTAAATAACAGATTCCGCAGAGTTAAATGCTGCCTAAAAAAACGAAGGGATTCGGCAGAATCCAAACAATTCCGGTAAGCGAAGAACGCAATCTTTCCTTCTTGGATTTCTTCATCTGAATCCGGAATAAATTCGATAAGTTTGTACCGGTTTACAAAATCGCACCATGCACGGAAACATTCTGATCATCGATGACGAGATCAAGCTCCTGAAATTATTGGGGATGATCCTTTCCCAGGAAAATTTTAACGTCAAACAAGCCTCCACCGCCCGCTCGGCCCTGACGATGCTGGAACAGCACGACTTCGATATCGTCCTGAGCGATGTCCGGCTGCCCGATGCCTTCGGGGTTGACCTGGTAAAATCCATCAAGGCCAAATACCCGCATCTGGAAATTATCCTGATGACGGCTTTCGGGAATATCACCGATGCCGTTCAGGCCATGAAGAACGGAGCCTACGATTACCTGGTGAAGGGTGATGACAACGATAAAATTATTCCGCTGGCCTACAAAGCCATGGAAAAGGCGAAAGACAACCGCTCTAAAACCGTTCATAAAAGTACCGCTGCAAAGGGTTTTGAAAGCATTATCGGAAATTCCCCGCTGATCCTCCAGGCGAAAAGGCTGGCGGAAAAAGTAGCCTTAACGGATGCTACCGTCCTGCTGACCGGTGAAACGGGAACCGGAAAAGAAGTTTTTGCCAATGCCCTCCACGAAGGCAGCGACCGGAAAAAGAACAGCTTTGTTGCCATCAACTGCTCCGCCTTCAGCAAAGATATTCTCGAAAGCGAACTGTTCGGGCATAAAGCCGGGGCATTTACCGGAGCCGTCAAGGACAAAAAAGGACTGATTGAAGAAGCCGACGGCGGAACCCTGTTCCTGGACGAAATCGGTGAAATGCCAATTGAGCTGCAGGCCAAATTGCTGCGGGTCCTGGAAACCAGAGAATTTATCAAAATGGGAGAAACCAAAGTCTCCAGATCCGACTTCCGGCTGATCGCTGCCACCAACCGCGATCTGGAAGAAGAAATAAAACAGGGGCATTTCCGGGAAGACCTTTATTTCAGGCTCAATATTTTTGAAATCCGGCTTCCGGCACTCCGTGAACGAAAAGAAGACCTGAAAGCCCTGGCTAAAAATTTCGTGAACGTTTTCGCCCAAAAGCTTCATCTCGACTCTATTCAGGTAAGCCCGGATTATTATAAAACCCTGGAGAAAAATGACTGGAAAGGAAATATCCGTGAGTTGAGAAACACCGTAGAACGCAGCCTCATCCTGATGAACGGAAATATCCTGGATGCCGAAAGCCTTCCTCATTATTCCGAAAGAACACCGGCGGAAAAAGACTCCCTGAGCATCCGCTCCCTGGAAAAAGAACACATCCATAAAGTTCTGGAATATACCAAAGGCAACAAGGCGGAAGCTGCCCGGCTGCTTGAAATCGGGATTGCGACGCTGTACCGTAAGCTGGAAGAATACCATCTGAGATAGGATAAGGATAAGGTTGAGATTCTAAAAGGCATATATGATCTGTAGAAATCCGTGGAATCCGTAGAAAATTTTACCGCAAAAGTCACAGAAGATATTGATGCAGCTTAATAAAGTTAAATGTGATATGCTCAACAAGAACACAGAAGTTAAAAAAAACTTTGATTTTTACGTCCTGCTAATGAATGAAACGACGACCGGTGGCTGAACCGTGCCGAAGCCACTGTGATGGAATCTCAGCACTTTTTAATCTACCTATCCTCTCATTTTAATAACGGGCCTATCATTTTGATAGGCTTTTCTGTTTCCATACCCTTCCCCAATACAACACAACTATCTAATATTCAATAAATTAAATTAAAATTAATCCTATTGGACCTTTTTTTGGCATTACCGGTTCAGAATAAAATATTTAAAAATGACCATTCCAAAAAAAATGTCCCGCAAACCTGAGCACGCCAAACTGAGCCTGCTGATGAGGTCTTATGCAGTTTTCACTTTATTAACCCTAATTGTTGCGCTATGATGCTGACCGGTTTAATCGCACTGAGTGCCGCACTGTTCTGGATCTCGTATAAATCCGTTGATTTTTTTGATAAAATATAAAACCATGTGGAGTTTATTTTTCCTTTCCGTCCTTGCCTTCGGGTACATCTGCTACGTCCTGATAAAACCCGAAAAATTTTAACCTGAATCATGAATACAGAAATTTTAGGCCTTGTGGTCATGTTTGCTCTGACTTTGGTAATCGGTATTTTCCTCGGAAAATATATTGCTGATGTATACGGCTATAAAAAAACCTTTTTGGATAAAATTTTCCAGCCGGTTGAACATCTCATTTATAAGATTTCAGGCATCAACCCGGCTCAACAGATGACCTGGAAACAGAATATGTTTGCCATGCTGGCCATCAACCTGGTCTGGTTCATCCTTGGATTCTTCATCCTGATGAACCAGTCCTGGCTTCCCCTGAATCCCGACGGAAACCCGGATATGTCGCCGGACCTGGCCTTCAATACGGCTGTTTCGTTCCTGGTGAACTGTAACCTGCAGCATTATTCCGGTGAAACGGGCGTCAGCTATCTCAGCCAGCTGTATCTGATGTTCCTTCAGTTTGTAACGGCGGCTACGGGAATGGCGGCCATGGCTGTGCTGTTCAGAGCTTTTAAAGACAAAACCACCACAGAACTGGGGAATTTCTACGATTTTTTTACGAAATCCATAACCCGGATCCTCATCCCGATCAGCATTATCGTGGCTTTCATTCTCTCAGCCAACGGAAGCCCGATGACGTTTGAAGGCAAAGACCACATCACAACGCTGGAAGGGCAGAAAGCCGACGTTTCCAGAGGTCCGGCGGCGGCTTTCATTGCCATCAAACATTTAGGAACCAACGGAGGCGGATTTTTCGGAGCCAATTCGGCGCATCCGCTGGAGAACCCGAATTACCTGACGAATATGACGGAAATGGTGACCCAGATGATCATCCCTTTTGCCCTGGTGTTCGCGCTTGGATTTTATTTAAAGAAAAGAAAGCTTTCCTGGACCATCTTTACCGTGATGACCATCGGTTTCCTGGCCCTGACCGTTCCGAACGTTATTAACGAAACCAACGGGAATCCGCTGATTACCCAAATGGGCACCGACCCCCATCTTGGAGCCATGGAAGGTAAGGAAATCCGCTTCGGAAGTGCGGCCTCCGGTTACTGGAGCATTGCCACCACGGTGATTTCAACAGGTTCCGTAAATGCGATGCATGACAGTACGATGCCGCTTTCCGGGATGAACCAGCTGCTGGCCATGATGATCAACTGCTTTTACGGCGGCTGCGGCGTCGGGATCCTGAACTATTTTATCTTCATCATCCTGGCCGTATTCATGAGCGGACTGATGGTCGGAAGGACCCCGGAATTTTTAGGCAAGAAGATCGAAGCCAAAGAAATGAAGATTGCCATGATTGTGGCTTTGTTCCACCCGTTTTTAATTCTGGCAGGAACTGCTTTAACGGCTTATCTTCCTGAATTCGGGGCAAAGACCTTAAACAATCCCGGATTCCATGGCTTCAGCGAAATGCTGTACGAGTTCACTTCTTCTTCTGCCAACAACGGATCCGGATTTGAAGGGCTGGGCGACAACACCCCGTGGTGGAACATTTCCACCGGAATTGTCCTGCTGCTTTCCAGATTCATCCCGATCATCGGTCCTGTTGCCATCGCCGGACTGCTGGCCCAGAAAAAGTACATCCCGGAAAGTGCAGGAACCCTGAAAACGGATACCGCTACTTTCGGATTCATGACCCTGGCCGTCATTCTTCTGATTGCCGCACTTTCCTTCTTCCCGGCCCTTACGCTGGGACCGATTGCAGAACAATTACAGTATTTTTCAAAATAAATTAAAATAAGAAAACCGTTAAGATCTTTTTACATCCATCTTAAGGTTTCAGATAAAAATAAAATCATTCAAAGCAATGAAAAATCAATCACAGACATTGTTTCAGAAAGATCTGGTTAACGAAGCCATCCGACAGTCTTTCGTTAAGCTGAATCCGAAAATCATGTTTAAAAATCCGGTCATGTTCCTGGTGGAAATCGGAACGGCGGTGATGCTTACCGTAAGCCTCTTCAGTCTTACCGGAGACCGATCTCAGGGAAGCTTCGCTTATAATTTTCTGGTCTTCATCATTCTGTTTTTCACGGTCCTTTTCGCCAATTTTGCCGAAGCCATCGCCGAAGCAAGAGGAAAAGCCCAGGCCGATACACTGAGAAAGACGCGTGAGGAAACGCCGGCAAAAGTAATCACTGAAAACAGACAGGGGTTCCAAATCGAAACCGTCCTTAGAAAATCAGCCGACATGAAGCTTGGTGATATCTTCCTTTGCGAAGCCGGAGACCAGATCCCGATGGATGGGGAAATCATCGAAGGGCTGGCCACCATCGACGAATCGGCCATCACCGGTGAAAGCGCTCCCGTAATCCGGGAAGCCGGCGGTGACAAAAGTTCCGTGACCGGCGGTACCAAAGTCCTCTCCGACCGCATCAAAGTGAAAGTTACCACCCGCCCGGGAGAATCTTTCCTCGACAAGATGATTGCGCTGGTAGAAGGCGCGTCAAGACAGAAAACACCCAACGAAATCGCACTCACTATATTATTGGCCGGTTTTACGCTGACGTTCATCATCGTAACCGTTACCCTGAAACCTTTTGCAGATTATGCGCAGACGCCGATCACCATCGCAGCATTTATTTCACTTTTCGTTTGTCTGATCCCGACAACGATCGGCGGTCTGCTCTCTGCTATCGGAATTGCGGGAATGGACCGTGCCCTGAGGGCTAATGTGATCACCAAAAGCGGTAAAGCCGTAGAAACCGCCGGCGATATCGATGTTCTGCTATTGGATAAAACGGGAACGATCACGATCGGGAACCGTAAGGCCACGCAGTTTCACCCTTCCCATACGGTTGAGATAAACGACTTCATCAAAGCTTCTGCTCTGAGCTCAGTTGCCGATGAAACCCCGGAAGGAAAATCCATCATCGAACTCAGCCAGCTGAAATCCGAAGATCTATTGGTTCCCCATCCCACTTACATCGATTTCACGGCAGAAACCCGGACTTCAGGCATCGATTTTGAAAACACAAGAATCCGTAAAGGAGCGTATGATACGATTAAAAAACTGACGGAGAAAGCAGGAAATATTTTCCCGCAGGAAACCCAGGAAGCCGTCACCAAAATTTCCGAAAACGGAGGAACGCCGCTCGTAGTTTCCGTGAATGAGAAAGTATGGGGCGTGATCGAACTTCAGGACATCATCAAAACCGGGATCCAGGAACGTTTCCAGCGGCTCAGAAAGATGGGTGTGAAAACCGTGATGGTCACCGGTGACAATCCTTTAACCGCAAAATTCATTGCTGAAAAAGCCGGTGTGGACGATTTCATCGCCGAAGCGAAACCGGAAGACAAAATGAACTACATCAAAAAAGAACAGCAGGAAGGAAAACTGGTGGCGATGATGGGAGACGGAACTAATGACGCGCCCGCCCTTGCCCAGGCCGATGTGGGGGTCGCCATGAACAGCGGAACCCAGGCAGCCAAAGAAGCCGGAAATATGGTGGATCTGGATAACGATCCGACGAAACTGATCGAAATCGTGGAAATCGGGAAGCAGCTGCTGATGACCCGTGGAACACTGACTACCTTCAGTATTGCGAATGACGTTGCCAAGTATTTTGCCATCATCCCGGCATTGTTCATTACCTTCATCCCGGCTCTTCAGAAGCTGAATATCATGAACCTCCACAGCCCTGAATCTGCTATTTTATCAGCAATTATTTTTAATGCGATAATCATTCCGATCCTGATTCCGCTCGCTTTAAAGGGGGTTGCTTACAAACCGATCGGTGCCAGTGCCCTGTTAAGAAGAAACCTGCTGATTTACGGTTTAGGAGGGATTATCGCTCCGTTTATCGGCATCAAGCTTATTGATCTGGTGATCAGTCTGTTTTTTTAATAAAGCCGGAAGAGGGAGGCTGGGTGCCGGAAGTTTGATTGCATGCCGTTTAATTTAAAAGAGCTGGAAGAGGGATGCCGGATGCTGGAAGTTGATAATATGCCGTTTTAATTTATTAAAAGATAAAAGGCTTCCGCATCTCAATTATAACTGAAGTGGCTTCCATCATTCCGCTCCCAGCACCCATCCTTTAAAACTTAAGAATACCTGAAGTTGATAATGGAACTCCTTTAACACCCATCATCCCGCTTCCAGCTCCCATCCTTTCACCCACAACAACAAAAATTTACTCCAATGAAAAATTATATTTTATCCGCTTTTCGACTGACTTTGGTTATGCTGGTCATTGTCGGAATTTATTCAGGCATTGTCTATGCAGGGTCCAAAGTCTTACCGACTCAGGGAAATGCCGAAATCATCAACTATAAAGGGCAGAAGTTTTACGCCAACATCGGCCAGGAATTCAAATCCCCGGAATATTTCCACGGCCGCCCTTCTTCGGTAAATTACAACGCCGCCGGGAGTGCCGGGAGCAATAAAGGACCGAGTAATGAAGAGTACCTGCAAACGGTTCAGAAAAGGATCGACACCCTGAAAATGCAGAATCCTGAAATGCAGAATGTAAAAGTTCCCGTAGAGCTGGTGACCGCCAGCGGAAGCGGACTGGATCCTGACATCTCACCTGAAGGAGCCTTGTACCAGGCCAGAAGAATTTCGAAACAAAGAAATATCCCGTTGGATAAAATCGAAAACCTTATTGCCGGACAAACGGAAACCTCAGCTTTCGGTCCTTCAAAAGTGAATGTCCTGAAACTGAATATTGCACTGAACGAGTTGAAGTAAGTAGTTGCCGTATTTATTTTATAATCGATCTTGTCTTAAAGGTGAAAAGACTAAATATTTTAAGGCATTACCTAGCTGTTTTTTAACGCAAATTTTTCAATTGGCGAGGCATAATATGAGGAGGCAAAAAAAAAGATCAGCAGGCTGATCTGATGAAGCGCACATATTATTCCTTTGCTTCATCAGCAGCTTTGCCGCCCTGCTTTGCTCCCTTTAAAATATGCGGAAACAAGTATCAGCTTTTGCGTCAATTACCAATAGAACGGATCTGAAAAATAAACTTTTCAAACCATTTAAATTAATTTAAATTAATCCAATTATGTACAGTATTTGCTGTACTTCCATCAACCCATGAAAAAATATATAGTTGCCGCCATCCTGTGCGGGATTTTCTTCCCGAAGGCACAGTCGGCAGATTCCGTAAAAACGAATAACAAAATCACCTTTTCCGCTTATGCCGAAATATTTTATACCTATGATTTCAACGAACCGTCAAATCATATCCGCCAGAATTTCCTGTACTCATACAACCGCCATAATGAGGTGAACCTGAATCTCGGATTGATAAAAGGTTCTTATCAGGATGATCATTTCCGGGCCAACCTGGCTTTAATGGCCGGAACCTATGCCCAGGACAATATGGCGGCGGAGCAGGACGCCTTGCGTTACGTGAACGAAGCCAATATCGGCGTGAAGCTTTCCAAAACGAAAAACCTCTGGATCGATGCCGGGATCATGCCGTCGCACATCGGCTGGGAAAGCGCTATCGGGAAAGACAACATCAACCTGACCCGGAGCCTGGCTGCCGAAAATTCACCGTATTTTGAAACCGGCGCCAAGATTTCCTATACTTCGGATAACGGCAAATGGTTCCTGAGCGGACTGATACTCAACGGATGGCAGCGGATTGCCAAACCGGAAGGCAACCAGACCGTTTCCTTCGGCCATCAGCTGACCTATAAACCGAATGACAAAATTACCCTGAACAGCAGTTCCTTCATCGGAAACGATAAGGCAAAAGCCGAAAAAAGAATGCGCTATTTCCATGATCTTTTCGGAAGCTTCCAGCTGACGGATCGGTTTTCCACCACCATCGGATTTGATATCGGTGCCGAACAGAAAGAGAAAGGCAGCAAAAGCTACAACCTCTGGTATTCCCCGAATATCCTGTTGAAATACCAGCTGGACGACCGTTGGGCACTGGCCGGAAGACTTGAGTATTACAACGATAAAAACGGAGTGATCATCAGTACCAAAACCCCGAACGGATTTCAGACTTTCGGCTATTCCCTGAACGTGGATTATGCAGTTTCCAAAAACGTTGTGTTCCGTACGGAAGCGAGAAGTTTCAGTTCCAAGGATGCCATTTTCATGAAAAATGAGGCGCTTCAAAACAACAACTTTTTTATAACGACGAGTTTGGCGGCCTGGTTTTGATAGGCTGGATGATGGGTGCTGGATGCCGGAAGTCAATAACCGTATGTTTATTAAGCCACAAATTTCCAGAGGTGATTGCGTGACTTCGGTTCCGCTTAGCTAACCATTTCTTTAAAGCTGCTTTCTAAGAGCTTCCATCTCCCGGCACCTATCTTCCAGAATGTAATTCAATGAAAAAATTCCAACTCAAAAAAATAAAATCCATGTCAGCAGCCACTGATTTTTTAGCACTGATCCAAAAGTCCCGGAAGGGGAAATTTAAAATTTACATCGGGATGAGTGCCGGTGTGGGAAAGACTTTCCGGATGTTGCAGGAAGCGCATGCCCTTTTGCGGAATGGCATCGACGTTAAAATCGGCTATATTGAAACCCACGGCCGTGAAGAGACCGTCGCTTTAACGGACGGCATTCCGGAAATCCCGAGGAGATCCTCTTTCTATAAAGGCAAAAACCTGGAGGAAATGGATCTTCAGACGATCATCAATACGCATCCCGAAGTGGTCCTGGTGGATGAGCTGGCACACACCAACATCGAAGGTTCCAAAAACAAAAAACGATGGCAGGACGTCCTGGAAATCCTCGACAACGGGATCAATGTGATCAGTGCCATGAACATCCAGCATATCGAAAGCCTGAACGAAGAAGTAAAAAAAATTACCGGCATCGAAGTTTCGGAACGGGTTCCCGATAAAATCCTCGCTTTGGCCGATGAGGTGGTGAATATCGATCTAACCGCCGATGAACTGCTGACCCGGCTTAAAGAAGGAAAGATTTACAAAAAAGAAAAAATCCAGACCGCCCTGAACCATTTTTTCCAGAGCGGGCACATCCTTCAGCTCCGGGAGCTTGCTTTAAAGGAAGTTGCCACCCATGTGGAAAGGAAAGTGGAGACCGAAATCAAGACCGAAAGCTTTAAGCCCGTCAAATTCCTGGCCTGCATCAGCAGCAACGAAAGAGTCGCCAGAAATATCATCCGTAAAACCGCGAGGCTGGCCAGCTATTACAACAGTCCGTGGACAGTGCTGTACATTCAGAAGCCCTCTGAAAATCCTGAAAAAATCGCCCTGAACAAGCAGCGTTTTTTGATTAATAATTTTAATTTAGCACAGGAATTGGGCGCCAAGGTCGTGCGGCTGAAAGACAGCAGCATCCACAACGGCATTCTGAATTATGTAACGGAACATCATATGACGACCGTCTGTATCGGGAAGCCTCATGAAAACCTTTTGCAGCGGATCTTTGGGTACAGCTGGGTGTATACGCTGATGAACCGGCTGAATGAAAGACAGATCGATATTATTATTTTATCTTAAAAGAGAATGAAGCTTAAAACAAAACTCACCCTCGGCGTAGGTCTTTTATTCGTGCTGATCGTTCTGCTTTCAGTGATCGGTTCGGTATACATCAATAAATTAAAATCGGATACGGAAAAGATCCTTACCGCCAATTACAACAGCATCGAATTTTCCAAAAACATGCTGCTGGCCCTCGACAAAATACAGAATGACAGTGCGGTAGCCATTAAGGATTTTCAGAAGAATTCGGTACTGCAGGAAAAAAACCTGACGGAATTCGGGGAAAAGGAAGCCACCCAGAACCTGAACCTGCATTTTAAAAACTATCTCCTGCAGCCAACGGGTGAAAAGGAAAAGCTGATCCGCGAAGACCTGGTGACCATTATGTCGCTGAACATGAAGGGGATCGAACGGAAAAGCGATATCGCCATCATCACTGCGGGAAATGCCACTTTCTGGATTGTCAGCCTCGGAACCGTCTGCTTCCTGATCGCTTTCATCCTCCTGTTCAACCTTCCGCGGACTATTGCCGAGCCGATCAGTCAGCTCACTTCCGGTATCCGCCAGATTGCCAACAAAAATTACAATGAAAGGGTCTATTTTAAAGGCAGTGAGGAATTCAGCGATCTTGCCAACTCTTTTAACGTAATGGCGGAAAAGCTTCAGGAATACGAGAGCAGCAGCCTTTCGGAACAGCTGATGGACAAAAAGCGCATCGAAACCCTGGTGAACAATATGCATGACGCCGTGATCGGCCTGGATGAAAACAATTTCATCTACATGATTAATGATGAAGCCCTGAAAATCACCGGACTGAATAAAGATGACATTATCGGGAAAACCGCACATGAAGTCGCCATCACCAATGACCTGATCAGGGAATTGCTGAAAAATGCAGACCATGCGAGCGAAGAACCCATTAAAATCGTTTCGGACAACAAAGAGAATTATTTCGACCAGGACATCATTCCGATCAATATCGTGAAAACCGGCGAAAGGGAGAAAAAATACATCGGCCGGGTGATCCTCCTCAGGAATATCACGCCTTTCAAAGAGCTGGATTTTGCCAAGACCAATTTCATCGCTACCATTTCCCACGAGCTCAAAACACCGATTTCAGCCATTAAAATGGGGGTCCAGCTGCTGGAAAACCAGAAATTCGGCGACCTGAACGGTCAGCAGAAAGAACTGCTGAGAAGCATCAATGAGGACGGGCAGAGGCTGCTGGATATTACCGGCGAGCTGCTGAATTTATCCCAGGTGGAAACCGGGAACATCCGCCTGACGATCGAAAAATGCCGGCCGAAAGAAATGGTTGCCGCCGCCATTAAAAATGTGGAAAAACTGGCCGAACAGAAAAACATTTCCATCATACCTCACTTTCTTATTGATGACCAGGATCTTGTCCTGGCCGATTTCGATAAAACCGTATGGGTAATAAACAATTTCCTGAGCAACGCCATCAAACATTCCTTCCAGGATGAAAACATCCGGATTGCCGTGGAAAAAGCGGGATCGAAAATCAGATTCAGCATTACCGATACCGGCAGAGGGATCGATGAAAAATACCACCGCCAGGTTTTTGACCGTTATTTCCAGGTACCGGGCGAACACCAGAACGGTACCGGACTGGGACTGGCCATCTCCAAGAATTTCATCGAAAAGCAGCACGGCGAAATCGGCGTGAAAAGTTCACCGAATCAGGGAAGTACTTTTTATTTCCTGCTGCCTTTGGTTTAGATAATTTTATATTTTTGTAAAAAATATCCATGGGGACGATACCTGAAGACTTCACTGAATTTTTATATTGGGTAAAAGATACCTCGGAAAAGTGTTGGGCTGATGATTCCAATACTGATGACTGGAGCTATAAAGCCCGTTGGCAGGGCCTTACGGAAGATCAGATCGAGCAAATTGAGCAGAGATACCAAATCAGCTTTACTCCGGAGCACAGGGCATTTTTAAAAATCCTGCATACTTTAGACAGAAAAGAAAAAATAGAATATACCGATGGTTTTGGAGAGGAAGCAGAACAGATTATTGAAGAAACCTCTTTCTTTATCAACTGGCTGGAAGATGATGAAGAAATCAGGCAAAAATTGGGATGGCCTTTCCGGGAGGTCCTTCGTGATGTCCTAAATGAAAAACAACCGTTCTGGAAACATTCGTGGGGAAATAGGCCGGAAACGAGAGAAGAGGTCAAAAAAGTATTTGCTGACATATATAAACATTCTCCACCGCTTATTCCTATAAACTCTCATCGTTTTTTGGTAAGCGATCTTAATCTAAAGTACAGACCTGTACTATCTATCTGGGGTACAGACACCATTGTGTATGGATGGACACTCAGAACATACATTCTGAATGAGATCGGACAGCAATATCTAGGGACCACAGAACCGGTATTTAATGAGGAGGAGCAGAAATTCTATCCTGAATCTACAGCTGAAGCCAGAAAAATCCATGAGGACGATTATAAATATGATGCGTCTAAAACCATTCCTTTCTGGCAGGAAATTATCCTGTCCTATAATACCGGATGGTCAAGTTTCGGAATGCAAAGTCCTCCCAATCCTTATCTTGAGTCTTTAAAAAAGAGTAGTTCTACAAATGTTGATGGAAATAATAATGAAGATTAAAATGCTGAAACTTTCCGTATCAGAAAAATACTTAAATTAGACGATCTTATTAAAACCTATGTTAACGGACCTGGCCCAACAACTAGCCGACTTCTGCGAAAAATTTAAACTCAGAGAAAAAGCTTTTGAAAGTTTCGAAGAGCTTTTTCTCAAAAACAATGAAGATGACAGCCATCTCAGCGGATATAAAAAGAGTGAATTAAAACCGATTTTCGATGGCCATCGATTCAATATCCGGCATTCATTTCTTCCGCCTACAGTTGATACAAAAATCAGTCTGTACACTGAAAACGCTCTTGTTCCGGTAGGTTATTATATCTTAGAGACCGATTACAACGGAGAAATCGTTGATGACTTTTTTGTCATTGAAAAGGAGAAATATGTGGACTCGATTAATATGGCCAGTCATTTTCAACATATAAATGAGAGCCTGCCGGCCGGCTATTTGAAGAGAAACCATATCCAATATCCGTTGGTCTCCTATCTTTCTCTGGCGGGAACCTTATTTATGAGTAAAAAGTATGAATCATCAGGCCGTTTTGTGCTCCGCGCTTATGTAAATCTTGAAGAGACAGGAGAAGCGTATTTTGAACAGGATTTCCTTAAAAAGACCAAAAGGTTTTTGAAAATGATGAAAAATTATTACATTGAAAAACAGTTGATTTCCCCTGAGCTAAAGGCTGATTTTGAAAGATGGGGAAAATAATAGCCCAAGTTAATTTATATGATGAGTGAAATCCATTTCTATTCAAACAAATTCAAAATTATGATTCTTCTGATCCTATCATTTGCTTTTGTTTATCTATTTATTCATTTTTATGAGAAAGTCATACATAAAAGCCTGTTTATCATCATGATGAGTCATATTGGATTTGTCATTCTTTCTTTTGGAATCCTCTATTTTCTACTGCTTCTATTTCGTATAAAACCATTACTTACCATTAATAATACTGAAATTATTATTTTTCATCCTCTCAGAAAAAAAATGATAATTCCTTTTAAAGATGTAGCCGGCTTCTATATAAGTACGAATTCTCATAAAGGAATCAAAAATTCAGATCAGGTAAATATTATAATGAAAGCTACAATACCAAGAGGAAATAAAATGATTAAAACTTCTCCTCCACCTTTTGAATATTTAAATTATACAATAGCCGCTGATCTACTGAATATTAAAACGAAAAAATTAATTACAATTCTAAATTCATATCTGGAAACAGCAATCATCTATCGTAAAAATGAAACCCACCTTCTTCCCCACTCCTCAGGAATTCCGCCGATGGCTTGAGAAAAACCATCAGACCGAAAGAGAACTGCTGGTCGGCTTTTATAAGGTCGGCACCGGAAAACCTTCAATGACCTGGCCGGAATCGGTGGACCAGGCCTTATGTTTCGGGTGGATCGACGGCGTAAGAAGATCGATTGATGAAGAAAGCTACAGCATCCGTTTTACGCCCAGGAAGCCGACGAGCATCTGGAGTGCCGTCAATATCCGGAAAATGAAAGAGCTGACCAAAGCCGGACTGATGACTGAAGCCGGGCAGAAGGCTTTTAAACTTCGGAAAGAAGAAAAATCAGCAGTTTATTCCCATGAAAAAGAGCTTGCTGTCCTGGATCCGTCATTTGAAAAACAATTTAAGGCCCATAAAAAAGCCTGGGATTTTTTCACCACTCAGGCACCATCTTACCAAAAAGTGATGCTGCACTGGATCATGAGCGCCAAACAGGAAAAAACCAGAGCTTCAAGACTGGAGAAGACGATCCGGGAAAGTGAAATGGGGAAAAGAATAATCTGAGAATGATTGAAAGTTTGAGTATTCTCTCCGTTTTATTGGGGCTTCCCAATATTTATTTCTTTCTGTTCTTTAGAAGGGATAGAAAACACCAAAGGGCCTCTGTTTTCTTTTCCGCCATCTTCGGACTCAGTATTTTACTGGAAATTATTGTGGCTGTAAAAAATTCAGACTTTTCAATCGACTCTCTTTTTGAAAGCATTGTATTTGTTTTCCTCATCAGTATTCTGATTCCGGGATATTTTTTTATGCTTTTCGGAATTAATTCATTGCTGGAACATATTACTATCGTCCGCGGCTACTTTACCTATTCTGTTATTTTTTCGGTGCTAACTGTCAGCTTATCAATACTCTATTATTTTATCAGTGTTATGATCCTTACACTCAATTATTTTTGATATTTTTAGTAATTTAAACGAGACGGATGGAGAATGATTTACATAAAAAGATAAAATTGCACACAGCGGGTGCTACCGTTAGACATGCTTCCGCTTTTGATCACCTGGAAACTTACCGGAACGATTTTGAGCTCAGCAAAGAATTTATCGATCAATGGGTACTTCCGCTCTATATGAATATCAGGAATATGCATGACCGGTCATGGGCAGATTACCTTATTCAGCACAAAGAAGACATTACCGAAGACGTTACGCTGGCACTTTTAGGAGATTTTAACTGGCGGACAAGGACGGTCGGTGCCTATCTCTCCGCTTTGAAAGGATACCGCCATCAGGTTGATCTGATCGGAACCCATTTGCTGAAAAGTGAAGTCTGTTACGCCGGAGACTTATATGCGGTTGTCCTGGCTTATTACAATGAGCCTGAAACAGTTGCCTATTTAAACCGTTACCTGGACTATTACCTGCAGAAGCCCGAACTTTATTTTGACCAGGAAGCAGTGCTGGAAACTATTGCTTATCTGGATACAGTTAATAGCACATCCCATCTCTCCCGGCACTTAAACCAATGGAATGCCATGCTCGAAAGCAGAGGTGAACTTTCACGAATCAGAAATATCCAGGTTGCCGGAATTATGGAAGAGCAGGAAGGCAAGGGTCACGCTCAAAAACTTTTAAAAAGCCTGAACCATATTATTGTAAATCCTGAGCTCAATACCAAAGCTGTAGCAGAACAGATTCAATTTTTAACAGAGCTGAAAGCCTTCTTTGATTAATAAAATCATTAATTTAAAGCTTTAAATAAAGCACTGACAGATGTAACCGGTTAAACCTCATAGGTTTTTGAAAACCTATGAGGTTTGAGGGTGATATCATTTTTAATCGACTGGTTTTTTCCCGGGATTGTCATACCTTTGAACTTTAAGTTAAAAGCAACCGACAGATATGGAAACATTAGATTTTTGGGTAGGGAATTTTCAGAGTGAGGAAGATTTTTATGATTTTGTGGAGGAAGACGAAAACTATTATCTCCTTGAAGAATCCGACGATATCCATATTTCGAAATTTGCCGCTTCACAGGATACCGTGTGGCTGGACCACGATTTTGTAGAATACGGTTTTGAAGACGGAAATCGTACTCTTTACGAAAAATTTGCCGATTATTCCTTTGCCGAGCAATGGCTCCCGATCCTGGTGAACAGGCTGAATGAAATCAACCTGAAATTTGAGGTGAACTGCATCATTTTCTTAAACCGCGGACAGGTTCCGAAACCGGTTTCCGTAGAGGACGACTTTTTTTCGCTGGCTTATGTGGGCGGGATTGAATTCAGTGCGTAAATCCATCCCTTAAAATATCTCTCATAAATATTTGAGATTAATGATCCGAACCAGCAAATTGTGTATTTTTGCTGTACCATGAATATCTACTCTGCACTGCAAATCGGCGACTATCACCTCAACCATTGTGAAGATTTCCTGATTACCAAATCTATTGGAAGTCATAAAATACTCTGTGCGGTTATGGATGGCTGTTCTACAGCTATGGAAAGCCAGTTTGCTTCTGCTCTTACCGGAAAAATCCTCCGGAAAATCGCTCTTGGGAAAAATTATGAAGAAATGTACCGGACAGACAACCGGAATACGATTGAAGAAGAACTGAAAGACATTCTCAAACAGCTCTTCACTGAAATCCTTAAAGTAAAAAATATCTTGCTTCTGGATGAAAAAGAACTGCTGACGACGCTAATCCTTCTTCTGTACGACCAGAAAGAAAATCAGGGAATTGTTTTGTGCATCGGAGACGGATTGGTCTGTATCAACGGAAAGATCACTGAATTTGAAAACGGAAATAAGCCTGATTATTTTACTTATCATCTGAAGGAAGATTTCGAAGACTGGTATCAAAATCAGACCCAGATCATTATTTTTGATGATCTTCAAGACATTTCTATTGCCACCGATGGCATCAGTACATTCTTTAAAGTGAAAAAAGCAGATACAGAAGAAAGTATTGATCCTATGAATTATATTTGTATAGATCATGAATATCACGATTCCGGGGAAATGCTGTTCCGGAAACTGAAAAAACTGGAACACCGGTACGGCATGAAACCGACGGATGATCTGGCTGTGATAAGAATAATAAAATAAACATCCATGAAAACATTTACCCTTACAGGCGGCGCGAGGATCGGAAGAGCCAATGCCACCTACCCTTTTGCCAATCTTTATGTAGATGAAAATATGCTGAAAATAAATGCCTCCCTCGTAGGAAATCTTATTTTTCAGCCACAGGATATAATCTCAATAAAACCTTATGCTTCGGTTCCGATAATAGGAAAAGGAATCAAGATCCTGCACCGGGTTGAAAATTACAGTCCGCATGTTGTTTTCTGGACCATGACCGATCCTGAGACCGTTATCGGTGAAATTGAAAAGACGGGATTTCTGGAAAAAACAAAATTCCCTTTATCCGAAAAAGATCTACATATCATTCAGCAGCAAAGACAGGGCGGATTTCCGTTGAAGCCGTGGGTGAAAGTTCTTTTTCCCATTGTCTGGAATGTCCTTTTCCTTTATGATTTTATCCCTTTCTTTTTGGGTAAGAATGAAGGAAATACTTTTGGTTTCGGAGTCTGTTCAGCCTTATGCCTGCTTTTCACTACCGCTTTGCTTACCCTGATTTCGGAAGGTTTCCGGAAACTGATTTTAAAAGAGGGCAAAACACTGGACGATGTAAAAAAGTCTGCGGTTTTCATCGTATTGATTAGCGGCGTCTTGTTTGCTGCTTTCCTTACTTTTGCTTTATCTTAAATCAGCGGAATGGCGAAAAACACTAATAATCATCAGGGTGAATATCTGTGAAGATATATCAGATGAAATTTCCGAATGTAAGCTAGCTTTGCTTACAGTTGTAAGCTCTATTTTACCGGTTCATAAAAATATGGAGGCCTTATTCCCATAGGAGGAATTACAAAAGTGCCTTTATTTGAAAAATAAGTTGAAAACCCGTTTTCTTTGTTTACTAGGTTCGAGTAAAAAATGACTTTTGCAGATTTTACTTTACCTGATTTATTCTGGATGGTATCAATTTCAAAAGATTCAAATGTAAACGGTTCGTCCGGAAAATCGTAGTAGGTAATCTTTTTTTTTATCAAAGTCAATATAGGCATTATTAGCTTTATCCCTGAATAGTTTCTGTTTTTGAAAATAATTTTCGATATCCCCTTTATTATCAAACGGAATAAAAGCTGCTTTGGGATTCGCAAACATATCATCACTGACGGAGTCGGTACTTAATCCGAGAAGGGTAAGCTTATTTCCTTCAAGTTTAAAATAAAAATGATAAGTATTAGTCTGACCTTTTGATATCCCTACCGCAGAAAAATTGCAGGATGTTTCGAGCTGTCTGTTTTTTTTAAAGAACGATTCAGGATGCGAGGTGTAGGTATTGTCAAAATCTTTTAAAGAAAACTCCCCGTCATTCTGCCTGATAAAAAATCCGGTTTTGAAAAATTCAAAATCCCCTAAATATTCGGGAGAATCGGTACTATTTATATTCTCAAAAATATCCTGGCTAAACCGATCAATTTCGTCTTTTATGGTTGAACTGATCATGAGAATCGGGTAAGGTCCGTCATGAAAAAAAAGCATCATTCCCAATTCCGGATCAATGTACCGGTCTATGTTTTCGGCCTTATGAGAATTAAAATCCCTAACAAAATCTGTGAAAGCAATAAGGGAATCTTCTTTAATATTTTCTTTTGCTTCCTTTATGGGTCTTTCTATTGCAACAATGGTCTCTTCAGGCTTTTTTTTCCTTAAATTAAAAAATAAAGCAGCTAAAACTATAATAATAAGCGATGTAATGAAAATGTATAATTTTGTTCTTTTCATGGTTGCAGTTTACTTCTTTCCAATGTTAATATGTGATCATCACAGCAAGAAAAAAAGCTCCGGTAAAATCAGCAATATCTTTACGATCAAAAACAATATTTAAATAGTTAATCTGTAATTAGCTTTGCCAAGTTTACCCGAGCATCGGATTATTTAATTTGGTGGTTAATGCGCTTCCAACCAGTTCTCTCCTACTCCTACTTCTACCAGTAACGGAACCTGGGTTTCAATGGCATTTTCCATTTCCATTTTGATGATGTTGACGGCCAGTTCTACCTCTTCTGCGGGAGATTCGAAAACCAATTCGTCATGAACCTGCAGCAGCATGCGGGTCTGGAGTTTTTCTTTTTCAAATTCTTTCTGGATCTTGATCATGGCCACTTTCACGACGTCGGCTGCACTTCCCTGGATCGGAGCGTTGACAGCATTTCTTTCGGCATGGGCACGGACTACAAAATTACCGGAATTGATGTCTTTCAGGTGGCGTTTTCTTCCCAGAATGGTTTCTACATATCCGATTTCCTTGGCTTTTTTTACCTGGTCTGCCATATAGGCCTTCAGCTTGGAATAGGTTTCGAAATAGGCTTCAATCATCTGCTTGGCTTCGCTTCTGGATAAACCGGTCTGCTCTGCCAAAGCAAAGGCGCCCTGACCGTACAGAATCCCGAAGTTAACGGTCTTGGCCTGGCTTCTCTGGATTTTGGATACTTCCTCCAACGGAATATTAAAGAGTTTCGCTGCGGTGGAAGCATGAATGTCTTCGCCATCCTGGAATGCTTTGATCATGTTGTCTTCGCCGGAAATCTCAGCAATCAGACGCAGTTCGATCTGGGAATAATCGGCAGAAATAATCTTTTTCCCCTCACCGGCAACAAATGCTCCCCGGATCTGCTGCCCTCTCAACGTACGGATCGGGATGTTCTGCAGGTTCGGGTTGACACTCGCCAGACGGCCTGTGGCGGCGGTGGTCTGTGAAAAATTGGTATGAACGCGGTTATCCGTTTTTTCAATCTGTGACGGTAAGGCATCCACGTAAGTTGATTTCAGTTTCTGATACGTTCTGTATTCTAAAATGTGCTGGATGATCTCGTGCTTGCCTGACAGTTTCTGAAGGATGTCTTCCGATGTTGCGTATTGTCCGGTTTTGGTTTTCTTGGCCTTCGGATCCAGCTGAAGTTTTTCGAAGAGCACTTCACCGAGCTGCTTCGGAGAATTGACGTTGAATTCTTCCCCGGAAAGCTCAAAGATCTTGGCTTCCAGTTGTCTCAGGTCGTTTTCCAGATCGATGCTTTCCTGAGCCAGCCATTTTTCATCCAGGGAAATGCCGGCGAGTTCCATTTTCGCAAGGACTTCCATCAGCGGCATCTCGATATTGAAGAACAGGTCTTCGAGGTTTTCCTTTTTCAGCTGAGGAGCGAAAAGTTCGTACAGCTGAAAAGTGACGTCGGCATCTTCCGCGGCATAATCGGTCTGGGTTCTCAGGTCCGCATCCCGGAAAGTCCCCTGGTTTTTGCCTTTTTTCCCGATAATGGTCTCGATGGAGACCGGTTTATAGTTTAAATAGATCTCAGAAAGGTAATCCATTCCATGTCTTCCGTCCGGATTCAGGAGGTAGTGGGCGATCATCGTATCGAACATGGCTCCCTTCACCGTAATATCGTATCTTCTTAAAATTTTATAATCGAATTTTAAATTGTGGGCTACCTTAAGCAGGTCTTCCTTTTCAAAGAACGGCCTGAAAATTTCCAGCGTCTGCAACACTTCTCCCTGGTCTTCGGAAAGCGGAACGTAATACGCCAGTCCTTTTTTATAGGAAAAGCTCATTCCCACCAGCTCGGCTTCCAGTTCGTTCAGTGAAGTGGTTTCGGTATCAAAGCATACGACCCTTTGCTGCAGAAGGTTTTTAACAAGCATTTTCTGGGCTTTCGGATTGTCCACAAACTGATACAGGTGATCATTATGCTCAATAGTTGATTTCGTTCCGGCGGCCTGGTCCATTTCTTCATAGGTAGCGAAAAGATCGAGCTGACCGACGGCTTGTGCCACTTTCTGCTGGGGCGCGGTTTCGACAACGTCGGCTTCTTTTATCGCATTTACATTTCCGGTAACCGCCGGCGCAAAAGCCCTGTACAGATTATCATAAAGCCTCCTGAATTCAATTTCGTCGAAGATTTCTTTTACTTTTTCAAAATCCGGGGTTTCCAGGTCATACTGTTCCTGATGGAATTCCACAGGCGCATCGCAGATAATGGTTGCCAGTTTTTTGGATAAAATTCCACGCTCTGCCGAAGCCTCTACTTTTTCCTTCAGTTTTCCTTTCAGTTCGTGGGTATTGGCCAGCAGGTTTTCAATGCTTCCGTATTCTTTCAGGAATTTCATGGCGGTCTTTTCACCTACCCCTTCCAGTCCGGGGATATTATCGGAGGAATCTCCCATCATCGCCAGATAATCGATTACCTGTTTCGGATCATCGATTTCATATTTGGCCTTGATTTCTTCCACCCCGATAATCTGGATGTCGCCTCCTTTATAACCGGGTTTGTAAATTTTAATTTTCCCGGTCACCAGCTGGCCGAAATCTTTATCCGGTGTTACCATGAAAATGGTGTAGCCTTCTTTTTCAGCTTTGCAGGCAATGGTTCCGATGACGTCATCTGCTTCATAACCGGGTACTCCCAGATGAGGAACATGCATGGCATCCAATATCCGGTGTATATAAGGAATTGCAATTTTTATCGCTTCCGGGGTCTCGCTCCGGTTGGCTTTGTAATCGGAGAAATCGTCGGTTCTGATGCTGGCCTGGCCTACATCGAACACTACAGCAAGGTGGGTAGGCTTTTCTTTCCGTATCAATTCAATCAGAGAATTCATAAAACCGAAAATAGCAGTTGTTTCCAACCCTGTACTTGTAAACCTCTGATTTTTATACATGGCATGAAAACCCCTGAAAATCATTGCATAGGCATCGATGAGGAAAAGCCTTTTATCCTGTGTTGCGTCCATATTTTCCATAAAGAACAAAGATAAGGAATTAGTTTCCGTTTTATCAAATGAAACCTGAGATTCGGAAATCTTGTACCGGATAAATTCAGGATTTTGGTAGATGGGGGTGGTGCACTGGAAACATCGGGTTATACCAGATGCTGAGATAAACCGCCCCTTTTGGCCTTGCCGATGTTAAGGGTAAAAATTTGTCCAATAATGCAGTTGTCCTGAAAAAGGGAACAGTCAGGTAAAATCAGCTATTGATTTTTTAAGGTTTTTATTAATGATTTGGTGTCGGTCTCTTTATTCAGGTGTATTTTGTTTTATCAGCAGTCATGGTTTTCATAATTGATTTTCTCCAGAGTTTCCCTATAGCTTTCCGCCTGTTTCGCATTGATTGCCTGATTATTAAGGATGACCGGCAGTTGCTTTTTTCCGTCGGGGCTGATCCACAGGCCTTTTAAGCCGGTACCTTCTTTCCGTACGATCATCAGACCCGTAAAACCATCCTCTACCATGGCATACTGGTTTTTATTGTTTTTGGAAATGCTGAGCTGCAGCCAGTTGCTGACTTTATTATACCGGTAGATTCCACTGTAAAAGGGATCTCCGCCACATCCGTTTTCTTCTTCCTGAAGGTAGAGCGTTACCTGCATTTTACCGTCCACGGTTCCGGTATAGAGAAAGGATTGCGTCTGTGCCTGCATCACGGCAAACAGTCCTGAAAGGGTGATGAGTAAAAGAATTGTTCTGGTCATCTTAAATTTTTATTAAAAATAAGAAATTCTGCCGTTTCCGGAAAGTTCGGTTTATTCAGCAGAGGATCTTCCGTCATAGCCCGGATTGAACGGCCTGTCTGAGCTCTTTTTACGGAAGGATGAGGCCGGGGGTAAAAAAGCGAGTAGTGAAAGCCGGAAAAAGCTCCTGAAAATAGGTATTGGTGGATGGTGAATAGTGGATGGTCAATGGTTAATGGTTAATGGTTAATGGTTAATGGTTAATGGCGAATAGCCAGAACCAATAGCTGATAGCCACTAGCCAGTAGCCAGTAGCCAGTAGCCAGTAGCCAGTAGCAAAATTAATGTTTAAATTGCCAGGGTTCCTTCCATTAAAAAAGACCCCGGATGAGGTCTTTGATATGACTGATTAATCGATTTCCGCTTTCAAGAAGAGATCCTGGATCTGCAATTCGTTTTCACACGTTTCCTTAAACCCGGTGATAAACTCTTTTAATTTGTCCGGATTTTCAGAATAGGCGCAGAACATATCGGCTTCGGGATCGAATCTGATGTCTTCCGCAAGATCCGGCCGTTTTTCTTCGAGGAACACTTTCGCGAGCGAGGCCCAGTCGTATCCGTTTCCTTCGAATCCTTCATCTTTCCGCCACTCGAAAATTTCGGGCTTATAGGTTCCGGCATTTAAACATACTGAAAAAGTCTTGTCTGAGGCTACCCAGAAAAAGGGCTTGATGGCCGTTTCAAAATTGTAGGCTTCCATACTTTTAAGTTTGATTTAGTTTAGGTGAATTAAAGATACGGAATTTCTTTTTTTGTCCGGAATTTTATAACATTTATTAACTTTAAGGAAGATACCGATCATTTCTACAATCATTCCTTTGCTTTTGCTCTGACACTGATTCCTGACGTGTCGTCCTTTACCGCATTTTCCGCAAGTTTCCTTCTCGCATTCTCAGAAAAATATCCCCCGACTAGAGGAACAAAGAACAAGGCAATGGAAGCTCCTTTCGTAAGCAGTGAATTCTCATTGGAAGGGGACCATCTGTTCTTTTTGATTTCGCTTTCAAGATGGGCAATGGCTTTATCCCTCATTTGCGGCCTCAGCCTGATGGGTTTTGAATTCGGGCTTCTCTTGATTTCGTTAAAGACATCAGGTCTTTTCTCCTGAATACTTTTTACCAAAGCCCTTGCACGGGGGCTGTTTCTCAGCTGTACTTTATTCATTTTAGAAAGCTGATCAAACTGTGCCTTCAACGCTTTATCCTGAATAATAATTCGACCTGTACGGTACAGCTGTACGACATTGGCCAGATCTTTAATACTTGGCGGTGCTCCCGATAATGCCGTATTTTTCGTGGTTTCATAAGTTTCTTTTTCAACAGTTGCCGGATCAGACAGATCTTTTTCCTCAGCTTTGTTCATTCGCTGGTAAATTTCATTATCTGCATACCCGCTGTTTCCTCTCATCATTCTGCTCTGAGCCGTGGTCATCGCGTAGGTTGCCCCCATCCCCCCTATCGTAAACAGAGCTCCGGATTTCGTAAACACGCCTTTTATAGCTTTGAGGAATCCGCCTCCTTTTCCCATAAAGAAGCCGGTGGCTACGGCTGCAGCAGTGGTAACGGCAGTTTCTTTCATGTTTTCGTAAGCGATCGCTTTTGCGGCCTGAACCGCAA
Organism: Chryseobacterium hagamense; assembly: GCF_007991455.1. Lineage (GTDB taxonomy): Bacteria > Bacteroidota > Bacteroidia > Flavobacteriales > Weeksellaceae > Chryseobacterium > Chryseobacterium hagamense. The sequence continues at coordinate 7,043 of NZ_BJYJ01000026.1, read as the reverse complement.
CATCATAGCTGATGATCGGCTGAAGAACCCCGCCATTGTCACAGGAAAGCATGGAAGCTTCGGTAATGGCCTTTTGCCGATCGAAGCTGACATTGGATTTTTCATTGATCCACTTTCCTGCCTTTAAAGGTCCCGTGCAATCATGAGTGATGACGGCGATGGCTGCAGAAGCGACAAGGACCGCTGCACAGACGCCTGCAACTACCCATCCGATGGGATTGGAAGCCAGAATAAGCCCTACCACAAGCCCGCCGATAGCCATCCACATGTTCATCGGTTTTTTGCATATGAATTTTTCTCTTACATTTTTGTCGCTGACCGTAAGAAAAATAAAATTTTTGTCGCCTTTATACAGAACCGTAAACTGCTTCCGGTCATATCGGGTAGCAATCAGTTTCTGCGGTCCTGTATTTTGCTGGAATGTACACACGGCCCAGGTATCCTGGGGAATATAAGCCTTACTCATATCGGTTAAAGATTACCTGTTATTCATTAAAAACCATACTGAATATAATAATAGAGTTTATACATGGCAGCACAAATCAATAAACCTGCAAAAGGCATGATCAGGTGGCCGTACTGCAAATAATAATCATACGAGATTTTTTCTTCAGGAATATGATTTACCTTTAAAAATTCAGTAATGTGCTCTCTTTTGTTTTTATCTATATAAATAGATTTGTCGCCGCTTCCGGTACGCATTCTTAACACAATTAATTCGTTAAGAGGCAGTGAGATATAATAACTCTTTATCTCCGACAGACGGATTTCAGCGCTATTGACCGTGATTTTATCTTTGCAGAAATTTACTTCCACCGCTTTTTTCTTTAACTGACCGAGGATGAAAGCGTAAGTGGCCCCAACTACCGATATATACAGGATGAAACGATACTTTTCAAAATAAGAACAGACAAAAATCACAACCGCAAAAAGAGGCAGCCACAGATAAGCTGTCCTGATGACCGTCTGATGATCATATCCTCTGGCTGAAAATGCTTTATTGATAACAGTATTCATAATTCAACTCTTCGCAGTTCAAACTTGGTGATCGATTCATAATTGTTTTTTACCTGTTCCTTGATAGAGGCTGTAGCATCCATCAAAAGTCCCGAAGCTTTTTCTACGGTATAGGTGATACGATAGATCAAATTAAATTCGGTAAAGGAATATTTAATAACAGGCTGATACATTTCTTCATATAGTCTGACTATTTTATCATGATCCAGCCTGTTCTTATCTAAAGTTCCCGTAAGCCGGTAGGTTATGGTATTTCCCTGATCGGAAACAACAGTTCGCGATACCTCAATTGCCAGCAGAATATTCGGGAATAGTTGAGACTGTTGCAGGATGGAAAAATAATCATTCTTTTTCATCTGGCTTTTGAGTAAAATATGATAAAGCATATTTTTGGCAAGGACTTTACCCAGTTTTTCAGAATCGGAGAACTCTCTGTTTCCGTTTTCAATAAAATCACGGATCGTTTCCGGATCCCTGTTTTCCATTTCCTTATAAAATGGAATTTCAGGAGCTTTCCGAAGAATAAATTCCCGCCATTTTTCCGACAGCTCTTCCCTGTTGATGATATCCTTTATTTCACCATCTTCACTTTGGGTATAAACCACGATATCTCTGATCATTTCTATTTCCCTGATCAGATGAAATGCAGCTTCCATTTCCTGTGGCTGAATGGAATTCACGTAATCTTCAAGCTTTAACATGAATAAAATGTCGTCATCCTGTTTTCTGGAACTAAAAAGGTATTCCGTTTTGGTCTGAGCGGAAAAACTGGGTTTTCCCTCAATGGCAATAATATTGTTCAGTTCACACCGGTACCGCGCTCTTTTTGTAAAAGCTATACCGGAAGTCCGGAATTGCCGGGAAGGGTCGACCTCTAAAAAAATATATTGAAGATGAATCGGTATCTTATCGCCGATGATTACATTGGTAAGCCCGCAATTCTGATTATGGATATCTATTAAATCCTGAACGGCCATTTCATATTTTTCAGCAATCGAATGTAAGGTGTCCTCCTTCTGTATTTCGTATCTGATCATTTCCATAATTAATTGATGTCTACCTGCGATCCTGTAATTTCAGTTTTCCCTTCAAATACAGCCTTGGCGCTTCCGGAACCTTTTACCGTTGCTGAGGATTGCCCCGTAACTTCTATATCTTTACTGTAAACCACGATTTTATCTCCGGTAATTTGAATGTAACTTTCTCCTACTTTAAGCGTTACCTTGGTTGCTCCGTTCAGATCGATTACTCCGTTTTTATCCATCGTCAGCACACTCTGCCCTTCTCCAACATCCGTACAGTGTTTGGCTCCTGCATGCACGGTATTGTTGTTTCCTACGGTTACGGTTTTATCATTGTTGGCATTGGTAACGGCGTTACCTGCTCCGTCAAATTTCATATTCACTCCGCCCTGATCGGTAAGGAATACCGAACCTTCGCCGTCATTCAGCTCCAGCTTATTGCCGCTCCGGGTGCTCAGGCTTTTAACATTGTTTCCGGATCCGCCGCCTGCACCTACCTGGCCATGAAACATGCCGCCCATGACAAACGGCCGGTCGGGATGCTGGTGTACAAAACTGACAATTACCTGATCGCCAACTTCCGGAATGGCCATAAATCCTCTGTTTTTGCTGACTTTATCGCTGGCTCCCGCGTCCGGGGTCATCACGCGGATAAATTCTGTAGTCAGCGCACCGTTCTGCCAGTCGAACTGAACCTGAACCCTTCCCTGATTCAGCGGGTCGGCATTGGAAACCACTTTTGCAAACTGGGGTTCCGCCCTCGGAATTTCAAATTCGGGACGCGGAATGTACTCGCAGTCTGCGGCAATGGCTTCAAAGGTTCCGGTATAATAACCGCGGGCATCCACATCGTGGCATACTTCCGTCATCAGGATTTTGGTGAAATAGGAAGTATCGTTGGTATCCTGTTTCCTCATTTCAAGGTCTACCGGACAGCCGGGATACAGAAAAGGAACTGTTGTTGTACCTGAAGTAATGAAGACTTCTGAGGCTTTACTGCCCGCAGTGCCTTTCTGTGATGCATCCACATCAATAAATGAAGAGGCTTTTATGGGGGCCACCCTCAAAGAAGGCGTAGTAAATGTTTTTTCTGAAATTTCGTAAGCCCGTCGGGCAATGTCTGAAGCATGGGTGATTTTTGAGCTTCCGGTGGTTAATTTTTCATTTTTGCTGCTGTTGTAACCATAAAAACTCGGATTGACGTGTTGGGCTTTCATCCTGACTTTTACATCATTTACGCTGCTTCCATAGATCAGCTGAACCGGTTTTTCCTGTGGTGGAAGTTTGCCGAAGTGCAGGACTTCGCCGTCATAGTAGAATTGTTCGCCATAGGCTTCTGCGATCCGGGCCAGGTAATTATAGTGTGTCTCCTCATACTGCGAGCTGTAAGAAACATTTCCGTGCCGGGCATCAACCCTGAAGTCGAATTTCCCATTTCCAAGACCTTCTTTAATGATATGATCGGCAATACTGTTGAGGCTGATTTCCTGAGCACCTCCAAAGCTTTGGATATGGGGAGCTGCATCCAGAAGAACGGTCGGGCTATATCCTGTCAGGACAATATTTCCGAGACTTCCCTGATCCTGGCTGAATCCGACTTCAGTAATGACTCCTACAAAATTTCTTTCAGGACCTTCTTCAAGATCTTTATACTTAAAAATAACCGTAATTCTTTTGCCTAAGAAATTCTGGGCTTCTTCGAGATGATGATTTTCTGTACTTCCCAAAGAATCATGGGCCAGCATCAGGCTGAATTCGTGATGCCGGGTAGCACTCTGCTTCAGCTGGAAATGTTTGAAATGCTTAATCACGTTTCCTTCCACCACGATGTCCAGCTGCACCACCCGGTTGAGGCCCTGCAGCAGGCTTCCGGGAATTGCTTTGGCATTATGTATTTTGGAAACAGGCTGCTGAGACCAGACTTTATCTTCCATCAAATCCGGAGTATTAGGCTGTAGTTTCTGATTCATCAGCATTCCGGATGTTTCTCCTTCAACTTCAGTGTAGGTCTGCACCGGTGTGAGTTCCTGCGCCGTCTTCTGAATCTTCCGTTCCGTATTTTTCTGAATTTTTTCTGTCGCCTTATGCACCGCCGCTTCCTTTCCCGGTTCAAAAGGCGTCCTGATGAAAGAATTTACCGGAGAAAAAGGATTTTCCGGATCATTGCCATCCTTAAACATGTCTTATAATTTTAATTGATTCGATGTGTTTTATTCACTGCTAAACCGATCCGGAGAATTCCCGGTTCAATTTTATTTATCATCTTTCAATAGTGATGACCTTAATAGATCAAACTGAAAAATGAAAACGATCTGATTTAAAAAAAAACAGAATAGCTACTCTGATGAGCTATGCTATTCTGTAACCAATTTTATTTACTAAGATGATTGTAGGTTTAGTTGCTGCTACCTCCCGGCCACAGACCCTGATAATTTGAATTTCCGTAATCGATGGTTTCGGCACTTACCACAAAACTAACCAACATACTGTTTTCGTCTACAGCATCAAAGTCTACTTCATGCTGGATGACATATCCGTTATGCCAGGTAAGGGTAATCAGCGTACCTTCTTCATGGGATTTGTTGAAAGTAATTTCACCTGTGGTAGGTTTGTATTTTCCGTTCAGTAAACTTTCTAAGATATCTGATTTTTCAGTAGCTTCTACGGTAAGTTTGATCAGTGCATTGGAAGGATCTGAAGCTACCCTGCCCGAAACATCGGTAGATCTCGATACGCTGTAATTCAGCTTTAGTAATTTTTGTCCTTCTCCGCCGTTGAATTTTAAGATTCCTCTTGAATTTGCTGCCATAATGGTAAATTTTAATCGTTAATATTTTGTGATTTGGTTGATTTGTTGAGTCAAAGATATACCTCTTATTTTTAACCCGAAAGTATTTAAACCATAAATCCATCTTTTGTAGTAGTTCTACGATTTGATGTCGTAATTCTACGACAATAGAAATAAAATAAAAATAAACAATTGACTAGCAATAAATTACATTATTAAAATATTAAAAAAACATCTATTATTTTACACAAATGAGAGAAATATTATGATTGATTTAAGATATTTTTAATAATTGTTAACTTATTTAAAAATTAAAAACGGAGAAAAAAAATTCCGGAAGAGCAAGGTTTCCGGATTATTGCTGGGTTAAACCTATAAAGATCATCTCGATAATGAAATTTTTCTTAATCATTTAAATCTTAATTTTTCAACCATAATAATCTCCGGCTATCATTTTATGTCGCAGCATATCTGTTAAACGATGAATAAGGAGAATCCGAAGGATAATATGGTACTGTGTCAATTTCCCCATTTTCAGAGTAACCAAAGTGTTTCCTATTCGTAACTGTATTACTATATTCAGACTTCCTTTATAACCATAAGAGTATACTGTTCCCCATACGATTTTAGGATCTCATGGCCTATTTCATGAGCGGTAGTAAACTTGAATTCTATGTCCTCTTTATTTTTAAAAGTATAATCCCACTGATCATCGGCATATTTAATATATCTCATATTATAACATACGGCTTCCCTTGAAATCAGATTACCTACCCATTATATAGGATTCAAGGTTGCGGATCCAGGGTTTCCTGACCTTATCCAGCTTTCGTTTGTGTTATATACCAGGCTTACATCATCCATAGAATAATCCTGAGTATTCACCACATTTACATAAACTTCAAAAGCTTCGCCTGTTATATTGACATTCTTTGCAGCTCTGCAAAACTTCCGGTTCTTGCTTTGATGGGTGGTTTTCCGGGAATCAATTCACTTGTCGGAATCTTATCCCACGGACAGCTTTCTACCCACCGGGTTTCATCCCTGGCGCGGGCAAGATGGGATGAACGTTAATCAGTTTTAAAATATTAAAAACCACAAATTTGAAAAACTTTTTACTTTTTAATAAACAAAGTATCTTTCTTTCCTTCAATAAAGGAATATTCTATTTTCTCACCATGCTGGCTCCAAACTGTTCTTATAGTGTCTATCGGTTGGTCATTTGAAAATATAATCAAATTTCTAATTGAGTTTTTTTGCATTTTCAGTTTAAAATAACCCTCAGAATTGGTATATACGCACTCGGCACCATACTCTTCACAAACTTTAATCTTCGCAAGCGGCTTTTTATTACTGCTGAAAATATACCCTTCGTAATAATCAGGTACCGGCGTACAGGCGTTTATAAATAATATCAAAAATATATTTAAAAAATTTCCAGTCATGTTATTTGATTTTTATTTTTGTTAGCCATAATAGACTTAGAACATCTTTCTCTGCAGCTGCCATTCTTTTCCTTTCTAAAATAGGAATATAATTATTATAATAAGGCATAATGTCAATTTCCCCCGATGTTGGATAATTGGTAGAAAGATCACTGTTGCTTTGAGTTACAACATTTACACTTCCCTTGTGACCATAGGAGTATGAGGTTCCACCATATGATTTTAATATTTCGTGGCCAACTTCATGCGCAGAAGTTTCTTTAAAGCCAATATCTTCGTTATTCTCAGTTTCATAATTCCATCTTTTTGAATATTTAATATACCCAACATTATAACAAATCGCTTCTCGTGATACTAAGTTTCCAATCCATGAAATGGGATTCAAGGTTGCGGATCCAGGGTTTCCTGACCTCATCCAGCTTCCGTTTGTGTTATATACCAGGCTTACATCATCCATAGCATGATCTTGTGTATTCACCGCATCTACATAAACTTCAAAAGCTTCGCCTGTTATATTAACATTCTTTGCAGCAGCATGGTTTTTATTTCTACCCCAGTGATAATTCAAGCCATCAATAGCCAGTTTTTCCAGCTCTGCAAAACTTCTGGTTCTTGCTTTGATGGGTGGTTTTCCGGGGATCAATTCACTTGTCGGAATCTTATCCCACGGGCAGCTTTCCACCCACTTGGTTTCATCCCTGGCGCCGGCAAGATGGGATGAACATTCCAGCCCTTCCGCTCCGCCGTCTTTCAGGTTTACCCGAAGCGTAG
>NZ_BJYJ01000025.1 GCF_007991455.1 Chryseobacterium hagamense | reverse complement strand
TATCTGCGGGGATATCCAGAATATTGGCGGCGGTAAGTGAAGGATAGTTATGATAGGAAATTTCGGAAGAATAGTTTCCGCTGGCCACATTGCTGTTATACTGGTAATTGATAAGCTGGCCCTTGTCGTTATAGGACATTACGTCACTGGTTGTCAGCGCAACACCTCCTTCAATACGGGTTGTGCCTGTACCTGTCAATTTTACCAAGGCAGTCCTGTTTCCCTGTGTTCCTCCGACATCATACGTTTCAAACTGCGCAGCCGGGATTTCTGAAATCTGGGTGTGGTTGCTGTTGTAATTATATAACTTGAAATTTTTAACCGTACTGCTGCTTAAGGTACCGTTGGCAAATACTTCAGTCTTTTGTTCCAGTCCGTTATTAAAATAAGTGCTGTTGTAGAAAGTCTGTACCGTCTGACGATATACCGATGTGCCGTTCATTTCTTCCGAAGTTACGGTAGCGAATCCATAGGAGGTCCTTTCTCTCCGGTCGTATCTGGATTTATCGTATTTAAAACGAATGACCTGATCTTTACCGGCAGTAGATTGGGTATAGGTGTCCGAGTTTACATCAGGATTTAGAATTTTAACTTCACGCATTACCAGTTTTGCGTGCGGATCTTCATACGACGGCCTGGAAAATTCATAATCGATGGTAAAGGAACCTCTGCTCTTCAGTTCAGTAACTTTGGAAAGCTTATTGGTTCGTCCTATTCTGGAGTAATTTACCTGAAGTCCGCTTCCGGTATTAACTACCAGATCCGGGAACCCATCGCCATTGATGTCCCGCAAAGCTTTATTGACTTCAGATATGGTCAGGCCTAAGTTCGCATTAGCATCTATTCCTGCTCTTAAATACAAAATGGTGATACCAAATAATGTAATGGTTGGTATGTTAAGATAATAGCCGACATTCAATGAAAAAGCTCCATTGTAATTTCTGCTTTCATTGGCGTAATTTACGATGGCGCCCTGCTTTGATAAAGCTTCGGGAGCAGCAAACTTATTTCCCATATTATAGCTTACATTGGCATTGCCGTTATCTTCCACGCTTACGATATCGGCCAGCCCGTCACCATTTACATCCTGGAAAGTTTTTTTGGAGGTTCCTGTAGACGAAGAGGCCGTCAAGTTACCTGATATACCGAATCCCGAACTGAAGGTTGATGTCTGAGAGATTAATCCTGAAAGTCCTCCTCCGATACTAACCGAAGCAGCTCCCACGGGTTTGGAGTTATACGTATCCAGTCCTGTAAAATTTTCATAGGAAGTAAGTCCCGTCCCGTAATTGAGCCTGTATTTAAATTCATTTCCAATTTTATCAACGCGGTCTACCAGTCCATCTCCGTTAATGTCGGCCCAGAATTTCAGGCCTTTGTCGTAGGAATTCGGATAGTTCGAGAAACCTAAACCACCGGACCACGGGCTCGATTCATCACCTTTTGCATCAGCATTTTTATTGCTTATCATTCTCGCTACCGTTTTCACCGCTGTATTGGTAAAGGCAATGGTATTGGTCCTCTGGAAGCTGTCGGCGGAAGAGATCGGGGAATCCCCGTTGTTTTCGAGGTTGGGCTGCACTCCAAGAAGTCCGCCCAGTGAATTCGTAAGCTGTGCCTGCGTCCGGTAAAGCATATCCGGATAGCCATCGCCATTTACATCAAAAAAGTCCTGGGTATTGATGTTGCCATAGTCTCTGAGTTGAGAAGCAGAGGTTGAAATGACCGGAATTCCTATACCGAAGTTCGTTGTTTTCGACTTGCTTTTTTGTCTTTTTTCTATCGCATACATGGCCGTATTATCATTCCCCTGTACCTCGGTGTCCGGCTCGTCCGGATCATCGCTTACAAAGAATGGCGTCATACTTTCTTCATCACGGAAGCTCGATGCCATTGAATACTGTTCTGTAAACATTCCGTTGACCCATTTCTGTATAAACTTATTATCTTTTTTCAGATTATAAACAATAAGTGGAATTACCGGGCTCATGCCAGCCAATATGTTGGTATTGGCCATATTCTGGAAATCCGCCTGAAGGATATCGCCTACACAATTTGCATAATCATCTGCATTGGTAATCCCTGCGCACGAATTGAAATTATGATTGAAATTACCAAACGGGGAATCCAGAAACTCACTGTTAATAAGTGCCCCATATTGATCTTTCGGCGTATTTGGGTTTGGAACATAGTCCGGCCCATTGGATGGTGTAGGTCCTGTCGGGCCATCCTTTGGATCGTTGTAAGGTGGATCAAGAGGGTTATCTCCTTTTTTAATATCTCTCGCCTCATTATAAATAAACTGCCCCCAATTGTGATAAACCGCGCTGATGGCATTAAACTCTGATGTATTAACAGATGTTTCAGTAGTCGAACCCGCAAACTGGTTACTGCTTCCATAATATATATTGAAAGCTTTGCCCTGAAGCTGTGATCTCAACGATTCATAGGCGGCACGATCCTGTGGAGTGGCACAGAAAACAAGGATATTAATCTTGTCAGACAATTGGACGGGCTGCGAAGGATCTCCGTTATAAAACGCAATGGGACTCAGGCTTGGAATGGCCGCTCCGAATAGAGTGTATTCGAAAATTCCGGAGGGTTTAATCTCTACTTTTCTTTTTTCGACAACTAGTCCGTTTTTCTTAATGGCATACATGAAGCTGCCCGTTACGGAAGGAGTAAAAGAACCTGTTTTATTAATTGAAATGGCATAAAAATTTGTTCCCTGCGGTACATTGCTTAAATCGGCGACATGAAACTTACTTTTCATATCGGATACGAAATAGGAAGGATAAATGGCTATATCATGCGTTTCAACGGTGCCTGTACCGTTGTTAGTTACATGAATGTCTTTCCATTCCAGGTTTTTATTAACATACGAGTCCGTTTCTACAATAAATTTCAGTTGTGATTCTACCAGAGGGAATGCCGAAAAATTAAGATTCACAGGATCAATAGCTACAGGTCCGGTACTCTGGCCGTAGGTTTTGGAATACAATACCTGGATATCGGTTGCCGGATCTGCAATATCATTTTTAGACAAGGTAATTTTATACGTTACTTCATCATTTAAATGAGGGACCGTAAATCCCGGAATGTCTATTTGTCCACTCCCGTAACTTTGAAAAGCAAGGGTTTTGGTAAGATTGTTCAGGAAGAATTTTTCTTCGTATTTCAGGGCATTGGGCTGAAATCCGTCCTGCTCTTCTTCAGGGGTATCCGCAATTGCACTACCGTTATCATCCGTATAGGTTACCGTAGGACTTGTGTTGACTACATAATTAAGCCCTTTCTTTTTATGCAGCCTGAAATATACCTTTTCGCCGGATTTAACTAAAATCCTGTCAGACGTGTTTATTCCCAAAGGGATACCATTATAGTCGTTGTAATGCTCTATATTTACCGAAACAGGAGGGTTGGTACCTATCAGTTTCTTTAAATAGAGCCGTCCGTTCTTCGGAAGATCGGTAGGATTCAGTATTTCGATTGAGTATACAGCCACCGCTTCCTTTACAGGATCTGCCATGGAAATGACATCGGAAATTTTAATGTAACCGGTCTTCGGTGCGATCCATACTTTTACCACATCATTTTTTCCCCTTGCAGCTTCATCTTCAGCATCATCTTCCTCTTCAGGCTCGGTATAAGGTGCCGGTATATTTCCTTTGATCACCATATTTTCAGTCAGATCACTGGTCGTTACCATTTCCGGCTGACCATTTGTACTAATCCTGTTGAACCAAACTTTATCATCTTTTACCACATCAGGAAGTCCGTCTGAATTGGCATCAATGAGGTAGACCGGGGTATTGGTTCTGGTTCTTGACCATGATTTCGTAAAATCAAATCCCATTTTCCACCAGTTAAACAGTACGGTTGCCCCATTGGTCCATGTACTGCCGGTGGTATGGCTGAAATTACTTTTTAAATTGAGAACATTCTGCTGTGGAGAACTGAACTGCAAATTCCCATTCGGATCAAGATTTCCGGGAATCAGTTTTATACCGTTATCCCCATTTCTTTTACGGTACAGGATATCAGCAACACCGTCTCCGTTAAAGTCGATGAGTTCAATGGCCCTCTTACTATCCAGATAGGATTCTCCGAAAAATCCGGAAATCATAAAGTTTTTATCTCCGGAACGGTGTGGTTTGAACAGTGCGAATCCGCCGCCTGCCCTGACCGACCAACCCCATTCGAGGCTATTATCTGCACTGATTTTGGATGGACTTAGCACTGAATTTACTGCTCCTGAGAATGCATCAGGAGCCGGCGTATTCACCGTTTTATCCGGACCGAATATCGTACCACTGGTATCATCATGATAATCCAGCTGATAGGTAACTCCAGGAGCTGTAATTTTTGAAAGTAAAGTTTTGTAAAAGGGCCCGGTATAATATTCGAAGAAGTATTTTCTTATTCCATTATTACTTCCCGGTGATTTATAGGATACATCAATACTCGACAACCGTGCCGCTTCAACTCTTTTTACACCCTCTTTTGCATTAATGGATAAATCCGGCCTTTGCCCGTTATCGGAACTGAAAATAATTTCATACGGACCGTCATCATCATCTCTTCCCGTATAGGCAATCCTTTGAATGTGGAACTGCCTGCCGTTCGCCAGATTCAGGTTATCACCCGTAGCCGGTGCTGCTCCGGCTTGAAATACCTTATTGTCATAGTAATATTTTATATTGTTATTGTGAATATCAAGTTCTTTTGTAATTCCCCATTGTACAATGTTGCTCTGATCGGTTATTACAACAGCATTTGTATTAACGTTGCTTTCGTTACCTCCGTAGTATTTTTTTTGTGCCGTCTGTACCGGTTACTACCCAGGTATAAGTTTTCGGGTCTGTTCCGTATCTTTCTATTCTTACAAAACCATTATTTTTTCTCAGATAAAAATTCTTTTTGCCGGATGTATTCCTGGCCTGGCGCGCCACATCCATTGCTCCATTTCCATTGGTATGTCTATGTGGCAGATAATCCCCTTCGTACATCAGCATTTCCCCATCCAGCAAATAAATTTCGGATTCGTAGGAAGGGTCAAACGGAGGGGTTCCCCATCGGGTGTCCAGGGTGATCTCCGAAACACCGGAAACATTCCATCCTTCTCCCATCCATCCGTTTCCTGAAGCACTATTGTAAGCAACCGAAATCTTTGGAGCCATCCCTTGTACCCCGGCAGGAATTTCAATAGGATATGATGTGGAAGCAGAACCGGAAGAATTAGCGGCAGGAGGCGCCATAAACTGTAATCCTGCAGCTGGATCAGCTGTTTTTAACCCGCTTATGGCGGTGGGTACAAGCGCATTGATCTGAGGTGATTCCGGGACTGAGATAATTCCACTTATATAATCTCCGTTGCCATCCGCTTCAGCACTTACTGTTTTTGTCCTGGTATCTACGACGGCTGACGCTTCGGCAATCCACTGTTTTTTCTCATAATCGAACCTGAAAATTTTAATATCGGTTGCGTGTAGCTGTCCTAAACGCTTTTCGTCGTAAGGAATTGTTATTTTTACTTTTTTACTGAGCTTTCCCGAAATTAATGAAAGCCGGTAGCCTGTATTTTCCAAAGTTACATTTTTCAGTCCCTGGGAAGTATGGGGAAAATCCTTGCTTCTAAGTTTCAGCAATTCAATATAAGCTGCAGCAGAAGAACCTTTTGGAATGGCGACGTTGGCCTTTTCATAATCAATACTTAATTCCTGATCGTTTGTAATAAGAATGCATTTTGTATTAAAATAATGACTTTCAATTGTCTTGTAAGATCTGGTATCCTGCGGCAATTTATAAGTGGTCTTATTTCCATTTTCGGTAATTGAAAATAAACCTTTTGATTTTTCATCGGCAGTAAGGGTAAGCATCTTTTCAAATTCTCCTTTCTGCAAAGGTATTTCCTCATTATCAATCTGCAGGCTCATCGAACGGGGATAACTTCCTTTTACATATAATTTATCCCCGGATAACAATGAGTATATAGGTAAAACCGGATTTTTCTCTTTCTCAAAAACAATCTTCAGGTTTTTTACCTTATATTTTATACCCTGCCCCGGCACAGTAAAGAGAATGGTATTGGTTTTTCCGTAAAGAACATTACTTATATGCTCTTTCTGGTGGGTCCACTGGGAATTGGGAACAATAATTTCACCACCGATCGCAATATTATGATTTACCGATCTCGAAACAGACTGGTGTGAAGCCAGCCCGAACAGGTCATACTCCAGATAAGCAGTCCGATCGCCCTCTTCTTTCTGAGACACATCCACAGTGAAAAAATTATCGGACAGGCGGTCTTCTTCTTTATCAGACAATACGCCGATACTACCTTCCTTTTCCTTTGCCGGATAAGATACAGCATTTGAAGCTGCTATGCCATTATTTTCTTTCAAAAACTCAGGTTCATAATTATAATCCTCATTAGAGATCATCCCTTTTTGTTGGGATATTACTGCTTTAACTGTTATACTATGATTTTTTAAATGGGGTTTAGCAACCAATACTTCATCAGTATTATCCGCAAGGGAATGATGGATGTATTTTTCCACCATCTTTAATTTGAATGATCTTACTTTCTGGCGGTCTTCTTTTGAAAAGCTTGCCAATATGAACATACTGGCGAATAAGCATAAAAGAATAGCCGGCCTTTTACGAAAAGACTTTTGATGATTGTACTTTTTCATGGTTGTGGATTAATCGACGATTAGTTTGAAAGTTTTTATAATTTTCCCATTACGTGTGAGACTAATAAGATAAGAACTCTGTATTGACAGATGGGTTGTAAAAGATTTAGCCGTATAGCTTATTTTCTCTAATTTCAACAGTCTTCCGCCACCATCATATATGGAAATGGCCAGATCTTCCATCAAAGGGAAAGTAATGGTAAAGTTCTGCTCCTTTTTTACCGGATTGGGATATAAAAGAATCTTATCGGAATCTATTGAAATATCTTCCAAACCATATTGTGATGCTGATCCTACGGTTGAATTGTTTTGTGATTCTGCATTTTTAACCGGACTTACAGCAAAAGTAAAATGGGTTGCCTCACCCGAATCAAACGCATCCATAAATTCTACCTTATCAAAGGTCACATCGTGCTCACTCTCTCTTCCCTGAATCTTTTTAAATTCACCATTGTCCTTTTTTAAAAGCATCCAGTAGGATAATGGATGCGACCCCGGATTAACAGTTTCTTTTTTTATTCTTACGCTGTAATTTGTCTTCGGTATATTCTTCCCTAAAAAGTTAATTTCCCAGTTGCGCTCCAGCACATCCATGTCCTTTTCCCTTTTTAATGTCATTTCCTTATTGTCATCAGACCACATGACAAAATGATTATTTTCAATTATGGCAGGGTTTTCTGAGTTGGTTCTTAAAATGGTATTAAATCCGATCGTTAAAAAAAGATCGGCCTGATTGCAGGATTGTTTCTGGTCCAGTTCATTTCCATCATCCCTACCTAATCCTGTAGGTCTGTACCGGTACTCTTTATGCTTTTCAGGATCCCATAATTCGGTTCCTTCGCTTGAATGGTAAATGCCTTTTTCCAGAGAGATTCCATACTTTATGGAAAGGTAAGAATGGATTTTATTAAGATCTTTTGCCGTTACTTTTTTAGGATAAAAGATTAACTCGTAGAGATTTTGATCTTCAAACCGGATTTTAAGGCTGTCTTGATTTTGATTCTGTGTATCAGCAAACTTTGTATAAGAAAATAGGCTGGGTCTTTTCCTCAAATCAGTTGCTTTATTTCCCTTGCTGTACTTATAATTGTTTAAAGAAATATTTTTATCCTCTTCTTTCTATATCAGGCCATCTTCTTTAGATGAATGCACTAAGGTTAACGTATGGCTTTTATGCTGGCTGTATCTGATATATTTTTTTAAGACCTTATCTTTTATGCTGCAGTGGAAATTAAGCAGATTTTCGTCCGGACCTTTTGCCGCTTTTCTTGTGTCAGAATCTATTTTTTCCCATAGTTCAGGAGGTGACATTTTAAGTTGGGAAAAAACCGTAAATGAGAAAAAGAAATTGCCCAGCAAGACAATTCTTTTCAGAAAGTGTTTATTCATGGTATTATTTTTTTCATTTGGTGCAGGTTAAAACAATAAGAATGATTAAAAAAGAAATTTTTGTCTGAATCTCTTCCTACCCCAATATTACATAAATAATTTGAAAATAAGTACAGCTATATATTAATTTTAACATTAATGTAACGTAAATCAAAAGAAAAAGCCGGATTGCCAGGTTGGGATAAGCATGCTGAAGGTTTCTCTTTTCAGAAATACAATTAAAGGAATTGATAAGTCAATCAAACCGCTATTCGTTCTTTCAAAAGTTATTCTGTTTAAGTCCTGATTCAATTCGCATAATTTTTATTTTTTACCAAACAGACTATTGAATATAAGCTGATTACGTCCGGATTCACGTTAATTTTCGTTTCTTCGGCACTATATAATTATTCCTTTTTAAGAAAAAAATACTGATAATTAATAGCCAAGATTTAAAATCAACAGTAAAAACTTCCGGCCTCTACCTTCCCTCTTCCAGCCTCTCAAACGGATCACTCCTTCAAATTCCCGCTAAATAATTATCTTTGTTTAAAAATATGCAATTTACGATTCATCATATGGAGGACTGGCAGTCGGTTGCGGAAACGGTCATTTCAGAATTACAGCACAATATTTTACTGCTGAAGGGAAACCTCGGTGCAGGAAAAACCACTTTTACCCAGTTCCTGCTTAAAAATCTCGGGAGCACCGACGAAGTGAATTCCCCGACCTACTCCATCGTCAACGAATACAGTACCCCGAAAGGAAAGGTATACCACTTCGATCTCTACCGCCTGAAAAACATTGAAGAAGCCTACGACATCGGTATTGAAGAATACCTGGACAACGCTTTTCTCTGCATCATCGAGTGGCCGGAAGTGTATGAAGAAGACCTGTATGGACTTAAGTATCACGAAATGAGTATCATCAATACGGATAAAAACAGAGAAATCACATTCGGGTAAATCGTTTAAATATTATGTATCTTTGCTGCTGAATTTGAATGTAAAATAACGATCTGTAAGAACCTAATTATTTTAAAGGATGAGTACTACAAACATTTTTACTCCTTTTACCGAAGAGGAACTGATGCCGAAAGAAGAAAAGCTGGAGGTCATTAAAAAAGGAAAACAATTCAGCATAGGAATTCCCAAAGAGACTTCGCTGAATGAAAGGAGAACCTGTATAACCCCCGATGCCGTGCAGGTTTTAGTAGAAAGTGGTCATGAACTCATCATTGAGGCAGGAGCCGGGGAAGGTTCGTTTTTTACAGATTTACAATATTCGGAATCAGGTGCCAGGATTACCAATGATCCGAAAGAAGCCTTTTCCCAGGACCTGATCCTCAAAATCAATCCGCCAACCGAAGACGAAATCGATTATATGCGCCCGAATACCTATCTGGTTTCGGCTCTGCAGATTAACCTGCGGGATAAAGCATACTTCCTGAAGCTGGCGGAAAAAAAGGTGAATGCCATTGCCTTTGAATTTATTGTGGATGAATACCGGCAGCTGGCCCTGGTAAGGCTGGTCGGGGAAATCGCAGGAACGGTCTCCGTGCTGTACGCTTCCGAGCTGCTGGCCCTGTCCAACGGACTGATGCTGGGTGGAATCACCGGGGTAAGACCTGCGGAGGTGGTGATTATCGGAGCCGGGATTGTAGGTGAATTTGCCACTAAAGCAGCCATCGGTTTAGGAGCCAGCGTAAGGGTGTTCGACAATTCCCTTTCCAAGCTGAGAAGGCTTCACACACTGGTCGACAGCAGGGTCCCCACCTCAATTATCGATCCTAAAGAACTTAAAAAAGCCCTGAGAAGAGCCGATGTGGTCATCGGAGCCCTTCCAAGACTGAATATGACGCCGATCGTAACGGAAGACATGGTGATGAAAATGAAGAAAGGCAGCGTCATCATCGATATTACCATTGATAACGGTAAGGTAATCGAAACTTCGGAACTTACCACCATGGAAGATCCGTACATTATCAAGCACGGTGTGATCCACTGCGGGCTTCCGAACCTGACTTCAAGGATGCCGCGGACTACCACCAAAGCCATTTCCAACTTCTTCCTTTCCTACATCTTAAACTACGATGAAGAAGGCGGCTTCGAAAATATGCTGGTACGCAAAAATGAGATGAAACAAAGCCTGTATATGTACAAAGGCCGGCACACGAAAAAAATCATCTGCGACCGTTTCGGGCTTACCTATCACGACATCAATCTTTTAATTTTCTAATGAAGAAACTCAAGTTTTATACGATCGGCCTTGTTCCGGGGCTGGTGATCGTATTTTTTATACTGAACAAAAAAGGCGCAAGCTGCAGCGGATACCTTCCGAACAGCCGGGTTATTGCAGAAACGCTGTCGAAAGATTTTAAATATTCCGATGCTTTTAAAGCAGAAATGACCGCCCGGAAAATCGATGAAAAATTTTTAAGGGACAGCATCATTACCAAAGGAAAGATCGATTTCGATAAAAGCCATGCGCAGAAAAAACCCTGTCCGGATTATTTCCTGACCTACCCTGAGGACAAACCTGAATACGAAATCACGTTTGAAAAATGTGAGGAGCAGGCCACGATGAGTTCTTTAAGGAAGCTGAAATAACCAATTAACTGGGAAAATACTTTGTCTTAAACCTCTGATGTTTATAACTGATAAGGCATCGTTTACATAAAACCGCTTAAACGAAAAAAGGCTAAATAACGGATTCTGAAAAATGGACGGCAATTACTACATGATTTATGATTACCTGATTTTTTTCGGGGTATTTGCCATTTTCCTGTTCCTGGCGCTCAGCATCTGGTTATTTATTGAAAACCGGAAAATCCGGCGCAGGAATACCAAGCTTTCGGGAATCAATAAGATGATCCAGCAGCGTTTGGATGAAGTGCAGCTGGAACAGATCGGCACCAAGCTGAATCCGCATTTATTCAAGAACATCCTGAATTCAGTCCAGTCGCATGCCTATCACACCTACCGGTCGCTGGATAAGCTTGCCAATGTACTCGATTACATCCTTTATGAAAGCAACCGCAAATTCGTAAGCCCGAAAGAAGAACTGGATTTCGCGTTGAGCCTGATCGAGATCAACAAAATCAAAATCAACCCGCTTTTCGACTTCAGGATCAAATCCAGAATCAATACTTCCGATGAAGTGTATGAAGAGCGTATTTTTGCCCCTCTCCTTTCGGTAGACCTGATCGAAAATGCATTCAAACACACGGACTTTCTGGCACAGGATTCTTTTATCTCCATTCACCTCGGGCTTGAAAACCGTATCTTTACCATGAAGGTGAGCAACAAAGCCTCCCTGAAAAATGTCCTGGAAAAAGAAAAGAGCGGTTTCGGAAGCCAGTCGCTGAGCCAGCGGCTGAAAATGATCTATGGTGATTTTTATACCCTTACCAAAACTTCAAAAAACGGGATGTTCACAGCGGAACTGATAATTAATTTAGGAGTATTCTATGATAAAATGCGTTATTCTTGATGATGAATTGCTGGCCATCAGCTATTTGAAGTTGTTGTGCGAACAGATTGAAGAAGTGGAAGTGGTCAAAGCATTCAACGATCCTGAAATTTTCTTAAGTGAGATTGATCGCATCAACTGCAACGTCTGTATCCTGGATATCGAAATGCCCGGAATGAACGGGCTTCAGGTAGCCGAACGGATTTCCGGTTCGAAAAAAATCATCTTTACCACCGCTTATAAAGAATATGCTGCGGAAGCATTCGACCTGAATGTTGTGGATTATGTACGCAAACCCATTAAAATCGAAAGGCTGACCCAGGCTTTTGAAAAGGCGGCGGACCTGATTCAGAAAACCTATCAAAAAGACTTTATTGAATGGAATACCAACATCGGTAAAACGGTAATTTTCACCGGCCAGATCGCTTACATCAGAACTTCTGAAATTGACAGCCGAGATAAGGACCTCCTTCTGAAAGACGGTATTTCCATTGTTCTGAAAAACCTGAATTTTAAAAACCTTCTCGATATGCTCCCTGCCAAAGACTTTGCCCAGGTAAATAAAAAAGAGATCATCGCCCGGTCTTCCGTTAAAGCATTTTCGACCAATGAAATCATTACCACTATTGCGTTGGAAAACGATCATTTTATGAAACTTCAGATCGGTGAAGCCTACAGGACTTCATTAATGGAAATGTTCGGAAAATAGATTCTTAAGATTGACGGGTGCCTTTAAAGCATAATCAGGTCATAGACTGGAAGCCGGATGCCGGCAGTTCCACCCAACATTACAATCAAGATATTGGTAAGTTCAGTATAGTGTATTTCACTTTATTCACAGACTTTCAGATTGATTACAAAAGCCGGTACAATGGTGGTTTACTGAAGACCTGGCCTGCAGATCACGGGCCCTGTGCAAACTTAAAATCTCTTTCGCCGGACTTTTATTACATTATTCGGAGCGTTTGTTACATTTAAAAAAAATTCATGCTCATCAACCGCATATTCTTAAGAAATTTACCCACATAAAATTGAAACGAACTATGAATCTCGGGAAATACAAGAACATTATTTTCTATTTCAGTACCATCGCTTTTTTTTCATGCCTGATGTACTGGTTCTTTGCAGAGGGAAAAACGCTGGAGATCGGGGAAAATCCTGTTCCGGCCAGATCTGCGGGCGGCACGATGTGGCAGAATTTTGCCGATTCATTTCTTGTCAACCTTCATCATCCGCTGGCTCTGTTGCTGGCCCAGATCGTTACCATTATTATGGTGGCGAAACTTTTCGGATGGATCTGCGTAAAGCTGAAACAGCCTTCCGTAATCGGTGAGATGATTGCCGGGATCGTTTTGGGGCCTTCGCTCTTCGGAATGTATTTCCCGGAAATCTCTGCACTTATCTTTCCTAAGGAATCATTGCCCAACCTGCAGTTCCTGAGCCAGATCGGGCTGATCCTTTTTATGTACATCGTCGGAATGGAGCTGGACCTGAGCGTCCTGAGAAAAAAAGCACATGATGCAGTGGTGATCAGCCATGCCAGTATTATTTTTCCTTTTGCCCTTGGCGTCGGGCTTTCGTATTTTATTTACAAGGAGTTTGCGCCGGAAGGCATCCGGTTCAGCTCGTTTGCCCTTTTTATTGCCATTGCCATGAGCATCACGGCCTTTCCGGTACTGGCCAGAATTGTCCAGGAAAGAAACCTTCACAAAACAAAAATCGGAACGGTGGTCATTACCTGTGCGGCGGCAGATGATATTACTGCCTGGTGTATCCTGGCAGCCGTTATTGCGATTGTAAAGGCCGGATCTTTCTCCGGATCGGTATTCGTTATTCTGATGGCTGTTCTTTATGTTTTCATCATGATTAAAGCGGTACGTCCGTTTCTCGCCCGGATTGCCGAAGCCCAGAAAGGAAAGGGCTTCATCAGCAAAGCCATGGTGGCGGTATTTTTCCTGATCCTGATTATTTCGGCATACGCTACTGAGGTAATCGGTATACATGCGCTTTTCGGAGCGTTTATGGCCGGAGCGATTATGCCGGAGAATGTGAAATTCAGGAGCCTGTTCGTGGAAAAGGTGGAAGATGTGGCTCTGGTTCTCCTGCTTCCGCTTTTCTTTGTCTTTACAGGACTCCGGACCCAGATCGGGCTGCTGAATGATCCGCATCTCTGGAAAATCGGGGGATTCATTATCCTCACCGCGGTAGTCGGGAAATTTGTTGGCAGTGCGCTGACGGCAAAATTCCTGAAACTGAGCTGGAAAGACAGCCTTACCATCGGGGCGCTGATGAACACCCGCGGCCTGACCGAACTTATCGTACTGAATATCGGTTATGACCTAGGCGTTCTGGGACCGGAACTTTTTGCGATGCTTGTGATTATGGCCTTGTTCACCACTTTTATGACCGGGCCCTCCCTTGATCTCATCAATTATCTCTTCAAAGGAAAAAAGTCTTCTCTGGATGAAGAGGATGAGGATTATGAAGACGGTGCCAGATACAGGATCCTCCTTTCTTTTGAAACGCCGGGATCCGGAAGCACCCTGCTGAAGCTGGCCGATAATTTCACCCGTAAGATGAATGGCAACAAAAGCGTCACCGCCATGAATATTGCCCCGGTGGATGACCTTCATGCCTTTGATATCAATCATTTTGAAAAGGAACAGTTTAAACAGGTCATCGAAACCTCAGACGAGCTGGACCTTGAAGTCACTACCCTCTTCAAAGCCTCCACCGACGTCGAAAACGACCTGACCCATATTACCAACCGGGGAAATTACGATCTTCTCCTGATCATGCTTGGGAAATCGATGTATGAAGGCAGCCTCCTGGGACGGCTGCTCGGTTTCACCACCAAGATCATCAACCCCGAAAAACTGCTGAACACCGTAAAAGGCAAAGGCAATATCTTCAACAATTCTCCTTTTGACGATTTTACGCTGCAGATTTTAGATAAAACCAATATTCCCGTAGGCATCCTGGTGGAAAAGAATTTCACCTCCGCCGACCGTGTTTTTATTCCGATCTTCAATTTAAGCGATTTTTACCTGCTGGAATATGCCAAACGGCTGATCAACAACAACAATTCGCAGATTATCATCCTGGACGTCGCCGGGCAGATCCGCAGCAATATCGAAGTAAAAGAACTTATCCGCAGCATCGAACAGGTAGCCCCGAACCACATCACCCTTTATAACGAGAAACAGATCGAGAAAGAATTTCTGGATGCCCAGGATCTCATGCTGATCAGCAGCAAAAGCTGGAAAAACCTGATCGACACCAAGAGTTTATGGCTGTCGGATATTCCTTCGACGTTGATTATCTCTAATCCTTAGAATGTGAATGGTGAAAAGTCAATTCGCTTTGCTGGAAATTCGCTGCGCTGTGAATGGTTAAATTTTAAATTGCTCAAAAAATTCACCTGCGAAGCAAAATTTACCATTCACCATTCGCTTTTTTAATTTTCAATTAAAAAAAAATATCTATCTTCGCCTTGTGATTACAAACAACGGAACATATTATTACGGAATTTTTACCTCAGCTCTGGGATAAGGATTTTGTATATCAATACCATCAGCCTCGTCTCCGGACGGGGCTTTTTATTTAAGATTTAAACGATGAAGATAAGTATTATAGGGGTCGGACTGATCGGCGGATCGATGGCTTTAAAATTAAGGACTAAAGGAATAGCGGATTTTATTTACGGAATAGATCAGAGTGAAAAGCATCTAACCGAAGCGCTGGATTTAAATATCATCGACGAAAAGGCTGATCTGGAATCAGGAATTAAAAGCTCGGACCTTATTATCCTGGCCGTTCCGGTAGATGCGGCTAAAAAACTATTGCCCAAAGTGCTGGATCTGGTCTCGGAACACCAGACCGTGATGGATGCCGGTTCTACAAAATCAGGAATTGTAAATGCCGTGAAAGATCATCCTAACCGGGCCAGGTTTGTTGCCTTCCACCCGATGTGGGGAACCGAAGACAACGGTCCGAAATCGGCTGTTTCAGAGAGTTTCTCAGGAAAGGCCGGCGTGATCTGCAACAGGGAAGAATCTGCACCGGATGCTCTCCGTTTGGTAGAACGGATTGCAGAAAGCCTGGATATGCACCTGATCTATATGAACGCAGAAAGCCATGATGTACATACCGCCTATATCTCCCATATCTCCCATATTACCTCCTATGCATTAGCCAACACCGTGCTGGAAAAGGAACGGGAAGAAGAAACCATCTTCCAGCTGGCCAGTTCGGGATTTTCCAGCACCGTCCGTCTTGCAAAATCACATCCGGAGATGTGGGTACCGATCTTCCGGCAGAACAAAGAAAACGTACTGGATGTCCTGAATGAGCATATTTCCCAGCTGAGAAAATTTAAATCTGCATTGGAAAAGGAAAATTTCGAGTATCTGGGTGAACTAATTGCCAATGCGAATAAAATCCGGGGAATTCTGGATAAGTAGTTTATTGATCCGGAATTTATTTTTTTACTTTATCCTGCCCTACCGGCAGGTTTTCTGAGCGAACAACCATACAGATTCATAAAAAATCTCTCCTGACCAGAGCCGTGAGAGATTTCTATTATGGTAAGTATTTTAACGTGAATTCGAGGTACAAACCGTAAATAAAGGCTGGAAGATGGAAGCTGGATGCCGGAAGTTTCTCTTGTCAGGCATAGGATCAAAGGTCCTGATCATCAAACTGAATAGGTTATCGCTTTATCAGAGGAGTTCTTATTCAATCCTGAATAACCGGCCTTTTTTTTCAATCATGGACGGATTTCTCTTGTTTTTAAAGTCCTGAAAGGAGGGCTTGGTACAGAATAGGATAAAATACTATCAGAAGCATAAACCGTGTATTTGTTCCGGCAAAATGAGTATTATTTAAAATCCCGACTAAATCACTCTCATTTTTATTTTTGAATTAAATAATCGGCTGAATATGATGTGGATACAGTCGAATTCACGTTATTCTAAAATTTCATCAGCATTCCTATGCCATTGCCATCATTAAGTACATAATAGCCAGGTGAAAATTTCCGGGCATCCGCATTCTGATATTCTTTCACTGCATTCCGCATCTGGGCGCCACCGGCAATTTTCATGACGCCCCCTCCTGCCATGGCGATGATTCCGCAGATAAGAGGCGTTGAGGAACTTTTTTTTGCCGGGCCTGAGGACAGGGTAGATTTCTCCGCTTTTGAAACATTGGAAAGCCCTACGATCAGAAAGGCAGCCCCACCGCCGATAATCAGTCCGCTCCCGATATTACTAACGGTTCTCCCTGATTTATAACTGCTGTTATTCTGTCTGAGATAGCCTCTGATTTCTGATACGGAAGTCAGCTTTTCCTCTTTCCTTTCAGTGCTCAAAACAGGGGGTGCTAAGGTGTTTTCAGCAGATCCCGTATTTCCAGGGTTTGTATTTTCCATGAAATTCTTTACGGAATTATCATACAAAAACTCTTCAATTCCGGTTTTTGCATTTTTATAGGTAACCTTCCCTTGTTCATATTTCAGGTCCCTTTATTCAATGGTTGTATTGTTTTTGGTAACGATTGTTCCTCTGGACGAATTTGCAGGAATAGCAATTTGCGAATAAGCAGCCAACGAAGCTACGGTAAGTAAAAGCGTAAAATCTTTTTCATGGTTTCAATAAAATTTCCGGCAAAAATATCTGTTTTATTTAAAACCACAAAATAACAAATAGCTCAAAAGGTCACGAAGAACGGCTTAGAACAGAATCGGATGCCGGATGCCGGGAGTTTTTCTGTCAAAAAAAGGATCAAAGTTCCTGATGATCAAACCTCATCTTTTATCATTCTGCCAGAAATCATTCTATTTAAAATCGTGAATAAAACCGCCTTAATTTTATTTTAATTAAATATCTGACTGTGAACTGAATACAATCGAATTCACGTTAAATTAACATTCCGGGACATTCACTGCAATGGCCAGTCCGCCTTCAGATGTTTCTTTGAACCGGTCGTTCATTGATAAAGCGGTTTCCCACATCGTCTGGATGACCTCATCCAGGGTTACTTTTGCTTTCGCAGGATCGCTTTCCAGAGCAATATTGGCTGCGGTAATGGCTTTAATGGCTCCCATTGTATTTCTTTCGATGCATGGGATCTGCACCAGGCCTCTGATCGGATCGCAGGTTAATCCCAGATGATGTTCCATGGCGATTTCTGCTGCCATCAGAACCTGGCCTACACTTCCGCCGAGAATTTCGGTAAGGCCTGCTGCCGCCATGGCTGATGACACCCCTACTTCTGCCTGACAGCCGCCCATCGCCGCAGAAATGGTCGCGTTTTTCTTGAACAGCGTCCCGATTTCTCCTGCTACGAGCAGGAACCGTACGATATCCTCCTCATTGGTACAATCGGTAAATGCCTGGGCATACATCAGAACGGCGGGAATAACGCCGCTCGCCCCGTTTGTGGGAGCGGTGATAATTCTTCCGAAGCTCGCATTTTCCTCATTAACGGCCAATGCAAAGCAGGAAATCCATTTGTTGATATTGGTGAAGTTTTCTTCGGCTTCCACCACCTGGCGGAACCATTCTTCTTTATTTCTGTAAATTTTATCGCCCAGCAATTTCCGGTTGATCCCGGCTGCTCTTCGCGAAACATTCAGGCCGCCCGGAAGGACCCCTTCTTTATTAACCCCCTTGTAAATGCATTCTTTGATCTGCTGCCAGATATAAAGCGCTTCAGCTCTCGTTTCCTCCCGGGATCTCCAGCTTTCTTCGTTCATAAAGATCAGGTCGGAAATCCTGCTGAGGCCCAGTTTTTCACAGTACCTGACGATATCTGAGGATTTGTGGCAGGGATATAAGGTACGGACACAATGCTTATCGATGGATTTTTTCTCCTGGCTCATGATAAAACCACCGCCCACTGAATAAAAATCCTGTTCAAGCTCGGTTCCGTCTTCAAAAACAGCTCTGAAAATCATTCCGTTCGGATGATACTCCAGCGATTTCTGCATGTTCAGCACCAGGTGATGCCCGTAGACAAAATGAATCTCTTTTTCGCCCCCCAGATTGATGGTTTGCGTGTTTTTAATGGTTTCGATCTTCTCGTCGATCTTTGTCGTATCAATAGTCCGGAAATCTTCACCGTTCAGTCCAAGCATTCCTGCGATATCGGTTCCGTGTCCGATTCCCGTTTTGGCCAGTGACCCGAAGAATTCGAGGAAAACTTCCTTCACTTCAGCAATCGACCGCTCTCTTTTAATAATCCTGATAAATGCCGAAGCGGCGTTCCATGGACCCATGGTGTGCGAACTGGAAGGTCCTATTCCTACTTTTATAATCTCAAAAACCGATATTGATTCCATATAGAAAATTCATCATTTTTCCTGAACACAAAGATACACGATAAATTGAGATGCAAAAGCAGGCAGTGAAAAAATGGTCAATGATGGATGGTCAATTCGCTGCGCGGTTAATTTCTTCAGTTAAATAATCAATTGTAAATTGCCGGACATTCACTTGCAAAACAAAATTCACCATTCACCATTCATTCCAAAAAGCAATCCAGTCAAAAATTTTATGTTTTCACCATCCTCCGACTTTCGGAGGGGAATTGCGGCGAAAAATTTTTCTTCAGACCTTTTAAGATCATTATCTTGTTGGAATGCGCAAAGACTCATTTTTTTTAAGTGATAACGCTTTAAGGCGCAAAGAATTTGACACTGTCAAATTTTTATACCACAAATAATTAATCTCTGAAATTTTATGCTTTAGGAATCAGCGGTCCTCAATTTTATCAATGATAAATCCTTGCGGCTTAAACATAAGCATTCAAAAACCTCTTGCGACTTTGCGTTTTTCCAACCGCATCTGCCATATACGATTCACCATTCACTTGCAAAGCAAAATTGACCATTCACTTTTCAAAAATCCACCCTTGACCATTCACTTCTAGCAAAGCTTCTCCTCATGCTGCGAAATGTCCAGCCCCAGGTCTTCCGATTCTTCGGAGACCCTCAGGGTAATGATGCTGTCGGTAATTTTATACAGGAGCAAAGAACCGAAAAAGGCAAAAAGGGAAACAAGGAGCAGTGCTATCAGGTGATGGGCAAAAACAACGATGCCTCCATGGAGCAGACTGGCATTTTCACCGTGGGCAAAGATAGCCGTTAAGATCATCCCCATAATTCCGCCTACCCCGTGACAGGCAAAGACGTCCAGGGTGTCATCGATTTTTTTCAGTGCTTTCCAGTTCACCATCAGGTTGGAAACAATAGCCGCAACGAAACCGATGAAAAGGCTTTCCGAAACCGATACAAAGCCACAGGCCGGCGTGATCGCAACCAATCCCACTACGGCACCGATACAGGCACCCATGGCAGAAACTTTTCTTTTGTTGATCCGGTCGAAAAAGATCCAGGTCATCATGGCGGATGCTGAAGCGATGGTGGTTGTCCCGAAAGCCGTAGCTGCTGTGGCATTCGCACTCAAAGCGGAGCCTGCATTGAATCCGAACCAGCCAAACCAGAGCATTCCGGTACCCAGCATCACATACGAAATATTGGACGGTTCATGGTGAGGCCTTTTTCTGTTGCCTACCACCATCGCTCCCGCCAGAGCTGCAAAACCGGCACTCATGTGCACAACGGTTCCTCCGGCAAAATCTTTCACGCCGAAATATTTATTCAGAAGGCCGTCCGGATGCCAGACCATGTGGCAGAGCGGCGTATAGATAAAGATGCTGAAAAGCACCATGAACAGAAGATAAGAGATAAAGCGTACCCGTTCTGCAAAAGAACCGGTAATCAGTGCCGGTGTGATCACCGCAAATTTCATCTGGAAAAGGGCAAAGAGGATAAAAGGAATGGTAGAGGCCATCGCTTTATGCGGCAGAACGCCTACCCTGCTGAAAAACGGATAGCTCAAAGGATTCCCGATGATTCCGTAGTGTTCGCCGTTGATGGTAAAGCCGATGGAATCACCAAAGGAAAGGGAAAATCCGACCACCACCCATAGCATGGAGATCACACCCAGGGCAATAAAGCTCTGCAGCATCGTAGAGATTACATTTTTCTTCCCGACCATTCCGCCGTAGAAAAAAGAAAGCCCGGGCGTCATCAGAAGAACCAGGCCGGCAGCCGCCAGAATCCAGGCCACATCCGCACCGACAATTTTATCTTCGCTCAGAAATTCTCCCGTGTTCGGAAAATCTGTAATGGGGCTCCAAAACAATCCGCCTACCGCTACTAAAGCGATCAGGCAGAATGAAACGATCCATTTTAAACCTACTGTCATAAATATTTATGTTTTACCCCTTCAAAAGTAAGAATAAATTTTAAAAAACAGAATTAATTTAAATTCAACCCCCTTAATTTTAATATAAATTTAAAATTAAATGAAAAATTCATTGCAGTACCCCATCCAAAATGGTGCTTACTTCTTTATATTTGGTAACAGGGAATAAATGGCTTCCTCCTTCGATAACATAATCAGGTCTGGAATTCCTGATCGGGAAGACGATGTCCTTATCACCCATGATCTGAATTACTTCCGGATTTTCGTCGAATTTCCAGTCGGAGATCTTTTCAACAGACCATTTCAGGTAATACGGATCCCGTACCCGGAAATACTGCAGGACCTTCGGATTCCGCGGATCAAAGAACTTACGGATGACGGAATACATATTGGTTGTTTTTTCGTTAAAAAAGGTAACCGGAAGAAGTCTCGGGATCCTGGTGAGCTGGCCGGTCTTTATCAGACGTGATTTTTCTTTGTCGGATTTGATGCTTCCGAGAATCACGACCTTCAGTGCCGGCTTAAGTTTATTGATTTCCTGAACCATTAATCCTCCAAAGGAGTACCCTACCAGATAAAACGGTTCCGAATCGTCCACTTTTTCAGCCATCCTTTTTACATAATCCGGAAATTCCTCATTGGGAAGAGGAATCAGCCAGTCTATAAAAACTACCTCATGGCGCTTTGGAAACTGAATCTTTTCCAATACTTTGAAATCTGCGCCCAATCCGCTAACGACATATATTTTCATGATACTAAATTAAAAAATTCGGACAAAAAAATGAGCGGCTTTATGAAAAACCGCTCATTCTTATCGTTTATAATACTGCTGCCCTATTTTTTCTTTTTTACAGGGGTCCTGTTCTCATTATCCAACACGGCGGTTGAAAGCTTGAACTGGATATCCATTTCGTTTTTAATGAAATAATCCTTCAGTGAAGACTGATAGAATACCTTGAAATCCCTTCTGTTCAATGAGAATTTAGCAGATTCGATAACTACCGTAAACTGCGTGATATATACATTGGCAGGAAAAGTAATGGTCTTTCTTACGCCTTTGATCGTTACATCTCCGTACACCGTAGAATTATAATCGCTGTTGGCCAAAGGAATGATTTTGGTTAAATGAAATTTGGCAAGCGGGAACTTCTTAACGTCGAAAAAGTTGGAGCTTTTAAGATCATTCGTCAGTTTTACCATATCCTCATCCTGGCTTGAAACGTCTCCGGCCATAATCGATTTCATATCGATCACAAACTCTCCGTCTACCAGAACCGTTTTATCGAAGGTGAACTTTCCGCTTTTCAGCTTTATCGTTCCGGAATGGGTCGTAGGAACTGTTTTTACCACTTTATATCCCCACCATCTGATCTCCGATGAGGTTACTTTTACCACTTTATCTCCTTTCTTCTGCCCGAAAACAAATGACATCCCTATGCACATCATCGCAAACAATAGTAATCTTTTCATTCTTTTTTATATTACAATTCAACAAAAATAAAAAAAAGTGTAGAACTTCTACACTTTTAACAATCTTTTTTTGATTAAATTATTTAGCCGTTACCTTTACGAGCAAATCCATATCATCTTTCACAAGAACATCCTGCATGGTAGATTTATAAGCCACATCGAATTTCTGTCTGTCGATAGAGAATTTATTAGACATTAAACTTACAGTTCCGTTTGCATAGGTAATCTTTGCAGGGAAAGAAATGGCGTTGGTTTTTCCTTTTACCGTCAGGTTACCGGTTACTAAAGAATTATAAACTTTATCGTTGTTTTTCTTTACCCCTGTAATTTTGAAAGTCGCGGTAGGGTATTTTTCAACCTCGAAGAAATCTCCGTTTTTCAGGTGACCGTTCAGCTTCTGCTGATATTCCCCGGAAAGATCTGTTGCGTTGATGGAAGTCATATCCAATACGAAAGTCCCGCCTACCAGCTGGTTCCCTTTCATTACCAGGTCTCCGGATTTTACTTTCACGGTACCGTTGTGAGAGCTGGCTTCGGATTTAGCGATTTTGTATCCCCACCATTGCACGTCGGAGCTTACTACTTTTTTTGCCTGTCCGAATGCAAGTCCGCTGGCCAATACGGCTAATAAAAATATTTTTTTCATTTGAATAAAAGTTATTTACTTGTTCTTTATTTACGGATGCAAATGTAGTTAACCGAAATGATAGATTTCATTGATGTACATCAATAAATACAAATTTTTTCATAAATACGATTATTCCAAAAAAAAGCTCCGGAAAATCCGGAGCCTTATTTATTTTATTCCTGATAATAAGCGGTATACAGGGCAGCACCGTTCAGTGCCGTATTTTCATTTTTATTAAGATAGATCGGGATGTTCTTCAGCATCTCTTCCATCTTATCGCTGATCTTGAATTTTTCATAGAACTTATCTTTGTCGATGTAAGCAGCAATGGCCTGCGGGATATCTCCCGAAATCAACAGGCCTCCCGTTGCTTTTAATTTCAATGTCAGGTTATTGGCTTCTCTTGCCAGGAATTCAATGAATGTATCCAAAGCAATTTTACAGATCAGTACATCTTCTTCCACAGCAGCTTTGTATAATTCTTCAAAAAAGTCGCCGCCGGAAAGACGTTCTGCCAGCCATTCCGGTTCAGGGTGTCTTTTAACATCCCTCAGGAAACGATAAATATTAAACAGCCCGCCTTTCGAAAGAACATTTTCCCAGCTTACAATGCCGTACAGGTTATTCAGGAACTGGTAGAATTCCACCTCTACAGTGGTTCTCGGTGAAAATTCAGAATGTCCGCCTTCCGTTGCAAAAGGCCGGATATATTTGCCGTCGAAAAAGTATCCGGCTTCACCCAGTCCGTTCCCCGGAGCCAGGATGGCCACATTACCTTTTTCCAGATGCCCGCTGGTATAGATAGGATCAAGGTCGCTGTCTTCCAGAAGTCCCATCCCGTAAGCGGAAGACTCCTGATCGTTCAGCATGTCTACCCTTTCGAAATTGAAATCTCTTTTGAAATCTTCAACATCCAGGTTCCATCCCAGCCTTTCCGGTGAGCTCTTTCCATACAATACGGGTCCAGGAACAGCCATTCCAAGTCTTTTTACATTCTCCAGCCCGTTGTCCTGCATAAACTTTTTCAGAATATCGGCAAAAGAAGCAAATTCTTTGGTAGGATAATTATGTTGGATTTTAATCTCAAGACCTCCGTTGCCGGAAACAAAATAGCCTAAAGTGGTAATGTCTTCGCGAAGGTTTGCGCCAATGATAGAAACATTGTCATTGCTACCGTTTTTTACTCCCGGTAAATAAAGTGGAAATTTCGGATTCAAAATCATAACCTCAAATTTTATCAAATATAATAATAACTTTCGTAAATTTTCGTTAGAAATAAAAAACCTTCTCAAAATTTCGAAAAGGTTTGGTTAATAATTGCTTATATAAAAATCTAACTATTTTCCTAAAGGGATGTTGTAAGAAAATCCTACACCGATATTTCCCACATTGTAGTCCTGATTCGGCATATCGCCGTTATTTCCTACAAATACTTTCTGATACTGTACGAAGAAATTCCAGTCCTGGTTGTGGTATCCGATTTCGGGCTTCAGATAAAAACCACCTTTCGGTCTGTCCATACCTGCATTGGAAGCCACTTTTTCATCTCCCACTAAAACTCCGTACCCTAAATCGGTCCCGAAATAAAATCCGGTCTGTTTCGGATAAATTCTGATCAGAGCGGCTACGGGAACAACACCTACATCATTATTGGTGTATCCGTTGTTGTCCTTTCCAAAATAGTGAGTATATCCTGTAGCAATACCCAACCCGAATCCCGGAGTAATAAGGTTCTGGTAAGCTACGTCTACACCTACGGCCATCGAGGTATTATCGGAAGGAACTGCCAAACCAACATTTGCTCCTACTTTAAGCATGTTTCTCATCTGTGCACTCTGTGCGCTCAATGCTCCTGCGGTCAATATTCCGGCAAATAAAATTGCTTGTTTAAACATTTTCATACTCTTGATCATTTTAAATTTTACTAAAGTGGAGGATGTAAAAATCGTGCCAAGCAGAGGTTTCTTGAGCATTTTAAGATTTCATACAAATGCAAAACAATGATAGTCAATCAATTATTTTAAACAAAAATTAAATACCTGTTTAAAATCCGGAGAAATTCAGTTGCCTTTTACATTCTTTTCATGCCTCATTTCAATATTAACGAATCTTAACCCTTATTAATTTAACATCACCCTGCGGAATAAATCAAAAAGTAAACGATGTACATGGCCTCTCCTTCACTAACGAACAATAAGCACCTGCTGTGGCGTGCCGGCTTCGGACCGGGAATCGCACAGCTTGGGGATCTTGAAAAAAAAGATATCAAAACCCTGACGGATGATCTTTTTCACGAAGAAACTTTTCAGTATATTAATTATGAAACGCCGGACTTTACGGAAAACGCAGGCACAATGACTGGCAACGCAGATTCGATGAACATGATGAGTGCCGCTTCGCCTGCCGATAAGAAAAAAGAAATGCAGAAAATCTACCGCATGCAGAATGAGGAACTGAACCTGAATTTCCTCAGCAAAATGGTGAGCAGCAGGGAGCAGATGAGGGAAAAGATGGCCTTTTTCTGGCATGGGCATTTCGCATCCAGAATCCAGAACCCGAAATTCAACCGGCAGATTCTGAATGTGATCCGGAAAAATGCACTGGGAAATTTTAAAGATCTACTGTTTGAAGTCAGCCAGGCGCCGGCTATGCTGAACTTTCTGAACAACCAGCAGAATAAAAAAGACCATCCCAATGAAAACTTCTCCCGCGAAGTCCTGGAACTTTTTACCATGGGCCGCGGAAATTATACCGAAAAAGACATCCGGGAAGCCGCCCGGGCGTTTACCGGCTGGAGCTATGATAAGGAAGGAAATTTCTTAGAAAAAGAAAAGGTCCATGATGAAGGCTCCAAAACATTCCTGGGAAAAACTGGGAATTTTAACGGCTCGGACGTTTTGAATATCATCCTTGAACAGAAAGCGACGGCGAGATTCATCACAGCCAAAATTTACCGGTTTTTTGTAAATGAAAAGGAAGACGCAGCCATCATAGATGTCTTAAGTGAAAGCTTCCATCAGTCCGGCTACGATATTAAAGAGCTGATGGAAACGATTTTCTCAGGCTCCTGGTTCTACGACCGGAAAAATATCGGTAGCCGGATCAAATCGCCCATCGAGCTGATGGCCGGCATGATGAGGGCCCTTCCCATGAACATCCGGAATCCGGAAAACCTGATCGTTTATCAGAAACTGTTAGGACAGATGCTGCTGTATCCGCCGAATGTTTCCGGATGGCCGAACGGGAAATCCTGGATCGACAGTTCTACCCTGATGCTGAGGCTTCAGATTCCGCAGATCTGGTCAGGACTGAGGCCGCTGGATTACCGTCCGAAAGAAGATGACGATCTGGATATGGGACTGAAAAACAGCCCCAATGCGTTAGCCAAAAGTTTTAAAAACCCGAATATTACCATCGACTGGGCTTATGTGGAAAAGGTTTTCAGCGGGAAAAACCCGGAAGATTACCTCATCCAGAACAGCAGGTCGCTCGATCTGGCTTCCGTAAAGAATTTTTCGGACAATTCAGTGAAAATGAATGTCATCAATCTGATGTCTACCCCGGAATATCAGCTGATGTAATAGCAGCACGTATTATTATCCAATTTATCACTTCACTTTAAATCTGATTTTATGTTGATCAAAAGAAGAGAATTCCTCAAAATAAGTTCGCTGGCTGCCGCGTCATTCATGATGCCGAATTTCCTGAAAGCCATGACGTTTGACGATGCACTGGTGCCCAACCAGAAAATCCTGATTGTCCTTCAGTTTACCGGTGGAAACGATGGACTGAATACCATTATCCCGACACGGAACGATATTTACTTCCGGGAACGGAACAAAATTGCCATCCGGAATGCTTTGTCCCTGACCGATGAAGCCGGAATCAATCCTGCCCTTTCTTATTTTAAGGAGCTGTATGATAACGGCGAACTGTCCGTGATGAGTAACGTCGGGTATCCGGATCCCGACAAATCCCATTTCCGCAGCATGGACATCTGGCAATCGGCCAGCAAAAGCAGCGAATACCTTGAAACCGGCTGGCTCGGAAGGTACCTCGATGAAGAATGCTACCGCTGCGAACATCCAACCCAGGCGTTGGAAGTAGACGATATGCTCAGTCTGGCTCTGAAAGGCGAAAACAATAAGGCATTCGCTTTCAAGGATCCGATAAGGCTGTATCAGACCAGCCAGGAGAAATATTTCAAATCGCTGTATGACCATCACCACGATGATGAAACGGTTTCCTATCTGTATCAGACCCTGGGCTCCACCATCAACAATGCCGGCTATATTTTCGAGGAAAGCAAAGCCAGAAAAACCGAAGCTGCTTATCCGAATTCCCAGCTGGGAAAAGATTTTAAAACTGTTGCTTCCTTAATAAAATCCGACATCAATACCCGGGTTTATTATCTCTCGGTCGGAAGTTTTGACACCCATGTCAATCAGAACGAGAGGCAGCAGAAGCTTTTTACGGATATTGATGAAGCGGTAAAGTCTTTCGTCGCCGATATGAAAAGCAATGGCCTTTTTGAGGATATCCTGCTGATGACGTTTTCGGAATTCGGCCGGCGGGTGGCCCAGAATGCTAGCAACGGAACCGATCACGGAACCGCCAACCAGATGTTTTTCATCAGCGGCGGCCTGAAAAGAAAAGGGCTCCTGAACACCCTCCCCGACCTGCAGCACCTGAATGAAGGCGATCTGATCTATTCCGAAGATTTCAGGAAAGTGTATGCCACCATTCTTAAAAACTGGCTGCAGGCGGATTCGTCCAAAGTGCTGGGCTGGAAAAACGGCGTGTATGATTTTGTATAAATTAATTACCACTGAGCTTTCCGGAGCATCCATTTATTCAGAAAACAAAAAAAAGAGGCCTTCACCATGAAAGTCTCTTTTTTATAATTTCAAATCAAACTGCTTCCTGCGGTATACAGATTCAGTTTAATGTATGGAGGCAGGCAGTTTTTTCGGCTGTTTCGGCTGACTCTTCTGGTCGATTTTTTCCGATATCTTTTTAACGACATATTCAATAACCAAAGGGGCCACCATCGCAACGACTGCTTTTAATATTCTTGATCTCATAATGTTTATTTTATTGGATCATGCAATACAATTTCTGAGCCATCCTGCCCGGATGTTTCCGAATAATTTTCATAGGCTTCTTTCAGGCTTCTTTGAATTCTGTTTTTTAATTTTTCAGGTTTTATAACGGTAATTAATTCACCCATCCCCAGAATCATCCTCTCCAGCTCGAAATTCAGTTGCACGCAGATCTTAAAAGTGGTTCCGGTTTCGTCTTCCTTTAAGATTTCCTGAGAATGGTGAAAGGGTTTGGTCTTTACATAAGGAGCATGCTTAGCCGTAATTTTGAAAATCACATTTTGCGGGCGTTGGGTTTCAGAGACCGTAACGCCTATCACTTCACCGAAATATCTGTCGGAATCAAAATCCTTATCAATATAAGCTGTTTTTTCTTCAACAGCTATTTCTTCAATCCTGTCAAGAGCCAGGTTATACATTTTATTTTTGCACCAGCAGATGAGGAACCACCGGTTATTATATTCTTTTAACAGCTGAGGATGAACAATATAAG
The DNA here is from genome assembly GCF_007991455.1 of Chryseobacterium hagamense. Taxonomy (GTDB): domain Bacteria; phylum Bacteroidota; class Bacteroidia; order Flavobacteriales; family Weeksellaceae; genus Chryseobacterium; species Chryseobacterium hagamense. The sequence continues at coordinate 26,769 of NZ_BJYJ01000025.1, read as the reverse complement.
AGTCCGGCTCTTTTGCTTTAAAGCTTTTATAAATAACATTCAGGGCTTTTTTATTTAAAATGGCTTCATATAAGACATCGATGTACTCCAGCCCTTTCAGTTTTTCATTCTTATCCAGGTGAATGATCGATTTCTGGCTGGTTGAGTGGATGGAATCTTCCAGTTTCTGGATCACCCCGTTCATTTCTTTGAACATCGAAAAATCCTTGAACTGCTTCAGGATCTGTACGGCATTGTTCATGGCTTTCAGGTCGCTTTCATTTACCGAAATGTTATGGATACTGTAGTCGGGATCGCTGTACCGGTAGTATTTCCGGTCATAGACTTCAATCGGGGCTTCGTAACCGAACTTTTCGCTCCGCATATTCTGCAGGTCGAGCTGTACGGTCCGTCTGCTCACGAAAGATTCTTTGCCCTCGAATTCAAAAAGGGCTTCGGAACACTCGTCGATCAGGTCTTCCAGGGTATATTTCCGGTATTTGTTTTTCAGGCACTTGTCCAGGGTCTTATAGCGGATCAGGGCATTTTTATTCGATGACATGTTTTTACTTTTTAAGATTCGGGCGTGTCCCGGAGCCTGACCAATACCAGCGCTTTCCGGGCCGGGCTGCTTCAGGCTCCACTTCGTTCCGGTCTCAGGCGCGGCGCAAGCGCCGCGCCTGAGACCCCTCCCTCCGGTCGGGCCCTGCACATCCCTCACGCGGGGTGTAATAACAGGCGATGTTCCTCCAAACCTCATCGGTTTTCAAAACCGATGAGGTTTAAACACCACTCATTAAGGTTAGATAATGTGAATCCGACCATATTCAACTTACAGTCAAATATTAATCAATTCAAAAGATGCTTCATAGGATAAATCAATGAATCATACTTCCGGTAGGATTTTGTCCTATCCTGTAATAAGCCGTTCTGTCAGGATTTTAGATAGAATGACTTCTGGCAGAATGATAAAAGATGTAGTTTGATCATCAGGAACTTTGATCCTTTTTTTGACAGAAAAAACTTCCGGCATCCGGCATCCCTCTTCCAGCCTTTTCATCCGAATTCTACTTCGGGTTTACGTTAAATACTTATTTTCGCTGCAAGGCCTTTCCTTCAAAAGAAATCCCGTTCCAGCCGGTCTGCATAAAGTTCCGGATGTTCTGATGATCGGCACCTTCAGGATTTTTAAGCACGTCTTCCCGGTAGAATTCCCCGAACAGGCTGAGGGTTTCTTCTTTTGAAAGGCCGTTCAGCTGCGCAAAGCTGAAAACCTTGCACGATCCGTTGTTCTGGTTGGCTTCGTTGACGGCATCTCCGTTGGTAAATCGGGTCGGCGTAAAATCGTAATGGGCATCGATAAAGGCAATTATCTCCTGAAAAGAAATTTCTCCTGCCGGTTTTTCTAAGTGTTCAAATAACATCGTTGATAATTTTTTCAAAAATAATTAAAATAATCGGGACTGCGCAAAAAGACTGCATACCTGCACCGTTACTTTGCATCAACAAAATGAGAGAACTTATGGAATTTAACGGAAATAACCTGATCGAAATGGGATACCGTCCTGCGAAATGGTTTAAGGAAGCAATTGAATTCATCAACGAAAATAATCTGGATCAGGACCAGATCAAAACATACCTGGAGCCATTCAGACAGCCCGAACTGGTTCCGCTCCACGAAACGGCAAAGAATTTCGTCATCAACATCCGGGCAGAACACGAAAGCGAGAACGACAATGTAGAGAAGGTAATCAACACCATGAACATACTGATGAAAACTCCGACCCTGATCGAAGGAGCGGTAATGCCGGATGCCTGCCCGACAGGCCCTGCGGGAAATATCCCGGTAGGTGGTGTGGTAGTTGCAAAAAATGCCATCCACCCGGGATTCCATAGTGCAGACATCTGCTGTTCGGTCATGCTGACGGATTTCGGGAAAGCAGATCCGAAAGAAGTTTTGGATGCCGCCCATTCCGTAACGCACTTCGGGTACGGAGGAAGACCGAGAGGGGAACAGATGCCGATGTCGCAGGAACTGATGGATGCCTTCAGGGAAAACGACTTCCTGAATGACGAAAAGCTCATCAGCATTGCCCGTTCGCATATGGGAACCCAGGGCGACGGAAACCATTTCCTGTTTGTCGGAACTTCCAGGAATACCGGAAACACGATGCTGGTGACCCATCACGGATCAAGGGCACCGGGCGCGGCGCTGTACGATAAAGGAATGAAGGTGGCCAACCGGTTCAGGATGGAAATTTCCCCCGAAACCTTAAGGGAAAATGCATGGATCCCCTACGATACCGAAGAAGGGAAATCGTACTGGGAAGCCCTGCAGCTGATCCGGGCATGGACCAAAGAGAACCATACTTCAATCCACGACGCCGTTTTAAATAAAATGGAGGTTGAGAAAGAAGACCGGTACTGGAACGAGCATAATTTCGTCTTTAAAGACGGAGACCTGTTCTACCACGCGAAAGGAGCGACTCCGCTGGACGATAAGTTCCTGCCGGATATTACCGGACCGAGACTGATCCCTTTAAATATGGCCGAACCGGTGCTGATCGTGAAAGGAACGACCAACGAAAGAAACCTAGGTTTTGCACCACATGGAGCCGGAAGGAACTTCAGCAGGACCCAGCATAAAAAATCATTGGCCCATAAGACCATTGAGGAAGTCTTCGCCGAGGAAACCCAGGGACTGGATGTCCGTTTCTTTACCAATGAAATCGATATTTCCGAGCTGCCGACCGCCTATAAAAGCGCGAAGAACGTAAGGGCACAGATCGAGGAATACGGATTATGTGAAGTCCTGGACGAAGTGATGCCGTACGGATGCATCATGGCAGGTGATGTGCAGAAGAATGCGCCGTGGAAGAGGAAGAAGAAATTCAGAAAAGGTTGATTTTTTCTTTTGTCCTGAAATCGAAGATTCGACATCGTCAAACAAAAGAAACAAAAATTCAAGACTTGGAAACTTCCGCTAAAAATTAAAATTTCATTCTAAAATTCCCAAAACTTGCGCGAGTTCAAGAAGCATTCTTCAGTTCAAAATCATAGTCGCGCTTCGAACAGTGGGAATTTCTTAACGGATGAAATTTTAATTTTTTAAACGCTCCATTTTCCGAAGTCGAATGAGTTACAAGAACCAAAATTAATGAAAAATTCATCATAAAATTCTTGCGTTTGAAACTTAAATATGAGACACCTCTTTTTATTTAACTAAAAATATTAACTAATAACCCGGCTTTGCAGATGTGAGAGTCTGCAGGGCCCATGAAAACCTTTCATAAGGCAGGGGCAGTAGCTCAGATGGTTAGAGCAACGAAAAATTACTTTCCGCTACCGGCAAAGAAAGTTCCTATCAATCACCGGATTTGTAGGTCGCAGGTTCGAGTCCTGCCTGCCCCTCAAAATAGAAGGCAAAGAAAGTTCCTGTTATTGATTTCCCCACATTTACTTTCCGCCTTTTCTTTTAATAAATCCAGGGCAAAGGGAGTTCCTATATCATTTTTGAAAAAATTACTCCCCACTTTTTTATAAACGATAGGTAAAAGGAGTTCCTATTATATCAACTTTAATGAACCTACTCCTCACTTATTTTAAAAAACAATACAATGAAAACGTTAAAATTATTCAATGCTGTGCTGTCAAAAGATTTCGACGTGGAAGCTTTTATTTCGGATGACGGTTTTATCATTGAACCCCATGCTTTATGGGCGAAAAAAGAAATCCTCTCCTACTATGCCGGGGAAAAGCTGAACGGAAACGATCTCAACAAAACCTTTCATAAATCCTGGCAGAAGATCAAAGACAGCTCAAGATCACAATTGCTGCTGGAACAGGTGTATCATTATCTTTCTACTTACGGAAGCCATTTCGGAAGCGCAGTGTATATTCCGTATGAAGTTCTGGATCTGCCGGATCTGAAACTGAATTTCAAAGTGATCAAAGCCTATACGGAAGAGGAAATGACTGAAAAATGTCTTTCCCTCCTAAGCTCAGGAATTGCACTGAAGGAAGAAACCATCGATGACCTCCTGTCTGTATTATATGACGAACTGCATTATGATTTCACCGGCAGGGAAAATATCCGGAACAAGGAAGCGGTCATAAAAATCGCCGACCGTTACGGGGTTTATCCTGAACATCCTGTTGAGTTTTTCCGGTATGTGATTTATAAAACCACAGGAGAAACGCTTTTAATTAAAAACGACGATTTGATCGATAAAATCAGACAGAGCACATTCAACCCGCCTTCCCTGTTTGAAAACTTCGGGCCGGAAAAGCTGGCTCAGATCTTCAACCGTTTCAAACCGTTATTTCTGGCTTATAAAAACAGGGCACCAAAAGTGGTCAATAAAATTTCAAAGCGGTCTAAAACCCATCATCAGCCGTTGGTTTCCAACCCGCTGAATAATGCTACGAATATGCTGCTGGAAAACAGTGACCTGCACTGGCTGGAAAATGCCACGCCGTTTGCGTTGTTCAAAGCCCTGTCGGCCTGCTATTCCAGGATGTATGGCCAGGACACGTTTGTGTACAGAATAAGGAACGGAAAATCATGGACTAAAAAATCAATATCAAGCGTCGCCAACGAGCTGAATTATGAGCCTGTTTAAATTTACCTTTTATATTTTAACATTAAGAATTTAAGGCATTTTAGCTTAAAAAATCAATATGTCGGTTGCCCGGCAATATTCAATTAAGTCAATTGAAATCATCGTATTAAAGTGAAGAATAAACAAAGTTTATTTAATTCAGAAAATTAAGAGAAATGACGGAAAGTTTGATGAATTAAAATTTTAAACAGGCTCTATGATTTTATCCTGACTTATTTAAAATCGAAATATGATTTTTCAGGAAAGAAGTTCTATTTCCCGGAAGACGTGGAATTCGCCTTACCGACCTCCGAAAAAATGTTCGTCGGAAATATCCCGACCGGAACGAGATTTTATGGTGAGCGGATGGCGGTCGGTATCTACTGGGAAAATGCCTGGGGTGCCCGTGACCTCGACCTTTCCGGACTGAACATCGCCGGGAAGATCGGCTGGAATGCCGCCTATAACCAGAATGAAGGCCAGCTGATGTATTCCGGGGATATCACCAATGCGCCTGACGGAGCCGTGGAATACCTTTACGCCAACCGAGGATTGGCCGCGCCGACGCTCGTCCTGAACAATATATTCAGCGGGAATACGGATTGCGGGTATAAAATCGTAATCGGAAAAGGAGATAATATTTCCTTCGACTATATGATGAATCCCGACAACCTGTTTGCGGAAGTACGATGCCAGTCGGTGCAGAAACAGACGGTTTTAGGATTGTTTATGCCGAAAGACGGGAAGCAGTGCTTTGTACTGCTGAACTTCGGAGCGGGGCATTCCCACGTTTCCGGAAACACCGAAGTTTCGGCCATGGCCACCAATGCTTTGTATCAGCAATGGTATGAGCCGGTTTCCTTTAATCACCTGGTTAAGGAACTGGGAGCGGAAATTGTTAACCAAAAAGAGGAAGCCGATTTTGATTTTTCTCTGGATACGCTGGAAAAAGACAGCTTCACGGGACTTTTTAAATAATGGTTTTAACCGGAACAATTTTATAACTATCCACTTAAAATAAAGCATAAACACCCTGAAAGTCTCGACTTTCAGGGTGTTTATCTTGGTTATTTTTCCGGTATTTTATTTCGGTGTAGGGGTATTCATGGTTCCACTGGTATTTAAGGTACCGGTGGTGCCGTATTTTACCGTATTGTTGGTTCCGGTTTTTAAGACTCCGTTACCCGTATTCAATGTACCGTTGGTGCCGTTATTCAGCATACCGCTGTTGTTCATGGTTCCTGTTGTTCCGTTATTGAGGGTACCGTTGGTGTTTAAAGTCCCATTGGTCCCGGTGCCGGTATTCAGGGAACCGTTTGTTTTAAGTGTTCCGGTAGTTCCGTTATTCAGCAGTCCGTTGCCGTTCAGCGTGTTGTTGGTCCCGTTATTCATAATTCCCGTACCGCTGTTCATGGTTCCGGTATTGGTTCTCGTTGTGGTGGTGGTTGTCGTCTGTGCAGACACCGTGACAAAACCGCCGACGATAAATGCTGCTACAATTAAATTTTTCATATTATTTTTATTTTAGATTGGTGATGGTATAGGATATACAATTATCGTACAAATATTCAGATACCCTTAATCTTTTATCCTGAACGGTATGCAATTAATAGAAAGATTAAAGGGTTGGAAGCCGGAAGCTTTCCGGTTAAAATAACGGCTGACTGTTTTCAATAAAAAATAATAAGATTAAGCCGTATTTGATCCGGGATTTTTATTTTAATATTTATCTTTATATGTCTGAAGGAAAGTGAGCGTCTACAGGTTCTTAATCCTATAGAAGCTGACATTTCAGCTTTTATATTTTCTTATCCCGGTAACCACATTTATTTAAATAATAAAAAGTTATGGTAATGCTGATATTTATCTGCTTACCCGAAAATAGCCTATAAAAAAATTCAAAACAGTAATTATTCTTTGAAGGGTGACATTTTATTTACTAAATTTATCCTGCTGAAATCAGTTTGAAAAAAATGCAATCATGGATGAAAATATTTTGCTCTACCAGGTAAAGCCCGGAGATACCCTCGACAAAATCGGAGGTACGATCGGAATGACGGGGAATCAGCTGAAGGATTTCCACAATGTCCATTGCGGAAAGATGGAAAGGTTGTGGTTCAACAATCTGGTGGGTATAAAGCAAATTATCATTCCGAAAGAATACAAAAGCCCCGAACAGATCAGGAAAGAAAAAGAAACAGCACTTCCGCCTTCCAGTATTACAAGGGAATTTTATGCTACCGGATATACCGTAAAAGAATCGTTTTCAGATGGGTCCGGTACGTCTCTGGAAATAGAATACAAAATCGATGTTTCCTTTAAGAAAAAGCAGGACCTGGATGGTCCCGGTGAAATTGTTGATGTAAAATGTTATGATTTTAAAAAGAACGGAACAACGCCGGATGATAAAATAAGCGAGATCTCCTTAGCCTGCATGGAAAGCATCTCTCCTGTTCCTTTCACTATTCCTTCTCCGGGAAAAATCTCCGGGATTTTTGAATTTGAAAAGCTGAAACAAAGATTTCAGGAAAAACGACCCGACTTGGAAAACTTCTTTATCGGCGAGGTTTATCAGGCTTATCTTGACAAATTCCAGGCAAATCTGGGAAATCGGGAGTATATCCTGAAACAGTTTTCCTCTACCCTCCTCTATCAGCTGATGTTTCCGAAGATGGAATGGTTTCATAAGACCGGTAACTGGCAGGAAGATTTCTGTTTTGTTCAGCATTCTTTTCCGGTAAAATGCAGAATGAATGCAGAATACCATCATACGGAACCCGAAACAGCAGAAACTGTGCTCAGAGGTTATATTGAAGAACCTCTCAGTATACAGGAAATATTGCGCGGGGTACGGTTTACCGAAGAACCTGAGAAACCGGCAGACGGCGAGATAGAATTCCGTTACCGCACCGATAAGAAAACAAAAAAAATGCTTCAGGCAGAGGCTTCCGTTATTTTAAACAGTGAAGACGAACTTTACCGGAAACAAACAATAAAACTGATCTCCAATGAAAAAATATCCTGACGAAAATAATAAATCCGGAAAAGACCCGGCTGTTTTTCAATCCGGTTTTTCAACATTCCTGAATGATCTTGATCTCGTTGACGGTAATGTGAATGGTTTTGATGAAGAGGTCAATGTAGAACTCAATGCTGGCGATGTAAAAAACACGGAACCGACTGACAACAATGATGACCCAAAAGAAGAAAATAAAAAGACTGAAAGCAGCTCCGGCGAACACGACGGGAAATATTTTGTTGTCCAGAAAGGAACGGCCTGTTGCGACAAAGGCAGCAAGTTTCCGAACTTTAAAGTGACCAGTCATCAAAAACACTATTGGAATGATGAGAAAGGCGAAGCTGATTATCTCGCTGTAACAGAAGACGATCTCACCTTTAATCCAACAGCAATGCCATTCGGAACCTGCAGTATAAAAAACGGGAATCCATGCGCTTACTCCCCTGCCGGAAAATGGACAAAAACGTATGAAAAAGTAAAGGTGATGGGTAAAAGCGCCGTGACCGAACGCTCCGAGCTGATGTGCACAACAGGCGGGAAGATTAGGGTGATGAAACACGGCCAGCAGAGTGAAGCCGGAAAAAGGCATGTGAACAACGCAGATTCCCGGGAACAGCAGACGTATAATCCCGTGATGGATTTTGAAGAGTTTAAGGAAGAAGTTAATGAGTCTGACGAACCACATGCCTGGTAGGTGAAAATATTAAGATCATGGCAAAAAAAGGTGTTTATAAAATATCAGGAAATACAAATCCTAAAGTTGGAGAAAAAACATTTTATACTGTTGAAGAATGGTACCCTGAAACGTCTCTTTCTGATCGAAATCCGGCGAAGGTGACATGGGAATTATTTGTGAAAGTTGATGATAAATTTGAAAGCACAAACATTAAGAAAAAAGGTATCAATCATTTTACTTTTGGATCAAAAGCACATCAGTTTACCTATAAAATTGAAGGGTATTTATATAGGCCGGAAGGAAAATCGCCGATGTCTATTATTGTACAGCCTCAAAAAAATGATGATCCGCCTAAGCAAAAAGATAAAGAAATTTTGGGCGTTAACCTCACATATGAGGATGGTTCTGAAATTAAAAAAACTTTAAGTTACAAAGACCGGTTGAAAGCTACTGCCAAATGCGAAGGTATGGAGGGTGAAACGGTAGTGTTCACTTTATGGGAAGATGATGCCGAAAAAGCCGGACATCATAAAAATAATCAATATATCACAAAATCGCCTCCTGTAGAAGTAAGTAAATATGGAAAAGCAATATGGGTCTTCCCTTTGAGCTCTACTTTTATTTCTCTGGCCAATAAGAAAGAGGATGACAGGAAACAACATGAATATTATGTAACCACAGAATATAATGGAAAGATCGATGCCTCCGGGAATGTAAATGTAAACAACCCTGAATATACACCGCCTGCTTCTAAACCTGCTCTGCCAAAAGACACGCCCGGCAGTACATCTGTCCCAAAACCGAAAATACAACCGAAAAAAGATACGCCGAAAGTCTCAACTAGACCCGATTCGCCAAATAATCAAGCCGATAAGAAAGGAAATATTATCAGTATAAAACTGGCGGATGCTAAGGGAAAAGCATTCACGGAAACCCCAAAATTTGGAGAAACCATACAGGTTGTTATTGAAGGAGAAAATCTGGTGGGTAAAAAATATATTCTCCGTATCTGGGAGCATGATTTAATTGGTGAAAATGATTTGTTGTATAACCAGGTCCATACTTTCAAAGCAGATAAACAGATCTTATTTACAACGCTTACAAAAGAAATGGAGCAGAAAGGAAGAATAGGAAATAATCCTAAAAATCCTGATAGTGGAGAATATACTGCCGAATGGAGCAGTCACCAGGAGATATTTGCAGAAGTTGTTTTTCTGTATACCTCCTCAAAATCTTCAACAATAGATGTTGGATTAAAAGAAGAACCTAAACCCGTAGATCATAAAAAAACTCCGACAACTATTGATAAAAGTGATGCCGGGAAAGATGATGGTAAATGTTTTTGTAAAGAAAATCAGTTTAGATGGGGAACGAAATTAACCTGTGAAGAGAGGAAAAAGGTTTTACAGGTATGTGCTGCATTATGGGGGGAAGAAAATAAAACTCAAAAAGCAAGCGAATTAATGTCAGTGATACATTTGGAAACTAATAAATCATTTAAACCATCTGCTGACAACGGCGCCGGATATACTGGTTTAATCCAGTTTAGTGACGCTGCTGCAAGGTCTGTTAACACTACACGAGCAGAACTAAAAAAAATGACATTTGTACAACAAATGGACTATATTAAAAAATATTTTGAAAAGAAAAAAGATGTTTTAAAAACAATGACAGATTTATATCTTTTGGTTTTAAAACAAAACGCAGTAGGTCAAGGCGGAAATCCTGATTATGTATTGTTTGACGAAGGTGTATCTGTACCAGATGTACCTTACGACAAAAGTAATTTAACCAAAGAGCCCTGGGTGACTAAGTACGGATATTCCAGCAATCCAACATTCATGAGAGAAAAAGGAGAATGGCAGAATAGGAGAATGTTTAAATCCTATTCAAAGGGAACAGTAGAGCGAAGAGGTTTTACAAATGGTAAAACATATGTTTCAGAAGTTACAGATGTATTGACCAAAGAACATTACGATTTAGGTAAGTTAGAAATTTTTACCGGAGAATGCGAAAATAAACCCAGAAAGAAAGATAAACCAAAAGGAAAAAGAGCACCATGGGTAGGTGTAGGATTTGAAGAATTTGAAAAATACAAAGGTTTTGTGGAAAAGGAAAGTCCCTTAAAAGAAAAAATTTCAAAGTATTTTGAAGGTACAGGCAATTCTGACTTAGATTATACAAACCCTTGGTGTGCAGCATTCATCAAGTGGTGTTTTGACCACACTGATGAATATAAAAATATTAATTCTAAAGGAACTGCAGCGGCATTTGATTGGGCAGCATATGGTAACAGTAAAGTTATAAATAATAAATATGTTGATGGCTGGAAAAACGGAGAGAAATGCGAACCGTTTGTAGGAGCTATTATGACTTTTAATTTTTCTCATACAGCTATTTTAGTGGGAGAAAATTTAAAAGGTGATAAATATGTATATTTAGGTGGAAATCAAGGTAACGGTGACAGCAGATCAGGTTATCAAAAAATATGTTTGGGTTCGATTTCAAAAGAAAGTCCTAAAATATTTATGATGATGAAGCCTAAAACTTATATTGTCGATGATGAAGAAAAAATATTACCAAAATACAATGTCGAAGCAGAAAATTCTGCAGGAAGTTCAAGATAAACAAACTATGGATAAAATGAAACAAATTACCCATCTGATTTTTACCTTTTTTATAATGATAAGCTACTCTTGTCAAAAAAAAGAAACAGAACATAAAATTAACGAACCTACAAATAATGCTCCTGTAATGGATGATAACATTTTAAAAAAGCAAATTGAATATGGCTCTTCACGTTTTTTTCAGGAGGCCGGCGTTGAAATGCCAAAGCCTGAGTTTTCCGATGATGAATTGAACGAAGTTGCAGCGATTGCCAGTGATATTTTGAAAAAAAACGGATTTACAGAGATTTCTGATGAGAATTTTAAAAATAAAGTAAAAGATATATTCGACCGGACTTTAGAAATGAATTCTGATACGAAAATACTTTACTTAAATTTTCTTGATATTTGTAACAGAGAAATCATTCAGTACCCGAATAATGGTACTGAATATTTGGGCACCTATATTTTTAAAAAGCAAAAAATGATCACTGATTTCTATTATTTACCGGAGATCATAGATTACAAACAGACAAATCCCGGTATTTACGATTACGAAGCAAGTTTACCGGAAACTTTTAAAGATAACGACGGAGATCCGATTAAGATTCAAAAATGGCGCGATGTAGAAAAATTACCGGAAATAAGATCTAATAATATATTGAAAATTATTAATAGAAATAAATTTCTGTTCAATGACAACAAAGGGAGTTTTGCCTGGTTACGGATTCATGATCTGTCATTTTTGAACGCATTGGTAAAAACTTTTGGCTATACGAAAGACAAAGACTTATTGACATTCGTCCTGAAAAAGAATTATAAAAATCTTGATGAACTTCAAAAGATACTTTGGGCAAAGAAATGCAATGGTGATATTGTGGTCAATAAAGAAATCTTTACCATCATATCAGAAGCCTCTGAACAGGATCGGTCAGCTTATTTAAAAGCGATTTCCGAATATCTGGTAAAAGAAGCAGGCCGTAATGACGGAGCATTGACCAATGAGTCTGAAAAAATAAAAATCCTGGGATTAATTGCTTACTACAGTACAAAGGCCGGCGAAAAAAGCGGCCAATATTATGACTTTTTCAGCATTTTCGGAAGTAAGGATGGAGGAGCCAGATATGCCGAAGAATTTAAAAAAAATAATTATTATCAAATTGCTGACTTTAAAAAAGTCTGGGAAGAAACAAAAAATAGCGGAATCAGCTATCCCGGAATGGAATAAGAATTTTGACTATCCTATAAAAAAAGGATCCGAAATAATTTTTAATAAATATCTGTCCACCGTTTCTGTTAACAAGTAGTAATAGATAAATGAGATAAATATTTAAAATACATCGAGCACGCTCTAAAAGTACCTATCGATCAATTACAATTGAATAAATATTTTTACAACATTCAACAATATTGTTGAAATGGAACGATCTCAGGAAGCAAAAGGCAAACACAAACTGATTTAAAATATGAGAATAGCAATTTTCATCGTATTATTAATTATGACAAGTTGTAATGGTGATCCGAAAAAACAAACACCTGAAAACAATAATTCTGTAAATACTGAAATGGCAGGAAAACCCATTGATATAGAAATAATTAAAAGTTTCATTGAGAAACAGAAAAATGTTGAGACCGAAGAAAACGAGCCTGAGCAACCGTATAGCCTTTCTAAAAAAGATTTTGATATTTCCAGGGATCTTGTAGCCAATGGCCTCAAAAATTCAGGATACCGGTTTATTTCGGAAGAAGAATTCAGTAAAAAACTGTTTGATATTTTTAAGATTACCAAGAATTCCAATTGTGATAGGGTTTCATCTACAAATCATCACATCATTTTGTTCGGTAATGCCATGGACGGCTCAAAAAATACAAGAATACAAAACCAGTATGATCTCTACGGCGATACGCAAAATCTTTTTATTGTGCCGGATGAGAAATTTTTAACCCAGACTTTTTTGGTAAAAGATCTTGTAAAAATTAACGGTAACACATTCGCTATCGACCTTCCTCAATTTATCGTAGCAAGAAATAAATATCTTTTCAACGACAGCAAGACGGATCTAACCTGGTTATTATTCAATGACAAAGAATTTCTGAAGAGACTGGTTACCGATTTCGGGTATGATAAAGAAGAGAAAATCAACCAGATGGTCTTGGTGAATCTCTATAAAAAGTATGCTGATCCGAGCCATAATATCACTGAAAAAATGGGTGAACTGTTTTTTACGAAAAATTGCGAAGGGAAATTACAAATCCAGCAGGGTTTGCTGGATTTCGTTTCACGGCATACAACCAAAGATGACGACCGGTTTATCTACGCCTTGGGAAACTATCTGGACTACCTGTTTAAAGAAGACAGGGATGATATCTTTACCGAATCGCCGTCAAAAAAATTCACAATAGACGAAAAAGCAAAGATTGTTGCTTTCGTAGCGAATATAGAAAGTCCTGCATTTTATAAATTCAAACCGATGAACAGCAGCACGGCATGGCACAATTCAGGAACCGCACTGTATAATATGACGGCTGCTCATCCGGAAATACTGAAAATTATAGAAAGAAACAACTATTATGGTCTCAGTGCATTGAAAGAGGTTATTGAAAGCGTAGCATTTGAAGAAGAAGGTTCCGGAAGCCTTTAAGTGTAGCTTATGGCAATTAGCTTTTTGCTATTAGCTTTAAAATCAAAATTTTAAAATTCAAAAACGTAGTATTAAATTATTTCAGGTACTTAAAATACGGCAGCCATAAAAGTATTGCTAAATCGCTGAAATACTAAAATCGGTAGAGGGTCATTTAATATCAAATAGAAATGAAAAATTTAACTGTTCATCCTTTCGGAGTCTTGTTCTTGTTTTTGAGCACTCTTTATTCCTGTCAAAATACAGACCCTTTGAAAAAATTAGTGAAGGACACCAAAAACTCAATGCAGGCCGAATACCTTCTGGAGAAAGAGAAAATCTGTGATCTGAATAATGATCAGAAAGAGGATATCATTCTCGTATACAAACCGAAGAATGTAGATAAAGAGATAGAATCGCTTGATACCCCTGTTATCGTGTTACTTAGTCAAAATAATAACTATACGAAGATAAAGAACGGCAATATCCTGTATTCTTACATTCCGGGTAATTCGGTTTTAAACAATAACCTGGTGACTAAAAACGAATTTTTCACATTGGAACAAACTGAGGGAAACGGCAATAATAAAAAGAAAACGTATATCACTTTTAAGTTTGACAAAAGCAGCAGGCATATTTTTCTCAGTAAATATGGTGTTGAAACCTCTGTTCCCGGTAAAAAAGGAATGTTTACCAAAACTCAGATATTTTCAGCCAAAGATTTTGGTCAAGTAAGATTTGAAGATTTCGATTCTTCTTCCATATCATCGGTTATTAAAATACAATAGTAAAATTATATTTAAAAGAAAAAACGCATCATATTCATCCATTAACCCATTTTTGAATTTGCTTTAAAGGGAATAAGCTGTATGCGATAAATATTCGTTATAATATAGACTGTATAATTCAAATATGATTTGATGCTGAAAAATCAGATACCAATAGAGAGTTATTAATTTTAATTTTTGTTATTAGATATGAAGAAATCCGGATTCATTTATTTGATTATCAGCTTCACGATACTACTGGGGCTGTCGTTTAGAAAAGAGAATATCATTTCCAGCAGCCGCACGCAAAATTATTTTGTTGGGGATCAAAAACTTTCAGACAAACTGTTTTTTAAGACGTTAAAGGGTAAAGAGGGATATACCATTTTAAAAAATCAGGCTGCGCTTTATGAAAAAAATTATTCCAATTTTAAAGGCTTGTCCAATTACAGATCAGCCAACATTAAATTTGAAAAGCAGTTTTTAAACGGTGGGAAAAATTACAGAATCATTCTTTACACCTTATTAAATAATAAAAAAACAGATTCGGTTGAATTTTTCAGGCACACCGCCGGTTTCAGATATGAACCCAGTAATTATACCCACGTTTCTTACCTGGATCTTAAGAACAATAAAATATGGCAGCTGAAATATTTCTCATCTCCTGCAGCCAGGTCTGCTGATCCTGTTTCTTATGAGGTAAGTAAAATCGAAAATGGAAAAATCAAACCGGATCATCTCTATTTTTTAGATGAATCATTGGACGCTGAAATGGATAAAAGAAATCTGTACTACTAAAGCATTGAGCTACATGAACAAATTTTACGGATTGATAAGCAGATTAAAACAGAATAATAAATGATGAGCCTTTAAAATTTTAAATAAAACACAATGATAAAACATTTTTTATTAACATTAATATTCAGCTTTTTTATAAGTTCCTGTGCAAAGCCATCAGAGCATCAGGAAAAAGTCAGTAACCATATTGATCATAAATCTATAAACAAACCTCAGAATTCTTATAACGATGATGAGACGCTTAAGGTAACCACAGAAGGTGATGATTTAATAGTGGTCTATAAAAATAAAAAAGAGATTTATAAAAATCTTATCGTCAATGAGATGTCTGTTTCTACAGAGCTTATTCAAAATAATGACCGCGGTTTTTCACTACTCTATGACCAGAATGCTTCTTCTACAAAGATCAAAGAAAAATATGATTTTACCTGTTCGGATACAGGAATCTTACTCATGGATAAAGAAATTATAAAATTCGGACCGGATGGATTGATGATGAACAGGTTATATGTTGATAACTTCAACCTGTTGAATAAAACGTATGAAGATCTACAGTCTATAGGAGCAGAACTTCCGGATCGTTTCGAGCAGGACAGCCCATCAATGTCCGTTTACGATTCTGAAAATATCCTTTTTGCGATACAGAATTTTCAAAATTCTCCGGAAGATTTCTTTATCAGCTATCCTGATGTAAAAAATGGTGATCTCAAAATCAGTAATGTAGAGTCAGCGAACAATCAGGCTTTTCATCTGGAAAAAACCGGGGCCAACCAGCAGTCCAAAATTCTGTTGGAGCAAATCATCCGTCAATTTCCGGACCGGATTGTTGCCTATCTTAATCTGGCAGACGTACTCTGGAAAATTCAGGACCACGATCAGGCGAAAATACATTACGCAAAATATTTGTCATTAATGAAATCCCAGAATAAAAATCTGTCGAAAGTACCGCAACGGGTTTATGATCGGATTGAATAGGCTTGGATGTATTGTTAGAAATAGTATATAGCCAAAAATGATGCTGTTTCAATAAAAATATAAAAGGGAAATCATAATTTTACTTTATCAGAAAAGAATACGAGACGAAAACGGCTGTTACCGTTTAGAAATAAACCAGTACATTATGAAAAACCTTCTTTTAACCGGACTAATCGCTTTTTTTTCAGTTGCCTGTAATAAATCACGGGAAGAAACAACCTCTGCATCTGTAAGATCGGACACCCTTGTTCTGAAAGACCAGGGTATTGTTTTCGTTTCGCCGGGTGATCAAACGATATCGGCCCTTAAAAAGAAAAACGGTGAAGATTTCTACACCATCGCAGACGATGCCAACAACTATTTTTCTGAAGCATCAACCTATCTTGACTCGCTGAAAGTATCCTATAAAAATGCTGATGACACGAAAGTGTTTGTCTATAAGAAAGATAACAAAACCGCAGCCATTTCAAAACATAAAAGCCCCTGGTATGCCGTATTTTATAAAGACGGAAAATATGAGACTGTGGATCTGATCAACGTTAGGGAAGAATATTCGAAGTTTTTTGGGAATGCGGTAGCTAAAAGTGCAGGAACCCTGGATTCCAAGACGGTCATCGCCTCTGTTGCCGGGGATCAGTATTCTGTTGTAGAAGAAAAAGACTGTGACCTGAACAATGATCATTTTACCGACAAAATTGTCGTTCTGGCCACTAACCGTGATCCCGATCCCCAGGATCCTGACACCCAAATAGCGCCCATATTGATTTTACTGAATGATCAGAATAAAAAATACGACGTTCTGAAAAACGAAAAGATCTATCCGAACAGCTTTGGGGATTCCTTCCGGAAGCTGGTCGTGAAAGACCGGTTCTTTACGGTTGAACTCTTCAATGAAGTGCCTGACGAATACACTTCGGAAAAATACATTACCTTCAAATTCAGCGAACCGTTAAAAGAGGTCGTCCTTTCCAAATACGGGGAAAATACCGTCTGGAATGACGGCAAAAAGACGAACACCTTATGTTCCGATAAAAATTTCGGCAGGATCCTGTTCCGGGATTACAATTCCGATGACATCCGCACCAAATGCCCGAAATGATGCTGAAAGTGCCCTTCGCTCTTTCGCTATTAAATCTCCCACGGATTGCGCAGATTTTCACGGATGACTGCGTTTATTTTTAACACATAAGTCACAGAGAAAGATTTGAATAGCTTGAAAATATTTTCAGAACACCTCAGAGAAAATCAAAGATTTTCATTGGACCGTACTCCGGGGGCTGAGGCTCTCGAAGCCCTGCTTTATCCACAAAAATCAATGGGTCATTTCTGCAAAAGATTTAATACATAAGTCACAGAGATTTTGTTATAGGTCGAAACATTTTCAGGACACATCAGAGAAAAATCAAAGATTTGACTCATCTTTTATTTATATTGTTGAAGGAATTCGCGAACCCCTTCGAGGTTTTTAAAAACTTTGTGCGCTTTCTCCAGCATCATATTCAACTTTTTTTTAGCTGCATCAATATCTTTTGTGACTTTTGTGGTTAAAACCTTCTACCGGTTATAAGGATTTTCACAGGTGATAACGTGGCTTCGAGAACCTCAGCCACCGGGCAGCCTTTCCTTACAATGGTGGTGAATCAAATTCCAACACGCTGTTTGTCATCCGGTAGGAATTTAAACATCGTATTAGAATCGTATGGAAAGATTCGGGTGAGGTACCTAGCGGATCTGAACCTCAATTTCCTGTGGTGTAGATTGAAAACGATCCTTTCTCCTGTTCTTCCGTTCCATGATCAGCCACGCCGCGTCCAGAATCTTCATCAGGTGGAGGTACGGGCCGACGATATCACGTTCCGGTACCTGGTTGAACGTCCCGAGGGAGAAATACACGATATCCGAAAGGAAGTCCTCTAATTCCTCAAGGCGGTACTGCTTAAAAGCTTTGCGGAACACCCGGACCGGATCGCGGTATTCTTCCGCCGAAAGCGAACCGTACAGCAATGGATTGCCGGTCTCCGAAACGGGCTCTCCTATCCATTTCCCGGATTTCTTCCGGAGGCACCACCCTGCCCGGATCAGCGACCGCAGCGACTGGTGGAGGTGAAAGACCACCGAAGGATCTTCCGGGATCCGCGTTTTCCCCTGTACCGCGTACTGCATCATCAGGTTGAGCCGCGCCTTCGCCGTGGCCAGGTCATAGAACTGGAAAAATACATCCCCTAAAGCTATGGGTGAAAGCTTGCTCCGGCCGGACCAAAACCGGGATTCAAAGTCTATGTTGTTTTTTTTCATACAAAGAAGGTTTTGTGTTTTTGTTTTTCTTCTGGTTGCTTGATATAATCTGCCCTACAAATGTAATAAAAAATAGATACAATTCGGATTTAAGTCCGAATTATTTTACGGAATTACGCTTTTATTTGTTTCTATGGAAGTAGCAAACAGAAAGATTGTTGAGTATATAAGGGATAAATGGGTTGTTCCGATGAACAATAACAGTCGTTTTGCTACTGAAAACAATATTGATGAAAAAACAGTACGGAGAATCAGAGAAGACGACACGTATCAGATCAGTTTAATTACGATCATGAGAATATGTGAAGCCCAAAATATTAAATTATCCAAATTCTTTGAAATGGCTGGACTGTAAAAAGAAATAAATATTGAGAATCCTGACGTGAGTCGGGATTTTTTGTTTTTAAGAGAGAATATAATTTAAAATTTTCAAAAATTCAGGGAAAATACCTAACAATAGCATTTCATAGTTAAGTATTTTTGTTGAAAGCTAATTTACATTGCATTTGTTTGAATAAAAAAATTAAATATTAATTATTTCAGAGATGTAATGTTCATAATTTTTACTTTTTCTAAATTTTAAACATGACATTTCAACAAGCTACCGAAATTAGGCTGCACCTAATTCAAAGTTTAAGAATCAATGGCTTAAGTGAGGTTACTCAACAGATTGAGATTGCCTTACGTGAAGAATTGGAACAAAAAGAGAGGTTGGTATTTAACCCAAAAAGACTTTTAATTTTTTACATTGATAAATCAATTGAAATATTGGAATCAATCTCAAATGACAATTTTGAAATTATAATTAATAAACTAAATAAAGCCATAGAGTCTGAAGTTCCTATTGAAGATATACAGATTCAACTGGTAGAAAATCAAGGAGTTTACAGTTTAAGAAATCTTCCATCTTACAGACCTATAATAGAGGAATTGAAAGAGATTCAGAACATTATTTTAGAGGACAATGACACAAGCCCAAATAACAACAATTAAAAGCAGAATTTCTAATATTCTAGAAAATAGTTTAGCAATATCAGCTGCACAATCTTCTATGCTGTTACCTATTAGTGCATTACAAGGTAAATTATATGAAGCTTCTGTATTAGCTGAGATTTGCCACAGATTAAATGTGGATGAAGGATTTAATCTACGTTTAATTAACAATAATAATATAATGTTAAAACAAAAAGGTGGTCCTGTGAACAGGTATTATCCCTACATTGAAGTATATTCATCTAGTCATTTGGTAGCTGAACTTTGGACAGATATTGAGTTTACAACAATGAGCCACAATATAAATGGGTCAAACAGCATATTAACAAGACAAGACTACCATGAATTGGATATAGCTCTGACTTGTCCAAATATATCTAACAGGCCAAGTTTTGAACAGATCTATATGGCGGTCGAATGTAAAAATACAAAAATAGAAAAACGTGTTATTCGGGAAATCTTGGGATATAGGAGAGAAATGAGTCTTCTTAGTAGTAATAAAAGAACTATTTTTTCTAATTTTCCTACCAATATTGTTCCATCATCTCCTAATTCTGTTCATTTGTTTTATTGTAGTGACCAAAATGTTTTACATTATTTTGATAATTGTAAGATTTTTGGAACATTGTTAATTCATTATACAATGTAAATTTATAATCTTGTAAAATATTTACATATTATTAAATGCATTTGTTTAATATTATTAAAAATAATATTTTAGATAACTATAATAACCATTAAACTTATACTCAATGTCTGGAGAAATCACTATTGACCTTCTTAAAAGTGAAAATGCAAGAAGCTTTTTAGAAGGTAACATAATCCATATAACTGAATTTTTAACCGTAATAAATCATATTAATGATTTGATTGATTTAGCTAAGACAGATGAGTCAAAAGAAAACTTACATAAAGCGATTACTGTCTTAGGATCTCGTGGTAGTGGAAAAACGTCGTTTCTTTTAAATGCCAAGAAGTATTATGAGACTAATAATGAGGTAAGTGTACTTCCAATTATTGATCCAACTTTAATAGAAGAAAAAGGACATGTTTTTTTGAATGTTTTATCAGCGATATCTGAGGCAATAACCAAAAAGCTTGATGACGATGTCTTTAATTTGGAATATAATCAACAGATTAAAAGACAATGGCATAATAAGTTAATGAATTTAGCTCACGGAATTCCCTCTATTGATGGAATAGGTTCTAATAATTCAGATAATTGGATGGATCCTGAATTTGTTATGGACACTGGTTTAGCAGCAGTATCGGCATCAAGAAATCTTATGCAAAATTTCAATGATTTATTAGATTTCTCAGCACAAATATTGAAGAAAAATGTTTTTCTACTAATTTTTGACGATATTGATGTGGATTCGTCCAAGGGATGGGCTGTTTTGGAATGTATAAGAAAATATTTTACCAGCTCAAAACTGATTATTTTATTGAGTGGCGATATGAATTTATACTCTACCGTTATTCGTCAAAAAAAATGGATGAATTTTGGTCGAGAAATACTTACATACGAAGGTATAGAACAAGGAACAGGTTATAACAGCAAAAAGATTAATAGATTTAATGATATGGTTGTGGAACTTTCTTCACAATATATGTTGAAAATTATGCCTCCAAAGTATCGTATTCACCTTACTACAATTTCTGAAAAAAAGAGAATTAGCAGGGATATAAGCATTAACGTCAGTCATCCTGCATTGGAAAAAGAAGAAAGTCTAGACAAAGTTTATAATAGAATTCTTAAAAAATTTGGAATTGTTAATCCTACACAACAAGAAGTCTATAGAACTTTTCTACTTTCACTTCCTCTTAGAACGCAAATACAATTTTTGATAAAAAATATTGATGACAAGAATCGTGATTATAATTCTATAATAGATATTTTCTTAGGAGAACTTCAAGAAAAAAATGTAGATACGTACACATCTAAGCACTCTTCAAAATTCATCAATACTATAATACTTGACCTTTTGATATCAAATCATAGATTATTAGATGTATATCAGTTACAACCCATTACAACTGATTCAAACCTTAATGCATGCTTATTTTCTTTAAATATATTATTATCATCTTCTATTAATAGTAAAAAAAATGGGAAATATCTACTTTTTGATTACTTTATAAGAATAGGATATATAAGAAATATTTTAAGTATTATTCCTTACGCCACAAGTAATAGCTCCTCAAATATTGTTAGCCCAACAATAGAAGATCTTTGTGATAAAAGTGGTATTTATACCGATCGAGTATTAAGGGATATCACGGCCAATCTACAAAGTTATATTTTTGGAGCAATCAATAATCCAGCAACGCAAAATACAAATCATTATATCAAATTAATGGGACTTGAAGAAATTGCAAAAAAAGGATTTACAGATCGACTAGATTCAGTTTTCTCTCCAGTAAAGACAAAATCGCTATTAGATAAAACGATAGCTTATATTCCAAGTTTTATTTCATCATATTCACACAGACAAGCAACTCAAGTTTCATATTCAATTCACATTTTATTGGCAACAATAGGGGAAATCTTAAAAAGAGATCAATTAATTGCAGCTGATAAAATAGAGCATGAAAGAATGAAAGAAGTTGTTTCTGCCCTTCTTAATTTATCTCAAATGAGAGCCTATCCCGCACCAATTTTTGACAGAAGGAATTCTGTAATTTTGCAAAACGATTCAGTGAATGACAATCCTAGTCTGTTTGATTTTTTAAGTGACGATTTTTCTGATAAAGGAGAATTAGACAATTTTGCAGAAGATATATTATCTTGGATTTCTTCCTATGAGAAAATTGCAAATCCAGCCGAAATCCCTTCTCATCTTCTTGGAAAAATATATACTAGATTTTATTTTGCATTAGAAAATATTAATAGAGACTTTAATAAATCAATCTTATTAGGAGAAATTTTTAATTATCAAATAATTTCATTTTTTAATGCAATTATAGTTGAAGATACTTTAGAACAATTACAGAATACGCCAAAACTAAGTATGGACAATACAAAACTTTCTAGCCAATTGTTCCTACAAAATTTAAAAAAATTGAATTCATTACCTTCTGAACAAAAAAATTGTCTTTCATTATCTAAATGGCTATTAAGCTGTCCCCTCTTAACCTGCTACTTAGATTATAGTGATAATGAGTTAGTTTTTAGACTTGTCGATTATACCGGACAAAACTTAGAAAATGCTATGAGAATTTCAGTGTATAATCAGTTAAACTTAGTTCAGATCAGCAATTCAGATGCTGTAAAAAATGCTGCAGATATATACCAAGTATTTATGGAAGGAGATAGTACTTTAGCTAACAGAGGTAGAGAAAAAGATTTAATAAAAATTTTAAAGGAAAATGATTATCCAAGAAAATGGTTTGAAGACAAAGGAAAACCTACAAATACGCAACATAATAAACAAATAAGCACGTATCTCTATACTATATTTGGCAAAAAAGACAATAGCGGTAAAATAAGAAATTTCCGAAGATTTTTAGAATTAAACCCTTCTTTATGGCCGTAGATTTATATAAGTATCTTCTAATGGATAATGAATCACTTTCCCAATACATGGTTGGTAATGATGTTTCATTTGAAGATATTAAGAGAAGATTATTTCTTTTGTCTAGATCTCAAAATAGGCTAATACCAGATCACCTCTATCGACTTTATCAAGAAAAAGCTTTTGAAAATGTTTTTAACTTTAGTGACATTTTTCTAATTGGCGTTAAACAGCTTTCAGAAAATCACTTAGAGGTAAAAGACAAAAGAGTATATGTAAAAGAAGAAATGCAGAATTCATGGCAGGAACTTTTAACATACATACCTCCTTTATTTCTTCAGTCTTTAATTATGTACAATGAATATATTAAAGTAGAAAATAAAGATTTATTTTTTTTCAAAGATTTAATATTCCCAAACACAAAATATACATCTATACCTAGTGCAAAAATCACACAACTGGAGCATTTACTTAATGACAATAAAGGTTTTCATGATTTACACATGCACTTAAATGGATCTTTAGAAACAGATCAGATTTGGCAAGATTATTTGTCACATCCAACTCTAATATACAGAGATCTGAAAAAAAGTTTTAGCAATAGTAAAGTTAAAGAACAAATTGAACAAGAATCATCATTACTTGAACCTCTTATTTATATCAATTTGTTAAAAGATGCTCAAAAAATTCGACACATATTATACGAATATATATTTAATCCTGATAGTCTTAAAAATGATAAAAATTTTCGCACTAATAATATTAATAAGTTACTATCAAATCAAGTTGCAGGATATAGGCATCCATTTCTAGATCAAATTTCATCAGATTGGGATACACCTTATTTGATGTCAGTAGAATCTTATATGTATGTTTTGATTTTAGAAAAAATAATGAAGAGTCCTAATGAAGTTATAACAAAATTATTACACTACTATCTATTAATATTAGGATTAACAAATCGTCTGTTAGTCCAACAAACTCACCAAAATGGTTTTGAGCAATTTCAAAAGAATACTTTAAATGGTTTAAGAGAACAAAGTGAAAAAAGCTATAGTAGAAGATATCTGCAAATGCACGGAAACGAAAGTAAATTTTTATCTTTTTTAGAGGGAAGATTTTCACCGAAGGTTACACAATTAGAATTAATCACGCAAATTGAAGCAATATATAAAGGCTGGAACAAGATGATAAAAACATTGAATTTAAGTTTATCAGAAAATCATTTACCTCAGTTAAAACTAATAGCACATTTTATAAAAAAAATAGATGCAAAACCTAATCCTTATATACGACACAAAGCATTAAGATTAGAAGTTGCAAAGAAAGGACGAAATATATCTTCTTTATTAAAAAATTACCCTAAGTATAAAAGTAAACTGATTGGAATTGATGCTGCTTCAAGCGAGTTCGATGCTCCTCCAGAAGTTTTTGCTCCAACATATAGAGCACTACGTCGAAAAGGTATAAAACACTTCACATACCACGCAGGAGAAGATTTTTATCATATTTTAGATGGTTTACGGTCTATTTATGAAGCAATTATTTTTTGTAACCTCACTAAAACTGACCGTATTGGTCATGCTACGGCTGCTGGGATTTCTATTAAATTATGGTCGGAGATAATTGGTAAAAGTATTTTAATAAAGCAAGGGATACATCTTGATAATTTAATTTTTGCTTATCATTTGATTGTAAAATCAAATGCAGTACAACTACAAAGATTAATTCCACAAATAATAAACGAAGTAAATAATTTAAGCTTTAATATTTATAATGAATATTATCCTATACTAATTCTTGAACAAGCTTGGTTAATGCGTGAATGTTGCCCTTTACACTGTTTTAATGAAAAAAATTACTTACAAGCACAAGGAATTTTTGATGATATAGAAAATAATTGGTTCTTGAATAGAAAAATAATAAAAGGTTATAACAGTATTACTAATGATAAAATCATTGAGTTATACCAAAAATATCATAATATGTCAATTCGTAAGAACTATGACAAAGTTATTTCAATAGACCCATTTGAAATGTTTGATTATAATCAACTTGAAATTTTACAGCTTGAAATTCTAAAATTTATGACAATACATGAAATAGTTATTGAAACACTTCCTACAAGTAATGTCAGAATAGGTTTTCATAAAAATTATTCAACATACCATCTTTTAAATTGGATAAATTGGAATGAGCAAGGCTACAGTATACCACCAATTGTTCTAGGTTCCGATGATACAGGTATCTTCGCAACAAATATATATAATGAGTTTGCAAACCTGTACTGTTCACTTATTAATGATCATAAACTTTCTCAATCAAAAGCAATGAAATTTATAAAAAAAATTGATGAAAATAGTAAAATTTATAAATTTAAATAGAAAATCCATACATCTTATTAATCATTTATCTGAAGAATAAATCTTAAAGACATATATAAAATTTTAATTATTAAAAATTAAAGTTTTTTTTTGTATTACATAAAAATTAGGCCATCAGATTCAGCAGTAAATCTTCAAAACTTCCTCATACTAGTTCAGTAACGGTTTCATGAAATGACTGAACGTGATGTAAACTCTCAGGATAAGCATTCTTGTCAATAACTAAATAAAAACACAAAAAATCCCGGCTACAACCGGGATTTAACTTTTCAAATTCAAACTTACTTAATTTCCACAGGAACGGAGATTTTATCCCAATCCATGGTGAAACCGTTTTTGTTGATTTTGTAGACTAAGGCTTCCTGGGTGGTTGGTAACGCTTTTGTTTTTACGTCTACCCGTAGCGCGTCTTTGGACTGCTCGTATTTGTAGGCGCCCCATTGCTTGGCTTCTTTGTTGAAGATGGCGGTCCAGGTTCCGCTGGCTTTAGGGATCAGGAAGAAGCTGTATTTCCCGGCCGGCAGTTTTTTGCCCTGAACGGTAATATCTTTATCCGTTTCGAACGTGGTGGCTTCGTTGGCTCCGGCTCTCCATACTTTGTCATACGCTTCCAGGCCGCCCCAGATGGTACGCCCTTTTACGGATGGGCTGCTGTAAGCGATGGTAATGTTGGCATCTTTGATTTTTCCGGTGGCCGTCATCGGTGGGCTGGCCGGTTTTTTGGTTTCCTGCGCGAAGGCATTTACAGAGATCGTCATGGCCGCCACAAGCACGGTCGCCGATTTTAGGATGGATTTCATACTATTTTTATTTACTTGTTTGTTATTTTGTTAATCGTTTACGAATGTACTGCTTTCTTCTTAGATCTGCTTCAACTTTTTTATGGAACCGCAAAAGTCTCAAACATATTTTTAAGCGGATGGATGATGAGCCAAGTTCTTAACACATTAGTCACAGAGAAGATTTAAATAGCTTGAAAACATTTTAGAACACATCAGATTAAAAATCAAAGATTTTTAAAAACTTTTGTGCGCTTTTTACAGCATCGCGTTCAACTTTTTTAGCAGCATCAGTATCTTTTGTGACTTTTGTGGTTAAAATTTCTACCACAGATTGCACGGATTTTCACAGATCGCAACGTTTATTTTAACACATAAGTCACAAAGAAGATTTGAATGGCTTGAAAATATTTTTAAAACACATCAGATTAAAAATCAAAGATTTTTAAAACTTCTGTGCGCTTTTTTATAGCATCGCATTCAGCTTTTTTAGCAGCATCAGTGTCTTTTGTGCCTTTTGTGGTTAAAATTCCTCCCACGGATTGCGCAGATTTTCACAGATGGCAGCGTTTATTTTGACACAGAAGCCACAGAGAAGATTTGAATGGCTTGAAAATATTTTTAGAACACATCAGATTAAACATCTTTGATTTTTAAAAACTTTTGTGCGCTTTGTCAGCATCAGATATTTAACTTTATTCAACGGTATGAATATCTTTTGCCTCTTTTGCGGTTAAAATTTCTCCCACGGATTGCACAGA
>NZ_BJYJ01000024.1 GCF_007991455.1 Chryseobacterium hagamense | reverse complement strand
ACCCAGAGACTTTTTATTGAAATATGGAAAACTGGCCCAAGCTAAAGCCAGCGAGTTTCCCACATTCCAACAAAATTTTAGCAGCGACAACAAGAAATTATTAATCAAAAACTCTACTTTTGAATGTATCTAAGGAAGGTGAGATTACATTAACACCCAAATAAATGTAGGCGATTTTTTCGTCTTAACAAATTTCCAAGAGCACGAGATATGGTAGAGATTTAAATAGCAATGATCATGTATTTTTGTGTCAAAATTGGAAGAATGAATTTAGAGTATCTTTAAATAATATTTCTACTATTTATTTGGTTATAAGTGTCTGGTTTCAATTAGTTTATATTATAAAAAAAGTTTTAACTAATTGAAAATAAATATTTTAAATCAAATATTTAGAAAATTTTAATGTAAACTATATAGATCTGAGTACTTATTGATAATTATGCTATAATATTAAATATTCCTCATTTTTATATGTTTTTCATGGTCTTTATCCAGCCTTCTGAAAAATTAAAGGTTACAAAAGTCCTTTCAGTAACTCATCTCCACCTTAAAGGAAGGAATCCCTTCTCTGACAGAGAAGCAGAAGAAATTTCAACTTCCAGTCCAATCACATGCTCTTTAACCCAATCGATGAATCCTTTTTTAGAGGTCTGGTCACCCCGTATTTTTTTCATCCGGTCAAGATAACCCAATAAAGGTTCAACAACTTCGTAAGCGACATAACCCCTCTGCCTGGTGAGCTGGGCCTACCTTCACTCCCCAGATTAGCCCCAAAGTATCCGTGATCATATAATGTTTCCATCTTGTTAAGTATTGCGTTTAATCTAACAAAAGTGCCGTCTTTAACCCCATTTACGGAAATGATAATGAACGTTTTCCCGTTTTGGAAAATTTTCAGGAAGATTACGCCATTGAGAGATCCTGTAAGAAGAATCCAAAGGATCGCATCCATTAATCGCGTAAGGCATAATGCTCTTTTGTTTTAAAAGGTAAATAATTTTTGCCACTGCCGGTCAGCCAGGCAAAGCTATTCCTTTGTCATGAACTCTAATTATGTGATGAAATACGTCCGGCCTATTTTACAAATTATTTCTAAATTTCTTTTTTAAACAACCTCTAAATATTTTTAATTATTTTTAATTCCATAAAACTTTCCAACGCCCTGTCCACTATACCGAAAACATTCTCATCCCCACACATCGTATGCTCCTCTGTATTTTCCGCCTGTTCCAAAAACTTAAAGAAATCAAAGGGCCGATTCCGGGTCACCGGGCTGAAGGTTTTTATTTCAGGTTCGGCATACATGCAGAGTTTCCATAGGATGCGGAGACCGGTCTTTTCGCATGGACGATAACGGAGCCTGTTATAAATGAGCAGCAGGAAAGCTTGGCGGATAATATCTTTTACGGACAACCGGATTTCTTCTGCGTCGGAAGGCTGCTTTTGGGACCGGAGGGTTTTGTAATTTTCATACAGTCCGTGAAACTGCTGAAAGAAAATGTCTTCATCAGTACAGAGATCCGGTTCCCGGGTATGCCAATGAATCACAGTAGGGGAGCGAGAAGCATAAACGGCATTTTCCGGCTACATGACCTTGCGGAAAAACGGCTGCGATTCCCAAAGGTGTTCCTGGATCCATCTGGCGGAATGGACGATCGGAACAACCGAATACTTTCCGCCGGTCTTCCGGGAAACGCTTTTTTGCATCATCTCAAGATCCTTTTTGCTGATTCTGTTGCCGATCAGGAGCAGGTACAGCTCGGTTGTGGTTCTGCCTTCACAAACAATTTCCTCTTGATGGAAAAGAAAAATTTCTTCAACCGGAAAACGGCGGGTCAGGATGCTGATCACGGATTCGTACGGAGAAACAACTTTCGTTTCAACCTGATTTTTTAATAAGATATTGGGATGTTTCACGGCGGCTTTGATGTCGCGGAAAGTTTTTCTGACTAAGTTGTGCACTTGCTTTTCGGCAATCGCGATGGCTTCCCTGAATTCGGACCTGAGGTAAGAATATTCTTTCTCGGTCTCCGCTTTTCCGGCGCTGAGGAGGGCTTCGGTAATAAAATAAGTGTTTCCGGTCTTCTTCAGCAGGAAGCTTCTGATTTCCGGGAAAAAGGGCTCCAGCCTCAGCAGCCGCTGATCCAAAGTTTCCTGATGGAAATCCCGGCCCAGGCAGAGAAATTCCAGGTGGAATAAATGATGTGCGAAAAGGCTGGTGTAAAGATGATAAGTCGTAATTAAAGACCCAATACTTTCCGTTTTCCGGATTTCGTTGCCCATCAGTCGGCAGGCAAAACCGTACTTCTGTCGGATCAGCCGGAATTTTTTCAGCGATTGTGAAAGATCTTCGGTGGGAAGTTTGTGTTTGCCTGAAGTGAAAACCAGTGTTGAGGCATTGCAGTGCCGTTGAAGAAACAGGCTTCCTGATTTCAGGTGCTTTTTCAGTTCGGTGCCGGCCAGGATGACAAGATGGATGCCGTACCGTGACCAGGCTTTCCTGATCTGTTTCTCCGGAACCAAACCGTCCGGCAGCCGGGAACAGCCGAGGTAAATAATGAGAAAAGGATGGCCGGAAGGCCGGGAATTGCTCAGGAATACATAGCGGACAGGCATTTTTTCGGAAAGCAAGTTCAGCAGCTGGTTCAGTTGGTTGTGGTGCGGAAGGGTGGCAGGAAGGGTGATCTTTTCTTTCATCATTCGTTTTTTATGCAAGTTGAAGCTAAAAACCGACGTAGCCAACTAAAAAATGATGTACCGAACCAAAACTTGATGTAAAATAAATAAATCCGGCGATTTACCTTTTAATGAACAATAAAGGAACAGGTTTGATGAACCGCATTTCATACAGCATTCCCTTTAACGGCTAACCGGTCCGGTCATGTGATCCTAAAGATCCGATTTAAATTTTCACTCAGAAATTTTTCCGTCATCTCTCCTCATCTTAATTCTCTGAATTAAAATAAACTTTGTTTGTTCTTAACCTTACCACTGCATAATCTTCTGGTTGAAAGTCCGATTTCAATAAATTCTTTAAGCTAAAATACCTTCATTTCTTCATGTTAAAAAAACTTCATATTCTCCATCTTAATTCTCTGAATTAAAATAAACCTTGTTTATTCTTAACCTTACCACCGTGAACCTTCTGCTTGAGAAATTGCATTTCACCAAATAAATTTTTTAAGCTAAAATACCTTCATTTGTTTATGTTAAAAAGGCTCTCCATCTTAATTTTCTGAATTAAAATAAACATTGTTTATTCTTAACTTTTACCACTGCAAACCTTCTGCATTAGAAATTGAATTTCACTAAATAAAATTCTTTTAGCTAAAATATCTTAATTTCTAAATGTTTAAAAAACTCTGAATTTAAAAACAGCCTCTAAAATGACGAATAAGGCAGCGACTAAAAAACCTTCCGCTTCCGGCACCCCGCTTCCAGCCCTTCACCTGGCTCTTCTTTTAAAATATAGATAAGCAGGATCCCGAAGAATTTTATATCTTTGGTTGTAAATCTTAATCCATGGCAGCTACAGCACAGAAACATATCGGGAGAAACATCGCAAGAATCCGGGAAATGCGCGGCATGAAGCAGGAAACCCTGGCCGACCTTTTAGGCATCAGCCAGCAGAAAGTCTCCCTCCTCGAAAACGCCGAAACCCTCGAAGACCACAAACTCGAACCCATCGCCAAAGCCCTGGAACTTCCCCTCGAAGCCCTGAAGAATTTTTCGGAGGATGCTTTCTTTAATATCATCTCGAATACGTTCAACAATACCAGTAATGATAATTCAACATTGATCGCGAGTTCATTAAATTATCAGCCTACTTTCAATCCTTTGGACAAGCTGTTGGAATCTTATGAGGAAAATAAGAAGCTGTATGAGCGGTTGCTTGAGACGGAGAAGGAGAAGAGTAGGGTGATTGAGGAGTTGGTGAGGAAGTTTATTAAAGAGTAGAATTGAGATTTTATAGTTGCTAGCTGTCTTTTTTGGGCAGCTTTTATTTTGATTAAATGATGATTGACACTTTTCTTAATGACTGATCCCGAATCTTAAGAGCTGTTTCTTTACAGAATAGGTTCTGAGGTTAAAAGACGGGTTCTGATCACTCTGATCCTAAAATACCCCATAAAATGACAAAAAAAGGCAGAAGGTTAAAAATACAACTCCGTAGTTTAAGGTTATTTTACTACCTGATATTGCTGTATCTGAATTTTTCATGCCAGACCGATCCTGAAAAGGTTTATGGAAAATATGTACCTGATTCATATAAAAACACATCGATATGATTACAATAGAAAAAACGGTGGTTTTCTAAACTATATTATAATAAATAAAGAAATTAATGAAAATAGATTTTAATACGACGAGTTTTGTCGCATTGCAATTATAGCTTTGCCGGATGATGATCGACATGATATTAAAATTAATTAATAAATCTTTTTACTGTGAGGTAAAAAGTATATTTTTGCAGCAATTAAAAATCAATTACTAAGGACATGAAAAAACTCTACATGAGCGCGCTTTTTCTGTGCATATCATTGGGCGTTTCGGCCCAGGAATTAATATGGCAGAAAGACCTAAAATCCTCCACTCAGGACTTTTTAAGCCAGATTACGACAACGATCGCCGGACAATACCTGATTACGGGCAGCAGTATCCAGTCTAATAAAATTTCTTCAGATAATAAGCAAAATAGTGGTTACGACTATCACCTGATTAAATTAAACCAAATGGGAGAACAGGTATGGGAAAAATACTTCTCCGGAAAGAATCATGATATGCTATCCGCAACGGTCAATACGCAGGAGGGCGGATTTTTAATTGCCGGAACTTCTTACAGCGGAAAAGGGCTTGACAAGAAGGAAGAATCGAAAGGCGGATCAGACCTATGGTTGATCTGCCTAAACGAATTTGGCAACGAATTATGGCAGAAAACCATCGGCAGCGCGGCGGATGAAGAGGCAAGAGCGGTGATCCAGACGACGGACTTCGGTTTTTATGTTGCGGGGAATATCCAGAATTCAGAGAAAGGATACGGCTCGAAAGATGTGCTTATAATAAGACTTGATAAAAACGGAAAGGAAATCTCGCAGCTTGTTTTAGGCGGAAAAGGCCTGGATGAAGTGGAGAAGATGATTCCAACGATCGACGGTGGAGCCTTGCTTGGAATTTATTCAAGAAGTAATGCCGGAGGCTCAAAAAAGACTGAGAATTACGGAGAGGGCGATTTCTATTTGGTTAAACTCTCAAAAGATAATAAGGTGGAGTGGGAAAAAAGCTTCGGCGGCAAAGGTGATGACCATTTAAGAACCCTGGCCATGACTTCCACCGGATATTTAATCGGGGGGGAATCAAGGTCTGAAAGATCAGGGAATAAAACCGTCGGCATCGAAGAAGGCAGCGATCTATGGCTCATCTCGGTAAACACAAAGGGCGAAGAAATCTGGCAGAAATCCTACAACTTTAAAAACCGGGATGTCCTGATGGGCATGAGTGTGGTGCATGCTTCCGATGACAGATCAACTAAAGGAATCCTTCTGGGCGGCTACACCCAGGCGGAGGGAAGAATCGAAACGGATGATGAAAAATTTTGGATGCTGTACTTAGACCAGAACGGCAATGAGCAGTGGCGAAAGCACGTGAAAGGAGAATCCGCCAAAAGAGAGGAACGTCTTTCGGATATTAAGCTGAACCGTGACGGTTCGATCATCCTGGCCGGAACCAGCGCTGAAGAGCTCGGCAAGGAGAACTGGAAGATCGTAAAGCTCGGTGACAAGCAGATCGACCAGCTGATCGAAAAGCAGGATATTAAGATTTACCCGAACCCGGTAAGTGATTATGCGTACGTAGAAATCGGTTTCCCTTCGACAGGCTCAGGGACCGGTCATTCCAACGTGTTTGAAGCGGAGATTACCGTGTACGATATGGGCGGAAGGCAGCTTCAGAGCATCAAGACAAAAAACAAAGTAACCAAACTCAACACGCAGCCATTGATTCAGGGGGCTTACCTGGTATCGATAAAAACCGATACGAATAAAACGGCAAGTGCAAAACTAATAAAGAAATAAACGGGGATGAAAAAAGTAACGATTGCTATAGTTTTATTAGCATCAGTCAGTAATATATTCGGACAGAGCAATGGTAGTAACCACAGCCAGTATGATCCGGGTGTCCGGAATGTACCGACCTCACCGGAGGTTGCCTTACTGGGCAGGTTCGGGGATATTCCGGTGGGTCATTATACGGGGACGGCTGAAGTATCAGTACCCTTATACACCTTAAAAGTCGATAACATCGAGATTCCCCTGGCCCTAAGCTACCATACATCCGGGATTAAGGTAGCTGATGAAGCCACCTGGGTAGGATTAGGCTGGAATTTTATGCCCGAGGGAACCATCACACAGGAAATAAGAGGAAGAGAGGAATTTGTTTCGGGGGGCGATGGGTTTTCTAATAATGGAGGTTATAATGTATTTAAAAGTCACTTTGCAACCCTCTATGCCCAAAGTCAGATTTCCAGATTACAAGTGGGATTCAATGGTTACAACTCAGGGAGCATGGTAATAACAAATCCTGCAGTTGATGATTCTGATTCTATAATTAATGATTTAAACGGAGGTAAAGGGCAGCCTGATATTTTTACTTACAGTTTTTATGGTTATTCAGGAAAGTTTTTTATTAATCCTGAGAATAGTAGTGAAATTCTATTCATGGAAAGCAATGACGATGTAAAGTTTTCTCGAAATTCCTCAGGATGGGTAGCTACAACAAACAAGGGCGACAAATTTTATTTTAATACAATAGAAAGCTCCAGATCAGCAGGTGTCGGTACCTCAGTAGATATTGCTTATACCTTTAAGATCTCTAAAATTATTTTGGTTAGTGGTAAAGTTATTAATTTCTATTATCAGGATGAAACATCATATTCACAATATCCAGTACAGGTAACTCATTTAACCGATTTTGACTGGCCGGCATTTATTAAACAAGATGATAATATAACTATAAATGAAAAAAAGACTTTAACCAGCATTGAAACAGAAGATACCCAGATAAATTTCAACTTGGATAACAGGGAAGATATAAGACCTACTTCCCCGTCAGTTCCGATTAAAAAATTGGCATCTATCGATATTAAGTCAAAATACCCTAATAAAAAAATTAAGAGTTTTGTACTAAATACTAGTTATTTCAATCCGGTTGTAAGTACACCGGAAGAAGGATATAAGAATAAACGGCTTAAACTGAATTCTATCCAGGAAATAGGATATAATGAAGCCGGTACGCCGATACAAAGCTCTCCGCCATATACGTTTGAATATGACATGAATAAAACAATGCCGAACAAATGGTCAAGCTCAGATTTTTTTGGATATAACAATGGTACAAACAGCAGCACTCTGATTCCCGATCTTTTATTTTTTGATTATCTGAATAAAACGCCTTACAAAAATTATGGGATGACAGTAAATTATCCGGCAAATACCGTATCCAGATATACAAATACAAATTATATTACCACTAATATTTTAGAAAAAGTTACTTATCCAACCGGGGCAAGGACAGAATTCGAGTATGAGTCGAACACTTTTTCTAATCAGTTTATCCCCACACCGGAGCAAGCCTGGGCAGCGAACAAAGATGTGAGTTTAACTCACAGAGGTGCCTCGATTACTCCTGGAGGATATTATTTTATTCAAAGCCCTGCTTTTAAACTTCCTGAAGGAAAAAACATAAAATTTTATAATACGATCTATGATGGCTATATGGGACCTACTTATCCGGAAGTACATTATGAGCCCTATGGAATGTGGGACTGTAAAATACAGTTTTTCAAAAGAAAAATAATAAATGGTCAATCAGTAACGACACTTGTTAAGCAATGGTCAATCGATGTGAGTGGTCCCACCTTTGAGCAGACTCACCAACGCATATGGGATGAGGAACTCACAGTTTCTTATGATAGTGATCCAAGCACAGAGTATTATGTTCGTGTTGAAAATCCCCTGCAATATCGTAGCAATGATGGTATGCATCGCGCTGTCGTGTCAAGCCGCTTCAGATATTACGATGATACGGATATCGACAAGTCAATCTCTTATGGAAGCGGTGTAAGAATTAAATCGATCAAGAATTATGAAAACAGCACCTTACTTTCCCATAAAGCATACACTTATTCTGGTGGGAAATTAATTTATCCGTTTCAGCCTTTGAATTTAATAAGTGGAGCAACCCATAAATCGCAGCCATCTTTTATTACCGGAGGATGCTTAACTGAATCGATCTCACTTTTTAATGATATTTCTGTAAACTCCAATGACTTTGGAATAAGCGGCAATAAAACGTTTGGTTATGATGAAGTTACTGAGAAGGATATTAATGTATTGGATGGAACCATAAAAGGGTTAACTAAGTATTACTTTACAAACAATCCTTTTATTAATTCGCTTATAAAAGGCGTCCCTAAAATTGATATTCCTTCAAATGGAGAAAATGTACTCATCGAAAAATATGACAGCAATCAGAACAAATTGTACTCTAAAGCAAATATGTATGATAATTTACCCAATACTTATGGAGTCTATCCTTCTTTTAGTATCATAAATTCTTCTACAGGAGTATACGATCCCAGTCGTAATTACTATCCATTTTCTGTAAGTGGTTGCGGTATCAATGGAACGGCATATACAGGCGCTTCCGCAATAAGTCCGGATGCCACCAGCAAGTACCGTTTTATTTTTAATCCGTTGATAACGGGTAAGCGCCGTCTGACCAAGACCATTGAGACGACGTATTTAAATGGAAAGTCGATGGTGGAGACTACTGATCTGAGCTATACCCCTAAAGGAGAGCTTGACATCAGTACGGTAAAGAGTGCCGATGGGAAGATTACCCAGACGGACTACGATTATGCTTATGATGTCGATAATATGCGATTGGTGAATAAGGGGATGACGGGTGTTCCTTTGAGCATTGAGGTTTCGCAGGGGGAAGTGATTGCCAATACCCCATTAAGCCATATAGAGACTAAGTATGATACTCCTGGGAACTATTTGCCATCTTCCATGAAGTCGGGTTATTTTGTAAGCTATATGGACACGGAGGTAACGTATGATAAATATGACGGCAAAGGAAACCTGCTTCAGTATACCCGTAAAGAGGGCATCCCGGTGGCCCTGATCTGGGGTTATGGCAACACGCAGGTGATTGCCAAGGTTGAAGGAGCCACTTATGACCAGGCCATGGCCCTTGCAGGGAGTGCTGATATCATAACCAAATCGAACCAGGATGTAGATACCGCTACACAGAATTTACTGATTTCCCAGCTTGATCTTTTCAGGACGGACAATTCACGTCAGGTTATCACGACCTATACCTATGATCCGTTGATCGGTGTTACCAGCATCACGCCTCCATCCGGGGTACGTGAGGTGTATGTTTATGATTCTTCCAACCGGCTTAAGCAGGTGGTGGATGTAGACGGGAAGGCTTTAAAAGAATACAGTTATCATTACAAAAACTAATACAGGATGAAAAGACTCATTATACCGATCAGTGCTTTATTTGTCTCAGGGTTTTACCAGGGGCAGTCTACGACTCCGAGCACGGGAGAAAATTATATTTACAGCAAAACCATTTTAGATTATGACCTTAATAACCAGGTTTCCAAAGTTTCGGAAACGGTGCAGTATTTAGACGGTTTAGGCCGGGCGAAGCAGACGGTGAAAGTCAAGGCGGCTCCAAGCGGGAAGGACCTTGTGAGCGGTGTTTCTTATGATGGTTTCGGACGCGTGGTCGATTCATGGCTACCTGTGCCGATGAGTACCTTAAGCGGAGGCATCCAGTCGAATGTCAACAGTGCGGGTACTTCATTTTACGGCGACAGCCGTCCCTTTGGTCATAAGGAACTGGAGAGCTCTCCTCTGGACCGGGTATTTTCCCAGATCCAGCCGGGCCAGGACTGGCAGGGGCACCCGGTCCAGTTTGAGTATGATACCAATAACGGAGGGGAGGTTTATAAATTTACAACGACGACCGGTTTTTCCAATGGAGCGAGTTCATCGGTTCTGAAGACCTCTTTGGATTCGGACAATTCTTTATCGGGTTTTTATAAATCCGATAAGCTTTATAAAAATACCGTTACCGATGAAGACGGGAATAAGACGGTAGAGTTTAAAAACAGCCAGGGCCAGGTGGTTCTGGTGAGCCATTTTATCAGTGCTACGGAGAGTGCGGACACTTATTACGTATATAATGAGTATAACCTTCTGTCTTTTGTGATCCCGCCAAAGGCGGTGGGTCTTCTCAAGTCTTCGGGGCTAGCGGCAGGAGCAACTGTTGCCGATACGGTATTGAATGATCTGTGTTACCAGTACCGTTACGATTCCAGGAGAAGGCTTGTAGAGAAAAAGCTTCCGGGCAAGGGTTGGGAATATATCATATATGACCGGCAGGACCGTCCGGTGATGAGCCAGGATGCCAATATGGGTGCTTCCAATCAGTGGCTTTTCACAAAATACGACCAGCACGGACGAGTTGCTTACACCGGCCTTTATACCGGTTCACAGGCTTACGGAAGCGCGGCAAGGGCCTCTGAACAGGCTAATGTAGATTCCAAAGGGAGCAACAATGTGGCAAGGACCACCATGGTAGGTTTTTCCAGTACCGGCATGGATGTGTATTACGACAACAATACACCGGGCAATTATCCCAATACCATCACCAAGCTTCTGAGTGTCAATTATTACGATACGTATCCTTATTACAGCTTCAACCCCGGCTTTCCCTCGGGTATTATGGGTGAGCCGGTAATGACCGATTCGGCCTCGTCTGAAGCCAGGAATACGAAAAGCCTTCCTGTCATGAGCCTGGTAAAGAATATTGAAGATGACAACTGGACGAAGAACTATACGTATTATGATAAGAAAGGAAGGTCGATCGGGGGCTACTCAATCAACCATTTGGGCGGATATACCCGAGTGGAGAGCAAACTTGGCTTCTCAGGAATGATCTTAAATACCAGTACTTATCATAAGAGATTAGATTCTGATATGGAAAGAGTCATCACCGAGACTTTTACTTATGATTCCCAGAACCGGCTTCTGATCCATAAGCACAAGGTAGATAACAATACGGAAGAGATCCTGGCGCAGAATACCTATAATGACCTTTCGCAGCTTACAAATAAAAAAGTAGGCGGCGTGGTAGCTTCCAGCCCGCTTCAGAGTATCGACTACTCATACAATATCCGTGGATGGATGACCAAGATCAATGATCCGGCAAACCTTAATGGAAAGCTGTTTGGGTATGAACTTAGGTATAATAATCCGATATCCTCAAATATTACTGCAGGAAGATTCAACGGCAATATTACAGAGATAGACTGGAATAACGGTTCAGAAAACCTGATGAAAAGGTATAATTATGACTATGATAAGCTGAACAGGCTCGCCAGTGCTTACTACAGGGAACCAAGCACGGGAGTAAGCGGAAGTTTCAATGAATACCTTACCTATGATTTGAACGGAAATATCAATACCTTAAAAAGATTTGCTCCACAGGTATTTTCTCCTACGCCAACTTTGATTGATGACCTGGTGTATCAATACACCGGCAACCGCCTGGATAAAGTGATTGAGAACATGTCCAACAGTACAGGTTATGAAGGAGGGAATAACCTGATCGATTATGATATGAACGGCAGTATGGTCAATATGAAGGATAAGGGAATCCAGGGAATCGGCTACAATTATTTAAGCCTTCCGGATCAGTTCGGGATTACCCAGGTAGATCCTTTCGGAACCGATACGAATTTTAATTTAAGCTACCTGTACCGGACAGATGGGATTAAGCTGCGTAAAACCTATAGTACCGGCGGAGGAAGAGGACAGGCCACTTCATACAGGTATACCGATTACCTGGACGGTTTCCAGTACAGTTTTTCAGAGACCGTACAGCCGTGTTTATGGTGTCGCACAAGTGTGGCTTATGAGGAGCAGGCATTCAGTGAACCTGTATTTCCGGGTACGCTGAGACCTGCATGGGTCCTTGATTTTGTAAATACGGCAGAGGGGGTTTACAGTTTCACTGAAAACCGTTATATTTACCAGTATGCAGACCACCTTGGAAATATAAGGGTAAACTATGCAAAAGATGTCCAGGGAAATCTGGAGATCACCAATACCAACAATTATTATGCATTTGGGATGAACCATATCGGAGGAGTGAAAAGTATACTCGGAGGATACAAAAACTATAAGTACAACGGGATGGAAATCCAGGAATCGGGAATGTATGATTACGGTGCTAGGTTTTACATGGCAGATATAGGACGCTGGGGAGTGGTAGATCCGCTGGCGGAACAATATCGAAGATGGTCACCTTATAACTATACAATGAATAACCCAATCCGTTTTACTGATCCGGATGGTAGAGGAACAGAAGACTTTGTACAAAGAAAAGACGGTTCCATTTATTGGGACAATAAAGCCAATGACCAGGCCTCAACTAAAGCCGGAGAAACTTACTTAGGAAAAGAATTAACATTTAACTTCACAAGTTACATTGATGGAAAAAGTTGGGATGGCCCTTTAAATGGTATCGTAGATGCATCTGGTGTTAAATTAACAAGCACCTTAACATTAACAGGTAGAGAAAATGATGCGGGAGAATTAATAAGCTTGGTAGGGAATTTTCAATCTGAACCTGGTGTAACTCCAGTGGGACAACCAAGAATGTTTTATCCAGGAGAAGGTGGAAGCAATAATACATTTAGTATGAATTCTACTCCAACAGGAGCTAATGCAAGTTTTGAACAACATGCAAGTGTATCTCCAATAGAAGAATTTGGTCTAAATACAGCAGGGTTTAAAATTGTAGATGTAGCCCAAAAATTAAATATTAATTACAATAGTAGTAATGGAAATCTTTCTGTAGATGCTTATACTAACATATTTCCTTCAGCTACTCTAAAGTTGAATAATACAGGAACTACATTAATGCAGTATAATCAACCATCTTTTCCAGGAACTCATACGGCTCCTGTTATAGGAGCAACTCCGACACCAGGTGGAATCGCTCCAAAAAGAGATTTTTCTTACTACCCATCACATTTTTATAAAAGAAATTAATATGTTTAAAGTCAATCTTATCAATAGTTTTTTGTATTTATTAGTAAAGTATTTTCTTTTCTTTTTTATACTAGCCTTTGTTGGGGATAGATTTAAGAGTATTGTATTAGAAAATGCAGAAACAGCTTCGGAAATATTTAAACTTACCTTGAATTATATTTTATATGTGGCAATATATGCAATACCATTAATATTTGTTTTTGGTTTTCCTCTGTATTATATATTGAAGATAAGGAAAGGATTATATTTTGTACTTTCTATAACATTACTTTTTACAGTAGAATATCTAATTTACACATACTTGTATGCTCCTTCTAATAAAACATTAGGAAATTATAATATTATTGTAGGTATAATTTTATTAGGAATATTTTTCTACAAAACCATCCGGATAAAGTTTACGGAATCTGTCACGTCCTAAAAATCCGATATAGATTATAGGTCAAAAATAGATTAATTAAACCGAAGCAGAAACATTTTTGCTTCGGTTTTTTGCTTTATATGTTTTCATTTTTATATCCGATTGGCTATGCATTTTGTTCGGAGTGAGATAATGATTTGAAAAGTGAGGTCTGAACTCATTATAAATTTCAATTGATTCCTCTACCATTTTTCTTCTGAGTGAAGTTTCAAAATCATATTTGTTAATGTCAAATTCCTGTTTAAAATACCGTTGATCCTTTCTACCATTGCATTTTCATAAGGATCTGAGTTTTGGGTCATACTGCATTGAATTCCGTTTTTGTTAAAATTCTCTGATACTAATTCGAACAGTATTGTAAACCTCTGTCTGAATAATGAATCAATGATTCCATCCTGGATTTATTATCCCTTAATGCCTTTTAAGCGCTATCAGGCTGCTTTCCGTATTCAGGTTATCTGCAATATAATACCCAACTATTTTTTTGGAATAGGCATCGGTGATCAAACTTAAATAACCAGGGTTCTTCCGGTTTCCTATGTAGGTAATATCGGCTACCCAAGCCTGATTGGGTTTTGTAATTTCATAATCCAGTACCAGGTTTTTATATTTTTTAAAGCGGTGATGCGAGTTTGTAGTCACATGATAACTTCTTTTCGGG
Organism: Chryseobacterium hagamense; assembly: GCF_007991455.1. Taxonomy (GTDB): domain Bacteria; phylum Bacteroidota; class Bacteroidia; order Flavobacteriales; family Weeksellaceae; genus Chryseobacterium; species Chryseobacterium hagamense. Next base: position 44,705 of record NZ_BJYJ01000024.1, on the reverse strand, counting down.
AAGATTACAAAATGATTAGCCCTGAGAATATCAAAAAAACGGTGGTTTTGTGAGATTTTTAAAGTGGTCGGGTTTGATTACTTTATTTTTTCAATATATTTTCTCAAAATGTCATATCACTAAACAAAGTTTCATAAATTTACAAAGTATGAGTTTAATGTAACAAAATATGAAAATAGGATATGCCCGGGTTTCAACCAAAGACCAAAATTTAGATTTGCAGATTGAAGCCCTTGAAAAAGCAGGCTGTGAAAAAATTTACCAGGAGAAAATTTCCGGTACAACAAAAAATCGTCCGGAGCTTGATAAGATGATCGAACAGTTTCGAGAAGGTGATGAACTTTATGTTTGGAGGCTGGACCGATTAGGTAGAAGCTTAAAAAACATTATCGATCTTGTTTTAAGTTTAAGTGACAAAGGTATTATAATAAAAGGTATAACTGATGGAGTAGATACTGCTACTGCAAATGGCCGACTCTTCTTAAATCTGATGGCATCACTTGCTGAATATGAAAGAGAGCTGATCCGGGAGAGAACCAACGCCGGTTTACAATCTGCCAGGGCGAGAGGTCGGCTAGGAGGCAGGCCGAAAGGTTATACTAAAGAAACAATTTCTAAACTTTTGCTTTTACGTAATATATATAAGGATATAACAAAACGTCCGGAAGAAATTTTTAAGCCGTTTGGATTGACCAGGGCAACATTCTATAGGTATGCTAAAATTCTGGATAATCATACGGATGAAGAAATAAAAAATATGGGAATTAAAAAATAATATTTGAAAAAATATTAACTTCATATTAAGATAAAAATCCCATCTATACTAGATGGGATTTTTTTAAATTTCAAAAATTTCGTTAAGAAATTTATTCATCGATGGCGCTAATAAATTATAAAGTTGCTTTTTATCCTCTGGAATATCATTTTCTGAAATAGTTAAAAAATGCATTACTGGAACCGGTACATCCACAACCTTCGATATTTTCTCTAACGTTTCTGTGGTTGGGCTGTATTGGCCTTTTACTATTTGAGAAATAGCAGTAGTACTTTTCCCAATTTTTTCAGCTAACTGCAATTGAGTAATATTCTTTTTCTTAAGCAACAACTTAATCACGTCTCCTATTGTCATTATTCTGGTCCTTTAATAAAATTAGTTGCCACTACGGCAATATCTTTAAAAATTGAAATTAATTTGATCCAAAGATCGAATCTTTCATCGCTATTAAGATCCTTATTTAATTCGTCTTTAATATTTAATAGCAACTGTTTCACTTCTGCTGAAATTTCACAATGTATCAGCACATAATTTATTTGTTGAGATAACTCTATTTTGGAATTCATTTAGTAAGATTTTAAAATTAATACTTTCAATTATTGAAATATTAATTTTTGAATCTTCCTCTGTCACAATATTTTTTATATTATTTTTAAAACTACGAATAATTGCTCTCATATCTAAAATATTTAAAAATTGAATTTTAAACTTCAAAAGTTTTTTTACAGTTTTTAGTTTTATTAAATATTTTTTTGCATCAATTAAAGTATCATCCTCTGCAGTCAGCTTTTCAAAAATATCTATTAATTCAGTAATATCTTCTAGAGAATGTATGTTACATTTTTCTGTTATAGAACTTTGAAAAGCTGATTTAATCTTCTCAGAATAATCAATGTTGTAGATGTTTGAGGCATTTTGAATTTCATTTAAGGCATTCTGTAAATCAGCGCCTGAAAGATATGAGGTTCTATCAATGTACATGCATTTTCGATTTAATAAGTCATCTTCACTAATATGGTTCATTTAAATTATTTGTATATTTTTACTTAGTCAAATTTAAGTAAAACTTAAATAAAAAACAAATTATTATTGATATATTTAATCTATTGTTATTTTAATTATTAACAAAATCCCTTATCTAAAGAGTTGAAAACATTATTTGTCTAAAAAAATGATTAGTCTTAATACAATGCGTAAATTTGGATGTTCTGTACTTCGGGATTAAGTTAATAAAAGGATTTAATCCGGCTTTACTCCCAGGTGATTGGGTCTAGTATATCTATGATGACAACATTCCTACTGGTCGTCACCAGTTGTCAGATAAGATTGTAAGAGAAGATAAACCGGTAGCAAATATAGCTGATTATTTTTGGACGATTAGATTCGGATATATCTGGGACAATGGCCCAAACCAAAGATTGTCATCATTTATGAAGCTCGTAAAGAGATATGGCTCCAGGTAATAAAATTAAAACAAATCTAACAAAATAATCATATGTCCAAAAAAGGTGGCGATTTTGAAATCATAGCTCTTGATTTTTTAGAAAAAATATTCAGCGAATTAAATTACACTGTTACTAGAAAACGAACTCAAAAATCGGGTTCGCAAGATGGTTATGATAATCTTATAGAGATTGTTGATAGTAGGTATAGAAGTTATACAATCTACTCTGAATGTAAAGATTATAAGACAAATCTGAATTATACACAGGCAATAGAAAAAATACCACATATTATTTCAACGCATAATAATATTGATTTACTTTTATTTATTTCTCCATTTGAAAATTTTTCAAATACAAATGAGAACTCAAAATTAGAAGGCTTTTACCAAACCCTTAGTGAAGGATGCCCAGTAGAATTTCTAATGCCTGAATCCTATGTTGCAGATTATTTTAGACTTTATCCTGAATTTTACCAAAAAGTATATGGTGATGTAATATCCGATTGGAATGCTGAGAAAAGAAATGAATTATTAAGGAAGTTTGAAAAATTAATTTTCTCCAGCAAGAATTTAAAACGAATAGTTATTAGTGAATTTGATAGAGAGAAGTATATTGGGAAAATTAGCAAAGATGAATATCATATACTCAGGAATTTTAGAAAATTTCAAGATAGAGGAGTTTATGTTTTTGATAATCCTGATTATCAAATAGATTTAGAAGAACAACTAAATAAATCCGCTTATGGAATAGTTGTTTTGGGAAATCCAGGCTTTGGTAAAAGTTATGTTTTAAAAAATTTTTCAATCGAACTCTGGGAAAGTAGAGAGAATAATTTAAAGATTCCCAAATTTTTAACTTTAAAAGACTTTAATACTGATACAAAGATTGAGGGTTTACTGCCAAAAGATTACCAGTATATTTCAAATTTATTTGTAATTCTTGATGGATTAGACGAAGTACATAATATTACAGATTTTACAAATAAACTACGCAGTTTTATTACTGATAATGCTGATTTAATTAAGCGTAATAAATTAAAGTTTATTTTAAGTTGTAGAACAAGTATCTATAACAAATATGTTAAAGATCTGTTTGGCTTTGAAATATGTTTTCTCAATGAAGTTTCTGAAGGCTTAGCTGCTCAGTTCCTGTTAAAAAAGTACAATCTTGATTTGCGAACTGATAACAGATTTAATTTTTGGAAATATAGAGATATTCTTGAAAACCCTTTTTACTTGGTTTTATTAGGTGAACATTATAAAAAGACAAGTGAAATATTACTTAATAGATCTAAATTGATAGAAAAATATGTTCGAGGTCGTTTAGAAGAGGATGAAAATATTAAGTATAGAAATGATTCGTCGTTCGATGTAACCGAAATTTTAGAAACATCAAAAAAGATTGCTCTATCAATGGAAGCAATGCAAAAAACAGTACTTACTAAAAGTGAAATTTCAGCAATTTGTGGTAAGACGTTAGATGTTTTTAAAAATCCCTTTTTACAAGAAAGCTTAGATAATACTTGGAGTTTTGAACATAAGAATATCCAAGAATATTTCGTTGCGAAGATATTAGCGACATTAAGTTTTGAAGAGATAATTGATTTCATTAGAATCGATAGCAATTTAAATAAAATTCATCCTACTTGGATTAATGTAGTGTCCTTTTTACTAAACTTAAATCTACCAGAAATCATTTATAATGACCTCATTGATTGGATTAGTGAAAATGATATTCAATTCATATTTGAAGCGGATTATGATAGAGTTTCAGATGAAATCAGAATAAAATGTTTGCAGGACTTCTTTGAAAGGAATTGTGTTATTGATACTCTCTGGATAGATAACTCTTCCGAAATAGCGAATTTTGGGAATGTGAAAAAAAATGTTATATATTTGATTGAAAAGGCAAAAGATAAAAAGCTACATAATAGAACGAGAATTTCAGCTGTAAGTTTACTTTCCCATATGTCATTTTCAGATGCTCAAGAAGAAGCAATTGAGCAACTTATTCTACAAGTAATTAAGGAATTTAAAGATGATAATGAAGTAAATATATTCTTATTGCACGATAGTTTAAAATTAATCCAAAATTCTAAATTAAAAGAGAATTTATCCTTTTATCAAAATGTATTTGATCAACTAAAATACTATGACTATAAAGATGTTGTAGATGCTATTGTTTATACTATTCCTGTAGAACTTATTGAATCAAATCTAGATTACTTCCTAGAAATTCTAGATAAATCTATCGGTGAAAAAAATTGGAATTATCCTTCAAACACAAGAAATGTAATCTCGAGAAAGGAAAGCATTTTCGGTGTTTTTAAAAGAATAAAAAATTCCAAATCCTTACTTAAAATATATTCATTTTTAATTGAAAGACATAAAAATCACGAGATAAGAGAAGGTTTAATAAAGGATTTTCTAGAACAATTAAAATTAACATTTGTTAAGAATTTTGAAGTTCATGATGATTTGATACAAATTATTTCAAATGCTGTGATATGTGATAAAATAAGGTATTATGAGGATGACTTACTAATTGATTTAGTAAAATCTTGTGGTATAGAGAAAGAAGTTTTTTTTACCATCTTTGATTTGTTATCTGGAAATTATTCTCAAAAGAGCTTTCTTGCTGAAATTGTAAAGGAAGAATTTTTCCCAGAAATAGTTCAGAAGTATAAAGATAAAAAAATAAACAATGATTTTATTCAAGGATTCAGAAATATTATCCGTGTTGGAAATTTTGATTTAAGTAGCTCTTTTGAAAATATAATTGAAGCCACTACAAAATTTAGGTTTACAGATAAAATAACTAATGATGAAATTGTCGCAATCGATGAATTTTACAAAACTAAAAGACAAAGAGAGTTTGATATTTTGTTTAATAAACAGGAAATTGTCAAACAGATGGAAAGAATTTTTGAATTTAAAAAGACAAAAAAGCTTTCACATAAAGATACGAATAAGTTCTATAAAGTTTTTAATGGCAATAGCATCTTAAGAGAGAATGTGACAGAGAATGCCAAAGATATTTTATGGCAAATTATCAGGAAAGAAATTAAGCGAACGGAATATTTAAGCGTTGATGATTTATCTCAACATGTTCGTAACTATGACCTCAATATTATTAATAATATTTTAGATGCTTTGCCAAAGGAAAATGAGCAAAACATAGTAGTATCAGAAAGTCAAAAGAATTACATTAAGAATTGGTGTGTTGCAAATACTGAAAAAGTGAACGAAGCATATTCTAGATACATGTTTGATAGCGATATGTGGTTAAAGAAAGATTATTTAACTTTTGAGACTATATTCAAATTCCAGAAATATTTTAGGTTTAATTTAGATGAAAAATTACTACTAAATATGATTTGGCTTAGTAGATATATGGAAAATATGGATTTAGATTTTTTATCGGGAATTGTAACTCCAGATAAAATTACTGAAAGAATAACTGAAAATATCCACAAAACAAAAGACGAAAATAGCATATATTCTTACATAAAGTATTTTGTTGATAATAATATTGATTTAAAAGTTATAAAGTTTGACATTAAAGAAAAGGTGAAAGAATTTTTGCTGGTAGATAATGATTATTATGCAAAACGACTTATTGAATTATTGTACAGTACTGATTTGAAATTTCTTCAGGAAATTATTGATATAAAATACTTACATCCTAAGCGATATATTTTAGATTTTGTTTTGAATTTGATAATTAAGCAAAATAAACCTAATATTGTTGAAAAATATCTAATAGATAATTATGATACTCTTGTCAATAAGCAAATAATGGAAGAGACAAATATTATCAAAAATCTAATATTGGCAAATAGTGACGCAGGATTTAGAAAATTAAGAAAAATTGTTGAAAGTAATCCTAAAAACTACGAGAGTATTGATAATAATTTTAACTATACTACTTGGCAGAATTATTCAAATAGAAATGCAATTGATGATCTAATTAAAATTTTAGAACTTGGATTAGTTAATGAGAAAAAACATTTTGCAGGCAGGCATTTTTCACCTATTAGATTATCAACTGAAGCTATTGTTAGTATATGCCAAAATAATGATTCTGAAATTTGCGAAAATGTAGTCAGAAAAATAAATCAATTAAAATTAAATGAAATTCTTAATCAGGGAGGAGATTTATTTTTTATTAATAAATTAAAGAAAGATATTAAAGAAATTATTTTGAATCATAAATCAAAACCATATAATCTTAAAAGCGTTTTGAATTTAATTGAATGTAATAAGTATATTTTTTATATAAGTTAAGTTTAGTAATGCCACTATAATTTCAATTGTTTATCAAAATTAAACTTTGGACTTCTTTTTTTCTCCTCAAATTAAAAACATACCAGTAATCTGTTAAAACTAAGATATGCCTTAAGCCGGCGGAGATATCCGATCACAAAAAAGATATAAAGTGGAACACAATTTCTATTTGTCACTGGAGGATTTTAATGAATAAATTGATTACGGGCACATAGGTCTGATCAAGAATTGCATTATGGGCCACAGGTAGGTATGTCGAATTTTTGCGTATACAACCAAAAAGGAGTGTCGATCTGGGAGCGATCAATGAAATAATGACTTTTCAGGCCGATATGATGGAATTTATGAAATATAAATAAAACCGTCCTAAAAATGATAGCATAAGAACATTGAAAATAAAACAACTGTATGGGGAGATTCCGTACATTTAACAATCAAGAATCAATAGATGGCTAAAAATATTTTAATTGATACTAATATACTGAAGACCCTGGTGTCAAGAACAACATTCAATCCATATCTGCGCCAAATCCATTTATGGCAGGAACAGGGAGATATTACGGTGTACTATCCTGAGACCCTAAAGGCTGAATGGAATAAGCATAGGGAGGAAGAGCTTAAAAAGATTAGTGATATTGTTAGGAAGCATAAAAATGTTATGAAGGTTTCCGAGCTCTTTGATAAAACGCCGGATATAGGTGAACCCGAGCTAGTACTGGCTGACAAACGGCTGCAGGCACAGGTATTTGCCATTGATCAGCTATTAGAAAGCGCGGTGCTGATTACCGACGAGGGTAAGGCTGCCAGTTTGATGTGGGAACATCGTAAACATAGTAAGGCACCTTTCCGTAAAAAAAAGAGCAGTGATAACGATGCTGTGATCCTCTTTGCTACCTTGGATGAGCTTTCAATACGAGGGGAAAGAGAATTGTTTTTTTTCTCTTCAAACCATACGGATTTTGCAGCTCCGGGAAACGAGGAAGTCATTCATGCCGATATCAGTGCCAGGTATCCCGATATAAAAATTATTTATTTTTGCGACCTTGCTGTAGGAATGCAGGCGCTAGTAGGAGTAGGCCTATCTACAAAAAAAAAGTCAGCAGGTGCTGGAAAGTTTTTTATTACAAAATTATTTCCGGATGATACGGGCAAGCCTTTAGCTGAAAGGCTGGTAAGCTATATCAATAACCGTTTTTCCGATATAAGTTTTCTGCCTAAGAGGTTATTCTGTTTCCATACCCCATTTGTTGTTGGGGAAGAATTCACTGAACGCAAAATCCCTTTTGTCTTAAACACGGATAATAAGGATGTTTACAATCTTTTTATCGATCAGGACATATTGCCGGCTTTAGCCGATAAAAGCACTTTAGTAGAACAGGATATTTCAGAAGCTGAATTAACGGATTTTTTACGCAGTAACCTCGTGTATGAAATATCATATCAAGGAGAAAAACCCATCAGTTTAGTCCATAGGCAAAGAGATGAATGCACCTGTTCGGTTTGCGTTTTTAGAAGATTACAGTTCCGAAAATCCTTTATAATGCTAAAAGGTATTGACCTTGAACCTGCAAGTTTAAAAAAGGCATATACATTTTATCTGCACGGTGATTATGGAAAGTCAATTTCCGTTCTGGAGGATGTTGTTAAAAAAGCTGAAAGCGAAAGGAGATGGATAACTTACTACATTGCCAAATATAATCTTTTATTGCTGGGACGTTCACTAAAGTACCGGAAGACAAGTGAGGATCTTCCACAGGAATTGCTTTCGGGATATCGGGATTTAAATCTTGACGAAATCCTTATGGTTTGCAGGAAAGCCTCTATAAATGATATCCTTGACCACTTGCACTACGGTAATTTCCTGGATTATGCAAGAGATAGAATGAAGGAGCTGGTTGCAAAGCTGAAGGATCAAAATACCGACCAGATTCAGGGATATACGAATGATACAGAATCGTTATTGGAGGTATATTATGAAACTGTACTGTTTGCGGAGCATAATTTTCTAATGATTGATAATTTTAGCGATCTTCATTCTCTTACAAGTATTCTGCTGGATGGGCTGTTTGCATCATATTCCTGCAGTCCATCACTGCAAGGAAAGTTTCTGCACTTTACGGACTTTATCGTTTCCAAGGTGATTGCATACGGTAAGAGCGATGATATAATCAGATATAAAAAGCGCTACGGTATAAAAAAGATAAAGTATGTAAGTGATAAGGATAGTTCTTTTCTCGTTGATCAGATCAAGCAGTTGGTTGATTCATACATTTTCCTGGAGGATTGGATAGGACAGAATAAAACCGATGGGGAGGACGAAATCTGGATTCGCTATAAGAGAATGTTCAGTAATGCTGTGGTCGTAGTATCAATAACTGAAATGCCCTCTTCAGATATAGATCTGATAGCACTAGATATACTACAGTTTTTAAAAGTTCAGAAACGTCTACATGATCATGAACTTGCTCCGATGTTATCTTTTTTTCTGACAAATACGTCATTATTTCTTACTGAAGAGACCGTGCAAAAGTTTTTTCATACCCTATATTCGATGGAAAACGTAGAATACGGACAACTACTTCACACACTAGCAAATGCCACGAAAAAAAGAAATACAAAACTGGATTTTTCTGCACGTGAATGGGAGAGATTCAGAATGAAATATCTAACGGACATTAAAAGTTATCTCAGTGAGGAAAAGGTTGATGAGCTTCTTGATCTTCATTATTTTATTACTGATGAAAACTACAGAACGGAGATCATAGATTTTTTGGACACAAAAATAAAGAACTGCTTCGACGGGAATATCTATTATTCCTTAGTGATCAAGGGACATATACGGCAAGAAGAAAAGCTGACCATGCAGTATGAAGCAGATATTTTGCGCCTTGCTGAAGGAGGCAGAAAGACGATATTGTTTGATACAGGATTTTATACAGATATTTATTTAGATGAATTCGTCAATTTATCCTTTAGCTTGGACCGCCCAGTTTCTAAAGAACTAAGAGAGGCACTTGAAGCCCTTGATAATTATTACTGCTGGGTTTTGGATATAGATAATTTCGATTACAAAAAGTTCAATTCAGACTGGCTTTTTAACCATCTTACAATATATTACAAAGAGAAATTCCGTAAAAGTAGTGTGCTTCGGGTAGTACTTAAGAGAATCATACTAGAGTCCAAGGACCATAATTTAGGGCAATTGTATATTGATCTCTATGATCCGTTATAATTTTTTTTCAATTATAAATGTGAATGTTAATCCGGGTAACCTCCGGCTGTTGTCTCTTCCTATTATAGCTTGTCATTAATGCAAGTTAAAAAGTGAGGGCAAAATCAGTAAAAAAATTAAGAGTTAGCTCTTCAATGAGGAAGAATTGGAACCGGCTTGATAATTGCGCCGATATATTATAGGTGAATCTAAAGGCGAAATAACAGCTGGTATTTTTTCGTAGATGTCAACAAGAATTTTGTCTTAGTGGGGGCTTGCAAATTTGTACCTAATTAATTTAGTCATAAAATTGAAGTTTCAATACATTAATCTTTATCTTTAAAAATAGATATAGCTTCGATATCCGGAACTTACTTATTCTGGAAGTTATAGGAAATATTTGATCAATTAATAAATATATTTGAGTAAACAATCTACTATGAAAAAATTCAGTTTCAAAGATGCTATTGAAGATATAATTAACGAGATAAATTTAACAAAATTAAAGGCAGAATCTATTCATAAATCATCTAATATAAGATCTTCTGGAGATGAAATTGAAGATTTGATACGTTCAAAAATAAGTCTATTTTTACCTGAAAGATATTTAGTAAAACAAGGACAAATTATTGATGATGAAGGAAATGTAAGTAATCAGTTTGATATAATTATTTTCGACAGGTTAAGCACTCCAAAATTTTTTGAAAGTAGAAATGGTACAGTATATTATCCAATAGAATCTGTTTTGGCAATAGGTGAAATTAAAAAAACTTTAGCTCCTAAACATACAAAAGAATTTGCTAAAAGTATTTACCATTTTAAACATGTAATGAATCGTAAATTAAAGGAGAATACTTTTCATGGACTTTCTGCCATAAATGCAGATATCAGAGATGTGTTAGCCTTTGACATAGATCAGAAGTATAAAAACCCATTATATTCATTCATATTTGCTATAGATGGCATTTTGGACAAAACTCAAATTGGAGAACCCATAGATATATTTACAAATGATATTATAATTCTTAATAATGGTTGCAGATTTCATGGAAGTATTATTGAAGGTAGATTTAAGCCTTTGGTATCAGATGATGCTATGAAAATCGAAAATATATTAAATTACAAAGGAAGTCCATCAGAAAATTTATCGGTTTTTCTAGAATTTTTAATAAGACATTTAAACCGGTGCAAAGTCGAGCCATTTTCTATTTTAAATTATATTTCAAAAGATGTTTTAATTTTTGATAAAGATAAAATAGAAGCAAAGAATATTTCTGGTTTAAGAACATTAGATGAGATAAAAAAAATAAATCCGTAATATGTTAATCAATTCTCTAATGATGTGCTTAACTTGAATAATTTACATATCCAAAACCAAAGTGGTTTTAAACCACTTTTAAAATCTTACCGGATAGGTAATACGCTAGGATCCAATTAGTGGCTGAAAAGAAATAGATTTACCAGATTTGGTGGGGAAATTTTTGGAAATATTATTGAAAGCAAAATTCCCTGCAGTGAATAAATCTGCATTTTCTAATTCTTTTTTCTGTCTGTATTATTTTTAAGAATTGTATTATAAAGTCTCACAAAACGATAATGTAAAACTAATAATGAATAAAAATCGTTCTATAATTAAATAATGCTAAATTAAAGTGCTGAATTATAATGTTTTGTTAATTTTTATATTTATTAATTTAATACGTCGAGTTTTGTCGCCTCTCAATAGTATCTTTGTTTTATAAATTAAATACTATGCTATTTAGAATAATTATAAATAGAGTTAGTGCATGAAAATCATAAAATTCATTAACCTTAAAATTGTGAGATTATATATATTTACATCGTGAAATAATTTGCCTTTTATTATAAAATTATTATTAGCATATTATTTGTTTGTTATATAGCAAGCCGTTCAAATATTTCACATTAAAATTAAACTATAACTATGAATCAAAATTAGACCTGGTTCATTTTTAATTATATTAAATTATGAAAACAAATTTTGAGCTTTTACAAGAATTCCTTTACAATACACCAAAAGAAAAAGTATTGGCTGAATGGAATAAAACTGAAGCTATGGATGCCGTTGGACCTCCAGTTATGGAGTTCTTAAAATGGTCAGAAAACATTTATAAAGTAAGGAATTTAGAGTCTCCTTGGAATGTTAAGATAATAAATAAACAAGAAAATCCGGAGTATTGCTTCGGATTTTTTAATTAATAATATATTAAAAATGATACAAAAAGCAGCCTTCTCACTAGAACATTATCTTTTCGATAAAGTAAATATCAATCTTGATAATTACAATAATGAAGAATATCAAATCAAATTTGATCCTTCAGGTAAATTTAATAAAGAAAAAAAAATTTTTACATTAAATTTCTGTTTCTCTGCCAAATGTGATGATAATGAAAACGATTTTGTTACAATTAATTGTATTGGAAAGTTTAAATTTACAGATATTGATACATTAGAAAATATTCCTCCATTCTTTTATAGGAATTCAATTGCTATTTTATTTCCATTTTTACGAGGTTTTTTAAGTATGGTAACTATTCAAGCTAATGTGCCCCCTATACTTTTACCAACAATGAATTTAACTTCACTTGAGAAGCCTCTTAGTGAAAAAACTACAGAAGAATAAAATTTTGAATTATCTATATCAAACTTTAGAAGATAGAAATAATCCTGAATATATTGATGCAAATGGGCCTTTTAAATGTAGAAAAAAGACCTCATGGTTAGGAGATGGATATTATTTCTGGGATAGTTTTATAGAGTTAGCCCATTTTTGGGGAAAGAATTCTGGCTACACGAACTATGTAATTTGCCATGCAACAGCAGATCTAAATGAAGAATTATGCTACGATTTAGCAAGTAATATTTCTCATATAAAGGATATGAGAAATATTGTTGATAGAATGGTATCGGAAGGATATGCAAATAAAGGAACTACTGTAAAAAGAATTATTGAATTCATGAAAAAAATACATTGTTTCACACATTATGCTGTAAGAATATTAGGTACCAGTTCTATAGCTGCTAATGATGGAAATGAATCTTTTTTACAAAGATTTAAATTTGATGAGAAGCTCCCTGCCTATTTGGATTTAATTCCTCCTATTCAAGTATGTATCTATGATTGTACAAAAGTTTCACTGAATAGTTATCAAATTATTTATCCTGATATATATACTGATGATTATTTAGTATAATGAATAGTTTTAAGAATGTACTTAATTGAACTTAAATGAAAAGTAAAATATTTTTACTTTTCATTTAAGTTCAATTTTAATATCAGGTTATTTCATTTTAGATATAGTAAATCTTATAATTGATGGAAGTTTTATAAGTCTCAAAAAACGATTGTCAAAAAGAGGGTTTATTACGTAAGAAAGTTTGATTCTAATAAGGATTATTAGCTAAATATTTTCGCCTAAGTTCACCTTTAGTTTGTAAAGCATTATTTATTGCATTTAATTTTATCAACTAATTAATGGCATAAATTTCTATATTAATATTTATATTACACATTTTCATATATTTGTAAATTAAATAGATAGAAATTGGCAAATAAAACAGTCCATAAAGATGACAGTAAGAAATCTATTATTTCAACTTCGGACTTGCACGATCCGATAGATAATTACGACTTTCATTTAGGATCCTTAAATATATCTGCAACTCTTCTACCAGATGAAATGCTAGATTTATATAGAAAAAGTGCAAGTTTTAATCGTTTTGGTTTTAATGTGCTAAAATTTTGTGATGAGAAAATAAATACAAATCATGATATAATTCCTAATTATAAACATTGGAGCGAAGTTTTAAGTTCTGATGCTAGTAAATTAAGAAGCGTTGAATTGTTAAACCATTTCAAAGAATATGTTATTATTATTAAGAAGCATTTGAGCGTTAAAGAGTATCAAATAATTGATATCTTTACCAATAATAATACTTTTAAAGCGATATTTATTGTAAGTGAAGAAAATGTAGTAAATGATGATTTTATTAATGATTTTTATGATCTAGCATTTAAGTATGAAGCTGAATTTAGTGAAAAGTTAAAAAAAGAAATTAATTTTAGTTTTGTAGGATATGAGAATATCGATGTTAACGAATTAAATATCGACAAATTTTTTAAATTTGAAAATGGCAAATAAGACGGAGCATGCATTACATAATAAAAAATTATGTGAAGAACTTAACGTACACAAAAAATATAATGACTGGACTATTACAACTGCCTTTTATTCTGCATTACACTTTACTGATCTAAAAGTTTATCCATTTACTTCAATTCATGGACAAATATGCAATAATATCGATGAAGCCATTCAGGTATTAAATCATCCCGAAAAACATACTGTTAAAATGAAGATGATTGAATTACAATGTTCAAAAATAAAAAATCAATATAGATGGTTAAAAGAACAAAGTTATAATGCACGATATAAAACCTATAAGATACCAGCTTCATCAGGTGACAAGGCTGTTCAATATTTAAAAGAGATAGAGGCATATTGTATAAATTAATAAAATTAATTTTTTAGAAATAAATTTGATCTTAACTTAAAAAGTTAGGATTTTTTATTAAAATCAGGATTCTTTCGAAGTGTTTTGTGAAAGGAAGATTATATGAGGATAATATTGATATACTAAAGGAAAACATTAATAAAATCTCAAAAAACGATTAGATTGTAAATTGCTGAGCCTGAAATCAAAGGTTTTTCTGATAAGAACCTGTGGAGGATGAAACAGTTTTATGAAATTTATAAAGATTCTCCAAAACTCTCACCAATGGTGCGAGAAATTAGCTGGAGTTATAATATGATGTAATATAAATCAGAACCTGGCCATCTTTTATATTGCTTAGAACTAGATGTAAAGCAATTAAATCCACCTTTTTCGTTCCTTAAATTCAAGATTTCCAAGTATATTCATTTTCCTGTAGTCTTTATAACAATCCTTAGAAAGGATTGTTTCCTTTATTATAATCTTGAATTCGTGCTTCTATTAACGATTTTACGGTAAGTCCTGTTCTTCGAAAGAAATTAGTTGAAGTAGCATTATCTGCTATTTGATTGATTTCTGGATTGTCACCTTCATCTAAAAATATAAATAAATTTAAATCATTTGATAGCATTTCAACATAAAAGTGAGGTCGTGAAATTACGATATTTCTCATTTGTTTAAAATTAGATCTTCCTTCAGTTTGCATTTCCTGCATACTATCATATGGGCCATAATCTAAACAATTGCAATAGTTGCCTGCTAATAATAATAGCTCTTTCAATATTTTTGGAAATTGATTGCTATTATTATACAGCTGTTCTAAATGGATGATTTGTGAAGGTGTTAAACCTTCATCAGTAAAATTTCCTATTTTATTGTTCTCCTTTAGTGCCTGTAAATAGTGTGATATCATCGTCCTTTAATAAAAATCAGGTCATTTCTTTGTTACTATCAGGTTCCCTGATATGTATATCTTAGATTTATTTCTTTTCTTGAAGAAAATTATAAGTTCCAAATCCAATTTCTTTCAGTTTCGGAAAAACTCTTTAAAACAAGGAATAAAGATAACCAACCGTAAATTAAAAAGTAAATATTTCAAGATTCAGTTTTGCTTTCATTTTTTAAATAAAAAGCAAGCAAAAGCCTAAAACCATAATTATATTCACCTGCAAATTGTTCATTTACGAAACAATTAATGCTTTACTTCTGTTAATTTTTTAAATGTAATGATTTTTTTCCTTGTCACTATTGTTTATTTGGTTGTTTCTTGAATTGGCTGATAATATAATTGCGGTTTCTAATCAGAATGTATTAAAATAACTGAGACACAGTGTATCTTTAAACGATTTATAAAACTTAAATGTCTTTTCAAGAGCCAATCTTTGCATACATGATAATAGGAATTATTTTTCTTTTTATAACTTTATCAATTCTTGAAATTAAAGTTATATTACCAAAATATGTCTATAAGCAGGGTCATAATAAACGACATAAAAAACATTATAGCAGAGGCAAAGAATAATGCGATCCGCACTGTTGATCATCATCGCACCATGATGTATTGGCGTATTGGCAAGCGTATTTTTGAGGAGGAGCAAGAAGGAAAAGATCGTGCAGACTATGGTAAGTTTCTTACTAAATATATTTCTGAAGAGTTGGAACCTGAATATGGTACAGGCTTTTCTAAAAGACAAATTGAAATTTTCCGTCAGTTTTACCGCACATTTCCAATTGCGAATACAGTGTATTCGCAATTGAGCTGGAGCCAATACAAAATTCTTATAAGGCTTGACAATAAGGATAAAATAGAGTTCTATATTGCAGAAACAATAAAGAATAATTGGACAGTCCGTCAATTGGAAAGACAAATTTACAGTAGTTTATACGAACGGCTTTTAATAAGTAATGATAAAGAAGGTGTGTTAGCAGTAGCGAGAAATGAGAAACATCCATCTGAAGCTAAAGAAATTATTAAAGATCCTATGATTCTGGAATTTCTAGGATTAAAGAGGGAGAATTCTTATTATGAAAAAGATTTGGAAAGTGCTATTATTACCCATTTGCAGGACTTTTTGTTGGAGTTAGGTAATGGTTTTTCATTTGTAGCAAGACAAAAAAGAATACATCTTGCAGGAGATGAATTCTTTGTAGACTTGGTTTTTTATAATAGATTATTACAATGTTTTGTTATCATCGAAATCAAAACACATAAACTCACCCATCAGGATATTGGCCAGTTGCAGATGTATGTAAATTATTATGACCGTAAGGAAAAATTACCACATGAAAATCCGACAATCGGAATTTTGCTTTGCGCAGACAAGAATGATGCAGTTGTTAAATTTACACTACCAGAAGGTGAGAAACAGATTATTGCAAGTCAATATCAGCTTTATCTACCAACAGAAAAACAATTATTAGACGAATTAAGTAAAGAGTTAGAAAGTTTTGACGAAAAAGAAAATAAGACTGAAACTTAGTTTTAAATCTATGCGAAAACGGATACGTTAAAAAATTTCAAAAAAAGATGAAAACCATATTTACATTCATATCATTTTTCGCATTTCTGTTTTGTTCTTCACAGGAGATTATTAATAAAGAAGCTTTTGCAAAATGCAAAAAGGAATTTAGCAAAAAGACTTGTCTTAGTGATAAAGACAGTGATTCTATTCTATTTTATTTAGATCAATGTCCAAAAGTATTTGGTATTGCAGAGAATAACGGCTGTCCTTGGGAAGATACTGATGGTGATGGTATTATTGATAAAGATGATGCTTGCGTAGATTTGGTTGGTCCATCAGAAAATAACGGTTGCCCTTGGCCAGATACAGATGGCGATAGTGTTTTAGATAAAGATGACTCTTGCCCAACTGTTGCAGGAATTCCTGAAAACCTAGGGTGCCCAGAGAATGAGTGTGAAAAATTGCAAATACAAGACAGTCTTGATTTTATTAAATTTAAAACAAGTAATAAAGATATAAACATCAAATATTTATCCTTAGGAAAGTTAATAATTGAAAATTTAAAAAATAAAAAAAACGTTGAATTAATCTATATACGTTTTCCTCCTAGTATTTATTGTTACTATGTTCCAAAATCATTTAGGCAACCCTGTAGTAGTAACTTGAGCAGTAATATCAATCTTTTTTTAACATTTAAAGTATTCACAAAATCTTTTTTTGAAGAAATAAGTAAAAAGTCGGGAAGGCCGATAATGACTAGTAGAATTGTTTTAGAAGATTTTAAAACGATGCAAAATGAAATACAAATGGATTTAGAGACCTATGTTTATTACAAATCAAATTATGATGCTAATTTAATAGCTTTAAGAATAAAAGGAAAAAGAAAGAATAGAGGATATGGTCGGATAATAATGCAAATTTTATTTGTTGAACAGAATCCTTATAATGTTATTGTAGATTTAGGAGAAAATAAATTAAATTTCCGATACATTAATAATGAATGGAAATTATCTGAAACTAAATAAGATCATCTTGTAAAAATTAACCGGTATAAAAATAATCAACTGATCAGTTCCGAGAAGTTGGATACGGGTATATCTGGGAGAATGACCAACCCAGAGATTGTCACTGCTTCAAGAGCTCCCAAAGAGAAATCGCTGCAGAGAATAAAAATTAGAAACGAATCTCACAAAACGATGAAACTTATGAATTGGATGTTGAACGATAGTCTGGCAAAACAAAAGAATATATAATGTGTTTATTCTGTTTGTATACGGGCAGTAGATCCTTTTGTTTCCGGAGTGCTATCTTCGAGGAGCCACCGGTTCGCAAGTACCTGCCGAAGGTTTTATAATGTGCCGGAAGAAAAAAGAATAACTCGGTACATAAAAGAAGTCATCATTGGCCAGTTGCAAAAATGTTCTTTGTGCTTGCTGTTATGCTACGGACAAGTAACCGGGAATCCTGCTTCATAAATAAACCGAATATATATTGTGTTTATGCTATTTGTAAACTATTAAAGGTTTATGTATGATTCGGTCCTTGCACTTCATTAATAGATTCCTTGACCAGCCAGCAGTCCAAAAATATCTTGGCTAAGTCCATTGGTGTCTTAGACGAAGAATCATGGTCTACTGGAACTTGAAATTTGAATGTTATTTACTACAATATTTTTTAATTTAGATTTTTAAAAGAATGGCATTTTTATCATTAAATTATTTATCTTATTCTATCATTAGAAAAATATTGTTAAATCTGTAATTATTTTCATGAAGGTATTGTGAGTGTAATTTACAATCCATACTTTCGCACCATAATAAAACTAACCCATGGACTCAACATTCTCTCCATTACCATTCATCGGTATATTTCCAAAATTTTCATATGATAATTGAAATTTTTTATTCCAATCATCAAAGAACCAATAATCATATATAGGCTTCTCTGCCAATTCTTAGAAAACAAATTAATTTTAAATTTTCAATAAATGAGAAACATTAGAAAAATCTCGAACAATCCAGTAATGATTGCTTTAGTTCTATTCAACTTCATATTCGTGAGTTGTAATAGAGATGAATTATTAAACGACAGTATTAAATCTGATACTCCTGTGTCACAAAGTAATATGCAAAGAATGGCAGCATATAGTGACGTTGATGTATTTAAAGGTATAATGTTTTTAGAAGGACCGGTTGCTGATAGATTAGAGGATTTCCAAGAAATAAGTTTTAGAAATTTTGCTAATAATCAAACCGAAATTAATGAAATGATTAATTTCGAAACCCTTATAATCGCTCAAATTAATCATAATAATCCTGATTTTATGAGTGAATTTAGAGAAGGTATTGGCTCTGGCGATTATTACACAGTTCAAAATACTATGCTTTCAGCTGTAAAAGAAATAAAGAATAGTACTGCAGAATTATCGAATCTAAATCAGGCACAGATAGATAAAATACAGAATGATGTTTCAACTATTTTGAAAGATCAAGGTATAAATACATTAACTAAGCAGAATATTTCTACATTAGTAAATAAATTAACAAATAAACAAAAGCCACAAGGTCAATCAGTTGTAGATATATATAAATGGGTATATGCTGCTGTTGCTGTTGTTGTAGCAGCTGTTTTAGTAGCTTTCGCATTTTTCGTTGCACCTCCAGATATGCCAGGTAATTTTCCAACAATAGATAATACTTATTATTCGGAAAGGTTCCAGACAACTGTTACAGTAGATTTGCAAGGTATTTAAAGTAATTTATGAAGATAAAAATTATCTATTTCCTCACAGCTATTATTTTAGTTTTTGCTATAATTATTAAAATTTTATCTGTTTATTTTGGAAATAATCCATTGAATAATAGCAGGTATGGTTATATAAATTATGTATCTGTCATACCGGAAGGTTGGGCTTTTTTTACTAAAAATGCTCGTGACCCTCTTACTTATATTTTCAAAAATTCTGATGGCAATATCACTTCTGTAAATTTAAGGAATTTTTCAAGTGATTATAGTTATGGAATATCACGTCACAATAGGATTGTTTCAATTGAAATAGGTAATGTTTTTGATAAAATAAATAAAGATACTTTAACAAAAGGCACATCTATTAAAGCTTTAGATGTGGATGAACTTACTAATATATTGAAAGAAAAAAAAGTAGATTACAAAGATATATATATTGAGAAAAAACATTCTCCTGATTTGAATGGAAAGTATATTTTTGTTTTACAGCGATTACTTCCGTGGACCTTATTAAATCGAAAGTCCAATTATAAATCTACGTTTGTAATATATCCAGTTAATATAATCTATAAGTAATAAAATGAAAACAGTTATTGAATATTTGGAAAGTAAAAATATTTTTAACCAAAAAATTATAATTGCTCGTTCATTGTTAGCTTTTGGATCTTTATTATTACTTTTATTTAATAATATTACAGAATTAACCGATTCGTCGTTAATGGTTGACAACGATTCCTTTTCTATTGTATCACCATTTAAACAATATAGTCTGTTTAATGTTTGTGATCCTGGTATAGCAAAAGTAATTTCAATAATTATTTTACTTTGGGTAATTTCAGGTTATTTGCCTCAGTTATCCAGTATTTTACAGACTTGGGTTCATTTTAGTATATGTAATTCTTTTGTTGTTATAGATGGCGGAGATCAAGTCGCTTTGATTTTGAGTCTTTTATTAATTCCTGTCTGTCTATTTGATAAAAGAATAAATCAATGGAATAATAGTCGTGCTTTAAGAAAAAATGCTAATATTTTTTTTAATGTATACTTTTTTCTAATTTATATTCAAGTTGCTGGCATATATTTACATGCTGGTATAGGTAAATTATATACAACTGACGAATGGAGAAATGGAACATGTTTATATTATTGGTTTACTAATAATGTATTCGGTGCACCAGTAATTTTCCAAAATATTTATAACTTTTTCACACTAAGTAAATTTGCACCTATTTATACTTGGTTAATTATTATATTTGAGCTTGGTTTATTTGCATGTATTTTAGCCACAAATAAAAAGATAAGATATAGCTTTATGATTGCAGGAATATTATTTCACTTAGGAATTTCTTTAACTCATGGCCTTATCACATTTTTTTTCTCGATGTTTGCGGCTCTTATCTTGTATCTAGATAGCGATAATATTATGTACCATTACCTAAAAAAAATAAAATTATGGATAACTTCAAAAAAAACTCTTCACCTTGGAAATTAGGCTTTATATATTATAATAAAGACGATAAAAGGTTATTTCCACCTAAGAGGACAAAAATGGGTTGGACAATTAATTTTGCAAATCCGTGGTCTATAATTGCTATGCTCTTGGTAATTATATCAATTATATTAATTGGTGAATATTTAACGAAAACCAGATAACAAAGAGGACTGTCAAACTTCAGACAGTCCTTTTCCATTTTAATATAATTAGAATTATAAGTTTGCATAATGGCGTATATAGTAATCTCATAAAATGATGCTTATTTTGCTAGAATAATAAACTCTTTAAACTAAGAGCAGAATAATATCCAAAATAAAAATCCTGTAAATTAATAATCTACAGGATTTTCAGTGGAGTTGGAGGGACTAAGTTTTTAAATCTGTTAAAATCTTGATTAATTTATAAATACTTTGTACAAAGGCTTTTTAAGGTTGTTTAATTAAATTGAATTTATTGAAATTAAACTATATTTGAATTTTTTGGGTACAACTTTGGGTACAACTTAAATTTTTAATCATTTTAATTATGGCATCAGTAAGTTTTTTTATTAGAGGAAAGGTAGCGGATAAAGAAAGTACAATTTGGGCAAAATTTAGAGACAGGAATATTGATATACGTGTTCCCGTTCCTTATTTGAGTTGTAAACCAAAAGAATGGAAAGACGGAAAGTGTAAAATGCCATCCAAAAAAATGCACAAAGATGATACTGAAACTATAAACACTCGTCTTTCACAATTAGAAGCTAATATTATTTCAAGTTATACGGAGGATAATCCAGAAATCGATTTAAAAGAATGGCTGAAATCAATTATAGAACCTACAACTTTAAAAGCTGAAGATAATAAGTATTCGGATGATGTGATTACTTTTATTGATACTTATATATCTTTAAAAAAAGATAGTGTTACGGAATCGACTATTAAGAAAGCTAATGTTGTTAAGCAATTAATGATAAGATATGTAGCGGATAGAAAAATCAGAAAGAAAACATTTAGAGGATTAAAGTTTAAAGATTTAGATAATTCTTTTAGAATTGATTTTGAAGATTATTGTAATAAGGAGAGTTATAAGATTTCAACTACATATCGAAACCTTAAATTCTTAAAAATGATTTGTAAGGTTGCAGGTTCTTTTGATATTGAAGTTCATAAGCATGCTGAATTATGGAAATTTGAAGTTGAAAAAGCGACAAAGCATATTCCAAAATCAATTTACTTAACTTTTGATGAATTGGATAAAATAGAGCGTAAAGAAATGCCACATGATTATTTAGATAATGCAAGAGATTGGCTACTTATCTCCTGTTATACAGGTCAACGTGTGAGTGATTATATGAGGTTTAATTCTTCTATGATTGTGGAGGATAGTGAGGGACAGAAATACATTGAATTTACCCAACAAAAGACGAATGCTAAAATGCAAATTCCTTTATTAAAAAAGGTGCAGGATATTTTAGCAAAACGGAATGGTGAGTTTCCACGAAAAATATCAGATGTAAACCTAAATCTTTATATCAAAGAAGTGTGCGAGATTGCTGAAATAGATGAAATTGTATACAATGGTAGAACGGAGACGATAGAAAAAGATGGGAAGAATATTACTCGCAAAGTTTTTGGTAATTTTCCTAAACATAAACTTGTTACATCTCATATAGGACGAAAAAGTTTTGCTACTAACTTTTATGAGAAAATTCCTACTACTTATTTGCTTAATTTTACAGGACACACTACGGAAAAACAATTATTGGCTTACATTAATAAAACGGAAGTTGAAAAAGCAAAATCAACAGCAAAGATTTTTAATAGCTTAGGATATTAATATATAAATGATTCAAATAGATACTAAGAGAGGAATTGCATTAGACTTTATTGTTTATGTAATAGCTATGGAAGACCCTGTGTCATATCATAACATACATGAATTTTTTTTACAAAATTTTGAAGTTGAAAAGCCTACACATATACCTGAAATAAAAGCTATAATAGCTAAGCTGGACGTTATACAACCAGACTTAGGCATTGATATTAAAAATCTAATTATCTCTCAAACAATAAATGACTTATTGTCTTTTTATCCAAAAGAGCTGTCCCCTCAAAAAGTAGAAAGCTCAGAAGAATTAATAACGGATTATTTCGAGTATATAAACCGTTATTTAAATATAAATGCAGTAATTGTTAATGATGGAACAGTAGATTTTTCTAATATTGGGTCTATTGATGAAATTTATAATGATGAAGAGATTAATAATATTGTAAGTGTAGTTAAGACTATAATTATTATTACAGCTAATATAGTACAGCAACTTCAAAAACATATATTTGAAAGTTTACCTATTAATGAAAACGAAATTAATTCTGCTGTCATATCAGAACATTTTCAAAACTATTTACTTCTTAGAATTATATCTCCAAATATTTATATAAGTTATTATGCTTCGCTTGTATTTTCTTTAGAAAAAAGGGCATCAAACTTTTTAAGTCGTTTTATAAGGGAAGTTAATGGGGTATCAGAATCAGTTCTTATAAACAAATATTCAAGTCGTGAAAAATATCTGGATTATCAAATAAATGAAAATGAAAAATTACTCTTTGAGCATTCATTTCAAACTCCGCAACTAGATGGTTCTTTTTTTTCTTACACCGAATCTTCAATTATATCTTTACAATCATCCTTTATCTCTTTGGAAGAATCTCTTAAAAACTACCTTAACATATTAAGCGCATCAGAACTATTACGATTTGCAGACCTTACAGGAGTCAATTTATATCAGTATTTAGAATTAAATGCAGAACATTCTCTTTACGGAATGAAGCTGAAATATCTGAATTTACAGCGATATGGAGATAAAGTACATTTACAGGAAAATAAGTTCCTTGAGAATGATTTAGATATTCTTATGAAAGAAAAATCCGTTTTTGTTGATTATTTACAATTAAAATCTTTTGATAACAGTACTATAAAAATTATTTTGAATGCACTTTCAGAAAATAAATACAGTAGTAATGGTGTTAAAGGAATAGAATTCAAAAATGACATTTATTTTTTTAGGTTTTGTTATTTCTTCTATATTTTCGATTACTTCTATGAGGTCGAAGGAAAGAAATTTGATACTATAGCTTCCTTTGAAAGAATTACTAAATTCAATATAAATAATAAAAGAGAGGTAAAACAACAATATCTTAAAAATTTTCTTGACATTGACAATCCACGGGGTAAACACTATCCTTTCACTTTTAAAACTACTGATGCTTTTCTTACAGAAATTGAATATTCATTAGGAATTAATAGGGGAAAATTAAAACCGATTCTAGAATAAAAAATAATTGAAATTTTTTTAACTGATAATCAGAAGGTTAAATTATTTTGTCTTAAAAATATTTTCCCTGTTTTTTCCCTGTTTTCCCTATCTGAACCTTTGCATCATAATCTTAAACAAATAAAAATTATGACAAATTCAGCAATTCAATTGATGCAGATAGATTTAGAATCTTTTGGTCAATACATTCAAAAATTAGTGAGAGAGGAATTAGAAAAACATATTCCTGCACAATCAACAGAAAAAGAGTTTTATACTCGTGAAGAAACAGCAAAGCTTTTAAATGTAAGTTTGACAACATTATTTCATTGGAATAATGACGGTACATTGAAAAATACTAAAATCGGTAATAGAGTTTATTACTCAAAAGATGAAGTATTCTCAAAATTGAACCAAGCTTCTTAAAACTGAGGAAACTTCTTCCCAATCCAATTATTTCTTAATCATTTACCACACTTTTAATGTTTAATCAAAGCACAGTCGATTGTTGTGTGGGTATCTCTTGTGTCAAATTTAAAATAATAATTATCATGTCAAATACAATTCAATTATTCAATAAAAACTACAATGTTTATTATCATTATCAAGATTTAACAACTATTTGGGAACTGCAATCTTACCAATCAATAACAGATTTAAATCGATACAACCAATTAAAAGAAGATATTACCCAAAACGGTGTTATTGACCCGATTTTATATTACGCCACACCAGACGGAATTAAGCTAGTTATTGATGGTCATATACGATTAAAAGCGTGTATAGAGTTGGAAATTTCAGATATTCCAAAAAAAGAAATTCGAGAAAATTTTGCATTGCTTTCAGATGTTCAGTTTTGGATGGTTAAACATCAATGTCAGAGAAGAAATCTCACACCTGTGGAAAAACTAAAATTTGCCTGTTTACATGAAGAAACTATTGTAAAAAAAGCAAAAGAAAATCTTTCTAAAGCTGGTAGAGGTGATAATGTGAAAGATAAAATTGATACTATTTTAGAAATTTCCAAATTGGCAGGTATCGGTAGAACTACCACAGCTAGATATAGAAGTGTAATAAATAGTGGCTTTTATGGTATTATCAGTCAAATGCTGAACGAAAAATTAAGTATTAGTGCGGCATATAATCAAGTCCAAGGCAGGTTGAAGATAAAAGAAATAAATATTGCCTCTGCAATTGAAAACAAGTTAGCATTAGAGGAAAAACAACAATTAAATATTCAACCTGAAATCCAAGAACCACAATATGTATTGGATTATCATGCGGGCAGGCATCTTTTAATCACTAATCAAGTTGAGTGTTTTATTATGGCTAAAGATAAAACCAAAGTAAAAGATACAATGGCTCAAAGCCCTAGTTTGAAATATGCCGTATTTATAATTGAGGACTGACCTTATACACACAGGTATAAGGCTGAGGAAACAAAATCTTTTTACTACTACACTGCGTAACTCTGCGTACACATACCGTAAAAAGCTTGTGAATACTCCAAAAATCAATTAAAACATTTCTTATAACAAAACCTGAATGCATTGCAAAAAAGCTGTGTACAGCCCTTTTTATTCCCTTTTTATAACATTATTATGAGTCAATATTATGTCTTAATACCCAAACATCTAAGTTTAGAACAAAGATTGTCTAAATTCCCGCCTGATTTTAAATTAAGCGTAGATTATTGTTATTATTTTATCTCCGACATTATTAAAGAATCATGCAAAAAAGATACTGAAGAATACGGCAGCTTTGAATCAGTAATAAATCATTTTATCCCACGATGCTCAGAAATTAATCAATCTATTTACAGAAATTCTAAACAGAATATAAATTATCTTTATCGGGATTTCGGGGGTGAGGGGCGGATGCTTTGGAAGCGAAATTATAAGCCAGGTGGTTGCTATGCTTATCACTTACCTAAATATTATTGGGGGGATGGTGAATTAGAAATGTATTGTATCACTGACAAAACTTTCGCTCGTAAAATCATCAAAATTAATGCACCTCAGATTGATAATACCGTTCGGAAACGATTTGACTTTACACGAGGTTACTTTGATGTGTCTCGCTTTGAATTAGATGCAGAATCAGCATTAAATGAGCTTTATATGGACTATTTGCAGACGGGAGACTATAACAAGTATCTTTTGAACGCTCAAAGAGTAATAGATTTTAAAAATGGATGTTTTAACTTTTATAACAAGCCTGAAACGGACGGTAGATTGCATACCGCTATAACATCTTTTTCTAAATTATGTAGAAAGTATCTGAAATATGATAGTGAGAATCTGGCGGAAGTCGATTTGTCGTCCTCAATCCCATTCTTCCTGTCCTATATACTCTCTATTCCTACTATCAGCAGGGAGACTAAGGCGGGGATACTATGCACACAGCTATGCAGTCAGGATATACTCTATCATTATATGATAGTAGAATCTTTGGTAAAGCCTTCTGACAGGGAGGTAGCAGATTTCAGGGAACTTGTGCTGAATAATGAACTTTATGAGTACTTTAAAGACAGTTTTATGAACTTGCCGAACTTTGAATCAAGTTTTGAAATGATGTTTAACAGGCAATTTGATGGTGATGAAGACGACCTAAGAAAATATACTAAAAATAAATTCTTAGCTATGCTTTTTGCGCATCCTAAATATTATATAAAGGAACAAGCCGTATTTTACAATCATTTTCCTAAGATATATGAACTTACCAAAAAGTTTAAAAGAGTAAAATTTGAGGGTGTTCTGCCGTCTGAAAGACATAAAAGACTTTCATATTTGCTGTTTCAATTAGAATCTTATTTTATGGTTCACACAATTGCTCGAGAGATAAACAATACTTTTAAAAGAAAGATTCCGTTTTTTACATTGCATGATTGCTTAGTGGTAAAAGAATCAGATTTAGACCAAGTTTATGAATTAATGCATAAAATATTTATCCGTGAGATTGGTTATGTTCCGAATATGACTCAAAAAATTTGGAGATAATATAAATAATAAACCCTGACTATGTTTTATCAATCGGGGCTTATTAATTTATCGATTTAACTATACAGTTTTTTAGCTAATTTAAACTGTGACAGCACGTTATCATAATAATCGCCTAGTAGCTTGAATTCACTTCTTAGAACTGATTCATACAAATTAACTATTTCTCCAGGCATTAGATTAAAATTACTAGCAAAAAGGTCAAGTGCATATCTATTTTTATTTTCGATAGTCATGGAAATAATTAAGTAGACTTCTTTTAGAAACTTACTGCATATATATATAATTTGCTGATTGGAGCAAACTGAAAATTGCAAATTTTCCACAGCTTTAGAATAGTAATTTTCTTTACCACCTAACAAATCAAAAAATTCATTTTTCAAAACGTTTAAATTAATGTCAATTCCTAAATAATTCCATTTTAGAAGTTGTCTGTAAAAAGTTTCATCACATTTGTCAGAATAAAAAGTTTTAAGATATTGTTCAGGATTCAATTGATTATTATAGATATTTTTGTTTTGTTTGTAGACAAATAAAGATATGTCACTGCTTATTAATCTAAATTTTTCTCTAGATGACATATAAAAATTATCGACAAAGTTTTTCATAAAATCAGAATTGTCCTGTGTCTCCATTGTGAATTTTGGATATACTTCTAATTTTTCAATCACCATATCAACCTCACAATTATCCTCCATCCATTTCAAAACACTTTCCAAAAACTCTATTCTTCTGTCATTTATATCATCTGGAAAAATATATCTCTCTATTTTTTCTAAAGTAATATTTACTGATAAAGTTGAAACTGGTGAGTTTTTTAATTCTAAAATTTCTTTTTCAACATGTTCTTTTGTTTGGTAATTGATTTTAAATTTGTGAATAAATTTAAATCCAAATTCTTTTTCTAAAAAATAAAATAAAAGGATTACACTTATATCTAATCCATATTCCTCAGTGGTGTAATTGTTAATTAATGAACTAGGAACTGTTGTAAACTGACCTTTATTATCATTAGTTAAATGATTGTATGCTTGTATAAAGTCATCTTTAAATACAGAACGAGTAATTTCTAAAAAACCAATTCGACAATTATAGTAATCATTTAATTGTGATTCTCTGAATTTTTTTTCCTCACTACCTCTTGCTCCAAAGTGACTCATTAGAAATTCTTCAAAGTCCTCAATTTTTTGTGGAAGATTTAATGATTCAAAACCAAGTTCGTTCAATGGATTGTGCGCCTCTTCCGAAATATCTTTGAATAGTTTTACCGCATCATTATATATATCTAATATTTGAATGTTTTTATTAAGTCCTGCCATTTTCGTAATTTCAATGAATGTATCACCGACTTTACGACCAATAAATTTTCCTTGTAGCCCTTCATCTTTTGTAATTTGTATTTTGTGAGTGGTATTATCAATATTATATTCTACCCAGTTACCAATCCTAACTTCCTCAAATTTTTCAAAGAAGTCATTTATAATTAATGAATGAGTAAAATAAGCTTTTCTAGCTTTTATGTTATTTTTGTCTTGTGCTAGATTATATAATAAGGAAAAAGCCTTCGAGACATTAATTTTATTTCTTAATAAAATAATACAAATATTTACTCCACTAACTTCATCTTCAAAGTGGCTTTTAAGATTATTAGAAATTTGAGATATTTTATCAAAGACTTTTTTCTTTTCCAAAATTAATATATAATGAAAAAGATATAATTCATTTTCAGGAAAATACTGATATAAGAGACTATCTACAATTTCTAAATTATCCAAGTCATTAATATTACTATATAAATTATGTTCAATTCGTAAAAACTCTTCATCAACATAATCGCTATTTTCTCTCC
This sequence comes from Chryseobacterium hagamense, assembly GCF_007991455.1. Lineage (GTDB taxonomy): Bacteria > Bacteroidota > Bacteroidia > Flavobacteriales > Weeksellaceae > Chryseobacterium > Chryseobacterium hagamense. The sequence continues at coordinate 15,628 of NZ_BJYJ01000024.1, read as the reverse complement.
AAAATCTTAATAGCTCAAGCAGTTCATTATATCTTCTCTCATTATCATCTTTATCATAAAGTTGATTTATTAAAAAATGGATATACAACCTAAGCTCATCTGATATTTTAGTTTTATCAATGAAAGTTTCCAAGTACTTGATAGCTTCTGACCTTAATCCTAGTTCTTCAAAATTTCTTGCCACAAGACTTTTACATTCAGATAAATTAAAACTTATACTTTTAATTTCCCTTAACTGCTGTATAACATCTTCGCTTTTTTCTTCTAAAAAATTAATTTTTAAAGTAGCATCTACAAGTTTTTTAAGGTCTTCGGAAGCATATTGCATTTTCATCATTTCAGCATGCTCTCTCTGAAACAATTCTTTATTACAATTTTTTTTCTGAATATTGAGAAATGTTGAGAAAATATTTAGAACTGCTGTGTCGTCCAAAATTTGTTTTAATTCTAAATAGTTCATTAACATTTCTTCAACTTCATCATACCTTTCTAAAATACCTAGAACAACAGACTTATATATGTAGTACTCTGCAATGTGCTCATTTGTCCTTGTAGCATAGTCGTCTAAAATACTTAATGAATCGGTAAACTTTTCTTTATGATTTAGAGCTTGACACATACATACAGTAAGAGACCAATTTACTTCTGACAAGTTTTTGTATTTTGATTCCAATTGTTCAAAATCTTCATTTTTATTTTCTAACAAATATTTCAGATAATAATAGTAAAATTCATAAACTGTTATGGAATCAGCTAATTCGGTGGTATTTAAAGTAAAAATGTATTTTTCAAGTAATGTTAATGTATTATCTATACTTGGATTTCTTTCTGAAATAAATGTGTTTCCTGAAATATATCTTAAAGGAAATTCAGAAAAGAATTTATCTAAAAGTAAATTTATATTTATTATCCACTTAGTTTTATTTTCGTAGGTTAACTCTGTGAACTGATTAATATCAAAATTGTACTCAAGACCATATTTTTTTAAATTTTCAAATGATTTAATATCCTCAACTTTAAGAATCCTAATAATCAAGGAGCTATTAAAATCATTATTATTCTTTAATGTTTTAGGTAAAATATTCGTAATTTCCGATAAATCATCTAAAAGCATACATTTTACATACCATGCTGAAACATTAAATTCTTCAATTGTTAAAATTTCATCAGCTAATGTTTTTGCTTTTTCATCTTCGGCTAGATTAAGATACTCAAAACATGCTCTATCCCTAAAATTATTGTCACTTTTGTTTAAATTATACGCATTTACAAAATCCATTGCAGAATTTTCTTTTGTAAATGTTTGAATTTCTGATTTACATAAACCTTTTAAATATAAAATTTTTGCTTTTAAAGTATCTTTTTGGTCTATATTTTTATCAATAATTCTATTTTCTAATTCTTGTAATAAGCTTAAAGCTGTTTTAGGCTTAAATTCAGAAAGTAAAGTAGAGATTTTTGTTAATTGGTCTTTATATTCCTGAACCAATATTTCTAAACCACTAATAAATTGATTAATAGTATTGTTATTTCCTACGATAGAATTACCTCCTGTATTTATAGGTGCATTTACGACATTTTCGCCCATTGTTGTTAATTTATTGTATTGCCATCACCAACGATTGAGTTGCCTCCTGTAGATATATTTCCAGTAACAACATTTTTACTATTTGATATTGTGCTTTCTGTCTTTGGAAGATATTTAATTAATTCTTCAAAATATTTCAAATTGTCCTCATTGTCTTCAATACTATTTTCAATGATACCTTTGGCGATTTCCTGTTTACTCGCGTTGGTTGGGTCGTCTTGAAGTTCTTTAAGGGCTTTTTTAGGTTCATCATTTTTATAAAATAGGCCTTTAACCCAATTTATAGCTCCCTCAGAGGCTTTTTCACCACCTGTCTCAAATGCTTTTTCAAGTCCCTTTTGTGCTAAATTTAATAGTAAAGATGTTACTATTGCTGTTGTAATTACCATTTCGTTTTTATTTAAGTTTTATAATTAAAATTCTTAACAATTTAATTATTTTTTTTAATTCTCTATTATGAAAAGACGTAATGATACATTAAAAAAAAGCCTTATGCACAAAGGCATAAGGTCTTATTTAATTTGCTCAAGTGATTGAATCCAGTTGTTGAATCTAGGAGATTTGCTCCTCATCCTTTCCAAGCCTATTTCCTCAGCTAGTATATCTCCATGGACAATTTTATTATAACCACTAATGATTCTATCTAATCTATGAGAAGGGGATGTTTCTCTACTATTATTAATCATTTCAGGATTTGAATAATCTTTAAAAGTCTTAATTAGTTCTGCTTCTCCAATTAAATCTGCACTAGGAATTTGAGAGTAGAAAATATCTATTTCATTAAATAGTAATCCCTCAAATTCATGTAATTGTAAATATGGAATAAAACGATGATTACATGAGTTATTAATGTCATCTTTCATAGCTTTCTCTATTTCTGTCATTCTATCGTTTTTATCTACAATCTTTTCGCAATCAATCCAATTCGGGAATGAATGTTTACCGTAAATTCCATAATAATCTATTAGAGTAGTAACAAAGGTTTTGTTTTCTTCAAGTAAATGAGTTTCTATTTGTTTTTTAAGAATATCCCATTTTACAATTCCTCCTTTTGTGTGTTTTATAGTTGGAGATTGTATCAATATTTTTTTACTTAAAAAATAAGGATATAAAATAGTTTTGCAGAAAGCTTGTTCAGTTTGTCCTTCACAAATTATAATAAGTCTTAACATTTTCTCTTTCAGTCTAGTTACTCAAAATTAGGTTGCCCTCCAGTAATTATATTTCTTTTCCATAAATCATCAATAGTAAAATCATCAAGCCATTTACTTAATGTTTTACTATTTAGTCTCTCAAATATACTTTCGCCATTTATCTGGTCGACTGTAATAATGTCTTCTGGTTCAAAATGACTTATTAAATCTGTAGACTGTGTAGCGACAATTACTTGGCAATTTTTTTTAGAAACAGATTTAATCATTCCTGCTAATTTTGCAATAGCTGAAGGATGTAATCCTAATTCAGGTTCATCAATAATTATTGTGTGAGGTAGATTTGGTTGCATGAACAATACTGTTAGTGCAATAAACCTTATAGTACCATCAGATAAATCATTAACACCATATATAGTTGAAGAATGACTACTCTGCCATCTTAATTTAATATTATTATTTTCATCTGGTCGCAAAATAAAGTCTAAAAAATATGGTGCAATTGATTGGATGGTTTTAATTATGAAATTATAGACTTGCCTATTGTTTTCATAAATTGAAAAAAGAAATGATGCGATATTTTGCCCTTTATCATACAATAAAAAATCATCATTTTCGATATTTGAAGATTTATTAAAGGGAGAATTATCTCCTGTGTCATGAAAGTGATATTTCTGTAATGATGTTAAATAATTTCTTATATATCTTGCTCTTGGTTTTGAGTTGTAAATAAGTTTTGATTCATAAGAAAAAGAAGCTATTTCAACAGGGTTTTCCATAAAAGGATTATCATACCACAGCCCTTCGTGGACAAAAATAAATCCATCATCACCAGGTTTTAATGTAAAAGAATATCCATTTGTTTTTGGAAATGTTAGTTTTGTTTTTATCTCTTCTGTAAATTTATCTCCCTTATGTAAAAACTTATCTGTCCCACCTCTTAATGAAACAAATTGTCTTAAATTCCTATTATATATATTACTTAATAATTCAAAAAAAGATAAAAAGTTACTTTTTCCACTACCATTAGCACCAATTAAAATATTTATTGGTGCTAATTCTAAATCGAGTGTTTTAATTGATTTGTAGCCTTCTATTTGAATTCTATTCATGTGCTTGTTCCAACTAATTAGAATATTTATAGTTTATCTTGTCAAATATCGTAATTTTTAAATTAACTATAATTGCTATAAATGGTATTTAATAACAATTAATTGCGTAATTAATAGGGTGGTTTCTTCTCTATCAAATTGAAGTAATAACTAAAAGGTTTTCCGTAATAATTTACATTTCTTTCTTTGTCCTTAAAGGATATTAGAGTTTTTAATATAAGTCTTTCATTAACAAGATATTTATTACTAAGTTTTAAATTGAAACTATCTTCGCAAATTTCATCATATTTTAAGGCTGTTAACTTAAATCTAGAAGTCAATATTTTGAGTGATACTAATTCTTTACGAATTTCTTCGGAATCAAATATTGAAATCTTAGGAATACAACTAAATAAGAATTTAGGTATAAAGACTTCTTTTTTATTATTTGCACTTGAAAGTTCTCGTTTTAATCTGGCAATTTGTTTACTTCTATATTTATCTAAATTTTTCAATTGTTTAGCAATATGATTATTTTTAGATAATCGATTGAAACCTTTTGCCCAACAAAAATCGTTTTCTATTTGAGTGAAATTTTTCATACTAACTCTACCAACCGACATTCCTATAAGTCTGTTACATACTGACTCTATAACTGTATCTCTGGATTTTCTTTGTCCATTTTTTAGACTGCTTAGTGTTAATTCAACAAGTTCTCTTTGTTTAGATTTTTCTTTATTTAATGACCTTTTTCTAACTCTAATTTCATTGTTATAGGAAATTTCATATCCAACAAAACCAATCCATCTTGTTGAGTTTTTAGATAAATATGACCATTTGTAAGGACTTTTTGATTTTGTTTCCTCAGACCAAAATTCTTTAAAAGTGTTTCTATTTTGGAAATTAAAATTTATTGATGGATGTGGAACAAGTTTAAGCTTTTTTAAACTTCTAGTATATATATCATAATATTCTTTACATTGTTTTTTATAAGGATGAATAATTACCATATCATCACAAAATCTTACGTAGTGCAATTTATTATCTTTATTTTTTAATAAATCAATATCTGCAAAATGTAATACCATATTAGCAATCAAGCCTGAGATTGCACCGCCTTGTGGAACTCCTATTCGATTACGATTAATGTTTTTATAATATTTGAGTTCTTTTAGTTCGTTATCAATCCATCCAAAGTGACCATCACTAATTTTATGCTGTTCCCAATATGCAGAATATTTCTTTTTATTATTATAAATTTTGACATTATGAACGAATGAATAAGAATCCAAATATTTATAAAAGATTCTTTCTGCATTGGAATCAATGCTTGAACTACTTTGAGCTATTAGCTTTTTAAAGCATTTTTTTACAATTGTATGATTTACCGAGTCGTAAAATTTACTAATATCACATTCACTAACATATAGTTTTTTTCCCTTATAATTTGACCTATACTTCAATATTGAATCTATTGCATGATGATGGGAAGTAACTATTGTCTTGTCATCATAAAATCGTTTTGGTCGAAATGCGTGAGATTCTGAATAAAAATGTTCATCAAAAAATTGAGATAAATATTGGTTTGTTAGACTTATTATAATCCTGTCTTTTAAGTTAAACATTGCAATTGGGCGACATTTTGATTGACCTTTACTTTTAGCTTGTGGTATTATTTGGGGAGTTATAAGGCTAAAATTAGGGTTAAGAATAGAATCTTGAATATCTTTGATAAACTTATTTAAGTTAATTATAAATGGCTCATTAGGATGCTTATCTTTATAGTATCTTACTGTTTCTAATATGGCTTCAGTATTATATTGTATACTATCTATTTTTTGATGATTATTGATATATCTCCTGTCTTTCTTTAATGTTTTCCACTTTCTACGTGGTGGCAAAATAGAATTTAGTAATTCTAAATCTTTATTAATTTTATTTTGATTTTTCTTATGATTTAGATGATAATTTGTCCTAACGTCGGACGAAAGAAGGTGAACCAAGTGTTTTTTACTTCTTAGTTTGGCTTGTTTAGCTCTGATTTTACAAATTGAAATTAGTATTTTTTTATAAGAAAAATAATCTTCTAACATTTTTTAAAATTATTTGTAGCTACATAGAGAGTCCCTGAATTTTTAACCATAAATACTGACAAAGTCTTTGAAGTTCCTGCCACTTATTCCAATCTTGATTACAGTGTCAACACTAACAACCTGTTAATTTAATCTTAACCGTTGTCTAGGTACTCTCTATTAGCTATTATTTGTAACCTTTGTTTTTAGCTAAATGAATTATAGTGTTAAAGTTAATTGTTCCTTTTGAATTATAATAACATTCTTCTAATATTGCTAAACATTCAGGTTCATTAAATTTCAATTCATCCATTTTACTTAACTCAATAAAGTATTTTTTTCCTAAATCAAAAGTAAATGTATTAGATATTCCAAATGCCACTCTTAGCCATTCATCATAAGAATGGGTTATAGACTTTTTTTCTCTTATAAGAAAATTAATGATTTTTAGTATCTCTCTTTTATTAGATTGAGAATTTTTTCCAATAGAATTATGTAATGTAAACTTATTTGCTGCACCTAAATTTTTATTAACATTTATCTTTGTCTTAGATGCCGATTGATTTATCGATTCTACGTACTCATCAGGATTAACTTCAAATTCAGAGTATAAATTTTTTACGGTAATGTTTTCATCAAATGAGATAAAGCATAACCTTGTATAGTCATTACCACTTTTATCAAGCTCAATATTATATTTTTCTAAAAAGTAAGCAGAAACTTTTTTGAATGCTCTTTTATGATGGAAGTCTATATTTTCATTAGTTAATTGAACATTATTAAATTTTAGTTTAATAAGCCCTTTTAGTCCCGCTCCCGATGGTGAAACCCAATTAGCACTTACAAAATTATCGGCATTGAGAATGTCTTTAACAGATTCAACTAGCTTAGTATCTAATTTATCAATATCAATTACTAATAGGTGATTATAGTTTATGATTCCTTCTTTTTTTCGATTATTTTGTTCAAATAAGGCACAAAAAGTAACAACAGGAAGATTTTTTTTCTTAACCGAATATAATTCGCTTCCTGATTTATAGAGTTCATTTAATTCTAGAGTGGTTAGTTTAATTTTTTCACTTTCAATTTCTTTAAAAATATCTCCTAAGGTTTTAATAACTGAAGTTGAATTTCTAAGGTTATTCAGATAACTAACCTGTAAATCTTTTATCATAACTGCATTAAATTATACCAAGATATAAAAATTGTTAATATTTATCAAAGAGCAATTACTTTTCAATAATTATCTTTCTAACATCATCAACAAATTTTTGGTAAAAGTCACAATAGTTTTCAACGAATTCTTTTAAGTCGTTATCTAATTCAATTAAGTTTACAAAAAATGAATCAAATTCATTCTCAATTGGAATTAAGAGGGCTAAATAATCAATTGTCCTTAATTCGTCTAGAATATTACTGGTGAAAATTTCCTGATAATGCCGATTATATAATTGATTTAATTGAAATTTTTTATAGTGCCCTAGTCTATGATTAGCAATTATTCCGTTATGCTTTAACATATCATCAACACCAAAGTGCTCAAAACAAAAATCCAATGTGGAACTATTAGAAAAATAAGATTGAAAAATACAACCATAAATTGAACTTATAAGAGCTTCGGCTATTCTCTCCCAAAATATACTACTATTATCATAATCAGCAGGTATATTGGGTTCTGTTTTTCCACAAAATTCATCAAATTTATTTTCACAAGGGTAAATTTTGATATATTCCGAACCAAAACCTGTATAATATTTTTGATTCAATTTGGCTGATATATAGTGCCCCAACTCATGAAAAAATACTCGCCTAATTTTTACCTTATCTTGAAATGTAATCATAAATTGAATGTATTATGTATTATTACTATTATTAAATCACAAATATTTAATGTAAATATTGTATTGACAATATAATCTTGTTTATCAAAAACGGGTAAGTTATAATTATCTACTTTCGAATAGTTTTTTAATACGACAATATCGTTAAAACCCATGATTTAATTATCCGTATTTTTACTATATTTTATTTTTCGGAAAGTTTTTCCTCTTACTTCCGATTAGATTTCTATAATATAAGATTATCTTGTATATTTTTTCTCCAAACGCTTCATTTATATTTATTGACAAATAGATAAGCCTCAACCAGTATGGTCAAGGCTAAACTCTATAATAGATGTGCAATGTAATATATACTAATTATTTTATTTGAAAATTGTTTGAAAATTTTTCAATACAATATCTAAAATAAATTTTATTACCTATTCCCAGATGGTGTTATGTAATAAGTGTAATTTTCTCCCTCTCCTAAATTATTAGTGAAAAATTCAATATATTTTAAATCATCATGTATAAACACGGCGCCTGTAGTTGATGAATATGTATAACCTTTTTTTTGCTCATTATAAACCTTATTATAAAAATCTCTATAAGTGACAAATCCATCAGCCCTTTTGAAATCAATTCGATTTTCATTTATAATTACATAAGAATCAGTAATAATCGTTTCGTCTTTTAGTCTGCGATTATTCTTATCAAAAATGGCAATATTATAGACAGGTAATGTTCTGCCATAATTAGCTTTTATCTTGCTATCACTACTATAATCATTTGAAGAATTGTTTTGATAATTACTACTGTTATTATTAGAGCTGACACGGGAAGAAGCTGTTACATTTTTAATAATGGTATTTACAGAATCATACAGCCATTGTATAACACGGTTGGTTTCATTGGCTGATGAGTAATTAATTCTTGTTCGATTTACTTCATTAACACAGCTTTTTTGAAAAGTATCGTGTATAAGTTGCCTTTGTTCGTCAGTTACATTTAAATTATTGATTTGATGAGATATTGAGTTTACGGTATTCTGAACTTGCTGAACATTATTGTCATATTTGTTTTGCTTTGCTGTCATTGCATTTCCTAAGCCTGAAATGCTTAATTGTTGTGGGTCACGATATTGTGTGGGTTGCCTAGTATTGCTTGAAATGTTTGAACCATCAACATTGTACATTTCCCATTGTTTAGCTAAACTGTTATACTTTTCATAGCTAATCATATTTCCGTTTGGGTCAAAATACTCATATCTGTCATAAAATGAATTATACTTTTTAGTAACTGATTGAGAAAAACAAGAAATTCCGATTAACAAAGATGCGGAAAGGATAAACTTTTTCATAGTGAATGTTTTTATTCACTTGCCCTCCTGAAGTGAGTATTAATAATACAGAAAGCGTGAAGGACTAAACTTAATTTGTAAATAGGAGGTTCTCGCGAAACCGTGTTACACAAACAAGAATAGCCTCCACGCCATAGGTGGAGGCATCAACTGTTTATCCTGTGTAACTTTAGTTAATTTGCGAGATTTCCTATTAACAGAATAAAAGCTAACGCTTTATATTTTTCGATAAAATTCAGCTACAAAAATATGAAATTTCGTGAACTATATGAATCTATATTAAAAGTTGTTTGAAGTTTGTATACTGTTAGCTATTCTTAAATTTGTAGATTGTCAAGGTTAATTTCCTTTGAAATTTTTGATATTATTAATAGTGTCTTTGAGGGTGTTATTAAAATCATCATATACAAAGAATTCCAAACCGTTCTTATAATTTCGATTCAATTTTTCGTGAATTTTTAATTGGATAGTCTCTAGAAAAGGTAGTTCATCAAACAAAACTTCGTACATGTGTTGTCTGTAGCGATGCTTTAGTAATGAATTAATCTTCCATTTTGTAGATATTTCTGCATTAATATAAAATCTACTAAACTTTTTTGCATCAAAAAAATTTAGTACAGGTTGATAATCTTTAGTTAACAAATATTCTTGAAAACTTTCCCAATCCTGACTATATAATTTTTGCAATCTTTCATTTTCAATTTTGTCTAGAATTTTCTTTTTCTCATCATTAATGTCTAAAATGACCTTTTTTATATTATTGTAATTATCGAAAAATTTCGCATCTGGATTGATAGTTAAAAAATAATTAATATTTGGAATATAGTTGTAATTTTTTATGCCTTTTCTAAGCCCCTTAATAACACGTTTTTCTATATCGATTAAGGAACTAAATTTTAATGGATTATTAAATCTAGCAATAAAGTAAAAAATCGTTGTGTAATCACTCATATTGTAAAGCCCTTCATCAGAAAATTTTAGCAATTCTTTGGTTAATTTTAAATAATCCGTATTGTTTAAATTGAAGACCTCAGGATAATTAAGTTTATTATATATTTTGTAATGTGAAGGTATAACATCATTGCTGACTTTATAAAAAGTTTTTAACTCTTCTAGTAGTAATTTTTCATCCAAAATGTTACCACCTGTTATATAATCAAAAATGGACTCAAAATAAACATATTGTTCATCTGCATAATAATTTTCTATCAAAGTTTGCTTGTAAGATTTATTTTCCTCTGATGGACTATTTTGATTATATCTTTTGATGGATATTTTATTTAGTGAGATATCAGAGATGTCAATTTGGGAGTTGTCTACCTCTTTTTTGTCACTATACTTAATATCGCCTTTCTTGAATTCCAATGCAATTGTTATAGTGAATTTTAATGTTAAATTAAAAATTGTTTTTAAATTTTCATCAACAAATTTATGAGTGATAGCATTTAAACTTAGATAAGAATAAATACTATGATAATATGTGAAGATAAAATATAAGGTGCGAATATTTTTCGTGAAAGGTGTAAAATTCTTGAGAATATATGTTTTTTTTTCTTCAAGAAACTTTTTATAAGTCGGCATCCCACTATACTTCTCCACAATTAAGCTATTGTAAGTTTTTTCAATATCAGGAATGTATTCAATGGTATTACCAATAACTTTTTCTTTTAAATGATTAAATTTTTCTTTTTCAAGTTGGTTTTCATTAGCTATAATTATTATTTTAGCGTTATTACCTTCTGTTAGCGAGTTTACGAAACCAATTAATTCTTCAATTTGAAAGTTACTACTCACGCGTTCCAAGTCATCAAAACAAATAACTAAGTCATTGAAATTTATTAAATCTTTTTTATTGATTCCAGCTTCTGATACAATTTCATAATAGTCGCTCCAATCTTTAAAATTCATAATAGCTTTTAAAAGGGTCTTTCCGATGGCAGCACCTATCTTAACTTTTTTATTGTCTAGAATAGGATATAGTGTTACGAATATCTGAGTTTGAATATCCTCAAGGTTTGATAATCCAAATAAAGAAACTAAAATTGGTTTATAATTCTTACTTGCGTCATGATAGGTTTCAGTCTGCATAATCTGTTTTGAGAGAATTTCTTTATAATAATATGTTTTTCCAATTCCATACTCACCCGTAATAAGAAGAGCATTGTTGGTTTCATTATTCAGGTAGAATTTAACTATTCCTTCAAGTTCTTTCATGATAAATAATTTACTAAAATAAATATACAAATTAACTTTAGCTAAGAACAAAAACAATCTTTTATATAAACTCAATGAGATAAATATTATGTCATGTTTTCAGATGCTGTTTGATTTTACTAAGCAACAAAACCTTTAATATATAATACTTAGTCTACTAATTACACCATCCCGCCAAACTTTTACTATAAAACATACCCCTATGTTGTATCTCATAATTTTAATATAGGCATCGAGACAGAGGATACTACCAAGAAAGTGGGTGGGGGAGTGGTTCGTTTTTTCCAATCTTCCCCCATCAAAGATTTTTGTTTTTTGACGCTTATTTTCATTTTCCTGTTACTCCGAATGATTAAAAATTTTTTAACAGATGTTGATATTTTGGATGAAAAGTGCTTGAAAAACTGGTGGTTATCATGATTTTATTGTATATTTATGCATCTTTACAAGCTACTTTAGCCTTGTGTCTTTCGGTACAAGGTTCAATATAAAAACAAAAATGCCTAGAAGTATTGGCGTACTGCTAGGCGAATCAATAAATTTTAAATCTACCTTAAAACTTATCAACATGACAAAGTTAACAAATTGTCTTGATACTGCTAGTATCTATTGTGGCACGTATGCTAAATATAACAACGGAAGCCTTTACGGCAAATGGCTGAACCTTTCAGACTATTCTGATTTTGAAGAATTACAAAAAGCAATGTATGAGCTGCATTCTGATGAATATGAACCAGAATTTATGTTTCAGGACTTTGAATGTCCGATTCTGGAAAAACTGGGGCTATTGAGCGAGTGCCATATATCAAAAGATATATACTATGTTCTGGAACAAATCAATGATTCAGGGCATGATGTAGAAGTTTACGAAGCGTGTTTAGATTGTTTAGGCAAAATGGATTTTCAAAGCCTATATGAGTATGTAAACAATTTTTATTACGGCGAATTTTCCAGTGATGAAGATTTTGTACAATGGCTTTATGAAGATGACAAGTTTAATATTCCTAATTGGGTTGTAATTGATTGGGAAGCAACAGCACGGAGTATAATGTATGATTATTTTGAAAGTAATGGGCATTATTTTAAATCATAGTATATTTGTATTATTATAAAACTATTGTATTCTCAAAATTCAAATAAGTTTAATTAAATTCAAACAGATTCAAAAAAGTACATTTTAAAAATTTGGGTACAATTTTGGGTACAAAAACAAAAAAGAGAAAATGTAATTATTTAAAATTCAATAATTTACAAATTCTCTTTTAGTTTAAAAGTGGAGTTGGAGGGATTCGAACCCTCGTCCAAACAAGCAATACATAAGCTTTCTACATGCTTATTCTGCTATTGGTTTTCGACTGGAGGCAGAGAGCAGACACCCAACTTCCAGCTTATCTTCTGAGATTTTCGATCCCGCCGCGAAGCGAAGCGAGACTTATTCCTGCATTCCTATATCCCAGGATCAAACGCCGCAGAACAGGGCTTTTGTGGGACATCTTGCTTCCTTACTGAAATCTTCGGGAAAACGCTTGATCTACTATACTTCGATATTAAGCTGCAAGAGCGAACTCTTCGTTGCCAGTTAAAATTTTGTAGCAAGGGATTTAAGAGATCGCGCTACGGTTCTCTGCATGCTTACTTACCCATTGACCTTGCTGTCGAAACCAGTCAACCCCATAAATAAAGTGAAAGCAAAGATACGAAAATTGTTCCAATATAACTGAAATGGACCGGCTTTTTTAAATAAGTGGTTTTTTGAAACCGCTTTGATGCTGATTGTGAAATTTTTAGAACAGACTGATCCTGGTAAATTTTAGATGATGAGGTATTAGGTTTTTTATAGGAAGGTTAGAAAAAGTATTTTTATAGAATTAGGCAAACACATTTTACTTAAAAAGACAAACAGCTTATTTAAACATTAAGGATTTAAGGTGTGTTTCTCAATATTAAGGTTAAGAATAAACAAAGTTTATTTGGATGAAGAAGATTAAGGGGAGGCTTGTAAAAGATGTGAATAGATTAAATGAGCCGAAAGATAAGATGATTATCTTATATTTCCTTAATAAGTAGAGCGGCTTTGTTTGCCTTAAAGCTTGTTTAGATTGTGATTTAGAAAAATTTTTGTTGTTTCTCTTAATTTTCTGAATTAAAATAAACTTTGTTTATTCTTCACTTTAATACAATGATTTCAGTGAATGAATTGAATACCGGCGGGCAGACCATACTTTGATGTTCCCAGGCTAAAAGAACTTAATTCCTTAATGTTAAAAATTTTAAACCGGTTCTTACTCATTAATAGCACTGTAGTAAAAAAAAGTCTGGCGTTGCAGGAAAGTGAAACCTGTTTTGACCATTTGTTCAGAGTTTCAAAAGAGATTTTTCTTGAAACCACCTCGTCAAGAATTCTTTGAATTTTGCCACCTCTCCGGAGGAGGGGATATTTATTGTTTTTATTTTAAGGGATTTAAGGTGGGTTTATATAGGTGCTGTAGAGTTGCTATGATTACGCCGACATAATTACAAATAAATCTGCGGTATCTGCGCGAGAATAAACAACCCTCTTAAAATAAAATCCTGATTTCCCAACGCTTCCTTATCCTCACCATTTATCTAACCTCATTCTCAATTTATTAAAGAAAGTTTTGCAGTTTCACAAATAATGTTTATTTTTGCAATCCAAAATGAGATGTAATATATGTTAATAATTCCAGTAAAAGATGGTGAATCCATCGACAGAGCATTAAAAAAATATAAAAGAAAATTTGATAAAACAGGAACTGTTCGTCAATTAAGATCAAGACAAGCATTTATCAAGCCTTCTGTAACTTTAAGACAAGCAAGATTAAAGGCTGCTCACAAGCAAAGAAATCTTAGCAAGGAAGAACAGGCTTAAGAATTTTCTTACCCACATACAGGATTCACTCTTTAAATGATTATATTTGAAGAGTGAATTTTTGTTTTTATATACTTCATGATGCTGGACAAATTCCTGAACTACCTAGAGCTGGAGAAACGGTATTCTCCGCACACCATTACAAGCTACCGGAGAGATCTTGAGGATTTTTCCGGCTTTTATCTGAGAACGGAAGCTTCCGAAGACCTGATATTAGCCGATAAGAAAATCATCCGCAATTTCATCGTCGATCTCAGCGAGAAGGGCATCTCCAAAAGGAGCATCAACCGGAAACTGTCTTCACTCCGCAGCTTTTACCTTTTTCTTCTGAAAATAAGGGAGATCAAAGTTTCGCCGGTAGAAAATATTTCGTCATTAAAATTCTATCCGGAAAAGCAGATTCCGATGTCGGAAGAGGAAATGCAAAATCTTAACGACCAGGTTTTTGAGGGACCCCATGAGGTACTGGACCAATGCGTAATCGAAGTGCTGTATCAGACGGGAATCCGGAAGGCGGAGCTTTGTGGTATGACTTTTGAAAACGTAAACCTTAGCGGAAACGAACTTAAAATTATCGGGAAAGGGAACAAAGAAAGATACATCCCGGTTTCGGGGGAACTTTCGGATCTGCTGAAAAATTATGCAGAGACAAGAAACCCGTTGGAAGAGTACAAAACGTACTTTTTTGTAAATAAGAAAGGCAAAAAACTTACGGAAAAATTTGTTTATCTGCTGGTGAATAAGTACCTTAGTCTCGTAACAACCAAAGAAAAAAGAAGTCCCCATATCCTGCGGCACAGCTTTGCAACGCACGTTCTGGACAATGGGGCAGAGATATCCAAAGTAAAAAAGATATTGGGCCATTCCAGCCTTGCGAGCACGCAGGTCTATACGAATGCCAATATTGAACAATTGAAAAAAGTTTTTAATCGGGCTCATCCAAGAGCTTCAAAAAATGACGACTTATGAAGATTACCGTACAATCAATTGGTTTAACTCCACACGAACCACTAGAATCACACATTGAAAAAAAAGTAAGCAAACTGGAAACTTTTTACGACAAGATCCAGGATTGCAAAGTAATTCTAAAAGTAGAGAATGCCTCGGACAAAGCGAATAAAACGGCCGAGCTTATTCTGGCCATTCCGGGAGACGATATCGTAGTAAAAAAGACCAGCAGCTCATTCGAAGAAAGTTTGGATTCCTGCGTGGATGCCGCTAAAAAGCTATTAATCAAGAAAAAAGAAATGGCTTGATAAAAAAAGTTAAAAAAAGTTATTGAAAAATTTGAGAATTCAAAAAAACCGTTCTATATTTGCACTCGCAAAAAGGGAATAGCGTTCTTTTGAATTCTTTTTAATATGCCTCCATAGCTCAGCTGGCCAGAGCACGTGATTTGTAATCTCGGGGTCGTGGGTTCGAATCCCTCTGGAGGCTCCATT
>NZ_BJYJ01000023.1 GCF_007991455.1 Chryseobacterium hagamense | reverse complement strand
AATTGCTAATTGCTAATTGCTAATTGCTAATTGCTGATTGCTGATTGCTGATTGCTGATTGTCTCTTACCTGTTCTTCAACTTAAAGGGCACTTATAGTAAAAACAATGCGGCTGCTGTAAGTTGCGGCAGGAATGGTGACGGATACGCCGGTTAATTGCAGCTGAACCGGGATGTTAGTATAGGAAGCTAAGGCAAGAACTGCAGTAATCCGGAACAATTCAACGTCTGTGGCTAAAGGGACAATGGTATAGTTTGTGCCGCCGGTAATCGTACAGGCAGCACATGAGGTTGTTCCGTTACCGGTTCGCCGGGCATTCAGAACGAGGCTTGAATTCCATAAAGGGTTGGCTTCATAATGTATGCTCACTTTTCCGCTTCCCAAAAGCAGTGGGACAGTTGCCGTCAACAGAATTTCATTTGCTGCACTTTCATAAGTCCCTGCATAATTATTTCCGGCTTCTGTAATGACAGGAATATTTAAAAGCCAGTTTGTTCCGTCGACCGTCAGGGTCCGTTGTGACTTTATTTCCCAACATATCAGTAGAAGAACAGATAAGGTAATTTTTTTTATATATTTTTTTAAAAATAAAAGCATATCATTCAGTTATGGTATAAGTGATAACAATAGGCGTGTTTGTCCGGGCCGCTATATTAGCATACGTATTATTTGATAAAGTAATGGTTAGCTGATGGCCGTTATTGGCACCGTTTCCTGTAAATGCTCCGCCGATCCCACTGATGATGGTCTGTGCGGCCGTTGTTAATATAACCTGTGCCGAAGGAATTCCTAAAGTGCCGCCGCCGGATCCTGAAGCAGCAGCTGCCTGAATTCTGATATCGGTTCCCGGGATAATCTGGTTAATGGAAGCGGTGATTCTCCTTGCAATTCCAGAAGCTGTAATGGCAGAAGTATAGTTAATCCATTTGGTAGTATTGGATGCGGGAACAGTTATGGCATTTCCTGCTTCGGTGGGGGCGGTGTAATTAAAGGCGATGGTGCCGGCAGGTTCTATATCCATTAAGGTTACTACAGGAAGCGTTAAGGTAACGGTTCGGCTTCCGGTAGTCTGTGAAAAGATTTGAACGGATAATAACAGTGCGGAAAGAAATATCAGTTTTACCATATTATCTTTGTTTTGTGCATTCATTATAGCTCACGCGGATGGATTCCTGCTGATACCTGATTTCAGTCTGCTGTTTTACAACATTAAATATAATTTTTTTAGCTTCTGCAGGTTGTAAGTGTAAATCATAATGCTCAACCGGAATTTTATATTTTTTATCAAGGCCGTTCCGGTAAATCTTTACTTTCCATTCGCCTGGGCGGAGATAGGTAAAATCAAAATATGCTCCCAAAGCCACTATTTTCCGGTACGTAAGTTCACCATCCGATGCTTCTACAATAAGGTTTTCTTTTTTCTTTTTATCTTTTGCAGCCGGTATATGGACAAAACTTTCCGCACCGGTTTCGGAATACTCAATTCTTCCATGGATTGCTGCTGCTTCCGTAAGTCCGAAATTGTAGATGTTTTCCTGATTACCCAGATGTAGCGCAGCAGGCAGCGTTACATTGGCAATATCATTGATGTGGATGGTGGAACGGTCAATTTCAAGAAAATAATCGCCGGGAACAATATTTTTAAATACAAAATTCCCGTTCCGGTCAGTAACTGATAAATGATTTCCCAGCATCAGCCGGATGCCATCCACTTTTTTAACACCGAGATTACTGATGTTTCCGTATAAACCGGTATATTCTGCCTTTTTCTGAATCGGTACATTCAGACGTAAAGTATACCGGAGCGAGAAAATAAAATCTTTGTTTTCCAATTCGCCACGCTGCAGGGCATATCTTCCCGAAAGATCAAATTCATGACCGGGAACAATCTGCTGATGAAACAGCAATTCGAAAAGATTCCGGTCTGCAAAATATTCTTCAGGCATATAGTTGTTCTGATAAAACAGGCTGAAGCTGGTTTTATCAGAAAGGCGGCTTAATATTCGTGCCCCATAATAGACCTGTTTCTGATTCGGAAGTTGGTAACGCGAAGTTACCGCATAGCTCCCAAATACATTGAATGAAGTCCTGAATTTCTCAAAACTGACTGTTGCCGTATAAAAGCCGGAATTTCCGGAAAAGCCCAGAAGGTGATTATCCGTTTTGCCGGACTGGCCCTGCAGATTGATCTGAAAAATTCCCAGTTGCTGATCAAGGCTGAATCTGAAAAACTTTTCTTCATAATCGAATTTTCTGGGCATCAGGCGGTCTTCATACCGCTGAAATCCATTATAAAGCATGATCGAGCCGTGTTTCGCATACCGGTACTGGATTCCATACTGGAGATATTTCCGGTACGGAGCAGCCAAAAATACAGTATCGCGTTGAAAATTTTTAGCATCATGAACGTAATTGGCCATAATATTAACTTTATTAAAAATCTGATACTGGAAATTTCCGTTAAAAGTACTCGTATTATTAAAGTATCCGGCATATTCCGGACTGGTCCGCATATACATCAGATTGCCGTTTATTTTATTAAAATTGAAAATGGTCTGAATCATCAGAGCATTTCCATGCGTTTCAGCAGTTTGACTGTAAGAAGCTTCTCCGGAAATTTCTGTATTTTTATTGAGTTTAAATTTTCCCATCACATACGGCAGATGGGCATCCGAATCCAGCCTGAAATTTGAAAAACTGAGTCCTGCATTTTCCGGTCTTGGAATTTTGTACAGGTACCCGGCAGTAATTTCAGATTCTTTTGCTATTTTATATTTTGCATACCCATTGAATTCATCTCGGATATCCCTGAAAAACCTGGGATGGTTGTAGAATCCTCCGAAACTGAATTTTTCAGCATCCACCCGGATTTCCACGCCCCGGCCGTATCGTGCATATTCCGTAAGAAATGAAGATGAGTAATTTTTATCACCAAGATGAACGAAAATATTATCCCTTTTATAATTCACAAAATATTCTTCATAAGATGTAAAAGAATTGAATTCTATAGGATTTTTAGTGACAGCACGAAATTCCACAAGATTTTTTTGGTCTTTATCCAGGCTTCCTTTGCCATATATTTCACCCTGAAATCCGTCCTGATATTCCCCGCGGTTCTGCATTCCGATGAAAGACGCGGAAAAAGAAACGGGCAGCCGGTGGAACAGGTCTTCTTCTACAGGATTTATGGCAATAACCTGAGTGCTGCTGTAAGCGCTTTGACTTTCCTTCGGATTACCGGTATCATACACCGAAAGGTTTACATTTTGAAATTCGTTTTTCTGCAGATCCGGACTCGTATTTTTCATTACTTTGATGATCTTTTCATCTCCTGCCCGTAAAACAATGGCTGCAGCTTGGTCAATGACCGCATTTTTGCTTTCCAGCATCAGGTTTTCAGTAACATTCCCTGTGTTCTTTAAAAGAAAGGCAACGGTAATGATTTCTCCTGCTTTTACGAATTCGGGAGCATCTAAAACGGTCACTGTAATTTGTCTTTTACCGGAAACTGTAAATTCGGTATGCTTCTCAAACTGTTCTCCGGTATTTTTCTCCCTGCCCTTTAAACTTACAGTGTAATACCCCTGCGGAGTTTCGGCAGCCAATTTTAAAGGAACGATGTAAACATACTTACCGGAACTCCGGATTTCTATTGATCCGGTCGTAATAAGCGGAATGATAAACGGGCTTGCAGATATAACCTGCAGGTCATAGATTTTAATCGCGGCATCCGGGTTTTCGATGGTAAAGGAAACGGAAGTAGTGGTTCCCGGCCGCAGATCATCTTTATTGTCGGCAAAACCTTTTTTTTGCGAAAAGATAAATACGGGAAAAAGTATGAATAAATATAATATACATTTTCTAACCATCCTTTACTTCTAGTTCCACATTCAGGGCAAAAGCATTTTCATCTTCATCGGTGGCAATGAGAACCGCATTGTATTTTGCTGCAGGAGTCTTTTCAAGATCAATGGGAAATGATTTTGAAGTCTGCGGCAATAAGCCCATAGCCAGACTGGAAAAAGTACCTGTTTTTTGTCCAGTGGTTTTATTGTAAATCTCTACGGTAACCGTTGGTTTGCAGTAGAGATTTCCTTTGTTGGCAATAGCCACATTCAGAAACCTCTTTCCGTTTTCTTTTCCCAACTTTATACCTTCAAACTGTAAATCAGGCTTTGCTCTTTCGGTATTGATATCCGTTATTACCTGGACGGCATACCGGATTACCGAAGTAATACTCACTCCATGCCTGTTTTCATCCGGTTTTATTTCTTCTACAGGCTCTACCATAATGACGCTCCAATAGCTGCCGGGACCGGATACCTGATCCGGAACGGTAATTTCATAAACGATTTCCGTTTTTTCTTTTGCTTTAAGGATCACCAGATTCGTATTCATCCTGATCCAGCCGGAGTTGGTCCTGGTATGGCTATCCGGTGCTGAATAATGAATGGTTCCGTCCGAATGATAGGTGAAATCCTGAAGAAAAAGTTTGACATTCTGCAGCTTGTTTCCATTGTTTTCCAAGGCAATACTCCCCCGGTAAACCTTTCCGTTTTCCACTTTATGGGTATGGGAAAGCCCGTTAAGGACTACAATTCCAGCCTGTAAAAAAGAAAAATGAGAAAAAACAGTAATCAGCAACAGAAGATGCTTTATTATATTCATATAAGGTTGGGTTAAGGGTAAGGCAATGAAATCCTGTAGAAGCCGTATGGAGCTCCTACTAATTCAGACCTGAATCAATGTATAACTAGTTGTCTGAAATGGTATAGGTAACTGTAGCTACCGTGGTTGCCGTTGCCTGCAGGTCAGCATAAGCGGCAACACCTCCGGGCCCGCTGCCGGGCGCCAGGGAGTACGTCAGGTTATGGCCGTTATTGGCACCGTTTCCGGTATAGGCACTTCCTATTCCTGAAATGATCGTCTGGTCGGCAGCACTTAAAGTCAGCTGGGCAGCCGGAGTTCCAAGGGTTCCTCCGCCTGCACCGGTAGCCGCTGCTGCGGTTACACGGATATCAACTCCCGGAACAACGGCATTTAATTTTACGGAAACGTTACGGGTAGGATCGGCAACGGATTTAATGGAGGAGTAGTTAAGCCATAGGGTATTATTAGCCGCATTGGCTGCTACCGGATTACCGGCTTCCGTGGGGGCTGTGAATCCCAGGGTAATGTTTTTGGTGGCCGCCGGTTCGATGTCTACCAGCGCGACTTCCGGAACGGAAATGGTGATGGTGTGGTTGTCTGTGTTGGTATCCTGTGCGCTAAGATGGGCAGTTGCACTCAGTGCAGCGAAAGACAAAGCTAAGGTGAATTTAAATCTTTCCATGGTGATATATTTAGTTTGATGAAATTAATAAAATTTGGTATTATATAAAAGTTTTTTAACATTAAATTCTCCTTACGCTTTAGATATCAACTAATTGATGAAATAGTCAGGGCTGAATTTTCAGGAATATTACCACTAAATCACATGATCAGAATATGATTAAAATCACTTCATTGCATATTTTTCACAGTGTAGTGTAAATTTATATATTTTT
The DNA here is from genome assembly GCF_007991455.1 of Chryseobacterium hagamense. Lineage (GTDB taxonomy): Bacteria > Bacteroidota > Bacteroidia > Flavobacteriales > Weeksellaceae > Chryseobacterium > Chryseobacterium hagamense. The sequence goes on along the minus strand of NZ_BJYJ01000023.1, from coordinate 53,728 downwards.
CATTGAAAGATATTTCAGGCTTTCGTGTCCTGCCGGTTGTTCATAACGGTAAAATTTAAGAATAAGCTGGAAGCTTTTCGTATTGGGATCGGTTAAAACCGGCTTAGAATTCCCCAATGGATTTTAATATCATTGAATTTAAAAGGATTTCCGAATTCGTTCCCGTTGGAGAGCTGGAAGCTCATCAGGCCGATCGGAATGAAGAAATTGAAGCCGAGTCCCACACTGTAAAGCTTAGGTTTTACATTCAGCGATTTGTTATTGAGCTGGCCGTATTGCCCGAAGAGATCAAAGAAAGCCTGGCTGCCGATCAGGTAACGGTATTCCAGACCTCCGTAATAATAGAAATCGGCGGCGAGGGAATTTTCATTGAAGCCCCGCATGGAATTCCATCCCCCGAAGCGGTACAGCTCATTGGCGGAAAAATCGATTTTGGAATCCATCATCGCACCTTCCGCCTTGATGTTGAGGAAATGGTTTCCGTTGATGTGGTAATTATGCTCCCCGAAGAAGTAGAACTGGTTCTGCGGCGCTCTGATATTGTCTTTGGTATAAGTTGTTGTCAGGTAATCATATCCCCCGTTGATTTTCGTTTTGTAAAGGAATAGGTCAATATCGGTAGGTTCTATCATTTCAAACCAGATCCCGATTCCTTTTTTGTTGTAATCTTTTCCCTGTACATACAGAGTATCGATAATGCTGGAGCTTTCAAACGTTCCCCTGAACCCGATTTTATTCCGGGAATTGATGTGGTAATAAAACGCAGGAAGCGCTTTTACATTGGCAAAAGTGGAATCCTGGCGGAAAATATTTACCTTCATGTTCAGACCGACATTCGATTTGAAAAGATAGGGAATATCCGTCTGAAGGTCGAAAGTCTGCCCTTTGTCCGGGTTTCTCTGCCAGTATAAATTTACCGTTTCGAAACCGTTGAAAATATTCCTGAAGTTCACGTTCAGTGTACCGTTTAATGTAAATTTATCGGTCTTATCGTTTCCGAATCCGATGACCCCGTCGAAGCTGTTGGTCTTTTTCTTCTCCATGAACAGATAGATGCTCGTGGAATCTTTGGTAAACAAAGTCTGAGGCGGCCGTTCCAGCGTTACAAACTGGTGGCTCTGGAAACTTTTATTAATGGCGACCAGATTTTTGTCTTCATAGGTTTTTCCCTTGAATTCCTTTTCAAGATTTTTAATAAATCTTTTAGGAACGCTGGTGTATCCTTTTACAACGAAACCATCGATCGTCCTCTTGTTATTTTTACTGATATCAAGTTCCACCACAGGATAGCCGTTTTTCTGGCCTTTATATTTCGATTTGATCCTGCTGAAGGCGAAACCGTCATTGATGTAGCTTTTGTTGATGCTTTTTTTGGTAGAATCTAAATTTTTTGTGAAAAATTCTTTCTGAATTTTTGTTTGCCGGACGATGGAATCCGAAAGGCTGACGTAAGTCTGGTTAAAATTTTTTCCCTTATCGTAAACAATTTCTGTGCTGTCGCCTTTCTTCCGGACTTCTTTCAGCTGTGTGAAAAAATAGTTGGTTTGAGCCAGGGAATCCAGGAATTTAACGGCAGACGCAGAATCTTTTACCTTCTTTTTTACTTTTGTTTCCGAATCGGTAAGGAAATAATGCTTCTTCTGCGCATGAACGAAAACGCAAAACAGTACAAAAAATATTTTCAGAAAGAGTTTCAAACTTTAAATTTTTAAACCATTATGCAATTACTGATCATTTATTTAATTTACCGGTAGCCTTATGGTTTAAAATCATTGGGATTAGATTTGTTTAAATAACTGAATTTACGCCATTTTATTATATTTCTTCATTAAATTCTCGTAAGTTCCCTGGGGAAGAATCCATTTCAGGGGAACGCCTATTTTCTGTCCGAATTTACCGAAATAGTAGTGGGCTTTCCAGGTCTTTTTGGTTAAAAGCTGATCCACATATTCCGCTACTTCAAGAGGTTCCGTGCCGTCGCCGACATGGGAATTCATCAGGGCATATACTTTATCAAAAACACTTTTGTAAGGCTCTGAAACTTTCGTGCGAACCCGGTTTTCAGCAATATTGGTTTTGATATCGCCTAAGTGCAGTGAGCACACATACACGTTCCAGGGGTAAACTTCATACCGCATGGCTTCCGTCACTTTATCCAATGCTGATTTCGAAGCGGAATAGAATCCTCTGAAGGGCAGTCCCATTTCGCTTCCGATACTGGAAACATTGATGATCTGACCAAATTGGTTTTCCCGCATTTTCGGCATTACGGCACTCATCATCTGCACCGCACCTACGAGATTCAGATTGAAGAGTTTTAAAATATCCTCTTTTGAAGAATCTTCCACGGCACCTACCATCCCCATTCCTGCATTGTTGATCAGGACATCGATTCTGCTTTCCGTTTTCAAAACTTCGGCAATGGCTTGCTGTACGGCATTATTATCCGTAACATCCGTCGGAATCGATTTGAAATAAGAACTTTCGGTATGCTTCCGGCTCAGCCCGTAAACTTTATGGCCTTTCTTGCCGAAATATTCGGCCAGTACAAAACCGATTCCCGATGAAGTTCCTGTGATGATGATGGTCTTTGACATGATTAATTAAAATATTGATCTGAAGAGGAAATAAACGAATTTTTCCCTGCTTTAAATGATTAATTATAAGCAGAATTCAAACAAAATCCAGCTTCAGCAAATGTAGAAAAAGAAAACGGAACTCCTTCATTTATTCATCCCAAAATAAAGCCCGGTGAATCTTTTTTCCGAAATATTTTAGTCTAGGTAATCAGTCGGATAATAAGCTTAAAATAAAATTAATGTCTATCCCGGAGTGTATTCAGGAAAAATAATTATCTTGATTGTATATCGTATTGATACAGAATCTTTTAATTTTTGTGGTAGCTTAATCCTGGTCAACTGGAATAAATTTTTTAATAAAAGCACAATATAACCTTAATGATCCCTGAGGAAGGGCTGTTTTAATTTTGCATCAGCTTAAATCAAGGATTTTATGAATGTATTTAAAATCCCCATCTCGGTAAATTATTTTACGGGGAGGGTATTACTTATTGGTGCCATCACCGCCTCACCACTATTTCTGGCTCAGAAAAAAGACAGCTTAAAAGAAAAAAGCCTGGATGAAGTTGTGGTTGTGGGATACGGAACACAGAAAAAAAGCAAAGTATCGGGAGCGGTTACGGAAGCTTCATTGGATAAACTGACTTCCAGATCATTATCCGGAGTAGGTGAAGTGCTTCAGGGAAAAGCACCCGGGGTCACCGTAGTGAATGAAGGTGGTGATCCCAACGGAACGCCGCGGGTGAATATCCGGGGTTTGGGAGGGATTAACGGAGAAACACCGCTGTATGTGGTGGACGGGGTGGTTTTTAACGGAACCCCTTCTGTCAATCCCAATGATATTCAGGATATTTCCGTACTTAAAGATGCCTCGGCTGCCATCTACGGGGCACGGTCATCAGGAGGGGTTATTCTCATTACCACCAAAAAAGGAAAGAAAGGAACCCTGACGGTAGATTTTGATGTAAAATACGGATTGAACCAGGCATGGAAGATCAGGGAAGCCTTAAATGCCGCCGAATTCCAGGACGTCATGTACAAAGCCTATGAAAATGCGGGCAAACTGAACAGTTTACCTATGGCTTTCAACCCGGCTCTGTATCCGGACGGCAGAATAACAAGAACCGACTGGATGAAGGAGATTTTCCATACCGGTGCCATCCAGGAATATAATGTAAACCTGAGCGGAGGAAATGAGAAATCCAGATATTTTGTAGGCATGAACCACCGGAATCTGGAAGGGATTTTATTGAATACCCAGGCCAAGAGATACAATTTCAGAGTCAATTCCGAGCATAAAGTGAAAGAATGGCTGACCATGGGTGAAAATATGTATTATAATTATTCCGACGGAAATTCTGCCGATACCCGGAGTGCTTATACCGGAGCTTTAGTCGCTGCTATGTATTATCCGCCCAACGTTTCCGTATATACGCCGTCAGGTGCTTATTCGGGACTGCCGGTGGATGTGGCCGGAGGCTATGGGGATGTCATCAATCCGGTGGCTTATCTTCAGAGAATCAACATCAGAAACCCGACTCATGAAATCCTGATCAACCCCTATGCAGAAATCACGTTGGCAAAAGACCTGAAGTTTCGTTCCAACTTTTCACAGACCTTCAGGATCGGCAGTGTGAAGAATTTCACAGCACGGGTTCTGGAGGTGGGTAAAATATTCGATACCAATAGCCTGGAGTACCAGTCCAACAATTCTTCTACCGCTCTTGCAGAGCAGATTCTTACCTACAAGCTCACAGCAGGCAGGCATAACCTGGATTTCCTAACCGGATTTACCTTCCAGAAGACCATCGATGACGGTTTTATGGCAAAAGCTTATGATTTCAGAAGTGAATCGGAAACGTTCCAGTATCTTCAGAATGCAGCCGATACCAATAAAGATATTTCCAGCTACCGCTATAAACAGTCTTTGGTATCTTATCTGGCCAGGGTAAATTACGATTATGCCGGTAAATATATTGTAAGTGCCCTGGGAAGACGGGACGGCTCTTCGCTTGTAGCCCAACAGAACCGTTTTGCCAATTACTACGCAGTGTCCGGAGCATGGGTGGTAACCAAAGAAAATTTCATGCAGGGTATTAGCGGGCTTTCCAATCTCAAGGTCAGGGGAAGCTACGGAATCCTGGGGAATCTGGGAGGTATTTCATCCCAGGCAGTGAATCCGCTGATGACCCGATACAACAATGTGGTCTTCGGACAGGATCCTTCCCAGAATATTGCCTATTATGCGACAACACGCCCCAATCCGGATCTGAAATGGGGGAAATCCGAGCAGACAGACTTTGGGGTGGATGCTTCTTTCCTGCACAACAGCCTTTCGGTACAGTTTGATTATTTTATTAAAAATTCGAGGGATCAGATCTTTAACGTAAGCCTTCCAAGCACCTCAACCTATTCCAACCAATACGTAAATGCCGGATTATTCGAGGACAAAGGGTATGAACTGGGAATCAATTATAACAGCAAAGCTACCGGAGATTTTAACTACTCGATCGGAGCGGTATTCAGTCAGTTAAAAAACACGGTGAAACAGTTGGCGGGCGTAGATGAGATCTTTATTAATGATAATGGCGTAAGAGGGGTTTTAAAACCCACAAGGGTAAAAGTAGGCGATCCTTTGTATTCGTTCTACGGCTACCGGACGGGAGGGATTTTTCAGTCGCAGGAAGAAATCAACAATTATAAAGATGCCAACGGAAACCTCATCCAGCCGAATGCCAGGCCGGGAGATATCAAATTCCTGAAGAAAGACGGCAATACGGGAACCCTCAACAACAATGACTTCGTGAATCTCGGAAGCCCGTATCCTAAGTTTTCTTATGGACTATCCTATAATATGACGTGGAAAAACTTTGATCTGAATCTATTCTTCCAGGGTGTTTACGGAAACAAAATCTTCAACGGGTTTAAGTTTGTTTCACTGAACCCGGGAGGAACAGGACAAAACTATAATATGGACCGCGATATCCTGAACGCATGGACGCCACAAAATACGGATACCAATATTCCAAGGCTGGTACAGGGCGATCCGAGTGGAAACTATTCCAAAGTTTCGGATTTTTATGTGGAAGACGGATCTTATGTACGGCTGAAAAATCTTACCATCGGATATTCGCTGCCGAAAGACCTTTATAAAAGACTGGACATCACTAAGCTGAGAATCTATATTACGACGAACAATCTTTTTACCATTACAAAATATACAGGCTTTGACCCTGAAGTGGGAATGAACTCGTATGGAGTGGATACCGGAAGGTATCCGCAGGCCCGTTCATTTATTTTCGGGGTAGAAGTCGGATTATAATTTTTTAACCATTAAAAAAAGAAAAATGAAAATTTTCAATAAAATATTTTTAATATCAGGAATCGCTGTAATGCTGTTGTCCTGTACGGAAGAACTCGATGTTCAGCCGGAAGGAACGCCTACCGAAGCAAGTTTCTGGAAAACGGAAAATGACCTCATCACAGGAGCCAATGCGATGTACAGGCCGCTTGCAGACAGTGAATTTTACGGAAGAGGCCTTTTCTGGTTCATCAATGCCAGTGATGATATGGTAACGGGAAGATCAAAGAGTGAACCCGATAATGCCAAAAATTTCAGCAGCAATTATATCGCTGCAGGAGACCTCGAAACCCAATGGAATAAAAGATATACCGTGATCGGAGTCGCCAACCGGGTCATCCGGAATATCGACAACATCCAGACATCAACGGCGGTAAAAAACAAGTATCTGGGAGAAGCACTGTTTATGAGCAGCAGAATGTATTTCGAGCTGGCCTATAACTATGGGAACGAAAAAGCCGGCGTTCCGATTGTAGACCGTACTAAAGATCCGGATCCCAATCCCGTTCCGAGGGCAGCAAATGTGACGGAAAATTACAATTATATCGTTCAGGACCTGAAAAAAGCTGCTGACCTGCTTCCGTACCAGGAACAGCTTCCTGCAAAAGATTACGGCAGGCCGCATAAAGCAGCAGCATGGGCTTTGCTGGCGAAAGTTTACCTGTTTATGAAAGACTGGCAGAATGCGGCTTTCTGGGCCAATGAAGTGATGACCAAAGGGAACAGGAACCTTTTGACAAACTATTCGGATGTCTTCAAGGCGGAAAACAATTACAGTTCCGAGTACATCTGGTCGGTACCGGGGACAACCAAGTTCAATTCCGTTGGAAGCATCCTCCCGGGAGTAATGCTGGAAAACAAAGGCTGGGGACAGTACAACGGATGGGGATATTTCCAGCCTACGAAAGAGCTGTATGATGAATATGAAACGGGAGACTTACGAAGAAGCGCTACGATCCTGAAACTGGGCGATAAATTTACCTTTAACGGTACGGAAAGAACCTATGCTTCCATCAATTCGCTTACCGGTTACCAGTTCAATAAATACATGGACGCTTTTAAATATCCGCTGAACAGCGGGCATGTAAGTGCCAACGGAGATTACCCATGTACTGATCTTGCAGTTCCGATCATGCGCTATGCTGAGGTGATCCTGATCAAAGCGGAAGCTTTGCTGATGATGGGCCAGAATGCCGACCAGGAAATCAACAGGATCAGAGTCCGTGCAGGCCTAGCTCCGAAAACAGGATGTACCCTGGCAGACCTGAAGCATGAAAGACGTTGTGAGCTTGCCGGCGAATGGGCAGACCGTCACCGCGATCTTGTGCGTTGGGGCGATGCACAGGCCAATTATGCAAAACCGCTGCATGGGATCAACGGACAGACGGTCTGGGCCGCCCGGAACTTCAATCCATCGGTACATAACGTCTGGGCCGTTCCGCAGGTGGAGATCGTAAACAGCAAAGGGGTTATCAAACAGAACGAAGGCTGGTAAACATTTAATTTAAATAAAGTTAACCCCTGTCATCACGGATATCCTGTTCTGATAGGGCTTTTCAGAAAATATTATGAAGGTATTGAAAATTTGCATGGTCTTGGCGTTAGGGATCTGGTCCGGGAACCATGCACAGAATTATCTGAACTACAGCACGGCCAACGCGCATTCACATAACGATTACATGCAGGATGTCCCTTTCTGGGATGCCTACTATGCACATTTCGGATCCGTGGAAGCCGACGTTTTTCTTGTGAAGGACCGATTGTGGGTAGCCCATACGGAAAAAGACCTGTCTCCGGACCGGACCCTGGATAATCTGTATCTGAGCAATATTTCAAGGCAGATAAAATTAAACAAAGGTCATGTCTATTCCGGCAATCCTCAGAAGCTTCAGCTGCTGATCGATATTAAAAAAGAGGCTGCGGCAAGTCTGACAGCTTTAGTCAATGAATTAAAAAAGTATCCCGAAATTACAGGGAATCCCGAAATCAAAATTGTTATTACGGGAGACCGGCCGAAGCCGGAAGATTTTAGAAACTACCCGGATTACCTGTACTTCGATGGTGACCCGGAGCAAAATTATACTGCAGATCAGCTGAAAAAAGTAGGGATGTTCAGCTCGGATTTCGGAACCCTGGTGAAATGGAGCGGAAAAGGAATTCCGAGAGATGAGGAAACGGCAAAGATCAGAAAGGTTGTTGAAAAGGCACATGCCCGGAATAAGCCCGTCCGTTTTTACGGAGCCCCTGACTTTACAAACGCCTGGGTAAACCTCATGGATCTCGGAGTGGATTACATCAACACCGATCACATTCCGGATCTTAAAAAATTCCTGAATGCGATTCCGAAAAACTTTTATAAAAACACAAAAGAATATAGCACCTACACGCCGACTTATAAGACGGACGGAATCAGCAAAAAAGTAAAAAATGTCATCCTGCTGATCCCGGACGGAACTTCTCTGCCCCAGTATTATGCTGCGTTCACGGCTAACAGAGGAAAGCTAAATGTCTTTAACATGAAGGCTACGGGATTATCCAAAACCAGTTCCTTTAACGCATATATTACCGATTCGGCGCCGGGATCTACCGCTTTTGCAACCGGTATGAAAACCAGGAATACCTTTGTGGGAGTAGATGAGGCAGGAATACCTTTAGCCCAGATCCCCGATATTATTGCTGAGAAAGGGATGGTTTCCGGACTGATTTCCACCGGAGATGTTACCGATGCCACACCGGCAGACTTTTATGCCCATTCGGATAACCGGAACAGTTCGGAGCCTATTCTGAAAGATTTTATTGCTTCCAAAACCAGAATCCTGATCGGCGGACCCTCCAGCGGATTAACAGAAGAAACGGAACAGAAATTCAGGGATGCAAAAATTAACATCTACCACGATTTGAAATCAGCAGCGAAAGTCAAAGGCCGTACTTTGGTGGTCGATCCGCTGGCGTCCCGAAAGATGACCGACGGAAGAGGAAGCTGGCTGGCAGACGCTTTTGATCTTACCCTGAATAACCTGAAATCCAATGAAAAAGGATTTTTCATGATGGTGGAAGCTTCCCAGACCGATGGAGGAGGACATAGCAATAACATCGGGCAGCTGGTTACCGAACTGCTGGATTTCGATGAGGTCGTGGGAAAAGCCATGAAATTTGCCGATGAAAATAAAGAGACCCTGGTGGTGGTACTGGGCGATCATGAGACCGGAGGGCTGAGCCTGCTGGACGGAAGCCTGAAAGAAGGCTGGGTGTTCGGAAACTTCAGCACCAATGATCACACGTCGCTGCCTTCCAGCGTATTTGCTTACGGTCCGAATTCAAAAGAATTTACAGGGTTGTTTGAAAATACGGAAGTTTTTAATAAAATACTGGCGGCCTACGGTATCAGGAAATAGAAAGTTGATTATTTTTTATAGGAAAAGGCTGCCTTATAATAGGGCAGCCTTTTTCGTTTATTCTAATTCGGAATTTAATCATTGATGTTCACCAGGATGTTTTCAAGATCCTTCCAGAACATCGGGTAGGATTTTTCTACCACCTCTTCGTCTTCAATATTCAATTCTTTGATCAGACAGAACGGTGCAAAACTCATCGCCATCCGGTGGTCCTGATAGGTTTTGACCGAAATATTTTCCTGTGGCTCTCCGAAGCTGACCGACTGAATGGTTGAATCGGTAATTCCGGTTTCCGTTCCCAGCTTTTGCAATTCGTTGTACAAAGCCAGCAGCCGGTCGGTTTCTTTTACCCTAAGCGTTCCGAGTCCTGAAATTTCAAAGGGGATTCTCAGAGCTGAAGCCGTGACACACAGCGTCTGTGCAATATCAGGGCAATTGTTCATATCCAACGAGATCTTTTCCGGAAACTGAAAATTTTCCAGAGGCTGAAGGGTAATTTTGTGTTCTTCTTCCGTAAAAATTGTCTGGATACCGAAAAATTCCCTATAGATTTTGGCAATGGCAGAATCTCCCTGTGTAGATGCTTTGTAAAAACTTTTCAGATGGAGCGTTTTCCTTCCCAGTGCAGCAAATGAATAGAAATAAGAGGCAGAGCTCCAGTCGCTTTCCACTTCATAATGAATAGCCGGCGACGGATGCTCGGTAAAGGGTTCGACCCTGATGGTATTTCCGGTAAAGCTGTTTTTAATTCCGAATTTCGTTAAAATGTCCAATGTCATTTCAATATAGGATCTCGATGTAATATCACCGATCAGGTTAATCTCCAGTCCGTTTTCCAGCTTTCCGGCAATCAGCAGGAGAGAAGTGATGAACTGGCTTGAAATACCGGCCGGAACATCCACGCTTTTCTCTGTGATTTTTCTCCCGGTAATTTTCAGGGGCGGAAAGCCTTCATTTTCCAGATAGCCGATTTCCACGCCCAGTTTTTGCAGAGCGGCAACCAGGTTTTTGATCGGCCGCTCTTTCATTCTTTTCGATCCGGTAAGAACGGTTGTTTTTCCTTCCTGAATAGAATAATAAGACGTCAGGAACCTCATCGCTGTTCCTGCATGGTGGATGTCCACGGTTTCCGTATTTTCGGAAAGGGCCTTTCTCAGCAACTGCGTATCGTGTGAGTTGGATAGGTTCCCGATTTTTATATTGCTAAACAGGCTTTCCAGAATCAACAAACGATTCGAAATACTTTTCGAACCGCTGATCTGTATCGTCTGGTTTTCTTTTAATTCTGATTTTTTAAGCTTCTTCATTGTTCTTCCGGTTGGGATTGGAAATTATTTACCGTGCTAAACTTCCGGCACTATTTCAATTTTTCATTATTCTGATGGCGCTCCTTGTCGCGATCGGTTTTTATTTTAATTTTTTTATCGAAAGCTTCCTGCAGGTTCACTCCGGTCTGATTGGCTAAGCATAACGTTACAAACAGCACATCGGCCAGCTCCTCTCCAAGGTCCTTGGATTTATCGCTTTCCTTTTCGCTTTGTTCACCATATCGTCTGGCCATAATCCGGGCTACTTCACCGACTTCCTCCGTCAGCATTGCCATATTGGTCAGTTCATTAAAATAGCGGACGCCGATCTTGCTGATCCACTCGTCTACTTGTTTCTGGAGATTTGTAATTTCCATTAAGGTTTATGTTTTAGCTGTTCCTCAAGAACGGTAACTTTAGATTTTAAAAGGATCAGTTCTTCTTCCTGGCTGTCCGTAGTGCCCATATTTTCAGTGAAGTCGGCCAACTTTTTAAAGAATTTTCTTACGGCAAGATATACGATAATCAGTACAATAAAAGCACCTGCTTTAAAAAGACCGAAATCCATATTCCATATTCTTTTTAAAAATACTGATAGGCTCCCAGGGTCGGGTTTGAAGTCCTGGATACGTTGGCAATATCCGTAGGAGCTGTTGCTGCAACCGTAGTGCTTCCTTTTCCGATGGCAGGGGAGTTCTGCTTCACCCGCATATTCATTTTCGCAGCAAAATAATTGACAAACAGAGGATCCTGGTTTTTAAGAGACTGAATGACATTGGTATTGGTGTCGAAATTAAACCCGGCTTCTGAAGTTCCGGAATATTTGATCAGGCAGTTCTGGAGCGTAAAATTAAACAGCTGTCCCGGCGTCTGCTCAAAACTCACTGAATTATCACGGTCTGAATAAACAATGCTGTTTCTTACATTAAGGATCAGGGCACCCTGTTCTTTTGTCCCGGATTCATTAGTCCATTCATTGCTGGCATAGATCCCGTTCCTGTTGTAGGAATGGAGAAGATCCGAATAATTGGCAATGGTACAATGCGTCAGGCTATGGGTTCCTCCTTTAAAGATACCGATCGCCGATTCGCCGCAGTTGTTCATCACCAGATTTTTTGCATTGATCGTTGAAGCCACCGAATACATGCCGTATTCCTGGAACGTATGGATGAATGAATTGTTGATTGTAGCATTGGTCTGTTTCAGCTCAAGCCCTCGGGTACCACCGAATAAACGGGTGTAATTCATATTTAAAGTAGAACCGGCACTCATTTTAATGGAATTCCAGTTTTTAGGAATGGTATCGTACGCCGGATCATTCCGGTCACCGCGGAGGGTGACATTATTGGCAAGCGTACCGTTGATGTTCAGGGTTGCTCCTGAAAGCACTTTCATTCCGCTGTTTTTATGGAAATAGACTTTTGTTCCCTGCTGGATATTTAGAACGGTATTCTGATCGACCGTAAGGTCTCCGTAAATAATTTTAGCCTTATTGCTGGTCCAGCTGGTATTGGAGCTGATTATATTAGGATTGGTTGGGGTTTTAATAAAAAACTCGGCATCCTGAACCACGGAGAACAAAACTACCTGCTGCTGCCCGGCCGGGCTCTGGAACAGGACTTTGTCTTCGGCAATCGCCTCCGGTCCGCTCGCTTCCGGAGCAATTTCAACGAAAATATATAAACTGTCTTTCTTTCTTAGAGGAACATCTTTAAAATCATAGCCCGGTTTTCCGTCTACATTGATCTTATATAAAGAAGCAGCGCCTTTTTCCAGATGAATTCTTGGAATCAGAATGTCCTTATCTTCATTATTATATACTTTTACGGCATACGTTTCGGAACGGACCTGGTGGTACACCGTATCGCAGAAAACCGTGTCCCTTGAAAAGCTCAGTTCCTGAGAAGGCGCATCAAAACTGATGTCGTCTTTATTACAAGAGACTGCCATAACAAGCATCCAGAAAGAAAAAGCCAGTAATAATTTGAATTTCATCGAAATTAAAGTTTAAATAGATTTCAAATTTAACGAAAATACTTTAATTTTCTTATGATGAAAAAATTATTGCGTCTTATTTGCAATTTCAAAAAAATATTGTATTTTTGCACCCTAAAATTAGCAGAGAAATACCATTACTATTTCGAAAGCAAACTTTAATTTTTTAAAAATTGTATTATGAAAAAAGGAATCCACCCAGAAAATTATAGACTTGTTGTTTTCAAAGATATGAGTAACGACGAAGTATTTCTTTCAAAGTCTACAGCAGAAACAAAAGACACCATTGAGTACGAAGGACAAGAGTATCCTTTGATCAAAATGGAAATCTCCTCAACTTCTCACCCTTTCTACACTGGTAAAGTGAAATTGGTTGACACCGCAGGTCGAGTTGATAAGTTCATGAACAAATACAAAAAATTCGCTAAGTAATTTTTTGAGATCAAAATATTTAAAAGTCTTCCAAATTTTGGGAGACTTTTTTATTTGTATTTTTGCTGTACCTTAAACTTTGAATCTTAAACCTTAAACTCTACTGAACGATGCAACTGGTATTTTCAGACGCCCAATACTGGGAAGATTTCCTTCCGCTTACTTTTACCCGTCCCGTAGCCGAAATGCGCTGCGGAATCCTGACCTTCTCCGAAAGGTGGCAGAAAATTTTAGAAAACACGGAAGTTTCTTTTTTTACGGAAATGTACCTGCAGGGGAAATTCCCGGAGCCTGAAAAAAAAGAAAGCCTTTTTCTGGTCACCAACTTTTTACCTAGCGAAACGGTTATCCAACAGATCAAAGACCTGCAGCAGGGGGAAGCCTTGGTGTATGAGGACGAGCTGGTGGCCGCCAGGATCAATATGGATGGTTTTTCCCTCCAGCAGATTGAAAAAATGACGGATATTAAAGAAGAGCTGGTTTTCTTTAAAAAACCGACCGATCTGTTTACCTATAACCAGAAAGCCATTGATTTCGATTTTGAATTGCTGACTGAAGGGAAAACCTCTCAGGAGCTTTCCTCCACCAACGGATTTCTGGGGGACAAAAAAGACCTGTTCATCGAAGAAGGTGCCCAGGTCGAATTTTCCACCCTTAATACGAAAACCGGAAAAATCTATATCGGAAAAAATGCGGAGGTGATGGAAGGCTGTATGCTGCGGGGCCCTATTGCACTTGGTGAATCTTCGAAATTCAATTTAGGCTCTAAAATATATGGGGCTACGACCATCGGTCCCCATTGTAAAGTGGGTGGTGAGGTAAACAACATCATTATTTTCGGCTACACCAATAAAGGACACGATGGATTCATTGGGAATTCCGTGATCGGGGAGTGGTGCAATTTCGGCGCGGACTCCAATTCCTCCAACATGAAAAACAACTACGGAAACGTCAGGCTGTGGAACTACCGCACCAAAGCTTTTGAGGATACCGGCCTTCAGTTTGCCGGCCTGATCATGGGCGACCATTCCAAAACCGCTATCAATACCCAGCTCAATACCGGAACCGTGATTGGAGTCGCCTCCAATATTTTTAAGGAAGGCTTCCCGCCGAACCATATAGAAAACTTTTCCTGGGGCGGTTTCAAGGATGATGAAAAATTTAAACTGGATAAAGCCTATGAAGTGGCCGGCAGGGCAATGGCCAGGAGGAATGTAGTGCTCACAGAGGAGGATAAGGCGATTTTAAAACATGTTTTTGATACGTATTAGAAACTGAAAAAATAGAAACTTCAAAATTTTTTGAAGTTTTTTTATTTTCCGTGTAATATTTTCCGAATTTCGGTTGTCTTACTTATAGAAACAAAACTTATGACTCAGGAAACCTTCAGGGATACGGTATTTAGTCTCAAAAATGAGATGTATCGCTTTGCGAAAAGGTTTGTGATGAGCAGTGATGAAGCGGAAGACGTGGTGCAGGACCTGATGATTAAATTCTGGCAGAAAAAAGAAGAGCTGGCACAGTTCGGGAATCTGAAGTCCTATGCGCTGAAAGCCGTGCGGAACGAATGCCTGAACCGGCTGAAGCATCATGAAGTAAAGATAGGATTTGCCGATATGCAGCTTCACCGTTCCGAGCTTTACAGCATGGAGGTGAATAACCTGAAGGAATACATCATCGGTTTTATCAACGAGCTTCCGGAAAAACAAAAGACGGTGATCCATTTAAAGGATGTGGAGGAATATGAAATTTCGGAGATTGCCGGAATGCTGGAAATGGAAGAAAACGCGGTACGGGTAAACCTGATGCGGGCGAGACAAAAGGTAAAAGAGCAAATTTCACAATTGATGAATTATGAGCAAAGACAAATTTCAAGATAAATACGACGACATCTTCAAAGAAATAAAGGAAGACAGAATGGACTGGGATTTCGAAGATTTCCTGAAGAAAGCGGAAGGAAAAGAAGATGAGGTTCAGGAACAGAATCAAACCCCAATCATCCCGATCGGTACGAAAGCAAAACCTTCGTTCCCGAAATGGTTCTGGATGGCGGCCGGTGTGGCGGTATTGCTGGGCATCGGGTTTATATTCAGCTACAATCATAATACCCAGATTAAAGACCGGGCCCAACTGGTGGAAAACCAAATTAAGCAGCAGAAAAACAATTTCATCGAAGAAAACAGCGAACAACAGGAACAGGTGGCTGTCAATCCTTCAGACGATTCTTTATCCGAAGCCAGGAAGGATTCCATTTTTGAAGGCGGAAAAATAGCGGAAAAAGACGTCCTGGATGAAATCCTGCCGAAAAGAGGCCGGCTTAAAAAAGAAAGAAAGCCGAAATATGTTTCCAACTCCTCAAAAACGGATTCTACCGGCTATAAAAATTCCTACGTGATCGTCAACGGGAAAAGAATCGATAACGTGGAAGAAGCCATTAACGTGACTAAGTATTCATTTCAAATATTTGCAAATAACGTCAGTGAAAAATTAGTGCAACCTAAAGTCGTTGACGACGATTATTAATTAACCTTAACCAAGATTATGCACCCTGATCAGGCATCTGTAATCAAATAAAAAATTGACTCATGAAAAAAGTATTCATCATATTCGCATTGGCCTTTACCCATTTTTTCAATATGTACGGGCAGGACAAAGTAGACCGGCTTTTCGATAAATATCAGGAAGTGGAGGGCGTAACGACCATTAAGATTGCAAAACCCATGTTCGGGATGCTGAGCAGTCTGGACCTGGGAGATGCCGAACTGGACCAGATTAAACCGCTGCTGTCTAAAATCAACGGACTGAAAGTTTTTATCGCTGAAAAGCCACAGGAAGGAAATTCAGCAAAAATGCAGCAGCTGGCACAGATCAATAAAGACATCAAATCGTTTCTGAGCAGCCTGAACTACAGTGAAATCATGTCTATGAACAGCAACGGGGCAAAAATAAAATTCCTTTCCGCAGAAGAAAAGGATGGGGTGCTGGATGACCTGTTGCTCAGCATCGACAATGGAGGAGAGGAAAACATCCTGATCAAGCTGGACGGAAAACTGTCGATGAACGACATCAACAAAATCATCAATTCTACGGAAACCAAAATCAACCCGGTTACCAATTCCAGAAACAGTACGATTTCCGAAAATAACTCCTCTTATCTGAACGGGGAAAACCGTAATGTGGGAGCCTTTTCAGGAATCCAGGTAAGCACAGGCGTGAATCTGGTTTTCAAACAGGAAGATCCTACCAGCGTGAAAGTAATCGCCGATGCCGATAAGCTTCAGTACATCATCACCAAAGTGGAGAACGGCGTGCTGAAAGTATATGTCGATAACAAAGGGGAGAAAAATTTAAAGTTCAAAAATATCAGTGTCAATGTGTCATCACCAAGGATGAACAATATCAAAGCCTCTTCCGGTGCCCTTTTTACAGCACTCAACCCGGTCCGTGAAAATAATCTGAGTATTGACGCTTCTTCCGGGGCTATGGTAAAAGGAACGTTCGAGGTGGCAAATAATGCCAGGCTTGAAGCTTCCTCAGGAACAAGCATCAAAGTTGAGGTAAATGCGAGAAATATGACTTTTAAAGGTTCAAGCGGTTCCGATACGAGCATTATGGGAGAAGCGGAAACAGCAACCTTCGACATCAGCAGCGGTGCCCTTTGCAAAGGCGAGAATTTCAGAGCAGGCCGGGTAGAAGCAGAATCCACATCCGGAGCGAGCTTATCCGTAAATGCATCGGATACCCTGAGGGCCAAAGCTTCTTCCGGCGGCATGATCCGCTACAGGGGAAATCCTGAGATTACGTCTGATATCAGTAAAATATCCGGCGGTACTTTAAAACAGATCAATTAATCTTAAATCTATATGGCCATGAAAATAATAAGAACCATTTTTCTGATGCTGTGTACCGCAATGATACTGCAGTCGTGCATCGTGTCTTCGGGAAAAGCGAATATGACGTATTTCTCAGATTCCGGTAAGGAATTTAAGGGGGCGAAATTCACAAGCATTAATGTGCCGATGTTCCTGGCCAAGCCGGTGATCAAAAAAGCATTGCGGGAAGACGGAGAAGATCATGAAGACCTGATCCGGATCATCAAAAAGGTTTCAAAAATTAAAGTGCTGACGGTAGAAAACGGTGACAAGACGATGCTGAGGGAGTTTGCCTCTTATTTAAATGACAATAATTATGAAGACTGGGCAACCATTATGCATGATGGCGACCGGATCAATATCCGGGTGAAACAGAACGGAGAAGCCATTAAAAATATGCTGATTACCGTCAATTCCAAAAAAGAGCTTTTATTCGTTGATGTCAAAGGAAACTTTACGCCCGGTGATATCTCAAAGATGATTGCTTCGGCATCGGATAAATAATCGATCTGCACATAAAGGCAAATTGCTGTAAGATAACAAAAGTGGTGAGCCGTCACCCTGGAAAGGATAAATTATTTTGTAGGAAACCATTCCGTAAGGAGTGGTTTTTTGATTTAAACTGTTGATTGTTAAGTTTTATTTAAACTATTAAACTCGATTTTCGTATTCCGATAAAATACCTTAATTTTGCAAGAAAGTAAAGATGTCTATTCATAACAAAATTGTAGAGACAGCCATCACTTTCGATGACGTGCTTCTAGTCCCTTCTTATTCAGAAGTTTTACCTAATCAGGTTTCTTTAAAATCAAGACTTACCGACAAAATTACGCTGAATGTTCCGATTGTTTCCGCTGCCATGGATACCGTAACGGAAGCGGAGCTGGCCATTGCGCTGGCAAGAGTGGGAGGTTTAGGTTTCATTCATAAAAATATGACCATTGCCGAGCAGGCTGCCCAGGTAAACCGGGTAAAACGTTCCGAAAACGGAATGATCTCCGATCCTGTAACGCTTTTCAAAGAAGCTACCCTGGGAGAAGCGAAAGAACTGATGGCAAAATATAAGATTTCAGGATTGCCGGTGATCAATACGGATAATGTACTGATCGGGATTATTACCAACCGGGACGTGAAATACCAGGAAAACCTGGAGATGAAAGTGGAAGAGATCATGACCAAAGAAAACCTGATCACTTCCGATAAAAATACCAACCTTGAGAAAGCGAAGGAAATCCTTCTGAAAAACCGGGTGGAAAAGCTTCCGATCGTGGACGCTGAAAATAAACTGGTAGGTCTGATTACTATTAAAGATATTGATAATCAATTAGAATACCCGAATGCCAACAAAGACCAGAACGGAAGGCTGATCGTTGGAGCAGGGGTTGGAGTAGGAGAAGATACTTTGGAAAGGATCGAAGCATTGGTAAAAGCCGGGGTGGACATCATCGGGATCGACTCAGCACACGGGCATTCCAAAGGCGTTTTAGATAAAATTTCAGCAATTAGGAGCGCCTATCCGGATCTGGATATCGTAGGCGGAAATATCGTAACGGCAGAAGCTGCGAAAGATCTGATTGAAGCCGGGGCAAACGTTCTTAAAGTAGGGGTAGGGCCCGGTTCTATCTGTACGACGCGGGTAGTAGCCGGAGTAGGGGTTCCTCAGCTGTCTGCCATTTATAATGTGTATGAATATGCCAAAACCAAAAACGTTGCAGTAATTGCTGACGGAGGGATCAAGCTTTCCGGAGATATCGTAAAAGCCATTGCCAGCGGAGCTGGAGCCGTTATGCTGGGGTCGCTTCTTGCAGGAACGGATGAAGCACCGGGTGAGGAAATTATTTTCCAGGGCCGTAAATTCAAAACCTACCAGGGCATGGGAAGTCTTTCTGCCATGAAAAGAGGCGGAAAAGAAAGGTATTTCCAGAGCGAAGCTAAAAAATTCGTTCCCGAAGGAATTGAAGGAAGAGTGCCGAGCAAAGGGACATTGGAGGATGTTATTTTCCAGTTAACAGGAGGTCTGAGAGCAGGAATGGGCTATTGCGGTGCAAAAGACATAGAAGCTTTACAGACGGAAACCAAAATGGTGATGATCACCGGAAGCGGATTAAAAGAATCCCACCCGCATGATGTCATCATCACACAGGAAGCCCCGAATTATTCTCTGTAATAAGAACAACATCTATAAAACAAGGCTGTTTCATCTGAAGCAGCCTTGTTTATTTTCCATTGGAGTAGCCGCAGACTTCTCCTATTATTTCAGGAAAGGTTAAGATTTGTCATTTGATTTTCCGGTATCTGAATTTCTGTTTGATGACATAGTTTAAGAACCTTCCTTTGGACTGTACGGTTCTGAACCGCTCAAAAATATTTTCCGGCACCTCCAGGTAATCATATACTGCTCCCGACTGATACGTAATTCTCAAAGTGTCAGTCTGCGGAAAATAGACATAGGTACGGATTACTGATGACGGCATACCGAACCGGTACAAAAAATATTCCTTTATAAACAAATAACCACCGCCGGAAAGCGATGGTCATTATTATTATTTAAAAAAATTATTTACCCAGATTATCTTTAAAATCATCAATCCGGAAATCTGTCAGGGCATTGCCTTTTTCTACTTTTTCTTTGGCATACAGGCGGAAGTCGTTTTCTGTTTTTTCCAGGAGGTAGTCGTAAGGGCCGACGTGGGAAATCAGCTTAACCAGCACCGGTGAAATCTCAAGACAGATGAAAAGGCCCATGATAAAGGTGGCTGCCAATCCGATGATGGCCGAATTTTTTCCCAGTTCGTCCAGTGCCTGCAATCTTGCCGCAAACCCGTTGAATTTATTTTCAAATGTTTCTGTAGACTTTCTCTCGGTTTCCAGGTTGGTGTAGACTTTTGAGATTTCCTTATCCAGGTATTCCAGACGGGGAGCTGCCTGCTTCCTGTAATTTTCCAGATCCAGCCTTCTCTGTTCTTTCAGTTCCTGCTTGCGCTTGGCATTCGGTCCGAAACCTTCTTTACCGCTGGTTAATCCGGATTGTTTTCCCAGGATCTCTTTTTCCAGTTCCACCGATGCGGAATCATACGATTTCTGGTAGTTGGCGATTTTATCGGAAATCTGTTTTTTTTCGGTCTCAAAAGGTCCGCTCTGCTGAAGGATCCTTCCGCTCATTTCTCCCTGCAACTGTTTTTTGTTTCTCTGGATAATGGTGTTCAGCTGCTTGTTCACTTCCTTTTCGAAAATTTTAAGCTCCAGTGGCTTGGAAATAATAATACCTAAAAAAGTAGCCAGGATTAATCTCGGGACTGCCATTAATATCTGGTTCCACCAGGTTCCTGTTTTTTTGATGGAAGAAACGATATAACGGTCCAGGTTAAAGATCATTAATCCCCATAAAACTCCGAATCCGATGGCCGTCCAGATCTCGTCAAATACCGTATACATGGCATATCCTGCAGAAAGCGTGGCAAAAACAGCGGTAAAAAGAACGATGCCCCCGATGCCTGCAAACTTATTCCATTCGCTCGGCGTTTTTCTTAAAATATGAATGTTTCCTCCTGAGCACAGGATCAGAAACTTCTGGAACCAATTCATAGAATGATTCGCTTGATTTATAGTTTGTTGGTTGTTTTTCATGACAGAAAATTTATACAAAGGTACTACTAAAATCCATACCAATGTAAAAGATAGTATTATGTTTTACCAAGTATAGTTCCGGGTTTGGTTATTTTGTTGTTAATCAATAAATTAAATTATTAAAGAAAATATCCTTATCTTTAAGTTACAATCATTAAAAATTTAAATATGAAAAATGCAATCAGTCTTTCTCTGGTATGCCTTACCCTGGCTTTATCGTCATGCAGTAAAGAGAATAAAATTGATGATGATCTTAAAGAAGTTGCCGCCAATATCAACAAAACGGCTCCGCAGACTTTGGCCGACGGGGTCCGTCTCGACAGTGTTTCGGCACAGCCCGGAAAAATTTTCAGGTACAATTATACTTTAACGGATGATACAAAAGAAGGAGTAAGCCCGGAACAGATTGAAACTTTTAAAACTTCCGCCAAGGAGGGTGCGCTACAGGTTATAAAAACATCACCTGAAATTAAAGAATTCCGTGATAACGATGTAACGATGGTGTATACTTATTATGATAAAGCCGGTAAGAAAACCGCAGATTTTAAGATTACACCGGAAGAATACAAGACGAAATAAATTCCGGATTGAGATAAAAATCCCGCAGTATAAACGCTCTGCGGGATTTTTTATTTTAAACGTCCGGGGTTCTGCTTCAGGAAGCTTTCCCAGCCCGTATAGGATTTGGTATCGGCAATGGTACCCGAATTGAAGTGGTGGCATACCGCAACGGCAAGACCGTCGGAGGCATCCAGATATTTCGTAGGGAATTCCTTGAGTTTAAAAAGATTCTGCAGCATTCCGGCTACCTGTTCCTTGCTGGCATTTCCGTTTCCGGTAATGGCCATCTTTATCTTTTTCGGGGAATATTCGGTAATCGGGATGTTGCGGTAGAGGCTGGCGGCCATTGCCACGCCCTGGGCACGGCCCAGCTTCAGCATACTCTGTACATTTTTTCCGAAGAACGGAGCTTCCAGGGCTACCTCATCAGGATGAAATTCGTCAATCAGTGCTAAAGTCTTATCAAAAATATATTTAAGCTTGGTTTCATGGTTGGGGTATTTATGAAGCAACAGTTCATGGATAGAAACCATTTCCATCTGTCCTTTTTTTACGGAAATAATTCCGAAACCCATAACCGTCGTTCCCGGGTCGATTCCTAAAATAATCTTCTCTGCAATCATTACCTCAAAGATAAGGCTTTCTGAATTTTTATATCCGAAATAAGGTAACAATCTTATGGATCTTCAAACTAAAAACTTCGTTTATGCCGGAGGATTAAAATTTTATCATAATAAATTAATTATAATATTGAAAATCAGTATTTCGAAACTTAGACGAATAAAAAGGAAAATTAAATTGAATACCTAAGAAAATTATGCATAGATTTGTTGGGTATTACAAAAGATTTCGTATTGAAAAAGAACAGTCTTTATAAAGGCACGTTGCAAAACATTATTCTAAAGTTGCTGGCTAAAGAAGTAAAGATGTACGGATACCAGATTACCCAGCGGGCAAAAGAGCTTACCCAGGGCGAGCTTGAGATGACGGAAGGTGCCCTGTATCCGCTTCTCCATAAGCTGGAAGCCGAGGGGATGATTACTTCCGAAATCATGAAAATCAATGGGAGGGACCGTAAATATTACCTTTTAACCGATAAAGGCAAAAGGCAGCAGGCGGTGCAGGAAGAGGAAATGAAAAGTTATTTAATTCATCTCAACACCATATTTAATATATGATATCATCAGATCAGGAAAACCAGATTGCCGCTTATCTTCTGTCAAGAAAATTATCTCCGCAGATCCTGACGGAGGTGAAGGATCATTTTTTGATGCAGATAGACAGCCTGATGGAGAAAGGGGATATGAGTTTTCAGGAAGCCTTTTTGGCAGCCAGGATCAGTTGGCAGAAAGAACTTGAAATGGTAAAGGCCGACTTTTTTTCGTTCAGGAAAATAGCGAGAATAGAAAAGGAACTTCTACAGAAAAGATTTGGTAAAATTACCGTCACTTCACTGGCTGTTTCACTGGCCTCTGCCGGGATCTATGTGTTTTCGGGTGAAGCGTACTATTATTTCCAGATTTTCGCTTTGATCGCATTTGTCGTAATCGTCCTGTTCGGAATTTTTTCCCGCAAGATAAGATTTATTGAATATCAGCGGATGAGCTTGCATCCCCTGATTATAAGAAATATGATCCTCGGTATGCTCATCTTTCCGGCAGGATGCTATTTCTCGGGAGAATTTGAATTCTGGAAACCGGCCTGCAACCAGCTGGTTCTTTTCTATTCGCTGGCAATACAGGTTCAACTTCTTTATTTCAGGATAAAAAAAATCAATGTTCTTGTTCAATAAACTTTAAATATCTTCATTATGTTTTCACCAAAGCAGGAGCAGGCCATCACCGACTATTTAATTTTTCATCAGCTTCCGCTGGATATCCTGCTGGAAGTAAAAGACCATATGCTTTCTCAGGTCGCGGATATTCAGGCTGAAGAAAACAAGAGTTTTGAAGAAGCTTTCCATAAGACACAGAAATTATGGGAAAGCGAATTTAAGCTGACCCGCTATTCCTTATTTTACAGGGAGCAGATTCCTGTTATCTTAAAAAGGATAGTAAAAGAAAAATATAACGTCATCTTCAGAAAATCTTTGCTTCTCGGATTGGCCTCTTTTACCGTTAATTTATTGCTGATCTACTTCTCCGCAGATCAGGAAATATACAATGACCTTTTCCGGTTTTATAATTCCCTGATTGTAATAGTTCCATTCTTATATTGGATCTTTAACAGGAAGATGCGGAAATATGTAAGAGCTGATTTTAAGTATCAGAAGAAATCTTTTTTTACCATGTATCAGCGGAATTTCGGAATTTTTGCGGTTTTCGGCAATTTTATATTCCAGATGATTCTGCGCGGTGATAAATATCTCTTCAGATTTTTCAGGAGCAATGATCCGGTATCCGTCTTCCAGTTTATGCTATCGCTGATCCTGCCTTATCTTCTTCACATCCTTATTTTTTTTATTATGATCAATTTTTATGAACATAAAAAATCCTTAATGAGAATGCAGAACTATTTAAAGATTTCAGGATATAACTAAACAAATGGTATTAAAAGAACAGGAGCAGGACATCACCGATTATTTGATTCTTCATCAGCTTCCGCTGGATATCCTGCTGGAAGTAAAAGACCATATGCTTTCTCAGGTCGCGGATATTCAGGCTGAAGAAAATAAAAGTTTTGACGAAGCTTTCCATACAACACAGAAATTGTGGGAAAGTGAATTCCGGATGACAAGATATTCCCCTTTTTACACCGAAGAAATTCCGGTTATCGTTAAGAACATTGTCAAAGCAAGAAATAACCACCTTCTGAAAAAATCGGTTCTTTTGGGATTGATTTCTTTAGCCATCAGTTTTGTCTTCATTTACCTGGCACGCGATGTAAATCATTATACGGATCTTTTCAGGATGCAGAACGGTTTGTTTATTGTTGTTCCCATCGTGATCTGGACCTTCAATTATAAAATGCTGAAGTACATCAGGCATGATCATCAATACAAAGGGAAACTGTTCTACACGATGTACCAGCAAAACGCAGCCCTTACCCTGTCTGTGATCGGACTGATGGCACAAGTCATTGTAAAAGACGGTAGGTACCCTTATCTGTTTTTCAGGGAGCATGATCACAGCGAAATCGGATATATGTTGCTGACTTTGATTCTGCCCTATGCCGTGCAGGTAATGATCTTTTTTGTCATGTTAAATTTTTTCGGGCATAAGAAAGCGGTAGCCCGGGTAGAGCGATTTCTTAACGCCGGATAAGTCACATTTTCATTTGTTTTTTTTCACCGGCATCCATCGAAGACAGGGTGTTTTCAAGATCGTCTGCAATTTTTTTAATTTCTGCATGAGGTCTGAAGATAAAACCTTTGCCTTTTTCTTCATCGGCGATATTTGATAAAACGATAACCGAAGTTTTTGTTTTGGGATAAAAAATATTTAATGACGGGGATCCTTTGATATATCCGCTGTGGAAAACTGCCTCAGGTTTCCCGGTATTGGACATGATCCCGTATCCGTAACCCATTTTTCCGAAAATAGGATGATGTCTCTCGGCGCTCTTCGCCTCAAATTTTCTGAGGGTTTCAGTACTGAGGATTTTTCCGCTATAAAGCGCATTGTTCCACTGATGGAGATCCTCAATCGTCGATAAAACACCCCCTGCAGGAATTCCGATAGCTTTGCTGCCCAGCCTTGCGGGCATATCCTTAACCTTTTCGTATCCCTTACCGCTGCCTAAATAAGCACCGGCAAAATTTTCTTCCGTATTTTTAAATGAAGTCCCTGTAAACGAAGCATTCATGCCGGCTTTCTTAAATAATGCCGCTATATTTTCGTTAAACGGTTTGCCTGTGACCTTTTCTATAACTTTTCCCAAGGCATTAAATCCGTCATTGGAATAAAGAAAGTCTGTTCCGCTTTTAAAACGGAGTTTTTCACCCATCACATTCAGTCCTGACGTATGATTCAAAAGCTGGTGGATGGTAATGTTTTCATAGGTGTTGTTCCGGAATTCAGTCAGATATTTGGAAACTTTATCTTCCATGTTTAATTTTCCCTGTTCCATCTGAAGCAGGATAAGAACGGCTGTAAACTGTTTGCTCACGGAGCCGATGGCAAAAACCGTTTGGTTATCAATTTTAACCCGATTTCTGAAATCCGAAAATCCCTGATTTTTCCTGTACAGTTCAACGGAGTCTTTAAAAACCGCGACACTTCCGTTAAACTGATGCTTTTTAAAAACAGAATCGATTTGATTTTTAAGGAGGTTTCTCTCAAAAACCGTAATAGTACTGTCAATAACCTTTTTTTTATCAACAATTACTGTTTTGGTTTCCTTCCGGGCCTGCTGACAGGAAAGTAAACCGATAATAAAAAGAACAAGAGAGAATTTTTTAAGCATTTATTGTTTTCCATTTTTAAGCAATATGCATGCCTTAAGGAAATCCGTTTTTGGGCTATATACCTCGTTATGTTGCTTTCAGATCACAGAACCAGAAAACATAGTCACCATTTTCTTCATTGTCTAGAGATTTGGGTTTCGGGTAGGTTTTCTTTACCGTTTCTCCGATTTCAAACTCGATGGAATTTTTAAAAATAGGTCCGTCAAAAGTAAAGGTGTGAAACTCACCATTTTCTCCGCAGGGATCGACATCTGCCGGCAGATCCCGCAAAAAGTCTTTGTCGATAATCCGTCCCGCAAAATGTTTGTCAAGATACGTCTCATTAACGCAGGTGACAATGGTTTTAAAGCCCAGCTCCAGGAATTCATGGATGAGGTCTGCCGTATTGATCTTCCATAAAGGAAAAATGCCCTGCATTCCGACGGACTGCAGTTGATCTTCCCGGTATTTCTTCAGATCTTCCAGGAAAATATCGCCGAAAACCGAATGGGTAACGCCTCGGCCTTTGAATTTATTCATGGTCCTGAGCATGAGCTTCTGATACTCTTCCATCGAAGGCTCCGCCGGAAGTTCCAGTTTTACCAGAGGAAACCCCAAGCTTTCCGCCTGTTTTTCCAGCAGGGAAACGGGCACACCGTGCATGGAGATTCTCTGAAATTCTTTATTGATGCTGGTCAGGAGGGAAGTGATTTCAAACCGGTCTTCCTGTAAGATTTTGTATAGGGCCAGTGCAGAATCTTTTCCGCTGCTCCAGTTGAAGATGGCTTTGGGTTTCATGTCTTAAACTTGGAAAATATTAAATAAAAATCCCGGAACAAATTCATGTTCCGAGATTTTATATTTTTAAATTTTATTTTAAATGTACATTTTTTTCTTCCTCTTTGGCTTTATCTAAAGCTTTTCTTACACCTTGTACTGAGTTCTCATAATTATTATCCTTCCATTTTTTAAGTGCTTCATTTTTCATATTCATATCCGATAGAACGAGACTTTGATCTGTTAAATTGATAAGGCTTGTATTCAAAAGGACATGTGCCATTTTTCCGGTTTCAATCATTCCGTAATATGAAATCATGAAGCCATAGTTTACATCTGTTATTAATAGCTCGTCCACATTGTATTTATTTTTAAAGCTGCTAAAATCATAACGTGAATATTTTTTGCCTTCGGTTTTGGATCCTTCAAATTTAGGAGCTGTTTTCGGATCGAATGCTTCATCAATGATTACAACTTCTTTACCTCTTGATTTCAATATCTCAGAATATAAACTGATTAATTCTTCTTTAGGTTTAATTCTTTCTCCAATTACATTCAGTCCTTCCTGATATTTGTCTCCTGAAGTAACAGCCATATCGAGCAGCCCTTGAGATCCTTCTTTATATTTTGCCGGAGCTCCTGAATTAATTAAAATACCAACTTTTGACGGTCTACTCCAATATTCAGGTGTTAAAGCTACTTTTGGAAGACAGCTTGTTAGTAAAGTTAATGCTGCAAAAACAAGAAATAATTTTTTCATAGTTATCTTAAATTTGACGCAAAACTATAAAAAACTCTTTAATGAAAACAGGCTTTGTAAAAAATTAACCTTTTAATAAAAAAACCTCAAAGAAAATTCTCTGAGGTTTTTTATAAACTATTGATACACTTAGTAGTCAAAAATTGTCTACGGCACAGCCGTTACATATTTCTCCTGTACTTACCACCCACTTCAAACAGGGCGTTGGTAATCTGTCCCAGGGAGCAGTATTTCACGGCATCCATCATCACTTCGAATAAATTCTGCTGGTTGATGGCAGCGTGCTGAAGGGTTTTCAGGGCTTCTTCCGATTGGCCGGCGTTGGACTTCTGGAAGTTGTGGAGCATTTCGATCTGGGCCTGCTTTTCTTCTTCGGTGGAACGTATGACTTCACCCGGGCGGACCGTTGGCGAACCGTCTTTTCCTAAGAAAGTATTCACCCCGATGATCGGGTATTCGCCGGTGTGCTTCAGCCATTCGTAGTGCATGGATTCCTCCTGGATCTTGGAACGCTGATACATGGTTTCCATGGCTCCCAAAACACCGCCTCTTTCGGTAATCCGGTCAAATTCTGCATAAACGGCTTCTTCTACCAGATCCGTCAGTTCTTCGATGATAAAGGAACCCTGAAGCGGATTTTCATTTTTCGCCAGTCCTAATTCTTTATTGATGATCAGCTGAATAGCCATGGCTCTTCTTACGGACTGCTCGGTAGGAGTGGTAATGGCTTCGTCGTAAGCATTGGTGTGGAGGGAGTTACAGTTGTCGTAGATTGCGTACAACGCCTGTAAAGTCGTCCGAATATCGTTGAAATCAATTTCCTGTGCGTGCAGCGAACGTCCTGAAGTCTGGATGTGGTATTTCAGCATCTGGCTTCTTTCGTCGGCGCCGTATTTCAGTTTCATGGCTTTGGCCCAGATTCTTCTGGCCACCCGTCCGATCACCGAATATTCAGGATCGATCCCGTTGGAGAAGAAAAAGGAAAGGTTTGGAGCAAAATCATTGATGTCCATTCCTCTGGACAGGTAGTATTCCACATATGTGAATCCGTTGGCCAGGGTAAATGCCAGCTGGGACACCGGGTTGGCACCTGCTTCTGCAATGTGATAGCCGGAAATGGAAACCGAATAGAAGTTTCTTACTTTTTCTTTAATGAAATATTCCTGAACATCGCCCATCAGTCTTAAGGCAAATTCGGTAGAGAAGATACAGGTATTCTGTGCCTGATCTTCCTTCAGAATATCAGCCTGAACGGTTCCACGAACGGTAGCGATGGTTTTGGCTTTAATTTCGGCATAAGCTTCTGCAGGAATGACTTCATCTCCTGTGATTCCTAATAGCTTTAATCCCAAACCGTTATTGGAAGGCGGCAATTCGCCGTTGTATTTCGGCCTTTCCAATCCTTTGTCATCAAATTTTTCCTTAAGCTTAGCCTCAACCTTGGATTCAAGATTGTTTTCAATAATATATTTTTCAACGTTCTGATCGATGGCTGCATTCATAAAGAAAGCGAGAAGCATCGGTGCGGGACCGTTGATCGTCATGGAAACGGAAGTCAGCGCATTTACGAGATCAAACCCGGAATATAACTTTTTAGCATCATCCAAGGTGGCAATTGAAACCCCTGCATTCCCGATTTTACCATAGATGTCCGGCGGCAGGGCAGGATCCTGGCCGTAAAGGGTTACCGAGTCGAAAGCGGTAGACAGACGTTTAGCCGGCATTTCAGCAGATACGTAATGGAATCTCCGGTTGGTTCTTTCCGGGCCGCCTTCTCCGGCAAACATCCGGGTCGGGTCTTCACCGGTTCTTTTAAAAGGATAAATTCCTGCGGTGTACGGGAAGCCTCCCGGAAGGTTTTCCTGGCCTTTCCATTTAATCAGATCGCCCCAGTCGGTATATTTCGGCAAAGCGATTTTAGGAATTCTCAGATGCGATAACGATTCGGTGGAGGTTTCCACTTTAATTTCTTTTCCTCTTACGAAATAAGAGTAAAATTCTTCATGGAATGCCTTTTTAGTATCCTCCCAGCTATTCAGGAAGTCGATGTTCTCCTGCTGCAGCTCTTTTTCAGCCTTCTGGTATTCGGCATCCAAAGCTTCATTGGAAATAATCTTTTTAACGCCGTCAATATGATACATGGTTCTGGCCAGTGCCGCCTGTTTTTCCACATTGGCGTCGTACTGTCTGTTGTTTTCGACAATTTCAGAAAGGTAGCGTACTCTTTTCGGCGGGATGATCGTTACTTCGTCCGTAATTTCCTGCTCAACGAAAATCTGGAACTGGGGCGCTTTTTCACCCTGAGCCTGTCGAAGGGTTTCGTTGACTTTTTCTACAAGTCTGTTATACAGCTCAGTTGTTCCATGGTCATTGAACTGGGATGCTTTGGTAGCATACACCGGCATTTCGTCCAGCGGCTGTTCCCACAGCAGGTGGTTTCTCTGGAACTGTTTTCTTACCGCCTGAAGCGCATCCAGCGCACCGCGTTTATCGGATTTATTTAGAGCAACCAGGTCGGCGTAATCCAGCATATCGATTTTTTCCAGTTGGGTAGATGCTCCGTATTCCGGAGTCATCACATACATCGAAACATCTGCAAAATCGGAAACTTCCGATCCTGATTGTCCGATCCCTGAGGTTTCCAGGATAATAACATCAGGATGAGCAAGCTTCAGAACATTCAGGGCCGACTGGATGAACGGGGAAACGGAAACGTTGTTTTCCCGGGTGGCCATCGAACGCATATAAACCCTCGGATCGTTGATCGCGTTCATACGGATCCTGTCGCCCAATAGTGCTCCTCCCGTTTTCTTTTTAGAAGGATCGATGGAAATGATGGCAATTTTTTTATCGGTATTGGAACGCAGGAAACGTCTTACCAGTTCGTCGGTTAATGAAGATTTTCCCGCTCCGCCGGTTCCGGTAATCCCGATGATCGGGATATTCATGCCTTTTGATTTTTCATCGATGGCCTGTACCAGCTCAGGTTTTTCTTCGGAGAAGTTTTCCACCGCAGAAATAACTTTGGCTATGGTAGTAGGATTCTCGAAACTGATGGCATCAAGATCCTGGGCCGTCGTTTCTTTTCCGGTAGCAAAATCCGATCGCTGAACCAGATCATCGATCATTCCCTGGAGGCCAAGCTCACGGCCGTCGTCCGGAGAATAGATCCGGTCGATCCCGTAATCCATCAGTTCCTTGATTTCTTCCGGAAGGATTACCCCACCGCCGCCGCCGAAGATTTTGATCTGCGGGGAATTCTTTTCCCGCAAAAGGTCGTAGATGTATTTGAAATATTCGTTATGACCTCCCTGATAAGAGGTCAGGGCAATGGCATTGGCGTCTTCCTGAATGGCGGTATTTACCACTTCTTCAGCCGATTTATCGTGTCCGAGGTGAATCACTTCACATCCTGTTCCCTGGATTACGCGGCGCATGATATTGATCGCCGCATCGTGACCGTCGAACAACGACGCTGCCGTCACGATTCTTACTTTATTGCTTGGAGTATATTTTTGGGTTTCCATAAAAAATCTAGAAAATTTCTGAATTTCCAAATATAACAATAAAATAGAAACCTGTTGTTTAATAATAAAACATTGGCTGTGAGATCATTGATGTACCCCGATTAATTAACAAGCCCACCAGTAAACTAACATTTGTTAGAAACCGTTGATGTTCAGAGCGCAACAAATACGATTCCTGGCAGATGTTTCAAAATTTCAATTAAAAATTTCTACTTTTGCATCCAATAATCAAGGATATGAAAAAGGCATTGCTGTATTTTGCATTGGGAACGGTTTTAAGTTTTTTAATCAATTATCTTTTTTACAGTTCGGAAAACATTGGCCTGGATATTTTTTATGCGTTTGCTTTCGGGTTTGCCTGGGGCATAGCCTATTATCTGGATACCCCTGATTTTACACTGCCTCAGAAACTGGGATTGTCTTTTGTGGCCATGGGACTGCTGGTTCTTATCGGCAGCTTGATCTTTACCCTCGAACTGGCGATTCCGTCTATCCTTAAATTTTCTACGGTA
This sequence comes from Chryseobacterium hagamense, assembly GCF_007991455.1. Taxonomy (GTDB): domain Bacteria; phylum Bacteroidota; class Bacteroidia; order Flavobacteriales; family Weeksellaceae; genus Chryseobacterium; species Chryseobacterium hagamense. Next base: position 22,639 of record NZ_BJYJ01000023.1, on the reverse strand, counting down.
TTCGTGGCTTATTATCTTATTGCAAGCTTCAGGGCAAACAAGACGCTCCGCCGTTAATCTTTATTCAGATTTCTTATCACAACTTACTTAAAGGCCGGACTTTTTATATGAAAAGCCAATATTTAAATGTCTGGATTAAAATTCAGCATTCTTTATTTAATGTGATTTCGGATGTAGTTACATGATATTCAGTTAATTATTTAATTTAAAAATGAAAATGAGGCTGATTCAGTTAGGAGTTTGGAAACCATTCACCTTGGCGGAACAAATAAACGATTCACGGTTCTGACAGGACTTCATCCTATCCTGTATTAAGCCGTTCCTTCAGGATTTTAAAATAATATAAATCCGTCCCCCTGATTGAAAAAACTGAGGATGTTTATTCAGGATTTGATAAGAACCCTTCTGATAAAGCGATAACCTATTCAATTCAATAATCAATGTCTTTGGTCATGTGTCTGACAAGAGAAACTTCCGGCATCCCGCTTCGTGCTTCCTGCCTCTTAATCCAGATCATGAATCGGGTTTACGTTATTTACAATTTGTTCAGCCTTCCGATCCTAATGATCTTTTTTTCAATAATAAAGACCGGTTAAAAGGAAATGTGCTGGGATTAAATAAAATATGTTTTTGCGTTCCGGAAATAATTTGTACCTTTGCACACCCTTTTGGGGGAAATTATGTTTAATCTTTAACTAAAACGTGTGAATACATTAAGTTACAAAACTGTTTCAGCGAACAAAGCTACTGCTAATAAAGAATGGGTTGTGGTAGACGCTGAAGGACAGCCGTTAGGAAGACTAGCTTCTACGGTTGCAAAGATTTTGAGAGGTAAGCACAAAACGAATTACACACCTCACGTAGATTGTGGTGATAACGTAATCGTTTTGAACGCTGGGAAAGTTACGCTTTCCGGAAACAAGTGGAACGATAAGACGTACATCTGGCATACCGGTTATCCTGGTGGACAGAAGTCTATGACAGCTGCTGAACTTCAGAAAAAAGATTCTTTAAAAGTATTGGAAAAATCCGTAAAAGGAATGCTTCCGAAAAACAGATTAGGATCTGCCTTGTTGAAGAACCTTTATTTATATGAAGGAACTGAGCACAAGCACGAAGCTCAACAGCCGAAAACAATTAATGTTAACGAATTTAAATAATTAAATTATGTCTATAGTTCACAAAATCGGAAGAAGAAAAACTTCTGTAGCCAGAGTTTATGTAAAGCCAGGAACTGGTAACATTACAGTAAACGGTAAAGACGCTGCAACTTATTTCTCTACAGACGTGATGGTTTACAAATTGAACCAGCCGTTTATCCTTTCTGAAACTGTTGGTCAGTATGATGTTACCGTGAATGTTTTCGGTGGTGGGAATACAGGTCAGGCAGAAGCTATCAGATTAGGTATTTCAAGAGCTTTATGCGAAATCAATGCTGAGTTCAGACTGGCTTTGAAACCTGCAGGTTTACTTACGAGAGACGCAAGAATGGTGGAAAGAAAGAAGCCAGGCCAGAAAAAAGCAAGAAAGAGATTCCAATTCTCAAAACGTTAAAAAAGCGTATGGCTATTGGCTTATGGCGGATAGCTTTAGAAAAATTTTTAAAAAATTATTTTTTAACCCAAAGCTGGAAAGCCAGTTGCCAAAAGCAATCAGCCAACAGCAACTTTGCCCGTTACGTTTAGCATCCAAACGCTTCTCCCATCTAAAGAAGTTGTTGATTGTTTAAAAGACGGAAAGTAAACTAACAAAAACAGAAAACATGGCAAAAGCAAATGTAAAAGACCTTTTAGAGGCTGGCGTACACTTCGGTCACATGACCAGAAAGTGGAATCCAAATATGGCTCCATACATTTTTATGGAGAAAAACGGTATTCACATTGTAGACTTACATAAAACAGCTGTTAAATTGGATGAAGCGTGCAGCGCTTTGGAAAAATTAACTTCTGCAGGTAAAAAAGTTCTTTTCGTAGCAACTAAAAAGCAGGCGAAAGAAGTAGTGGCAAAACACGCTTCCGAACTGAATATGCCTTATATTACAGAAAGATGGCCTGGAGGGATGCTGACGAATTTCGTTACCATCAGAAAGGCTGTAAAGAAGATGAACTCTATCGACAAAATGAAAAAAGACGGTACGTTCGAAACTTTATCTAAAAAAGAAAGATTACAGGTAGACAGACAGAGAGCTAACCTTGAGAAAAACTTAGGTTCTATCTCAGACATGGTTCGTCTTCCTTCTGCAATCTTCGTTGTAGATATCATGAGAGAACATATCGCGGTAACGGAAGCTAAGAAATTAGGGATTCCTGTTTTCGGTATTGTTGATACCAACTCTGACCCAAGAAAAGTAGACTTCGTGATCCCAGGAAACGATGATGCTTCCAAATCTATCGATATGATCTTAAACATTGTTTCAGATTCTATCAAAGAAGGTCAGTCTCAGAGAAAAGCTGATAAAGAAAAATCCAAAGAAGAAGGAGAAGTAGTATCTGCTGATAAAGATGCTGATTTCGATGCTGAATAAGTAAAGATTTTCTTTAAAATAAAAAACCGCTGAATCTAGGATTCAGCGGTTTTTTATTTTTCTATTCAAAACGGATCATATTTCTTCCTATATATTTTAATCTTATTTTAAGAATTCTATAATATGCAGTTAGCAATGGCTTTTTATAAAATTATTATTTTTGCGGCAATACTAGACAGCTAAAGATTGAAAAAATATGGTCAATGGATCACGTTATATCTCAGGAATTCCGGGCCATTGCTATGCTCTGCGGTATTAAATAATTTACCTAAAAATGTTGAAAAAAATCAGTTTCTTCCTGTTACCCTTTACCATGCTGGTATCAGCACAAAATATGAAGACTTTACCACCTGATGATTCGTTAGGGTTTAAGACTTGTCATCTTCCGGATTATTCGGTAAGGATGTATAAAAAAACGAAAATCTTAGACTTCATTACTAAAGCTCCTAAAAATTTTGTAGAAAGCGGCAAAAATATGGTGGCCAAAGACCACGCTTATTATTTGGGTGGCGCAGTGGCTGCTACGGTTTTCCTTTTACCGGCAGATCAGAAGCTGACTGATAACACCCGGGAGCTTGCCCAACACTGGGGCATGGATAAGAATAACAATTACGAAACGGTAGCGAAAGTATTTAAACTGCCGAAAGATATCGGTTCCGGACTTTATCTGATAGGAAACGGATCCACCCTGGTACTGCTGGGAATAGGCTTCGGAACTTACGGGCTTATCAGAAACGATTACCGTGCACAGGCTACCGCCAGCGGTCTGATGGAAAGTCTCATTCTCTCCGGAGTATTCTCGCAGACGCTGAAAAGGATAACAGGCCGGGAAAGCCCCTTCGTTGCCATTGAAAACGGGAACTCCGGAGGAGACTGGAACTTCTTTCCCAGTTTTTCTGCTTTTGCCGGGCAGACACCGCACTACGACGCGATGCCTTCCGGACATTTAACCACTTTCATGGCCGGTATTACCGTAATTGCAGACAACTATCCTGAAGTAAAATGGATTAAGCCGGTAGGGTATACGCTTGCCTCTGCTCTATGTTTCCAGATGATGCAAAGCCAGGTCCATTGGGCATCAGATTACCCGATCGCGCTGGCATTGGGATATTTTATCGGAAAAACCATTTCAAAGAGCAGGTATACAAGCATTCAGAAGATTAGAGGGGCATGCGCCTACCGTATTCAGTTTACCGCTTCAAGCATGATGAATTATCATATAGCCGGAGTAAAAATTTCTTTTTAAAATGATCAGGTATTTTATCATTATCCTTCTTTTCTGTTCGATGTCCTTTCAGGCTCAGGATAGCTTATCGGTTGATATACCGTCAAAATCTGAAGAGAAAGAATATCCGTATCATAGATTTATTTTACCGGCAGGACTCATTACGGCCGGAGCTCTTTTAAAAATTCGTTCGCTGCAACGCAATCTCCAGAATAATTCTCAGAGAATGCTGCATAGAAATTTCAAAACAAAGGCTGATAATTATATTCAGTATGCACCTGCCATGTTGATATTTTCAGGAAATTCACTGGGATTCCAGTCTAAGAATACCTATCTGCAGATGGAAAAGAATACTTTATTAGCTTCAATAATTACCGGGGGTGCTATTTTTATCTGTAAAAGATCATTTAGGGATATAAGACCGGACGGTTCAGCGAGAAATTCCTTTCCTTCGGGGCACTCGGCCTTATCTTTTACAATGGCCGCTTTACAGTTCTCGGAATATAAAGACTCGAACATCTGGTATGCAGGCTCAGGCTTCGTTTTTGCCGGTGCTACCGCATTGATGAGGGTTGCCAATAACCGGCACTGGTGCGGTGATATTCTTGCAGGGGCAGGTTTGGGAATTACGGTGGCATTGATTGTCGATCAATGGAATCCTTTATCGAAACTGACTTTTCAAAGCCCTGATAAAAAAATTTCTTTTATCAGCTATCCGGTGATCGGGTCGAATAATACTTTCGGATTGTGTATTTCAATGAATATCAGGTAGCTGGTTATCAGGAAATGATTTATTCGACTTTGCTTTAAAATAATTTGAAAATTTCTGTGCGCTTTAATTGTAAAATAATCTGCCTGACGAATCAGGAATCAGATCTTCCAGTTTTGCAGTTTATGTTAATTAAAATAACGTGAATTCGACCGTACTGAAATTATATTCAGCCGTTTAATTAATTCAAAAATAAAATTTAAACTAATCCAGTCGGGATTTAAATGGAATTTCTCCTGGCAGAACAAATAAACAGTCGCACACCTGACAGGACTTCATCCTATCCTGTAGTAAGCCATTGTTTCGGAATTTTAAAAACAATATAAATCAGGCATTGAGGATTAAATAAGAACGCGCTTTGGTGGAATGAAAAAAATATTTGGTTTCAGGATCAGGGTTTAATCCTATCTTAACAAGATCTATTTCCCTTATCCTGCTTCCAGCCTATTAATCCAGATCTTTCTTCGGGTTCACGTTAGAATAAGTCTCATTAATTTTCTCTGTCAATCCGAAACCGCCGTCCGGTAGGGCTCCGATATGAATTTTGTTTTCTGGTATACTGAATGGCAGGCCATGCCCGAAAGGTTATAATTCTGGTTTTTCGGAACCATAACGGCCCCGATTTTACCCACCGCGATCGGGACTTTCTTGAAATAATTGGTTCCGCTGACGGTTAGCACCATATTGCATCGGGACTTGTTTTCCACAACGAGGGAGGTCTTGTCGGGATCGTCAGAACCGTTCAGAATAGCCGTCAGGACGGCAGCCGTTTCCGATTTATACGTTTTGCTCAGGGTCTGATATTCTGTTTCCGTCTGATTGGCAGGGGGCGTGCTGATAACGGTATTGGAAACAACCGGCGTTCTTTTTACCGGTGCAGCGGTTGTTCTATGATGCGTTGCTTCACAGCTGTTCAGAATAACAAAGGCCAGGGCCGGGAAATAAAAAAGACTTTTCATTGATACCGTATTTAGAATGTAAATGTAATCTTTTTACTTCTTTCGGGGAAAAGTTTTACTTCCCGGCGGATACCGGATTATTGATGGTCAGAAACAGGCTTTTCGTGATTTCTTTCTTTGAAGTATAGACCACATCACATACATTACTGGTCAGGGTGTAGCTCCCTTTGTTGATGACCATAAAATTTTCGTTTCTGGCCGGAACCGCTAAATTATAGAATTTTTTTCCCTGGATCCTCACAATCATGTTGCAGTCGGATTGGTTTCTGAACAGCAGGATGACCTCTTTGCTGCTGATATCTTCATTAAACATCGCATTGAGAAGCCGGACCGTCTTTTCAGAATGTTCTTTCGTTGTTGAGGCGATAAGCCGTTTAAATTCCTCAGCTTCTGCAGAATTGGAGTTTTTTAGGAGATGACCCGGTATTTCGGCAATCACCGGGCGGGCTTCCATAGGGTGAGCCGTTTTACTTCCTTTGGTCCATTCAAGATTTTTAAGGGCGATGAGTTTGGGTTTCAGCACACTTCTTCTGGGATCATCGGGATGGGAGGCCTGAAGGAAATGTTCTATTTCCGTAATATTTTTACTTTCGAGGATGTTCCGGAAATCATTTTCCACAGGATTGGTCTTACAGGAAAGAAGGCAGGAACCAATTAAAACAGTCAAGGTTATTTTTTTCATGGTAAGTGTATGTTTATATATGACGATAAGAGGGATGTAATATTACAGCCTTATTGTATCGGGTCAGGTTTAAATATAGTTTACCTAAAAATTACCGTGAACGTTGAAAGTCTTGTGTGTCTCGAAATAAGGGTGTTTTTCATCATAAGTTGTGTGTTTTTTAATTGATTTTAAATTTAATATAAGTTATCGTTTTTCCTTTTGCCGAAAAAAGTTCTTCGTAATAGGTGCGGATGTCTTTCAGGTGCGGTGTATCCGGATTGTATTCCACGGCGCCGTAAATATCGTGATGGGCGGTAAGGATTTCATACCCTGCCCCCTGCAGGTAACCCAGGGTGTAGCCATGCAGAAACTCGGAATCGGTTTTCAGATGGACGATCCCTCCGGGTTTCAGGAATTTTTTATACCGGTTCAGAAAATCCGGATGGGTCAGCCTGTGCTTGGTCCGTTTGTATTTGATTTGAGGATCCGGGAAGGTAATCCAGATTTCATCCACTTCATTTTCTCCAAAGAAATAATCCACAAGCTCAATCTGGGTTCTCAGAAAAGCCACGTTATCCATTCCGTTTTCTACTGCTTCTTTTGCCCCGAACCAGAACCGCGCTCCCTTGATATCAATGCCTATAAAATTCCTGTCTGTAAATGTTTTGGCAAGACCTACAGTATATTCTCCTTTTCCGCAGCCCAGTTCCAGAACGATCGGATTTTCATTCTTAAAAAAATCCGTTCTCCACTTTCCTTTAAGAGCAAAGCCGTTTAGAGCTTCTTCTCTTGTCGGTTGGATGACATTCGGCAATGTTTTATTTTCTGCAAATCTTGCTAATTTATTTTTACCCATGAGAAATTTATAAAATCCTGCAAAACTAATGAATTTTACACAAATACCCTTTTTAAGAGCTGAAAATTATAGTAGGAGGCCTTTATTTCTTCGACGAACTTCCCAAAGCAACCATCAGTGGTTTCTGGATGGTTTTCTGCGAGGCATACTGCGCACCGCAGACGATACTGGTGAAAAGGTAATCCCCTTTTTCAACAACTATCGAGTTGTCACCATGCGAAGGGACAGGAAGCCTGTACTTCGTGGTACCGATACCTTCTATGCGCACGATAATATTGCAGTCGGATTTATTTTCGATCATCACGATGCATTCCTTGGCATTCGGATCATTATCGAAAAGCGAATTTAATATTTTAACGGTTTTGTTCTTGTGCTCTGAAGGGTTTTCTGCCATGAGCATATTGAATTCAGCCGCTTCAGTATCCGGAATGGCAGCTGCCACAGTGGTCGTTGCAGCCGGAGCAATATAGACATTCTTCGGATTGCTTGGGGTGTAGACTACCGCCGTCCGCCCAACCTGCAGTTCTTTCTGATACTTGGCGATCTGTTTCTGCTTGATGATGGCGTTCATCTCATCAAAAGATATCTTTGTGGAAGGCCTTCTTTTAAGCATGGCCAGCCAGTCCTGCATCTGCTTTACTTTCAGGTCCCCCGGTTTGGCATTTTTGATGTATTCCTTCATCATGTCCATTACCCGAGGCTTTAATACGGATCTCCTGGGATCGTCCGGATGGGCATCCCTTAAAAAAGCATTGATTTCGTAGATGCTTTTGCTACGTAAAATGTCGCTGTAGTCCTTACCTTTAGACTGGGCTGAAAGATTGAGGAGCAGAAGGGTGCTGAAAAACAGAAGTAACTTTTTCATTCACTAATATTCAGGATTAAAAAAAGATCAATGCTAATTTCTCTTAATTGATTTTTTCAGGTTACTGGTGGCTAAATCGCAGCAGGCAGCACATCAGATGATGTGTTGGCTTAGATTTTTGCTAAAATAAACATTATTTGAATAAAACAAAAAATGTATACTGCGATTTAGCAATATACATTCTTTAATTTTATATAAATCCGGCAGTAATTATTTTACAACATCCTGAAGATGAGAATTTCTGAGTCGCCGCTGGTAAATCGGTAGATATTTTTCTATAGGGATTTTTATCGCTTCAAAATTTCCGGCCATTACATACGGCTCAATATTTTCTGAGGTATATACGAACTGAAGGAAATTATCGATCAGGTTGTCAGGAATTTTAAATCGGGTGAAATAATCTTTCCCCAGGTAGTTTTTGATTTGCGCAATGGAAGTATTCATCCTTTCGTAGGCGACATACCGCTGTTTTTTCTTCCGTTCCCCGGAAAGGATGTCATAGATGCTTTCCAGGCTGAATGTAAGTCCGCCGTCCCGCAGTCCGGCAACCGGCAGCTGGGGAGGCGTTCCGTCGCCTTTCGGTTCCGGCAGGCCGATTACTTTTTTTATGGCCAGTGCCTTATCTTCTTTCCGGATTGAGTTGATATCGTATCTCAGATTGCCCGTCGGTTTAAAACGGCTGATGATAACTTCCTGAATATCATGATAGGCAATTTTCAGTTCCACAAAATTTCTCTGTTCCATCATCTGCTGCGTCAGCCTGATGTCTTTCCGTTCCGTTACGATAGAAGTAAAGCGGATGATGTCTCCGGGACTGGCCGGAATGGAAAAATCACCGTTGTAATCACTGAGAACCGTTTTGAGAGTGGTAAGATTAGTGACATACATCTGGTTGAGATACAGTACGGAGTTGTCTTTCAGGAATACTTCGCCCGAGTAGGATTGTGCGTTAATTTTTGCCAGAAAAACCAACAGCAAGAGGGTAAATAGCTTATTCATATGATAGGGCAAAATTACACAGAAATTATACCAACTTATATCGGTCTGAGCACCCGAAACAGGTTAAAGTTATATTAAACTTTAATTCAAAATTGTTAATGAATGTTATAAGGGTTTTATTTGTTTAAATATTCCGGCCAGCAGATCAATTTTGTCTTTTGATATTAATAATTTTTCACAAGCAGCCAGCTTGTATATTTTACCGTGGTCGTTCCTCCGAATTCCGTCCAGCTAATGAAATACCAGTAGGTGGCGGTATTTACGGGACGTCCTGTGATTTTCCCGTCCCAGATGAATTTATTGGAAGGAGAACCTCTGAAAATCTCTGCGCCGTAACGGTCGAAAATCCTGAAAATAATATTCTCATTGTTCATCAGCGCAGAATAATCGATGGCATCATTATACCCGTCCAGGTTTGGGGTAATGGTATTGATGAGATTGATAATAACAAATGTCCTCGTCGCTTCTTCGCACCGGTTGGAATCACGGACGTGCATGGTATGGTTTCCCCGTGGCACGTTATAGAATACGTTGGAGCTTTGCCAGCTTGTGCCGTCCAGGGAATATTCATAAGGGGGTGTGCCGCCGGTGGCTCCGATGGTTACCGTGCTGCCGTTAATTTCAATCAGGGAGATGACCGGAAGGGTAGATTCGGTAACGTCTACCGTCTGCCGGTATGTACATCCGTCAAAAGTAAGATCTACATAATAGGCTCCGGAAGAAACATTGGAAATAGACTGGGTGGTCGCTCCCGTACTCCAGTGGTAGCTGTCGAATCCCGGTCCTGCATCAAGAACGGTCAGCGTATTGGGGCAGATGATTTTATTAACCAGAACCGGCGAATGTTTCGGAATCTTGACCGTGATGGTAATGGAGGCTACATTCGGGCAGACTCCCGGTTTCTCGAATCTTATGTAAACGGTGGTTGAGCCGCTCAGATTCATAGGATTTGTCATGACGGCCGTATTATTCTGTGCGTCAAGTAATGTCGGGTGAAAAGTTGCCGTTACCTGCGGATCCGTGGTAAACTGGTTGATGAAAGACTGCAGGTCGATCGATTTGGTTCCGTCCAGGTTATCGTCGCACATCGTCATGGCAAAACTTGTTTTCAGCAGCGGGATTTTAGCACCGATGATAAAAATAAGCGGTTTGATCACCGGCGGACATCCGTCCGGGGAGTCCACTCTGATGTAAATCGTGGTGGTTGTGGTATAAGACCAGCTGTTTGGTAACGTACTAGTACTTCCCAAATTAGCCTCCGCAAGGGTTGCATAATATCTTACATTGGTAAAATATGAAGGATTGCTTAAGACCAACGGAGTAATATCCGGTAACGTAACATTTACCACGCCATCCAGATTATCATCACAGAAAGTTCCCGTGTAATTGCTGAGTACGTTGGCAAAAGGATATAGATTAAGCGTAATCTGTGCAATCTCCTTACATCCGATATTATTTTTTACTACTGCATAAATGATGGTTCCATTGGCAGCGGTATAGGTTGCAGGCGTTGTAATTTCCGTTCCTGCCGTTTCGTTCTGGGCATTGAGCAGGGATGTATAATAGGTAGCGGTCACCGGTGAATTGGTAGTTACATTGGCCGTGGTTAAATTAAATACCCCTTGCCCCGAACCATTGTCGCACACCTTGAGGGTGGCGTTGTTTACCGTCAGGACCTGAATATTAATCGTTACCGTTACTGTTTCGCAATCGGGAAAATCAGCATTGTTTCCACAGAACGTATAGCTGAAGGTGTCTGTTCCTGTTGTACCTGGCGTGATAACGGCGTAGGTAATGACTCCTGTTGCAGGATTTACGGTTGCCGTTCCTAAGGTCGGAGCAGTAACGATGGCTACAGTTGATGGTACGGGTATCTGGGTAGAGGCTGTAAATGCCGGCGTAATGGTTTTTGGTTTGCACACGCCATAAGTGACATTGGTAAACCGGGTACAGTTTAACACTTTGAACTGTTCCGTGACCAGCGGCGCACAGCTCCCCATGGTCACGGAGCAGGTATAATAGCCTGGCTGGGTCGGGGTAATGGAAGAGCCGGTAGCCCCGGGAATCAAAACACCGCCCACATACCATTGGTAGGTATCGTAAATAATAGGGTCTACCGTAAGCACGATCCCCGGAATACAGGTTCCTCCGGATCTCAGGATGACCGGCTGTGTAGGAAATCCGGCAAAAAAACCGCCATAGCCTACCGCATCACTTCCGGCATTGATTCCGGCCATAATTGCTTTTGAAGAATTAACGGTAATCGTTCCGGTAACATTCGGGATGCCGTAGGTCACCCAGTTATTGGTTCCTGTCATGTCAAAAGGACCTGTCGTCGCCGGCGGAACCCCTCCGTTGACGGTAACTACAGCTCCTCTTTCAGTAATCAGATTCAGTTTGGTAGGAATATTTAAAATTCCGCTGGGATTTCCGTTGGAATAGACAAAGTTCTCATCGATAAGGCCAAGCTCATTAATCTGTTTCGGAAGATAACAGTTGAGGGCAGGAATAAAATTAAAACCACCCGTAGCTACTTCGTTCCCTGCAGTGCCGGCACCGGCAAGAACCTGATAAACATAGGCGTTTTTGGTAGTCCTGATGTACAGGTTATAATGCCCGTTCCCCTGAAGCTGATATTTGGTATCGGGAATCATAAAATATTGCCCGATATTTAAAACCGCAACGGGTGCAGTTTCATTATTGACACGGACTTCCGTATTGTTTTCGGTGGCAATAACCAGGGCACCTTCCATATTGGCTCCGATGCTTCCGTTACCTTTTACCAGGGCAAATTCATTTCCCAGTCTTTCTACGGGAACCGCCTGGTCCATCAGGATATCGGAACTTGAATCGAAGTTTCCTGCATATTGCCCGTTAAAGTTTCCGTTGGTAACACTTACATTTTTATCCGCTACAATCTTGGCCGCGATAAATCCGTCAGAATTTCCCGTATTGTTTCCGATTCCGTCAATAATATAGGATTGTCCTTTATTCAGCGTAAAAGTCATGGTTGGGGTGGTAATCCCGGTCGTTCCGTTTGAAAATTGTACCGTAGGTTTATATCCTGAGACGGTAACCGTAGTGTTGTCGTCCGTTGCCAGGATACTCGTCATAAAATTCAGGATCGAATTGTTTACGGTAATGGGCGCACTGGCTGCATAGAATATTTTTCCGGTAGCAGGAATCCCTTTGGAAGTGATGATTTCGGCATGGTTGTATACTGAAAACCGCAGGTTGGCATAAAAAGGGAACTCCGCTTTTACATAAATCCCTTTTGCGGTCGGCGTAAAAAGGTCGGTCTGCTGGGTAGTGATGATATAATCCCTGAGGATATCGACTTTCTGGGGATTTCCTTTACTGATAGTTACGGTCGTAATTAAGACATTGTTATTGTAAATGCTTACCGGAAACGGGGTCGTCCGGTTGGTGGAAAGATACAGCTTCTGATAAGGATTGGGATTTCCCGTGCGGTCTACCATTGGGGCAAACCAATGTTCCCTGTCCAATTGAGCAAAAGTAAAGGTGAAAAAGTAAAATACAAATAAAAGAGATAGAATTTTCTTCATTCAGGTTGCCTTTAACACAAAATTAATAATAAAAAGTATTATCGCGTTAAAAAATTAATAAAAAGCCACGATTTTAAAATCATGGCTTTCAGTATTTAATAAATGGCTTAATCGATATTTTTTACAAGAACCCAGCCGGAATATTTCATCCGGGTTTGCGCCTTATTCGGTTCGGTCCAGGTAATTTCATACCAGTACGTGGCAGTAGGCAGTTTCTTACCATACATGCTTCCGTCCCATTTGTAATTATTGAAGGCATCAGCCTGATGGATTTTGTTTCCGTACCGGTCGTAGATATTGAAAATCAGGTCTTTCTTATAAGCCAGTTCCGAGTAATCGATATAATCGTTCTTGCTGTCTTCGTTCGGAGTGATGGCATTCAGGAGATTAGGGACCGTTACCGTAACATCAATCGGCTCACAGTTGTAAAAATCTTTTACATATATTCTGTTTTCCCCTCTCGGAAGATGGTCGAAAATGTTTGAATCCTGCCATTGGATGCCATCCAGCGAGTACTTATACGCAGGAGTTCCGCCGGTTACCAGTACCGTTATGGTGTTGTTTTTAATATCAAGGCCTGTAATCACCGGCTGTACCGCAGGGATCACTTTTACAGGCTGGAGGGTATAGCATTCGCCTGATTTGAGGTTTACCCAATAGGTCCCGATACCGGCGCTGATGGTTTGGGTAGTTTCCCCTGTGCTCCAGTCGTAGCCGTCAAAGCCTGGCCCGGCATCCAGTACCGCTTTATTTTCGATACAGATAATTTTATCCGCCAATACGGTAGATTTTACGGGAGGAATCACGACCAGCGTAATTTCAGCAATGCTGTAACATCCGTTTGAATTCGTCACCTTCGCATAGACCTTGGTACCGGATGAAATGAAAGCGGATGCCGGCACAATAACGTTGGTTCCGTTGGTAAGATCGGTAAGGGTCGGGTAAAATGTTTTTATGACTCCTGTTGCGGTAGTAACAGGTGCTGTTTCAAGATTAAATAAAGCCATCGCAGGTTTTGCGGCAATATAGCAGGATCTCAGGGATACATTTTGTACCACAGGATTGGGATCAACGATCATGGTCATGGTTACCTGTTCGCAGCCTACACCCGTGGCAGGGTCGGCACAGAAATGATAAACCAGAACATCATTTCCTGCAAATCCGGCTGCAGGGGTGTATATGATATTTCCCGTTGCAGCATGGATAACTGCTGTCCCGTGAGCAGGCGGTGTATCTATCTGTAAAGTACCGGAAACAATAGCCACCGGATGATTGGTAAATTTCGGAATTATCGTTTTTTGAGCATCACAAACCACCATGCTCTTGACTACCTGTTCATAGCATGATTCTATCAGGAAAACAGGAGTTGTTGCAAAACATCCGCCCATTCCTACTTTGACGGTATAGTTTCCGGGAAGCATCGGCGTATAGGTATTGCTGTTGGCTCCGGTAATGGGAGCAGATCCCAGGAACCACTGATAAGATTCAAAACCATCTCCCACTTCCAGGGTAATTCCCGGCGTACAGTCACCGGTTTTGCTGATCACCGGAATCGAGGTAAATCCTGCGAAATAGCCTCCGTATCCTACCACACCGCTTCCTCCGGCAATTCCTGCCGTCACGGCTTTTGTAGAAAAGATTGATACATTTCCCGTTACTCCGGTAATGGAGTAGGATACCCAATCCGACGTACCTGTTACATCATAAGGTCCCTGTGCTGCCGTCGGGGTTACCGGTGCTCCTCCATTGATGCTGTACGTTACTGCAGCACCTTTTTCCGTTAAAATATTTAATTTAATCGTATTTGAGGTGTTAGGCGGAAGTTTTTCAATCATTCCGATCTCATCGATTTTTCTTGGCAGCAGGCAGTTGAGAGGCGGGATATAATTAAAACCGATGGTTGCGCTGGAAGTTGGCGTACCGGCAAGAAGCTGGTATACATAAGCATTTTTAGAAGTCCTGACGTACAGGTTGTGATGATCGTTCCCCTGGTTGATATAATTGGTATTGCTGATTTCATTTACCCGGTAATGTTGCCCTTCGTTAATGGTGGCAACAGGCACAGGATTAGCGTTTACGAAAATCTTCGTGTCATCTTCCGTAGCAACAATTAAGGCGTCTTCGGTAGCTGAAGCGATATTGCCGTATCCTTTTACCAGAACGAATTCTTTTCCGAGCCTTTCGGTAGGTACCGACTGATCCATCACAATATCCCCGTTTGTAAGAGGAGTACCGATATTATATTCACCGAGGAAATTCCCGTTGGTAATTGAGATGGGCTTGTCCGAAACGATCTTTGCACCGATAAAGCCTTTCAGGTTCCCCGGCTGGTTTCCCCGTCCTTCCACAATATACGATTGTCCTTTATTCAGGGTAATCGTCATTGTAGGCATGGCAGCTGCCGTAGTCCCGTTGGTAAAAACCACATTGTTGGCATATCCGGAAACTGTTACGGTGGTATTGTCCTGAGTGGCAAGAATCCCCGTTGTAAAGTTCATGAATGAGCTGGTGTTGGTAAGAGGAGCGACAACGGCATAAAACTTCGTACCGATTCCTGCCTTTCCTTTGGACGTCAGAATTTCTCCATGAGCAGGCACGATAAACCTGAATGTAGCAAAAAACGGCTTACTTCCTTTCAGATAAAGTCCCTTGGTACCTACACTGAAAAGGTCTGCCGAAACAGATCCGATCATGGTTGCTGCAGTAATGTCAAAAAGCTGCGGGCTGCCTTTGCTGATGGTAACGGTACCAATAACAATATTGTTGTTGTAAATATCTACCGCAAACGGTATCGTTGAATCCGTTGAAAGGTAGAGGGCTTGTTTCGCTGTGCCGGTAGAAAAATTAGCAGATGAGAAAGGAGCAAACCAGTGTTCGGTATCCCTTTATGCCGACAAATGAATGAAGGGCAAAATAAGAAAGAACAGGAAATAGAAATATCTTTTCATGGTCGGAAGATTAGTTTTAAACAAAAATAGATTTTTATTTCCAATTAAATGGGAAAAGAATAAAAAAAGCACGGTTTAAAAACCGTGCTTTTAATAATTTATGGAACTTGTCTTAATCTCTGTTTTTAACAACAATCCATCCCGAATATTTAACCGGGGTCTGTCTGCTGTTCGGCTCATTCCAGCCGAGGTCAAACCAGTAATTTCCGGTAGGTACTTTTTTTCCGCCTACACCACCGTCCCATTTGTATCCGTTGGCTTTATTTCCCTGATGCATTTTTGCACCGTACCGGTCGTAAATATTAAATACGAAATTCGGCTTGTGCGCTAACGCAGAATAATCCAGTGCATCATTCACGCCGTCCCCGTTGGGAGTAATGATATTGATGAGGTTCGGTACGGTAACTTCCACGTCAATAGGGTCGCAGTCATAAGCATCTTTCAGGTAGAATGTATGGTTGCCTCTGGGAACGTTGGCGAATACATTCGAGTCCTGCCAGTTGATGTTATCGATTGAATATTGGTAAGGTGCGGTTCCGCCGGCTGCATTTACCGTAACGGTATTGTTTGAAATATCGATACCGGAAATCACAGGCTGCTCCGAAGCATATACTTTTACCGTCTGCCTTGCGGTACAGTCTCCTGTTTTAAGATCTACCCAGTAGGTGCCCACCGTTACGTTATTAATACTCTGGCTGGTTGCCCCCGTACTCCATTTGTAAGTAGTAAATCCGGGACCCGCATCTAAAGTCGTGGTATCTTCCATACAGATGATCTTGTCTTCAAGAAGGCTCGAATATACCGGGGGAAGAACCACCAGGGTGATTTTTGCCACCCTGAAACATCCGTTGGCATTGCTTACCCGTACGAAAACGACTCCGTTAGGGGCGATGTAATTTGTGGGATCTGCAATCGGATTGGTTCCGTTCTGCGCATCGGTAAGCGACGGATAATATTTTTTAGTGGCGCCCGGCGTACTTGTTACGGGAGCAGTGGTTAAATTAAATAAGCCCTTTGCCGGGGTTGCCGTGATAAAACAGGACCTTAAAGTCGCGTCGTTTACATCCGGGCTGGCTGAAACGGTAAACGTCAGGGTAACCTGTTCACAGTCTGTAAATTCGGGATCATTTCCGCAGAATTTATAAACCAGGGTATCGTTCCCTACAAATCCGAAAGTCGGGGTATAGATAATAACCCCATTCGGATCGATCACTGCCGTGCCGTTTGCCGGTGGGGTAACAATCGTTACGGTACTCGGAACATAGGTCTGGGTAGAATTGGTAAACGAAGGAACGACACTCTGAAAACCTTCGCAGACCGTCAATGCTTTCGTGGTCTGATTAAGACAGGTAAATACTTTAAATACCGGAGTCACTACCGGGGCACAGGTTCCTACGACTACCCGTACCGTGTAGTTTCCTGACTGGGTTGGGGTGAAGGTATTGGAAGTGGCTCCCGGAATGGCAGTATTTCCCCTGAACCATTGGTACGAGTCAAATCCGTCATCCACTTCCAGTATCAGACCTGGAATACAGTCACCGGTCTGCTTAGCAATTACCGGGATCGACGAGAATCCTGCAAAATAGCCGCCGTATCCTACAACACCGCTACCTCCCGAAATACCGGCTGTAACGGCTTTTGTAGAAGTAATCGTCATATTTCCCGTCACATTAGGAACGGAGTACGAAACCCAGTTGTTGGTTCCCGTTACGTTGTAAGGGCCCTGGGCAGCGGGAGGCGCAGCTCCGTTTACCGTAACGGCAGCTCCTTTTTCGGTAAGGATATTAAGTTTTACGCTATTCGTAGTTGGCGGAAGGATGTTGATCATTCCGATTTCATCAATCTTTCTCGGCAAATAACAGTTCAGCGGCGGGATATAATTGAACCCGATGGTGGCATTGCTGTTGGCAACCCCGGCCAGCAGCTGGTAAACATATACATTCTTCGTGGTCTTGATGTACATGTTGTAATGGTTGTTTCCCTGGTTGATATAATTGGTATTGCTTACTTCATTTACCCGGTAGCTTTGCCCTTCATTAAGAACGGCAGCCGGGGTAGTTCCAGCATTAATATACACTTCCGTATTATCTTCCGTTGCAACAATCAGGGCATCTTCCATTCTTTTACTGATGTCCCCGTTTCCTTTTACCACTACGAATTCATTCCCGAGTCTGTCGGTAGGTACGGATTGGTCCATTACGGTATCCGATCCGTCAAAAGAACCCGTAAGCGCAAACTGCCCGTTGAAGTTTCCGTTGGTTACCGAGACCGGCTTGTTGGAAACGATTTTGGCACCAATGAATGCTTTTTTATTGGCTGCCGTATTTCCAACTCCTTCTATAATATAAGACTGTCCTTTATTTAAGGTAAAAGTAATGGTCGGATTGGTCACGCCTGTCCAGCCATTGGTAAATACGGTGTTCGGAGAATATCCTGAAACCGTTACGGTGGTGTTGTCTTCCGTTGCCAGAACGCCGGCCATAAAATTTAGGAGCGTAGAAGAGGCAGATCCGGAGGTAATATTCTCGATCGGAGATACCACGGCATAAAATTTTGTCCCGATTCCTGCTTTTCCTTTTGACGTAAGAATTTCTCCATGGCTGGTTACAGAAAAACGGAGCGTGGCATAATAAGGCCGTGTACCTTTCGTATATAAGCCTTTACTGATGGGGGTAAACAGGTCTGATTCTGCAGAAGTAATCATTGCGGACAGCGGAACTGTAAACGTCTGAGGGTTTCCTTTACTGACGGTTACCGTACCGATCACCGCATTGTTGCTGAATATCTGTATCGGAAACGGCGTTGTGGAATCCGTAGAAAAATAAAGTGCCTGCTGAGGGCTTAAGAGCACAGAGCTTCTGGCGGCCATTGGCGCAAACCAATGATCGGTGTCTCTCTGTGCGAAGACCGTATTGATTCCCAGGAGAATTAATACAAACGATAATAAAATTTTATTCATAAAATGGAATATGGATTTTTGCAAAAATAATAGAAAATTCTTTTAGACATTAAATTATTATTAAAAAATATATTAAGCCATAAAAAAACCACGATTGTAAAATCGTGGTCTGAGAATTCTTCCGTGAGGAACTTTAATTGATGTTTTTTACCAGAATCCATCCGGTGTATTTGATCGGCGTCTTTTCTTTATTCGGCTCATTCCAGTTGATGTGGAACCAGTAAGTGCCTGTGGAAATCTTCTTATCGAAATGTCTGCCGTCCCACTTGTAATTATTGAATTTATCACCGGTGAAAATTTTATTTCCGTACCGGTCATAGATGACAAAACTGAGATTCTCTTTGTAGGCCAGTTCGCTGTAATCGATATAGTCGTTTTTATTATCACCATTCGGCGTGATGGCATTGAGCAGATTCGGTACGGTAACTTCTACGGAAACCGGCGTACAATTGTAAGCATCTTTTACATAAAATAAATGCTGGCCTCTGGAAAGACCTGTGAATACATTGGAATCCTGCCAGTTTCCGGGTACATCCACGGCATATTGGTAAGGTGTTTTACCGCCTTTTACATGAACGGTGGCTGTGTTGTTGGAAATTTCAATCTCCGTAATCACCGGATCTTCTGCTTTTTTAACGCTTACCATCTGTTTTACGGAACATCCGTTATCTTTCAGGATCACCCAGTAGTTCCCTACGGCTACACCTGAAATGGATTGGGTCGTAGCTCCCGTGCTCCACTGGTAAGACTGGTAACCAGGCCCTGCATCAAGATTCGTTCTGGCATCGATACAAATGGTTTTATCTACGAGAACAGACGATCTTTTCGGAGGAATCACCACAAGATTTACTTTGGCAATTGCATAGCACCCGTTTGAATTATATACCCGGATATATACGGTTCCGTTTCCGGAAATATAAGTTAAATGTAAAGGGGCCAGGATTTCGTTGGTTGCATTGCTCGCATCCACAAAAGTAGGGTAATACTTTTTAGTGACCGGAGTCTGTGCCGAAACATTGGCTAAAGAAAGATTAAATGCCGCCTTCGTTTCATCCGTTTCAAGGAAACATTCGCTTATGGTCGCTTCGGTAACCACTGGGGTAGGCAGGAAATCCAGGGTGATTTTTGCATTCCCGGTACAGCCTTCATTGGTTGTTACTTTTACATAAACAAAGCCGGCCCCTGAAAAATAATTGTCAATATTTGTCGTAATTTCATTGGTTCCTGCATTCAGGTCAGCCAAGGTCGGATAAAATTTCTTCACTACAGGATTATAAGTGGTTACGCTAGCCGCTGTAAGATCAAAGAATCCTTTACCATTGTATTGGCAGGCTTTGATGGTGGTATCGGTCAGGATAAAAGGAACTACCGTCAGGTTTAGAGTAACGTGTTCGCAGTCTACAAATTCGGCTGCATTTCCGCAGAACTGGTAAATAATAGTATCGGGTCCCAGATATCCCGGGTTCGGAGTGTAGGTAATCTGTCCAGATCCATTGATGGTTGCCGTACCGTGAGTAGGCTGGGTAAGGATGGTAACGGTACTGGCTACCGGGGTCTGTGTTGTTGTAAATGAGAATGCAGGCGTAATGATTTTTGTGGCACAGGCATTAAGGCTGGCCGTTGTATTTCTTATGCAGCTGGTTACTTTATAAATCGGCGTCGTCACCGGAGGACAGGTTCCCATCGTCACCTTTACCGTATAATTTCCTGCAGCGGAAGGCGTATAGGTATTCTGTGTAGCCCCGGTAATGGCAACACCGTTCAGGAACCATTGATAGGTCTCATAACTGTCGTCTACTTCCAGTACGATTCCGGGAACGCATTCCCCTGTTTTTTTCGCAATAACCGGAATTGAAGAGAAGCCGGCAAAATACCCTCCGTATCCGGCAGTGCTGTACCCTCCGTTTATACCGGCAGTCACCGCTTTTGTTGAATTAATTGTAAGATTTCCCGAAGGATTCTCAATGGCATAAGTTACCCAGTTCGTATTTCCGGTTAATGGGTAAGGGCCCTGTGCGGCAGTTGGTACCGTAGCCGGCCCTCCATTCAGACTATAGGTTATGGTAGATCCCGCTTCTGTTAAGATATTTAATTTCAGACTTATTGTAGAACTGACACCGGGCATTTCGTTGATCTTCCCGATTTCATCAATTTTTCGCGGCAGGAAACAGTTCAACGGCGGAATGTAGTTGAAGCCGCAGGTTGCATTGTCGCCGTTGATAGCCACAAACTGATAAAGGTATGCATTTTTGGAAGTGGAAATATACATGTTGGAATGCGTTCCTGCTCCTGGTTGGGCAATATAATTGGATTCATCGATTCTATACCATTCTCCGGTATTCTTTGTTGCTATAGGCATGGTTCCGCCATTCACGAAAATCTGGGTATTGTCTTCCGTTGCAATGATGATGCCTCCTTCCATATTCTGGGTCGGGGCGGTGGATTTTGTTTTTACGATGGCAAAGGTATTTCCCAGTCTTTCTGTAGGAACGGATTGGTCGAGCACCGCATCGGATCCCCCCGAACTGCCCAGCCCGAAATTTCCGTTACAGCTCCCGTTGGTAAGCGTCACCGGTTTGTCGGAAACCACTTTGGCCCCGATAAATCCGCTTAGATTGGCATCTGTTGTGCCGGGTCCCGAGAAAATGAAAGATTGTCCTTTATTTAAAGTAAAGGAGTGGGAGTTTCCTGCCGGGGTACCGCCTGTAAATACCAGGCCGGAAGTGTTCCAGGATACTGTTACCAGGGTATTGTCTTCGGTAGCCATGATTCCTGCAGTAAAATTGTAATTGGCGGTGTAGGTTGATGAAGCAGGCGTATTCGGGCTGGCTGCAACAAAAAACGTTTTGCCGATGCCCGCTTTCCCTTTACTGGTGATAATTTCTCCGTGGGCAGACTGCCCCATCCGTAAGCTGCAGTAAAAGGGCTTGTCACCATTGAGGTATAATCCTTTGTTAATGACTTTAAAAGCATCGGTAGATGTTTTGGCTGCAATAATACTGTTGGCCACCGAATAAATCTGCGGGCTTCCCTTGCTTATCGTGACAGTGGTCAGCAATGCATTATTGTTATAAATTCTCACCTCAAAAGGCGTGACGGAATCGGTAGATAAATATAAAGCATTGCTATAATCCGTGACTGTATTATAGTAAGGTGCGATCCAGTGTTCCGTATCCCTTTGGGCAAAAAAGGTATTAAAACCGAGAAGGAATAATACGAAAGATAATAGAAATCTTTTCATGTACAATGATTTAGGATTTCTACAAATTTAGATAATTATCCAGTACCGTTAATAAAATGTTAATAAAAATTTAAATTTATTCGCGATTTTTAACCAGAATCCATCCGGAATATGAAACCGGCAATTGGGTATCCGGCTCGGTCCATCGTAATAAATACCAGTAAGTTCCTGTTGGTATCGGTGCCCCGTTTATTTTTCCGTCCCAGGTATAATTTTTACCGGAAGATCTGTGAACAACCGCTCCGTAACGATCGACGATCTCAATAGAAACATCCTGTTTGATCCTCAGGTCAGAATAATTCAGGACATCATTGTGCCCGTCACCATTCGGTGTGATGGCATTGATAAGGTTCAGCACCAGAAACTCAGATGTTACCGGAGAACATCTGTCTACGCTGGTTACATACACGGTATGGATGCCTCTTGAAAGTCCGGTAAAGATATTGGAGGACTGATAGTCGATCCCGTTTAATGAATATCTGTAAGGCGGGGTACCTCCCGATACGGATATGGTGGCGTTGGAACCTGAAACTTCGATTTTTGTAATTTTCGGCGAAGGCGCTGTAGTAACGTTTACCGATTGGCGGTATACACAACCGTTAAATCCAAGGTCTACATAATAGCTTCCGGCCCCGACGGTTACGGATTGGGTGGTAGCTCCCGTACTCCATAGATAGGAGGTAAAGCCCGGGCCGGCATCCAGCGTAGTGTTGTCATCAGGGCAGACTACCTTATCAGCCAGTACGGTAGATTTTTTCGGTGCCTTTAAGGTAATGGTTAAAATGCCGGTATTCGGGCAGGCCGATGTGCTTGTAAATCTTATATAAAAGGTTTGGGTAGCGGTGATGGTCTGAACGGAAGCAATTGCATTGGTATTCGCCTGTGCATTGGCCAGCGTGCTGTAAAAAGTGAGGCTTACTCCGGGATCGGCAGTGAACAGGTTTTTATAATTATTCAGGTTGGCACTTTCCGAACCGTTGACATCGCTGTCACAGATTTCAGCATTGGCATTTCCTGAAGCCAGCGTAATCCGGTTGCCGATCTGAAAATTAATCTGTCCGTAA
>NZ_BJYJ01000022.1 GCF_007991455.1 Chryseobacterium hagamense | reverse complement strand
CGCCATTTTAGATAGCTGAACTACCGGATCATTTTTTTTTAAAAGATACTGAAGAAAACTTCTGTACTCCGGAGCTCTGAACCCGTCTCGTCTTAGGACGAGATGACAGGTATGCCATTTTAGATAGCTGAACTACCGGATCAGATTAATCTTGTTTTTAAAGAACTTCGTTTCTTTTTTGTGATGGCAAAAGTACAACTTTTTTTGTTACCCGCAAACTTATTTCAAAAAAAAAGCCTCCCGAAAACGGAAGACCTTCATTATCAAAATTATTATTTTTATAAGTGCGCGCTTAATTTTTCAGCAATCACTTCTTTTGGAGTTACTCCTACCAATTTATCAACCACTTCACCGTTCTTAAAAATAAGAACCGTAGGGATATTTCTGATACCATACTGCATAGAAATTTCCTGATTGTTGTCTACATCCACTTTACCAACTACTGCTTTTCCTTCAAAGTCTGTGGCTACCTCTTCGATAATTGGACCTAACGTTCTGCACGGTCCGCACCATACTGCCCAAAAGTCTACCAATACCGGCTTATCTGATTTTAAAACCGTTTCCTGAAATGAGCTGTCTGTAATTTCTAAAGCCATTTTATTTTTTTATTTAAATTAATATTATTCTTAATTGATTTTGTTGAATCTGATAATCAAAATTACGCTTTTTGAGTCATAAGCCTATCTATGCTCAACATTTGTATTTTCTATAACAAAATCCTTTGAAATTTCCTTTAAGGCTATTGCCAGAGCATCGATCTCTCCTTTTGTTGTCAGGTGGCTGAAAGAGATACGAAGCGGCGTGCAATGATCCATTTCTTCCTCTGATAAAATCATCATCATTACCATGGAAGGCTTAGATGCACCGGATGAACAGGCGCTTCCCTGAGAGATTGCAATTCCTTTCATATCCAGCTGAAGTCCGATCAATGGGTTTTTATAGGGTAATAAAGCACTTAAAACCGTATAAAGGCTTCCTTCCTGCTCAGCACTTCTTCCGTTGAATCTGATCCCCGGAATCTCTTCCATAAGCCTTTCCTTTGCATACGCTTTAATTCCCTGCATATGAGCGGCATATTCTTCCAGATGAATAAGAGAAATTTCCAAGGCCTTCCCCAATCCTACAATTCCGGCAACATTTTCCGTACCTGCTCTCATGCTCCTTTCCTGAGGGCCTCCGGTAATAATCCCTTTCAGACCGCTTGATTTTCTGATAAAAGCAAAGCCGATGCCTTTCGGTCCGTGGAACTTATGCGCACTGCAGGATGCAAAATCCACCTGAATATCGGAGAAATCCAGGTTCATATGCGCCATGGTCTGTACGGTATCCGAATGGAAAAGCGCATGGTATGTTTTACACAATTCCGCTACTTTTTTAATATCGATCAGGTTTCCGATTTCATTATTGGCATGCATCAGGCTTACCAACGTTTTTTTATCGGATGCTTTTAATAATTCTTCAAGTTTCTGAAGATCAATATCCCCTTTTTCATTCGGACGGATATAATTTACCTCCACTCCTTTTCTGGCCTTCATATCCAGGATGCTTTCCGAAACACATTTGTGTTCCATAGGCGAACTGATAATCCTTTCTACCCCCAAATGCTCAACGGCAGACTTGATGATCATGTTATTGGATTCCGTTCCGCAGGAGGTGAAAATAATTTCAGCCGGCGTTACATGAAGATAATCTGCCACCTGCCTTCTCACGTTTTCGATCAGGATTTTTGCTTCCTGCCCAAAACTATGGGTAGAGGATGGATTTCCGAAATTCATTTTCATGGTACCTACCATGGCATCGATAACTTCTTCCGAAAGCGGCGTCGTAGCAGCGTTATCAAGGTATATTTTATTCATTTTTACTTTGAAAATATTAGTTTCTGTACAATAAAAAATAGAATTTGAACCTGCTGATTCTTACCTCTTCCGGTTTTCCATTTTTACTGTTCAAAATTAGTGAAAAAATTGATAATGTCCTTCATTTGCCCACTTTAACATCGGCTTATCTCCTGAAGTATCACCAAAGGCAATGATCTTATCATATTTCTTGTCTTTGATTTCCGTCTGTATACGGGCTAATTTCTCCTTACCGTTGCAATTCCTACCGACGAAATTGCCTGTAAAAACACCGTTTTTGAACTCAGCCTGTGTGGCCAGCAGCTTCATTTGGAAAGCATCGGCAAAAGGTCTGGCCCAGATATCAAGCGATGCCGTTACCAACAGGCTCTGCGTATTTTCGTGGTCTATGTTTTTAATGAAATCCAGCGCATTTTCCCTTACAATCTTAGGATAATGCGCTTCAAAAAACTGTCTGGATTTTTTTTCGATTTTTTCGCGGGTCTGCCCTTTCAGAATAGAGCCGATAAAACTCTTCTTCACCTTTTCGGTTTCGGCAAGCCTCAGTTTTAGCAGCACGAAAAGCGGTACATGCTTCAGAAACTGCAGCCTGAACCTGACAGGATCATAAAATTTCAGATACATAAACATGGTATCATTATAAGTAAGGGTTCCGTCAAAATCAAAACAATACAGTTTTTTCATTGGTGGTTTATCGTAATTTTTAATTTTTTATCTTAATGGTAAACGGAAAGGCTACAGGTATATTTTGTATTTTTAATTATTTAGGTGAATAATCATTTTATCCGGATCAATACCACCCACCCTTATTATTCAAAGCCTTTTATCAAAAGCAAAAATGTTCTTAAAGCTTTAATTTTTTAAAGATAAATTCAGGAATATTCCTGATGATCAGCATAATAATGCCCCAGACAGGCAATACATAGGCAACGTTCCTTTGTCTTTTATAGGCTTTAAAGATACATTCCGCCGCCTGCTTCGGAGTTGCCGTCAACTTTGGATTCAGAGGCAGCCCTTCGGTCATTTTAGTAGCCATAAACCCCGGCTTCACAGTCAGCACATGGACTTTCTTGTCGAAAAGATAGTTCCTCAGTCCGCTTAAATAGGCGGTAAATGCTGCTTTTGCACTTCCGTAGATAAAATTGCTCTGGCGTCCCCGGTCTCCTGCTACGGAAGATAACCCGATGATGGTTCCCGATCTTCTGCTTTCAAATTTATGGGCAAAATAATTGAGGACGGGAATCAGCTTTGCATAATTGATGTCAATGATCCTTTCCGTATTTTTATTATCATACAGACTTTCTTCGGTGCCTTCTCCGAGATAGCCCGTTGCGCAGAACAGCAATCCTGAGTTGATCTGTTCAAAACGGTTATAATCGATCTCCTTCATCAGATCCAACTCGATAATTTCCGACTGCTGAAGGAATTTCACATCGATATGCCGGGCAAATCTCTCGGTTGTTTCCCTGTTTGAGGTAAAAAGATAAATCCTTTCAAATTTCTCCCCTTCCTGTAGTGCTTTTTCCACAAAAGCCTGCGCGACTTCCGATGTGCTTCCTAAAACGATCATTCGTGCTAAATATTATTTAAAATTCTTTTATGCTGCAAAGACACGAATTTTGAGCTTTGAACATTTTTGAGGTAATTGGTAAGGGATGACCTGCTCATGCTGTCTTTGGTAAGATAAATCTTGCCGTTATACTGCTCCACGATATCATCCAGCTGGTTGATCAGCTTCTTCAGTCTGGAATTCACTTTGAAATCAAGCGCAAGGGAATAACCTTCAAAAGGAAAGGAATTATATGCCTGCGGATTTTCTTCCCCGTAAAGCTTCAGGACCGCCAGAAAAGACCCGTTTCCGCTGTTGGCGATGGTTTCCAGGATCTTTTTCATCCCTTCTTTCCCGGATTCTTTGGGAATCATCATCTGATACTGGACAAAGCCCGATTTTCCGTAAATTTTATTCCAGTCGTGAACAAAATCCAGCGGGTAGAAAAAAGTTTCATAATCAATAAAGCTTTTTACTTCCTTTTTAGACTGCTTTTTATAATATAGAAAATTAAAAATCTTCACCGTCAGCGCATTCAGGACAAATCCCGGGAAATAGAACGGCACCGTAGGTTCAAACTTCTTTTTCAGACGCAGCGGTTTGTTTTTAAGATTCTGGGGCAGTTCGTGCTGGAAAGCATGCTCGCCTCTCATCAGGATACTTCTCCCCAGATTTTTGCCTTTCTGCAGGCAATCGATCCACGCAACGGTATAGGTCCAGCTTTCGCTTTCTTCGAAAAGGGCAAATATTTCATCAAGGTTTTCGGCTTTAATACTTTCCTGGCGGATGTAGGCCGATTCTATATTTTTTAATTTAAATTTTGCGGTCAGGATGATTCCCGTCAGTCCCATTCCACCAATCGTTGCCCAGAACTTATCGGCATTTTCATCCCTTGAACAGGTGATGATGTCTCCGTTTTCGATCATCAGTTTAAATTCAATGACATATTCTGAGAAACAGCCCTCGGCATGGTGGTTTTTCCCATGAACATCCGAAGCGATGGCACCGCCTACGGAAACAAATTTCGTGCCCGGTGTCACATAAAGAAAATACCCCTGGGGAACTGAAATTTCCAATACGTCGGAAAGCAAAACTCCGGATTCACACTCGATAGTTCCGTTCAGGCGGTCGAAGCTGATAAATTTATTTAATTTTTTTGTTGAAAATATATGTTCGCCCAGTGAAGAATCTCCATAGCATCTGCCGTTCCCTCTGGCAATGACTTCATTGTTATTCAGTATGAATTCCTTTATTTTTTTGAAGCTGTCTTCAGACCGCATCTCTTTTTCCACTACAGGATAATTGCCCCAGTTGGTCACTTTCTGTGTAAAATTCGGCTTCATTTTTTAAAATAGATTTGGATTAAAAAGGCAGCAACCCACAGCAATAAGGTAATCTGGATGTACCGGTCCCGGTACACAATCTTAGTAGGAGATTCTGTTCTGTTGTACACCAGGGTCTGCTGTAAATACCGTAAAAAAGCAAAGACCACGAAGATCACGGTATAAAAAACACGGGAATGGAACCTTGCCTGAACTTCGGGTGATAAAGTGAACATCAGGTAGCATACAATAGCCAGCGTAACAGAAATGGAAAGGGCAATATCAGCAAACTGTACGTTATAGCCATCCAGAGCTTTTCTGGTCTTCCCGGAAACCTGGGCATTGATAAGCTCACCCCTCCTTTTACCGATCGCCAGTACCAATGCCAAGACGAAGGTCAATAAAATAGCCCATT
Organism: Chryseobacterium hagamense; assembly: GCF_007991455.1. GTDB lineage: Bacteria > Bacteroidota > Bacteroidia > Flavobacteriales > Weeksellaceae > Chryseobacterium > Chryseobacterium hagamense. Next base: position 58,683 of record NZ_BJYJ01000022.1, on the reverse strand, counting down.
GCGAAATACTGATCCCGGTGATGTATCCCCCGGACAATACCCGCAGGACAAATCCTACGGCAATGATAGAAATATCGATAATGGGAACATGTTTCAGTTTAAAAGTATAAGCCAGGTTCATCACAAAATAAAACCCGACAATGATGGCAAATTTCCAAAGGCTTTCCTGAAAATAAGACTGGGCAACAAATACGAGGACCATATCGACAATGATCAGACCGACAAAAATAGCTACAGCCTGGGTTTTTGAAATAGCTCCGCTAGCCAGAGGCCGCCTTCTTTTTTCCGGATGTTTTTTATCCGCTTCAATGTCATTGTAATCGTTAAGAATATAAACCACACTGGCCGCTAACGAAAAGATGATAAAAGCAAAAATGCTTTTGGTAAGCAAATCAGGGTTTTTGATATTGCCTGAGAAAAAAAGGGGAACAAAAACAAAAAGGTTTTTCACCCATTGCTCCATACGGAGCAGCTTTACATATTTCTTCATTTATGTTGTTTCAAATGCAAAAATAATGATTTTCTAACTTAGTCGGATAAAAATACAAAAATAACCGCAAAAGCGGTTATTTAAAAATTTATTTATATGTTAATTATTGTCCCTGCTGAGCGTCCTGAATCATCTTTTCATTAGCGGTAATAGCAAACTCAACCCTTCTGTTTTTGGCTCTTCCTGCATCCGTATCATTTGATGCTACCGGCATGGCTTCTCCTTCACCTTTAGCAAACAATCTGCCGGAGGCAATTCCTTTACCGGACAAATAAGCCTTCACTGCGTTGGCTCTTCTTTCAGATAGGCTCATATTGTATGAGTCCGTCCCTTTACTATCCGTATGTCCATAGATGTTGATATTGGTGTCCGGATTATTGGTCAATACCTGAGCGAGTTTATCAAGATTTGTTTTTGCAGTACTTGTCAGTGCAGACGAATCGAAATCAAAGTTTACAATACTTTCATTCAATGTAATCTTAATTCCGTCTCCTACCCTTTCCACTTCAGCACCAGGTAACGTTTCTTTAATTTCCCTTGCCTGCTTATCCATTTTATTACCGATCACATTACCGGCAACCCCACCGATAATTCCTCCCAGTACTGCTCCGATTGCTCCGTTTCCTCCTCTTCCTACATTATTTCCGAGGATTCCCCCGATTACGGCTCCCGACGCAACGCCTACAGCAGTACCTCTCTGCTGGTGGTTAGAATTTTTTACGGCTTCACAGCTGGTAAGCAACAACGCTGATGACAGAAAAAGTCCTCCAATATATGTTTTTGTAAGTTTCATATTTTATTATTTTAAATTAATTATTTCATTCCCGCTCTTTCGAAGTTGTATACGACTCTTACGTTTTCTCCGTTGAAAGGAATGTTCTGTTCCAGTGAAAATTGATCGGTTGACTGATTGATAAGTGTTAAGGAATATCCTGCCGTGTTTTGTTTGGCTTTTGTTCCATCGGCAATCTTTTTAAATTCAAAAGTATTACCGCTTACCACATTCAGTTTAATCGGCTGGGTAAATCCTGTACCACAGGTTCCGCCGCCATTAATTGTGTAGGCGCCGGTCCAGTTGTTAGGGATCAGTCTCCAGTGGCTTCCTACGAAACACTGTGCATCCAGTCCATCATCAAAAGGTTTTATTTTGAAGTTTTTATCATAGTCGATGCTGACAATCTGCCAGTCACCTTTCATTTTAAGAAATTCTGATCTCTGGGTCTGTGCCGTCTGGGCATTTTTAACTCCGGAACATGAAGTCGCAAGAAGCGCTGTTCCAAAGATCCCTGCAAATAGTAACTTTTTCATTTTGTTGTTTATTATTTTGTCAGAATAAAAGTCACAAAAAACCGTGCCAAATATTAAATAATAGCAATAAAAAAGTCCGGAAATTCCGGACTTTATATGTTTCTGCTTTAAAAACAGGAAGATAAACTATTTTTTAGCCTTCTTCTTTGTGGATTTTACAGCCTTAACTGCAGAGGTGGATTTACCGTTATAAAAATGAGTATAGGCATATTCTGCAGCCTTTTTAAGATCAATTACCCCTCCCGCCTGCGAATAATCTGCAAACTGATTCGCCGTGCTTGGATTGCTGGATTTTACTAAAGATTCAATAACCTGTGCCGGCGTTAATCCCGGCATATAAGCCAGAAGAACAGCTGCTGCTCCCGCTACTACCGGAGATGCCATTGATGTTCCCTGAAGGTATTTGTATTCGTTATGAGGTACGGTAGAATAAATCTCCTCACCCGGAGCAAAAACATTGACCATCTTCTTATTGTAATTGGAGAAGCTGGCTCTTAATGCATCATTATTATTGGTACTTGCCCCTACAACCAGAACATTGTTTACAAAAGGTTTTTCGTCGGTAACATTTTTAAAGTTGGTAGGATAAGCCAGATGCTCGGCAACGTCTTCATTTTCATTTCCTGCGGCTTTTACCAAAAGAACCCCTTTATCCTGGGCATATTTAAAAGCATCCCACACCACATTTTTACCCGGAGAAACCGGCTTACCGAAACTCATATTCAGTACCCTGGCACCGTTGTCTACAGCGTAGCGGATGGCGTTGGCAACGTCCTTATCCCTTTCATCACCGTTCGGAACGGTTCTTACCGACATGATTTTCGCTACTCTTGATGCCACACCGTACTGAACTTCTTTTCCGTTCGGAAGACCGGCGATGATTCCCGCTACGTGGGTTCCGTGCTCGGCATCCGGACCTTCGTAATGGTTGTTCCCATAATTTCGCTGGGAATAGTCATCATAATTATCTCCAACGATCTCTTTTCTCGGATCATAGGTAAGGTCGTACTGTTTTGCCTGAGGCCCGAAATAATCAAGCGCTTCTTTCATCTGGCCTGAAATGGCCTTTTCAAATTCTGCCGGGGTTTTTCCTTTGAATTCCGGACTTTGTGAAACCTGGGCCAGAACTTGTACGACGATAGCCTCTTTCTGTTCTGCCGGTTTAATGGCAGCTACATTTTCAGGTGTTAGGGTTTTACCGTTTAACAATCTTACCATGGTAGGGATCGCATCGTTGATCATGGTATAAGTCTGAAAATTTTGTCTGGCTTCAACACTTTTTTTAGAGAAGAGTTCTTTCGCTTTCATATACATCGCGAATTCTTCCGGCATCTTGGTCTGGTTGGCTTTATTCTTTGTAGAATCTTCACCTTCAAAAACCGGTTTGTATTTGGCAACAACGCGGGTCACTTCCATATTATCGATATCGATATCCCCGTTTTTACCGCCGATGAAATTCCATCCGTGAACATCATCAATGTATCCGTTTCCATCGTCATCCTTACCATTTCCCGGAACTTCATTCGGGTTGGTCCACACGTTGTTTACCAATCCCGGATGGTCTACCTGAACCCCGCTGTCCAGTACTCCGACAACTACAGTTTTAGGTTTAAGCCCTTTGGATTCTAAGAATTTGTAGGCATTCTGGGTATTTACCCCATATACTTTTGTGGCAGCAAAATCTTTATGATACCATGTCATCAGATCTTTATCTTCTTTCGGATCCACACCGGATTTTGCTTCCTGTGCATTTGAAAAACCGAATCCCGCTAAAAAAACAGCAGCTAATAATACCTTTTTCATGCTAGTATGATTGTTTAATATTTTTAATATAAGTCATCGATTCCGGTCCTTTGTTACAGATAAGGTCCAGAATTGAGAGATCTTCTAAAAATCCAAGTTTGTCGGAGAAGGTCTGGTAATAGCTATCCATACCGGATTCCGACGGATGCTTGGCTGAGAATTTCTCCCTGAAACTGATTTCTTCCGGAATTTTGATATACTCGGTATTCAAAGAGTATGCCTTTTGCGTCTTCAGAATCTGCTGGATGACCTCAAGTGCTTTAAGATTAAAGTCCAGCACATATTTTTCTTTAAGATCGTATATTTTTCTCAGTTTATCTTCATAAAACTCGAAATACGGCGAACTCTGATAAGCGGTTTTGATGGATTTCCAATGCAGGTTTCTCCAATCTTCACGGTGAGCAATTTCAATGTCTTTAAAAGCCCGGCTTCCATTGTGAGCAATGGGAATAATCAGCGAAAGTTTACCGTTGGCCCCATAGATATTGGCCCTGTTCCTGTAGGTCTGCTTGGGAAAGCTTTCAAACTGTTCGAAAAGGATTTCGTTTTCAGGGTCCAGGAATACGGAAAACCAGGAAATCGGCGGTAGATAAAATACCGGTAGTAATACATTCTTCATATTCATAATGCAAAAATGAAGTATTTTTTCAAATACTTCATTCTATTTATATTTATTTTAACTTATTAATTATTATCCGTCTTGTTCTTTCTGAATAATTTAACGAAATATTCCCATCCGAAAAACAGGATCAGGATCATTGCTGCAACCCACCAGTAGGAAGTCTTGTTGGCTTCGCCGGTATTGGTGGCTTTGAACATTCTTTCCCAACGCACTTTCTTCGGGGCCTGGTAAGACGAACTTGCATCTGCAAATACGCCCTGAACACTCATCCACGTAAAAATAGGCTTTCCGACAATATTCTCTTCAGGCACAAAACCGAAGAATCTGGCATCCAATGAAGCATCACGGTTATCCCCGATCATCATGTAGTAATCCTGCTGAATCGTATACTGGTTGGTTTCTTTTCCGTTGATGAAGATTTTACCGTTTTTATTTTCAAGCCGGTTGTGTTCGTACTTCGAAATCACCCACTGGTACATCGGAAGCGATTCCTGGTTAATGGTCACGACATCACCCTTTTTAGGAATTTTCAAAGGTCCGTACCAATCCTGGTTCCATGGTTTATTGATCGGGAAAATAGACTGGGTGGTATCGATACTTTTTGTATAGGCCGTTTTATCGGCATTCAGCTTATAGGAAATCGTTGCGGAATCTTTCGGATAGATGTTTTCTTCCATACTGATAACCTGTGGCAATGTTTTGATGTCTTTAGCCGTCTTATCGGTAAGTCCCTGGAACATATAGGTAAATCCGCCCTTATCATTCTGCATTTCTCTTACCGGCAGGAATCCATAGGTGTTGTACATGCCCGGAATATCAAGCTGGGTACCTGTATTAACGGTGTAAGCATGCTGAACTTCCTGATCACCCAGAACCGTTTCCGGCTTTCCGTTCACAAAAAGCCTTCCGGCTCTCATCTCGAAGGTGTCCCCTGCTACGGCCACACATCTTTTAACGTAAGGATCTTTCCTGTCAATCGCCGTATGTACGGAATCCTGAGGATAGTTGAATACGACAACGTCATTTTTCTGAGGCTTATTGAACTGTAAGATTCTTTCGTAAGGCAGCTTTACAGCATCTACATAGGATTTCGGATCATCTTTCGGGTTCCCTTTTTCTCCGGTATCCATAATGGTTCCCTGTAAGAAAGGGATGGCCAGGGGACGCATCGGAAGCCTGTATCCGTAGCTCCATTTGTTTACGAAAAGGAAATCACCAACCAGCAGCGTCCTTTCCATTGATCCTGTCGGGATTCCGAAAGGCTGGGTTACAAAAACGTGGATGATGGTAGCGAAAACCACAGCAAAAGTTACTGATCCGATAAACGAATCTTTCTTCTTTCCGCTCTTTTCTTCGTCGGTAAGGAACAGTTCATTTTCAGTTTCGTCTTCCAGTTCGGTATCTTTACCGTAATTTACCGTTGCCATGTAAATGAACGGAAGGATTACCGTAAGCAGTTTGTCCTTGAAAGAGGTTTTCCCGAATTTACTCATCAGATACAGATGGAATACGGACATCATGATAGGTCCTACAATCGGTAGATAGGCCAGAGCGGCCCACCATTTCGGATGTTCCGTTTCTTTCAGGATAAGAAAATAATTGTAAAACGGGATAAAAGCAAATAGTGGATTGTACCCCATTTTCTTAAACAGCTTCCAGGTGGAAATTCCCATCAGTACCGATAAAATGAGAACATATACGGTATACGTTAAAAAATAATTCATAAATTTTTGTGCCTAATCTATACTATAATTGGTGAATGACGAGCGATAAATAATCTCTGATTCAAAGGATCATCATTCATTTTTATTGGTCTGCAATTTAGGGATTTTGTTACAGATTAAAGTCCCAAAACATCTTTCATCGTGAAATTTCCTTTTTTATCTTTGATCCACTCTGCAGCCACTACCGCTCCCAATGCAAAACCGTTTCTGCTGAAGGCGGTATGCTTGATTTCGATTTCATCCACTTCGCTTCTGTAGAAAACGCTGTGCGTGCCGGGAACTTCATCTTCGCGGATGGCAAAAATACCCAATTGATTATCCTGCGTCTCTTCCAGTTTCCAGGAATCAAATTTTGGATTCTGTTTAAAGATCCCTTCAGCGATCGAAATCGCCGTTCCGCTTGGGGCATCTTTTTTATGGATATGGTGGATTTCTTCCAGCTGGCAGGAATATCCATCCACATTCTTCATCAGGTCGGCCAGTCTTTCGTTCAAAGCAAAAAACAGGTTGACCCCTAAGCTGAAATTGGACCCATAAAGAAAAGCCGTTCCGTTTTCTTCTGTCAGTTTTTCAATTCCGGGTTTCTCCTCCAGCCAGCCGGTGGTTCCGCAAATCACCGGGATTTTATTTTCCAGACAAGCCCTGATGTTCTCATAAGCCACTTCGGGCAGGGAAAATTCAATTACGACGTCCGGACTGTTCAGGTTTTCAGCAGTTGGGGTTTCTTTCAGGCGGGCAACAATCTCATGGCCTCTTTTAGTGGCGATTTCATCGATGATTTTACCCATTTTGCCGTATCCAACCAATGCTATTCTCATATTTTTATTTGTTTTTCCGCTTATATTTCTAACGCGAAGATCGCAAAGTTTTTATTTAAAAATCGTTCTCCACATCTTTCGCTCGCGAAGGCGTTTCACTCAGTAAAGTCGTAATTAAAGCAGTTTTATATTATTATTATTTAAAATCTGTAACTTAAACTTATGCCAGTTTTCGGAGGGGCAATTCCGTACTGGTCCTGAACCATTGTGGGATTGAGGGTGAGGTCCGGATCGCGGCGGGATTCATATAAGTGTGCATCTACCACCGCATCCACGATATTGAGGATATAAATAAGTCCACTGATGGCGATGGCATAATCACGCTGCCGCTTGGCCCGGTCCTGCGCATTCCCCAAAGCCGTTTTATCCAGAAACGGGTGGGTATCCACAAATTCATTCGGGGTTCCGTTAAGCTTGGCGATGTAATATTCACGGTACTTTTTATACTGATTGTCATTCCAGATGGCAATTCCGACTCCCGTTCCTACGGCTCCCAGCACAATGGGAACTTTCCAGTATTTTTTGTTGTACACCTGCCCCAACCCGGGAAGAACGGCAGAATATAAACCTGCTTTCGTAGGATTGAGCTTCAGTGTTTTCTGTGTGGGGCCATTGGCCTTTTCCAGATCCGAAACCACTTTCGCTTCGGTCTGCGTATTGTTTCTTTCCACCCCGATGCTGTCTTTCGGACGGTAATCCACCCGGATCGTATCGTTAGGGTTTACCTGTGAAAAGGCAAAAGCAAAAACGCACAGAAAAAATGTGAACAGTATTTTTTTCATTTATTTAATGTGGGATAAAATATATTCCAGTTCGTCTTCATTTTTAAAGTCCAGAACAATTTTCCCTTTTTTTCCGTTTGGAGCGGCTTTGATTTCGACCTTTACATCCAGAATATCGGAAATGGTCTTCTGCGCTCTTTTATAGTTGTTGGAAAGCTCTGCCTTTGCTCTTTTAGCGGCCGGAGATTTCGGGTTTTTAATGGCGGTAGCTGCCTGTTCCGCCTGGCGTACATTCAGCTTTTCTTTGATAATCAGCTCGAAAAGAAGCTGCTGATGCTCTTCGCTTTCCAGACTGATGATTGCCCTACCGTGCCCTGCGGAAATCTCACCGCTGCGGATGGCATTCTGGATATCCGGATTCAGCCTCAACAGCCTGATGGAATTGGTAATCGTACTTCTGTCTTTTCCTACGCGGTGGCTCAGGTTTTCCTGGGTTAGGCCGATCTCTTCCATCAACCGCTGATACGTTAATGCAATCTCAATCGCATCAAGGTCTTCACGCTGGATGTTTTCCACAAGGGCCATCTCCAGAAGCTCCTGGTCGTTTACCAGACGGATGTAAGCCGGGATGGACTCCAAACCTGCCAGTTTACTGGCCCGGTAACGTCTTTCCCCCGATATGATTTCAAACTTTTCACCGTCTTTCCGTAAGGTAACCGGTTGGATAACCCCTAAGTTTTTAATGGACTGTGCGAGTTCATTTAATGCTTTTTCGTCAAAATAAGTTCTTGGCTGGGTCGAGTTGGGATAAATATCGTCCAATGCAATTTCCACAATATTCCCCACAAACTTATCTGCTCCTTCATCGGTAGCAGAATTGATTGCTGCTTTGGATTCGGCACTGAGAATTGCGCCCAAACCACGTCCCATCGCTCTTTTTTTATCCTTCATATTTTTTAGCGTTTAGCTTAGCTAGCTGCTTTTAATTCTTTATTAATTTTTCGTTTTTCAATAAGACTTCTTCCGCCAGCTGAATGTACTGGATGGCTCCTTTGCTTTCGGCATCATAGTTTAGGATGCTTTCCCCGAAGCTCGGTGCCTCACTCAGCCTTACGTTTCTGCTGATGATGGTTTCAAATACCATTTCCGGGAAGTGGGAATTGACTTCCTCAACCACCTGATTGGATAATCTTAGACGGCTGTCGTACATCGTAAGCAGCAACCCTTCAATATCCAGGTCTTTATTATGGATTTTCTGAACGTTCTTGATGGTATTCAACAACTTCCCGAGTCCTTCCAGAGCAAAGTATTCACACTGGATCGGAATGATCACGGAATCTGCTGCCGTAAGTGCATTAACGGTGATCAGACCCAAACTAGGTGCACAGTCAATGATAATATAATCGTAATCTGCCCTTACACTCTGGAGTGCTTTCTTCAGCATATATTCCCGTTCCTCTTTGTCTACCAGTTCGATTTCAGCAGCTACCAGGTCGATATGGGACGGAACGATGTCCAGGTTGGGCGTTGCCGTCTGCTTGATGCATTTTGCCGTTTCAACACTGTGTTCCAGAAGATTATATGTGGAATACCTTACATCTTCCACGCCGAGACCGGAAGTTGCATTGGCCTGGGGATCAGCATCGATAATTAATATCTTTTTTTCCAATACCCCAAGTGCTGCAGCTAGATTTACAGCGGTTGTGGTTTTCCCGACTCCTCCTTTCTGATTAGCGATACCTATGATTTTTGCCATTGTTAGAACTTTAGGGCTCAAAAATACACATTTTTCCGTGCTCTTAATGAACGGATAAAACGAAATTTGAGTTAAAATATTGTTAATAAGCCATTTAGCTGCAAAAAAAAATTATCCACAAAAAAAATTCTTTGTGGATAAGTGTATAAGATCTGTTTTTATCTTAATTATCAAGCTTCATCGAAATCGGAAACTTGAAATAGCTCCTTACGGATTCGCCTCTTTTATTTTTTCCGGGCGTCCATTTTCCTTTAATGGCTTTGATGGTCCTGATGGCCTCGGCATTAAAATCGGCATTGGAACCGGTAGCTTTAATCGCAGAAATGCTTCCGTCTCTTTCAACGATAAAGGTAACCGTTGTTTTCATGACCTCATCAGCAGCAAGACCCGAGCTGTCGAAGTTATTGATGACTTTATTCCGGAAAGCATCGATTCCTCCGATGAATCCGGCTTCCTGGCTCAGTTCTCCTGATCCAACGACTACATTAGGATCTTCTTTAGGCACGACTGCCGGCGGAGCGGTACTGATTACAGGTCCGGTTCCGATGTTAGGAGTTGTTGGGACAAAGGTCGGAGTAGTAACTTCTTCTCCCGCTGATGTATGTGTACTTGCAACCGCATTTAATTTTTCATCGGGGGTCACGTTTTTTTCATTCGTCACATTTTTTGTAGGTTCCGGAAGTCTGTCATCATATGTTTTTACATTTGGAGCGGATGTGGATCTAGGAGGTAAAACTACCACAGGCGGATCATCAGGATGATCGACGTTAATCATCGGAGGTGGTGTTTCAATTGGTCCCTTGGCCGTTTCCGTATTTCTAAATGCATTTATAACAACGGGTGTTATGGAAACCGTTGCCAGCAGGCTTACCCCGATAAAAAGCGCTTTGGTTAAGATCCGGTCGGATTCATTTCTTAAGGCGTAGGCACCGTATTCTTTGTTGCGGTGTTCGAAAAGAACTTCATTAAAACGAAATTCCTGATTCTGATGCATGTTTTTCATTGTTTTAAAATTTAAGCATTAATTATAGATTATTAGTTCGTTACCATTTTACGGTAAATAATAACTCAGCAGCAAAACATCTGCCACTATATTATCAAAAACGCAGTTTTATTTAAAATCGTATGAAGAAGCATTAATTTTAACTATGCGATAAATAGGAAGATGGGAAAGTGCTGGAAGAGGAAAGCCGGATGCTGGGTAAGCTTTACTTAAAAACGAGTATCGACAACTGAACAGATTGATCGTAAGAGATACGGATGTTTATACTTTGGGATCAGTTGATGACGATCACTTCTGCCCTAGTCCTGATTGCAGCGGCATCCTTTTTCCGGATGGGCAACAGCAAGGCGAAAAAGATACAGCGGAAAGCAGGTTCCCGACTCCAGATGGCAACTGGCAATTCGCTGCTGGCTTCTGCCTAATAGCGACTGACTGTTGTGGATAAAATCAAACGATAGTTAATGGTTAATAGTAAATGGTTAATGGTTAATAGTAAATGGTAAATGGTAATTAGTAATTGGCTGTTATGGAAAAAAGCTTAAAAAGGTGATTATGAGTTTTAAAGCTTAAACTGAACCCATGAAATAGAAAAAGAGACCGTCGCAATGACCGTCTCTCTTCTTTATTTTAAAATTCTTCGGTTAGAACAATTCTTTTCTGATGATGTTCTGGCTTCTTTCAGGGCCTACAGACACCAGGTATACGTTGATTCCTAAATATTTCTCAATGAACTCGATGTATTTCTGAGCAGTGTCCGGAAGTTCGTCGTAGCTTCTTGCTTTCGTGATATCTTCTTTCCAGCCCGGCAGATCCTGATAGATCGGCTCATAAAGGTATAATTTCTCGGTAGAAGAAGTGAAATAATCGATGATTTTTCCGTCTTCCGTTTTGTAATGGGTAACTACCTTCAGGTTTTCGATACCGGTAAGAACGTCCAGTTTCGTAATCACTAAATTATTGATCCCGTTGATCATACAGGCATGCTTCAGAGAAACAAGGTCTAACCAGCCGGTTCTTCTCGGTCTTCCGGTCGTCGCTCCGAATTCACCGCCGATCTGTCTGATGCTTTCTCCTAACTCGTTGTCCAACTCAGACGGGAACGGTCCGTTTCCTACCCTGGTACAATACGCTTTCGCCACCCCGATCAGGTTCTGAAGGGAAGTCGGCGGCACTCCGGCCCCGGTACAAACCCCGCCGGTAGACGGTGAAGAGGAGGTTACGTATGGATAGGTTCCGAAGTCGATGTCCAGCATCAAAGCCTGTGCACCTTCAAACAACACGTTTTTACCGTCTCTGATGGCTTCGTTCAGTTCCAGTTCGGTATCCACGATCCGATCCTGAAGCTGTTTTCCGATTTCCAGGTATTCGTTGTAGATTTCCTCAACGTCCAAAGTCGGTTTTCCGAAATATTTCTCGAAAAGAGAATTTTTGATTTTTAAGTTTTTCTCGATTTTGTCTCTTAAGATCTCCGGGTTCAGAAGGTCGATCATTCTGATGCCCACTCTGGCGATCTTGTCTTCGTAGCAAGGTCCGATCCCTTTTTTGGTCGTCCCGATCTGCGTTCCGCCGTGCTCTTCCTCACGGTAGGTATCCAACAGGATGTGATACGGCATGATGACATGCGCTCTTCTGCTGATGAAAATATGATCCGTTCTCAAGCCTTTGCTTTCGATCTGGTTCACCTCCTTAATGAAAGATTTAGGGTTTACCACCACGCCGTTGGCGATGATGCACTTCCCTTTGCACTGAAGAACTCCTGACGGAAGAAGGTGCAAAACGAATTTTTCTTCACCCACATACACCGTGTGACCTGCGTTGTCGCCCCCCTGGAAGCGCACCACATAATCCGATTTTGCCGATAAAACATCCGTGATTTTTCCTTTCCCTTCATCTCCGTACTGAAGACCTACAACTACGTAAGTTGACATATTTTACTTTTATTTTAGATTCATGCAAAATTACTTTTAAAAAATTGGGTGGGCAAATTTGAGGGGGAATTTATTTTTTAGGTTTTCACTTTTAAATAAAATTATCTGTAATTCGGAATTTGTTATAATACCAATAATTGGTATCTTTGATTTAAAATTAAAATAATGGCAAAAAACACATCTATATTATTAGGGGATTATTTTGATAACTTTATTAATCAACAGATTAAATCAGGTAAATTTTCTTCCGCAAGTGAAGTTGTGAGAGCCGCTTTACGAATGTTTGAATTTGAAGAATCTAAAAAGTCAGAATTAATCAATGAATTGAAAAAAGGAGAAAAATCCGGATTTGTTGAAAATTTTGACCGTAAAGAATTTTTGAAAAATCTTCATCAAAAACATTCTGCTGACTCATGAAATATAGAATAAGCACAGAAGCGTCAATCGATTTAGAAAAAATTTGGTTGTACACTTTTGAGATCTGGTCAACTGAACGGGCTGATTATTATTTTGATTTGATTATGAATGAAATTGAATACTTATCTGAAAATCCGAAATCAGGTAAAGATTATAGCGAAATTAGAAAAGGATATTTTCGTTCAAGAGTAAAATCGCATTTCATTTTTTATAAAGTTAACCTTAAAAATGAAGAAATTGAAATTATAAGAATTCTTCATCAGCAAATGGATATTTCTTCAAAATTGGATGAATAAAAGAAAACGTCATAGGTTTCTAAACCTATGACGTTTATATAATTAATCTATTATTCCAACAAAACCTCGCTCCTTACCCCAATCTCCTCCAGAAACACCGCATCGTGCGAAATCACCAGCAAGGTTCCATGATACTCTTTAATCGAATCCGTCAGGATTGCCACATTTTGGAGATCTAAATTATTCGTCGGCTCGTCGAGGATGATCAGGTCGGGAGATTTCTGGCTAATGGAAAGTCCGCACAGCAGGAGACGCAGGCGTTCCCCGCCGCTCAGCACTTCACATTTCTTGTCCCAGGTTTCCTTTCCGAAAAGAAATCTCACCAGCAGGGTTTTCACTTCCGGTTCCGGCAGGGCATGATCATTAAACCGTTGGGCAAACTCATAAACTGTAGCTTTTTTATCAATTAATGAATATTCCTGGTCGATGTAGATCCATTGAAAATCCGCTCTCAATATTTTCCCGGTAGCAGGCTGCAGATTTCCCAGCAATATCTTGATCAATGTGGTTTTCCCGGAACCGTTTCGGCCTTTAATGGCGATCCGGTCACCGCTGCAGATTTCCAGGCTGAGATTTTCTTTCCACAGATTTTCTCCACCATAGGTAAAATTAACTTCCTCCGACGAAATCAGGATTTTTCCCGAATGCAGGCCGGAATTATTAAAGTTCACTTTCATCTGATCCGCATTTCTTACGGATGACCGCAGATTACGCAGATCGCCTGAAATTCCCTCAATCTTTTCGGCATGGACTGCTTTGAGTCTGGAAGAATTGTTCTCCGCCTTGTTCCGCATGGTGTTCATCATAATCCGGGCTACTCCGGATTTTTCCTGCTTGCCCTTTCCTCTTGCGTCGAGCTTTTGCTTGCGTTCCAGCGTTTCGCGTTCCTTTTCCCTGGCTTTTTTCAGAGCGCGTTCTTTGGAATGGATGTCATTCTGCAACGCCTCATTTTCAATCTCCTTTTGTCCGGCATAAAAATCATAATTCCCGCCGTAGGTTGAAATTCCCAGGTTGCTCAGTTCATAAGTCGTATCTCCCAGGTTCAGCAAAGTACGGTCGTGGCTGACCATCACCACGGTTGATTTTGTTTTTCGGATAAAGTCATACAGTAGGTTCCGGCCTTCAAGATCCAGGTGATTGGTCGGTTCGTCGAGCAGGATAACCTCCGGTTCATGGATCATCATCCCCGCGAGGAGGACTTTGGTCTTCTGTCCGCCGCTCAGGCTGCCCAGTTTTTGGTTAAGCTCCAGGCCATCAAGTTTCCAGTACTGCAAAGTCTGCCAGGTGCGTTCTTCGATGTCCCAGTCGTCATTCAATATTTCAAAATAGACTTCGTCCACTTCACCGGCAGTAATTTTCTGCAGTGCATCAAGCTTTTGATCGATCTGAAGGCATTGAGCGATACTAAGGTCATCAAAGTTCCCGAACATCTGCGGAACATACACCAAATCGCCCTGAACGGTTACGTTTCCTTCCTGGGGTTCAATTTCTTTTGCCATTATTTTCAGCAAAGTGGATTTCCCCGTGCCGTTGCTCCCGACAAGGGCTGACTTTGAATTTATAGGGATCGTTAAATCAATAGAATTAAAAAGCAGGTCTCCCGCAGGAAACCCAAAGGATATATGGTGTAGAAAAATCATGATTTCTTTCTTTAAAAAGTTAAAACTGCAACAACCCATCCGGTTATTGTCGATTACATCGGAAAGAAATTAAATTCTACATGCTGGTATTTTTTGGTTTTGCGAACAACAAAGTTAGGAATTTTTATTGATTTCAAAACATCTGATTTTCAGTATGAATTGACTCTTGTTGGAATTCGCAAAGGCGCAATCTTTTCTGTAAAATAATAATGTCTTAAGGCGCAAAGAATTTGATGCTGTCAAATTTTTAATGTTGCTCATACTAATTTCTGAAATTTTATGCTTTAAAACGAGCGGTCAACAATTTTATCAGAGATAAAATCCCTGCACTTTTTCCGCAGAACGCATTCCAGAATCTTTTGCGGCCTTACGTTTTTCCAATACTTCCTGCGCTATAAATTGACAATTCACCATTCACCATTCACTATTAACCATTCACCTTTCATCAAAAATCCTTAACTTTGCTGCCTACTAAAAATTTTTATGGAGAGTATTAAAGTTCACGACAAAACTTTTGTTCCTTATCTGGAGGATGCCGAAATTCAGGAGATTGTAAAAGCTACGGCTTTAAAGATTTATGAAGATTATAAGGATGAAGTTCCGGTTTTCATCGGGGTTCTGAACGGAGTCATCATGTTCTTCTCAGACCTTCTGAAGCATTATCCCGGAGAATGCGAGATTGCTTTCATCCAGATGAGCTCTTACGCAGGAACCGAATCTACAGGAATCGTTTACCAGAAAATGGAACTCACGAAAGATGTCAAAGACCGCCACATCATCCTGGTAGAAGACATCGTGGATACGGGGAACACGGTAGAAAGCCTGTTCAAGTATTTCAATGAGACCCAGCGTCCGAAATCCGTAAAGATCGCATCTTTCCTTTTGAAACCGGAAGTCTATAAAAAAGATTTCAGGCTGGATTATATCGGAAAAGAGATCCCGAATAAATTCGTTTTAGGTTACGGACTGGATTATGATGAACTGGGAAGAAACCTGCCGAACCTGTACCAGCTGGAAGACGGACAGATCAACCATTAATACGGCTATTAGCTTCTAGCTTCTGGCTATTGGCTTTTAAATAAATATCTAAGAAAAGTAATTATTAACTAAACAAAGCTAAAAGCAAGAAGCCAACGGCCAATTGTCAGAAGCGCTCAACCATTATGATAAACATTGTTCTGTTCGGCCCTCCGGGAAGCGGAAAAGGTACGCAAGCACAAAACTTAATCGAGAAATTCAATTTGAAGCAGATCTCAACCGGTGACCTTTTCAGATTCAACATGAAAAATGATACCGAGCTTGGAAAGCTGGCCAAGTCGTATATCGATAAAGGGGAACTGGTTCCGGATCAGGTAACAACGGATATGCTGATCGACGAGATCAGAAAGCCGACCGATGCTGCAGGATTTATTTTTGACGGTTATCCGAGAACAGCCGTTCAGACGGAAGCCCTGGAGAAGATCGTAAAAGAAGAACTGAATGATGAAATCGACGTCTGTCTGTCTTTAGTAGTAGAAGATTCCATTCTGGAGGAAAGACTGCTGAAAAGAGGGGAAATCAGCGGAAGATCAGACGACAGCAATGTGGAAATCATCCGCAACCGGATCAAAGAATACTACGCGAAAACAGCAGAAGTGGCTGAGCTGTACAAGCAGCAGGGCAAATATGTGGAGATCAACGGTGTCGGAGACATCCATGAGATTTCTGAAAAGCTTTTCGCAGAAGTGGAAAAAATAAAATAGTTAAAAGTTATGAGTGATGAGTTATAAGTTCTTACAATTCATAGCTCATGCTTCATAACTGATAACTCATAATTATAAGAAATGTCAAATTTTGTAGATTACGTAAAGATTCATTGTAAAAGCGGGCACGGAGGAGCAGGTTCTGCACACCTTCGCCGTGAAAAATATATTCCAAAAGGAGGTCCTGACGGGGGTGACGGCGGCCGCGGCGGCCACGTCATCATGAAAGGAAATGCCAATGAATGGACTTTACTCCCACTCCGGTATACGCGCCACGTAAAGGCGGAACGCGGTGAAAACGGAGGAAAAAACCAGCTTACCGGAGCTTACGGGGCTGATGTTTATATTGAAGTTCCGATCGGGACCATCGCCAAAAATGAAGACGGGGAAATCATCGGGGAAATCATGGAAGACGGCCAGGAAATCATCCTGATGGAAGGCGGAATGGGCGGAAAAGGAAACGAGCATTTCAAATCGTCCACCAACCAGACGCCGAGATTTGCACAGCCGGGAATGGACGGACAGGAAGGCTATGTGGTTTTCGAGCTTAAAATCCTTGCCGATGTAGGACTGGTAGGATTCCCGAATGCCGGAAAA
This sequence comes from Chryseobacterium hagamense, assembly GCF_007991455.1. Lineage (GTDB taxonomy): Bacteria > Bacteroidota > Bacteroidia > Flavobacteriales > Weeksellaceae > Chryseobacterium > Chryseobacterium hagamense. The sequence continues at coordinate 41,817 of NZ_BJYJ01000022.1, read as the reverse complement.
TCCACATTACTGGCTTCCGTCTCTGCTGCCAAGCCGAAGATTGCCAATTATGCCTTTACGACCCTTACCCCCAATTTAGGGATCGTGGATTACCGGAACTATAAATCCTTCGTAATGGCCGATATTCCGGGGATTATCGAAGGGGCTGCCGAAGGTAAAGGTCTTGGACACCGTTTCTTAAGGCATATCGAAAGGAATTCGATCCTGCTGTTCCTGATTCCTGCCGATTCCGAGGATCACTTCCAGGAGTTTAAGATTCTGGAAAACGAACTGAAGGAATACAATCCGGAACTGCTGGATAAAGACTTCATTGTCTCGGTTTCTAAATCCGACCTTCTGGACGACGAGCTGAAAAAGGAAATCGCCGCAGAATTCCCGGAAAACAAACAGCCGTTGTTTTTCTCCGGCGTGACGGGCGAAGGGCTCATGGAACTGAAAGATGCCATCTGGAAACAACTGCATGGATAGGAAGATCTTTTTATTCATCCTTATTTTAATCAGCCTGCTTTGCTTTTCACAAGGCAAGGCACCATCAACAATAGACGGCCTCAGAACAGATTCTGAGGTCGAGTCTTTTGTAAGAAACAATACATTCGGTACCTCCGACCGCTATTCCAGGTTTATTTTAAAACCGGTTCAGCGTTTTACCGGAAACACTACCGGTATATCCGATAAACTGAAAAAAGTCGCCGACAGTCTGGGAGTAACCAAAAGTTTTTATAAAGGAGATTTTGATCATAACGGCTTAACCGATTTAGTTTTTATTGGGGACGATCAGAGCTGCCAGGGCATCTCTTCGGATACGAAGGAACCTTATTCCTGTGATTCGAGTATTAATCTTATCCTCGACCTGGGAAAGCATTATACGCTTACTTCCGTAAACCCGACTTATTTCAATTTTGCCATTCCTTTAGTTATAACTATTGACGGAAAGGATTATCTCAAAGTTATCACTGAAGAGAACGAAGAAGACCCATATTCTGACCAGTATGAAACTGCCCATAAGCTGGTTTCAAAAATTCTGGATTATCAGTTTGACGGACTGGTGGAATATAATCCTACCCCTTCCCATCATTCGATACAGAAAATAGAATTTAAAACTGACATGTGTTTCGGTACCTGTCCGGTATTTACTTTAAAGCTCAATACATCGGGATTATCAGAATTTATGGCGGAAAATTATAATTTTTTTAAGGACGGCGATCCGGATTTCGAAAAAAAATCACACAAGGCTTTTAAAAAAGGAGAAGGTACTTTTAAAAGCGAAATCAACAGAGCCGATTTTCAAAATCTGGAAAACCTGCTGAATTACCTGAATTTTACTGAATTGAAGGAGCATTATGCCGTAAACTGGACAGACAGTCAAACCGCAGATTTAATCATCACTTACGATAACGGAAAAATTAAAAAAATTAAAGATTACGGCCTGTCCGGAACGTATGGTTTAAAGAGATTGTATAACTTGCTTTTCGATATGCGGTTCAATCAGGACTGGAAAAAAGTAAAGTAATTTATTTCCGGCAGATCAGCACTTTTTCATTCTGTGAATACCCATAATACCTGGCTTCCGAAAACGTTCGTACCGTTACCTGAAAGCCTGCTTTTTTCAGGCGTGCCTCCAATCCTCTGACCGAATAGATGCGCACATGATCTTCCTGCCCGAAATGCTTCAGCCTTTCTCCTTCGGTGCTTATCGAGTTATCTTCGTAAATTTCTCCTTCTTTGAAAGGGGTCTGGATTAAAACAGCACCGCCCTTTTTCAGAACCCGGTACAGTTCACCCATGGCTTTCCGGTCTTCGGTAATGTGTTCCAAAATATGGTAGCAGACGATCAGATCAAATTTTCCTTCCTCCGCATCAATACCGGTAATATCATACCGGTAATCGGAAAGGAATTGGTTTTCAAAATCGGTGGGATAATAGGCGATGTCCTTTCGCTTCTTCCATTTTTTATAGAGCATTCTGGAAGGGGAAAAGTCCAGAAAGCAAAAGTCAGGTTTCAGAAATTCGGTTTCCAGCAGCATATTCAGGCGCCTGGTCCGGGGCAGGCTTCCGCAGACCGGACAGATCAGCTGTCCGTTTTCCAGTGGCACGAACTTTTTAAGCTTTGTCCTGCAGATATTGCACTCATGATTTTTTCCCTGATAAAAAGGTTTCAGCAGTTTTCTGAGCTGATCTTCATTTCGGATGAGGACTTCTTCAGGAATGATATTTTTAACAACGGATTTAAGGAAAGTATACATACGTCATTTTTCTGACGTCAAAATAACAAAATTTATCTGAAGAATCTTTTTAAATTAAATTTTATCCTGAGCAGCCGGCTCTAAGACCTTTTAAAACCTTTCTGTAAATCGTGGCAATATGGTCTCAAATAGAGACTTTGGAACAATTATTGAGCGATACCGGAAAAAAAATTGACCTATGAAATATATCCTGAGCCTATGTGCGATCATTTTTTTGTTTTCATGCAGTTCACAAAAAATGAATTCGAAATATTCGAAAATTGAATATGAAGCCGGAGCCTGCTTCGGATCCTGCCCTATTTTTAAAATAACCATCAATCCGGACCGTACTGCCGTACTTGAAGCAGAACATTTCAACTTTTCCAAAGGTTTTTCCAAAGGTGAATTCGACAAACCGCGGGAAGGGACTTTTAAAGGAATCATTAAAGAAACAGATTATAATAAACTTATTACTTTACTGGATAACCTAAATGTTAAGAGCCTTAATGAAAAATACGGCGAAAGAAATGTCACCGACCTTCCGACCTCTCATCTGAGAATAAACTTTGCAGACGGAACTTCAAAACAGGTGGAAGATTACGGGAAAAGGGGGACTGAAAAACTTGCCGAACTGTATAAATTCTTTGAAGACCTGAGACACAACCAACAATGGACAAAAGTGAACTGATGTATTAAAAATATTTAACTTACCTTTGCAAAATATAATTCCTTCATTTTGAAGGAATTTTTATGTTAATTATAAAAACAATTCATTTGAATTTTACAGACTTACATTTAATAGAACCTATTGCAAAGGCAATTCAGGAACAAGGATATACCAACCCTACCCCAATCCAGGAAAAATCGATTCCCGAAATTACCCAGGGAAAAGACTTTCTGGGGTGTGCACAGACAGGAACAGGGAAGACGGCTGCTTTTGCCATTCCTATCCTTCAGAACCTTTCCAAAAACAAATTTCCGAACAACCATATCAAAGCCCTGATCCTGACCCCAACCCGGGAGCTGGCGATCCAGATCGAGGAAAACATTAAAGCTTACGGAAAATATCTTCCGTTGAAACACCTTGTGATCTTCGGAGGCGTAAAGCAGGGGAGTCAGGAAGCCGCCCTGAAGAAAGGCGTTGATATCCTGGTGGCTACACCGGGAAGGCTTCTGGATTTTATTGCCCAGGGAATTATCAGCCTGAAAAATATCGAAATTTTTGTTCTGGATGAAGCAGACCGGATGCTGGATATGGGCTTTGTGCATGACGTAAAAAGAGTCATCAAGCTTTTACCTGTGAAGAGACAGACTTTATTTTTCTCGGCGACGATGCCTGCGGAAATCCAGAAACTGGCAGATTCTATCCTGAATAACCCCGTGAAGGTGGAGGTAACTCCGGTTTCATCAACGGCTGAAACCATCAAGCAGTCGGTGTACTTTGTGGAAAAAGACAATAAACTGGATCTTTTGACCCATATCCTGAAAAACGATATTTCCGATTCGGTACTGGTATTCTCAAGAACCAAACACGGCGCGGATAAAATTGCACGAAAGCTTCAGAAAGACCATATTACGACAGAGGCGATCCACGGGAACAAATCCCAGAATGCCCGCCAGAATGCACTGAACAATTTCAAATCCGGAAAAACAAGGGTTCTGGTCGCTACGGATATTGCCGCCAGGGGAATTGATATCGACGAACTGAAATACGTTGTGAACTTTGAACTTTCCGACGTTTCGGAAACGTATGTCCACCGGATCGGAAGAACAGGAAGAGCCGGCGCCGAAGGAACCTCCATTTCATTCGTAGACGGTCTTGATTTATTAAACCTGAAAAATACGGAGAAGCTGATCGGGATGAAAATTCCGATTGTAAAGGATCATCCGTTCCATACGGACAACCTGGTGGCTCAGAAAAGAGATTCCAATAATAAGCCGATGGGTGCGAGAGGAGAACGGCCAAAATCATCAAGACCGAACGGCCCGGGTCCGGATAAAAATAAAAACAGACCGGACGGTGCATCCGCAACAGTCGGTTTTAAAAAGCCGAAAAATAAAAATTTCACGAGAAAGAAATAAAAAAGAACCTGATCTGAATTTTTCCGATCAGGTTTTTACTTATTCCCAATTCTATACAACTTCTTTTTGTTCAGAAATCTTTTTTCATAATACCTGTATGAAACATGAGCCGTAAAAATGGTAAGGCCGATAACGGTGAAATTGCTTAAAAAGATAATTACTGTATCATTGATCTTAAACTTCGACAATAGTTTCAGAAAGATAAAACCGACAAGCTGCATGACAATAACATGATACATGTAAATCCCATACGATATCTTGCCCAGATAGATTAAAGTTCTATTCTCGAAAAAAGAGATCGGCTTACGGACAAAGATGGTTATGAAATATCCGAAAAGCAACATGGCAAAAATAAAATAAGCCGGTTCCGAAAGGTAATCAATAAAAAGATCTGTTGTAAAGAACAGGATCATCAGTATATAAACAGCTGTATCCGTGAATTTCTGAAATGTCTGCTTTCTAAAATTCTGCAGTGAGCACCAGCCGGCAAAAGTAAAATAGAAAAAAATCATTTTATAATCCTTCAGAAAGATAAGATCCGAAAACTCATAGAGATAGACGAAAACAAAACTTAATATAAGAAAGAACATTTTGTAGTATCTGGCCGGAAGAAAAAGAAAAAGCGGTGCAACGAACAGATAGCATTGTTCCTCTATTCCTATGGACCATAGTATTTCCAATATCCCACCCGGATTGTTTACCAACAGCACATTCGGAAAAAAGGTAATCAGGAGAAGAATTCCTTTTGCCAGGTCATAATTTCTTTCTACCGGAACCCCGATGGCAGGAAGAAACAGATTGTAATAAAAAAGCCCGATAAAGACCACCAGGTAATAAACGGGAAAAATTCTCAGTAGACGCCTCAGATAAAATTTTTTTAAATCGATTCCGCTAGTCTTTATTTTTTCGGCATACAGCTGCCGGAAGATAAGGAACCCGCTTAATGAAAAAAACATAAAAACAGCCTCGGTCCCTTTGTGAAAAACCGGCCAATCATTAAATGAACTTATTCCTCTCTTACTGAAAAAAAGAGGAATGTGAAATATCATTACCAGAAACGCTAAAAAAAATCTCAGCGATGTTATATTGGGTAATGTTTTCATAGATGCTAATGGCTGTTAAATATCTTTCGGGCATTCTCTGTGGTAATCCGGTCAATTTCAGAGAAATCCTTTCCGTAGACATCCACCAGCTTTCCGGCTACCAGGTCGAGGTATGCGCTTTCATTACGCTTCCCCCTGTACGGAACCGGCGCCAGATAAGGAGAATCGGTTTCCAGAACGATCTTTTCCAGAGGAATTTCACTTAGAAACTGATCAATCTTGCCGTTCTTGAAAGTCACGACTCCACCGATGCCCAGAATAAAGTTCAGCTCGATGGCACGTTTCGCCTGTTCGGGGTTACCTGAAAAGCAATGGAAGATCCCGCGGAGTTTGGAATGCTTTTTTCTTTCCAGCACTTCAAAGGTTTCATCAAAGCTTTCCCGGGTATGGATAACGATCGGAAGATCTTTTTCGATGGCCCAGTCGATCTGCTGCTCAAAAGCTTTCACCTGAATGTCAAGAGTGGATTTATCCCAATACAGATCGATCCCGATCTCCCCGACGGCCGGAAAAGCCCTCAGATCGAGATAGTCCTTAACAATTTCCAGTTCTTTTTCCCAGGTTTCCGGTTTCACATAGCACGGGTGCAGCCCCATCATGGAGAAAACCTGTTCCGGATAGTCGGCTTCCAGCTGCAGCATTTTTTCGTGGGATTCCGAATCGATGGCCGGAAGGTAAAATCCGGTTATTCCTTTATCCAAAGCCCTCTGAATAGCTTCTTTCCGGTCTTCATCAAATTCTTCTGCGTATAAATGGGTATGGGTATCAATCATTTTTTTAAAATTTTAATAAATCTTCATAAGGGTGATCAAGTCCGAGTAAGATCCCGAATGCAGGCTCCGTCCTGATGCCCTGTCTTTTTAATTCGATGATGCGGTTTTTAAAATCATCCCCTCTTTTCTGTAATATTCTGTATTCAGCTATCATGTGCCGGTATGCATGCTGTTCGACAGCAGGCTTTTTCTGCCCGAAAATTTCGATAAGAAATCCTTCCAGCATAAATTGTCCGGTCACCGCGTTTTCGCCATTTATTTCAAAGCTTTCGAGCTTTATCTTAAACTCAGAAAAACAAGTCATCAGCAGCCCTTCAAACGCCAGCTCATCTTTTATTTCACAGATCACATCCAGATCACTTTCTTCGATATCGATTCCGATCGGGATGGTTCCTGCCAAAACCGGCGAACAGGCCTTTAATTTTTCAAAAATACGGTACCCTGAAAGAACTTCATAGGCTTTGCGCTGTCTTTCGTTTCCGTTTTTCAGGTAATCAATGTTTGTAAAATCAATCATTTGCTTTGCTGAAGGTTTAGGATTCGATGAATTGGGCATTAATATGGTTCAGAACTTCCTGGGTCACCTCCTTTCCGCCTGTAAAATTTTTATAGAAAGAAACCAAGCTGAAAATCGGACCGAACGGAATTCCCCACCATCCGAAAAATAAAGTCAGCAAAGAATATTTCCAACTGTATTTGGAAGACGCTTCATCCGCTTTTATAAAATAGATGTCGCTTGTCCGTCTTGAGGTAATGACAATTACCGATATCGTGTAAGAAAAGACAACAAATTTAGCTCCTTTCCTTAATTCGTCATTTAACCGGTCTGTAGAGAGACCTTCTGTGTTTTTAATCCGGCCCATTGGTTTCAGAATATGGTATGCTTTACTTTATTTCGCTGATTTTCAATCCTTTCGTTCAGTTTTTCTCTAAACTGAATGTATTTGGGATCCTTTTCATCACTGCTCCGGTGTTCCAGCGCTTTGGAAATTTTAAAATTCTCTTTTATAAAATCTTTGGTTTCCTCAGAAAAATAAGCATTGCCGAACTTTTCAAAAATATAATTAACAGCCTGTTCCGTAGGGTGGATCATGTCTTCTTTATAAAAACGGTAATCCCGCAGATCATCCATCATGATTTCATAAATGGGGAGATAATGGCAGTAGTCCAGCCCTTCGGTCATTTCATGTATAGCGGTGATCAGTTTCGATTTGCTCAGCTGATTTTCAATCATCCCGTCTTTGGTATGGCGTACCGGGGATACCGTGAATAAAATCCGGACCTCTTCCTTACAGATGTCTTTCAGGTTTAAAACCGTATCATAGATCGCATCCGTAAGTTCCTGAGAGGTCAGCAATCTCTTTTCAAAGAATTTCTGCGGAATCCGGTGACAGTTGGCCACCAGTTTCTTTTTCGGGCTGAATTCATAAATAAACGAAGTCCCATACGTGATGATGACCCAGTTGCTCTCCTGAAGAAACTGGTTTCCTTCCGTGATCTTACCGTTTATTTTATCCAAGGTCTGATGGACATAACGGGTATCAAAGCTGGTATGATGATCCAGCGAAATAAATTCTTCATCAAAGGTAATCAGCTCTTCCTCCTCATAAAATTCAGAATCGTGGAGCCTCCGGATGGAGTTGCTGATTGAAAAGGGATTGAAAATGGTTCCGAACGGATTATTGACCGTCTGCAGCTGCCCCTGCCTGAACAGCTCGGACATTTCGGAAGCAAAGCATGATCCTATTGAAAATATCTTATCTTCAACCCCAATCTTTTTATTCGATTCTTCGATGTCAACTTCAGTCCGGAATTTCATTTATTCGATTTGAAAATTTGAGAATGGGTCAACTTGAAAATTAAAAATTTTTTAGTCATTTCAAATTAACCGGTTATCAGACTATGATTCCCTTCTCAACAGGTAATTGGCCAGCTCGATAAAAGGTTTTTTCTTTTCTTCAGGGATATCGATTTTCTGCAGGTAGCTCTGTCCGATTTCGTTGTGCTTTTCGATCAGGCGCAATGCTTTTTCATCCACTTTCGTTCTTCTGAAAATCTTTTCAACCCCGTATACTTTGTCGATATTATCCGTTTTTTTGGAATACCAGTAATCCAGCTCCTTTCTTTCTTCTTCCGTCGCATGCTCCCTCGCCATCAGGTAAAGAACGGTTTTCTTATTCTCGTAAATATCTCCGGCATGCTTCTTCCCGAACTGTGCCTGATCACCGAATACATCCAGGTAATCGTCCATAATCTGGAAGGCGATCCCGATGTGCTTCCCGAAGTTGAAAATGGCCTTGGCATCTTTGAAGTTTGCCTTGGCAATCAATGATCCGATTTCAAACGAAGAAGCACTTAAAACCCCGGTTTTGTACGTGATCATTCTGATGTAGTCATCAAAAGTTACATTTTCCTGGGTCTCGAAATTGATGTCGTATTGCTGGCCTTCGCATAAAAGGAGACCGGTGTGGGTAAAGATCCTGATGCAGGCTTTGAAAATTTCAGGCTCAAGATCCTCAAAGAATTTGTAGGCCTTCAGCATCAGCCCGTCTCCGGAAAGGATCCCTACATTGATCCCGTGCAGGGTATGGATGGTCGGTTTGTTTCTTCTCAGAGGTGCTTCATCCATGATATCATCATGAATAAGGGTGAAATTATGGAAAAATTCGATTGCCAGTGCAGGTTTTATGGCTTCCTTCAGATCTCCGCCGAATAAATCGCAGGCCATCAGTACCATAATCGGACGAAGACGCTTTCCGCCATGGGAAATAATGTAGTTCATCGGTTCATACAGTTCCACCGGTTTGTCTTTGAAGGTATATTTGGCAATGGCATCCGCAACAATCTGCTGGTATCGGTCTAAAAATTCCATAAATTCTAATCGTTTAAACAAAAATACAATTTTTAAGTGCTTTCCTGAAACAAAATCATCTGTTTTAAAAATGAAAACTCAAATTTTATATTTAAACAGGTTGAATTTGCAAAAACAAAAAACTTTGCCCGCGAGAGCAAAGTTTTAATGATATATTTAAAATGTGTTGTTAAGATAAGAAGGCCACGGCCAGGTACGTAAGACCTGCAACGATTGCCGAAATCGGAATGGTAAGAACCCATGCCCAAAGGAGGCTTACGGTGATTCCCCAACGTACGGCGGAAACCCTCTTCGTTAAACCTACCCCGATGATCGAACCTGTGATGGTGTGGGTAGTAGATACGGGAATTGAAAGATGCTCGGTAATAAACAGCGTGATTGCACCTGCCGTTTCCGCACTTACCCCTTCCAGTGGTGTTACTTTGGTGATTTTCGTACCCATGGTTTTGATGATCTTCCAGCCACCGCTCATTGTTCCCAGGGCGATTGCTAAAAAGGATACCAACGGTACCCATAAATAATGCTGGGCAAAATAATTAAAACGCTCTCCCGATGCAATGTTCAGGTACAAAGGATCGTGGATCATATCGACATGGTAGAAAATTATTGCCGCTCCTATAATCCCCATTACTTTCTGGGCATCGTTCAACCCGTGGGTTAAACTGAATAATGCCGAAGAGGCCAGCTGCAATCTTTTAAACGACTGATCTGCTTTATGCGGATTTGATTTTTTATAAAGATGCACTATGATAAGCGTAATGATGATCGAAATCAGCATTCCGATAAAAGGCGCCAGGAAAATAAACAGGAAGATCGGAATTACTTTATCGAATTTTACCACACTTTGGTGCGTGACCTGGGTAAAAGCCGTTTTAAACGTGTCCCATATCCCTAAATTCGGCTGTGCGGCAACGACATCATGATAATCCATCATGAAAGCGTGCATTAAAGCGGCTCCCAGGAATCCTCCGATCAATGTATGGGAAGACGATGAAGGAATACCAAACCACCAGGTTAAAAGATTCCAGGCAATCGCCGCCACCAGTCCTGAGAAGATTACTTCCAGATTAATGAAGTTCTCATTAACCGTTTTGGCAATCGTATTACCAATTTTGAATTCTCCAATGACATAAGCCGCTAAAAAGAAGGCCGCAAAGTTCCAGAGAGCAGCCCAAAGAACGGCCTGGAATGGAGTTAAAACTTTTGTTGAAACAATAGTCGCAATCGAGTTGGCAGCATCATGGAAACCATTGATGTAGTCGAATACTAAAGCCAATGCAATAATAACTATAAGTAAAATCGGAAATTCCATTGTTTAATTATAATTATTAATTAAGCGTATTTAATCATGATGTTCTCAATCGTATTGGCAACATCTTCTGCTTTGTCGGTTACGACTTCAAGATAATTAAGTACGGATGAAACTTTGATAATGTTGATCGCATCATTGGTTTCGAACAACTCCACCATCGAGTTGGACAACAGATCGTCAGCGATATTCTCAATGGAGTTCACTTTGATACAGGCTTCTTTTACCTGCTCCATATTTTTGAAACCTTTCAGGTTTTTCATGGCATTCTGGATCTCAAGACAAGCTTTGTGGATGAGCAATGAGAAATCCGAATACGCCTTCATTTCGGGTGATTTGTATAAGAAAATATATTTTGTGGAAGCGTAGATATAATCTGCGATATCATCCAGCCCGGTAGCGAGGGTGTGGATGTCCTCCCTGTCGAACGGCGTGATGAAGTTTTTCCCCAGTTCAACGAAGATCTCGTGGGTCAGTTCATCGTTTTTGTGTTCATAATCGCTCATCTTTTTCAGCATGGAATCATCATTCAGATCGAAATCTTTGATTCCGTTGTTGAAATCCTCAGACATTGCCACAAGGTTTTCTGTTACTTTTTCGAAAAGCACAAAGAAGATTTTATCTTTCGGTTGAAAAGCGTGGAAAATATTACCAATTCCCATTGTAAAGTTTTTATAATTCGTGTGCAAATTTCTTAAAAAACCCCCTTACCTGAAACAATAGGACATTAAGTTTTGTTAACATTGGCTTAACCCCTGATTATCAAATAAAAAAACCGGCAAAAATGCCGGTTTTCAATGTATTTTCGGAAGAAATTAATTGGCCTCTTCAGCCCTCATTTCTTTCCCTCTGAATTTCATGGTAGAAATATTGCTCAGAAGGTCTCCCTTAAACGACTTCTCGATTTCAAAGAAAGAGAATTTCTCTAAGATTTCGATGTCGCCGATTTCTGCTCTTTTCTTGGTTTTGCCATTGGAAGTCGCCTTGTTGATGATATCCAGTACGTCAAGTTTCTTCAGCTGGTCCTTTTTACCAAGGTTGAAGAAGAACCTTACCATATCTTCGTTCTTTCTTCTCGGTTTTCCGCCACGCTCTCTTCTTTCGCCTCTCTCGCTTCTTTCTCCTCTGTCGCGGTCTCTGCCTCCTCTTTCACGGTCTCTTCTGGAACCTCCTCTGTCATCATCCCTGCTGCTCATTTTCTGCTCAGCCAGGTCATGACGGTCTTTATAATACAGGGCCAGGTCTTTCAGCTGGAACTGAAGTAATTTATGAGCTAGTTCTTCTTTGGTGAAAGCTGATAAATCAGGGATCAGGGAATCGTCAAACTCAAAGAAATCTTCATGGATTTCAAACAGGCTTTCAAAAACACCTCCTACCTGCGCTTTGATGATATCTTCTCCTGTAGGAATCTTCGCTTCGTTGATTTCGATTTTGGTAACCGATTTGATCTGCTTCAGCTTTCTGCTTTCTTCAGGCTTGATCAGGGAAATCGAAATTCCGTCTTTTCCTGCTCTCCCCGTTCTTCCGCTTCGGTGAACGAATACTTCAGGATCATCAGGCAATGAATAATGGATGACATGCGTCAGTGAATTTACATCCAGTCCTCTCGCTGCCACGTCCGTAGCCACCAGGATATCGATATTTTTCAGTCTGAACTTCTTCATCACCGTATCACGCTGCGCCTGGGAAAGATCCCCGTGAAGCGCGTCGGCTGCATAACCGTTCTGCATCAGGAAATCGGCAACCTCCTGGGTTTCCATCCTTGTTCTGCAGAAAATAATGGAATATTGGTTCGGGTTTGAATCGATCAGTCGCTTCAAGGCCTCTTTTTTCTGACGGTAACCGGCCACGTAATATTCGTGTTTGATGTTCTTCTTAACTTCGTTAATGGAACCCACGGAAATACGGTGAGGCTTTGTCAGGTAATTTTTAGAGATTCTCTCCACTTCTTTGCTCATTGTGGCAGAGAAAAGGAAAGTCTGTTTTGTTTCAGGGGTTTCGCTGAGGATGGTTTCCAGTTCGTCTTTGAAACCCATGGAAAGCATTTCGTCAGCTTCATCCAATACCAACCAGTGAATGGCAGAAAAATCCAGTGCTTTTCTGTTGATCAGGTCGATCACCCTGCCCGGAGTTCCCACAATGATCTGCGGTTTATCCTTAAGCGATCTCATTTGGTCCATAATACTGCTTCCACCATAAACGGCTGTCGTTTTGATGTCTTTCATGTACTTGGAATAGTTTTTTATGTCTTTAGCAATCTGAAGACATAATTCCCGTGTCGGACAAAGCACCAATAGCTGGATTTTGCGACTCGTTTCGTCAATCATATCCAAAATCGGAAGCGAAAATGCTGCTGTTTTGCCTGTCCCCGTCTGCGCAAGTGCGATCAAGTCGCGAATATCTGAAAGAATGAAAGGGATAGTCTGTTTTTGGATTTCTGTCGGGCTTTCGTAGCCCAGTTCGCCAATGGCCTTAAGAATATCAGGACTTAAATTGGTCTCCGTAAATAAATTCATTAAATATTATAAAATTTCTGCAAATATACAATAAATATTGATTTGTTTTTGAATTAATTTCTAAATATACAAAGTTTAATTCAGAATCCTTTACCGTTTTGTTAATTTTTAAAAAATTTACCACAAAAAAAGGCACCTGGGGTTAAAAAAATGTTAACCATTATTTTTGTTTGTTAAATCGGATTGATTTTTTTGCCGGTATTCATGCATTTTCAGAAATTGCCATAAGAATAAGTTTTTGTAATTTTGAAAGACGGAACTGAAACCATCAGCCAGGACCCCTTAAAAAAACGAAATCACATGCCGGCCACCCTCTCCTCCGAAATTTTCGGATTTCTGCAAGACCTTGCCCTGAACAACAACCGTGAATGGTTTACCGAACACAAGCACCGCTATACCGGATCACAACAAAACATCATTGCATTTCTCGAAGACCTGATCAGAGAAATGTCCGGCTTCGATAAAGAGCTGGCGAAAATCGATGCAAAAAAGTCGTTATTCAGGATTTACCGGGATACCAGGTTTTCCAAGGACAAAATTCCGTACAAGACCAATTTCGGAGCGTCACTGGGAATGGGAAAAGGAAGCCAGAAAGGTGGCTATTACCTGCATCTGGAACCCGGAAAATCGTTTATCGCCGGCGGAATCTATATGCCTGAGCCATGCGTTCTCAAAGAACTGAGAAAGGAAATCTCTTTGTATGCCGGAGATTTTCTTGCTCTTATCAACAACAAAGAATTTAAAAAGCATTTTCCGGAGCTGGATCAGGAGGACAAACTTAAAAAGATCCCGCAGGGTTTTGAAAAAGATGATCCGATGGCCGAATACCTCAAGCTTAAAAATTTCATCGTGGTATACGACCTGAAAGATGAAGAAGTCCTGGATGAAAATGCCGTGGAAAATCTTACCCAAATCTTTAAGCTGATGAAGCCGCTGAACGATTTCCTCAATACCCCACTCCTGCAAGGGTGAATGGTGAATTTTGCTTCGCAAGTAAATGGTGAATTCCTCACTGTCGTTTAATGCTTTGAATAACCAATATTCAAACATTTATCTTTAATAAAATTTTAAACCGCTTAGGGTAGTCTGCATTTGGCTGGAAATAATCTCCCGCAGATTATGCAGATCGAAGGTAAAAATAAACAATATTGAAATAATGGATCCGGCCGTCACCGCAATTCCCCTCCGAATTTAAAGAGGTGTCGAAAATCCAAAGAATTTTTGACGGGGAGGTCTGGGTAGTGAATGGTGAATTTTGCACTTCAGTTGAAGTTTTCGTACGTTCCAACCTCAATTAAAAATCTAAATCAACAAGTATTGACGGGATATGTTTGTCGCGAAATTTTAAATGATTATAATATACGACAAGATCATGTCGTATATTTTTACGAAAACAAATTAATTACTGATTATCAACCAGTTATATTTAATTATTTTTAACAGTAATTTAACATTTTTGCTTATATTTGCGGATTAGTCAAAAAGCCTGTCATGTCCCTGTATCAGAAAATCGCTGAAAAGCTGCAATACGTAAGCCCTAGTTTTTATAAAGAACGGTATTTTAAAAGCTTACATCACCTGACGAAAGATAATTTTTCGGCAAGGAATGTAGAGCCGGAACTGGTATGGATCAAGGATTTTTTACCTGAAAATGCAGTGATTCTGGACATTGGCGCCAACGTCGGAACTTTTCTTTACCAGCTGGAAAAGAAACTTGATCCCGGAGCGATCTATGCTTTCGAACCCAATCAAAAATTATATCGCCGCCTGAAGAGGCTGTTTCCTTCCATGAAGGTGTTTCCGCTGGCCCTATCCGATGAAAATACCACTGCCGAATTTAAGGTCCCGGTAATCAACGGGAAAGCCGTAGCCTCCAGAGGAACGCTGATTACGGAATACAGAGAAAAAGGCGAAGAAAAAAGCTATACGGAAAAAGTACAGGTAATGAGGCTGGATGACTGGGATGAGATCAAACATTTCAACAGGTTGGATTTTATTAAAATCGATGTTGAAGGTAATGAGATGAAAACACTTTCCGGTGCGAAAGAGATGATCCGGCGGTTTGCACCGACACTGATGGTGGAAATGGAACAAAGGCACCATGAAACACCGATCTGGAGAGAGATTTCCGAGGTGGAATCCTGGGGCTACGATGCCCATTACCTCAACAGAAATCATTTTAAGCCTGAAAAACTGACGGAAGAAATCCTTCTGAAAAATACAGGCGACGAAAAAAACAAAACGGAATACATCAACAATATTATTTTTATCCCTAAAAGCCAATAAAAGATGAGTGTAGTAGCAAGACAGGGGTTTAAATATTCTATCATTGGCTATATCGGTTTTCTGCTGGGCACGGTCTCAGCCATTTTTATTTTCCCGAATGACTTCGAGTTTTACGGTAAGCTCCGGTACAGCATGCAGACGGCGGAAATGCTGGTGCCCTTTGTGGTATTCGGGATTTCGTATGCCAACGTGAAATTTTTCCACAGCGTACAGAAAGACGGAAAAAATCAGAATATGCTGTCGTTATCATTGCTTACGGTGGCTGTCAATTTCCTGATTTTCTGCGGGATCTTCTTTATCCTGCCCTACTTTTATCCCAAGTTCCTGAAAACCCAGGCGTGGAACATCAAGGAAATCATCCTGCCGCTGATCCTGGTGTTATCCTTTTGTGCTATTTTCAACAAATACACTTCCAATTATAAACGGATCGTTGTCTCCAATATTTTCGATAATCTTTTTCCTAAAATAGCCAATCTGGGAGCGTTCTGCCTGTTTTTCTATTTTGCGATGTCGCAGCAGGTGGCCCTCTCCTTTTTCTTCGGGATTTTTACCCTGATGCTTTTCGGGTATATCTATTACACGAATAAACTTGAAAAGATCAACCTGGATTTCAATACCGACTATTTTAAAAAAGACAATTTCTGGAAGGAATTTGCCAACTACAGCTTTTTCGGTTTCCTTGGAACTTTCGGGAATTACCTGGCGATCAACAGTTTTATGATCGGCGAATATATGGGAATGGAGGAAAACGGGATTTATTCCACGCTGTATGCCCTGATTTCCCTGATTTCCATTCCGCAGCTCGGCCTTTTTAATATTTCCGCTCCGATCATCAGCCAGCATCTCGCGGACGGTGATATGGAAGGGCTGGACCGGTTCCATAAAAAGACATCGCTTTCCCTGTATTTCCTGGGGGCCGTCCTGTTTTCCTGCATCATGGTAGGATTTCCCTACCTCACCCACTTTATGCCGAAAAACGGGATGATGCTCCGCGAATACGAACCGGTAGTGTGGATCTGGGGATCTGCAGTCTTGATCGATCTGGCGACAGGTTTTAACGGGAATATTATTTCCCTTTCCAAATACTATAAATTCAATATCCTGGTGATGCTTCTGCTGGCCGGACTTACCATTGCCCTGAATTTCTATTTCCTGAAAAACACCGATCTTAAACTGATCGGAATAGCGCTTTCAACCGCCATTTCCCTGACGACTTACAACGTGGTGAAGATTGTTTTTAATTATATTATGTTTAAGGTTTCGCCCCTGACTATTGAAATGATTTTTGTTTCCATCATCTGTACCCTTGCGATTACGGTAGCGATTGTCCTGCCGAATTTCAGCAATAATTTCATCAATCTGATTTACAAGCCGGCAGTCGTCCTTTTATTGATATTTATCGGGAATTATTTCACGAAAATATTTCCGGTAGAAAATTACCTGAACAGGAATTTTATCAAAAGTATTTTTAAGTTTAAATAAAAAAGGCAGTCGGCCGGAGGAAGGAAGCGGGATGCCGGAAGTTTTAGATGAACCTACAGCTGGTGATGTTTAAATATTAAACGGCGTTATTTGACGTAATCATCTCATTTAAAATTTTTTCAAGTTTTCGCTGAACCATCGGTTTGCTATAATCTTTCTGAAAATCATAAGGGGTGTCTTTAAGCCTATCAAACTGATTGATGACATCTTCCTCTTCCGGGATGATAAAATCAAGCTTTGATGGGTAGCTTTGAGGAAAGACGGCCCACTTTCCGAATTTAATGGCATCGCCCAGGTTTCCCGTCATTTTGGTTTTACCATAGATTTCTCTTTGACTGAAAAATTCCGTTTCCTGCTGAATCGGGCACCATAAGACATCAGCCTTCCGCATCCATTCGTTAAAAGCGGATGGAGAGACTCTCTCCGAAAAGTACATAATATTTATATGTTGCAAGGAACGTTCTAAATCGATTATATTTTTCAGCTCTTTATTTTTTGCTTTTCCTAAAAAGACAAATTCAAGTAATTTTTTATCGATAACAGAATCCTTGATGAGCTCCTCAATGGTTTTTATTGTCGAAATAACTTTTTTATAATCTCTCCTTTTTTGAGAGACACCGCCGGGAATTACGATGGTAAAAACCTTATTATCCGGTTGGTCTGCCTGCCTGGTATAAAAGAGCGGCAGGAACCTGAATCCGTCAGAACTTAATTGTTCGTCCAGTACCAATTTGTGTTTAGCTTTCCGGTACACTTCCGGAGATCGTAATAAACCTTCTTTCCCTAAAAGTTTCAGCCGGTAGATCCTGTCTTTTTTAAAAATGCTCTTTATGAGTTCCATCTGGGAAGCTCCTGTGAAATTCATGTTATGGACGATAACTGCCGTATGATATTTTGCAGCAATGACATCAAATATATTGAAATACCGGTGAACGGTTCCTATAATGACCAGATCGTAATTTTTCTCCTTTAATTGATCCAGGATCATCGAACTGCCTGATAAAAAGACCTGCACATTATGATCATCAACCTGATTTTTAATTTTTTCTGAAAAATAATAATCTACTGAAAAAGACCTCAGCCCTTCCATAATTTCCATGAAAGCGTGTGCTATTTCCGCATGGGTGTCGATTTCGATATAAGCTATTTTTTTCACAGTGGATAAATTCAGGCTAATGCCAATTTTGTTTGTTTTAAAACAGATGGGCTTCCTTAGACAAGCTTAGGATGATATTGCCCGTTTCTATTGAGATTGAAAGCAAATAAAAGATCAGCAATTACATTTTCAGCCATTTTTTCTTCAGCATATTCCAGCGCTGGCGGTTGATAATCTTCCGTTCTTCTTTTGAAATTTTCAATTCCAGTTTTTTGGATCGGCAGCCTTCGTAAGATTTTATAATATCCGTGAAAAAGCCGGCCGATCTGCTTTTCATGGCTTCTTTAGAGGCCGCGATATAGGCTAAAAAACGGTTCAGTCCTAAAAAGTAAAAATACCTTCCGTAATAATCCGCCGGGCGTATCGTGTAATCCGCTCCTTTTACCTTGATCAGCCGGACGTGCAGTTCCGGCAGCACAACTTCTTTCCAGCCCAGGTTTTCCAGCAAAATGGCATCGATATTGTCCCAGCCCAATGTTTCCCGGATGCCTTTCATCTGAATGAAGCATTCTTTCCGGTAAGCCTTCATCGGACCCCGGACATGATGTTTATTGGAGTTGCCTTCATATACCCATTGTCCGCCCTTTTCCACATACAACAAGCCGCCGACGAGTCCGTATTCCGGGTGTTCCTGAAAAGCCTTTGTGACCGTTTTAAGATAGTTTTCAGGCAGAATAATATCCGCATCAAATTTACAGATGATGTCAAATTCATCTATATCTTGAGTATGAAGCCCGTTATTAAAGGCATTGACGACCTTTGAACCCGGCTGATGGGCCGATTTCCCAAGATGGATGGCAGTAAACCTGGAATCCGTACCGGTATATCTTCCGATCACTTCAGAGGTAGCGTCCGTGGAACCGTCGTTGACAACTACGGCTTTAAAATCCGCATGGCTCTGGCGCAGTAGGGAACCGAGAGTAAACGGAAGGTTGTTTTCCTCGTTATGGGCAGGAATGATGATTAAGAATTTCAAGAAAACTATTTAAAAATGAATAAATTACAATTATTTTATCTAAACTGATTTTGATTTAACCGCAAAAGATACAAAAGACAAGCGTCTATTACTATAAGATCATCTAGTGAAAGTTCGCAAAAAAATTGCGGGCTTTTAGCATTCTGACCTCCGGCTTAATTACGTCATTTCAACATTTTTGTTTCTTTTACCACCGATAAAGAGTTTAAATAAATCAGTTCATAATAAGTGATCAATGATTTAAATCCAGATACATCGTTCATCAGTGATCACTTATTATTGATTATTTATTGTGCGGTTTCAGCATATTCTTGGGATCAAGGATTTCATCCAGTTTTTCCTGGGAAAGGATTCCTTTTTCCAGCACCAGGTTATAAACGCTTTTTCCGGTTTCCAGGGCTTCTTTAGCAATGGCGGTAGAATGTTTGTACCCGATGTAAGGATTCAGGGCCGTGACGATCCCGATGCTGTGTTTCACCATATTCAGGCAGATCTCCTTATTGGCTGTAATACCGGCAACACATTTTTCACGAAGGGTATCCAACGCATTGCCCAGGAATTGGATATTTTCCATAATCGCATGGGAAAGCACCGGCTCCATCACATTCAGCTGCAATTGCCCTGCTTCCGCAGCAAACGTTACCGTAAGATCGTTTCCGAATACTTTGAAACAAACCTGGTTGACTACCTCCGGGATTACTGGATTTACCTTCCCCGGCATGATGGATGATCCCGGCTGCATCGGCGGAAGATTGATCTCCGAAAGTCCCGCTCTCGGCCCCGACGCCAATAATCTCAGATCGTTGCAGATTTTTGACAATTTTACCGCCAGGCGTTTCATCGCCGATGAATAAATGACATACGATCCCGTATCCGGTGTTGCTTCCACCAGGTCCGGTGCGGAAACTACCGGAAATCCTGTGATCTCCGCTAAGTTTTTTGCACAGAGTACGGCATATCCTACCGGCGCATTAATTCCGGTTCCGATGGCTGTCGCGCCCATATTGACTTCCACAAAAAGACCGGCGTTGTTATTCAGCTTGGAAATATCTTCTTCCAGAGTAGCGGCGAATGCCTCAAACTCCTGGCCCAAGGTCATCGGAACCGCATCCTGAAGCTGCGTCCTTCCCATTTTAATCACATCCTGAAACTCCTGCCCTTTGGCCCGGAAAGCTTCTACGATTTTTTCCAGCTTTTCCACCAGCGAACTATTCATCTGCAGCAGTCCCATTTTAATCGCGGTGGGATAAGCATCGTTGGTCGATTGGGAGAGATTCACATGGTCATTCGGCGAGCAGAATTCATACTGCCCTTTGTTTTTGCCCATTTTTTCAAGCACCCGGTTGGCGATTACCTCATTGGCATTCATGTTCACCGAAGTCCCTGCGCCTCCCTGGATCATATCTACCGGAAACTGGTCGTGAAGTTCGCCCCTGATCAGTTCATCACAGACCTCCGACATTACAAAATATAAATTTTCATCCAGCAGGCCCAGCTCGTAGTTGGTTTTTGCCGCAGCCTTCTTTACGAATGCCAGTCCGCGGATAAACTCCGGGTATGATGATAAAAGCTGTCCCGAAATTTTAAAATTATCGATCGCCCGTTGCGTCTGTACTCCATAATAAGCATTTACCGGAACATTCAGTTCGCCCAGTAAATCGCTTTCTTTTCTAAAATCTTCCATAATTCATATTTAATGTAGCCGTTTAAAAAGGTAACAATTTAACAATAAAAGCATTGCATAATTCTTCTGCTAACCGATTGCTTCATGGGTAAATTGATACATTGTTACCTTTATTTTACCGGGTATTTCTGGTTTAAAGCCTGAAGGATCGAAAAGGTTTCTGCATCCATGATTCCATCGTAATTCTGCGGTCGGAAGTGGTACTGGAATGCTTCGATCGTTTTTTTGGTGGCATCATCCCACTTTCCGGATAGATCCAGTGCATAACCGAATTTCTGCAGCTGCGTCTGAACACTGATGATGAAAGCCGGATCGTTGTACGTATTCTGAAAGCCTGTAGAGGTTGCCAGGTCATAATATCCCTGCTTAATGGCATCATCATACCACATCCCGATCTGATAGTCATCGTACAGCTTTTTCCATGGAAACAACGGTCCCGGATCCTGCTTTCTCGTAGGCGCAATATCCGAATGGGCCAGGATATTCGTTGCCGGAATATTATAGCGGGTTACAATATCTTTCACCAGAGCAGCCACTTTTTTCACCTGTGCCTCATCGAACGGCACAAAAATTCTTTTTCCGGAAGCATCGGTGGTAAAACCGGTGTTTACGATTTCAATCCCGATGGAATTGTCATTCAGGTTGCGGTCGTTTCTCCAGGCACTGACTCCTGCATGATAGGCGCGCTTGTTTTCGTCCACCAACTGATAGATTTCATTATCGCCGGTATTGTTGACCAGATAATGGGCACTCACCGACTGTTGGGAAAGAACGGTAACCGATTTATCATCCGGTAAAGCCGTATAGTGTAAGATGAGATACCGCTGTCTGAAATTCTGCGCAATGGCAGGGAAATAGGTCTTTACCACTTTGTAGCCTGCCGGCTTTGCAGAAACGATGGAACCGTAACTGGCCGTGTTGTCATTTTTCGCAATGTCGGCGATGTTGGTGGTAAAAAATTCTACGCCGTGATCAGTGGTTACTTTCGGCTTCAGCTTATCGCCCGGCTGTGTTTTACCTGCCGTTTTCGGCTGTACCGCGGGCGTCCGGGGGATATATTGTTTTTTTTTCGCGTTCTGCTGCGAGGTACAGGAAAAAACAAGCGTGCTTAATCCGATGATATATAATGTATTACGCATGAGTTACTTTTTTTAGTCGTTTATTACCTCAAAAATACGGAAATTTTTCTTGAAAAATATTTGGTAAATAAAGAAATCTGTTCTATATTTGCACTCGCAATAAAGGAGTAACGATCATTAAAAAACGAAGATAAACAGGAGGGTTGCCGGAGTGGTTAACGGAGCAGTTTGCTAAACTGTCGACGCGAAAGTGTCGCAAGGGTTCGAATCCCTTACCCTCCGCTTTCTTATATATCTTTTCGGGGCGTAGCGTAGTCCGGTCATCGCGCCTGGTTTGGGACCAGGAGGTCGCAGGTTCGAATCCTGCCGCCCCGACTTTTTAACGCGCTTAATTACAACCTAAGCGGAATCAACCTTACAATGGGTGCGTAGCTCAGCTGGATAGAGCATCTGCCTTCTAAGCAGACGGTCAAAGGTTCGAATCCTTTCGCGCTCACTTAAAAAACCTTACCACTTCTGTTGTAAGGTTTTTTTGTTTTTAGGGGCTACGGTTCAGCTGAGCGGAGCATCCTGATCTTCACCGGGACGGTCAACAGTTCGAGATCGAAGATTCAATAAAATCAATCCTTTTGCGCTCACTTAAAAAAAGAATCAGTCCCGTAACGCAATGATGTGGGTTGGGAATCGATGGTATGAAAATCATTTTCTGATAGAAGATTATAACTATAAGATATACCTCTGGAACTTTTAGTTCACCTGTTTTTAGTACTGATTCCTACGACCTTTAGTTTATTCATTAATTACAGCTTTGAAATCCTTCTATTTTAAAAACAGATTCCGGAAAATTATAGCATACCATGACCTTAAGGCACCTTTGCTGATTACGGATATAGACAACTTTATTCTGGAAAAAGTAGAAATAATCTTTTCTTACCTTAAACAGACATTCGTCAGTATTCATTTTTATCAATTCCTTTTGTAAACTCACTCCTATGTTTTCAATTCTGTATTTGTAAAAATTTTTGTTGGAATTATGTTCAAGATCTTTAATTTCTTTTCTCTTTATTACTGAGAAAGCAAGAATTATCCTTCTCTCCAGATAAAAATTACAGATAAAGGAAAGGGAAAGTATTGAAAAGAAAAAAAGTAAAAACTTCTTCATGTTTTCTGCTTAAATAAATGATTATCAAACTATTTTAACGTAAATCCGGAGAAAAGATGATTCTAAGATATCCGAAGAAGACGCTCCATGAGATATAAAAGGATGTCATGAATCCAATAGCTCATCCGAGTGACAACCTGTATTAATGCTTACACTTTTTCAGGGCTAAATTGGTCTGTGCTTTATCTAACCCCATGCGATGCCCGGGGTAATTTCTACCATCTGCCCAGGACTGATTAATTCCTACATCAGACTTAAATTACTGAAAGAAGCCAAGTAAAAATGGATTTTGATTTAATTCAAAACAGCTTTCAGACGAACTAAATTATCTGCATCTATTACTCAAACAAATCTGCTTTCAATAATTTATGCTCTATTATTTTAAGATCTATACATCATTATCTTCTTATCCAAACCAGCATAATTTTATTTTTACTTGATTAAAGATTTTATCGCATTCAATCCGTTGGTTATTTCGCCGGTAATTTCCTGTAACAGGGAAAGAGAATCGGTCTGCCAATCTTTTTTTGTTTCCCAATGCAAAGTGGTTTCTGCCAGCTTCACCAATCCCGCCGTACCGGCCGTGCCTCTGAGTTTATGAAGTATTTTCCCGAGTTCGGCATCATTTTTTTCTGCAACAGCCGATCTGATGCTGCTTTCTGCCAGTCTGAGCTCGCTGGTCACCAGATTTAAAAACATCTGTTTAAAATCCTCATCATCTCCGGTCTGCTCATAGAGCAGGCTCATGTCGAGATAGTCTTCCGTGCCTGCCGTATTCCGGACATTTTCATTCTCCGGGGTCAGATATTTTTTGAGCATTTCCAACAGATCGGCCTGGCGCAGGGGCTTCGGGAGGAAATCATCCATTCCCGATGCCAGACATTTTTCTTTTTCTCCTGCTATCGTTCCAGCAGTCACTCCGATAATCGGCAAATCCGTATAGCCCGGCAGCTGCCGTATTTTTTTCGTGGCTTCCATCCCATCCATTATCGGCATCTGCACATCCATCAGGATCAGTGAGAAATCCTGATTTTGACACAGCTCCCAGGCCTCCAGTCCGTTAACCGCTTCGGTAAGATGTACATCAGGAATGAGAGAGGTCATTATTTTATGGTTGAGGATCATATTAACCGGATTGTCATCTACCAGCAGTACCCGCAGTTCCTGTACCTGTAAAACAGGTTCCTGCTTTTCCTGCGAGGCGATTCCCGGAATTTCCTTTTCATTGTTTTCCACTGCCCTTCTCAGGGTTCTGTACAGTTCTTCAGATTTGATGGGTTTCAGCAGGAAATAGGAATTTTCTTCCTGGCGGAAAGAATTAATGACATCATGTTCCTCTGAGGAAGTGTGGAGAATGACCAGCGGAGACGTCTCATCCTGTTTGCTGAATAAAGCTTTTATTTTTTCGATGGTCTCCAATCCTGAAATTACCGGCATGTGATAATCCATCAGGATAATATCGAAACGTTCACCGGACAGCAGGATCTGCAAAGCTTCCATCCCGTTGGCTGCCAATTTCGATTCAATATTCTTATAAGCCAGCATATGCTGAAGGATGATCCTGTTGGCTTCATTATCATCTACGACCAGTGCTTTTTCGATTTTCAGTTCTTCATCACCATTTGGTTCGGAAAGTTCATAGGGAACTTCAATATCAAAATAGAATACGGAGCCTCTGCCAGGGGTACTTTCTAACTGAAGATGGGTTCCCATATAGCCCAGGATATTATTTGAAATGGTAAGCCCAAGACCTGTTCCGCCGTATTTTTTACTGATCGAGCTGTTTTCCTGGGTGAAGGCATTGAAGATGTACTGCTGCTTTTCTTCTGCTATTCCGACCCCTGTATCACGGACGGCAAACCGGAGTACAATTTTTTCGCCGCTTATGTCCAGCTTTTCTACCTTGAGTTCGATCTCGCCCTGTTCGGTAAACTTTACGGCATTTCCCAACAGGTTGATCAGGATCTGTTTCAGCCTGGATTCATCCATCATTAAAGTTTTAGGAAGTCCCGGATCAATATTCAGCAACAATTCGATATTTTTCTTCTGCGACTGATACAGGATGACATTGATGACCTGATTAACCAGATCATACACATTGCATTTCTCAATAACGAGGTCCATCTTACCGGATTCGATTTTAGAGAAATCAAGGATGTCATTAATGATCGTGAGTAGGTTTTCGCCCGATTCGTTGATATAGTTCAGATATTGTTTCTGCGTCTCATTAAGCGGCGTCTTCAGCAGAAGGTCTGAAAAACCGATAACCCCGTTCAGCGGGGTACGGATTTCATGGCTCATATTGGCTAAGAATTCGGATTTTGCCTTGCTTGCGATATCGGCCATTTTCTTAGCTTCTCTAAGCTCATTATTGGTTTTTATGGTATTTGTAATATTCTGTACGGAAACAATGAGTCCCCCGACTATTCCATCAGAAAGATACCAGGGCCTTACCTCAAGGTTATAATGCTGCAGTTCTTCCTTATGGCTGACCGAAAGCGTAAAATCCTCATTCTTATAGTCTTTGCCTGTGATGGCATCCCGGTAAATGCTCTTGATTTCATCGGAAGCGTTCGGTGAGATGGTAAACATATTCTCGCCGACAAGTTCCATATCGTTCATATTAAACTCCTCGCGCCAGCAACTGCTTGCAGAAAGATAGTTGAGGTTCCGGTCAAACATCGCAACCGCAACCGGAGCATATGTGACAAAAGACTGCAGCATGGCTTCTTTTTTCGATAACTCAAGGTAAAGCTTCTTGAACGCATCGATATCCTGAATAATCCCGAATACTTTGTTACAGGATCCGTTCTCAAATTCAGGAATGGCTTTCACCCGCACCCAGATCATGACGCCGTCCTGCCGCACCAGCTGGAATTCTTCATCATAGCCGGTTCCTTCCGAAATCGCCCTGTTGAACAAGAACCCGACCTTCGCCTGATCCTCTTCCCGGTAAAAATGTAACGCCTCCTGGAATTCAGGCTGATAGCCGGGCGCTACTTTATGAATCTCTTTTGTGGTATCGGACCAGAATACGGACTGATTTTTAAGATTGACCTCCCATCCCCCGACCTGAGCCACAGCACTGGTCTGTTCCAGTATTTTCTTTGTATAGAGCAGGTCTTTTTCCAGCAGCATCCTTTCCGTTATATTCAGGGCGGTACTTAATACATAGGGATTACCTTCCTTATCAAATTCCACCCGGTTGTGGTACATCCAGATCAGTTCTTCCCCTTCTTTTGTCTTCAGCACCATGGTACCCAGATGTTCCTTATTCTCATTGATCTGCCGGAGGTACTCCTGTAGAAGCAGATGGTTTTTTTCAGGAACCAGATCCTTCAGATTCAGCCCTTCTACCTCTTCTTCCGAATAATTCAGGATCTCCCTCCCTTTTTTATTCACTTCAAGAATATTGCCTTCCATATCGTGCATGCTCATCAGGCCGATGGCGTTTTCGAAAAAGCGCCTGAAACGGCGTTCAGAACTTGCCAGTTGACTTTTTTCTTCAATATGCTGGGTCATATTGGTTCCGAAGCAAAAAATTTCAGAATGGCTATGGTTGCTTTTCATATACCACTCGATAATGACTTTATGTGTGTCGTCCGTTTTTGAAGACGTAGTAATCATCAGCTCCCCGTTATTCACGGAAAAGCTTTCTATCTTTTCCTGAACTCCTTCGGACTGATTTCCCAAAAGCTCCATAAAAGGTACAGCGGCCACCTCGTCCCTGCTTATCTTAAAAGCTTTTTCAAAGGCAGGATTGATATCCTTCACCTCCAGCTTATCGTTCAAAACGCAGATCGGGTTATTTGAAACATCAAAAATCTGCTGAAAATATTCGGCCTGGATATTCTTCTTTTTGGCGAGCAGCAATTTTGTCACTGCTTCGGCTAATTTTTTGAGCGTATTTATCTGGTCTCCGGATAAGGATCTCGGCTGATAATCCAGCACACAGATTGTCCCAAGCGCAAATCCTTCATCCATCAGCGGCATTCCTGCATAAAAGCGGATTTTGTTTTCCAAAACCAGCTGATTGCCGGAGGTTCTGTCGTCCAGCAAAGTATCTTCGATGACCACTATTTCACCACTTGCAATTGAATACTGGCAGACCGTATCTTTGCGCTCCAGAATTCCGATGGAAGTACCGATACAGCTCTGGATCGTCTGGGTATTGCTTTCCATAAGCGCAATGTAAGCGGCGGGACAACCGGAGATCAGGCATGCCGTTTCTGCAAATATATCCATCTGAGGATCTTCAGACTGATGCAGAAGATCAAAGAGTTGCATTCTTTCAACCCGCTCTTTTTCATTATCAGGAACCGGATAACTATTCATATTTTAATCATAAATCATTATGTGATAAATATAATAAAGAAAATACACACATAAAATATTTTTTTAAGAAAGATATACCCCATTTCACGAAAAAGTGATTAAATATTTTCCGGAAACCCGGCATCCGGCTTTCTTATATTAAAAAAAAAAAAAACGGTAAAAATAATTGTCCTAAATATAAGTTTATCTAAGCTAATGATTATGAATGAAGTAAGTAAGGCAAAGCCTTATTTATTTAAGATTGACGAAAAATTCTTGTACATTTATTTTTATAATTCAAAAAAACATTCTATATTTGCACCCACAAAAAACAAGGTAATTCTTGTTAAAAGATGACCTCAATCGGGGCGTAGCGTAGTCCGGTCATCGCGCCTGGTTTGGGACCAGGAGGTCGCAGGTTCGAATCCTGCCGCCCCGACTTCAAAAACATTTCAGGGTGCGTAGCTCAGCTGGATAGAGCATCTGCCTTCTAAGCAGACGGTCAAAGGTTCGAATCCTTTCGCGCTCACTTTCAACCTTACAACTTCCGTTGTGAGGTTTTTTGTTTTAAGGAAGCTTAGCCGAAGGACCGCCCCGGTTGAAACAGGGACGGTCAAAATTTTGTAACTGATCCGTTTGAAATCGTAGATTCTGTACAATCAAGACCACTTCTTTTTTGAAGTTTTCATTTTTAATGGTTTTAAAAGTCCGGTTTTCAGAGTTGGCCCCAAAAGCAAGACCGGTTCTGAATCATTAAATTATACACAATAAAACTAACGGATTTTTGAATCCAGCAAGATATCTACATTTTCTTACAGCTATTTACATGTTTATTGCCTGTGCAGCAATTCATTTTCAATAAATTGTAAAGCTTCTCCATATTCGTCATCGGACCAATACCAATTTCGATCTGTGTTTCTTCATTCCATAATATTATTTTTTCGCATAACGGATCAAGCTGAATACAAAATGAATTTTCATGGTTACAATATACCGCATAGCTGTCTTCGATCCGGATACCTATTCTTTGATAATAGTGCAGATTTCTGAAAACATCCGGAAATTTTTGCTGGATTTTTCTATAAAGATCTTTCCCGAAACCTGAATAACGCCTATCTGCTTCTTCAGGATTTTCAGGAATAAATTCTTCCATTATTCCAAATATAGAATGTTTCATATTACTGCTCTATCGTTTTTTAAATCCGGATAAAAGATTAATTTTTAAATCCGGTTCAGCCTTGCGTACATTTCCAGGCTGATGAATTTTCCGTCTTTTATTTCACAGTCTCTCATGACGCCTTCCAGCTCAAAACCCAGTCGGGCCATTACTTTTTTGCTGTTGCCATTTTCCGTTTCTACGACGGCTTCAATCCGGTGGATCTCCATTTTTTGAAAAGCATATTTACAGGCGGCCTGTCCGGCTTCCCCGATAATTCCGGAGCCCCAGTATTCGGGCAGCAGCCAGTAGCCCATTTCGATTTTCCGGTACTCTTTCGTCCAGTTGTTGAACCCGACGGCCCCAAGAAAAGCCTGGTCCTGCCGGTTACAAACGGCCCACCAGAGACCCTTCTCTTCTTTCTCAATCATCTCAAACCAGTCCATCTGCTCCTGAGTGGCTTCCGGACTGCCGTAGCTTACCCCATAATACCTGATCACCTCCGGATGCGACAGGCCTCTGTATACGGATTCAATATCATCCTGCTGAAATCTCCGCAGCAGCAGTCTTTCGGTAGTCAGAACCGGGAAAAGATTTTCATCGTGGTGGTTTGTATTCTTTTTCATTAGTCCTGTCTGGAATCAACGGGTTTGTTTCAGCCGGTAAGCAGTTCCGTCCCAAAGATACGTTTTCGAAGCTTTTTTCCTTTTTTCACGGTCCTTTTCATCTTTTTCCATTTCCTCCATTTTATAAATGAACGCATTGGTGACCCCGCCTTTATCATTGGGGAAAATAAATTCTTCGTGATGGTAATAGACATCGGCATCTCCTACGCTCATCAGCTGGGGCAGGGCAATAAGTTTTTTACCGGTAACTAAAATATATTGGTCGTACCCGGGAATTCCGCATGCCTCCCCGGAAACAGCAGCTTTTAAGGTAAATTCAACATTTTTGAGTTTGTGGTTGCTTTCTACCGTAAAAGTTCCATAGCTCAGACTTTCTCCCGAGCCCGTTTCAAAGGAAACCTCATCGATTACGGCAGGCCCTTCCATCATCTTTACGGCAGCCATGTTCTGCTGAATGGTTTCCGTGGGAAACTGCGGATCTTTTTTAGTGATGGTCTTTGCAAGGCCCAATAGGAAATCATAGCCGTTTTTATTCCGGTAGCCTGTGCAGAGGTTCCCGCCCCAGACATAACCTTCGGAAGCCCGGTCGCCTTTCTGATAAGAAACCCTATACCAGTTGGCCGTTCTCTCGCCTAATTTCAGTACCCTCTCTTCTTTTTTGAGGATGAATACCTCCTGATTGGCCGGCAGAGAATCCAGGACCTGTGCGTTAACTTCAGGAGACTGCCGGATCCTTGCACCGGCGGTAAATATTTTCTGCGGTTTGTTTTCTTCGAAATTAAAAATTCCGTCGGCATACACTTCTTCCTGTGCAAAGAGGAATTGAACGGTAAGCAGGAGTAAAGCGGTAAAAAAGGTTTTCATATTAATATTCCGGGGTGTTTATTTTTCGAGAAGAAGGCTCACCCACTCTTCCCGCTGCAGCTGCTTTTTAAGCTCCAGCCCGCTTTCTCTGCAGACTTCCAGGATGTCATCCACATCGAAGAAGCATAATCCGGAGAGCAGAAGCTTTCCTCCGTCGTTCAATACGGTCACATAGGTCGGGATATCGGAAATCAGGATGTTCCTGTTGATGTTGGCCAGAATGATATCGTAGTTTTCGTTTCCGAGATTATCGGCTGTCCCAAGCTCGATATCCAGTTCTACATTGTTGCGGGCGGCATTTTCCTTTGAATTTTCCACCGACCATTCGTCGATGTCGATCGCTTTGGTTTCCCCGGCGCCGTTCTGTTTGGCATAAATGGCCAGGACGGAAGTTCCGCAACCCATATCCAGCACTTTTTTATCCTGGAAATCAATATCCATCATCTGCTGGATCATCAGGTGGGTGGTAGGGTGATGGCCTGTCCCGAAAGACATTTTCGGCTGGATCACGATCTCGTGCATTCCGGGAACCGATTCGTGGAATTCAGCCCGGATCAGCACCTTATCGTCGATGTTGATCGGCTCGAAGTTTTTTTCCCACTCTTCATTCCAGTTGATGTTGGGCATTTCTTTGAAGGTATACCCGATTTTTACTTCTTCATTCTGAAAAAGCGGTAAGGCTTTCAGTTCCTCTTCATTAAAAAGGTCTTTCTGGATATATCCTAAAATCCCTTCCAGCTCTTCTGTGAAACTGTCGAAACCGATCTGGATCAGTTCGGCCATCAGGATTTCGTTCCACGGCTGAAGCGGGGTAATTCTGAAATCGAATTCTAAATAATTTTGCATGTGAATAATTTGCTGCAAAAATAAATATTTAAAAATTGAATTTTTAAAATTGCTTGGTTAAATTGCAGATTGAAATTCCTGATGAGCTAAAACCCCCGAAGAGGTTCGCGAATTCATATAACAATATAAATAAAAGATGAGTCAAATCTTTGATTTTTAAATCCCATGATTCTAAGGAACGCTTATCCGGTGACTGAGCGGAGCCGAGGCCACACCATGCGTGAAATCTGTGGAATCTATGGGAACATTATATGACGCGTGTTGATTCATGCCCGGATGCCGAATCTACCCACCAAGGCCATAGCCCGGATAGCAACGGTTACCCCACAGCAGGCGGAGGCTTTAGCGGCGGCGCGAGGAGTAAGAGTGGATAGCCGGAAACAGCTCCGAAATAAATGATGACTGATGGATAATGATCGGTTCTTACAGAATTTTTGTATTTCGCGAATCATCTGCCATAAAATAAGCGGACCGGAGCCCGCTTTAGATATACGATCAGGTTCCTGAGACAAAACCCTGAACCTGAAATTTTAAACTTTAACCCTTACGGATTCGTTGAGAAGATAGACCCGTTGGCGATCAAAGCACGTCTGTTCATTTTCAGGATATCCCGTACCCACTCGGCAAAATCTTCCGGCTGCAGGACTTTTTCAGGATTCCCATCGGTCAGGCCGCCCTGGATGGACATATCGGAAGCGATGGTGCTCGGGGTCAAGGTGATCACGCGGATGTTCTGTTTTCTCCACTCCGCCATCATGGATTGCGACAGGGAAACCACCGCTGCTTTGGAGGCTGCGTAAGCTGACATGTTCGGGCCGCCCTTCAGACCGGCTGTTGAGGCCACGTTAATTACATCCCCTTCTCCTTTGGCCTTCAGGAACGGATAAGCCGCTTTGGCTGCGTAATAGACTCCGAAAAGATTGGTCCTGATCACCTGCTCCCAGGTTTCGGAAGGCATTTCTTCGATGGATCCGAAGTCGCCGATGCCCGCATTGTTGATAAGGATATCGATGCCGCCCATCTGTTCTGCCACCAGCTCGATTCCTGCCTTTACCTGGATTTCATTGTCTACGGAAAAGACGGCATAGGTTGCATTTACCCCGAACTTTTTAATCTCTTCAACCGTCATTTTAAGGTTTTCTTCATTTCTTCCCGTGATGGCCACGTGTACCCCTTCGGCAGCCAGCGCTAAAGCCACTGCTTTTCCCAGTCCTCTTCCGCCTCCCGTTACGACGGCATTTTTTCCGTTTATATTCATTTTTTTAGAATTTTTTATTCGTGTCCGCAAATTTACAAAAGATGATCCGGAAATTCGTGTTCCCAACGATATGGTGACGATTGATATAATAAATCTGTAACTTTTGAGGTTGAAGTTGAGATTAAAACGACACAAACGCGTTCTATTCTAAACCTTGAAGGTTTGTTGCGGTGAACGATTGTTCCGGTTAATTATTAAAAATTAAAACCGACCCAAAAGCGGGCCGGTTTCCTTGAAAGTATAGTAGTAAATGAAAGTTAAGGGATTATGATCTGATCCCGGACATCGAATTCTTCTGTTGCAGAAAATTCGTTTCCGTACATATCCGTTGCTTTTACCTCAACCTTATGTTTTCCGAGGGAAAGCTTTTTCGGAAACTCTCCTATCCAGATGTGTTTGGACATTTCCGGATTGGAAGGTCTTCTGCCCGCCAGCATGGTCTGTGTCGTGTCCCATTTGAAAACCGACATCGCAAAGTTCGGGTCTACCGTTTCATCGTACTGCATGTCTTCCCATTTCCCACCGTCTATCCTGTATTCCACCTTGTCTTTTTTGCTCCCCATGAAGAAGTTGGCCAGGACTTTGGCAGAGGTTTTTGAAGGGAAAGGAACGACTTTGGGAACGTACAGGTTAATTTGATAATCTTCCGGCTTGCCGGCAGTTTTGTATTTCATTTTGTAATCGCTGTCGCTGAAACTGATGAACGAATATCCTTTGGCCGTACCGTCGCGCATGGTAGAAGTCGGCAGCCCAAGGTCATCCGAAGTTCCGGACCACCAGTCGCCGCACGTAGTCCCGGCATTGTACTCATGAAGGTCTTTGGAACCGTTCCACCCTGCTTCTTTGCCGTAGAACAGCTGCTGCTGGATGTGGGTGTGTGCCGATAACAGCAAAGCATTCTTAAAAGGGGCCAGGTTATCGAACAACTTCTGACGGTCTGAGTTTCTGAAATTGTCTTCGTTTTTATGGTCCAGCGGAATATGGAAGGAAACGACAATCAGTTTGTTTTTATCCACCAGTTTCAGGTCGTTTTCTATAAACTGCAGCTGGTCTTCGCGGAAACCGCCCCAATAGCCTTTGTTATCTCTCGGATCGGGGTACAGGATATCATCCAGTACCATAAAATGAACGTTTCCGTAATTGAAGGAGTAGTTGGCCGGACCGAAATTGGATTCAAACGTTTCGTCGGAAAGCCGGTCTTCCTTAGCTTCGTAATTCATATCATGGTTTCCCATCACATTGTACCAGGGCAGCCCGATTTCTTTCATTACATCCGCATAAGGTTTCTGAAGGCTCAGGTTATCCCCAACCAGATCCCCGAGGCTGATTCCCAATACGGCATTTTTCTTTGTATTTTTCACCTCGTTCACGATGGCTCTCCTGAAATAATCGAGCTGCTTTTCGGTATAAGGCTGCGGATCGCCGAAGACCAGGATGTCGAAATTCTTGCTTTCGTTCTGCCTGTTCAGGGCAAAATTAATTTCTTTCGGAAGTTCCCCGGTAGGCGCCGAACCTTTGTATTTCAAATCGGCCGGCGACCCCTTCGGTTTATACTGGTAGTAGTATTGAGGAAGGTTATTCCCGTTCACAGGCGTCATGTACCCGGAAGGTTTGATCACGAAGATGGTCTGCCCGTCCTGAACCGGCAGGCTGTACCTCCCGTTTTTATCGGTAAGGACCACCTGGGCGCCATTGGAAACGGCTATGCCTTCAATTCCTTTTTCGCGGTTTTCTTTTTTCTGGTTTTTGTTACCGTCTTCATATACATATCCCGAAACGGAAGCCTGGGAGAACGCCATGGCTGAAATCAGCAGGCAGGGCATTAAAAATTTTATGTTCATTGTTTATTCTGTTGAATTATAATACTTCTTTAAATTATCCGTTGTGCGTTGATTCCTTTTGGAACACGGAGTACGCTGAGTTTTTGATTGCAATACCGCTTTAAAGTTTCACAAAGGCGTTCTACTTATAAAAGATCACAGAGCCTACTCATGATAGATTGCTTCCGGAACGGAGTGCAGTAAGTTTTGTTTACTGCAATACCGCTTTAAGTTTCACAGAGGTACTTCGCAACCTCAGCATAACTTCCTGCTTATCAGAGAACACAGAGTCTTACTGGCAAATTTTGAATCATTGAATTTTCTATACGATTATTTATTCCACCACACTTTTACGTTGATGTTGTCGCCGCCCATCTGCTGTACGGCTGCCTGGTAATTGTTGGTATTCAATACCCTCGGATTTGGCGGGTACATGAGTCTTGACGGCATGATTCCGTTGTTCAGCAAGCCTCCGTTATTCGGCAGGACCGGGAATCCGGTTCTTCTCTTTTCAAACCACTGCTGCTGGTCTACAAAGAACAGGGCCACATATTTCTGAAGCATGATCCTTTCCAGGGTTCCGTTGTACGCTACATTCGCATTGGTGAAATAATTGGCAGGCATGGTAGCTCCCCACTGTTCGATGGCAGCCTTTACCCCGCTTTCATAATACGTCTGGGCACTTCCCGGAATCACGCCTTTAAAAGCCAGCTCCGAAAGGATAAACTGCAGCTCGGCATACGGGAATACAAGAATATTAAGCGGAGCCTTGGAAAGGTTCTGGTTCATATTGGACGGCTGATAATCGAAAACCGTTCCGTAGGCATACCCAGAAGGAGCGCCTTTATACCCGATATTCGCATTGGAAAGATTTTTTGCCTGGCTGAAGAAAAGCGCCATTCTCGGGTCATTGTTCGCCTTTAAAGTTTCCACGAAGAATGCTGAAGCGGCTCTTCCCGTTGTAAAATCCTGAGGCCTCGTAATCGGGGGAAGCAATGGTGCCACTCCTGTTACCGCCACTTTAGCAGTTTCCGAATTGCTCTGGAAAATAGGATAAATCGTAGGATTGCTGATAATCTCCTGGATCCGCTCTTTTACATTCACTTCACCGTCCTTGCTGAGGATCCGTGTTAACAAACGCAGGGAAAGCGAATTGCAGAACTTTTTCCAGTTGGTAATCCCGTTTACGTCGCTTTCCGCTTTGTAGAAAAGATCCGGCCCGCCCAGTGTTTTGGTAGTGACAAAAAGGGAATTGGCGGTTTTCAGGTCGTTCAGCAACTGGACGTAGATATCTTTCTGACGGTCGAATTTAGGCTGGGAGATATTATCCTCCAGGCTGGAAGCTTCCGAAAACGGCACATCCCCGTAAGTATCGGTAAGATTGGAATAAATCCAGGCATTCAGCACCATGGAAATGGCGAGGTAATTCGGATCGTTGTCTCTTTCTGCAGCCACCCTCATGTCTTTCACCTGCTTGATCCACTTGTAGCTGTTGTTCCAGAAGCCGGCCCCTGTATTTTCGGTGATGTTGTACCGGCTCAGGGTATTTCCTTCGTTCGGAAAATCGAGGGAAACCTGCATCAGATCGAAAGTGAAATCATTCGCCCTCATGTAGTTTACGGCCGACATATTATACTGTACCGGTACAAGCAGTTTTGAAGCCACCGGTTCGCTGATCCGGCTGTTATCCGTATTCACCTCATCCAGGGTTCTGCTGCATGAAACCGGGATGAAACCGATTCCTGCAACCAATGCGATATTTAAAAGTAATTTTTTCATGTTGTAAAATTTTAGAATTTAACGTTAAGCTGGATCCCTACTGTTCTTGCGGTCGGCAGCTGTCCCATTTCTACCCCCGGGGTAATCTGATTGTCGTTCAGGGTAGCAGCTTCAGGATCAAAAAGCGGGAATTTCGTCCACATCCAGAGGTTCCTTCCGAATAAAGCCAGGGTAAGATCCGTGATCTTAAGCTGCTCGGTTACGCTTCTCGGGAAGGAATAAGAGATCCGGGCATCCCTGAGTTTGATGAATGAAGTATCGAATGTATTGGTTTCCACATTGGCCCTTCTGTAATAATCTCCGTAATAGGTAGAGAGCAGGATCGCCTTGGTGTTAGGGGAATAGGATCCGTCCGCATTCTGCACCACCCCGGCCCCGATAATCATTCCGTTCGGGTTTTCCCTTCCGGCTAAGGTATGCTCCAGCTTCCCCTGCTCGGTCATTTTGTGATGGGACTGGGAATAGGCCATCCCTTTGTACTGACCGTCGAAGGAGAAGCTTACCGTAAATCCTTTATACCTGAATTCATTCTGGATTCCGGCCCTCCATTCCGGATAGGCGTTCCCGATTCTTTTCATCTGGGTGGGTTTTGCCGTCAATCCGTCTGTTGCGTTATAGATGACCTGTCCGTCCGGGGAATACATCAGTCCGTATCCGTACATATCGCCCAGAGAACCGCCGACATAAGCATTAAAATAAACCACACCGCCTACACTTCCCATCGTGTAAGGCTCGCCGTTGAATTCCTCCGGCAGGGAAAGGATTTTATTCCTGTTCATCGACCAGTTGGCATTCACGGCCCATGAGAAGTTCTTGTTTTTTACCGGGAAAGCGTTCAGGGTCACTTCCAGTCCGCGGTTCCTGACCTCTCCGGCATTGATGACCTTGCTGCTGAATCCGGTTTCCCAAAGGGTCGGGATCCTCACGATCTGGTCTTTGGAATTGTTCTGGTAAGCCGTCAGCGTATAGCTCAGCCTGTTTTTCAGGATGCTGAAATCCATTCCGGCTTCGATACTGGTAATCATATTGGGGCGCAGGTTCGGGTTCGGATATAAAGACGGGGATTCTACGGAACCCTGGAAATCACTGTTGTTGTAATATTTGATCAGTTGGTAAGGATCGGAATCGTTTCCTACCCTGGACCATGAAGCCCTCAGCTTCCAGAAGTTGAAGCGGTCTGAAGTCAGCTTAAAAATATCCGAAAGGATGAAAGAGGTAGCCGCCGAAGGATAGAAATACGAGCGGTTCTGCTCCGGAAGCGTGCTGCTCCAGTCGTTTCTGGAGGTAAGATCCAGGAATATTTTGTTCTGATATCCCAGGGTTGCCAGGGCATAGGCACTGTTTACCTGCTTATCATTGGGTCTGGCAAATTTGGAAATATTGGAGATTCCGTTCGGTAAGGTATATACGCCCGGTTTTAAGAGTCCTTCCGCAATATAGTCGTTCATGACATATTCCATATACCGGATATTTCCTCCGGCTGATGCGCTGAAATCGAAGTCATTGAATTTGGTTTTATAGGTAAACAACACATCATTGTTCATATCCATCAGCTTCACATACTGCTCCCTGTACATTCCCTGCAGGTAATTGGCGGAATTCCACGGTCTTTTCTGGGTACGCAGCTCATTGGTAAGCTCCATTCCCGAACGCACCATTACTTCAAAGTTTTTGGTAATCTTATAATTAAGGTTTACATTTCCGGTTATAAAATTCTTATCCACGCCGTTCAGCATTTCGTAAGCGATGAGGTAAGGATTATCGATAAAGGAACTGAAGGGGTGAATCTGCTCCACCTGGTCTTTCCCGGCTTTCCAGACCGGCCGGTACCACGAAAGGTCTACGTTCGGGTTCTGGAAGATCATGAAGTAGGAAATCGACTGGTTGCTGTATCCCGTTGCCGGAAGGTTGTCGCTTTTTGTCTTGCTGTAATTGAACTTGATGCCTACTTTCAGTTTTTCGTTTAGCTTGTGATCTAGGGAGAAAGCGGCGGTGAACCGGTTAAAACCGGTATTCGGCATCATCCATTCGTTTTTGAGATAAGTTAAAGATGACCTGAATGACGTATTCTCGTTGGAAGCTTCGAGGGCGATGTTATTGGAAAAGGTAGCTCCGGTTTCCCAGAATCCTTTGATGTTGTCTTTATACGGCCTCCATAACTGACGCTGCAGACTCTGCCCTTCTACACCGGGATCGTACTGAAAATAAGACTGCCCGGCAAACTTAGGCCCGAATGCGCTGCTGGTAGAACCGGTATTCACGCCGTCTGCCGAGGCGCCGTAAGAATAATAGAAATTTCCTTTGGCATCCTTCTGAAGGGTTCCCTGACCATATTCGTACTGGTAATCAGGCCATTTCAGTACCGTGTCGTAACTTGAATAGGAATTTAAAGTCACCTGCACTTTCCCTTTCCTGCTTTTTCCCGATTTTGTAGTGATCATGATGGCTCCGCCCGCCCCTCTTGAACCATAAAGCGCAGATGCGGTGGCTCCTTTCAGTACGGTGATGGATTCGATATCATCCGGATTGATGGTATTGATCCCGTTTCCGTAATCAATGGGAAGATCTGCCTTGGAACCTGCTCCGTATGCTGAAAATCCGGTACCGGTGGTATTGTTGTTCAGCGGAATCCCATCAACAACGATCAGGGCATTATTCTGATCGGGATTCATGGAGATGTCCCCTCGCAGCTTAATGATCGAACTTCCCAAAGGTCCTGCTCCTGCCGTCTGGATTTTCAGACCGGCCACTTTTCCTTCCAACGCCTGGGACCAGTTGTTGTTCTGGGTTCTTAACAGTTCTTCGGATTTAATGGTTTCCGCCACGTATCCTAATGACTTGTCGTGTCGTTTGATTCCCAAAGCCGTTACTACTACCTCATCGATGTTTTTAATAGTGTCTTTTTTCACCCTTTGCTGGGCAGCCACTTCCACGCTGATGAGTCCTGTTAATGATAAGATGAGTACTTTCTGTGTTGCTTTACGCATATCCTTTTTGTTTGCGCAAAAATAGAACGACATTATGAGTATCGTTTTAACACGGTTTTAACAGATATTAAAGAATTATTAAACGCTATATTAATTTATAATTAACAACACCCTATAGTTTTTTGGTTAACAAGACGTTAAAACCATTACGGATTTTTAATATGATAAGGCAGATTTAATTCTGTATTTTTATTGTCTTTTTCCGGGATAATAAGATATACCATACTACTACCACGAAGTATTGTTGCTAGGAAATTAAAAGGTATTTAAGCGCAGATCCGGAGGCGCCGTAGGTTTATGGGATGGGAGCAGGATGATGGATGCGGGGAGTTTTCTTGTTGACTGATACTGAAGGAAGCTGAATCAAAATGCAATTGTTTATTGCATTTCCTATTGAATGCCTATGCATGATAAAAAAAGATTATGGTAAAATTTATACCATAACCTTTTCATGAATTATAAGCATGCTTATTTGTATTTTTAGTTTTTAATTGTAGATCAGAAAGATCAGCATCTAATCGATCGTTATTGTCATGTGAAGTTATTTTTTTTATTTTATCTAAAATCTCAACACCATCATTCTTATTGAAAAAATATCTTTGAATCTTGTTATCTTTATTTATTTGAACTAATACCAACAAACCATTATTGAATTCCTTCATTTTTGAGTAAGAAATTTCTTCGATTTTCATCAGACCTTCTTTTTCTACTTGATAATTGACCTCTGGGAAAATCTTCTCATTCCGCTTTTTATTTGAAAGAATAATTCGCGTCGATGGAGAGTTTTAATCTCCTGTATATCTTACAGTTATTTGAAAAACATTAATATTTTCAGTTTCTTTTTTAGAACAACCTAAAAAAAATATAAGTACAGTAATAAGTAAATTTTTCATATTCTATTTTTTTAACCACCAATATGTATTACCTTTAGTTTAGCGTCCTATAATCCCTTCATCATTATACCAATCTTGCTTAGTTATAAATTTTAAATTTAAAAAATCATTATTTAAAAATTTGTTATTATAATGGGAAGTTAGGTCCTGAATTCTATCTAAAATCTTAAGACCTCTTTCTTTATTGAAATAATATTTTTTAATATGGTTATCTTTGTTTATTTCAACTAATACTAAGGAATTCTTAATGGCCTCTGTTTTTTCTGAATAGCATGCTTCCTCAATTTTCATCAAATCTTCTTTTTCTATTTGATAATTAGTTACTGGAAAAACTTTCTTATCCGTCTTGCTATTTCTGAGAACAATTTCTGGAGGTGGAGCGTCTCGTGGACCTATGTAAGTTATCATTATTTGATAAGCGTTAATATTTACAGTTTCTTTTTTAGAACAGCTTAGAAAAAATATAACTATAACAATGAGTAAATTTTTCATATTTTATTTTTTTAACCATGGATATCTATTTGGATATTGAATGCTTGTAAGAGGCATTGCTAGACTATGACCTGATGGATATAAATTAAATCCATAATACAATGTATGTACAGCGTGAGCTCCACTGCTGTTAAAGCCGACTAATGACAATTCAGCCCTCCAACCTACAGTAGTAGTAGTAGTAGTAGTAGGTCTACTTCTGGTTGGTGAATCTGTAAATGTATATCGATTTCCTTCTCTTATTAGAGAACCAAACCTTTCATAATCACGCTTAGCATAGTAAAAAGGACTGGTATTTTCATCTGGTAGACTACGATCATTATAAATATGAAAATCTTGACTCCTTGCATCAGGACCATTTGTCGCCACTGTTTGAACCCATTTATAGTCCTTATATTTATCTGAAGTGCTCGTAAAACTTACTTGTAAATGAACTCCTTGTTCTCCATTATCTGGATTAGTAATTAATTCGTATGCTTCAACTTTCATTTTTCCTATATAGTCTCCTTCACTATCATAAACTTTAAAAGAAGTTTTAGGTTGATGTATATAATGG
Organism: Chryseobacterium hagamense; assembly: GCF_007991455.1. Taxonomy (GTDB): domain Bacteria; phylum Bacteroidota; class Bacteroidia; order Flavobacteriales; family Weeksellaceae; genus Chryseobacterium; species Chryseobacterium hagamense. The sequence continues at coordinate 1,524 of NZ_BJYJ01000022.1, read as the reverse complement.
TTAAACCCTGCGCCTTTTAAATCTTTTCCGTACATGGATATTCTTTTCCTTTGACGAAAACGAAAAAACAGTCTATATATATTCCGTTTTCAATACCTATTAAGATCCCGAAAAATATCCAGAACTATAAAAACAAAAATCCCACCGAAAGCCGGGAAGTTTTATTTTGTAATATCTATATCCTGTAAAGATTTATCGCGTTTTATTAATTTTTGTAAATCACTAAAAGAAATTTTATTTAAAACAGTGTCTTTCTTTATATTTTGAATTAAATATTTCAATCTACTTTTAGGCATCTTTTGAGGGTTATCAGAGAATGTTGTATCAACAGAAACAACAATGTAATATTTATTGTATTTACAATCCACCAGTCCGCTGTCTATGACTAAATTATTATCCTTCAGTAATCTATTTTGATTTCCTCCCTCAAAAATAAACTCATAACCTAAAGGCATTTTCTCTGTAAAATCGGAATTATTACAAGATATCAATAAAAAAATAACTATTATTAAAACTAAATGTAAATATTTCATATAATTAATATTTAGGCCCTCTTTCAAAGTGATATACTCTTGGTCTAATTGTATTTATTCCTTTAAAATTGATTTGATATTGTTGTCCTTCACCAGCAACCCATTTCCCAAGAACAGTTGCTGCATTTCTGAATGGACTATCTATAAATTTTCCGTGTTGTTCAAAGTTATAAGTATCAGGTAATATACTCACTTGATTATTTCCTAGGTATTTTACCGTAATATTACCTAAAACCCTTCCATCACTTGAATTTACTAAAGTCTGAACATTGTATGTTTTTCCCTTAACCCAACCTTTAGTATCAACAGAATTTAGATCTATTTTACTTGCATCTAAAGTAACCGCCTTCCCATCTCCCTTTCTATACCAGCTATTGGCTTCATCCAAACTCATCTTTCCATCTCCATCTGCATCCCAAGGATTCTTTTGTTGAGATTGTTTATCTTGAAAAGGACCATCTATCTTGTGCATCGCGTGGTTTAATCCCGCAACTATCATTCCAATTTCTCACTTTTCCAATTTGTAAAGAATCATCTTTTGAAAAAACATAGCAGTTAAATTACATTATACTATCACCTTTGATAATATAGCATTTGTTACTATTAGTTAATTTCGTAATGAATACACCTTTCTTAATATGATTTAAAACAAAGTTAGAATTCCTTATAGTTATTTCATCATCTTTAGAAGTAGATTCAACTTTTAAATATAATGTCCCTCCTTTTACTATATTAATATCGTATATATTACCACTAATTTCTTTGGGAAAATAATCATGTTTCATATGATTTATGAAAGATTTAGTGTTTAACAAATTATAGGATATAATGATCAACAATAAAATAATACAGATATAAAGTTTTTTATTATTTCCCATTGTAAATACTTATATTTATACGGCTCCATTGTGCTCCTCCGCCAAAACCGAGTGAAACATTAATTCCTGACCAAGATCTTTGTGAAAGGTCAAACATTGATTTAAGCCCAAGC
>NZ_BJYJ01000021.1 GCF_007991455.1 Chryseobacterium hagamense | reverse complement strand
AAATTCTTAATGTTAAAATATAAAAGGTAAATTTAAACAGGCTCTTACTATTACTATTTAAATATCGTTTTAAATCGGGACAAAGATGTTGATATATCGACCTGACGGGTTCTAAAAACCCGGTAAGTTTTAGAGGGCATCATTATGACAACAATTAATTTGTAAAAGTGTGGCCACAAAAGTCTAAGCAGGCTATTTAAATAAGATCCGTAGCGGTCATTTGCTGAATACAAAATGAAAGTTTACGAACGTAGTTCAGCTTTTGCAAAAGAAAAATATACGGTTGAAGGATAATTTACTGTTTGCGTCGATAACATTAAAAATCTCTGTACTTTTATTCCAAAATTTTGATAATACTACTCCTTAAATTTTCTCAAAAAAACCATTGTTTTAATATAAAATTATGATGGGTTTTGTAAAACCGATTTGTAAATTTGCAAAAATAGTATAAGAAGATAGGATATGCATAAATTGGCGCTTTTCAGGTTGCATTTGATTGTGTTTTTATGGGGGTTTACGGCAATTTTGGGAAAACTGATTCATGCGAATGCGGAAATCCTGGTTTTCTACAGGATGCTGTTTGCAGCGATCTGTCTTTTTGTGTACATCCGTGTATTCAGAAAAGACAGCATTAAGGTTTCCAAGAAAGTATTTTTCCAGCTGGCGGCGATTGGATTTTCCATGGCGCTGCATTGGTACTGCTTTTTTCACTCGATTAAAATCTCCAATGTCTCCATTGCCTTGAGCTGCCTTTCATTATCTACTTTGTTTGCATCCATTATGGAACCTGTGATTTTTAAAAGGAAAATCGATATTTCGGAAGTGATCATGGGAGTAGTGATCGTGGCCTGTATTTTAATGATATTCAAGACGGAATTCCAGTACAAAGAAGGGATTTTCTACGGCGTGCTGTGTGCCATCTTCGGGACGATATTTTCTGTTTTCAACGGGAAGATGTTCGGAAAAACCAGTTCGGGAAACATTATTTTTTACGAAATATTCTCCGGATGGTTTATTTTGATGCTTTTTTATCTGTTCAGCGGGCAGATTTTTGAAATTAATGAAATAAGTTACCGTGATCTTGCGTTAATAGCTTTACTGGCAAGTGTTTTCACGGCTTTCCCGATGCTGGAATCGGTAAATCTGATGAAATACATTTCGCCGTTCACGTTAATTTTAACAGTTAATTTAGAACCGGTCTACGGAATTATACTAGCTTTTTTTATCTTTGGAGAATCAGAACACATGAGTCCGGTTTTTTACATCGCTTCAGGAGTTATGATACTGGCCATCATTGCCAACGGATTGATAAAAGCTAAGAAACAAAAAACTTTAAATTAAGCATCAATTGATATGATGAAAAAATATCTACTATTTGTGTTCGCCCTGGTTTTCGGGATGTCGCAATCCCAGATCATCAGGAAATATTCCAATGAATTCTTAAATATCGGAGCGGGAGCCCGGGGGCTGGCCATGGGAGGCGCTGTGATCTCCAATCAGGATGACGTCTATTCCCCGATGTGGAACCCGGCCGGGCTGATGGGTGTGGAAAAAGACTGGCAGGGTGCTGCAATGCACGCCGAATATTTCGAGTCTATTGCCAAATACGACTATCTGGCCTACGCAAAAGTGCTGGAAACCGGAGTTTTCGGAGTTTCTGTCGTTCGGCTTGGAGTAGATAATATCCTGAATACCACCCAGCTTATTGATACCGAAGGAAATATCGATTACGACAAAATCACCAGATTCTCACAGTCGGATTATGCAGCGATCCTTTCGTATGCTTTTAATCCGGGTGGAAATACGAAGCTGGACGTCGGGATCAACGCCAAAATTGTGTACCGGAACGTCGGGAAATTTGCCAATGGCTATGGTTTCGGTTTCGATGTCGGAGCAATCTACAAACTGGATAACGGCTGGAAGCTGGGAGGGATGCTGAGAGATGCTACCACGACCGTCAACTTCTGGAGCGTTAACCAGAAAGAACTTTCCACGGTGGTAAACGGTGAAGAATTCAACCCTGCCCCGAAAGACAAAATGGAGCTTACAATGCCTAAACTGAATGTTGGCGCCAGTAAAATATTCGATATCAACAGCAGTGTGTATATATTGCCGGAAGCAGGGATCAATGTGGATTTTGCTAAAACTGCGGCCCTGGTTTCTACGGATTTCGCGAGTTTAACGCCTTACGCAGGAGCCGAACTGGGCTATCAGAAAATGATCTTTGTACGATTGGGGGTAAACAGATTCCAGTCCATCACTGATATTGAGGATCTCAGGAGAAAAGTTTCTTTTCAGCCGAGTGCGGGGATCGGGATCCGGTATCGTGGCCTTACGCTGGATTATGCCATCACGAATTCAGGGATCGGCGGATCGAATTTCTATTCCAATTTCTTCTCGCTGAAGCTGGATATCGGACAATTTAGAAATGATTAAATTTAGATTATGAAAAAGATTTCACTTCTCATCGTAACGGTTTGTTCGGTGCTTGCTTTCGGGCAGAAACTTTCGGATTATAAATATATATCTGTTCCTTCAAAATTTTCGACCTTTAAAAAAGAAGATTTCGGACTTGAGGGATTATTAACCAAGACCTTACGAGGTAAGAATTATATAGTCATTCCTGAAGATAAGCTGCAATGGCCTGCCGAGGCCCAAAGCAATCCCTGCAATGTCCTGATGGCAGATGTATTGAACGACAGCGGTTTTCTTCGCAATAAAGTGCTGCTTCAGTTTAAGGACTGCAATGGGAAAGTGGTTTCCTCTGCAAAAGGGGCCTCGAACATCAAAGAGTATAAAGAGGGCTATCAGGATGCGCTTAAACAAACCTTTATTTCCATATCACCGGCTAATCCTGCAAACAAAATAATTGCAGCAATTCAGCCTTCCACCGAGGAAACTTCTGTTTCCGCACAGCCGGCTGCATCTTCAGTGCCTGTTGAAAATACATCGGTAAGATTCAGCAACGGGAAAACGGATCTCCAGAAAGTTCAGATCGATGCCTCCCAGTTTATTCTGGTGGGGAACAACAGCTCTTCGCCTTTTGCCACTTTTAAAGCAACTACCAAAAACGACGTTTTCAGAGTAAAGCTTCAGAATGGCGAATCCACATTGGGGTATTATGAAAACGGGAACATCATTATAGAAATGCCACAAGGGAACGGCAATTATTCAAAGGAAATATTTACCAGGAAATAAATACCTGATTTTATTATAACTAAAAAGTCCTCAAGCAATTGAGGACTTAATTTTTGTAAATTTAAATGTTTAGAAGTTGTTAAGCGGTGTTTAACTTTGGCTAATTTATAAAAATTATTTAAATTAACAAATATTATGATTTTTAATTTTTTAAAATAAATTGAGATTTACGAATAATATTTTAATTTTTACAATGGGTTAAAGAAGTCGTAAATAACTTTGGCTTTGCTTTTCCCCAGAATCTCTTCCAGTGTTTCCAGATTTGATTCCCTGATCCGTTTTACCGATTTCAGTTTGGACAGCAGCAATTCAATCGTTTTTTCTCCGACGCCGGGGATTTCCTCAAGCTCAGATTTTATGGTTGAATTCGTTCTTCTGGTCCGGTGGTGCTTTACACCGAAACGGTGGGCTTCATCTCTTACCCGCTGCAGGATTTTCAGTGTTTCGGATTTCTTATCGAGGTATAACGGGATGGGATCTTCCGGGAAGAAAATCTCTTCCAGCCTTTTGGCGATACCGACGATGGTAATTTTTCCGTAAAGCCCCAACAGGCGCAGGCTCTTCACGGCAGAAGAGAGCTGCCCTTTCCCTCCGTCGATCAGGATCAGCTGCGGCAGGCTGTCACCTTCATCCAACAGTCTTTTGTACCGTCGGTAGATAACTTCTTCCATAGTTGCAAAATCATTTGCCCCTTCTACGGTCTTCGGGTGAAAAATCCGGTAATCCGCTTTGCTGGGCTTACCGTCCTTGAAAACCACACAGGCCGAAACCGGATTCGTCCCCTGGATATTCGAGTTGTCGAAACCTTCAATATGTCGCGGTTCTACCGGCATTCTCAGCAGTTTCTGCATTTCTGACATGATCCTGTTGGTATGCCTCTCCGGATCTATAATCTGCACCTGCTTCAGTTTTTCCAGACGGTATTCTTTAGCATTTTTTTCGGAAAGTTCCACGATCCGTTTTTTGTCGCCTACTTTCGGGACAATCAGCTTCACATTCGGGATTTCTACAGAGAGATGGAAAGGCAGCAGGATCTCTTTTGAATTCGAATCGAATTTCTGCCGGATTTCGATCATCGCTTCCTCCAGAATTTCATCATCGCTTTCCTCAAGGATCTTCTTGATTTCAGTGGTAAAGCTCTGGATGATATTTCCGTTCCTGATCTTAAAGAAATTCACGTAGGCTGCCGTTTCGTCACTGGTCATTCCGAATACGTCCACATCATCAATACTTGCATTAACAACGGTGTTTTTCGCCTGATAATCTTCCAGGGCATCCAGCCTTTCCTTGACGATCTGGGCATTTTCAAACTGAAGATTGGTAGCATACCTCATCATCTGATTCATCAGGTACTCCTTGGCTTTCCGGAAATCCCCCTTGATCATCCCGCGAATGGCGTCTATTTTTTCGTCATAGTCCTGTTTGCTTTCCAGTCCTTCGCAGGGCCCTTCGCAGTTCTTGATGTGATATTCCAGGCATACCTTGTATTTACCTTCTTCAATCTTGGCAGGTGCCAGGTTCAGGTTGCAGGTTCTGAGCTTGTAAATATGCTTGATGGTATCCAGCAGGATCTTGGCAGGCCGTACCCTGGCGTAAGGTCCGTAATATTCCGAGCCGTCCCTGATCTTCGTACGGGTGAGGAAAATCCTTGGAAAATCTTCGTTTTTGATGCAGATCCACGGATATGTTTTATCATCCTTCAACATGACATTGTAGAAAGGCTGATGCTCCTTGATCAGGTTATTTTCCAGGAGGAGGGCATCGTATTCGCTGTTGACGATCGTGGTTTCCAGCCGGTTGATTTTTCCGACCATGATTTTGATCCGGTAGCCCGGAAGGTTCTTGTTGAAATAAGAAAGAACCCTTTTCTTTAAATTCTTGGCCTTTCCCACATATAAAAGCTGATTGTTTTTATCATAATAGCGATAAACGCCGGGTTCGGATGGTAAAGTTTTGAGCTGTAATTCTAAAGAAGGATTCATATGAACAAAATTACGGAAATAAAGAGCAAGAAAAAAGCCATAGAAATCCTATGGCTGCACAATATTATGTTAAAGTTAATGTTTATCCGTTGCTCATGTCCGTATACTCATGAATCAGGAAGCTGAAATAATCCCATTCCACTGAATTTTTCGGGTACTTTTTCATGAATTCGGCATTGTCCCCGAAGAGGAAATCGTAATTGTCTTCAAAATCGTCCTTATGAAGCCACATCACCTTGTTGCCTTTTTTTAGGTAGTAGGATTTAATTACCCCGCCGCCAAGCTGAGGCCCGTATCCGAATGACACCCCGGCAGTTTCTTTGGCCCGCGGATCGTGATATACCGAGATAATATCATCGAATCCGGGATTGATTACCTGCATCAGGAATTCCTTATCATCCTTTTTATTTTTCAGGGAAACGGTCTGGTTGATAAAGTAGATCCTGTCACTGTTGGTGGTTTTTGTCAGTTTCTTCGTGCTGTAATTCCGGATGTTACCCATGTACTTTCCTACTTTCATGATCTTTTCGGCATTGCTGGGGTAGATGTACATTTCGGCGATCTGCTCTGCATCGAACACTTCGTTTTTCTTCGTCAGGCTGTCTTTCAGGGTTACTTCAAAGATCTGTCCTTTTTTCGTGTCGGTTTTGCTGCAGAATCCTTTGTGGGTGGATCCGTCTTTTAGGATGACAGTAGAAGTCTTGCGGGTGGAAGGCGTATTAAAGCCTTCGTTGAAAAGGTATTGCTCCATTTTCTTTACCTCTTCTTTGGAGTATTTTACTTTCTGTGCAAAAGAAACGCTGCCTGCAAGGGATAGGGCCAACAGTAAAAATTTAAGTTTCATAAGGATATTAATTTTTTTAATTTCGGCGGTAAAAGTAATGAATTAATCAATTGCCTTTCAGAAAATATCGTCTTTGAAAATTAAGTTTTCCCAATACTGTCTAAATGCTTAATTTTAGGACAAAATTTTGATAATGATATACGGTGTTGACGTTTTCAGTTTCCATGATGTCCTGGAAATCTGTAAAACTCCTGATAAAGCTAAATTAAACAAAGCCGCCAGAGAGCAGATTTTAAAATCCCAGAAAAATGTACAGCAGATTGTAGAGTCCGATCGTTGCGTATATGGAATCAATACGGGATTCGGGCCGCTTTGCGATACGAAGATCTCTTCCGATGAAACAGCTCTTTTACAATACAACCTGATTATTTCCCACGCCGTAGGGGTAGGGAAACCGATTGATAAAGAACTTTCCAGGATCATGATGATTGCTAAAGTTCATGCCCTGTCCAAAGGATTCTCGGGAGTTTCTCTTGAAGTGATCGAGCGGATGATCCTGATGCTGGAAAAAGACATTATTCCCGTAGTTCCGGAGCAGGGTTCGGTAGGTGCTTCCGGAGACCTAGCGCCGCTGGCACACCTGGTATTGCCGCTTTTAGGGTTGGGGCAGGTATGGGTAGGAAACGAAATCTTTGAAACGGCTGAGGTGCTGGAGAAAAACAGTCTGGAACCTCTGGCGCTGGGTCCGAAAGAAGGTCTTGGACTGATTAACGGGACCCAGTTTATTCTCGCTCATGCCATCAAAGGCCTGGAGAAATTCGGGTACCTGCTGGATCTGGCGGATATGACGGCTGCCATGAGTCTTGAGGCTTACAGAGGATCGGCAAGCCCTTTCAAAAAAGAGCTTCACGAGATCAGGCCTTTCGAGGGGAGCAAGAAAGTGGCGGCGAGAATGCTGAAATTCTTAAAAGGTTCCGACAACCTGAAATCACATGAATACTGTGACCGGGTGCAGGATCCTTATTCGATGAGGTGTGTGCCGCAGGTTCACGGAGCCAGCCGGAACGCTTTTGAGCACCTGAGAATGATGGCGGAAACGGAACTGAATTCCGTAACGGACAACCCGATTGTCCTGAGTGCCGAAGAATCCATCTCCGGAGGTAATTTCCACGGACAGCTGATGGCCCTGCCTCTGGATTATGCAACCCTGGCGGCGGCTGAGCTGGGGAATATCTCAGACCGGAGAAGCTATCTGCTGCTGGAAGGAAAATACGGATTGCCAAGATTATTAACCGAAAGCTCCGGACTTAATTCTGGTTTCATGATCCCCCAATACACTTCTGCGGCTTTGGTAACGGAAAATAAAACGCTTTGTTTCCCGGCTTCCGCCGATTCCATCCCAACAAGTCTGGGGCAGGAAGACCATGTTTCGATGGGAAGCATTTCCGGCAGAAAATTCAACCAGGTCCTTGGGAATTTAGTCAACATCCTGGCTGTTGAGCTGATGTTCGCCGCACAGGGACTGGAATTCAGAAGACCGGCAAAATGTTCAAAAATCATCGAGGAAAATTTCGCCATTCTCCGTTCCAGAGTAGCAAAACTGGAAGATGACCGCCTGATCGGGAAAGATATGCTGGCCATTGCAGAGCTGATCAATGAAAGGAAATTTGTGGTAAACTAGTTTCAAATTAATGTAAGTTCAATATAAATATAAGAGTCATCACTATAGCAATAGGTAATTATCATCCTAAGCCCGTCGAAGGAAAACAAATTTTGCCTCAGTGGCTTCAGCCTGATTTATGGTATTGAGCTCATAGTCAGATAACAAAAGGCTTCCAAACGGAAGCCTTTTTAATCATAAAATTTAAATGTGATGCTTTTGTAAAGGAAAGTCAATATAACAAGTCGGAGGATAAGAAGCCTTTAAATTTAAAGATGATTGCTATCTTCTTTATTATCTCCGATTGCAAGGGAGAATATTTAAAAATAAAAAGTGAAAGAAATTCATTGCAAAAAATGCGGAAAAGAAATTATCATATTGCCTCTTACGGAGAAGCAGAAACTTGATATTTATCTTTTGATGCAAAATGATTTGAGATTATTTCTTGAGCAGAAATTAATCAGTGATTTTAATTTGGATAAGGAGAAAGTAGAAGCTGTCATCTGCCATCTCAACAAAAAGCAAGACTGCTGTGCTGCTTGCGGATCAAAGGTACTGGCCAGTGAATGTACTGAGTGTCCGGATTGCGGAGCTTTCAATTATAATCTGCAGGAGCCTGTATTCAATATTGAATTTTGCAGCCATCTGGAATGGTCGCTTGATTTCAGTAATACTGAACAGGAAAATACGGAATATTATGTTGAATCTTTCTGGTGTGACGGAATTCTGCAGATCCCTGAAGATCCGGAATCTTTATTATACGATAATATTAAAAACGATAAGCAGATTGTCACCAAAGCATGGATCGGATATGGAGGTCAGGACATTTATGAAATGAAAATAAAGTTTGGCAGAAAGTCACTGGGCAACTATAAAAAAGGGAAAAGCATTATCGGTTGTATTCCTAAAGCCGGCAGGAAAGAGAAATGGATTACTTTGGATGTGAATAAAAGGAAAATCGAAATTCAATTGACCTAATGTGTACTGAACATTAGTTAATGTTTTCTATAATCCAAAATAAGATCAGAGATTTCAAATAAAGTTTGTTCTTAACGGATTACAAATAAAAGATTTTATTGAGGTTTAAGATTGGTGACCGTAATATTTCTTACATCATCCAGCATCCCTCTTCCAGCCTCTAATCGGTATCCATTATTATTCAAAGCATAACAGAATCAAAGATTATTTTAATTTCAAAAGGCTGTAATTCAGTCTAAAGTGATATATTGGTCTTGCAAATCAAATCTATTGAATATGAAAAAAAGTGTCTTTTATCTATTCTTATCCCTTGCCGTTTTTACGGGATGCAACAGGGACGACCTTCAGGGCAATATGGCTGAAACCGAAATTACACAGAACGATCCGTTAACCGCCAGGCAGATCAACGAAAAAATCAATGAAACCATCAAAACCAAAGGGCGGTTTTCCTGGAATGCATCTTCCGATCACTTTGTGTGGAGTGCCATTTATCAGGGAAATAAAATCGCTTCCATCGGGTTCGGTTCTTCATTCGACAGAAGCCTGGATGCCAACAGCAAAACCATGGAAAATGAAATTTTAGAGCTGATCCAAAAGTACGAAGGCAAAACAGACCGGATCGTCTTGTCTTCGGATCCTTATTTAAATCAGATCGATGTAGCTATCGAGAAGCAGGAAACCATAGTCGCACTCAGGAAGCTCAAAAGCATCCGGTATCTGGAGCCAGCCGATTACCGCTATTTTGAAAATGAAAGACAATTCGGCGTTACGTCCAAATCCGGCAGCAGCTCATCAGGCTGCGGGTTTGAGTCTGCATCCTTAAGCACTTCCGATTACACTACCGTTTCACCCAACGCTAAAGCGCCATGGTCATTTGCAAAGCATAACATCGTCAATGCCTGGAGTTACAGCACAGGGCAGGGGGTTACCATCGGAATCATCGACAGCGGGGTTTCTCCCGAGCAGACCTTATTGGGCAGCAGCTTCAACAACGGGCTTTCATCAGGAAGAACCATCAGCAAAAACGGAGTTTATGTGGATTCCGTATGGCCTTGGAGTACCGGCTACGACGGCTCTGCAGACAAATGCGGCCATGGAACCAGCATGGCTTCAGCGGCGGCGGCACCCCGCAACAATATGGGGCAGCCGGTAGGAATAGCTTACAACGCGAATCTGGTTACTTACCGGGCCGCCTCCAACGTGGTGCTGGACGGCTATCATGAGCAGAACGGCGTGAAGATCGCTTTTACGGAACTGGGAAACAACACGAATGTAAAAATCATTTCCATGTCGATGGGGCACATCTTCTCCGTCGGTAAGATTGAAGACGGGGTGAAATATGCCTACTCCAAAGGAAAACTGATCTTCTGTGCAGGTGGAACTTCTACGAGTTTCACCAATTTCGTGGGCGTAATCTTTCCGGCGTGGATGCCCGAAACGCAGGCCGTCACCGGCGTAAAAGAAAATACCGCCAACCAGAAATGCGATGTGTGTCATTCCGGAGCCGAAATCGACTTTACCTACCAGATGGAAAGGGCTTCGGCAAGCAACATCCCGGTGTTGAGCTATTATAATGCACAGACCGATTATGTGGGCGGCTCTTCCGTAGCCACAGCCTCCACCGCCGGGATCGCTGCGCTGGTATGGGCGAAGAACCCTTCCTGGACGAGGGATCAGGTGTTGAATAAAATGAGACAGTCGAGCACCTATTACCCGAATCCGAATTCCGATTACGGCTATGGAAATATCAATGTTCTGCAGGCCGTGCAATAAATATCCGGCAATCAGGTTTTTTAAAAGACGGCAGCATTCCCTAATCTCCGGGCTGATAATCCAGAGGCAGCATATTTTCCATCTTGTTTTTGGTAAAGTCGCCTTCTGCGATCAGCAGATCAGGATTGGAAATGCTCCCGTCTTTTGAAACTTCAAAAGTTTCCCCTTCCGGATGTAAAAAGGAAGAAATCACTACGGGAATTTTACTTTTTATGAATTCCTTGCCATTCTGTTCGTAATAATATTTCCTGTAATTTACCTGAAGCATATCCTTAAACGTAAACAGGACTTCCCCGCCGTTTCTCTTTACATAGGCGGAATCCGGAAGCATGGTTTTAACAACCGCCAGCGCAAATGGTTTCTCATTATTTTTGCGTCGGGAAATATCTCTGATGTTGTCGGGAAGGTTCAGTTCTTTGTTCATCAGGGCAGTTTGTGCAAAATCTTTTAAAATTTCAAGTTCTTCTGCAGTGGGATATTTCGGATTGGGCACCTTAACAACATGATTAACAATAAACCGGTCTTCAGTTATGGCATTGCGGTAGATGCTCCTGAAAAAGTGAAGAAGGCTGCCGTCATAAGCATTGAGCCGGTTCAGCCTGACCTTCGGGGTGTTTTTGGTTTCCTTAAAGACACTGGTACCTGTATAATTAACCATCCGGGATTCAAGGTCGGCGGAAAAACTCAGAAGGTTATATTCGATTTCATACCCGAGGTTTTTATTTTCGATAATTAATGTTTTCGGGGCTTTCACCTGAAGCAGCTTCTTTTTCTTATCGTAGGCAAATTTCAGGGAACGCTGGTTTTTAATTTTTACGTTCTGCTGATCCTGGCCTATGAAAGCGTCCAGAAAATAACTGATATGGTTTCTGTAAGCCTCTTCCGTATACGGTACCAGCACAACTTCCTCAATATCGTTCGCTTTAAGCAGGATCACCTTTAACGTTTTATCAACGGCGCTTGAAGCAGGTATTGTAACGGTTTCATAGTTTTCTTTCCGGAAAACCAGGCTTCCCGTCCCTACGGAAGAAACGCTCAGCGAAAAGGTTCCGTCTTCCTGAGAGACGGTTCTGATCTTGGTTCCGTCGAGATAGATGCTCACGGCGCTGAGCTTTTGGCCGGCGTCATTCAGCACCCTTCCATGGATTATCTGAGCTGCGGTGGTGCAGAAAAAAGAAAAGGTTAACAGAAGAAGCAATAATTTTTTCATGGTAAGCAATATTACCAAATTTCCGGCGGCAAAAAAAGGGTAACCGCAATTTTTCTGATCCCGCAATGCGTATTTCTACGTATAGTGAAAAAAGAGTAAATCTACGGTAAGTTTTTCAGTATAAGTATACTACCTTTGACCTGTGATCACAAACAAAAAACTGATAACCGGGAGCTGAAAACCATTTTAAACGGGCGTTATCCGAAAAGCCATACGAGTAGGAAAAAACAAAATCAATAATCATCATCATGGAAACACAAGAATTAGTATTAGGGGGATGGACCAAGTACCACGCCCTTACACCGGAAGACCAACAAGTATTCGACGAAGCAATGAAAGGATTTGTCGGAGTAAAATACACCCCGCAGGAAGTGTCTACCCAAGTGGTAAACGGTACCAACTACCGTTTCAGATGCGATGCGTCGATGCCAGGCCCTCAGCCAATGAACTGGGAAGCGATTGTGGAAATCTATGCTCCTATCGAAGGCCAGCCGCATGTAGTCTCTATTCATAGAATCTAACAGGCATCAGCTTAATCATGGTAAACCGGAAGTATTCTTCCGGTTTTTTCTTTATCCGATCCGTACACTCGTCATGCTCAGCGAACCACCGATCAGTTCGTCATTGAATAAAGACAGGCTTTCGGACTGTTCTTTCAGTCCCAGCGTATAGATCAGCGGTAAGTAATGATCAGGAGTAGGGACTGCATACTGAAGGGCTGTGCCCTGCTTATGGTAATCGATGATGGGCTGGAAATTCCCGTCCAGCAGCCATCCGTTGGTTTTTTCCCGGGCTTCAGCGGCCCAGTCCCAGCCGGCGCCGGGCGTACTGATGTTCCGCCAGTCGATCAGCCGAAGGTTATGGATGATGTTTCCGCTGCCCACGATTAAAACCCCTTTTTCACGGAGCGTATTCAGCCGCCTGGCCAGGCCGAAATGATACTGCGGAGGTTTCGTATAATCGATGCTCATCTGGATCACGGGAATATCCGCATCCGGATAGAGATGTTTAATCACCGACCAGGCTCCGTGATCGAGACCCCAGCTGTGGTCTTCTTCCACCGGTACCGGGGATAATAAGGCCGCCGTTTCTTTTGCCAGCTCAGGATTTCCGGGAGCAGGATACTCCACATCAGACAAGGCCTGCGGAAACCCTCCGAAATCATGGATGGTCCGGGGCATAGCCATCGCCGTTACCTTGGTGCCGTCCGTAAACCAGTGGGCCGAGATACATAAGATGGCATTCGGCCTTGGAATTTCAGTTGCTGCTGTGCGGAAACCCTGCACAAAAGGATTTTCTTCAATCGCATTCATCGGCGAACCATGCCCGAGAAAGAGAACGGGCATCTTCTGCGTAGGATTGAAATGATCACTGATATTCTGAAGATCGTTAAGGTTCATACTGCTCACTTTTAGAAAAAACAAAAGGTCCAAGGTTTTTAGAAAATCCCTGAACCTTTTAAAATAAGTTTAAAAAATTAAGCCTGCTTTACAAACTGTAATTCTCCGGCGATTTTTACTTCTTCGCTTACCATCACACCGCCTGCTTCAAGCGCTGCGTTCCAGTTCAGTCCGAAATCTTTTCTGTTGATTTTCCCTTCAAAAGAAAATCCTGCTTTCGTATTTCCCCACGGATCTACATTGATACCTCCGAAATCCACATCCAGTACTACCGGTTTGGTAACTCCGTTGATCGTAAGGTTACCGGTCACTTCGTTGTTCAGGGCAGTAGATTCGAATGTGATGGTCGGGTTGGCTTCCGCATTGAAAAACTCCGCAGATTTCAGGTGGTTGTCACGGTCGGTATTGTTCGTAGAAACAGAAGCCGTCTGGATGGTTGCCGTTGTTTTAGCGTTGGCAAAAGTATCGTCTTCCGCTTCGATTTCTGCGGTGAAATCGGTAAAGTTTCCTTTGATATTGGAAATCATCATGTGTTTTACTTTAAACGTGATTTCACTGTGTGCCGGGTCTAAATTCCATTTTGTTGCCATTGTAATATTGTTTTGTTGTTAATTATGTTGCAAAGGTAGGCCTGATTCCTTCTTCAAACCATTGACGTAGGTTAAGAAATGATTTTTACAGTCTCTTTTTATTTTTTTTCAGGAGCTGTTTCCCGCTATCCACTGTATCTTTTTTGTCGCAGCCTCCGCTGGGCTCCACCCGCAACAAAAAAGGATGCCGTTTCTATCGGGGCTAGGCTGGCAGTCTGTATCCGGCATTCCGGCCATAAGATCAACAGAATTACAACCTGGCGATTTTAATTTATCACGTATAACCCATCACTCATCACTCAATTTACGCAATATTTCCCTTCCTGCGACATTCTCCCCTTGCTGACGTTTTAATTTAACGTTTCCTTAACGATTGATAATTATTTCTTATTTTTGGAGGATTCAATTTTATACGATGAGACTATATAAATTATCTTTATGGATGGTGGTTTTGGGAGGCAGCGCATTGGCTCAGACCCAGAAATTCACGATGGCGGAGGCAGTAAACGGATTGAGAACGAACCTGGCCGTTAAAAATATTTCCCAGTTTTCATGGTCTGCAGACGGCAGATCATATATTCAGGCCGTAAAAGGCGGATATCTGATTACTGATCTGAAAACCAACAGGCAGGATACCCTGGTGTCCTTAACCCAACTGAACAGAAATCTGACGGACAATAAGTTCAAAGCCGTTCCGCCGATGAAATTCACCGGGACAAACCAGGGGTATTTCAGTTCGAACGGGAAAATGGTGTGGATGGAAAAATCCGGCAACGACTGGAAAGCCAGAACGACTGTGGCCGTAGATGAAAATGCAGAGAATATGAAGGTATTCGGCGATAACCGGACCTTTGCATTTACCGTAAAGAATAATCTCTTCGTGAATAAAAACGGGAAAACCATCGCGGTAACCAACGATTCCAACGAAAATATCCTGAACGGGGCCGCTAACGTCCACCGGAATGAATTCGGGATCGACACGGGGATTTTTCCGGCTCCCAACTCTGAAAGTGTCGCTTTTTACCGCATGGATCAGACCATGGTGGCCGACTACCCGGTTATCGACTGGTCCGTAACACCGGCCGTGAACCACAACATCAAATATCCGATGGCCGGCAAAACGTCGCATCAGGTGACGCTGGGCGTTTTCAACATCAAAAGCCAGATGACCACTTTCCTGAATATCGAAGGGGAAAAAGACCAGTACCTGACGGCCGTCACCTGGAGCCCCGATTCAAAATACATTTTTGTCGGTGTCCTGAACAGGGGGCAGAACCATCTCAAAATGAACCAGTATGATGCCGCCACGGGAAACCTGGTAAAAACCTTGTTTGAAGAAACCAGCGATAAGTACGTGGAACCCCAGCATCCGCTCACCTTCTTCCCGAATTCCAATACCGATTTCATCTGGCAGAGCCAGAGAACGGGATACAACCACCTGTTCCACTACAGCCTGGAGAAAGGCCTGGTGGCCCAGATCACCAAAGGCGACTGGCTCGTGAACGAGATTTTAGGATTTAACGAAAAGAAGAAAGAAATCTATTTCACCTCCACCAAAGAAACACCGCTTGAAAAACACCTCTACCGGATCAATTGGGTAAACTTCAGGATGCAGCGGATGGATAACGCAGACGGCGTACATTCCGGTGTGCTGAGCAGCGACGGGAACTACCTGTATGATGTATACAGCAATGCCAATACCCCGAGAGTAGCCAACATCATCAACACCAACACGCTGAAAACAAGCAATCTCCTGACTTCGGAAAACCCGCTGAAAAACTACCAGCGTCCCGAAATTAAGAATGTCAACCTGAAAGCAGACGACGGAACCCTTTTGTACGGAAAAATCATTCTCCCGACCCATTTCGATCCCAATAAAAAATATCCGGTCATCGTGTACCTGTACAACGGACCGCACCTGCAGCTGATTACCAATACTTTCCCGGCATCCGGAAACCTTTGGTACGAATATATGGCGCAGAACGGATACATCATCTTCACCATGGACGGAAGAGGTTCCGCCAACCGCGGCCTGAAATTCGAGCAGGCGGTATTCAGAAACCTCGGAACCAACGAAATGAACGACCAGATGAAAGGGGTGGAGTACCTTAAATCCCTGCCTTATGTAGATGCCGACCGGATGGGAATCCACGGTTGGAGCTTCGGAGGGTTTATGACCACCAGCTTTATGCTCCGCAAGCCGGATGTCTTCAAAGTAGGCGTTGCCGGAGGCCCGGTGATCGACTGGAGCATGTACGAAATCATGTATGGCGAAAGATATATGGATACACCGCAGGAAAATCCGCAGGGGTATGCCACGGCCAACCTGCTGGACAAAGTACAGAACCTGAAAGGGAAACTGCTGATGATCCACGGGGCACAGGATGACGTGGTGGTGTGGCAGCATTCCGTTAAGTTCATCAAGTCCGCAGTAGACAACGGGATCCAGATGGATTACTTCGTTTATCCCGGCCATCCGCATAACGTGATCGGAAAGGACCGCGTGCACCTGATGCAGAAAGTAACGGATTATTTTGATCAGTACCTGAAAAAGTAATCCCTGAAAAATAAATGAGTTTCATAAAAACAGACAGGGTACACTTTCATACGTTCGATTCGTTGAGGTTCCTGTCTTTTTTATTGGTTTTCCTGCACCATTCCCCCGTTCCCCGGAACAGTTGGTTACACTGTTTCTCTGCGGAAGGGGGGATTGGTGTTTCTTTTTTCTTTGTCCTCAGCGGCTTTCTCATTACCTACATTCTGATTCTTGAGAAAATCAACCATCAGGGGAAGATTCCTTTGAAAAAGTTTTTTAAAAGGAGGATATTAAGAATATGGCCATTGTACTATGCCATGGTCCTTTTTGCCATGGTTACCCCCTGGATCCTGGATTTCCTGAACCTTTCGTATTCCGATAAAGGCTATCGTCCCGATTGGTTCCTGACGCTTACCTTTCTTGAAAATTATAAAGGCATGTTCGAACACCAGCTCCCGAACGTTTCACCGCTCACGGTGATCTGGTCGCTTTGTATTGAAGAACATTTCTACATCCTCTGGGGTCTGGTTTTTTATTTTATTTCTCTGAAGAATATCCCCACGCTGCTGGCGGGCTGTATTCTATTCTCATTCCTCATGCAGACGGTCTATGAAAAGTACGGTATTAGCACGGCAGATCTTTTTACCAACATCCATTATTTTGCTTTCGGGGCTCTTCCGGCTTACCTCTTTGTTTTTAAAAATAACCTGATCGAAAAGCTGGGCCGTATTCCGTCTGTTTATAAATACACGTATGCCGTACTGGTGCTCATCGCCATCGTAGTCATTGCCAATACAGATTTAATTCCCGATCCGAGATTATCTTCGCTGATATTCAGTATTTTGTTTTCCGCACTGATCCTATCGGCCTTAAGCCAAAAAAATGCGTTCAGGATTTCCGATAACAGCATCCTCGCATGGCTCGGGAAATACACCTACGGACTGTATTTATTCCATACCATCTGCATCATGCTGTTCTCTAAAATCGGAATTTACATGGAACTGGATTGGATAACAGTCACTTTGCTGTCCTTCATTTCTTCCGTATTCCTTTCCGTACTGTCCTATCATTTCTTTGAAAAACAGTTTTTAAAGTTTAAATAATGTGAGACAATCATTTGAATGAGTCGATTATCGCATGAGAGAAATTTCCAACCTCGGTTACCTTCCTGACCCAGATCATATTATGACCCATAAACAAAATAGCCGATGGATTAATTCTAATGATTTCTGACTGTAAGAATATCACAAAAGATAAAAATCTTCCGGAGTTCCGGTATTGCAGAATGCTGGTGATTTACTACACAGATATTGCTCTTACGGGGCAAATTAAAAAGCTGATCAATTGTAACATGCATTCGAATATTTAAATTGAGTTCAATATATAGGAGAGCGCGTATATCAATAGAGATGGGCTTCACCTTATTTATCTGACAATTATCAGTATCGGCTTTAGCCAAATTGAACCATAACAAAAATACAAAGATTAAGCACGATCGTTGATTATGATATTGGCTGGGAAAACTTCCGCCATCCGGCGTCCCTCTTCCGGGATTCTGAATATTTCCGCCTTCCGTTCTTAACAAACATCAATGCTTCTGATGTTTCGTTGCCGTACCTTTGTACTATAAAATCAACAATATGGAATTAGGAATAGGAATGTTCGGCGATCTGTCGTTCGACCGGACCACCGGAAAATATAGGGATGCAGGCATTAAAATCCGTGAAATCCTTGAGCAGGTAAAACTCATGGATGAAGTGGGGATCGATGTTTTTGCCATGGGCGAGCATCACCGTCCGGATTATGCGGTTTCATCACCGGAGATCGTACTGGCGGCTGCGGCAGGCATCACTAAAAACATCAGGCTGGCCAGCGGCGTTACGGTACTGAGTTCTTCCGAGCCGGTGAAAGTTTATGAAGATTTTGCAACGTTGGATCTCATCTCCGACGGGCGTGCTGAAATCTATGTAGGCCGAGGTAGCTTTATCGAGTCTTTCCCGCTGTACGGATACTCATTGAATGATTACGAGGAGCTCTTTAATGAAAAATTAGACTTATTACTCAAAATAAATGCAGAAGAAAACGTTACCTGGAAAGGGAAGCTCCGGGCGCCGATGCAGGGCCAGACCGTTTACCCGAGGGCAAAAAATGAAGGAAGACTGCCGATCTGGAGAGCGGTGGGCGGAACCCCGCAGTCGGTGCTTCAGGCTGCCGAGCTGGGAATGCCTTTGGTGGTAGCGATCATCGGAGGGATGCCGGTACAGTTCAGGAACCTGATCGAGTTTTACAAGCAGGAATACAAGAAAGCGGGCCACGATGTCTCCCAAATGCAGATCGCGATCCACTCACATACGTTCGTCAGCGATGATCCTGCCGTGATCGACGGGTATTTCCACACCTATAAGGCACAGATGGACCGGATCGGTTCTTCCAGAGGGTGGGCACCCTTCTCGAAAATGCAGTATGAAGGCGGAAGAAGCAAAGACGGGGCACTGTTCATCGGAAGTCCGAAAGAAGTAGCCGACAAAATCGCTTATATGAAAGAGATCTTCGGCATCACCCGGTTTATCGGGCACATGGATGTCGGGGATCCGGCACATGACCTCATGATGAAATCCATTGAACTCTTCGGTAACGAAGTAAAACCTTCAATACAGAATCTATAAATCAGAATCTCCGCTGAAACCCGGCGGAGATTTTTTTTAAAGTGAATTCGGTTGTAATTTTACTTTTATTGGGAAACTTCCGGCATCCAGCTTCCGGCTCATTTCCTGATTTCTGATTGGGGTTTACGTTATTCTTAAACACGGTCAAACCTTTCTTTCTGCTCATTCAGCAACGCCGCCAGTTTTTTGCCGGACATTCCGTACGTATCAGGAAATGCGCCTGTCTTTACCTTCATCCCGGAAGTTTCCGGAAGATCCTGATTGAGATCGAAAACAACCATCGTGTTGAGGAAAAAGTTTTTGGTCCTGAAACCGCTGACGGAACGCCACGGGATAAATGTTGACCTGAAAAGGTTCTTCATTGCTATACCCTGATCGTCAATTTTAAGATACGAAGCACCAGGCATCAGGTTTACAATAAAAGTGAGCAGGCACAATCCAAAGAAAAAAATGATAAAAACGGAAGACAATCTATTATTATCCGTCATTGAAATTCCAATGATGATAAAAATGGTACTCATAACAGAAAATAAAATGCTTTTGCCTTTTCCGGGTTTTAGGATAATCGATGAATTTTTCATAGCTCGGTTAAATGACTTCAATTAAACTTCCGTGTTCCTCATCCTTCGTGATGTTAAGAGCCACCGGGATTTTTTCTTTCAGTTCTTCCACATGGGAGATGATGCCGACGATCCGGTTTTCTTTCCGGAGATTCATCAGGGTTTCAAAAACGATATTGACCGATTCCGAATCCTGGGTCCCGAAGCCTTCATCGATGAAAAAGAAATTTTTCTCAGCACTCGCATTGCTCTGTACGCTTTCCGCCAGGGCCAGCGCGAGGCTTAAGGAAACCTGGAACGCCTGGCCTCCGGACAATGTTTTTACGCTCCGGCTCCGGCCTTCGTTCAGGTAATCCACAATCTCGAAATCGTTGGCCTCATTCAGCTGCAGGCTGAGCTGGTTGCGGGTCATCCGGTGGAAACGGATGTTGGCATGGTCGCAGAGCTGGCGGAGGTAAATGGAAGATACGTACTGTACGAATCCGGCCCCTTTAAAAAGGCTGGCCATCACCTTCAGGTTATCCGCACGTTTCTGAAGCTGCGCCAGGTCCTTCAGGAGGTTTTCTTTTTTCCTGAATTCCTTTTCCAGCCGCTCGATTTCCGCAAGGGTTTTCACCACCGCATCATTGGCTGTTTTTAATTCCTGTTCCTTGATCTTGAACTGATCTTCAGCTGCTGAGAATTCCTCTGGGTTGAAGGCGGAATCTTTCAGCTTTTGTTCAAGTTCCGAAATGCTGTTTTTCAGGGTTTCAAACCGGATCCTGAACTGCTGGATCACCGCCCTTGTTTCCTGAACATCGATTTTCTGCAAGAGAATTTGTTGAATCTCTTCAATCTTCTCAAACCGATGTTCTGACAGTGCTTTTTCGATCAGGTATTCATTAGCGGAAATTTCCTTTTCCAAAGCGGAAATTCTTTTTCCCGATTCATCAGCCATCGTTTTTTGCCGGGCTAATGCGGGGGAAATCTCTTTTTCTTCCGAGGCCAGTTGCAGGTAAAGCTGTTCCATTTCAAGATTTGATTTTGAAAGGCGGGCATGGGTTTCTTCAGCACCGGCGATTTCCTGATCCCGGTAATCTGCCCACTGAAGCATTTTCAGATTGGCTTCGTTGGTTAAAATCTGTTCTTCTTTTTTCGCTTCATCAATCCTGAATTTTTCCAGAGCCTTACTGTACTGGTCCAGATGGGTCCTTTCTTTTTCCAGGTTTTTCTGTTCGGAAGCAAGCTGCCCGTTCAGCGCCTCCATCTTCTTTTCGATGGCGAAAGATTCCTGTCTTTTCTCTTCAAATGCTTGAGGGTTTTCCGCATCAAATGTTGTCCAGATGAAGTTTTTCAGATGTTCATCAAGCGCGATCCGAATCTGTCTTACGCTTTCTTCTTCCGCTTTCAGCTGTTCTTCAAAAATTTTCTTCCGGTCAAGAATTTTCTCAAGTTCCGCCAATTGTTTCTGCCCGTTTTCCTGTCGGGTGGTAATATCCAGGATTTCTTTTTGGATCTCTCCAAGCTCTGCATTTACATCATTGAATTCCACAATATGCGGATGTTCCAGAGCGCCACAGAGCGGACAGGATTCGCCGTCATGCAATGCACTTGCAAAATGGGCCAGTTTCTGCTGCACTTCGAGCTGGCTGCGCCTTTCGGAAAGGGATTTCTTCCGGTTTTCTAAAGCTTCATGCTCATTTTGGAAATCATTTTTAAAAGTTGCGGTATTGAAGTTAAAGGATTTCAGCTCATCGGAAACCTTTTTGATTTCTGACTTTTTAGCTTCTGCCTTTTCAGTCTGCTTTTGCAGGCTTTCCTCTGATTTCTTTCTCTCCAGGAACCAGTTGCCGGCCAGCAACAAGACATTGGAATCCAATTTACGGGATTTTAAAGCTTCGGATTCTTTCCGGAGCGTTTCGATATTCTGCCGGATCAGCTTCTGGCGGGCTTCCACCTTCTGTACTTCATCATCACCTTTCTTTGTTCTTGATTTTAGTGTCTGGATTTCTTCCGAAAATTTAAGCATCTGCAGGATCAGCAGCAGGTCATTTTCCCGGATTCTCGATTGAGGAAGCGCTTCATATTGCGGCTGAAGCACCAAAAGTTTATCTTTTACCTGCTGATAACGGATTTCGGTTTCCTGCCATGTTTTAAGCTGCTGTTTTTTAAGGCTTTGCTGTTCCGAAATTTCTTTTTTCAGCTTATCCTTTTCAGCCAGCAGAGGCGTAAAAGCTCTGGAAACCCGGTCGAACAGCTCTGTTTTGGTTTCCAGGATATCGATTTCATCTTTCTGTAAGATGAGTTTTTCAAAATCGAACTTTTTCTGACGGAACATTTCAAAATCTGCTTTCAGGTTTTTTAACCGGCCATATTTTTCTTCCGTTTCTTTAAAAGCCTGGCGTCTCTGTTCAAAATTTTCCTGTTCATTTTTCAGGTTTTCTTTCTGAAAAGCGATCCGGTCTTCGCTTACTTCCTCAAAACCTTTCAGGCGGCCTTCCAGGTGATCGAGTTCCGACCGGTTTTTATGATGGAGGGCAGAAACATTGTTCTGCAAATCGAAACGCTGGAGCCCGAAGATTTCTTTCATCATATTCGTACGGTCTGTGGCACCCAGTTCCAGAAACTCTTTGAACTGTCCCTGTGGTATAATGATGGTCCGTTTGAAATTTGCGTAGCTCAGGCCGATCAGCTGTTCCGCGTTGGAATGTTCCAGCGGGATCCAGTTGTCGTTCTTCCATTTGTAAAAAGTAACGGACGGGGTTTTTACATCCTCGAAATTTTTGGAATTCCGCTTGAATTCCCTGGTGGCACGGAATTTTTTATTTTCAAAATTGATGAAATCGAATTCGATGTAGGACCGGTTGGATTTCAGGTTCATCATATTGTAGGTACGCCGGTCCCGGGCATTCAGCCGTTCCGTTTCACCGTACAGGGCAAAAGAAATGGCTTCGAGAATTGACGACTTTCCAGAGCCTACCGCTCCGAAGATTCCGAACAGTCCGGCTTCCGTTAAGTTTTCAAAATCGATTTTCTGGCGTTCCCGGTAGGAATAAAGCCCTTCTAAAGTAAGCTGAACTGGAATCATTGTCTGAATTTTAAATAAAAGAGGATCATTGAATGCTCCCGGAGGAGATTAAAATAATGTTTAAAAAGCTAGGACGGGACAGAGGTGATCTCATGAAACAGCCGAATCAGTTCCTCATTTGCTTCCTGCCCACCGTTTCTGGATTTAAAATAGTTTTTAAATAAAGTCTCCATATCCTGGCTGAGATTGATTTCACCGGGATGGCTGTCATCGGTTTCAAGGCTTTTTACTTTCGGGATCAGGTGGACAATTCCGCTGTGCGACTGGTACAGCCGTTTCCTCTCATCCGCTTTCAGGAAAGTTTCGCTTTCCAGGGTAAGTTCTACAAAAGTATCCTGGTTTCGGGTAAGCCAGTCGACGGTTTTTTCGATACAGTCAAAGCTTTTTCTTTCCAGGTATTTTCCGTTTTTCAGGGCAATTCTTTCATAGGAAACAGCCCTGCCGGGTTCCGCGTCGATAAGGACAACATATTTTGCCTGTCCGGCTTCGCTGAAGCTGTAGCACAGGGGGGAAGAGGAGTAAACCACCGGCTTTTCCTCCGTTCCGATGTTCTGGAAACGGTGGAGATGTCCCAGGGCCGTATACTGGATCTGCGCCGGGATAATATCCGAAAAAACAAGGTCTGCGTTTCCTATTTTGATAGGCTTTTCACCTTCCGGCTCTTCCATGATGGGTGCTCCCTTTTTATTCATGTACAAATGGGTAATCAACAGATTAATCCCGTTTTCGTCACAGAAGTTATCCGCATTTTTTGCCCAGTGCTCTGCCAGGACTTTATTGAGTTCAGCTTCCTTATTTTCACCGAAGTACTGTTTCAGCCTTACTTCGTTGGCATAAGGCGTATGGAGGATCCTTACGGGCTGAGGCTGGTTTTTCAGTTCCAGTTCTATAAAGCCTTCCGCAGATCTGGAAATTTTAAAATGTTCCAGCTCAAAACAGTGGATAACCGCTTTGGGATGGCCGATCAGGATGATACCGCACTCCCGGGCCAGAGGATCGGGCGCGTCAATCAGGCTCGGCGAATCATGGTTTCCGGAAATGGCAATTACCGGACGCTTCCCGTTTAAGGAAAGCCGCTTCAGGGTCTTATAAAAAAGTTCCACCGCTTCGACCCCGGGATTGAAATTATCGAAAAGGTCTCCGGCGATCAGAATTAGGTCGGCGTTTTGTTCATCGGCAACCTGAATAATTTCGTCCATCACCGAAACCTGTTCTTCCAGTCTTGAAAAGCGGTCCAGGCGTTTGCCCAGATGCCAGTCGGCAGTATGCAGAATTTTCATAAGGTAAATGTAAAGAAGATAAATGAAAAGTTAGTGATTTAATACCTGATTCCTGATCAATAATTTTAACCATCAGAAGCAACGATAGATAATAAAATATGCGTGCCGGTAACTTTCAGGATTTTTAATCAGGAAATTTTTAACTTTACAAAATTATGGAACAACAATTGAAAGATCCCCTTCACGGAAAAAGGCTGGACGCCATTCTGGAAGAGCTGGTAGCCTATTATGACGGATTTGAAAAACTCGGCGAGCAGATCAATATCCGGTGCTTTACCGATAACCCGAGTATTAATTCCTCCCTGAAATTCCTGAGAAAAACCGATTGGGCGAGGGCCAAAGTGGAAAGCCTGTACCTTTTTATGCTCCGGGAAAAGAAGCGCAATGAAGCCGGAAAACAAAAGTAAGGACATTACTGCAAAGACTGCTTTAACCCTTTATTTCTTCGGTCAATGATTTCAAAAACAGTATCTTTGTGCTGTTAATCGTGAGGAAATTCACGACAAAAAGAAAAAATATGACAATCGAAAACAATCATGTTGTAGCTGTAAGTTACATACTTCACACAATCGAAGAAGATGGAAGTAAGGTTCTTGTAGAAGAAACAACAGCAGAAAATCCGCTTACATTTCTGTACGGTGTGGGAATGATGATTCCAAAGTTTGAGCAGAATATCCATGGCATGAAAGCAGGTGATAAAACCGCTTTTACCATTCAGCCTGAGGAAGCTTACGGTGAGAAACAGCCGGATGCCATTGCCCAGCTGCCGATCGACATGTTCAACGAATCCGGAGTTCCTCCTGTCGGAGCTATTTTGCCTCTATCGGACAACCAGGGGAACAATTTCCAGGCATTTGTGGTAGAAGTTACGCCGGAAGCGGTCATCGCAGACCTTAACCATCCGATGGCAGGGAAAGTATTGGATTTCCAGGTAGAAATTCTGAATACGCGTCCTGCAACGGAAGAAGAACTGTCTCACGGCCATGCGCACGGAATCGACGGAAACGAAGCTCACTAAATGAAATACAATGTCCGGTTCTGCCGGACATTTTTTTTAGATTAAGCGTGAAAATTTTACCACAAAGCCATAAAAACCACAAAAGCTTTAACATATAAGTCTCAGAAGAATTTGTTGTTCGGCTTTGTGCATATTTTAGAACACAGAAGAAAAAAAATAAGATTTTTTTGGTATTGTATAAATACTACCCGGTGGCTGAGCGGAGCCAAAGCCAGGCCTTCATTTGTGAAATTCCGTGCCATCTGTGGGGGAATTTTACCACAAAGCCACAAAAGATATTCATGCTATAGAATAAGGTTAAATACCTGATGATGGGGAAAGCGCACAGAAGTTTTTAAAAATCCTTGATTTTTAATCTCATGTGTTCTAAAAATACGTGTAAAATTTTAAATCTTTCTTTGTGACTTATGTGTTAAGATGAAGAACTTTCATCCGTATAAATCCGTGCCATCTGTGGGGGAATTAAAAGTCTATCCTAAAAAAAATCCGCTCACATAGAACCAGCGGTCCTGAACCATTTTGAAGGTGGATAATTCATGATGGATTTGCGGATTGCCGTTTTCATCCGTATAAAATGCTTTGAATTCTACCTTGCTGGCATTGGGTTTATTCACGATTTCCAGTCTCGTCCAGGTATTGATTTCTCCCCATTCCTGTAAATCTTTGCGATTGTGGTATTTTCTCTTACTCGGAAGGGTCGTTTCCATCAGATAATCACCATTCGGGATGGCAAATGCCGCGAATCTTGAACGCATCAGGGCTTCGGCGCTCGGCGCATCTTTCTCTCCGGTGTGGTAGGGCCGGCAGCAGTCTTCATAAGCTTTTCCGGAACAGCAGGGACAATTCATTGTTTTATTTTAAAGCAAAAGTCTTAAAATTTCCCGGATATTCAAATTCGTTCCATAAAATAAGTACGGACGTTTACCGCAGCAATCTCTTTTTCTGAGTTTCAAATTCTTCATCTGTAATCACCCCCTGATCGTGTAACGCTTTCAATTGCGTCAGCTGATCAATATTTGAAGCGGTATTTCCGGTAATGGTCTGCCGGTCATTTTCTTTGTTGGATAAAGCCCATATTAATGCACCTGCCCAACCGATGAGTGACCATCCTAAAAATAAATTCAAGGCGAAGATAGCACCGATATTGGATTTTTTTCTGCTCCAAGCAATAAATGTCGGGACAAAATAAAAAGGGATGAAAATAAGAAGAAGCAATAAATGTTGCCAGGAAATACTTAAAAGGGTTAAAAAGCTCATATGGATGTTATTGTTTTTGTTAAAAATAAGAGAATCAAATATATCTCTTTTATAATGAACATCTAAACAAAAAAGCATCCAAATAAGGATGCTTTTCAGAAATTATTTAATAAAACCTCTGTTTCTCAATAAAGGCTTGATGTCCGGATCGTGTCCCGTAAAATCCCGGAAGGCCTGGTTCAGGTCTACCGAATTCCCTACGGAGAGGATGTATTTTCTGAAACGGTCGCCGTTTTCTCTCGTCAGTCCGCCATTCTTGCTGATCCACTCCCAGGCATCGTTATCCAAAGTCTCGGACCACAGATAAGCATAGTATCCTGCCGAATATCCGCCGCCCCAGATGTGTGCAAAATAAGGCGTGTGGTATCTTGGCGGTACGGTAGCTAAGGTAAAACCGTGCTTGGCCAGCGACTGTTTTTCAAAGTCCAGTACAGGAATAAGCTGGCTGTCATCGGTTACCGTGTGCCAGTCCATATCCAGTTCAGCTGCAGATACCAGTTCGGTAGTCATATATCCCTGGTTAAAGGTCGCTGCTTTCTTGATTTTATCAACCAGCGGCTGCGGAATCGGCTGCTTGGTCTCATAATGAAGCGCATAATTTTTCAGCACCGCCGGATCCAGTGCCCAGTGTTCGTTGATCTGCGAAGGGAATTCCACAAAGTCCCGCGGTACATTGGTTCCTGAAAGGGAAGGGTATTTCTGGCTCGCAAACATCCCGTGAATGGAATGCCCGAACTCATGGAAAATCGTTGAAACATCATCATAGCTGATCAGCGACGGTTTTCCCGGAGCCGGTTTCTGGTAGTTATAGCAATTGACGATCACCGGCTTTGTTCCCAGTAGATACGACTGCTCCACAAAGTTGCTCATCCAGGCCCCGCCGTTTTTAGAATCCCTGGTGTAGAAATCCAGGTAATAGATCGCCAGCGATTTTCCGTCGTGATCGAAAACTTCATAGGTTACCACATCCGGATGGTAAACCGGCAGATCCGTTCTTTTCCTGAAGGTAAGTCCGTAGAATTTTTCAGCGGCAAAGAAAACCCCTTTTTCCAGGACGGTCGTGATTTCAAAGTACGGTTTAATCTGACTCTCATCCAGATCGAATTTGGCTTTTCTTACCTGCTCCGCATAGAAATTCCAGTCCCAGGGCTCTACCTGGAAACCGCCTTTTTGCTGATCGATCAGGTCCTGAATGTCTTTGGCTTCCCGTCTTGCCGTTTCTACGGCAGGGGTTGCGATCTGGTTCATGAGTTTGGTCGCTGCTTCAGGATTTTTGGCCATTTGGTCCTGCAGTTTCCATTCCGCAAAACTTTTTTTACCCAGAACCTGTGCTTTTTTCAGCCTAAGCTTTGCCAGTTTTTCAATGGTTTCCCTGGTATCGGTGGCATCACCTTTCTCAGCTCTCATCCACGATGCTTTGAACAGTTTTTCGCGGGTGTTTCTGTTTTTCAGGTTCTGTAAAAGCGGCTGCTGGGTGGTGTTCTGTAAAGCCAGTAAATACTGACCCGGTTTTCCTGCGTTTTTCGCGTCGCTTGCTGCTGCTGCGATTTCATCCGCCGAAAGTCCGTCCAGTTCTTTGGCATCGTTAAAGAATACACCGCCCTGTTTCCGGGCTTCCAGCAATTTATTGGAATACTGGGTAGACAGGGAAGCCAGCTCCTGATTGATCTGCTTTAATTTTTCTTTGTCTGCCGCAGAAAGATTGGCACCGGCGATTTCAAAATTCTGTTTGTAATACTGCACCAGCCTTTTGCCTTCAGCATCCAGTCCGTCTCCGGAAATGGCTTTGATTCTTTTATACAGGTTTTCATTCAGGTACATCTTATCGGAATGCGCTGCGAAAACCGGAGCATATTCTTCATCCAGGGCCTGTAAAGTGGGATTGGTATTGGCGCTGGTAAGATTGGAGAATATAATCATGGCTCTTTTCAGGACCTCGCCGCTTTTTTCCAGGGCCACAATGGTATTTTCAAAAGTAGGTGCCTGAGAATTGTTTGCGATCTGTAAAATCTCGGCGTCGTGCTGTTTTAACCCGAAATCAAAAGCCGGTTTGAAATGTTCATTTTTAATTTTATCGAATTCCGGGGCTTCATATTGAAGCCTGCTTTTCTTCATCAGGGGATTGGAGGCAAGCGATGCGTCGGGCACGGGAATTTCCTTGCCGGTATCGGTGTTTTTCATTGTTGTACAGGATTGATTAAATGCTAATGCAGAAATTAATAATACTGATGAAATCTTCTTCATAAACTATTTATTAATAAAGTATAAAGATATTAAAACTTATGTTATCATATAGAACACAAGTCTGAATTTACTGAATAAGGTCTGCGGACAAGTACATTGTGACAGGCAGGCATTAATCAAAACGGTAACCTCACAGATTTTTGAAACCTATGAGGTTTTAAGGTCTTATGAAAGAAGCTTTCTTAAATTGGGAAGCCTTATTTACTTAAACAGCAAAAATAATTATGCCCGCTTCGACCTGTGCAGTACAGGAATTGATTTCCGGGACATTAAGACGGCAACCAGCTCAAAGGTCCCCAGAATAACGTGCGGCAAATAAACCCTGTCGCTGAATCCGAACAGCCATGGCGAAATCAGGAGCAGTGTTCCGGCAGTAAAATCAATTGCGAGATGTACTTTGTAGGGAATCATCCGGGCCAAGCCGTATTCATAATCGGTAAACAGGCTGTAAAGCAGCGTGGAAGCTCCTAAAATGACCGGAACGGTAGTGGCTGCGGTATCATCTGCAAATCCTAAAATCCAGGGAGCGCCGATCAGCAGGATGCCTACCAGATAATCGAGGACGGCATGTGTTTTTGATGGAATCATATTATTTAATTTTGGTGATCTGCTTTTTACGTTCAATCCCTGTACCGTTTAAAAACTAATTGTGGTATAAGTTATTGATTTTTAATGCTTTTATCTTTAAGTTTATAGATGGAATATATGTGGAAAATTATGATTATGACTCTGGTTATATAATTACCGGGGCAGATGTAATATTTTTTATACCTTAGTTGTTACTAAATAATAATACATTAATCAAATAAATCAATAAACATGAAATCGCAAACTATTTTTATTTTTTCAGCCTTTTTATTGGTGACCTCCTGTGAGAAACACGACAGAAACGACCGTGGGCAGGAAAAAAGCAGTTGGGTGGAAAAGGTGGTCAGCAAAGACCATGGTCCGATGAGAGAGAGAACCGTAACGGGGGATTTTGATGAAATTGAAGTTTCCCAGTCCATCTCTGCAGAAGTCATTAAATCGGATGTGGAAAAAGTAGTTATTTCCGCTCCTCAGAATATCATTGATGAGGTTTTGGTGGATAACAGCGGCGGCGAGCTGCACATCCACTACAAACCGGGGATCAGGGTAATGAATACCCATAATGTCTCGGCAAAAATTTACACCAAGGATTTTTCAAATTTGAATGCCAATTCCGCAGCCTCTATTACGGTTAAAGATAAATTTGTGCAGGATAAAATGAAAGTGGAAGTTTCGAGTTCAGCATCGGTTTCCGGTGATCTGGAAGCTAATGATTTTGAGATCTCCATTGATAGCAGCGGAAGTTTCGAAGGGAAAATCTGGGCGGTCGAACTGGATATGGATGTTTCATCAGCGGCAAGTATCGATCTTTCCGGAAAAGCTAAAAATGCGGAAATCAGTGCTTCTTCAGGAAGCAGTGTTTCTGCTAAAAATGTAGTGGTACAAAATCTGAAAGCGGAATCTTCCAGCGGGGCGAGCGTAGATATCAGTGCTTCTTCTTCTATTAAGGCAGAAGCTTCTTCCGGCGGAAGTCTCAGCATTTATAAAAGAGGAAATATAACCGATATTACCAAAGAAGAAAGCAGCGGCGGAAGCGTAAGCATCCAATAATCAGCTTTCCTCTTCCTCTTCTTCATCCATGGAAGAGTCTTCCCATTGCTGGTTGTCGAAATTCAGGTTATCATAAGCGAGCAGATCCTCCTCTCTCTGGAGGATTTCTCTTGTGGTAAAAAGATGGATTTCATCATCATCTTCCGATTTGGCCAGCCTTCTGATGGAAGCCTTATCGATGGTCATAAACCTCTGTCCGAGACGCCTGGCCGAATATTTACGCATTCCGGTTTCATGGAGGACATCCACCGCCATGTCGACGGCAGTGCCTAATGTTTCCCGGTAAATGTTACTGATGCCGTTATTCAGGTATTCATAAGCATCAATCCGGTTTTTGGCACGGACAAATATTTTCACGTTAGGGTAATTCTCCCGCACTACGTCGGCCACAAATTTATTATCTTCAGGATCGTCAAGGCACAGCACCAGGATTTCCGCATCTTCAATTCCTGCAGCACGCAGGGTCGGGATTTTCGTGGCATCTCCATAATATACCTTAAAACCGTAGCTTCTCAAAAGCTTAACCCGGTCCGAATCCCGGTCGAGAACCGTTGCTGAAATTTTGTTGGCTTTCAGGAGCCGGCCTACCGTACTTCCGAAGTGCCCAAAACCTACAATGATAATCTTTTTCTGGCGGATATTTCTATCCAGGATGTTGAAATCGTTTTCTTCATCCGGCATTCCCCTGATAAATTTCGGAGTGATGAGTTTATCGTTGATAATTAACAGGAAAGGAGTGATGCACATCGTAATTGCGGTTACCGCCATCATCTGGGCATTCAGCTCAGAGCTCAGCAGATAAAGGTTGGAAGCATAATTGATTAACACAAAAGCAAATTCCCCTACCTGCGAAAGGGCAAAAGCATAAAACAGGCTTTGTGGTGTATCAATCTTGAAAAACTTCCCGATCATGTAAAGGACCATGAATTTAATGACCAATACGGCGAACACCGTACTGAAAATAAAGACCGGATCTTCAGCAATAATATTAAAATTCATGGTAGAGCCGACGCTAACGAAAAAGACGGCCAGCAATAAACCTTTGAACGGGTCGATCTGTGCTTCAAGCTCATGCCGGAATTCGCTGTTGGCCAGCATAACCCCTGCAAGGAAAGCCCCCAAAGCCGGCGAAAGGCCGATGGCAATCATTAGTTCGGATACACCAATCACCAGGAACAGAGAAGAGGCAGTCAACAGTTCCGTCATCCCTGATTTCGAAACATATCTCAGGAAAGGCACAAAAACATACCTTCCCAACAGGATCAGAAGCGCAACACCCAGGATAACCGTAGCAAACTGCATCCACTGCGGAAGGTTCTGGATAATCACATGAATTTCGTTATCGTTGCTGCTTACTTTATGGTGGGCCATCAGCGGCAGAATGGCAAGGATGGGAATTACGGCAATATCCTGAAACAGCAATGTGGAAAACGACGCTTCACCGGCCAGCGTATTCAGGTTGTTTTTTTCCTGAAGGGTCTGGAGTACGATGGCCGTGGAAGACAGGGCAAAACACATCGCCACAGCTATGGCCTTATCGACCTTCCAGCCCGCCCAGAGGAAAACCACGAAGAGCAGGGAAATGGTGAGGAGCATCTGCGTCATGCCAAGACCGATAATCTTTTTCCGCATTTCCCAGAATTTACGGGGCTCAAGCTCTAGCCCTACCAGAAACAGAAGCATGATCACCCCAAATTCGCTGGCATGCATAATGTCATCTACATTCCTGCCGGTCAGCTTCAGGACATACGGTCCGATGATAATGCCGCCTGCAATATATCCGATGACGGAACTCAGCCCGAATTTCCTCGCCAGCGGCACCATAATGATGGCTACCCCCAGAAAGAGCAGGGTATTCATTGCTAAGCTTGTTTCCATATTTTATTGATTAAGGAGTTCTACAAACTGTTTTTTATGCACAATAATTTCTTTTTTCGAAAGCTTATTGGCTTCATAAACAATCTTGATATTTTTGATGTTGGCTTTAAAAACACTCAGTGAGACGATCAGCCCGCTGATCAGCTCTTCTACGGTAAAGCGGTAGGTGCCTTCTTTACTGAAAGACCTTTCTTTACCGCCGGTAGTGACCAGGATATAGACTTCCTTACCTTTTAGCGGATTATGCTGATCCTCCTTCAGCCATTCGCGGTCGAACACTTCATCGATCCATAATTTTAAAAGGGGAGGGGTTCCGAACCAGATTAAAGGAAACTGGAATATGAAACGGTCGTAATTCCCGATTCTTTTTCTTTCCCTAAAAGCGGCAATGTGGAAATCCGGATATTCTTCATAAAGGTCCCGAAGGGTAAAATGCTGATGTCGGACATAGAAATTGATGAGCTCCGCATTCGAATTGGAATGCTCCAGATAAGGATGTGCAAAAACTACCAACGTCTTCTTCATAACCTGTTTTTAGTAAATATAACGAAAAATTTTTGAAGCAGAGATTGGATTTTAGCTCATTTAGACGTTTTTTAATGTTAAATTAACGTGAACTCGAAGAAGGACCGGAGTTAACAGGCTGGAAGAGGGAAGCGGGGTGCAGGAAGTTTTTCCCGTCAAAAATAATGAAGACTTTTATAATCAAACAAAACATTTTGTCATTCTATCAGAGGAAATCCTGTTTAATCCTGAATAAACAGCGCTAAGCCAAGGTCTGATTTATATTGTTTTAAAGTCCCGTAGGGACGGCTTACTAAAGGATAGGATAAAATCCTGTCAGAAGCGTGAACCGTTTATTTGTTCTGCCAGAATAGTGGCATCCAAAATCCCGGCTGAATCATTCTGATTTTTATTTTTGAGTTAAATAATCGACTGAATATGATTGTAATACGGTCGAGTTTACATTAAATTAAAGTTTGATGTTAAAATAAATTAAAGATATTGATACGTTATATAAAATTAATTATTCACAGTTATCAAAGCACTGAAACAGGTATCGATATAAATCCTTTTTATTCTTTTCAACAATTATTTTTTTATCTGTAATTTCACTATATCCCTTATCGTCTCCTTTTGTGCCGCCATTTTTCGTGGAGGTGAATGTAACTGTATGATTATCCTGATAAATTTGAACACATTTTGAGTTATTCATTTGTTTTTTTAGGGAAGAAAGGCCTGTTATTTTTTTATAATTTTCAGATAAGTTCTTAAAATCAATATGGCTTTCCTTTACCTTTTTTGAGTAATTAAGGTGTTTGATAATCAATTCTGTAATCTCTGATCCACTGATGTCTTTTTCTGAAATAGTTATGATATCAGTTAATCTCCATAAACCGGTTTCAATCCTAAAATATGTTTTAAAAATATAATTGTCGGGATATTCGACAACAGAAATAAGTTTACTTTCTACTTCTTTTTTTTAACGAAAAATTTGAACATGTAGTTTATTTTGAGAAATCTACCATCCCCCCGAAGCGCCTCCGCCCCCGAAGCTTCCGCCTCCGCCAAAGCCTCCGAATCCGCCGCCTCCGCCGGAACTTCCGCCGCCAAATCCACCGCCGAAGCTGCCCGGGAAAGGGAAGAATCCACCGGGATAATTTCTGCGGCCTCTTCGGGAAATGATGACATCGTCGTCATCTCCGCCGCCGCCTTTGCCACCGCCCTTGTTTCCGAAAAGAATGGCCAGAAGGATAAAAATGATAAAAGCAATAATGATAATTTTGGTCAGGCTGCCGCTGCCGCTGTTTTCCTGATTGTTCAGAGGCTTGAATTTCCCCTGGACCGCTTCCATGATAGACGAAGTACCGCGGTTGATGCCTTCATACCATTCACCCTGCTTGAAGTGCGGGGTCACGATATAATCCAGGATCTGTCCTGCTACGGAGGCCGTCAGATATTGTTCAACGGCACGCCCCTGCTGGATCGACATGGTATGATCTTCAGCGGCTATTAAAAAAACAACCCCGTTGTCCACATTCTTTTTTCCGATCCCCCATTTCTCGCCGAACATCGTGGCCAGAAAGTTTACATCTTCTCCCTTAGTGGAAGGAATAATGATGACTTCGATTTCTGTGGAGGTAGAATCTGCAAAGGCAATCAGCTTTTTGTTAAGTGCCTCTTTTTCCTGCGGTTTCAGCAGATTGGCTTCGTCGAAAACGGGATAAAGTACAGCAGGTTTTTGGGGAACGGTGTATTGGGCCGCTACAAAACTGTAAAAGCAAATGAATAAAAATGAAAAAACTATGTTAAGAGAACGTAATTTCATTTGGCAGCTCATTATGGTTTTCCCCTGTTACGGGAAAATATTTTTTTAGTTCCAGTCCGGTTTCAAGAATTCCGCTTTTCAGGGCTTTGTAATAATTTCCTTTCGAAAATTCAGAGGTGATGTAATCATGCAGATGATCCCAGAAAGACTGATTGACCTTCTTGTGAATGCCTGTATCTCCAATGATCGTCAGGTACTTCCGTTCAAAGTTGATGTGGAAAAGCACTGCATTTCTTTCAGCCGTTTTGTTCAGGCAGAGTTCTTCAAAGACCCTGAAGGCAATTTTGGCATTGTCTCCGTCCGTATGGGTATCGATATGCACCCTGATCTCACCGGTAGAATGTTCTTCCGCCGACTGGATCGCATCCACAAGGGAAGCAATCTGCTGATCTGTCAGGAAAGGAGCAGCCATTATTCTGAGAACACTTCAGGTGCTTTTTCCGCTCCCGCAGCCGCTTTGAAGTAAGGTTTTTCCTTAAAGTTGGTAAAGTTGGCCAGGATATTATTCGGGAATGTTTTTATTGAAGTATTGTAATCCTGGGCCGCTGCATTATAATACACGGTTTCGGTTCTGATGCTGTTTTCGATGGCTGTATATTCTCTCTGGAAATTAATGTATTGCTGGTCTGCCTTCAGGTTAGGATAGGATTCCACCACGGCCATCAAACGGCTTAAAGCGCCTGATAATTCACCCTGTGCCGCCTGGAATTTGGCCAGATCCTGCTCGGTCATATTGGTCGGATCGATGTTGATGGAAGTTGCTTTGGAACGCGCTTCCACTACTTTCGTTAAGGTTTCCTGCTCAAACTTGGAATAGGATTTTACCGTTCTTTCCAGGTTTGGGATCAGGTTGGCTCTTTTCTGGTAGACGGTTTCCACGTTGGACCATTTGGTATTTACGGTCTGTTCTTTCGTTACAAAATTATTGTAGCCGCTTTTGCCCCAGAAAAAGAGGACCGCAACAATGACAAGGAGGGCGATACCGATCGTTCCTGCGCTCAGACAACCTTTATTTTTCATAGTTTGAATTTTTTAATGTTTTTTGTGCTAACCAAATATACAAATTATGTGCTAATTTTGTAAAAATTTATTTTAATGACGACAATTGTGGTGGCCATGGGAGAAAAGAACGGGATCGGTTTTGATAACCGGTTGCTCTGGCATCTTCCGAAAGATTTAAAACACTTTAAAGAGATCACTTCGGGACATCCGGTGATCATGGGAAGAAAAACGTATGAAAGCATCGGAAAACCGCTGCCCAACCGTACCAATATTGTTGTGTCCCGGAAAACCGACTGGTTTGAGGAGGGAATCCTGATCGTAGGGAGCATCAAGGAAGCCATGAAGTTTGCGAAGAAAATCGATGAGGAAATTTTCATCATCGGAGGCGGAAAGATCTATGAGCAGACGCTGGATATTACAGACCGACTTGAGGTAACCCTGGTGAAAGCAGAACTTGAAGCAGATACTTACTTTCCGAAGATCGATCCTAAAATCTGGAAAAAGACCCATGAAACCTCGCATGAAAAAGACGATAAAAATCAATACGATTTCTGCTTTCAGACCTATGAAAGGATTTGATATCTGAAGTACTCGGTTAAGCGTTTAATGAAAAACTTTAGACCCTGAACCTTAAACTTTGAATCTTAAATTTCTTATCTTTGCACTTCTAAATTTTACGAATGAATAAATATATAAAAATTGCCGTGGCGGCAGTTCTTATCCTTTCAGGACTTTATCTGATGATCTTTACCAGAAGCTTAGGCTGGGGAATCGTTGTTTTTCTTTTAGCAGCATTGCCTATTCTTATTTTCTTCAAAAACGAATACATCCTACTTGCTTTCTGGCAGCTGAGAAAGCAGAATATGGAGAAAGCCGGCGAGTGGCTGAAAAATATTACCGATTATAAATCCCAGCTTCATAAGACCCAATTCGGATATTACCATTATCTGATGGGATTAACCAACGCGCAGGACCACCCGACCAAAGTGGAGCCTTTCATGAAAAAAGCCCTGGAATATGGGTTGAATATGAAACACGACCGGGCGATGGCTACCCTGAATCTGGCGGCAGCAGCGATCTCCAAAGGAAGAAGACAGGAAGGACAGAAGCTGTTGGATGAAGCCAAAAGGCTGGACAGTGCCGGAATGATGACCGATCAGATCAAAATGATGAAAGACCAGCTGAAAATGCCGACCATGCAGAAACACATGCACAATCCGAATATGAGAAACCGGGGGAAATTCTCTTAATAAAAGGACTAAATAAAAAACAAAGAGCATCTGAATGATTTCAGGTGCTCTTTTATTTGGTCTTTGTATAAAATTGATTTTTCAGGAGCTTAATCCCGCTATCCGCTATATCTTTTTCTGCCGGTGCCGGGTCTTGTACAGAAAAAGGATGCCGCTGCTATCGGGGCTATAAATCTCATAGGTTTTCAAAACATGTAAGGTTTAACTAATTGTAAATCAAAATCTATAATCTTTCAGCAGCTTTCTACTGTGTAAAGTCAGGCGGCGGCGGTTCTGGTGCTTTGAAAAATAGATCATGGGGATAAATTTCTTGGCGAAGCAATCCGAAGCGGTCCAGCTTTTCAAATTTATCCTTTAAGCCGTCATCATAAAAAGATTTTGATTGGGCTTTGTTCTTATAATAAATGACAACAAGAGGTGATTTTGTTTCTGTTTCTGGCTTGTTTTCCTTAGTCAGGTATTTAAAATAATTCTCAAAAGACAGGTGACTTTTGTTTTTTATGTTGTATACTTTTTTTGGTAATGTTTGTTCTCTTTTTTCAAATGAACTTATTTCCGAATAGGTCTGTAGAAATACGGTATCTTTCTGTTTGACAAAAGTATATATTTCATGAGATAAAAATAAGCAGGCTGAATGATTTACCTTTATTTCAAGGGTATCCCCGTTTTCCATTTTATCGGAAAACTGGTATAAATCTCTTTCTAAATCAAAATTGCTTTTGGGTGTACAGGAGAAAAGTATGGAGAAGATGATTAAAGAAATGAAATTTTTCATACTCTTAACTAAATTTGATAGTAATCACAAAAACTTCCGTCACCGGCATCCATCTTCCAGCCAATTAATCCGGGGCTAATTTCAAGTTCACGAAAACTACATCTCCGCATTATTTTCATACCCGTAAAATTTCGGGATCTGCCAGTGGTACTTTACCGCTAAAGTCCGGATCGAAACAATCAGCAGGATGGTGAATATCTGCACAATGGTATACGTTAGCGTAGTGAATTCTGTAAGTAATAAAAAAACGGAGCCCCCCAGAATACAGGCTGTCGCGTAAATTTCCTTCCTGAAAATCAAAGGGATCCTGTTGAGCAGGATGTCCCGGATAATCCCTCCGAAGCAGCCGGTAATGGTTCCCAGGCCAATGCAGATCAAAGGATGGATATCGGCATGCATTCCTTTCTGGACGCCGATAATCGTGAACAGTCCGAGCCCGAAGCTGTCAAAAATAAATAAAGTGACCCTGAAATTCTTTTCAAAGGATTTAAAAATCATCGTGAAAATACTCGTCAGGATAATCAGGGCACAGGTCAGCAGATCATGCATCCAGAACACCGGAATGTCCAGCAGGAGATCCCGCACGGTTCCGCCGCCTACCGAAGTCACGAAGGCGATGATCAGCACCCCGAACGGATCCAGGCGTTTCTGCATTGCCGCAAAGCTCCCTGACATCGAAAAGGAGATCGTTCCAAGGACTTCTATGGCAAAATTGAACTGTTCGTGCATTTTTTATGGGTAATGAGTAATAAAACTACTCTTTATATATTTGGGGGTAATTTAAATTTATATGGGGTGATGACCTTTACCAGTTCATCACATTCCTTTTTTAAGCAGATGATTTTTTCAGGGCTTAAATCCTGAACTTCTTCAATAAGTTCAAGCCAGAACAGGGTTTCATCAACTTCTTCAGCGACAATGCATATTTTGGCAAACTTTTCTTTTTCAGACCTTGCCCTGGAAACTGCTCTGTAATTGGAAGCAACGGAAGTCGAAGATCTGATAATCTGCTAAAAGATCATCCGAATAAGATAAAGGGATAAAGATCTGATCATGGCAGTAGACAACTGCTTAGTCCGGTCTCTAAATAAATAATTGATTAAAATCCATATATTAAAAATTACGTATACCCATTACTTATTTTTCCACTCTCACCGAGTCCGGGACCAGCAACCCGTATTCACCGCCGTGGTTGATGATTTCCCGTACAATGCTGCTGCTGATGAAGGATTTTCCGGAAGACGTCAGTAAAAATACCGTTTCCAGCTTTTTATGGGCCAGGGTTCTGTTGGTATGGGCAATGGCCTTTTCAAATTCGAAATCGGCCGGGTTTCTCAGGCCCCTGATGATGTACTGGGCGTTTTTCTCAAAACAGTAATCAACGGTGAGGCCCTCGAAAAAGTCGACTTCCACATTCGGGAATTCGGCTACGGAGTTCTGGATGAATTCGATTCTTTTTTCGAGAGGAAACATATATTTTTTCTGGGAATTCTGTCCGATGGCGATAATCAGCTTGTCGAAAAGCGGAGCCGCTCTTTCAATGATATCGTAATGTCCTAAAGTAATCGGATCGAATGAACCCGGGAAAACAGCAATTTTCATACGTCTAATTTTTGTTTAAAGCTTTTTCAACCTCGTTGCCACAAAGGTCGGTAATGGAAATTCCATAAATTTTGGCCTGCTGAGGAAGAATGCTGGCAGGGGAGAATCCCGGATTGGTATTCATTTCAAGCATATACGGAATGCCGTCCATCAGGATAAACTCGCTTCGGGAAAAACCGCTCATGCCCAAAGAATTATAGGCTCTTTTGGCAATTTCTTCAACACGGATCCTGGTTTCATCATCGATGCGGGCCGGGGTAATCTCTTCAGACGCTCCTTCGTACTTCGCTTCATAGTCGAAAAATTCATTCTGAGGCACGATTTCCGTAATTCCCAGAATAATGGTTTCTCCTTTATAGTCAATAACGCCTACGGAAACTTCCATGCCGTCCAGAAAGCTTTCTATTAAAATTTCATCATCTTCTTTAAAGGCCATCTCCGTTGCGGCCAGCAGTCCGGACTTTTCCTTCACTTTTGAAATTCCAAGGGAAGATCCCGATTGGTTGGGCTTCACGAAGACCGGCAACCCGAGATTTTCTATGATTTCATCTGTATTGATTTCTTCTCCTTTTCTCAGATAGACACTTTTTGCGGAAGGGATTCCGTATTTTGAAAGAACGGCTAAAGTGTCTTTCTTGTTAAAAGTCAAGGCACTCTGGTAAAAATCGCAGCCGGTATACTTCTGTCCGATCGCATCCCAATAGGCCTGGAGGATCCCGTTTTCCCCCGGCGTTCCGTGGATGATGTTGAAGCAGACATCAAATCGTAAAGTCTCCCGGTTGCCTGGCGTTACGGAAAAGTCTCCCTTGCTGATGGCATGCTTCTGATTATTTTCATCTAAGAAATACCATTCGTCTTTCAGGATGACCACTTTATAAACGTCATAAAGATTCCGGTCTAAAGAATCATAGATTAATTGTCCGCTTTTCAAGGATACGACGTATTCGTCAGAATAGCCTCCCATAACTACGGCAACTTGTATTTTGCTCATTTTTTCTAGTATCAGTAAGGCAAATTTAATGATTTTATGGAACGGATAAATGCAAATCCTTAAAATTTCAGGTCAAAAGTGAAATGTGTTAAATAAAAAGGACATTCTAAAATTATTAATTATATTTGCTGTCTAATTATAGTCATTTTAAGTATGCTTAAATCACTTTTCAATTGGAAAGTTTTACTGAACTTAATCGTAGCCATCGGTGTTTTTGTGGGGTTGGTCTGGCTTACTTTCCGTTGGCTGGAGTACCATACCCACCACGGTCAGGAAATTCCCGTTCCGAATATTGTTAATAAATCTGTGCAGGAAGCCATCAAGATACTGGATGATTCAGGATTGGAATATGAAGTGGACAGTTTTAATTATGATCCCAAATACAGGCCTTTCCAGGTACTGCAGGTCTATCCGATTCCGGGTTCCCGCGTGAAAGACGGCAGGGCGATCCAGCTGAGGGTAAACCCGAGGACATGGGCTAAAGTGGAAGTTCCGGATGTCATCAATAAATATTCAGGACTTGCCTTCCAGCGACTGGAGCAGGTGGGATTAAAGGTAGGCGATACCATTTTCGAACCGAGTATTCAGAAAGATGCGGTGATCCGTATTTTATATAACGGCAATGAAGTAAAGCCTAAAACCAAGCTGGCAAGATTCTCCACCGTTGATGTGGTGATCGGATCCGGGCCGCTGCGGAATATTGCCATCCCGAATGTGGTGGGATTAACGGTGAAAGAAGCGAGACAGGTGATTGCCCGAAGCATGTTTGAAGTAGGGCTTGTGGATCATGAAGACGGAAGCAAAGATGAATCCGATGTGATTTACTATCAGGATCCGGCCGCCGGAGATGTCCGGGACCAGGGGATGCAGATCGATCTCTGGGCAAGTAAGCGGACGTTGGCCGAATTAAGTGCCAAAATCGAACAGCTGAATTCCACTTACCGGATGAAAGTAGATACCACGCTGCCTCCGGTACAGTATCAGGAAATGCCGGTACGGGAAGAATCCGGTTCCGATATACCGCCGCCGCCTGCACCGAGAAGAGAGAGTACAAAGCCTTCTGCAGAAATGCCAAGAACGGAAACTTCAAGAACCACTGTTCCGGCAACGGAAACCAACAGGCCCAGAACCACGGCTTCCGGTAACAACTCTGCCACTACTGTTTCCGGCTCAAACAGCAACAGGCCTGCAACGACAATGACGACAAAACCCGCAGAAAAGCCAAAGGCTAAAAAAGTGGTAATCGATTAATCTATTAATCATTATAAAATACAGGCTTCAACTTTCATTATGTTGAAGCTTTTTGTATAAAAAATAAAACAATGGCAGAAGATAACGAAGATTTTTTGGACGAAGAATTATTGGATGAGAACCGTATCGGGGATATCGATATCGATGAAGAGAACAAAGGGCTGTATGAACATCTTAACCTTACGGTAGATAAAAACCAGGAACCTTTAAGGATCGATAAGTTTCTGCTGATTTTCCGCCAGAATTCTTCAAGAAATAAAATTTCGCAGACCTG
Organism: Chryseobacterium hagamense; assembly: GCF_007991455.1. Lineage (GTDB taxonomy): Bacteria > Bacteroidota > Bacteroidia > Flavobacteriales > Weeksellaceae > Chryseobacterium > Chryseobacterium hagamense. Next base: position 35,952 of record NZ_BJYJ01000021.1, on the reverse strand, counting down.
CAGGGCCGGGAATGTCATGGTGAACGGAACCGCCGTCAAACAGAACTACCGCGTGAAGCCGGGAGATCAGGTTTCCGTTCTTCTGGCCCATCCTCCGAGAGAAAATGTAATTGTCCCTCAGAATATTCCCATCAACATCGTATACGAAGACGATGATCTGATCGTTGTAGATAAGGAGCCGGGAATGGTTGTGCATCCGGGATTCGGAAACTGGGATGGAACGCTGGTGAATGCTCTGGCCTATCATTTCGAACAGAACGGGCAGAAGTCGGATCTGGACCGGGTAGGGCTGGTTCACCGGATCGATAAGGATACTTCCGGACTGCTGGTAATCGCGAAAACCGAATTTGCCTTAAGTTTTCTTGCCAAACAGTTCTTCGACCGGAAAACCAAAAGATTGTACTGGGCTTTCGTGTGGGGGAATGTACAGGATGATGAAGGGACCATCCGGGGCCATATCGGGCGCCATCCTAAAAACAGGATGCAGATGTATACCTATGAGGACGGAAGCCAGGGAAAACATGCGGTAACGCATTATAAAGTTTTGGAACGTTTCAGATATATGACCTGGGTAGAATGTAAACTGGAAACCGGAAGGACCCACCAGATCAGGGCGCACTTCAAGCATATCGGACACACGCTGTTCAATGATGAAAGGTATGAAGGCCATACGCCGCTCCGCGGAGTGAATCTTCCTAAGTATAAGCAGTTTATCAAAAATGTATTTGAAATTCTCCCAAGGCATGCGCTTCATGCCCACACTTTAGGATTTATACATCCCACTACCAGGAAAGAATTGTATTTTGAAAGCCCAATGCCGAAAGATATGGCGGATGCTGTAAAAAAATGGAGAAATTATTTAGAAAACTAAAAATATATTGAGAATTTTTTTATATTTGTTGAATTGAAATCAAGATTTGTTATGAGAAAACTATATGCTATCGTATGTTTAGCTCTTTTGTCAAATGCATACAAAGCACAAGAAACTTTACCGTACTATCAACAATATCTTTTAGATGGTGAGTTTTTGTTCAACCCGGCACAATACGGAAAGACCGACTATGTGCAGCTTAATCTTAACTATCAGCAGCAATTTTCGAAGTTCAGTGAGTCTCCCAACGTACAGTCGGTAGGGATCAACGCGAACATCTTCGATAGGGTAGGAGCAGGTTTGTCTGTATTCAGAGACAGCAACGGGCCTATTTCTGCCGGCGGTATTACGGCGGGTGCTTCATATTTTATTCCTCTTAGCAGCGAAGGAGACCGAAAAGACCAGTTCTCATTCGGTACCAGTGTGAGCTTCTATAACATGAATTTTGATTATTCAAAGATTAATACCCAGGACGCTTCAGATCCTTTATTACAGGGAAGCGAAAGCAACATCTTCATGGCATATGCCAACTTCGGGGCGCAGGCCACTTACCGGAATATCTTCGCAGGAGTTTCCGTGAACGATATCGCTCTTACCAATGACGAAGCGATCGTGAACGGACGTGAGCCTTCTCCGATCAAGTTTTTCTTAAATTTAGGATACGACTGGCATATTGGGGATAACATCTACTTCACCCCATCTGCTTTGATCAATCTTAATACGAATTCAACAAGAACGATCGATTATAACCTGATGGCAACGTTCTTCAATGATATCAACGCCTTCTCTTTCGGGGTAAGCTACCGTTCCGTACAGAACAGATTCGACAGCCAGCAGCTGCAGATTGCACCGGTGGTAAAAGTAAGATTCAACAAATTCATGATCGGAGCAACTTACAACTTGGGATTGTCTGATATCCAGCAATACGGAGGAAACAGCTTCATGATCGGGTTAGGATACAACTTCGACAACTTCATTAACCACAGAGGTTATAGATATTAATTGATTTAATTTAAATACATTTGAGCTCTGAATTTTTTCAGGGCTCTTTTTTTATGATCTATATTCACATTCCCTTTTGCAAGCAGAAATGCAGCTATTGCAACTTTCACTTTTCAACCTCCCTTAATTTCAAGGAGGAAATGCTGGCGACGATGAAAAAGGAAATCGTTTTGCGTAAAAACGAACTGCAGAACAGAAGCTTAGGATCCCTTTACTTCGGCGGCGGAACACCGTCCATCCTTTCTCCGGATGAAATAAAATCGCTGATTGATGAGGTACTGAAACATTTCAGCTTCGAAAAGGATATTGAAATCACCCTGGAGGCCAATCCGGATGATTTGGATAAAAACTTTCTGAAAGGTTTGTCCGGTTCACCAGTCAACCGGCTTTCCATCGGAACCCAGAGTTTTTTTGAGGCCGATCTGAAACTGATGAACCGGGCACACACGGCCAACGAAGCGGAAGATTCCATTAAAAGGGCACAGGATTACGGATTTGAAAATTTAAGCATCGATCTCATTTACGGTTCGCCCACCTCGAATCTGGAAATCTGGAAGGAAAATTTACATAAAAGCATATCTCTTGAAGTTCCCCACATTTCTTCGTATGCCCTGACGGTGGAGCCCAAAACCGCTCTGGAAAACTGGATTGCCAGGGGAAAAGTCATCAGTCCGAAAGAAGAGGAACAGAATCTGGAGTTTTATTATCTGTCGGATTTTCTTAAAGATCACGGCTTTGAACATTATGAAGTTTCCAATTTTGCGAAGCCCGGTTTTTATTCAAGACATAATTCTTCGTACTGGAAGTATAAGGAATACCTGGGAATCGGGCCGTCTGCCCATTCGTACAACGGATCCGATATCAGGAGCTGGAATATATCCAACAATCAGCAATATATTAAAAAACTGAATGCCAGCCTTCCGGCGAAAGAAGAGGAAATCCTTTCTAGTGAAGACCAATTCAACGAAATGATTATGATCGGCCTGCGGACGGTCTGGGGCGTTGATCTCGGAAGCTTACAAGGGAAATTCAATGATCGGATCCTGGAACATTTCCGGCGTGAAATCAGACAGAAGCTGGATGAAGGAACCCTCGTCATTGAAAACAGCCACCTGAAAATTCCGGAAAAGCACTGGTTTATGGCTGATGGTATCGCTTCGGACCTGTTCATGGTTTAAACTGTCCGGTATCCTGAACTTACTTAAACGGAGTTCCTGCAATGAGCAAAACGTTTAATCAGGCATCTGATGGAAATTTGCATAAAGATCTATATTTGTGTATTTTTACGGTTATAATCTAAAAACCTAATTAAACAATTAATACACATGAGAAAAAATATTCTGACGGTGTTTTCCGCATTGCTTGTATCACTGTTCCATGCTCAGGAATTTGAGAAAAATCAACTGGTCATTAAGATCAAAAAAGAATCTTTCAGTAAACAGAAATTCGATGTCGTCCGCAATATTACCGGAATACAGAGTCTGGACCGGCTGAATGACCATTATGTGATCCGAAAAATGGTTCCGGTCGGAAAGATTGAAGATACGACTTCCCTCGTTCTCGAATTCAACAGCGACATGGATGTTACTTCAGTTCAGAAAATCTATTCGGAAAATCCTGCCATCGAGTTTGCTGAGCCGAATTACATAGCCCACGGCGCAGGAGTAAAGGGAGCGGATGCTTTTTCCACTTTCCCGAATGATTCTTATTTCCTGTCCAGACAATGGGGACTCTACAACAACGGGACATTTTCAGCGTCCGGAATGACCACCACCACCGATGCCGACGTGGATATGGAACTGGCATGGGATATCGAAACCGGTAATCCCAATCTGATTGTTGCCGTATCGGATTCCGGGCTTAATATGTCCCACGAAGATATCGCCGCCAGGGTATGGAGCAAACCGGCGGAAATTATTGACGGTATCGACAATGACGGAAATGGCCTGATTGACGATTATCGCGGATGGGACTGGGTAAATAACGATAACAACCCGACTGACGACCACGGCCACGGAACCAACTGTTCCGGAATCATCGGAAGTATAGCCAGTAATGGAAAAGGATATGCCGGCGTCAACTGGAACAGCAGGATCATGCCCCTGAAAGTGCTGAACAGTTCCAACAGCGGTTCCTACGCCGCCATGGCCAGCAGTCTCTATTATGCGGTTGATAACGGAGCCAAAGTAGTCTCGATGTCCATCGGGGGATCTTCCTCCTCTTCGTTACTGGCGGATGCAATCAATTATATGAAAACCAATAATGTATTGCTGGTTGCCTGTATGATGAATAATAACAACGAAGTACCGTACTACCCGGCTGCCTATTCTACGGCTTATGATAACGTGATTGCCGTAGGTTCTACCGATGCCAATGATAAAAGAACCCAGCCTTTTTTCTGGAGCGCTACTTCCGGAAGCAGCTATGGAAATCACATCAATGTGGTGGCTCCCGGGAATTATATTTACGGCTTAGGCATCGATTCCAATATTTCCTATAACTCCTACTGGGGCGGAACTTCCCAGGCTACGCCTCTGGTTGCAGGAGTTGCTTCACTGATCTTATCGAAAAAACCAACACTCACGCCTGCACAGGTGAGAAACATTCTCCAGTTGACTGCCGAAGATATGAAAGGCCTTCCTGCTGAAGATACGGCAGGTTTTGACAAATACCACGGATGGGGAAGGATTAACGCCTATGCAGCACTCAATTCCGTTGTTTTAAAAACTTCAGATGCTGAAAAAGAAGGCGAGCTGAAAGTTATTAATCCCGTTACTAACGGATATATAGAAATCCATAACGGCAGGAAGTTCCGGGGAAATACGGAGATCATGATATCCGCCTTCGACGGAAAGACGATTGACCATCAGAATATTGACCTCCGAGAAGGCAAAAACCTGATTCCTATAAACGGGATGATTACCGGAAGCTACGTTCTTACCGTTGAAAATAAAGCGTTTAAGAAAATATTTAAAATACTTGTGAAATACTAAGGCAACGGGCCGTGCGGATATTGAAATTTAAATTAATTTTGTAGCCATTAAATCAGGATTTTGAAAACGAAAAAAAAGGATTACCAGCATCTTTCACCGAAACAGCCGATCGGAATTTTTGATAGTGGGGTGGGCGGATTAACGGTAGCCAAAGAAATCAAGCGGCTGCTTCCTCATGAAGACCTCATTTATTTCGGGGATACCAAACACCTTCCGTATGGTGAGAAATCGAAGGAAGCCATCATCGAATATTCTACGAAAATCACCAACTTTCTGTTGCAACAGAACTGTAAGGCCATCGTTATTGCCTGCAATACGGCAACGGCAAATGCTTTGAGCGAGGTCATGCTGTCGGTAGCTGGAAAAGTGCCGGTTATTGACGTGATCAATCCTGTGGCGGAAAAGGTGTCTTATGAGATTCATAACAATGTGGGCGTGATTGCAACGAAAGCCACGGTAAATTCCGGGCTGTACAAGAAAAGCATCCGGAAGCATAACAAATGGATCAAGGTGGATGAGCTGGCCACCCCTTTGCTGGTTCCGGCCATCGAAGAAGGTTTCAAAAACCATCCGATTACCCACGCTATCATCTACAATTACCTCAGCAACAGCAAGCTGAAAAATATTGAAACGCTGATCCTGGGCTGTACCCATTATCCTTTATTGATTGATGAAATCAAACAATATTACGGCAACCGGGTCCGTGTGATCGACTCCCCGAATATTGTGGCCAACCACCTGAAAATCATTCTGGATAAATACCATCTCCTGAATGATCAGAACCCCAAACCGAATTACCATTTTTATCTTTCGGACCTGACGAAAAACTTTGAAAAGATCTCGAAGAAATTTTTCGGAAAAACCATCGATCTGGAACTGAAAGTCTTATAAAAATAAAAGCTGTCTCTTTAGAGGACAGCTTTTGTTTTGAATTTGATTACATTTCGAGAATCACCTCTCCCCGTTCCAGTCTTTTCTTGGGCGTAATCGCAGGCTGATTGGTATCTTCTTCCGATCGTGTTCCGATGGTGACGGCAAATAAGGTCTCGTATTTGTCATTGCTGATGATTTCATCGTACCTGTCGTTTTCAATGCCTTCCATCGGGGTGGAATCCAAGCCCATTTCGGCACAGGCGGAAAGCAGTACGCCCAGTGAAAGGTAGACCTGGTGCGCCATCCAGGATTTTATAAACACTTCCCCTTTGGATTTAACAAAGTTTTTATAATAATTGATGGAACCTTCCGGCAGATACGCTTCGATCTGCTTTTCAAAATCTTCCGGGTTTTTCAGCACCTGGAATACAATCAGCAGGTTGCTGTTAACAATTTTATCTTTGTTCCAATACGAAGCATCGGCCAGTTTTTCCCGGTTTTCCGAAGACTCATCTACAAAAACAAAATTCCAGGGCTGGCTGTTGATGGAAGACGGGCTCAGCCGTAAAATGTCTCTCAGTTGCTGTACCGTCTCACCGGTAAGGGTTCCGTTCGGATTATACTTTTTTACGGTATATCTCGATTTCATTTTTTCTAAAAAGCTCATAATTTTTAAACTATATTTTTTATAGTTGCAAAACTATTGTAAGTTTTATACATTTGCAATAACGGTAAAAAATGATAGTATAAAATGTATACGATAGACAATAAAACATATCCCTGCTGTACGAGCGTGACCATGAAATTCATCGGGGGGAAGTGGAAAGCGGTAATTCTGGTCCATCTTATGAAAGGGCCGAAGCGGTACAACGAACTCCGGAAACTGATTCCCACGATTACTGAACGGACACTAAGCCTGCAGCTGAAGCAGCTGGAGGAAGACCATGTAATCAATAGGAAAGTGTATACGGAAAAACCGCCGCTGATGGTAGAGTACACCCTTACCGATTTTGGGAAAACCCTGGCTCCGGTGATCGGGGAGATTACCAGATGGGGCATTGAAGCGGCACAGACCTCAAAAAAAATAATCAGGAAAACGTCCTGATTATTCTTCGGTTGCTATAGCGGTTGCATCTTCTTCTTTATTCGGCCTGAAAAAACTGAAACTTACATTTCCGTATTTCCGGGTATCCATGAGGTTCGGATGGTCAAACTTCATCCGGCTCTGGTGCTCAACGACGAGAATGCCGTTTTCTTTTAAATATTTATTGTTCAGCACCAATGAAATAATTTCCTGGTATTTCTTTTCTTCCATTTCGAAAGGCGCATCGGAAAAGACGATTTCAAAAGATTTTCTGTTTCTGAATTTCTTCAGCCAGTCGAACACATCGCCCCGCTGGACGTTCACCTGAAGGCTGAATCCCAGTTCGGAAGCGGTGGTGTTAAGAAAAGACGTATGTTTCGGGTTCATTTCCACGGAAGTGATGTCTCCGCAGCCCCTGGAAGCAAATTCAAAGCTGATGGAACCGATGCCGGCAAAGAGGTCCAGTACGGAAACCGACTGCATATCGTAAGTGTTTTCCAGAATGCTGAACAGCGCTTCCTTCGCAAAATCCGTGGTCGGCCTTACATCAAAATTTTTCGGAGCCGCTATTTTCTTGGCTTTCCATTTGCCTGAGATGATTCTGTACATAGTTGTTGGGTTATAGGTTGGTAAAGACATCGGAAAAAAACAATCCGCGGTTTCTTTCAGCCTAATTTAAGATAAAATTTTTATTGGGAACATTATCAAATACAATTTTCATATTCTTCACGAATTTCTGCAGTTCCGAAATAAAGGTTTCATTCTCCGTGGTTTCCCCGTAAGCGAAAAAGTTGGTTTCATTGATGCCGAAACCGATTTTGCTTAATGTAAACATCACGAAATAAAGGAAGTCTACTTCCGAATTAACGTCCAGGTTATTGTATAGGATAATTTTTTTGTTGTCGATGGCGAAAAACTCACATTGGTTATGGTATAGGTTAATGTGGATTTCCTTATTGTTTTTATAATGGATCGAATTTAAAAATTTCTCTCCTGAAAAATTGAAATGAACAGGTATGGCCAGTTCTTTGATCTTCTGATAAAAGCTCTTCGGAAAGGTATAATAAAACTGGATTCTGAATTTTTCATTCACCGAAAGCATCAGTTCTTCTTTTTCCTTGTCCACAGGCGCATTAAAAGCAATCAGGTCGAATCCGGTTTCATGCTCGGAAAATCCTTCAGGCATCAGCGTAAAATGGTTTAAGGCAGAAACCACATGGATTTCATCAAAACGCTGCTTCAGCAGAATATCATCCAGCTGGCCGGCAATAAAATTTTCCGGAGATTCTTCGTCTACGAAATATGATTTTTCCTCCACAATGCTTTTATTTTTAGCAATCTGGCAGATGAGCCCGTCTTTGGTAAAAAGTAAATTGAGTATATTCATAATCTGATTCCTGCAAATTTAGTGAAATTCTACCATTACCGCACCTGATTGGTGGTGAAGTATTTCTTTGTTGTAAAACTCGATATTGGTCTGGCTTTCCAGCGTGTCGTGTACCATTCTTTGCAGAACGCCGTCTCCGATGCCGTGAACGATTTCCAGCCTTTTCAGATGGTGCCTGCGACAGAAATTCAGGGTTTGCACCAGCTTTTCTTTCTGAATAAAGAGCCTTTCGTAGCTGTCGTAGTCATTTGGGTTTTTTACCAGATGATGAAAATGGAGATCCAGAATCATCGGGGTCTTCTGATGTGCTTTTGAGGTGATTTTTTTAGGCTCCGCTTTCCTGACCACCTGAATGTTTTCATAAAAGTCCGAAATCTTCGGTACCAGCTTTTCTTTCGGGTATTGGTATGTAAATCCGTATTCGTCTTTAAAAACCACGATATTCCCTTTCACCGAAGTTACGACTCCGCTTAAATCCTCATCCACCACCGAAACTTTATCGCCTATTTTCATAACTGTTTTATAACCACAAAATGCACAAATGATTTTACAAATTTCCACAAATTAGATTCGTGATATTTTTGCACCATTAGCTACATCCGTGTTTGAAATTTACTTCCAAATCCTTTATCTAATTACTGTTGAAACACAAAAATCACAAATAATTTCACAAATTTTGACAAATATAATTCGTGACATTCGTGAAACATTAGTGGCCTCCGTGTTTAAAATTTCGCTCCCAGTTCAATCACTTCCAGATCCTTTATTTCCGCACCGTCAATGGCAAACCGCATCATCGTCCGCATCTTATGCCAACCCTGTTTTCCGCAGGCTCCGGGATTCAGGTGCAGCAGGTTGTTTTTCTGATCGAACATCACCTTTAAAATATGCGAATGTCCGGAAATAAACAATTTCGGTGCCTTTTCCGCAATTTCCTGTTTGGCCGGCGGCGTATATTTGCCGGGATAACCGCCGATATGGATCATCATCACTTCCACCTCTTCACAGGTAAAACGATTTATTTCCGGAAATTCGGACCGGATTTTGGCATTGTCGATATTTCCGTAAACACCTTTTAAAGGTCTGATTTTTTCAAGCTGCTCAATTACGTCCATGCTTCCGAAATCACCGCCGTGCCAGATTTCATCAGCCTGTCCTGCATATTCTAAAATGCGGTCGTCAATATAGGAATGGGAATCGGAAAGAAGGAGGATCTTTGTCATTTATCTGATGGTTCTGTCGGTAATATTCTGGTCGTATTTTTCTTTGAAAACAGCAACCCGGTCCGGATTCAGGGTACCTTCGGGAGTCAGTACTTTTTCTTTGAGAAGCCATTTGACCAGTTTTTCCATCGCTTTCTTGGAATTCATAAAACTGGCAATTTTAGAAAAATCATTTGTTTCCACCTTAATTTTTTCAGTTAAGAAATTCAGGCTGTAGTAATCATCATTTACATACTTGGGCGTTTCATTGTCAAATGCCCTGTACAGTAATATTTCATCATCATTCTTAAGGTCATAGAAGGAATACTGGATCATGTTTATTTTTTCTGTCCTCAGGATCTGTTTTCCATCAAGTAAAACTTTATCGTCTTTAATTTCAACCTCCTGAGAAAAATAGAGATTGGCACTTACGGCGAGTAATATAATGGCAAATAGTTTTTTTACTGTCATTTTTTATTTATTTCTGCAAATATAAAAATGCTGTTGTAATAATTGTTCTTTTTGGAGATGTATTATTCGTTATCGTTTTTAAGATTCATAAAAAGGAAGTTAATCATGATGAATTGATTAAATTTGAAAAAAATTAAAAATGAAGCAGAAACTTTCTTTTTTCCTTCTTCTGTTGACTGTAGGTATTGCCCAGGCACAGGTGGAAGAAAAAAAACTGGATGAATTAATTCAGAACACCCTTGAAACGTTTGATGTTCCGGGGATATCGGTCGGCGTTATCAAAGACGGAAAAATGATTTACTCGAAAGGCTTCGGTGTGCGTTCTTTAACGACGAAACAGCCGATGGATGAGAATACCCTTGTCGGTATCGCCTCCAACTCAAAAGGTTTTACCTGTACCGCACTGGCCATTTTAGCCGACGAAGGAAAACTGAGCTGGGATGATAAGGTTTCGAAATACATTCCCGAATTCCAGATGTATGATCCGTACGTTTCCCAGAATGTGACCATCAGAGACCTTATAACCCACCGCGCAGGATTGGGACTCGGGCAGGGCGACCTGATGTTTTTTCCGGAAGGCGGAAACTTAACCGTGAATGACATCGTCTATAATGTACGCTATCTGAAGCCGGAAAATCCTTTCAGAACAACGCTCGATTACAACAACATTATGTTTATCGTGGCCGGGGAAGTGATCCACCGGATTTCCGGATTAAGCTGGGCTGAGTTTATCGAGCAGCGGATCATGAAACCGGTAGGGATGAATTCAAGTTTCGGAAGCTACAACAGGGCAAAAGCCGTGTCGAATAAAATTGATGCTCATGCCCCGGTAGAAGGAAAAGCCGTTGCCGTTCCCCATGACTGGAATGAAACCGCCAATGCTGCCGGAGGAATTATGAGCAACATCAAAGATATGACAACATGGGCCGAATTCCTGCTGAACAATTTTACCACCAAAGACGGGAAGAAACTGGTGTCGGATAAAAATGTGCAGCAGCTCTGGAGCATGCAGATTCCGGCTGGTGTAGCCGCGAAAAACCCTTATGATACCAGTTTCTACGGATATGGGATGGGCTGGTTCCTAAGTGACGTCAAAGGGCACAAACAGGTTCAGCATACGGGAGGACTGATCGGAACCGTAACCCAGTTTACCCTGATTCCCGATATGAAGCTCGGCATTGTGGTGTTAACCAACCAGCAGTCCGGAGCCGCTTTCAACACGATCACCAATACCTTAAAAGATTCCTATCTTGGGATTGCCGACCGGAACTGGCTGAAAAACTACGGCGACCGGATGAAGAAAACGGAAGAAATGTTCGACAAGCAGAAGAAAGATGCTTATGCAAAATCCGAAGCCTTCAGAAAAAATAAGAACCTTCAGCCGAAAGCGGAACAGTTTGCCGGAACTTATACCGATAAATGGTTCGGTGATGTGGAAATTGCTCAACAGGGAAATACCTACAGAATCTTATGTAAAAATTCTCCGAGACTGAAGGGAGAGTTGCTCCCGTATTCCAATAATTCATTCATCATCAGATGGGACGACCGGAGCTATGATGCGGATGCTTATCTGATTTTCGATTATGATGAAAGCGGAAAAGCGCAGTCTGCCAGATTGAAACCGGTTTCCGATGTTACGGATTTCAGTTTCGATTTCGACGACCTGGATTTAAGAAGAAAATAATTTCAAAATATTTATTGAAAGAAACGGGCTTCGGCCCGTTTTTGTTTTTAATAATGTTATCCATCAGAAAGTAAACATTATCATCAGGGGTAAAAGGCTGATATCATTAGTGTTAACGGAAGAAACTTCCAGCATCCGGCATCCCTCTTCCAGCCTGATACAGATATTTCCTTTAAATTTTCCCCGGCTCGTAAAAGAACATCAGCTTCTTCCGGGCACCGTCGAATTCAGACCATGAATTACAGTCGATTTCAAATCCTGCCACCCCGCAGGTCGGAAAGTGGAAAATATTCTGGGAAATGGAATTGGCAAAATTGGAGATCCCGTTATTATGAGAGAAGAAGGCAACGGAAGTATGGCTGTCATCCAGTTTATAGATTACCGATTCAAAATTGCTTTCCAGAGGGTTGTAAAGTTTATCATCCGTATCCATGCTGATTTGATAGGTCTGGTTGAAAATTCTGCATGTATTCAGCGCACGAACCGCCGGGCTCGATACAAAATAATCAATGGCTACCTGGCTGCTTTTCATAAATCTGGACATCTGCATGGCTTCTTCCAAACCCTTGTCTGCCAACGGTCTGTGGAAATCGTCCGTCTCTTCCGGCCAGTCGCTTTTTGCATGTCTTACGAGAATGAGTTGCTTCATAATTTTATTTTGAAAATTAAATTTATAAAAAAATTAGCGTATCAGAACATAATTTATAAAAAAAGCATCCGATTGCATGGAATTTTTACAGCCAATCCCAATTCAGTCAGGTATTTAGTGCAATCAGGAGTTGCCGAAGGCAATAAAAACCATCCCGACAAGAGGTAAGAGCCCGTTCAGGTTCTGATTCAGAAACGTTCCGTCGTTCTCTTCATTTCCTGAGTTAAAATAAACTTTGTTTGTTCTTTACTTTAATATGATGGTTTTCTGAGACTGATAAATATGAGAGATACTTATTTTATTTATTAAATATGATAATATAGACAATCATCGAATCTTATGACAAAAAATTAAGTTTTCAGATAAAATAAATATAATACGACAAGTTCTGTCGCTGCCTGACATTATCTTTCTTCAATAATAAAATCACGGCGTATATCAATTGAAAAAATATTTAAAAATAAATTTTAATGCGACGAGTTTTGACGCTATGCCGATAGATATTTGCATTATAGAAAAAAGAAATGAAATTGGATTATAAAAATTACGGTGGACATTGTTAGTCTGAACCACCTAAAAAAAGAAGGCTAAAACCTGAAGTTCACTCTAATAAAAAGAGCCTTCAAATTTTAACCTATATAAAACCAAAACAAATTTACACAAATGTCTACAAACAACAATGCGTCACAGACGCTTTTCAGATTCGTAAGCTTAAGAAATCCCCAACTCACAGAAACAAAAAGAAGAAATCTAGGATTTATTCACAGACCTTCCGGAGTAAAAGGGCTTTTTGATGAAGCTATTGCAAGTGATGCTGAAAAAAATTTAAAATTAAATGTGTTGTCTGAAGTTGCACGTCAGTTTGATACTGCCAGTTTTAAAACAGAAAAAGAAATTGAAACCAGCGATTTTGGACAACTTTTGATCATCGGAAGAAAAATCTCAAAAAATGAAAAACTTGATGACTTTCATTTTAAGTTTACTAAAACTTTTTATGGAAACTTAATTGATCTTAGTAATAAAGAATTAAATAGTAAAGGTTTAGAGCTGTTCCAAAATCTTTGGAACAACTTTATTTACCAGGTTGTTACCCAAAAAGACTTCTATACAAAGGAGGCAATCGGTCATGTCCTGAAAGCTCTTCATATTGGATTTGCCCAGCATATGGAGATTGATGAAGATGTTATAAAGGCAAATGGAGAGAAGGAACCTTTAGAAAATGCGCTGATTGGTAAGATCGTACTTCCGAAATATCTTTTTTCTGAAGATAATGGTTTGAATGTATCTACATCAGATACTTCGAGATCAACTTCCGAGGATAAAATTGGAAATATTGCACAACAAAGGCTTATTTCCCAGGCCGAAAAAAACTTAGTCGTAAGTAAGGCTACTTATAGAAAAGAATCTTTGATACAACTAAAATCTGAGTTAAAAAGCCTTCAAGAGGATTATAATAAAGATAAAAACGAAGCCTATGAAAATGCTTATTCAGACTACCTGAAAACTTATGGAGAGGCACTACAGCTATTCGAAAGAAAAGTATTGGCTGTTGAAAAGAGAATTACTCCGGAAACTTCAGAAGAAGAAAAAGAAAAGCTCTATGAGTCTTTAAAAGAATTTGTGGTGCAGCCATTTGAATTTAATTACTTTGAAGAACTCAGTTCGAGATACCTACAGCAGAATCTTTCTCCAAAATCTTTTGATTTATTTGTTGAAATCTTCTTAAGCTCAGATTTTGTAAAACTTTCAAAAAGTACTCCTGAAGCGAAGTCTAAAATTATTGCAGAAATTGGAGCAAATACCTTTCAGGCCAACCGGCATGTTGATACTTTACAAAAAGCAATAGATATAGTAGAGCGAGAAATTTCTTCAGAATCTCAAATTGCAATCGAAAATGGAAGGTTACAACAGGAACAATACGTAAATGTAGGTGGGGCAGCAATTCCTGTAGTAAATAATACTTCAAAAACACCTCTCGCCTATTCATTTGTAGCTTATAATTATTATTCGATCTATTCGGAAGCCAGATCTTTTGCAGACTTTTCTTTTGAAGTGGAGGATACGTCCTGGAATGTGTCCAATGCTAAAATAAGTGCAGATACTGACTTAGGCCATGTTGAAGAAAAATACAGCCATATCGCGGTATCTGATGATAAAATTACTTTCCCTACAAGTTTGATTAATAAATTTCAAAATATCAATGGGCTTTTAATAGAGGTAATTTTTTCAAATGGAAGAGAGGCTTATATGGAGCTGTCCCGTCTAAGCAATAAGGAAGTTTACACCGGGAAGCTTATTCTGAAAGGGGCTGCTTTTACAGATGCAGAATCCCAAAAGGAAGGTTCTAAAAGAAAACATTTTGGAATCAAGAGATTAGGGGTTGCCGATTATCTGAAAGTTGTTCAGAGTGTGCATGCATATGTTCCGGGAGAAGTTTCTAATATTGAGAATGTAATGGCAAGCGAGCTAAGACACAAGTCATCTGTTGCAAGAGACTATTCTGAAATAACCGATACGACTTCAAAATCCCAGGAAACGGAAAAAACTTCTGATACAGGAAAGACTTCAAGAGCAGATATGCAAACCGAAGTTGCGAAGGAACTTGAAAGACAACAAGCTTTTAATGCCCATACGAGATATAGTTTTGACGGATTAACGAATAAGTTTGAGATCGGAGCTGATTATGCCAATAATACAGCGCAGCATGACAGCACCAGGCAGGCAGTAATGAAGTCTCAGGAAATTACGGAAAAGGCAATGGAAAAAGTCCTTACGAAAATTTCCGAAGAAAGGGTTCAGAAGATTATTAAGGAATACACCGAAACCAATGTTCATGAATTCGATAACCGGGGAAAGGTAACCAATACGGACAGCTCTGACACGTCACCCAAACATATTACCGGAGTTTACCGATGGATCGATAAAAAGATGAAGAATCAGATCTACAACTATGGTAAGCGTACCATGTTTGAATTCATGATTCCCGAACCTGCAAAATTACACCGCTTATCTTCAGCTGTTTCAAAAGGTCATATTCTTACAGCTCCGGTAGATCCGAGAAAAGCAGAGAGACCTCACAATATGCCGAATCCTAAAGCTGCTACAAAGGAGTTACTCGAATATTGGGCACAGATTTACGGGGTTCAATTGACGGATCTCCCCAAAGAAGAATTGCAGATCAACCAGAACATTACAGGAAGCCCCAATACCACCGGGGATTTCGGTCCCATTGCAGTCCCAATCAATATTACTCAAAATTATACGGCGAAAAAAATGAGTGTTAAGGTGACAGCAAGTTATGGATGGTTTGTAACGCCATGCATATTGTATATTGATAACGGAAAAGGAGGCCTGAGAGGCATTATAACATTTGAAAGTCCTTTTCAGAGAACCTGGGATGAAGATGGATTAAATCTTGAAGGTACGTTCAATTTTACCTATAGGGGAAAAAATGTTAAAAATGTTTCATTTGGTGTAACGTTAACGTGTAAATTATCTGAAACCTTCATGCAACAATGGTATACTGAAAACTTCAATGCCATTATCACAGCCTATGAAGCGGCATATAAAAAATTCCTTGATGACCAGGCTAAGCTGGATGCAGAACAAAAAGATAAAGAAGCTGAAGCAAAAGAAAAATCCAGCAACTTTTATCGTTATATGGAACATGACGTTTTAAAACATAATTGTGTAGCCTATTTATTACAGGACTATCTAAATGTTTTAGGACAAAACTTCACGAATGGGGACAAGATGGAAAATTTTGAGGTGTACCTAAACGAAGATTTAGACAAATATACTGCTCTTGCTAAATTTTTGGAACAGGCATTTGAATGGGAAATTATGGATTATACATTTTATCCTTATTATTGGGCCAACCGTAAAATGTGGCAGGAAATGTATGTAAGCGAAAGTGTGGATCCACTATTCAGAAGCTTCCTGCAGGCCGGTATGGCGAGAGTGATTGTAACGGTTAAGCCAGGCTTTGAAGATGCCGTACAGTTTTTCTTAACCACAGGAAAAATTTGGAACGGTGGTGAGGTTCCGGTTATCGGTGATCCGTTATATATGAGTATTGTTGATGAAATGCGTCAGCCAACCGGAAAAGCGCAAGGAAAATTCTGGATTACAAGGCTTCCTACGACATTGACTATCCTGCAGGATAAATCTACAGGACTGCCGGTAGACCAGCCTTTACCGATCTTCCATGAGAATAATCCGGAGAACTGTGAAAATCCTATGGAATTGGAAAGCGATACAAGCTTTATCCAGAGAGATATTCAGTTAAACCGTTCTGATAAAACAGAGAGTACATTACCTAAAGATTAATCTAACCTAGAAACTGAGCGGCATTCGCCGCTTAGTTTTATTTAAAATTGAAAACAGATGAAAGATAGAGTTACGGCATTAAGATTACCTAAAAACAACCTTGGCAAAAATTTCAATAAAGTAGATTCATTGAGATTACCGGCTACGCCACTTCCATCAGCAAAGATGTTATTAGATATGAAAAGGAAATATGATGAGTTTTTAAA
Source organism: Chryseobacterium hagamense (assembly GCF_007991455.1). GTDB lineage: Bacteria > Bacteroidota > Bacteroidia > Flavobacteriales > Weeksellaceae > Chryseobacterium > Chryseobacterium hagamense. The sequence goes on along the minus strand of NZ_BJYJ01000021.1, from coordinate 19,201 downwards.
ATATGAAACAGATGGACATTATAGCACAGTTTACTTAGTTTGCCTGATGTTAGGTATGGATAAAAAATTAGCTAAAACATTAGCAGAAGCAACAGAAGCGCCGGATACTACAATACATAGTGAAGAAAGATTTGAATTAAATGATACGTGGGGTCATCCTTTTGGCCCACAACAGAAGATTCACTCACTTACCGGAGGTTTTCACGGAATTGAGGAGTTTTTTACCGCTATAAAGTTTTTATATACACCGAATGACAAAATAGAAGAATTAGGGAAACTCTTACATCGTTTTGGTGATACATATGCACATACTAAAATTGATAATTTAAAACCTGATGACATTAAAGAACATATTAATTTAGAAAAAGTTGATGACGAAACAATTAAAAAATATATTGATTCCTGGCAGGTAGGTTCCGAACAGAATCTTAAGAGCAAAGTAGAACCATGGGTAACTTTCTTTAATTATTATATGCAGGAATATGGTGCCGAATTTCTAGAAAATGAAATTAAGCAGAAAGATATATTTAAAGGCAAAACATTAAAAGAAGCGTTAAAAGATATATATCTGCCAAAAGGAACCTCTGATTTTATTATGTATGGTGCAAATGGGTTGACTGATGAACATCTCTCTGTAGATGGCGGATATCCTGATATGATTTATTTACGTCCAAATTGGTATCTAATATATGTAGAAAACTTAGCATGGCTTATTGCAAATAAATATAATTTGGAATATTCAAAATTAGATTTATCTTTGTTTAATAAGATGGTTAATTTTCTCGCAAGAAATATAAATAAAAAACCTTCTATGAAAGGGATTATTGATTATGAAATTGCAAAATTTTTAGGAAAGAAGGAAATTTATATCCCAGTCTATTATGCAAATTCTCCTAGAATATTAGCATCAATTGATGGAATTAAGACTAATTATCTACAAATAGCTAAAAATGTTCTGGAGCTTACAAAAAAATATATTGTTGAACAAGGCTTACCATCAAATAACATTATGGTTGAAGAAATAAATAATTGGATCAATCCTAAAATAAATATAGGTGGATTTTATGTCACTGAGGCGTTTAAAATACTTTTAAAATAAATATGAATTTTTTTCAAATATCCTTATTGATTATTACACTGGCGATTATATTTTTTACTTGGAAAAAATACCGCTTAATTGCAAATTTTTTCATTGGAATATTAACTTTGATAGCTTTAAGTAATCTTGATTTCTTAGATTTTGAGGGGAATTTAGATGTTTTTACAATTTCTCACCTCATATTTTCCTTTATACTATTAAGTCTCACAATGTTAATTCCGAATAAGAAGCAAGTTTATATATTTTCCATTTTGGTTTTCTTATTAATCACCTTTTTCCTATTATTTGGCATTGATTCCGGCAAATATTTTGAAAGAAAATTTGGAGTAATTATTCGGGTATTTTTAGCATTCTTCCCAGTTAATTATTGGTATCTATTACGTAAAAAAGATTAGAAAACAAAACTTTATATAATTTTATAGAGAAGTTTAAATCACCCACTAAAATCCCAAGCTACGGCTTGGGATAATTTTATTCTAAAAGTGTTGCCTTTTTATTCAATTACCTCAGCCACTCTTCATAAAATACGCCTGCGATAAAACGTATAAAGAAAAATGGGTATTATACGATGGTTTCCATTGAACTAATTGAATGCCTCTAAACAGCCAATACCTTGATTTTTAAAGCTAAAATACCTTAATCGCTGAATGGCAAAAAATAAACGCCGGATTTAAACAGGCTCTAAGGGAATAAAAAACGGCTTTTGGAATAAAATCATTAAAATTTACTAAATTTGCAAACCTATGGGACAGATCCTTGCAATTGATTACGGAAAGGCACGTTGCGGCATCGCTGCGACGGATGACATGCAGATTATTGCAAGCGGCCTGGATACGGTACAGACTTCATCCGCCATCGGATTCCTGAAGAAATATTTCAGCGAAAACCGGGTAGATGAAATTGTGGTAGGCCTTCCGGTAGACCTGAAGGGAAACGTTTCCGAAGTGGAAAAGGATATTTTAAAATTCATAGAAGTTTTTGAAAAGGAATTTCCGGCTGTGAAAGTTCACCGCTTCGATGAAAGATTCACTTCCAAAATGGCTTCGTTTTTTATCTCCCAAAGCGGGAAAAGCAAGAAGCAGAGACAGGAAAAAGGATTAATAGATAAAGTAAGTGCAACCATTATATTGCAGAATTTTTTAGAACAAAGAACAAGATGATTTTACCGATAAGAGCTTTTGGTGACCCGGTTTTAAGAAAAGTAGCCAAGGATATAGATCAAGATTATCCCGGGCTGCAGGAACTGATAGGGAATATGTTCGACACGATGTACAGTGCCAACGGAATTGGTCTGGCCGCACCTCAGGTCGGTCTGGATATCCGTCTTTTTGTGATCGACGTAAGCCCTCTGGCGGAAGATGAAGATTACGAGGATATCAAGGATGAACTGGCAGAATTCAAAAAAGTATTTATCAACGCGCAGATTCTTGAAGAATCCGGGGAAGAGTGGAAATTCAATGAAGGATGCCTTTCCATTCCGGATGTACGGGAGGATGTAAAGCGGAAAGAAACCATCGTAATTGAATATTATGACGAAAATTTTGTAAAACATACAGAAACTTTTTCCGATATTAGAGCCCGCGTAATCCAGCATGAGTATGATCACATCGAGGGAATTCTATTTACCGACCATTTAAGTGCTTTAAAGAAAAAGCTGGTAAAAGGTAAGCTGACCAAAATTACCCAGGGCGACGTAAGCATCGGTTATAAAATGAGGTTTCCAAAATAATCTGAATTAATAATAAAATAAAAAATAAAAACGCAGAAGGTTCTTACACCGAGCCCGCCGGAGTGCAGGAGCCGACCGCAGAATTAAAAAAATAAAAATTATGCTGTTAGAAAAAATAATTTCAATTTCCGGAAAACCGGGACTTTTTAAATTGGTTTCCCAATTAAAAAACGGATTCATTATCGAAGATGTGACGACCAAGAAAAAAGTAAGCATCGGCAACTCCAGCCAGGTAAGCCTACTGGATAACATTGCGATGTTCACTTTTGATAAAGAAGTTCCTTTGTTCGAAGTTTTTGAAAATATTGCTAAAAACTATAATTACAAAGAAGCGATTCCTCATAAAGCAAGTGATGCCGAACTGAAAGAATTCATGACGGCCTCTCTTCCGGATTATGATACGGGCAGGGTGTATGCTTCCGATATCAAAAAACTGGCACAATGGTACAACATCCTTCAGAAAGCGGGATACATCACTCCGGAGAGCTTCGTAAAATCAGAGCCTGAAACTTTGGACGGCGAGCCGGCCCAGACGGAAGACCTGAATGCAGAAAAGGAAGCGCCTAAAAAAGCCGCTCCGAAAGCTGAAAAGCCTGCCGCTCCGAAAGTAAAAACCACTTCCGCAGCAAAATCCGCTCCGAAAAGCACCCACAGAAAACAGGGATAATTTATTCATGTGAATTCAAAATATAAACCTCGTCAGAAATGACGGGGTTTTTTGTTGGAATTTATAAGAATAAGTAAATATCGGAATATGATATTGATATGGCCGGATTCACGTTATAAAAACATTAAAAACCATTTTACATAATCCCTAAGCACTAAGAATTGCTGAGGGGTTTCTTTTAATCCAGAAGGATCATCCTGTAGTCATTTTACTACACCAGCTTCTATTTTCCACTACAGGGAAACTTTTATCGCCGCCGTAGATTTGTAATGTCAAAAGAGGACAATTAATCAAGAATAAAAAATAAAATAATACGATCATGAGCAGACAAATCGCCATCGCAGCCTTAACCATCGGAGTATTCATCCTAGGAACCAACAATGCCCAGGCTCAGAATACGACTGCCACCACAACGGTAAACATCACCCTGAACGATGTGATCTCGATCGATGCGGGAAGCACGGCCATCGGGAACACGGTTGACTTCAACTACGCTACGGCAGCAGACTACAACTCGGACCAGACCGTTACCAAAGCCAACTCTCTGAAAGTGACTTCAACGAAGAACTTCAATGTGAAAGTGAAAGCAGGGGGCGCCAATTTCATGAACGGAACCAACTTAATCCCTGTCAATGTACTGACCATCAAGGCAGCGGCCGCTTCCGGGACAATGGGAGGAACGAAAAGCGCAGTTGTTTTATCGGCAACGGACCAGACTCTGGTAACCAACGCTCCGCTGGGAAGCGCACTGACCCTGAACCTGGACTACACCATCCCTGCAGCAAAATCGTCATCTTCCGATATTTTAGGTAAACCGGCCGGAACATATACGCAGACAGTCACGTATACTGCGACGGCTTTATAGTAAAAATAGTATCTGTATTATGAAGAACTTTATTCATCCGGTGGATTTAATCATCCTGTTTTTTAGAAATTGCAGAATTGGAATCACACCTTTCAATGTTTTACTTACGGTTTTGTTTGTCTGTACTGCAAATAATTCAGTCTTTTCCCAAAGCTCCGGTAAGCTTTATTTATCCTCTGCAGGAACAGGTTTTGTCTATGATATTACCGGTACAACGCCTTCTACGGTTGCTGCCGCTTTGCCTGCAGGCATTACGGCCCCCGCTTATTATGCCGGTAATAATGGTGCATCAGTCAGTAATCTGGCTGTCGGTTATGATGATACACAAGCCAATCGCCCGCTGGTTTTCCTGAATTCCAATACTGCGGCCAGCAGCCCGCTGTTAAAGAACGGAGTATCAACCGGCCTGACATTGCCTGTCGGAATTGGAGGAATCGGTACAAATAATGTGATCGGACCCTATTTCGGACAGTCTTTCGGATTTAACGGTAAAAACCTTTACAGGCTTTATCCCACCGTTTCAGCCACCCCAATGACCATTACCGGCGATGCCATATGGAACGCTTCGTCTTCCACAATCTTTGCCAGTGACACCTTTTATGATTATCAGAACAACGTATATACGCTTCTGCAGAATCTTTCCGGAACTACTTACACCAGATATTTATATCGTATCGCCATTACCGGCGCCACTACAGCAACCGCAACTCAGATTGCAGCCGTTTCAGGACCTGTAGGGGTAAGAAATGCAGATGCCAACGTCAGTACAGCCACGGATGCAGGAAATGTCCGCGGAACCGCTTATCTGAACGGATATGTGTTTTTAAGTTCCGGAAATGGCAATGATAATGTAGTAATTTACAGGATCAATATAAACACAGGTGTTTCGGAGTACCTCACCCAATATAATGTGGCCAACTTAAGTTCGTCTAACATCGATTTGGCGTCGGTCGACTATTTCCAGCCTTTCGTTTTTACCTGCGGAGCTATGGCGCTTCAGGGGACGGCACCTTACGTATCAGGGACTTCTTCCCAGAGAACGCTTCGTATTCCCGTTTCCAATGTATACACTCCCGGTACCTACACGATTAACGTAACCGGTGCGGATTTTACCAATCCTGCATATTCTGCTGCGATCACTGGCAATACCGCCTTTATTGACGTACCCTTAACATATAACGGAACGGGGCAGGGAGGATACAGGACCTTAACCGTAGACCTGAACGGAAGTACGACCAGCTGTACCTATAAAGCTTTTATCGATGCGGACTCTGACGGGGACGGCATCCTGGACAGTGCAGATCTTGATGACGATAATGATGGAATTCCGGACAGCGCGGAAGGATGCGCCGCTACGGTAACGATGGCCTCCGTATCATCGGCTACCGCTACCAGCTTATCAAATACCAATACAGCTGTTGTCCCGCTTGTCCCGCCGGGCGGAGCCGCATTACCCGGAGGTGGGGTGACCGTTACCAAAACCTCAGGAACCGGAAACGGATGGGGAGTATATACGCCGCCGGTTGCCTCTACGGCTATTTCGGTAAACGGCGCCCAAACGGCTTCTTTTTCCACGACTTATCTGGACCTTGTAGGCACCGTTCCGAGAACCTTAAACATTAATTTTGGAGTATCCGCTAATTTTTTAAGCTCAAATAATAATAGGTATCAGTTTATTATAGGTATCGCCGGATTGGGAGGAGAGAACACTTCCGTTACCAATACATTTTCCGTTCCCTTGACCGTCGCGGCCAATGCCAATGTCTTCAATACCGGAGTGTATTCCTTATTAGACGGTGTTGTTTCCACTACGCCTGGCGTAAGCGGAACGACCTTTACGACCAATACACCTTTCAGTACGCCGCAGGGGTATACCTTTTTTCTTGTGCCTGCGGATGTTGCTTCATTAACCATGACCCTGACCGGAAATAATGACCCGCACGGAATTATTTTCGGAGTATACAACGCCAACTGTACAGCGGATACGGATGGTGACGGAATCATAAACAGCCTGGATCTGGATTCCGATAACGACGGTTGTCTTGATGCCATGGAAGGAGATGAAAATGTTGCCTACAGCATGCTGGTCAGTGCGCATCCGGGTCTTAGTACAGGAACGGGTTCTTCAGCTGCCAATCAAAACCTGTGTAATGCTGCAAATTGTGTAAATATAAATGGTGTTCCCGTCCAGGTAAATGCAGGAGGTCTTGCCGATACATCAGGAACCCAGGGACAGGGCATTGGTGATTCTCAAAATGCTTCCGTATCAGCATGCTATTGTTATAAGCCGGTTGTTACTACCGGTGGAGCAGTTCTTGGTACCTTGCAGGGAATTACTTCCCTCGGAAGAGCAGGTGCAAATAATGCGAACTGGCCGATGGTTAGAAATGGTGCATGGACCGCACTGGAATCCAAGACCAAAGGATTTGTCATCAACAGGCTGACTACAGCGCAAATCTCAGCGATTCCTGCAGTGAACCTGGTTGAAGGTATGATGGTATACAATACGACCTTAGACTGTTTACAGGTTAATACGACAGGTACGCCTGCCGGTTGGTCATGTCTTAATACACAAAGTTGCCCTACGAACTAATTCATAATCCAACGTTTAATAAAAATGAAAAATATATTCATCATATCGTTCACTGTTCTTTCAGGAATGATTTCAGCCCAGGTTGCTATCGGAAAAACAACACTGTCATCACCGGCCGTTTCCCTGGAATTCGGGACAGCAAATCGGGGTATGATTTTACCGTGGGTAACATCTGCGGCTGCAGCAACCGGTGCAGTAAACGGAACAATGATTTACGATCTTACCGATAAAAAAGTGAAAATAAAATATGCTTCTGCCTGGAAAGATCTTTCTGTGGATACAAGCGGGACTACTGTAGACCCGTTAACCAATATAGACGGCACTTTAATTCAGAACGCCGCGACAGAAAATATAAATGCTAAAATGGCTATCGGACCACTTACGTCGACTCCGGGAATTCTGGTACTTGAAGCCAACGATAAAGCCATGGTATTACCCAAAGCAGCGAGTCCGCATCTGAACATTATTAATCCTTCTGCAGGAATGATGGTGTATGATACGGTTAATAAGCAGCTGGCTGTCTTTAACGGTAAAGTTTGGACATTTTGGAAATAAATTAAAAACCGTTGATTCTTTATTCCTTTTGGATAAAGGATCTTACGAAGCAGAAACAGAACTTCTAATTTTTATCTCATGCTTATGATCAACATTATTTTTCAGAAATTTCTTAAGTATCCCGGTAATCAGCTTCAAAATGTATGGATAAGGAATAAAAAAGTGCCGATAACAAAAGTGCTTCATGACCATACAATTTGTGGGAAAACCAAGATAGAAGTAAAGGAATTATTCGGAGAGGAAAAGCTGTGTGACACTTATACCGATAAATGGAAACTACCCATAAAGACTACCCCTAATAAAAAATATTTTTTGGTTTTTTATTTTGAAGATGAGCAGCTTGCAGCAATACGGTATAAATATAAAGTGAAAGAATACAGATCATATTTTTAAAAAAAATAAAGTTTAAGCTGGAGAGTATCCGGGCTGCCGGGCAAAGTGGCAAAGAACGGTCAGATCAACCGGAGGATTTAACAGGTTGGAGATTTATTCTTCAACCTGTTTTAATTGTGTAACGATTTGAAATAATGCGGATTTAAATCACAGTTCTATCATCATCCTGTTTTTACGGATTTACAGGATGGCTGAAATTATATGCATTTATAGAGAATAAATTTGTAATTTAGACCCTTATATGAAAGTCACAGGTATTTTCACTAAAGCTATATTCTCATGAGGCAAATCAGAATATGTTTGGTTTTTATGACGCTTTTGGTACTGGTCAGCTGCTCAGTTTCGACGGAATTCTTTATTCAGAACCTTACCTCTTCAAAACAAACGGTAACGATTAATTTCAGAAAAAATAAATCAGCGGATCCGGATACTGTTTATGATGTACATTTAGACTTTAAATATGAAAACCGGATATCAACACCAAAAGAATTCTCGAAAAGCAAAAGATTAATAACGCTGGAAAAAACAATTGTTAATGACCGTATTACGATTGACATTCCTGCCCATGCCATGTTAAAGATTGAAAAATCAGATCATTTCGATTGGAAATCCAATGTGAAAAGTATTGAAATTAATGATAAACAATATTCCATTGAACAATTGTATCATAAAGCTCAAAAAATAAAATACAATTATATCTATAAAATTGAATAGAAACTGAAAAATGGTGGTCCTGTAAGTGAAATTGTACAATATGCTGATGATGGAGCAGGAATAACCAAAGAAAAAAACATCTGAATTACTTCCGGAATTTTATTTTAAAACTTATTTGCTTCCAGGAGTATTGAAGTAAATAAGCGAAGGATCCGAATGAGGATATATGACTGATTCTTATTTACCGGGATGACAGGCATGGCCCTCAGCAAGCAACGATGAGGGTTGGATGAACAACAGGACACGGAAAGCAGACGGTCTCTTCTGAGAATAGCTTACTGATTATACATCCTGAGAATTTCCACCAGTTCCGGGATAGACCGTATTTTCAGTTTCTCAAAAAGCCTGTTTTTATAGGTGCTGATCGTTGATGAATGGAGGTTCAGCTGATTGGAAATTTCTTTGAGGGGAAGGCCTTCTGCAAGCTTGTTGGCAATTTGCAGTTCGCGGTCGGAAAGCGCTTCGAAGGGGGACGTTTTTGCCGTACCGGTTAAGGATTCTAAAAGAATCGCTTCTTTAACCTGTTCACTTACGTAGCGGCCTTTAGTGAGCATTGCCGTTAAAGCCGCCTCAATGACTTCAGTAGAACTTTGCTTGCTTAGATAGCCGCCGGCACCCATTTTCAGGTAACGCATCCCGTACAGTTCTTCATCCTGTGAAGAAAAGATCAGAATTTTTAATTCAGGCTGGCGGATCTTTATATAATCTATTGCTTCCTGAACCGTACCGTTTGGCATATTAACGTCCATAATAGCCAGATCCAGTTCCTCATTCAGAATCAGTTTGTACAGGGATTTATAATCTTCTACTTCTGAAATCAGGGCATCGGGCATGAGCCGTCTTATCGTTTGTATCAGACCCATCCGGACAATACCATGATCATCTGCTACAACAATACGGATATTTAATTTCAAATCCTTCATTGATTAAAGTTTAGGTAAAAAAAGGGAAACTGTTGTTCCGTTATTTTCAGACGAAATAATGGTAATGTTTCCGCGCATCAAGGATATAAAATTTTTTACAATTTTCAAACTTAATCCGGCACCTTTTTCGCCCGAAGTTCCGAGGAATACGGGGTTATCATAAGTATAGATCCCGGATAAATACTTTTCATTCATTCCCGTTCCGGAATCAGTTACAGAAATCACCATCCGGTCGTCTTCCGTAACCGCTTGTAAATAAATATCCTGCCCCGGCGAGGAAAATTTTACCGCATTGTTTAAAATTTTATCCAAAACATATTCCAGCAACAGGCGGTCGTTGGTAAGGACGGCATTGTGGTCTCCTTTAAAATAAAAATTAATGTTCTTTTCCTGTAATCTGGCAGCGTATTTTTCTTTCAGGTACTGAAAAAGATCCGTTACCATGATTGTAACGGGCTTAATTTTAAATTCCCCGTATTGTGTTTTCAGCCAGGCAGTGCTGTCCTGAACCGTCTGCAGATTCTTCCGGGCATCGCTTTTCACCTGCGGCAATAACTTAAAAAAATCTTCTTCAGTTATGGTCTTTTCTTCCAGCGCTTCAATAAGCCATAGAAAATTTCCGAAAAGTTCTTTTGAGTCATGAGACAACATTGAGATCAGTCCGTTCCTGAAATTGATTTCATTTTCAAGTCTTTCGATTTTTAACTGCAGTCCGTCGATCAAATCATTCATAAAATTCAATATCAAAAGTTAAAAATATACTATATTTTTTAAATAATAGTTTATTATTTACTTTTTTTTCTGATTTATCGGCCAAACCATTTTTGAACCATATCAGACAGCGTCTGTTTCAATAAAGGTTTGGTTAAAAAGTCAGACATCCCGGCCTGCAGGCATTTTTCTTTCTCACCGGGAAGGCTTCCTGCCGTCAGTGCAATAATAGGAATTTCGATATTCTTTTCAAGGGCCCTGATTTGTTGGGTTGCTTCAATGCCGTTGAGACGGGGCATCTGAATATCCATAAAAATAAGATCAGGGCTCTCTTGCTGGTATTTTTCAACCGCTTCCATCCCGTCTTTTGCCTCGATGATCAAAACTTGTGGAATAATATCCTTCAGATGGGTTTTGGTCAGAAGTAAATTAACAACATTATCTTCAGCAATTAAAATTTTTATTTCGCTTCTATTTACTTCGCTTACAACATTTTTTACGGGCTCCGGTTTTTTCTTTTCAGTGCTCTTCAGCGTAGACAGAACCTGGTACATCTGTTTCATCCGGATGGGCTTTACGAGCCTGTTTTCTATTTCCAGTTCGTCACATGCATTCTGTAAATTACGGTCGTCGGATGAGCTGTACAGGACAACACACGGTGCTGCCCGGGTAGCCCCGGCAGTCATATCTTTCATTTTTCTGATGGTTTCAATGCCATCCATAACGGGCATGTGATAATCCATAATGATCACATCGAATTCAGACCTTTCCATGATCAGAAGCAAAGCCTTCAACCCGCTATCGCATTCCACGACTCCGATATTTTTCCGTTCCAGCATCCTTTTCAGGATTCTCCGGTTGTTTTCATTATCGTCCACAATGAGAACGTTCTTAATATCGCTTAAGCTTAAATCATATTCCTCTTCCTCCGTATCAAACTCAATATCAAAGAAAAAATCGCTGCCCTTTCCCGGCTTGCTTTCGACCTGCAAAACACTGCCTGCAAGTGCCAGGATTTGGTTCGAAATGGTAAGTCCCAGACCGGTACCTGCATATCTTTTATTTATACTGCCATCTTCCTGTGAAAATGCATTGAAAATTTCTGACTGATTTTCAATGTTAATTCCGATACCGGTATCGCGGACACCGAACCGGATGCGTTTTTTCCCTTCTCCCAGGTGATGTAAAACTTTCACATATAAAACAATCTCGCCTTCTTCGGTAAATTTCAAAGCATTGCCCAAAAGATTGACGAAAACCTGTTTCAGGCGCATTGCGTCGGTCCATATATACCGGGGTATGGTATCATCAATATCGATGAGCATTTCCAGATGCTTTTTGGTATTGCTGTATGCAACAATATTGAAGGCTTCTGAAACCAGTTCTTCGATTTCCACTTTGTCTAGGTTCAGCTTTAGTTTTTGTTTTTCCAGTTTGGAAAAGTCCAGAATATCGTTAATGATGCTGTATAAGGAAGCTGCGGATTGGTTGATGATTTCCAGATACTGTTTCTGTGTTTCATCCGGATGGGTATCTAAAAGAAGCTCTGTAAAGCCGATGATCCCATTTAGCGGGGTTCTGATTTCATGGCTCATGTTGGCTATAAATTCCGATTTTAAGGCATAGGCTTTTTCTGCCAGCTCTTTTTCTTTACCCAGATGCCATTTCGACGCCTGGTTCAAGATCTTATCGATGAGCTCTTCCTCTGACGGATCCAGATTTTTCTTTTCCCGGTCGAATAAATTCAGATGAACGGTAAGATTGTTTTCAAAGCCGGGGATGGGATAGCTTCTTTGAAATTTAAACTCCGGGTTCCTGAATGCATAAACCGAAGTCTGGCCATCCTGAAGAAAGCGAGGGCTCTGAGGATGAATCTGATCAGGGGCTGCATCACCGGAAGCAATAACATAAACCCGCCCGTCATGGGTCACCGACAAGGTACAAAGCTCTACACCGGTCATCCTGGCAGCAGCGAACACAAAGAAATCAAACGCACCGGCATATTTTTTTTTGAATGTACTTAATTGATCCATATCATGCTGATCCGGCACCTGATTATTGCCGTTAAAATGGTCCATAAGGAAAAGTTGTTTTGGAAAGTAAGGTTAAATTGCCGTAAAGCTGTAATAGATATTAATCGAGTAAGTGGTATTTTCCTTCCCTACCAGACTTTGGGCTCCCGCAGGGGGGATGGTGTATCGTACATTTAGCCCCCGGTCCAGGACAGGTGTTCCGTTGAAAAGTATTTTTTGAGGAGTTTTGGATAAGGGGACATCTGCGGAACTTCCATCCATACCAATCTGCAATATATTGGAATTGATGTCGGTCTGCAGGCCGCCTTTCTTGAAATAATTTTCGTCCGATTTTACATAGAGTTCAAAACTTTCATTGTTGGACAATACAATTTGGTTCGGGATTACCTGTGACTGACCATTGGTGTACTGGGCAGCGGTATTAAAATTGAAGTTTACATTCCGCCCGGAACTGGGGATGGTAATCTCCGACAGGGGGAGTACCTTCAGCTGGACCGCCGTATTCTGCAAACTGTTGATCGAGTTGTCTGCACTTCTGGCATTGAAGTTCAATTCAAAGGTGTAGGTTCCGGCTTCAAAAAAAAGATTTTTAAAATCTTCCGCAGACACATACAGTTCCGGAAGGAAGCTGTTCCGGTTTCCTGCAACCACACTGAAATTAGCCACGGAAAAATTCTGAAAATCGGCAGATAAAGCTTTGGTCGTGAGGGCAGGTCCATTACTTCCCAGCTTGATGGCTGATATATTCCGGGTTCCCGGAACCCCTTTGGAAGAAGTGAACTGAATATTTATGGCAGCCGCTTTAGCCCACAGGCTGAAATCAACCGTATTTGCAAGTTCCGCATTATCCAGACTCAATACCCGGCTGCCTGTGATCCGGTAGTCATTCAAAGAAGATATTTCCACGTATTTTGTCAAAGATGAGGTGATCCATCTCATGGATTGGGGAATAACTAAAATGGTTTTAAAATTACGGGGCACGAAATCATTATAGTTCTGCGTAATATCCATGGAGTAGTTCCCGGCGCGGTACGTATTGGCCGCAAACTGGGCAGCCGGTATTTTAAAGGTAAAATTGATATTTCCCCGGTTGAAGCCTCCTCCGAAAAGAACAGACCCCGGCGGTTCAAACCATCTTACAGCACTTGTACTGAACGACTGAAAACCGGGCAAATAACCCGAATATCCGTTAGCCGGCAGCTGCCCGCCCATACTTTCCAGCTGCCACAGCAGCGTGGAGGCGGGTAAAGTAGATGAGGAGGTAGACTGGGTGAAATTCGGCCCGGATACCGAGGTAAACGTAGGAGCTATGGGCCCTAGTCCAAAAAAAGTGTAATCCCAGTTGGTTCTGTTGGCGTTCGTCATTACCCTTGTGGGGACTGAGGTAAATTCAATCCTGTTAAAAATGTTATTTTCAGGAACCGACAGGTATACATCCTGGGCTTTCGTGGCTGCAGACCCGAAGAGCACAATAAAAATTCCTGTTAAAAAAGCCCTCATCTTTTTCATACTTTTAAATTTAAAACTTTTTCACCTTAATGGTGGTATCTTTCTTCTTATATTCAAAAACCACGGTTTTCGAATAACCTTCTTTCGTCACCTGAATTGTTTGGGTGGGTTGGGTATAGCTGTATTTGTCATTCTCAATATAAAGGTCGTATTTTCCATCCTTCAGGAAAAACTCAAACTCATTTTTTTGGTTAACTACCGCAGTATAGATCTTACCGTCTTCACTTTTTGCATATACCACGATTCCGGTGACATCCGTTTCCAAAGTATCGTAGGCTTGTTTCACCTCGGTTAATCTTCCGCTTACCTTAATGTTTTTTACCAAACCTATTTTGCGGTTGATGTTGTTATCAACCATAATGACAGGATCTATCATTAAACGGGCGCCCGCACTTTCATTTACCTTCAGGGTATAGATACCTTCAGGCACATTCTGGAAAACCACTTTTCCGTTCTTATCCGTCATTGCAACAAAATTGTCCAGTTTCACGATTTCATTCGCAAGTACCGGTTCACCGGCCTCCAGGAGCCCGTTGAAATTTTTATCTTCAAATAACTGGAAAGTCACTTTATGGTTGCCCAGGGCCGTCGCTGCAGCAAAGTATTTTTTAATGCCGATTCTGAACTGGTAATAATTGCCGCTGCTTGAATAAGCGGCTGTGGATTTATAACCTGAAAAATTAAAATAACCTGTGGTAGACCATGAAGGTGAAATTTTATATTCCAGATTACCGCTTACATTGCTGTTCAGGTTTTTATAAAGTTCCGAATAGGAAGTTCCTGCTGAAAAAGATCCGGTCAGATTATTATTCATCATCTGGAAATTATACGAAGCATATACATTGTAGTTGGCGAAATTACGGTCCGTATTGTAATAAGAAGTTAAATCAAAGACATTGATGGCGTTCCATTGGGCTGTTCCGTTGAGGGAAAAGGATTTGTACCGGTAAGACAGGGTTGTTTTAAGGCTGTTGAACCAGTCCGGATTGTCGTTTGCTTTTGAATACGAATATTCCGCCATCAGATTCAATCCGTGCGCACCGAATGTACCGCTGATATTGGTTTCCAGGCGGTAAGAAAAAAGTTCCTGTGCGGTATAAAAACTGGCTGTTCTCTGCCTTTCAACCTTTGGGGCCAGCAGAAAATTCCACTTCTTTAAAGAAACCTGATAACCGGTTCCCAAAGCTTCGGTACTGTTGAAATAATAACGCAGATTAGCGGTATTCCCGGGTTGAATGGGTACATTCTGGAAACTCAGGAATTCGGGGTCTACCTGCGAATTCTGATATTGTATAAAAGCACGCTGAGAATCGGAAAACTGGCGGCCGATCCGCTGATTTGAGATAAAAGATCCCCTCTTGATCCCTGCATAACTTTTGGTAGCAAAGGAATTCACCGATTGGATATCCCACTGTCCTAATTTTCCTTCGTAATTGGCTCCCATCAGAGCACCTGCATTTTCATCCCTGTTCGAAAGGCCTTTTTCGTTGCTCAGACCCATTTCCATACGGATGGTATGCTTATCGTTAACTGAATATGAGGTTACTGCATTCGCCACCTGCGTATCTACGTTAAAGCGCGGATCATGGTCGAAAAGATAAGATACTTTCCCGTTGAATGATTTGGCATTCCCAAAAGCATATTTTGCCCCGGCCATGGTAGATCCTTCCGTCTGTCTGAAATAAGTGCCGTACAGGTTATAATTGTTTTCCAGCGCAAGCACTTCAACCTGATTGTTTTTACCGAATCGGGAAGACACTTTCCCGCCTCTTCCGAAAACCGGGTAATCATAATCGTTGCTGTTAACATTTCCCAGCCGCAATACCGTATTTTTTCTCTCCAGTTCCAGCCAGGTATCATACAGGTTGTAACGGCCGTCCTCAAGGTAGTAATCGGCACCCATATTGAAGCGCGATTTCAGATTCTCAGTCATCCTGAATGAGGTGTTTCCCCTTAACTGAAGATAATTGAAACCTGAACTGTTTTCATTATAGCTGAGTTCCGCAAAATTACTTCCGTTTGTCGCTTCGGTCCCCCGGGCAATCTGTCTGTTGTGCGATAAAATAACCAGGTAGAGCGTATTGCTTCCCACGGTTTTATGATCAAGCAGATCGGTGGCGGTTGCATTAATATTAAATTCCGGATAGAGCGTATTCTGTTTTCTGACTGAAATTTTGATCTCAACCGTTTGTTTTTCCAGGCCTTCCAGAGAAACGGTTTGTTGTCTGGGCATCATTTCCAGGCCATCAGGGATGGATTGCAGATCAATCTTAACGGTCCGCTTACTATAGCCTTGGTTTTCCACAATCAGCTGAATCGAGGATTCGGGCAGGGCAGGATTAATGAAATTTTCGTAGGTGGCCGTATAGATGGCGATGTTTTTGTTCTCGCCTTTGTCAACGAAGAACGAGGCACTTTCAGTCCTGGTAACCGTCGGGGTCGTATATGAAACCTGGAATCTGATCTCATTGGATCTCAGCTTCATAAAATCCAGGTTGGCGATCAGCTTCACGGGAAGATTTTTAGACTGGCCCGCAGCTAAGGTAAAGTCGTTTTTGGGATAGAAAAGCAATCCCGGATATTGTTCTTCAGGGATGATATTCTGAATGGTAACCGTTTCAGAACTTTTATTTTCAATGACCAGGAAATCAGTAAAAGTAGAACCCTTTTCAACCGCTATACTGTCATTTTCAAAATGGATTCGGATATCCTTCTGATCCTGAGCAAAGGCCAACGAAAGGTCCAGAAGAACAAAGGCAAAAAATAAGAGTGTTCTTTTCAGGACTGATATCGGTATTCCATTCTGTGGTTTCAAGACTTCGTTTTTTAAAATTTAAAGTTTTTTTCGCCTACGCGTAAATCATTGGATTCTGCCATTTTGATAATTGCCACGCCCAGGAAGTTCCCTGAGAGGTTCTCCGGTAAAGAAAACTGAACAACCTGATTGGTATCGGGAAGCATGGAGATGGAAATGGCCGGTAATTTTATTTCCTTGCCACTGTCTGTGTTGGTCAGTTCAAACTCAACGGTGGCATCGTTGATGGTGTTTCCGTCATTATGGATGTTCACGGCGACTTTTCTGTTTTTTGTATTGTCACCGCCCACCTCTGAAATATTGGTAATATCCAGGCTCTTCACATGGTTCCCCGGTGGCGTATAAAAAATGTGAAGTCCTACTTCAAATAAAGTAATGATCCCAATACCATTCTGAATACGTGCCTTATCGGCCTGCTGGGGAAGTTGGGTGAAAAACAGCATGCTGTTTGTAACGGCAGAAAGTGATGCGTTTGCCGGAATCTGCATGGTTACTACAATCTCCTTTGTCGTCTTTGCAGGAACGGTAATGGCGTTTTCCAAAGTCGACATCCAGGAGGCATTGGAAGTTTTTGAGCTGCCTGCATCAAGGTAAACCTTATTCCCGTCTTCTTCTCTAACCCAATCTTTATAATTGAGATTAAAAACATAATCCTTATCCGAGCTGTTCTGAAGCGTAACGGTCTTGGTCACTTTTTCCCCGGGATTGCCGGTAAAAAATAAACGGGTAGGCGACATCGAGATGCTTTGTGCCAGAATTGAAGAAGACCCGATGAGGATGAAGAAAATGAAAAGGTAAATAAACTTGCGCATGGTGTAAATTGTTTAAAAATAAAGATTCCCAAAACTACTGAAAACGTAACAAAAGGAACCTTTATAAACTAAAAAAAATTATTATAAAGCTGTTGCAGTATAAGTTACTGTCTGTGTGTACGTTCCGGCCGGTTTTCCTAAGATGTCGGAAGAAGATGATTTTGCTGCCGGGATGGTGTAGTCCAGGTTCAAGGTCAATGCACTTCCAAGCGGAGCGTTGGTTACCAGAGTCTGGTCCGTTGCCGATAAAACAACTGCGCTTTTCGTTCCGCCCATCGTTCCTGAAGCTGCCGCTGCCTTGATGGTCAGAACATTGACAGGGATGAGGTTAACGCCGTTCATGAAATTGGCACCTCCTGCTTTTACTTTGACATTAAAGTTCTTCGTTGAAGTTACTTTCAGAGAGTTGGCTTTGGTAACCGTCTGATCCGAATTGTAGTCTGCTGCCGTCGCGTAGTTGAAATCAACCGTGTTCCCGATGGCCGTACTTCCCGCATCGATCGAAATGACATCGTTCAGAGTGATTTTTGCGGTGGTCGTTGCCGTCATATTCTGAGCCTGGGCATTGTTGGTTCCTGAGATGAATGCTCCGATGGTTAAGGCCGCGATGGCGATTTGTCTTGTCATGATCGTATTATTTTATTTTTTATTCCTGTTTATTTGTCCTCTTTTGAACAATACAAATCTACGGCGGCGATAAAATTTTCCCTGTAGTGGAAAATAGAAGTTGATGTAGTAAAATAACTACACGATCATTCATTTCGTATGAACAGAAAAATCCCCAGTACTTGGGAGTGCTGAGGATTATTTTAAATTCATGATTGCTTACAATGCAATGGAAGTTTATGAAGAATCTTCAGAACAAAACTTTCCCATTCTGTAAAAGCATTCATTAAATGGTAGTAAAGAATAAATTTTTTATCTTTTTGTATGGTAAATATTACTCCTTTATTTTTAACCTTATATTGGTTACAATTTCATCTTTAAAATATAATGATAATGAAGTAAGGGTATTTCCAAACTGATCTGATTCTACAGGATAAGACCATGTCTTGGAAGTGTAAATATGGGCCTCATGTCCAAAAAGTTCACATATTTCCTTTTTGCTTTTCCCGATGGGAATTTTAAATTTGAAAATATCATCAACAAGAGTTTTTCTTTTTTCCGGATGAGTTTTCCAAAGGATGCTGTCAAATTGATGATTACCGATTTCAAGTAAAAACAATAGCTTTTTTATTAGATTTGCCATATGATCTTGTAATTATTTAATGATTACCTGAATTTAATTTATAACTAAAATAGGCCGTTTAACATTGCTTCATAAGATATCTCAGAGTTATATCACTTTCTGAGCTCATTAATTTTTAACGACATAAATAATGTTTTATTATAAAGCCGTTGCTGTATAAGTCACCGTTTGCGTATACGTTCCGGCCGGTTTCCCTAAGATGTCGGAAGAAGATGACTTCGCTGCCGGGATGGTGTAGTCCAGGTTCAGGGTCAGTGCACTTCCAAGCGGAGCATTGGTTACCAGAGTCTGGTCCGTTGCCGATAAAACAACCGCGCTTTTCGTTCCTCCCATGGTTCCTGAAGCTGCCGCGGCTTTGATGGTCAGAACATTGACAGGGATGAGGTTAACGCCGTTCATGAAATTCGCACCTCCCGCTTTTACCTTGACATTGAAGTTCTTTGTTGACGTCACTTTCAGAGAGTTGGCTTTGGTAACCGTCTGGTCCGAGTTGTAATCTGCTGCTGTCGCATAGTTGAAATCAACCGTGTTTCC